>NZ_BOOR01000070.1 GCF_016863335.1 Planotetraspora thailandica
AGCGCGGTTGAAGGCCTTGCTGGACGCCTACGCCAAACCCCGGAGTGAGAACGACGACCGGCCACGGCGGCAGCGCAATGCGGACGCGTTCGCGGAACTGCTGGCCAACAAGATCACCACCGAGCTGGTCGTCCTGGTCAACGCCGAATCGCTCCCCACCGACCACCCCACCACCGACCACCCCACCACCGACGACGGCACGGCCAACGACGTGGCCGACGACGCTGCCGACCACGACGGCGGCGACATCGACGGCGGCCCAGACGACGCTGTCGACCCGGACGATGCCGACTGCGCGGACGACCTCATTGACCGTCCCTTTGCCGAGCACGCGGGCGACGCCACCGAGGACGTCGACGCACAGGCCGACAAGACGAACGAGGCTGCTCAAACCGGAGAGGCTGGCCAGGCTGATGAGGCGGACATCGCCGCGACACACGCCGGCGGCATGGACGGTGACGACAACCGCCGGTTCAGCCTGCGTGCTACCGGGAAGCCCAGCGCGAACGGCGGCGACAACAGCGCACGCCGCACCCGGGAGCGATCCGCGCAGGCCACCTCCGCATCACGGACCCACGGGAGGACGGGCACGGGAGAACAGGCGCGAGATCGGTTGTTGCGGTGGAAGGTGCCGGGATTGTTGCTGGCCACCGGCCAACTCCTGTCCCCGACCGACATAGCGCGGCTGGCCCGGACCTCCACGTTGATGCGTCTGGTCATGGACGCCGACGGCCAAGTCCTCGACATGGGCCGTGCCGTACGGTTGGCCACCGGCGCCCAGCGCAAAGCCGTCTTCGCCCGGTACGGCACCTGCTGGATCGACGGCTGCCCGCTCCCGGCCACCTTGTGTCAGATCGACCACGCCGACAACTGGGTAGAAGGCGGGCTCACCAACCTCAAACTCCTCGGCCCCGCCTGCCAGCACCACAACCGCGACCGCTACCGGCACCCCGAACGCTACCTACGCCGCCGGGAAGGCAAAGACCGCTGGGCCTACACCTACACCGGCCCCCGCTACCGAACCCGACGCCGCCGAACACCCACCACCGGAACGACCACCACAGGACCGCCCCGCAGCGGAGACCCACCCTGACAACCACGCGTCTTCCGAAAGAAGACTCCTTGACAAAGGCCACCGCACTCAGCACCGGCGGGTTGCAGGCATGGGCGGGAGCGGCGGAGCGCCAGCACGCACATCCTCGATGGCACGACCGATCAGGTCACCTGTCGTCGTGGCATGATCGCGCACGCGAGCCCAGGCGAGCCGTGATGCCCCACCGCGCGACCTCGTGACGTGCCCAGTGACCTACTGACTCGGATGTGCTTCGCTCGATGGCGGCGTGGTCAGCAGGAAGTCGGGGCGGGAGCCGTCCCACTCAGGCACGATCAGCGAGTTGAGCGCGGCGACGACGCGTTTCTCCTCATAGGTGAAATGCGATTCCAGCAGGGCGGCGAGACCTTCCAGCTCGTTCCGCGTGTCCTTGGTGGCGGCGCGGTCTCCGGTTCCGAAGCGGTCGGCCAGGTCTTCCAGGCGGCGAAGCATCTCGGCCACCAGCCGGTGGTCGCGTTCCAGTTCCTCCAGCACCGGGCGCAGTTGCGGGAACTGCTCCGCCAGCGTGGGGAAGGCCACGCCGTCCTCGCCGTTGTGATGCCGGTCCAGGGCCGAACAGAAGGTCAGGCAATGTGCCCGCAGGTTCCGCGTCCGCTCTCCACCGTCAAGGTGGGAGTCGACGTTCGCGCGGAGCCGGTCGAGCTCCTCGCGGAGCCACATGTGCACTTCGATCAGTTGATTGCCGAACGCCCTCAGGCGGCCGTCCGGCTCGACTGGCGTATCCATGGTGATCCCATGTTCTGGCGCCTCCATGCCCGCGGTCTCCTGGCCGGGTGCACTGCGACGTTGAATGAGAATTCATCATGATCCGGAGACGCCCGTCAAGCCGGACGGTGGTTGCCTACAGGTCTTCGAGGGCGTTGAGCAGGCGGTCGACGTCCGACCGGTCGTTGTAGTGCACGAGCCCCGCACGTACGGCCGAGCCAGAGTCACGGATGCCGAGGGCCTGCGTGAGCTCCCAGGCGTAGCAGTGCCCGTCCCACACGTTGATCTTGCGGGCCGCAAGGTGTTCGGCCACCTCCCGCGGCGTGTGCCCGGCGACGTTGAAGAAGGCGGTGGCCGTACGGCGGGTGGGGGAGCCGATCAGGCTGACACGGGGCAAGGACGACAGGCCCTTCAGCAGGTGGGCGAACTCGGCCTGCTCATGCGCTTCGACGGCCGCCATCGAGGAGAGCAGACGCTCCCGCCGGGTTCCGGTCGCGCGTGGGTTCAGGCCGGCGAGGTGGTCGACCGCCGCCGTCACACCGGCCAGATCGGCGAAGGGGGAGGTGCCGGTCTCGAACCGGTCGGGCACGTCGTCGGAAGAGGAGGCCAGCTTGTCGGGCGAGAGCCGTACGAGCAGGTCGGGCCGGGAGATGACGGCCCCGATGTGGGGACCCGACCACTTGTACGCGCTGGTGGCGTAGAAGTCGGCGCCGAGGGCCGCGACGTCGATCGAGGTGTGGGGGGTGGCGTGCACGCCGTCGACGTAGGTGAGGGCGCCCACGGCGTGGGCCCGCTCGGTGACGCGGGGGACGTCGGGCATGGTGCCCAGGATGTTGCTCGCCGCGGTGACGGCGACGAGCTTCGTGCGGTCGGTGAGGAGTTCGTCGTATTGCGCGGCGGGAAGTTCGCCGCTCGGCACGTCGACGTCCGCCCACTTGATCTGGGCTCCGCCCCGGGTGGCGGCCTGCACCCAGGGCCGCACGTTCGCGTCGTGGTCGAGCCGCGACACCACGATCTCGTCGCCGGGCCCCCAGTCTTTGGCGAGGGCGGTGGCGAACCGGTAGGTCAGGGTGGTCATGTTGGGCCCGAGGACGACGCCGTCGGGGTCGCCGCCCACGAGGTCGGCGACGGCCTGCCTGGCCTGGGAGACGATGGCGTCGGACCGCGCGCTGGCCGGGAACGCTCCGTGGGTGTTGCCGATGCCCTCGGTGTATGCGGCGGAGATGGCATCGATCACGGGCTGGGGCACCTGGGTGCCCGCGGCCGCGTCCAACCAGGCATATCCGTCAGAAAGGGCAGGGTACAGAGCGCGGATTCGCGCGATGTCGAGGCTCATGTCTCCCGAGTTTCGCCGGTCGCGCGGGTGGAGGGAAGGGCGGGCCCCGGGCAGATGGGGCGATTCGGACCTGTTAGTCTCCGCCGGTGAGCGGACGAGCGGTATTGATCACTGGGGCCTCGCGGGGCATCGGACGGGCGATCGCGACGGCGTTCGCGGCCGAGGGCGACCGGGTCGTCATCCACCATCGATCTTCGCCTGAGCTGGCCGAGGCGCTGCGCGCCGAATTGCCGGGCGACGGCCACGCCGTGGTCCAGGCCGACCTCGCCGATCCCGATGAGGTGCGCCTGATGGTCGACGCGGCGGCCGAGGCCCTAGGCGGCATCGACGTGCTGGTCAACAACGCCGGCATCTTTCTGGCCCACCCCATCATGGACGTGTCGTACGAGGAGTGGCAGGCCGCCTGGCACCAGACCCTCGGCGTCAACCTGCTCGGCGCGGCCAACGCCACGTGGTGCGCCGTGCGGCACATGGGCCGGGGCGGAAGGATCGTGAACGTCTCGTCCCGCGGTGCTTTCCGCGGCGAACCGGACAGCCCTGCCTACGGCGCCAGCAAGGCCGGCATGAACGCCCTGGGACAGTCGCTCGCCATCGCGCTCGCTCCGCGCGGCATCACTGTAGGAACGGTTGCGCCGGGCTTCGTGGAGACCGACATGACCAACGAGCACCTGAAGGCGCCGCGCGGCGACGCGATCCGGGCCCAGAGCCCGTTCGGGCGGATCGCCATGCCGGAGGAGATCGCGGCGGCCGTGCTCTATCTGGCCTCGCCCGAGGCCGAATGGGCCAGCGGCACGATCATCGACCTCAACGGAGCGTCCTACCTCCGCTCCTGACCACCCCCCCTTGCGCGTGATCATGCAGAAGTTCGTGATCACGCGCGTCCACCTGCCACGATCCCATTCGTGATCATGCAGAAGTTCGCGGCCATCTGCCCTGACCAGCCGCGATTCCATTCGTGATCATGCAGTGCGCGACTCGCGACTGCCTCGAATACCGGACACCTCTCTGAGAGAGGAGCAGATCTCCCGCGTCGACCACGGCCGGCTCCTCCAGAAAGGGACATACGGCATGCCTTCTCAATCAGCCATCCCTCATGCCCGGCAACGAGGCAGAAGAGAGATCGTGGCCCTGCTCGTCGCGATCGTGCTGATGAACGTCGTCGCGTGGGGTGTCCTGGCCCTCCTGGTCGTGCCGAAGCACCTGCGGATCGGCACCGAGATCTTCGGCCTCGGGCTCGGCGTCACCGCGTACACGCTCGGCGTGCGGCACGCCTTCGACGCCGACCACATCGCCGCGATCGACAACACCACCCGCAAGCTGATCGCCGACGGCAGGCAGCCGGTCTCCGTGGGGTTCTGGTTCGCCCTCGGCCACTCGGGCATCGTGGTCCTCCTCGCGGCGGGCGTCGCGGCGGGAGCCAAGTTCGTCGCCGGGCTCACCCACGACGGGTCGCCCGCCCGGCAGGACCTCGGGGTCGTCAGCACCAGCGCGTCCGGCCTGTTCCTCTACCTCATCGGCATCCTCAACCTGGTGGCCCTGGTGGGCATCGCCCGCGTGTACCGCGGCGCCCGTGCCGGCAGATTCGACCCGCGCCGGCTCGACGAGGCGCTGGCCAAGCGCGGTGTCGTCACCCGGCTGCTGCTCCCGCTGATGCGCACGATCAGCCGGCCGTGGCAGATGCTCCTGGTCGGCCTGCTGTTCGGCATCGGGTTCGACACGGCCACCGAGGTGACGCTGCTCATCCTGGCGGGCAGCGGCGCCTCATCCGGGCTCCCGTGGTACGCCGTGCTCGTCCTCCCGCTGCTGTTCGCCGCCGGGATGAGCCTGTTCGACACCCTCGACGGCGCGTTCATGAACGTCGCCTACCGCTGGGCGTTCGCCCATCCCGTACGGAAGATCTACTACAACCTCACGATCACCGGCCTGTCGGTCGCGGTGGCCCTGCTGATCGGCACGATCGAGCTGGTCGGGGTGTTGCACGACCAGCTGCGCTGGCACGACGGCCTCAGCACGTGGATCTCGGGCCTCGACCTGAACAACGTCGGCTTCCTCATCGTCGGCGTGTTTCTCCTGGTGTGGGCCCTCGCGGTGGCTTACTGGAAGATCGGCAGAGTGGAGCACCGCTGGCCGGCCGACCTGGCCACGGCTTCGACGGACGGAAAGGACATGTGATGTTCGACCTGGAGACACGACCGAGTCCGTACGGCCATGCCGAAACGGTCGCACGGGTGGAGCGCGAGATCGAGCAGCGTGGCGCGACGGTCTATTCCCGGGTCGACCACGCCCGCAACGCCGCCGACGCGGGACTTCAGATGCCGCCCACAGTGGTGCTGACCTTCGGCAATCCGCGTGGCGGCACCCTCGTCATGCTGGAAGCGCCTGAGGCGGCCTACCTCCTGCCCCTGCACGTCCTGATCCGCGAGCACGAGGGGCAGACCCTGGTCCAGTACCGCAGGCCTGACCTGTTCGCCGCCGATTTCGGCATCCAGGATCAGACCGTGGCCCCGCTCCAGGTGATCGACGACATCGTGGCCGCGGCCGTCAGAACGTGATGGTCCAGCCCTCACGGCGGGCCTGATCCTTGGTGTAGGAGACGCCGTGGACCTTGAGGCCGTCGGGGTCGAGCAGGGTGATGGACCCGCCGCCGTTTCCGAGCTGGAGACCGTCGACCGGGAGACGGACGGCGGCTCCCGGCTCGACCGGCCCTGACAGGGTCAGCGTGCGCGAGCCCTGGCCGGCCAGCCGCCACCCGGTGAGGTCGACGGAATGGGGCGAGGCGTTGAGGAGGGTGACGGTCTCCCGTTCGGGGGCCGGGCCCTCGGGGTTGACCAGGGCGGCGACGATGCGCAACGCCTCGACGCCCGGCTGGGAACGCGGCGGCGCGGCGTCGATGGTGTGCCCGGTGGCATCGTCGGTGTGCCAGGCCTGCGACTGGAAGGCCAGGAACACCGCGACCCACCGCTGCTCGCCCGGCAGGTGGACGAGCAGCCCGCCGTCCTGCCAGACGCCGTCGTCCGCACGGAAGCTCTTGCTGTTGCCCTGGTTCATGTGCACGTCGTGCACGCCGTTGCCCGGCAGGAAGCCGAAGACCTTGTCGCGGGTCTTCTTCTCCGGCCCCCACCGCTCCCCGAAGACGTACACCGAGGCGGCAGGGTCGGCGATGGCGCGCTCGACGTAGTGGTCGAGCTTGTCGGCGAGATCGTTGTCCTGGCCGTCCAGGTCGGGTGGGAGCGCCCGCATGAGCGCCGGGTCGAACAGGTTGCCGCGGATGAAGTCGAGGCTCGCTCCGCCCGGGTGGGAGGGCAGCGCCGTCCAGCCGCTCCCAGCCTCGGGCAGCGTCTCGGTCAGCGGGTGCCGGAAGTCCTCGTCGGCGACGTACAGGAGTTCGGAAGGCTCCTGCTGTGACCGGACGTTGACCGCGGCGCGGTAGGCGGTGCCGCCCGAGTCGACCAGGTGGATCTGGTAGTGAGGGGTGTCGGTCGAGCCCTCGCGACGCCGGTCGACAACCCGTCCCGCCAGCACCCCATATGACCGCAACGGCATGGTTCCCCCCATATCTGCGTCGGGCCCTCCGAGCATCACCCACCCCGATAAGTCGCGCAATATCAGGTGAAAATCGGTATGGCCGACAACATCGGCGACACTGGAACTCCCGATTGCGCACACTAGCCGTCACGCGGGCTGATGCCGTGGAGGCGACCGCCGCGCGGCCCCAGATCGCCTGGTGAACGCCCTAGCGCTTGCGTCCGCCGAGCGCCTTGAGGCGTTCCGCCACCCCCGCGAACCGGTGTCGCATCCTCTCCCCGGCCCCCGGACCTGCGGCGAACCGGACGCGGGACGGGTCGATCGGCTCGCCGGTCGTACGGTCGACCAAGACCGGGTCGATCTCGCGCCCGGTCTCCGCGTCGACCACCACGACCGTGCGCTCCCCGGGATCCTTCGCGGCGTTGCCCCAGGAATTCAGGGCCAGCAGCACCGGCAGGAACTGCTCACCGCGCGGGGTGAGCACGTACTCGTACCGCACGGGCCGTTCCTGGTACGGCCGGCGCTCCAGCACGCCCACCGCCACGAGGGCCTTGAGCCGGCGCGTCAACATGTTCGGGACGATGCCCAGGCTGCGCTCGAACTGGTCGAAGCGGCTGAAGCCGTCGAACGCGTCCCGCAGGATGAGCATGCTCCACCAGTCGCCCACCTGGTCCAGGCTTGCGGCCATCGGGCAGTCGGCCCCCGAGAAGCTGGTGCGCTGCATCCGATCACGCTACCGGTACGGCCGGCAGGTCGAAGCGGGCGCGGTCGCCGCCGAGCACCACGTCGAGCATGCTCTCGTCGGTCTCGTACGGAACTCCGAGCGGCACCGCGCTGACCGTGTCGAGCCGGGTGAACTGCTCGTCCGACAGCCGCACGTCGAGCGCGCCGAGGTAGTCGTCGAGCTGCTTCACGGAACGCGGGCCGATGACGGGCACATAGGCGGTCGTTGAACGGCGGCCACGCTCCAGCATCCACGCCACCGACACCTGGGCGGGCGTCGCGCCCGTCTCGCCGGCGATCGCCAGCACCTCGTCGATGACGGCGGTCTTCTGGGCGGTGTCCTCGGCGTGGATGAGCCGCTGCCAGTCGGTCAGCCGGCCTTCGGCGCTCGTGCGGTACTTACCGGTCAGCAGGCCGCCACCGAGCGGAGACCACTGGGCGACGCCGAGCCCGAGCGCATCGGCCATCGGCAGGAGCTCCCGCTCGGGGGTGCGCTGCACCAGGCTGTACTCGATCTGGATTCCGGCGACGGGCGCCCATCCACGCAGTTCGGCGATGGCCGCCGCGTGCGACACCCGCCACGCCGGGAAGTTCGACAGACCCGCGTGCAGAATCTTGCCCTCGGCGACCAGGTCGTCCAGGCCGCGCAGGATCTCCTCGATCGGGGTGACCGCGTCGGGGAAGTGCACCCAGTAGAGGTCGAGGTAGTCGGTGCCGAGCCGCCGCAGGCTCTGCTCGACCGACCGGAACATGTTCTTGCGGTTGTTGCCGGTGAGCGAGACGCCGCCCGCCGCGCCCGCGCCGGAGGTGTACTTCGACGCGACGACGAAGTGCTCCCTGTCGCTCTTGAGGAACTCGCCGAGCATCCGCTCCGATTCCCCCATCTGGTAGCCGTCCGCGGTGTCGAGCAACGTGCCCCCGGCCTCGGCGAACCGGTCGAACATCGCCTTGGCCTCGTCCTGCTCCGCCCCGGTGCCCCATTTGGTGCCGAAGTTGCCGGTCCCCAGGCCGTACTCCGAGACGCGGAGCCCGATTCTCCGGCCGAACGTGGTGTACCTCATCTGGTCCTCCCACCCGAAGTAACTTTCATGATGAAAGTAACCCATGATGCGGAACCTTCATTCCCCGGGGTCCGCGGGTGATGGGCGAACCGACCTACGTGGTCGCGCGGTGACGGGTCAGTCGGAAGGACGTTCCTGGAGCACCCAGCCGTTGCCGTCGGGGTCGCTGAAGAAGGCGAACACGTTCCAGCGATCCCCGGGCCCGTCGGCCAGCACGCCGCCGGAGCCGTAGTGCTGGACGCGGCTGACCTCCACGCCGCGCCCGGCCAGCTCGCCGCGGGCCGCTTCGATGTCGGGCACGACCAGTTGCAGGCCCTGGACGCACCCGGGAGGGGTGCCGACCTCGGCGCCGATGACGATCGAGCACGCCGAGCCAGGCGGCGTCAGCTGGACGATGCGGACGTCGTCGCTCACCCGGGTGTCGTGGTCGACCACGAAGCCGCACTGCTCGCCGTAGAACGCCTTAGCCTTGTCCACGTCGGACACGGGGACGGGGATGACTTCGAGCTTCCAGTCCATCGGTGACCCGCTTCTGCCTCGGGGATCGTGAGATTCACCCTCGCACGCGATCGCCGCCGAGGGAGGCGTTTCCCGGCGGCCCAACCGTGGAGCTGGGGGAACGCCAGATGATGACTCCGTGAACAAAACGGCACCTAAGGCGATATAAGGCCATCTATCGCCTTAGGTGACCCTAAGCTGACTTTGCCCTTTTTGCGCAATTTGATAAGGGGACGATCAGTGCACGTCAGGCGGCTGGGCGTGATGCTTCCGGCATCGCTCCTCCTGGTGGCCGGATGCTCGAGCGCCGCGGTGGTCAAGCCCGCTTCCCCGGGGCAGGACTCCGGCGAAGGCATCCAAATCTCCACCAGTCACTGTGGTCAGGGCTGGACCGATCCGCACGCGGGGCCGCAGGACCTGCGGTTCACCAACACCGACACCGTGTCAGCCGAGGCCTACGTCGTCGATGTGCCGCGCGGCGCGGTCTACGGCGAGATGGAGGGCCTGGCGCCCGGCGTGACCCGCTCCCTGCCGATCACGCTCGGCTCGGGCACCTACGCCATCAAGTGCGCGGTCGAGGACAACGACCCCATCGTCGGACCGTCCGTCCACATCACCGGTTCGTCCCCCGGCGGTCCCGCGCTGGTGCCGGTCAACTACAACGACCTGTACGGCCCTGCCCGCGAGTACCAGAAATACGTCGCCGGGGGCCTGAAGACGCTGGTCGCGAAGACCGCGACTCTGGCGGCCGACGTGGACAGGGGCGACCTCAAGGCCGCGAAGAAGTCGTGGCTGCCCGCGCACCTCGCCTACGAGAGGCTGGGCGCCGCCTACGGCACCTTCGGCGACTTCGACGGCGCGATCGACGGGCGACCGGCAGGGCTGCCGGGGGGTGTGCACGACCCCGACTTCACCGGCTTCCACCGGGTCGAATACGGCCTCTGGCACGGCGAGTCCGCCAAATCGGTGCGCTCGGCCGCCGACCGCCTCCTCAAGGACGTCAAGGCGCTGAAGGCCGACTTCCCCAACGAGGACCTGCCGCCGGAGGATCTGCCCCTGCGCGCCCACGAGATCTTGGAGAACACCCTCCAGTTCGAGCTCACCGGGAAGTCCGACGAGGGCAGCGGCACCAGCCTGGCCACGGCCGAGGCCAACCTGGAGGGCACGCGTCACACCCTCGACGTGCTGCGGGCGCTTTTGAAGCCCCGCTACGCCGCGCTTCCCCAGACCGACGTGCAGCTCGACCGCGTGCAGTCGCTGCTCGACGCACAGAACCACGGGGGCACGTGGACGCCCCTCCAGGACCTCAGCGGCACAGACCGCGAATCCATCGACGGCGCGGTGGGCGACCTGCTCGAGCGCCTCGCCCCCATCGCCACCACCCTTTTCCCCAGGGGGAGCCAATGAGCGGCTACGACCGCAGGTCCTTCCTTCGCGGTGCCCTCGCCGCAGGCATCGCCGGCGCGACCGTGGGCGGGATGGCGGGCGCCGCGTCGGCGGCGCCGCAGGACACGGCCACGCCGCCCGCCCCGCCCTTCCACGGCCGCCATCAGGCGGGAATCCTGGAGACCCCGCGGCGTCGTACGATCATGAGCTCCTTCGACGTCGTCGCGGACGACAAGAACGGCCTCGTCGATCTGCTGCACACCTTGACCGACCGGGCGCGCGTCCTCACCGCGGGCGGGACGCCCCCGCAGAACGGCGTCACCACGCCGCCGTCCGACTCCGGCATCCTGGGGCCGAGCGTTCCGTCCGGCGGGCTGATGGTCACGGTCGGCGTGGGCGCATCCCTCTTCGACGACCGGTACGGCCTGGCCTCGCGCAAGCCGTCCGGGCTGACCGCGATGCCGACGTTCCCCAACGACGACCTCGACCCCGCGTGGTGCCACGGCGACCTCAGCCTGCAACTGTCGGCCGACGACGACGACATCCTGCTGCACGCGCTGCGTGACATCGCCCGCCACACCCGGGGCGGCATGCAGGTCCGCTGGCGGATGAACGGGTTCACCAATCCGCCTCGCCCGACCGGCACGCAGCGCAACTTCCTGGGCTTCAAGGACGGCATCTCCAACCCCGATGTCACGAACGCCGCCGAAATGGACCGGCTCGTCTGGGCGTCCGGCAAGGCGCCCGACCCGGCCTGGACGGCAGGCGGCAGCTATCTGGTCGTGCGGCTGATCCGGATGCTGGTGGAGTTCTGGGATCGGGTCGGCCTCAGTGAGCAGGAGCAGATGTTCGGCCGGTCCAAGGACACCGGAGCACCGCTCGACGGCATGCGTGAGCAGGACGCGCCGAAGTTCCATCTCGACCCCGAGGGCAGGGTCATCCCGCTCACCAGCCACATCCGGGTGGCCAATCCCCGGACGCCGCAGACCGACGCCAGCCGCATCCTGCGGCGGGGCTTCAACTACGACAGGGGCATGGACGAGGTCGGCAACCTCGACGTCGGCCTGATCTTCACCTGCTACCAGCAGAACATCGCGCGCCAGTTCGAGGCGACGCAGAAGCGACTGATAGATGAACCCCTCGTCGACTACATTTCACCGTTCGGCGGGGGATACTTCTTCACACTGCCTGGCGTACAGGATTCATCCAGGACTTATGCAGATTTTATACAGGTTTGACGGTTTTTAAACGCTGTTTATGTCGATGTCACCTTTTCGCGGGTTTCGTGTCCCTCGACATCGATGAGATCTCCTGGGCACCGTGTGGCCTCTTGCCACGGGTGCGCGTTCCGGGCCGAAACTGGCCCGGCATCGTCAGAGGAGGCATCGTGGGCATGCGCCCAGACAAGAAGAAGGCACTTCGCTGGTCCGCGGTCGGTACCAGCGTGGTGGCGGCCGGAGTTCTGGCCATCACGACCATGTCGCCCGGCTCGGCGGCGCCCTTCCACCAGGCTCCCCAGCCCACCACGGCCAAGGGGATCGTCTACACGAACGACGCCAAGACGGCGACCCCGATCAAGCACGTGGTCGTCCTGTTCGACGAGAACGTGTCGTTCGACCACTACTTCGGTACGTACCCGAACGCCACGAACGCGGACGGCACCCCGTTCAAGGCCGCGAAGGGCACTCCGTCGGTCGACGGGCTGACCACCAAGCTGCTCACCAAGAACCCGAACCTGTACCAGCCGAAGCGGCTGACCCCGGCACAGGCCCTCACCTGCAGCCAGGACCACAGCTACGGTCACGAGCAGCTCGCCTACAACGGCGGCAAGATGGACCAGTTCGTCCAGCACACCGAGCACAGCACGTGTGGCGGCGCCAACACGTACCAGGCTCCGGGCCTGGTCATGGACTACTACGACGGCAACACCGTCACCGGTATGTGGAACTACGCTCAGCACTACGCGATGAGCGACAACTCCTACAACACCAACTTCGGTCCGTCGACCCCGGGTGCGCTCAACCTCATCTCGGGCCAGACGCACGGCGTCTACCCGGTCGACCCGGTGACGCACACGGTCGTCAGCGACGCGAGCGTCGTGTCCTCCCCGGACGCCCTGGGCATCGGCACGGTCATCAACGACCCCGACCCCGCGTTCGACGACTGCTCGGACAACAACCACACCTCGAAGAACAACCTCGCGCAGGCGACCGGCCCCAACGTCGGTGACCTGCTCAACCGGAACCACGTCACGTGGGGCTGGTTCCAGGGCGGCTTCCGGCCGACCGACACCTCCGGGACGTACTCGATCTGCGGTGCGACGCACCAGAACGTCGGCGGCAACGCGGTCGTCGACTACAGCCCGCACCACTCGCCGTTCCAGTACTACGCGTCGACCTCGAACCCGAAGCACCTTCCGCCGTCCTCGACCGCGGCCATCGGGCACACCGACCAGGCGAACCACAACTACGACCTGACCGACTTCGACGCCGCCCTGGCTGCGGGCAACCTGCCGGCTGTCAGCTTCCTCAAGGCCGGCGCCTACCAGGACGGTCACCCGGGTAACTCCGACCCGCTGGACGAGCAGACCTTCCTGGTCAACACGATCAACAAGATCCAGAAGTCGAAGGACTGGGCGTCGACGGCGATCGTCATCGCCTACGACGACTCCGACGGTTGGTACGACCACAAGGCTGCCCCGATCGTGAACGGCTCCGCCGACGCGACCCAGGACAGCTCCGCGCTCTGCGGCAAGGCCAAGATCGCCGGCGGTTACGACGACCGCTGCGGCTACGGCCCCCGCACCCCGCTGCTGGTGATCTCGCCCTACAGCAAGGTCAACCACGTCGACCACACCCTGACCGACCAGACCTCGGTTCTGCGCTTCATCGAGGACAACTGGAACCTGGGCCGGATCGGCGACCAGTCCTACGACTCGCGCGCGGGTTCGCTCAAGGGCATGTTCGACTTCCACAAGCCGCAGGCGGAGACCGTCATCCTCAACCCGACCACGGGTGCGGTCGTCTCGGCCTCCCACACCAAGTGATCTTCTAAAGAAGCCCGCTTGTAAAGAGGGCCCGCGCCGTCCCGGCGCGGGCCCTCCTGCATTCGGCAGCCGACATGGTGGGGTTTACCCCACCTCGTTTCCGGATGGACGCGTCATTCCGCCACGCGCGGCCGGTCAATACGGTGGTCGGCATGACGGTCACCGAGCTGAGCACCCCCTGGGACAGGGTCCGTGTGCACTGGTCCGCGCCGACGTGGCTCCGCACCATCCATGTGGCCACCGGGCTGCCGATCACCCTGGCCGGCGGCTTCGTCATCGGCGGGCTGGCGGTCGTCTCCGTGACCTTCTCCTGGACCGTGGTGGCCCCGCTGGCCGGGCTGCCACTGCTCTTCATGTTCGCGCAGGTCTTCACCGGCCTGCAGCGCAGACGATTCGCCGCCTACCTCGGCGTCGAGATCCCCCCGGTTCTTCGCCCGGCCGAGAGAAACCCCCTCAAACGCCTCGTACGGGACGCCCGCTCGAAGGCGGTCTGGCGGCAGGTCGCCTACCACGTCATCGCGCCCGTGATCGGCGTCGCGGGGTTCTTCGCGGTCGTCGTCGCCTGGGCCGCCTGCCTGGTCGCCGGCGTGCTGGCCGTACGGACCTGGGCGGAGGGGGCCAGCGGGTGGCCCGGGCTTTTGCTGGTGCTGCTCGCCTTCGGCCTCTTCGTGGTCGTGCCCTGGGTGGTGCAGGGGGTGACCACCCTCGACGTCATGGTGGCCGAGGCGCTGCTCGGGCCGAGCGTCAACGAGCAGCTCGTCCAGCGGGTCGAGACGCTCCAGGAGAGCCGCGCCGAAGTCGTGGAGGCCGCCGACGCCGAGCGCCGCCGCATCGAGCGCGACCTCCACGACGGAACCCAGCAGCGCCTGCTGGGACTCGCGATGAACCTGGGCATGGCACGTGCGGCCCTCACCGACGTCCCCGAATCGGCCAGGGAGGTGATCGCCCAGGCGCACGAGGAGTCCAAGCTCATCCTCAAGGAGTTGCGCGACGTGGTCCGCGGCATCCACCCCGCCGTGCTCAGCGAGCAGGGCCTCGACGCCGCCCTGTCCGGACTGGCCACCCGGGCCCCCTTCCCCGTACGGCTCAGCGTCGACGTGACCGAGCGGGCCACGCCCACGGTGGAGGCGGTCGCGTTCTTCGTGGTTTCGGAGGCCCTGACCAACGTCGCCAAGCACGCGGAGGCGACCGGCGCCGAGCTCACGGTCGGGCGTGAGGGCGACAGGCTCCGCATCATCGTCAGGGACGACGGGCGCGGGGGAGCGGCTCCCGGCGCGGCCGGCGGCACGGGGCTGCGCGGCCTGGTTCAGCGGGTCGGCTCGGTCGACGGGACCCTCCGCATCGACAGCCCTCCCGGCGGCCCGACGACGATCGAGGCGGAGCTCCCGTGCGCGTAGTCCTGGCGGAGGATTCCGTACTGCTCCGCGAAGGGCTGGTCCGGCTGCTCGCGGCGGGCGGGATGGAGGTCGCGGCGGCGGTCGGCGACGCGGAGGGGCTGCTGCGCGCGGCCGACGAGCACGAGCCCAACCTGGTCGTCACCGACGTCCGCATGCCGCCGTCGCACACCGACGAGGGCCTGCGCGCGGCGCTCGTGTTGCGCCGCCAGCGGCCGGAGCTGGCGATCGTGGTGCTCTCCCAGTGGGTCGAGGAGCGGTACGCGAGCCAGCTGCTGTCCACGGCGACCAGCGGCATCGGCTACCTGCTGAAGGACCGCGTGGCCGACGTCACCGAGTTCCTGGAGGCGCTGCGCCGGGTGGCGGCCGGAGGCACGGCCCTCGATCCCGAGGTGGTCGCCCAGCTTCTGCTGCGTCGCAATAGCGATCCGCTGGAGCGCCTGACCCCGAGGGAGCACCAGGTGCTCGCCCTGATCGCCGAGGGCCGGTCCAACGCGGGGATCGCCGAGGCCCTGGTCGTGACCGAGAGCGCCGTCGGCAAGCACATCAACAACATCTTCACCAAGCTCGACCTGCCCAGCGCCGACAAGGACCACCGTCGCGTCCTGGCCGTCCTCCGCTTTCTGAAGGTCTGAAGGGATGCCGATGCGAAGCAGGGTCAGGGCTGTCTGGATCGCCGTGGGCGGCGTGTTCACCGCCGTCCTGGTGGCCGTCATGGCGATCGCGGCGCTGGCGGAGATCCCTGTGCCGGGCGACTGGAGATCTTCCCGGTCCTACGGGTCGTCGATCATCGGCGCGACGACGGAGACCACCACGGTCACCTACGCGATCACGACACCCCGGATCGTCGTGGACGTCTCGGCGGGCATCGGCGTGCGTGTGTCCACCGGCGAGCCGGGGCGGCTGACGGTGCGCCGCACGCTCGTCTGGGACGGGAGGGGCCGGCGTTTCGACGAGAGCTGGAAGGACGGCGGCACGCTCCAGGCCACGATGACCTGCGGGCCGAGTGTTCCGGGCGCGAGCGGCGGCTGCCAGGCCGAATACTTCCTGACCGTGCCGCCGGACGTCGAGGTGCTGATGGCGACCCACTCCGGGCCGGTGACCTGCCGCCCGTCCGCGGCGGGCGAGGTGACGTGCGTCAGGCCCGGAACAGGCTGATCACCAGCCGTGCGTTTAGGGCAAGTATGGATTCGCTGAGGGCGTGGCTGCCCGGCTTATGGGGGTAAAGGCGGATTAGGGATCCAGCTTAAGGAGGGGAGCCCATGAGCGAGTTCGAGCAATCGAGACGGATGCCCGCCTCTGCCGAGGTGGTTTTCGACGCGGCGTCCGACCTGGAGCGGCTCGACGCCTGGATTCCACGCGACCTGCACGTCCAGGCCGACCGCCTGCCGGCCGTGACCGTGCACGAGGACCGCACCGGGCAGGACGCCCGCGCCCTGCTTCGCAGAAACCGGGACCAGCTCAGAATCGAGTGGGGCACCCGCGACGACAACAGGTACGCCGGATGGCTCCAGGTCGCCGGCATCGGCGAGGAGGGCAGCGAGGCGACGGTGCACCTGTCGTTCTTCGGCCACGTGCCTCCCGCGAGCCTCGTGGAGAAGTCCCTCGATGAGAGCCTTTCCCGGCTGGAGGAGCAGGTCCGCGGCCGGGTGGGCCGGGCCGGCTGAGAATCCGCCCGCCACAGCGGGGAGACGGCGCCGGTCAGGAGGCCGGCGGCCCGTCCTCCTCGCCGGCGGGTTCGGGCGGCGGCATGAAGGACGAGACCCTCGGACCGGCCAGCCGTAACACCTGGCGGATCCAGGCCTCCAGACTCGTCGGATCAGGCGGGATGAGGGTCGGCGCCCCGTCCTGATCGACGTGCGCGTCCAGGCGCGCACTTTGATCGAGGCACGGCGCCGGCCCCTGCTTGGCCGTACTCACCGGGTCAGCCGACGAGGACGGGCGCCAGCAGCCGCAGGTGCTCCAGCTGCTCGGCGAGAGTGCCCGCGAGCGGCTGCACGCAGACGTGGTCGGCCCCCGCCTCGTGGTGTGCCCGGACGTGCGCGCCGATGGTCTCAGGATCGCCCCAGGGGATGATCGCGTCGATGAGGGCGTCGCTGCCGCCGCCTTCGAAGTCGCGGTCGGAGAACCCGAGTTCGCGCAGGTTGTTGACGTAGTTGGGCAGGCCCAGATACAGGGAGGCGTACCTCCTCGCGATCGCCCTGGCCTGCGCCGGGTCGGTGTTCACCACGACGGCCTGCTCGGGGGCGAGCACGGGGTCGGGGCCGAGCACCTCGCGCGCCATGGCGGTGTGCTCTGGCGTGGTGAAGTACGGGTGCGCCCCCTGGGCCTGGGTGGCCGCCAGTTCCAGCATTTTGCGGCGCAGCGCAGCGAGCAGCCGCGGTGGCTCCTCGGCGATGGGCGCGGCGAACGAGGTGGCGTCCATGGCGTCCAGGTAGGCCCGCATGGTGGCGACGGGCTTGCTGTAGTCGTGGCCCCGGGTGGTCACGAGGGGCGCGTGGCTGACCCCGAGACCGAGCGTGAATCGGCCACCCCACGCCTCCGCCAGCGTCCTGGCCCCGTTGGCCGCCGCCACCGCGTCGCGCGCGTAGATGTTGGCGATGCCGGTGGCGACCTGAAGCCGCTGCGTGGCCGACAGCAGGAGGGCGGCGTGGGCCAGAGACTCCCGGCTGGTCGGGGTCTCTCCGAACCACAACGTGGTGTAGCCGAGGCGCTCGATCTCGACCGCGGCCGCCCGCGCCTCGTCCGCGGGCGCAGGAGACAGCGAGCCCAGCCACGCGCCCGCCCTGCCCAGGCGCTGCTTGACTATTGACGGTTCCGGCGGTCGCGGTGCCGTACGCATGCGAAGTGCTCCTCTACCTGGGTGTTCGCCCGTGCGCCCGGCATGGCCCCGCGTCGTGCGAGGTCCCCTTGTCGATGGTGGGACTCAGCCGGTCATCCCATCAACACCGGGCACTCCAGCATCGCACCGTCGCCGCCACTGGCGCGGGGAGGGGTGCCCCATCGAGCCGCGTGTCGGATCTCAGAGCATCTCCAGCGGCCGCCGGGCCGCAGGGGGAGGGAACGCCGCGTCCAACGCCAGCAGGTCCTCCTCGGTCAGCCGGATGCCGAGGGCGGCGTGGTTCTCCCGCACGTGGGAGGGGCTGCCGGCCTTGGGGATGGCGATCACTCCGTCCTCCCTGATCGTCCATGCGAGCGCCACCTGCGCCGGGGTCGCCTCGTGCCGGCGCGCCACGTCCAGCAGCGCCGGCTGCCCCAGCAGGCGACCCTGCTCGATCGGCGAATACGCCATGATCGGGATGCCGTGGTCGTGGCACCAGGGCGCGAGGTCGAACTCCGGTCCGCGGCGGGCGAGGTTGTAGAGCACCTGGTCGGTCTGTACGGCCTGGCCGCCGGTCAGGGACACCAGGTCGCTCATGTCGTTCACGTCGAAGTTGCTCACGCCCCATGCTCGGATCAGCCCCGACTGGACGAGCCTCTCGAAGGCCGCGACGGTCTCCTCCAGCGGGACGCGGCCCCGCCAGTGGAGCAGGTAGAGGTCGATCCAGCCGGTCCCGAGCCGGCGCAGGCTGTCCTCGCAGGCGGCCACGGTGCCCTTGGCCGTGGCGTGGTGCGGCAACACCTTGCCGACCACGAAGACCTCGTTCCGGCGCCCCGCGACGGCCTCCCCGGTCACCCGCTCGGCCTCGCCGTGGGCGTACATCTCGGCGGTGTCGACCAGCGTCATGCCCAGGTCGAAGCCCGCGCGCAGCGCCGCGATCTCCTCGTCCCGCGACGTACGGCTCTCGCCCATGTGCCAGGTGCCTTGGCCCAGAACAGGGACCTGTTCGCCTGAGGGAAACCTGGCCATCCGCATGGTGCCTCTATTGCCGGTTCCGTGGCGCTTCATGCGTTCACGTGTTCCGCACGGTTCCCGTTCAGGACGGTGATTGGGCCAGGCGTGTGCCAAGACCGCGCAAAACTCCGTCGCGACGGTCCGTGTCGGGACGACTCTCTATCGTCGCCGCGTGTCTTCTTGGACGCGGTGCCGCCTACTTCCCTGGAGACCGAAAGATGAAGAAACTGCTGTGTGCCGGCGCGATCATGGCCGGTCTGCTGGCGAGCGGATGCGGAAGCACTGACAACTCCGCCAGCCCCGTCGCCGCGGACGAGTACAACGCCTCGCCGACCTCTCCGGCGACGCCGACGGAGGGCGCGTCCGGCATGATGTCGCCGGGCTACTCCCCGTCCCCGACCTCGCCCATCATGATGGCGCCGACGGGACCGGCGACGATCGACGCGGCGGACACCTCGCTCGGCAAGGTCCTGGTGGGCCTGGAGGGCCGCACCCTCTACCTCTTCAGCAAGGACGACAAGTCGGGTCAGTCCCTGTGCACGGGCGCCTGCGCGACGGCATGGCCTCCGGTCCTCACGCTCGGCAAGCCCGTCGCCGGCGCCGGGGCCAAGGCCGAAATGCTCGGAACGATCAAGCGCGAAGACGGCATGACGCAGGTGACCTACAACAAGCACCCCCTGTACTACTACGCCAAGGACGAGAAGGCCGGCGACGTCAAGGGACAGGACGTCAAGGACTTCGGCGGCGAGTGGTACGCCGTCACGCCGGAAGGCAAGAAGGCCAAGCACTAGCCGGCCGCCCGCACGACCCACGGGCCGATCGGCCGCCAGGCCGTACTGCTCGTGCCGTACCACGGTGGGCAGCCACCATGACCGCCCCGGAGCGCACCGCGCTCCGGGGCGGTCGCGCATGAAACGAAGTCGGGTTCGTCTGGCCTGAGCTGTCGGCGGGCCACTACGCTTGTCCATGAGCCGCCCTGTGTCCGCGGCCGTTTCCACGTGGTTTTCATTGATGGAGATGGCACGCCATGGCAGCGCAGGCGCCGCTTGTTCTCGAAAACGTTCTTGTCGGCATGGCCGACCTCATCGCGATCAACGACCTGCACGCGGCGACCCCGCAGGGATTCCCGCACGTCGCGGCACACGCTCTGCCGGTGCGGGCCGTCATGTCCGTGCCGCTCGTCGAGGGCACGGAACTCATCGGTGTCCTCGATTTCTATGCCCGGATGGGGCGGAACTGGGACCGCACCGAGGTCGAGACGGGTTCGCGTCTCGGAGAGCTCATGGTCATCGTTCTGCGGGTCCTCGCGGACAGCAGGACTGATTCCTCCCCGTCTGGGCAGATGTGATGGCCGAGTCGCTGTCTCTCTGCGACCGCGCCGGCGCTGAGGTGAGGTTCACGAGAGGATACGGAATGACCCATATCGATCCGGAGGCGCTTGTCGCCAGCCTGCGTCGTCTGCAGAAGAACACGGAGGCAACCGGGATCGTGCAGCACCTGGAGCGCATCGTGCAGGTGGTCGATTGGATCTTCGGATATTCCGGGGCCGGTCTGATGTTCGCCGAGGAGGACCGCACGTTGCGGTACCTCTTCGCCACCGACGAGCGCGGCAGGAGTTTGGAACACGCGCAGGCGGTCACGGCCCAGGGGCCCTGTGTCGCCGCCTACGCCGATGACACCGCTGTGACGACGGTCGACGTGCGGGCCGATCCCCGCTGGCCGGCCCTGCCCGAGTTGCTGCACCCGGAGGTGAGGGCGGTCGCGGGCGTCCCCATACGGCTCGGCGGTTCGCCGGTGGGCACGTTGAACGTCTACCAGGACACCCCGCACGACTGGGAGGATTCCGATGTCCAGGCGCTGCACGCCTACGCGCATGTGATCGAGCAGGTCCTGGTCGCCTCGATCGAGGCGGACGAGAAGGCCGTGCTGGCCGATCAGTTGCAGTACGCGCTGGACTACCGCGTGGTCATCGAGCGTGCCATCGGCTACCTCATGGGCAAGCACGACCTGACGGCGTCGCAGGCGTTCACCGGCCTGCGCAAGCAGGCCAGGGACAGCAGGCGGAAGGTCTCCGACCTGGCCGCCGAACTGCTGGGCGAGCAGGGTCCTCGGGATGTTGCAAATACAGATCACGCCGTCTGAGGACGGAATCGTGATGGTGGTGCGCGGCGATCTCGACGTGGAAGGGTCGGGAGAGCTGCGCACCAGCGTGTCCGAGGCCCTGCGGACCTATTCGCCCGCCCATGTCGATCTCGAACTGTCCGGGGTCGGCTTCATCGACTGCTCGGGCTGCAGGGCGTTGCTCTGGGCCCGGCGCCGGGCGCGGGGGAAGGGCGGGTCGATGACAGTGGTGCGCCCGTCCTCCCTGGTCCTGCGCCTCCTGCGGCTGCTCGAGTTCGACCGCGAGCTCGAGATCCGCGGCACGCCCGAGGACACGACACCGCTGACCCTGGAGGCGAATCCGGGCCTGAACTGCCGTGGGCGATAGTCTGGCGGCGATGTATCGACTCGTGTTCTCGCTGGTCCTGAGCCGCTTCGACGCGGAGACCGTCCACCACCTCACGATCAGGGCGCTCCGCCTGCTCGCGGTGCTGCCCGTCGTCAAACATGTCCTGCACCGTCTGCTCGCGCCGCGTGACGAGGCCTTGCAGGTCGAGGCCTTCGGCGTGCGCTTCCCCGGGCCCTTCGGGCTGGCGGCCGGATTCGACAAGGACGCCCGATGCGTCGAGTCGCTGTCCGCCTTCGGCTTCGGCCATGTCGAGGTCGGCACGATCACCGCCCGGCCCCAGCCCGGCAACCCCCGTCCCCGGCTTTTCCGCCTGGTGGAGCACCGCGCCATCATCAACCGGATGGGGTTCAACAACGAGGGAGCCTCCGCGGCCTCCGCGCAGCTGCGCAGGCCCCGGAGCGTGCCCGCCGTCGTCGGCGTCAACATCGGCAAGACCAAGGTGGTGCCGGAGGCGGAAGCCGTACAGGACTATGTGGCCTCGGCGACGCTGCTGGCCCCGCTGGCGGACTATCTCGTGGTCAACGTGAGCTCCCCCAACACGCCGGGGCTGCGTGACCTCCAGGCCGTCGAGCTGCTGCGGCCCCTCCTCGCCGCGGTCAAGGACGTGGCCGGCCGTACACCCCTGCTGGTCAAGATCGCGCCTGACCTGGCCGACGAGGACGTCGACGCGGTCGCCGAACTCGCGTGCGAGCTCAGCCTCGCGGGGATCATCGCCACGAACACGACGATCAGCCGGGACGGCGTCTCCAGCACCGAGACCGGGGGCCTGTCCGGGCGGCCTCTCAAGGAGCGTTCGATCGAGGTGTTGCGCCGGCTCCACAAGAAGGCCGGCGACCGGCTCACGCTCGTGTCCGTCGGGGGCGTCGAGACCGCCGACGACGTCTGGGAACGGCTGCTCGCGGGCGCGACCCTCGTGCAGGGCTACACCGGCATGATCTACGAGGGTCCGTTGTGGGCGTCGCGGATTCACCGCGGTCTCGCCCGCCGCCTGCGGCGACACGGCTGCAAATCCGTCCGCGAGGTGATCGGGACATCCGCCTGAGTCGTGCCATACCCTTAGGGGGTACCCCTATGAGGAGGATGCGATGAGCGTGAAGACCTACACCGTCACCGGCATGACCTGCGGCCACTGCGTCAGCTCCGTCAAGGAGGAGGTCGGCGAGGTGGCCGGAGTCGCCGGCGTCGATGTCGACCTGGCCACCGGGCGGCTGGACGTCACCGGCGACGGCGTCTCCGACGACGCCGTACGGCAGGCCGTCGAAGAGGCCGGATACAAGATCGCCGCGACGTGACGGCACGGATCGAGCTTGAGATCGGGGGCATGACCTGTGCCTCCTGTGCCGGCCGCATCGAGCGCAAGCTCAACAAGCTCGACGGCGTGAGCGCGGCGGTCAACTACGCCACCGAGAAGGCCAGCGTGCTCGTGTCGGAGCACCGCGACCACCACGAGATGGTCCGCGAACTGGTCGAGCAGATCGAGAAGGCCGGATATTCGGCCGCGCTGCCCGAGCCCGCGCCGCCCGCGCTGCGCGACGTGCTGGAGGACCGGCTGGTCCTGTCCATCGCACTGGCCGTACCCGTCGTGGCGGTCGGCATGGTTCCTGCGTTGCGCTTCCCCGGGTGGGAGTGGTTCTCCCTGGTGCTCGCCACGCCCGTCGTCGCGTACGGGGGCAAGCCGTTCCACCGCGCCGCCTGGACCAATCTCCGGCACGGCACGGCCACGATGGACACCCTGATCTCCCTGGGCACGCTCGCGGCGTACGCCTGGTCGTTGTGGGCGCTGCTCGCTCCCGCGGCCGGGCACACCTACCTCGAGGTGGCGGCGGGGGTCACGGTGTTCATCCTGGCCGGGCGCCATTTCGAGGCGAGATCAAGACGCATGGCCGGGGCCGCGCTGCGCGAGCTGATGGAGCTGGGCGCCAAGGATGCCGCCGTGATCCGGCAGGGCGTGGAGACCCGCGTGCCCATCGCCCGGCTGCGGGTCGGCGACGAGTTCGTCGTACGGCCAGGCGAGAAGATCGCCACCGACGGCGTGGTCGTCGATGGCATGTCGGCCGTCGACGCGGGCCTGCTGACGGGGGAGTCGATGCCCGTGGAGGTCGGGCCGGGCGACACCGTCACCGGGGCCACGATCAACGCGAGCGGGCGGCTGCTGGTCCGGGCCACCCGCGTGGGCGCCGACACCCAGCTCGCTCGCATCGCCACGCTCGTCCAGGAGGCACAGGCGGGCAAGGCCGCCATTCAGCGCCTGGCCGACCGCGTGGCCGCCGTCTTCGTGCCCGTCGTGATCGTGCTGGCGGTCGCCACACTCGCGGCCTGGCTGGCGGCGGGAGGCGCCGCGGTGCACGCGTTCACCGCGGCGGTGGCCGTGCTGATCATCGCGTGCCCGTGCGCGCTCGGCCTGGCCACGCCGACCGCGCTGCTCGTCGGGACGGGCAGGGGAGCCCGGCTCGGCATCCTGATCAGAGGGCCTGAGGCGCTGGAGCGGGCCCGCAGGATCGACACGGTGGTGCTGGACAAGACCGGCACCGTCACCACAGGCCGGATGTCGCTCACGGCTGTCGTCCCCGCCGAGGGGGAGTCGGCCGACGACGTGCTGCGCACTGCTGGATCTGTCGAGCACGCCTCGGCGCATCCCGTCGCCATGGCCGTCGCACAGGCGGCTCTCGAGCGCGGCACGCTGTCCGAGGCCGGAGAATTCCGGAGCATTCCCGGGCTCGGCGTTCACGGCGTCGTGGACGGCCGTGCCGTGCTGGCAGGAAGACGCGCACTGGTCGTCGGGGCGCAGGAGTTGCCGCCTTCGCTGGAGGAGGCGCTCGTCTCGGCGGAGACCGCGGGCGCGACGGCCGTCGTCGTCGGCTGGGACGGCAAGGCGCGCGGAGTGCTCGTCGTGTCCGACACGATCAGGGCGACGTCGGCGAGAGCCGTACAAGATCTGCGGGATCTCGGGCTCACTCCGGTTCTGCTGACGGGGGACAACCCGGCCGCCGCCGAGACGGTGGCCGCGGCCGCCGGCATCGACCAGGTGGTCGCCGGGGTGTTGCCGTCGGGCAAGGTCGACGTGGTCAAGCGGCTCCAGGCCGAAGGGCGCGTGGTGGCCATGATCGGTGACGGCGTGAACGACGCCGCGGCGCTGGCCCAGGCCGACCTGGGCATGGCGATGGGCACCGGGGCCGACGCCGCGATCGAGGCGGCCGACATCACCCTGGTCAGGGGAGATCTCATGGTCGCCGTGGACGCGATCAGGCTCTCCCGCAGGACGCTCGGGATCATCCGCGGCAACCTCTTCTGGGCCTTCGCCTACAACGTGGCGGCGATTCCCATGGCGGCCGCCGGCCTGCTCAACCCCATGATCGCTGGAGCCGCCATGGCCTTGTCCAGCGCCTTCGTCGTCGCCAACAGCCTCCGCCTCCGCCACTGACCCAAAGGAAAGGGACCCTCCCTGCCCCCCACTCCCCTTGGGCGTGATCATGCAGAAGTTCGGGCGAGGCGGTTCCGACCTGCAAGAACGCGAACCGTGATCATGCAGGAGTTCGGATGAAGTGGCCCTGGCCTGCGAAGACGCGATTCGTGATCATGCAGAAGTTCGAGTGAAGCGGCTCCGACCTGCGGAGACGTGAACCGTGATCATGCACAAGTTCGGGCATGTCCCGCCTGAGCTGCGCGAACGCCACCCGTGATCATGCGCGTGTCACATGCTGGGCCGTGTCGAATCGGCCGAATGGGTCATCTCGTCCAGATGCCTCATGACGTCATGGACGGCGACGACCCCCGGCCGGTGCCTCCGCCACCCCGTCCCGCCCCGCTGCCACGGCTGGGGCCCCGCGAGCGGGCGATACTCCACGCCGGCCGCGTCCAGCCGTACCAGATGGGCCTCCAGGCGCTTCCTGAACTCGTCCGGTACGGCAGGCCCACCGGTCCACGTGATCTCGGCCGCCGCACATCCACGAGGCCATGCGCGGTAATCGAGTGTCCGGCTGTCCGGAATGCGCTCGCTCCAGAGTTGGAACTGCGCTCCGATGACCCGGGCACGCTCGTCGGGCGACCAGTCCGCGGGGGCCGGGTCGAAGGTCGCGACGTCCTCCACGGTGATCGCGTCGCCGATGCCCACGGGCTCCTCGGTCGAAGAGGCCTCCGCGTAGTCGAAATACAGGGGAAAAACGGGCGTCGCCACCACGTCGTGACCGGCTGCCGCGGCGCGGCGGCCGACGCCGTGCCCTCGCCACGGCATCACGATCGTGTCCTCCCGCAGCATGCCGCTGACGAACGCCTCGTCCCAGACGACGGCCCGGCTGCCACGCTCGGCCAGCATGTCGGCGAGTCGGCGCAGGAACCATGCGTGCAGGTCACCGGGGGTCTCCAGGCCCAGTTCCGCCTGGTAAGCCGCGATCTCGGGCGAGGCCGCCCATTCGTCCAGCACGCACTCGTCCCCGCCGATGTGGAAATACGGCACCGTTCCGAGCGCCCCGATGATCTCGTCGAACACGGTGCCGAGGAACTCGACGGTGGCCGGCAGCGGGGAGAGGATGGCCGACGATATGCCCCACCGTTCGAGCACTTGGTACGGCTCGCCGGGCTTGGCGCCGAGGGACGGATATGCCGCCAAGATGGCCGAGGCGTGCCCCGGCACGTCGATCTCCGGCACCACGGTGATCGCCCGCGCTCGCGCATACGCCGAAATTTCCGCTAGGTCGGACAGCGTGTAGAAACCCCCATGTGGCACGCCGTCGAAGGTCGGCTCCTCGCCGAAGTAGCTCGTGACCGTTTGGGTGCGATGTGATCCGATCTCATGCAGCCGCGGAAACGCCCGACTCTCGACCCGCCACCCCTGGTCGTCGGCGAGGTGCAGATGAAGCCGGTTCAGCTTGTGTACGGCCAGCAGATCGATCAACCGCAACACTTCGCGCTTCGGCAGGAAATTTCGTGCGATGTCCATGTGCGCCCCGCGCCACGAGAAGCTCGGCGCGTCCTCGATGCGGCCCGCGGGCAACGTCCACGGCAACTCGGAGATCATGACGGACCGATACGCGTCCGCCGGCAGCAACTGCCTCAGCGTCTGCCCCGCGTAGAACGCCCCCGCCGGGTCTGCGGCGCCGATTCGCACCGACTCCGGCGTGATCGTAATCTCGTACCCCTCGGCGGCCAGGCCGGGGACCTGCTCCACCGTCACCGCCGCCGTCTCCGCCGGCCGCAGGTCCAGTACGGCCAGGGCCTGCCGTACCGAGTCGACCAGGTGGGCGGGTCCGGCGATGGCCGTGCCTGGGGCGAGCTCGAAGGAACCCGACGCCGGCTCGGTCGTCTTCGGGCGGGGAAGCAGGTAATCCATATCGCAGATCATGCCAAACGGCCGGAAATGTCCGGCAGCGGGTCATGCATGATCACGTTCGGCGTCGCCCCAGGTCAGAGGCAATTTGCTCGAACTTCTGCATGATCACGATATGCATATCCCCAGCTCAACGGGGAAGCTCCCGAACTTCTGCATGATCACGCCCAAGGGGTTGGGGGGTCACCACCATTAGGTGTGAGTCACCCCAAGGCGTGATCACCCCAAGGGGTGTGGGGGACCGCCCAAGGGGGGTCAGGTGAGATACGTGCTGATGCCTTTGGCGAGGGCTTCGGCGATGCGCTGGCGGAATGCGGCGCTCTTGAACTTGGCGGCCTCGCTCGCATTGCGCATGTTCCCGCACTCGATGAAGATCTTCGGCACCGTCGACAGGTTGAGGCCGCCCAGGTCGCTGCGGTAGTCGAGCGCGTTCTTGCCGATATACGTCGAGTACGGCAGGCCGGTCCCGGCGTGGAAGGCGTTGCGGACGTCGAGGCCGAGTTGCTTGGAGGCACCCACGACCGGGTCGACGGGCCCCTTGATCTTCTTCGGCATGATGATGTGGAAGCCGTGCGCCTTCGCAGGGGCGCCGTCGCCGTGGATGGAGATCGCGGCGTTCGCCTTGGCCTTGTTGCCGATGGCCGCCCGCTGCGTGACACATGGCCCCACACCGGTGTTGCTCGTGCGGGTGAGCTTGACGGTGGCGCCCTTACTCCGGAGGATGCGCGCCAGTCGGTTGGAGACGTCCCAGGTGAAGGCGGCCTCGCTGTACCCGTCGTTGGTCGCGGTGCCGGTGGTGTCGCACGCCTTCCACTGCGTGAGCACGTCCACCTGCTTGTTGATGATCTCCGGATGCCGGAAGTTGCCGCCGTTGTGGCCGGGGTCGATCACCACGACCTTGCCCTTCAGGGCAAGCTTCGGCTTCGCGAGAGCCGGCGTGTGTGGAGTTATCGCAGGCAGGGGCGCCTTCGTCTTCTGGGTGGCGGCCGCCGGCGTCGCTGTCACAGTCTGCGGCGTGGTCGTTTCCGAGTGCGCCGTGCCGCCGCAGGCGGCAGATCCCAGCCCGCACATAGCGAGCGCTGCGGCGGCAAGTAGTCGACTGGTCACGACGATTTCCCTCCACGGAAAGTCTGTACGCCCCCAACTTACGTGTATTGGGAGCGTAATCAGACCGTTATGTCGTGAAAGGGAATTACCAAACAGGCTCGGCGACCTCTTGCTTGTGCAAGAGGGCGGCAAGCTCTCGGGCATCCTCGGCGTCGAGCCCGAGAACCACGCGAGGACGTCCCCACGGGTGGTCGATCGAATGGGCGACGTAGCTCGCCACAGACTCGGCGATGTCCTCGCCGGTCAGCCCGCGGGCCTCGCGCCAGTAAGCCCAGGCCCGCTCGAGTTCGCCCGCCGCTCGCTGGGCGCACGAGACCAACTCTGGATCACGCATGAATCCCCCCGATTCTCGCGGAAATCAGTCGCCGACCTGGCGGGTCCCCCCGATGTCTGCGACCCGCCGGGGGTCGGCGTCACGGCCCGAGTCAACACCCTCGGCGACGCGACACGTCGGCGGTTGACCTAGCTTTGAGAATCGCTTGGAGGCGGGCAGGTGCTGCGGCGCATGATGAGTTGGGGTTTCACCTGGCGCAGCCTGGCCGCCTTGCCGGGTTCGGTGATGCGGTCGCTCAGCAGTGCGGCGGCCGAACGGCCCATCGCCCTGCGGGGCTGGTCGACGCTGGTCAGGGATATGTGGTTGACCGCGGCGAGGTGGGTGTTGTCGTAGCCCACGACGGACAGGTCCTCGGGCACCCGCAGTCCCAGCTCGCTCGCCGCCGTGAGGACGCCCATGGCCACGATGTCGTTCGCCGCGAAGATCGCTGTCGGCCGCGGGTCCCTGTTCAGCAGGGCCAGCGCGGCACGTCGTCCGCCTTCCTCGGTGAAGTCGCCGTGCTCGACCATGATGTACGGCGCAAGCGCGTGGCGGCGCATCGCCACCAGGTAACCCTCACAGCGATAGCGTGCGGCCGACGACGGTGTGCCCTCGATGTGGGCGATACGCCGGTGGCCGAGCTCAACCAGGTGGTCGACCGCGTAGCGGGCGCCCAGCTGGTCGTCGTCCACGACGATGTCGACGCCGTCGAGGGAGACGTCACGCTCGCCCACCACGACTGTTGGGGTGTAGGCCGCGGCCTCCGCGAGCGTCGAACTGGACGGCGCCACGCCGAGCAGCACGAGACCGTCGACCCGGAGCTCGAGGAACGCTTCGACCGCCTCATCCTCGAACGCGGGGTCCCACCGGCCGCTGCCGATGAGTAACCGCAGACCGTCGCCGTGCAGGCTCTCCTGCAGGCCGTCAAGGAATTCGGCGTAAAAGGGATTGTGGAGGTCGGCGACCAAAGCGCCCACGAGGTGGGTGCGGCCCTCGACCAAGCTGCGGGCCACGGCGTTGGGCCGGTACCCGAGCTCTCTCGCGGCCTGGAGAACCGCTTCCCTGCGATGTTCGCTGACGTGTGACGAACCCCTGAGCACGAGGGATACCAGCGACTTCGAGACGCCGGCGCGCTCGGCCACATTCCGGATCGTCGGCCGTGGCCGCGGACTGAACCCCTCGGAGAGCCCGCCGTCGGGTAGCGAAACCGCGGCGTCGTTCCGGGCAGTGGTCTGCATGGACGGTCCTGACATGGTTCTCCCCACGATGCGTGGACGTGCACCTGACACAACAAACGATCGAGTTGCCCGTAGGGTACGGGCCGCTCACAGTTGTGTTGCTTCTTTCGTGTGGGATCGCGCACTCATATGGGCTGTTTCAGTGCGACTAATCGCCGCTGACCGGCTAAAACGCCCGTCCTAAGAAAATCCGGATCCCTTCCTCCAGAAATCTTGATCAACTACTGCGGAGGGGAGCCGATAGTGTGCGATGCGTGGGTGCCACATCTCGGGCGGACGGCGAACGGGATTCAGCCGAGGGCGGGCGGCGGGCGCGACGCAGGCTCAGCGTCGATCGCAGGCGAGAGGAACTGATCGCGGCCGCGCTGGATCTGTTCAGCAGGCACGACACAGAAAGTGTCTCCATCGACGACGTCGCCGCGGCGGCGGGAGCGTCGCGGGCGCTCGTCTATCACTATTTCGGCGGCAAGCAGGAACTCTACGTCGCCGCATTACGCAGCGCCGCGGAGGAACTTGAGACACGGCTGCGGCCCGGGAACGGCGGCGAACCCCTCGACGAGCTCGCGCACGGGCTGACGCGCTATTTCGACTTCGTGGAAGAGCATGCGGCGGGATTCGCCGCCCTGCTCAGAGGTGGCCCGGCGAATCGCGCGGGCGAGGTCGGTGAGATCGTCGACGGTGTACGGCGACGCCTGTTCGGGCTGGTCGTGAACCAGTTAGGAGTGGGGGTTCCGGGCCCCGTTCTCCGGATCACACTCAGATCGTGGATCGCCTCAGTGGAGACGGCGGGCTTGGACTGGCTGGAGCATCGTGACATCGCCCGATCCGAGCTGGAACGGCTGCTCATGGAGCAGATGACCGCTCTCCTGGGTGTCGCGGCGGGTCGCGATCACAGTGTCGGGAGGCTCCTGCAGGCCCGGTGAGGATCGAAGCGCCGGACGTCTGGGGAAGGCGCGGTGACTGCGGGTGGTCGGTCGCGGGGAGGCGCCGGGCGGGCGGCGCCGGGCCCACACCTTCCCGTGACCCATGGTGGTCACGGGTGTGTGGTCGACGCGCTCACATTCTCGACACGAGCGCGTCCATCTTTCCCCCCTGCTTTGGCGACGACCCCGTTCGCCTACTCCGACCGCTGCTGCGGTATGCCGGCGAGCAGCGCCCGGACTTCGGTCTCCCGGTAGCGCCTGTGTCCGCCGAGCGTGCGGATGGATGTCAACTTGCCCGCCTTCGCCCACCGGGTGACGGTCTTGGGGTCGACGCGGAACATGGTTGCGACCTCCGCCGGGGTGAGCAGCGGCTCGGCCTCGGGTGTACGAGCTGACATTTGTGCGGCCTCTCCTCCGTGTGGACCGGCGACAGCGATCCTGCGACTTATCTGACGCTTGTCACGGATGTCCCCCAATGATCCTTTAGGTGCGGTTTCTAGGATCATTTGCGGCATCACCCGATGTGACCATACAGCCACGTAGTGCGATTGGCGAGCCCTCTGGGCGAACGTATCGACTACGCGTTGATGTCACGCTCGGTGATTCTAGCGACACGTTTCGTGGTATCGCAGTGAAAACGGCAAACTACTCAGTTCGTAGATGTGAGATCGACCATTCTGTGACCAGATTTGGCAGGTCGCGGCCCTGTCGTTACCTTCAGTTTGCGAACTGCAGGGCTTGTACTGATCTCCAGCGTGCGATCACGCGCTGATACATCGCGAAAGCAAGTTCTTCCTGACCGTTGTCCAAACCGCCGAGAGCGGTCGCGATCTCGGCGACGGACTGGTCGTTCTGCAACATCTCGTCGCTCATGAGGTGAACGAGCCCGCCGTAGTCGAGCTCCACCAGCGAGTGGGGGTGGAACTCCTCCAGCCACCGGCCGACGTCCTCGACCTCGCCCAGCGTGGGGACGTACCCGACATGCCGCCGGATCACCACCAGTGCCCGGGCGACCCTGCGCCGCGCCTGCGCCATCGACGTGACGTACAGCATGTTCCGCGGCGGCGCCGTGGTCGTCGGCGCGGAATGCTCGGTGCTCTCGGTCTGCTCGGCCCCCAGGACGAGCCAGCGCTCGGCCGAGTCGAAGGGCACGAACCACGGCGTCGGGACGTGCCAGGTGCTCGAGCGGATGTTCGTGCGCAGAGAATGCTCATAGCGCTTGAACCGGTCGAACGCGTCGGCCGTGCGCTCGGCCACGGTCTGAGGGACGAACCGGTCCGACAGCTTGAGCGACATGGTCCCGCGGAACGACGTGAACGCCAGCCACGACCTGAGCCTGCTCTGCCACGGGCAGACGTACAGCGTGTCGCCCAGCCGGCGAAGGTAGGCGTTCGGGCTCTCCTGCTCGGGCGCGGGCATGGGGGGCACGCGCATGAGCCTCCGTACGGCCTCGCCGTGCTCCACTTCCAGCGCGTGGGCCCGGCGCGGCCGGTCACGGGACTCGGCGTAGCCGGTCCACATTTCCTGATCGCGTGGGGCGAAGGCCGTCAGCGGTTCGTACACACGGAGGTAGGCGGCGTAGGGGAGCACACCAGAATCGTGCCATGTCGACGGGAAGATGTGGCGCACTGTCCTGATTTTCCATGATCGTTTTGCTGTGCCCTCGGTAGTCTGGAGGAGAAATGCCGCAACGGGGCGGCGCATGTGCGATCAGGAGTCACCACCGTGACCGACGTCTTCGGGCTTTCTCACAAGGACCCCAGCCCGGTCGTCCACCCAGGCAGGCACGAACAGGTCGTGTTCTGCTCCGACGAGAGAAGCGGCCTGTACGCGATCATCGCGATCTACAGCACCGCGCTCGGCCCTGGCCTGGGGGGTACAAGGTTCTATCCGTACGAGAGCGAGCAGGCGGCGCTGGCCGATGTGCTCAATCTCTCACGCGCCATGGCGTACAAGAATTCCCTCGCCGGTCTGGATCACGGCGGCGCCAAGGCAGTGATCATCGGAGACCCGTCGACCGACAAGAGCGAAGCGCTCCTGCGGGCTTACGGGCGGTTCATCGAGTCACTGGGCGGCCGCTACTACACCGCCTGTGACGTGGGCACTTACAGCGAGGACATGGACGTCGTCGCCAGGGAGAGCTCCTACGTCACCGGGCGCACCGAGGCGCACGGCGGCGCCGGGGACTCGTCGGTCCTCACCGCCTTCGGCGTCTTCCAGGGCATGCGGGCCGCCGCCGAGCACGCGTACGGCACGCCGTCGCTGACCGGCAGGCGCGTCGGGGTCGAGGGCGTCGGGAAGGTCGGTCACCGGCTTGTCGACCACCTGATCGAGGAGGGCGCCGAAGTCGTGATCTGCGACGTGGACGAGCGGGCCGTCGACCGGGTACGGCAACGCCACCCTGCGGTCCGGGTCGTGGCCGACGCAACGGCTCTGACCTCGGAGGACATCGACATCTACGCGCCCTGCGCGCTGGGCGGCGCGATCGACGACGACACCGTGGCCCGCCTGAACGCCAAGATCATCTGCGGTGGGGCCAACAACCAGCTGGCGCACCCCGGCGTGGACAAGCAGCTCGCCGAGCGTGGGATCTTCTACGCTCCCGACTACGTGGTGAACTCCGGAGGGGTCATCCAGGTCGCGGACGAGATCGAGGGCTTCAACATGGCGCGGGCGCGGGCCCGGGCCGCCAAGATCTTCGACACCACGGCGAAGATCTTCCGGCTGGCCGACGAGGAAGGCGTCCCTCCGGGCGCCGCAGCGGATAGGCTGGCGGAGCGCAGAATGTCCGAAGTGGGGCGTCTGAGGGGTATTTGGCTCCGGCGCTGACCGGTGACGCCCGTACGGCGTACCGAGCAGCGCGCAAAACAGGTACGGTAATAGGCGAACGAGAGACTGGCGCCTGAAGTCAGGTGGCGTCGGTGCGCGGTGCGTTAGCGACGAGGGGTCGGGCACGACCCCGCATGAGGGGGTCGAGCCAATGGGGCGCGGCCGAGCCAAGGCCAAGCAGGTCAAGGTCGCCCGCCAGCTGAAGTACAACAGCGGCGGCACGGATCTTGAGCGCCTGCGCGCGGAGCTCGGAGTCGTGGGTGATGACGATTCCGGCCGCAGTGACGAGCATGACCCTTACGACGAGCTGGCTGATCGGTACGCCGATTATGCGGACGTCGACGACGATGAGGATGATGGCGACAGCGGCCGTTCCGGCCGTCGTTGAGCCCTTCCTGCATGCCAGGTGAGTCACCCGGCGGGATCACATCCCGCCGGGTGCCTTCATCCTGTCCGCACTCATCGCGCATCCCGGAACCGGGATGCGCTTTCGGTGTGCTCATGACCTGCCGTCGTTCGGCGATCAGCTGAATCGGGCCTCTCCGGAGCCGCTCACGATCTCGCCGAGCACCCATGCAGGCACGCCACGCCCGGAAAGCAGAGCCGTCGCCCGGTCGGCCTCTTCCGCGGGGACGATCGCGCACATGCCCACACCGAGGTTGAACGTCTTGTCCATCTCGGCCTGGGGCACCGAGCCGTGGCCGGCCAGCACCTCGAAGATCGCCGGCGGGGTCCACGACGCCCGGTCCAGCAGGGCGTCGGCGTCCGCGGGAAGGGACCTGGCCAGGTTGGCGGCCAGCCCGCCCCCGGTGATGTGGGCGAAGGCGTGCACCTCGACTTCGCGCGTGAGCGCCAGGCAGTCGAGGGAGTAGACGCGGGTCGGCTCGAGCAGCTCCTCGCCGAGCGTACGGGACAGTTCGGGGAGCACCTGCTCCAGGCCGAGTCCGGCGGTCGCGATGATGTGCCTGACCAGCGAATATCCGTTCGAATGAATGCCGCTGGAGGCCAGCCCGAGCACGACGTCTCCGGGCTTGACCCGGTCGGGGCCGAGCATCTCCGACGCCTCGACGACGCCCGTCCCCGCGCCCGCGAGGTCGTATTCGTCGGCTCCCATGGCGCCCGGATGCTCGGCGGTCTCCCCGCCGATGAGGGCGCAGCCGGCCAGGCGGCAGCCTTCGGCGACACCTCCGACGATCTCGGCGATGCGCTCGGGCACCACCTTGCCGCAGGCGATGTAGTCGGTCATGAACAGGGGCTCGGCGCCGCAGACCACCAGGTCGTCGACGACCATCCCGACCAGGTCGATGCCGATCGTGTCGTGCTTGCCGAGCCGCTGGGCCAGCATGACCTTGGTCCCGACGCCGTCGGTCGAGGTGGCCAGCAGGGGCCTGCGGTAGCGGAGGAACGCCGAGGCGTCGAAAAGACCCGCGAAACCGCTCACGTCGGTGACCACCTCGGGCCGGTGCGAGCGGGCGACCCGGGACTTCATCAGCTCGACGGCACGGTCACCTGCGTCGATGTCGACGCCGGCGGCGGCGTAGCTCGTCATCGCTGAGCCTCCAGCACGTATTTGCCGATCCTGTCCTGATCGATCGGGATGGGGTAGCGGCCGTCGAAGCAGGCGCGGCAGAGCCGGTCGGCCGGAATGGTGGTCGCTTGGGTCAGGCCGTCGAGCGAGATGTAGCCGAGGGAGTCGGCGCCCAGGGAGGCGCGGATCTCCTCCACCGACAACGATCCCGCGATCAGCTCGGCCCGGGTGGCGAAGTCGATGCCGTAGAAGCACGGCCAGGCCACAGGCGGCGAGGAGATGCGCACGTGGACCTCGGTGGCGCCCGCCTCCCTGAGCATCTTGACGATGGCGCGCTGGGTGTTGCCGCGGACGATCGAGTCGTCCACGACCACCAGGCGCTTGCCCTCGATGACCTCGCGCAGCGGGTTGAGCTTGAGCCGGATGCCGAGCTGGCGGATCGTCTGCGAAGGCTGGATGAAGGTCCGGCCGACGTAGGAGTTCTTCACCAGGCCCTGGCCGTACGGGATGCCGCTCTGCTCGGCGTAGCCGATGGCGGCGGGCGTGCCGGACTCGGGGGTCGGGATCACGAGGTCGGCCTCGACCGGGTGCTCCCTCGCGAGGGCGCGGCCCACCTCGACCCGGGTGGCCTGGACGCCGCGGCCGGCGATCGTGGTGTCGGGACGGGCGAGGTAGACGTATTCGAAGAGGCAGCCCTTGGGCTCAGGGGTGGCGAACCGGAGGGATCGGACCCCGCGCTCGTCGATCGTCAACAGCTCGCCGGGCTCGATCTCGCGGACGAAGCTCGCGCCGACGATGTCGAGCGCGGCGGTCTCGGAGGCGACCACCCAGCCGGTCTTCTCGTTGCCGGCGCGGTCCTGGCCGACGTTCGCCGTGCCGGGCAGCCGGCCGAGCACCAGGGGACGGATGCCCTGGGGGTCGCGGGCCGCGAACAGCGTGGTCTCGTTCATCCAGACGAGGGAGTAGGCGCCCTTGACCTCGGGGAACAGCTCTGCCGCGGCCTCCTCGACCGGGCGGGAGCCGTCCTGCGCGAGGAGGGCGGTCAGCACCTCGGTGTCGGTGGTCGCCTTGATCGCCCCGGCGGGAAGCCGCTCCATGAGCTCGGCGGTGTTGATCAGGTTGCCGTTGTGGGCCAGCGCGAGCCCGCCGCCCTCGGAGGAGCTCAGCGTGGGCTGCGCGTTCTCCCAGACGCTCGATCCCGTCGTGGAGTAGCGGCAGTGGCCGATGGCGAGGTGGCCACGCAGGGTCCCGAGGATCGACTCGTCGAAGACCTGGGCCACTAAGCCCATGTCCTTGTAGATGAGAATGCGGCTGCCCTCGCTCACGGCGATGCCCGCGGACTCCTGTCCTCGGTGCTGCAGCGCGTACAGGCCGTAATAGGTCAGTTTGGAGACGTCCTCCCCAGGAGCCCACACTCCGAATACGCCGCAGGCGTCCTGTGGTGCACGGTCCCCGGGGTCGAGGTCATGGCCGAGACGGCCGTCGCCCTTCAACACGTACCTGAGTCTAGGTCGGCGGAGGTGCTGCTCGGACACATGGGGGGCGGAGAGGACGCAGGGCGAGCGATCACGAACATCCGTGTCAGTCCTGGTTGTTCCTGTGTTTATGGGGGACCCTAGGCTTTCCGGCAGGCTCAGATATTGAGGCACGGGAGAGAACGACTTTGGCCACACCCGACGACCCCGACAAGACCCCGGCCTTCCCCGGCCGCTACGAACCGGAGAAGGCCCAGAACATCCCCCAGGGTCCGAAAGAGGGCGGAGAGCCCGCTGGAGGGGAGGGTGGACAGCCGTTCCCCGGTCCGCCCGGATCGCAGGGAGGACCGTCATGGCAGCCGCCGGCGGGCGGAGGGCCGTGGGGTGCTCCTCCCCCCGGCGGCGCGCCCGGGCAGCCCGGAGAGGGCAGCGGATGGCCGCCTGCGGGCGGCGGCGGGTGGCCCCCGCCCCTGGGTGGCGGCGGCCCCTGGCAGGCACCTCCCCCCGGCGGCCCCTGGCAGGCCCCGCCGCCCAGCGGGGGATTGGGCACCGCCGCCCTCGTGCTCGGCATCCTCAGCCTCGTCCTGCTGATCGCCTGCGGCCTGGGGATTCTCCTCGCGATCGTCGGGATCATCATCGGCATCGTGGCGATCGCCAAGGGGTCGGGCAAGACGAGGGCCATCGTCGGCGTGGTCCTGAGCGGGCTCACGCTCGTCATCGCCCTGGTCGGCGGCATCGTGGCCTACAACTGGCTCGAGCGCACCGGCGTTCTCGAATGTCTCGACCGCAGCCGCTACCCCACCCAGGAGGCGGCCCAGCAGTGCGTCCAGGACAAGTTCAACCAGATACAACCCACGACAGGCGTCTGACGAGGCCTCACATCAGCGGCAGATAGTCCGACACGTCGGCCCTGGAGCCGCTGGCCGCGATCTTCCCGGTCGCGAGGGCGTCGGCCCAGGACATCCCGCCGGTGGCGAGCTCCAGCCAGGTGGCCGGGTCGGTCTCGATGACGTTGGGAGGGGTCCCGCGCGTGTGGCGGGGCCCCTCCACGCATTGCACCGCCGCGTACGGCGGCACCCGGACCTCCACCGTCCGCCCGGGTGCGCGCGCCGCCAGCCGGTCCAGCAGATCCCGTACGGCGAAGCGCGCGGCCTCCTTGAGGGGCGTCAGCCCCGCCCGGTAGGCGTCGAGCACCACCCGCACGCAGGCGTCGGCCACGAGGCCGTCGGGCCCGTCGAACGGCGGCCTCCCCAGGTCGGCGAGTTGGGCGTCGAGTGCCTGCCTGGCCTTGTCCGGATCGATTCTGCGCGGCATCCGCCCATTGTCGTGCAACCGTTGTGCAACCGGTCAGCCGACCGTTTCCGGGACGGGCTCGGCGGCCACCGCCGCGGCCGCCCGGCGCGCCCGCAACGAGAACAGGCTGACCGGCACGCCCACGATCACGATCACGGCCGCGATCAGCAGGGTGAACTGGTAGGCGTCCAGGAACCTGTGCAGGGCCGTTCCTGTGGCGGCGCTCTGCCGAGCGCTGAGGATGGCGCCGAGGATCGTCACACCAAGGAGGCCGAAGACCTCACGTGAGACGTTGAGCACCCCGGACGCGACGCCCGCCCTCTCGGTGGGCATCGTGTCGAGCACCAGGCTGGTCAGCGGCACGAGCATTCCCGCGCCCGCGCCGTAGATGAGGAACCAGGGCAGCAGGTCGAGGTAGGCGCTCGACTCTCCCACACGGGACAGGCCGCCGATGGCGACGGCCATCAGGGCCAGGCCCGTGGCGACCGTGAGGGCGCTGCCGAAACGCTCGGCGAGCCGGGGGGACATGGTGGCCACGATCGCCATCAGCAAGGCCATCGGAACGAAGCCCGCCCCGGCCTGGATGGGGGTGAAACCGAGCGCGCTCTGCAGGTACAACGCGGTGTAGAAGTAGATGCCGAACACGCCGAACGCCCACAGGCCCATCGAGAGCAGGCCCCCGCTGAAGATCCGCTCCCGGAAGAGGGTGAGGTCGATCATCGGCTTCGCCGTACGGGCCTCGACGACGAGGAAGGCGACGGCCGCGAGGGCCGCGACGGCGAAGGCGCCGAGGATGAGGCCGGACGTCCAGCCCCGCGACTCTCCTTCGATCAGCGCGTAGGTCAGGGCGAACAGTGCCACCGTGGATGCCGCCAGGCCCGGCAGGTCGAGCCCGGCGCCGGCGGTCGCGGAGCGCGGCACGCGGATCGAGCGCCATCCGAGCACGGCCGTCACCACGCCGACGGGCCCGTTGAGGAGGAAGATCCACCCCCAGTCGGCGTTCTCGCTGAGGAAACCGCCGGTCAGCGGGCCGACCGCGAGCGCCAGCGCCCCCACCGCGCTCCAGACGCCGACGGCCGTGGCCCGCTCACGCGGGTCGGGGAAGACCGCGGCGAGGAGGGCGAGCGACGTCGGGGTGAGCAGTGCGGCGCCCACACCCTGGACGGCTCGTGCCGCGATCAACGCCTCCTGGTTGCCGGCGAGACCGGCCGCGACGGAGGCGAGGGTGAAGACGGCGAGCCCCGCGAAGAACATCGTGCGCGTGCCGACGAGGTCGGCCAGGCGTCCGCCCACGAGCAGGAGCCCGGCGAACACCAGGATGTAGGCGCTCACGATCCATTCCAGGCCCGACATGGTCAACCCGAGATCACGCTGGATCGTCGGCAGGGCCACGTTGACCACGTTGTTGTCGAGGTAGGTCATGAACGTCGCGAGCGACACGGCGACGAGCGCCCACCATCTTCCAGTCATGAGGGGTCCTCCTTATACGAGGTACATGTACGTCGTACATGTACGGTGCATAGGAGACCTTGTACGCCGTATAGTTGTCAAGTCGCACAAGGAGGGACGGCCATGGCACCAGCAGAGAAGCTCACGCGTCTCGCCGTGGTGGAGAAGGCGCTCGAGCTCGCCGACGCCGAGGGGGTCGAGGCGGCCACCATCAGGCGCCTGGCCCAGGAGCTGGGCGTCACGCCGATGGCGCTCTACTGGCACTTCAAGAACAAGGAGCTCCTGCTCCTCGGGATGCTCGACCACGTGCTGGCGGAGGTGACCCCGGAGTTCGATCCGGCGGACCCGTGGAACGTGCGGCTGCGGGCGATGGTCGAGGCGCTGACCCGTGTCCTGCGGCGGCATCCGTCGATCGTCGGGGTGTTCCCCATGGTCGCCAAGCACGACTCGGCCAACTTCACCCGCGCGACGGAGACCGCCCTCGCGCTGCTCAGCTCGGTGGGGTTCTCCCTCGACGAAGCCTTCCTGATCTCGTCGTATCTGCTCCACGGCGTGCTCGCGCTCGTGGAGGACGAGCCGGCCTGCCCGCGTCACATGAGCTCGAAAGAGGCCGCCGAATGGCGCAGGCAGAAGCGGCTCACACTGGAGGCGCTTCCGGCGGACCGCTTTCCCAACATGGTGGAGTTCGCCAAGACCTACGACGGCGAGCCCGACGTCGACCGCTACTACGCCTTCGGTGTGGGCCTGCTGATGTCCGGTGTGGAGGCCATGGCCGCGCACAGGGCGCCGAGCACGGCGACGCCGAGCAGCACCAGGTAGGTCTGCTGGAAGCCGGTCATCAACTGCTGAACGGCGACGGGCGACAGGGCCGACAGCGTGCCGGCGTAGACCTGGCCGCGAAGCTCCGGCGTCACCGAGCCGGTGAGCACGCTCAGCGTGGTGGCCACGCTGAGCACGATGCCCACGTTCATGATCGTGAGCCGGAATCCGTTGACGACGCCCAGGCTTCCCAGCGGGAGGGTGCTCATCACCTGGGTGGTGTTGCCCGTGAGGAAGGCCCCGCTGCCGCATCCGGCGAGGAAGAGCCCCGCCCCGATCACCCAGTACGGCGTGGCCGTACCGGCGGACAGGACCAGCACGAGCAGCCCGGCGGCGGACAGGGCGCATCCGGCGAGCGACAACGTGTACGCGCTCACTCTGCGGCCGAGGGCGCCCACCACAGGTGAGGCCAGGGCCATCCCGATCGGCAGGGGCAGCACGCCGAGACCGGCCGTCAGCGCGTCCACCCCTCGAGCGGCCTGGAAGTACAGGCCCGTGAGCAGGATCAGGGACGCGCGGGCCAGCGCGTTGCAGAACGAGGCGAGGTTGGCGAAGGCCAGCATCCGCCCGCCGAACAACGACAGGGCGATCACGGGGTTGCGCACGCGCCGCTCGACGAGCACCAGCACGGGCACGAGGACGACCGCCGCCAGGCCGGGGAGCAGATCACCCTGGCTGATCGCGATCAGGGCGGCCGACAGCGCGGCGAACACGATCAGGTTGCCGAGCACGTCCACCGGCTCTCTGCGGCCTCTCGGCACCTTGCGCAGCGTCAGCGCGCCCCACACCAGCGCGACGATTCCCGCCGGGACGTTGATCCAGAAGATCCAGCGCCAGCCGAGCGTGTCGGCGATCAGGCCGCCGACCGTGGGCCCGGCGAGCTGGGCGACCGACAAGGTGCCGATGTAGACGCCCATACCCTGGCTCAGCCGGTCGGGAGGGAAGGCGGCCGTGATGATGACGGTGCCGTTGGCGAGGATCATCGCCGCGCCCAGACCCTGTACGGCACGCACGGCGATGAGGATGCCCGCGCTGGGAGCCAGCCCGGCGAGCAGGGACGCCCCGGTGAACAGGGCGAACCCGAGCAGGTAGACCTCCCGCCTGCCCACGAGGTCGGCCACCCTGCCGAAGAAGACGAGTGTGGCGGTGCTGACCAGCAGGTAGGCCAGCAGGATCCAGCTCGACGCGAGCGGGCTCGCGTCGAAGTGCCGCACGACCTCGGGCAGCGCGACGTTGAGCGTGCTCGCGCCGATGCCGATGAGCACGAGGCCGAGCCCGGTGACCGAGCAGACCCGCCACGCGTAGCGCAGCGCGTCGGCGTGTTCGGGGGAGCCGGGACGCAGGGGGACGTCGATCATGTGGTTCTGGCCCGCCTCATGCCCGTGGGCGGTAACGCCCGGACAGCCGGGCCAGTTTGAGGCTGAGATGCAGGCTCAGCCGCTCGCTGCCGTCGCTGAGGTCGGTCTCCGCCAGTTCCTCCACCCGCTGCAGCCGGTAGTAGAGCGAGGTGCGGTGCAGCCGCAGCCGGTGTGAGGCGGCCGCCGCGCTGCCCGCCAGGTCGAGGTAGGTCTCCAGGGTCTCCAGCAGCGGCAGGTGCTGATCGTGGCCGAGCAGCCGTTCCAGGCCGGGATGCAGGTCGTCCTGGGGCACGCGGGTCAGCATCCGGTAGACGCCGAGCCTGGCCCATTCCGCCGAACGACCGAGCTCGGGCACCCGGGCGGCGACCTCCGCCGCGTGCAGGGCCTCGGCATACGACTCGGCCGCGCCGGAGAGCGAGGGACGCGGCCTGCCGATGCCGACCAGCACCGGAACGTCCATCGCCGCGTGCATCTCCTCGGCGAACGCCGACGTGCCCGCGGTGAGGAGCACGGCGTGGTCGTAACGCACGAGATGCAGGGGCTGGTGTGCGGCCAGGCGCCGCCGTACGGCCAGCAGACCGCGTTCCAGCGTCAGTCGCAGGGCCTCGTCCGCCTCCGCCGCCGCGGGCTTGGCGACCGTCACCGTGACCGGCATCGTCTGGGGGAAGGCGCCGGCCTCGATGAGCGCGCGGGCCGCTTCGGCCTCGCCGAGCAGCAGCCCGCTGATTGCTTCGAGCTCCCGGTGGGAGGCGAGGCCGGACGCCAGGCTCTCGTGGAAGAGAGCCAGGGCGAGCGTGGGGACGGCGGCGGCCGCCACGTCGACCTCGGCCTGGTTCATCGGAGGGCCGGCGTCGATGAACCAGAGGAAGCCCAGCAGCCGGCCGTCATGCCGTACGGGGACGCAGACCCGCGGCAGCAGGCCGAGGTCGGGGGCGGCGGGTGTGCGCAGCGGCCCTTCCGCGCCGAGGATTCCGGCGGAGCGGAGGAACGCGCGGACCTCCGGCGTCGTATGGCGGTGCAGGATGGAGTCGCGGCGGATGTCGTCGAGCTGGCCGTTCTGCTCGGTGTAGGCGACCACGCGCTGGCGGGCGTCATCCAGCAGCAGGGGGCGGTCGAGGCGCGCGGCGAGATCCTCCACGATCCGCTGAAGGTCCGCCACGCGGTCTCCCATCTGGGTTTTTCTACGGTTGTCGGACAACCGGCTTTCGATCTTCTCTACAACTGAACGATGATTTGGGTCAAGGCCGTATATACCGTCCGAATCGTGAAAGCCCTCTCCAAGCTCACAAAGATCCTCGTGGCGACCGCCTTGGTCGTCCCGGCGGCCCTCGCGGCCGTCCCCGCATCCGCAGCCCCCGCCGACGATCCCGAGTACCCCTGGCGGCTGAACCAGTGGCCGCAGACCCAGCCCTGGCAGCGTGACGAACCGGACGCGACGCAGACCCTGCGCACGCTCAGCTCGTCGGCTCCCGCGGTCAAGCCCATCGACCCGCAGAACTGGAAGAACCCCGACCACATGACGTGGGCGGACTACAAGAAGGTCCCGGGCACCAACTGGGCCGACCCGGCGGTCAAGGGGTCCACGCGCACCTTCAAGGGCGCGCTGGTGCTGCTCGACTACTCCAACCAGCCGTTCGTGGTGACCCAGCCCCAGGGCTCGACGGTCTTCGGCAACCCCAGCGCCCAGGCCCACGACATCCCCAGGGACCAGGTCGCGAAGTTCTACCAGGACTTCCTCAACACGCCCGGCAAGCTCAACAACGGCCACACCCTCCACGAGTACTGGATGGAGGACTCCCAGGGCCGGTACGGCGTCGACCTCACCGGCTTCGGCCCTTACTCCATGCCGGGCAAGTCCTACGAGTACGGGCTGGAATACCAGCGCAACGCCTGCCCGGCCGGGGACACCTGCAACAGGAACCTGCGCACGGACGGCAACGCGGCCTGGGTCGCGTCCGTCGGCCCCGAGGTGGCCGCGCAGTACGACTTCGTCTTCTATGTGACCGCCGGCCAGGACGAGTCGTCCACCTGGCAGGAGTTCGGCATGATGAAGTTCCCCAACAAGGAGGACGTCACCGACGAGTTCGGGCCGCCGGACCCGGCCCTGCCGAACTGGTCGACCACCCGCTACGTCGACTGGACCTCCTGGGCCGCGGGCTCGACGTTCTGGCCCAACGCCCGCTTCGGCGTCGACTCGGTCCAGGCCGAGAGCTCGGGCATGGGGACCTACGCCCACGAGTTCAGCCACATCATGGGCGTCGGCGACAACTACAACAATCCGTACGGCACGCCCGCCCGCCGGGCCTACACCGGAATCTGGGAGATGCTCAGCCGGGGCAGCTTCAACGGCCCGGGCGGCCCGCACAGCCGCTGGCTGATCCCGCCCACGGCGGGGGCGTCGATGGGCGCCCAGCACATGCTGCGCAACAAGATCAAGCTCGGCATGGTGGATGAGCAGAACGTGCTGCGCCTGTCGCGTGACGCGCTCGCCCAGTCCGGCGTCGTCGTCGCCAAGGTGACCGCCCGCGAGGTCCAGCCCGGGAAGAACGAGCTGACCGGCGTCAACATCGTGCTCGACGGCGGCGACAAGTCGAATGGTTCGTGTTCCACGCAGACCGATCCGCTCTGCGACGGCGGCAACTACAACAACTACACGGTCGAGGTCGTCGACCGGATGGGCTCCGACTCCTTCACCTCGGACTCGGGCGTGCTCCTGGCCAAGACCAAGAACACCGACAACGCCCCGTTCGAGTGGGTGATCGACGCCAACCCGCAGGACATCGGGATGACCGACTACGTCCTGCCCGACGGCACCGAGGTGCCGATCACGATCGGCGACTACCGTCAGCTGGCCGACGCCCTCTTCCACGCGGGCACGAACTCCGGCAGCGAGTACGAGTACGTCGACGGGGTCAACCGGCTGCACTTCTACGTCACCGATGTGAAGCGTGACAAGAAGGGCATCCTCTCCTACACCGTGGCAATCCGCTCCCTGGACGGCGCGGGGCCGCAGAAGCGCGGCGTCAAGCTCCTCCCGGCGGGGGGCGCACCCGGCAAGAACGGCGCGTCGACCTGCAGCTTCCCGCTGTTCAACACCGGCAAGGCCGCTCCGGTCCAGGGGCAGCCCGAGGACGTGAGTACCTATGTCGGCAGTGACGTCTACCGGCTGAAGGCGGAGGTTCAGGGCAAGGGCTGGACCGTCACCACGCCCAACGCGCTCGCCACTGTCAAGTTCGGCGACCACGACTCGGTCGAGGTCGCCGCGCAGCGGGCCGCCGGCGGCAGCCACCTGGCCACCGTCAAGCTGACCGCGACGTCCGAGAGCGACCCGAGCAAGAAGGCGACCGCGACCTGCATCGCGATCGGCCTCTAAGGGTCATGTGACGAAGGGCCCTTCCGGAGACATCCGGAAGGGCCCTTTCGTGAACCGGGTCAGCCGAAGATGGCCGGCAGGGCTCCGGAGTGCACCTCGCGCAGATCGCCGACGGGAATCTCGAAGGCGTCCTCCACGACCAGAGACGTGCCGCCGGTGGTGCCCAGGCCGTAGCAGGGTACGTCGTGGCGGCCACAGAGCTCGGCCAGCGCATCGAAGGCCTCGGGCCTCACGCACACCAGCGCCCGCGCGGCCGTCTCGCTGAACAGGGCGACGAAGGCGTCCTCGACGGGCAGGCTCACCGAGGCGCCAACGCCCTGGGCGATGCACGACTCGGCCAGGGCGATCGCCAGGCCGCCGTCGGACAGGTCGTGGGATCCCTCGATCAGGCCCTCGGCCGCGGCGGCCACCAGCACCGACGCGAGGCCCCGCTCGGCGTCCAGGTTCGCCCGCGGCGGCAGGCCGCCGAGGTGGCCGTGGACGACGTGCGCCCACTCCGACCCGCCGAACTCCTCGTGCGTCTCGCCCAGCAGAGCCACCCGCAGGCCGGAGGCGGTGAAGCCCGACCTGACCCGCCGTGAGACGTCGTCGATCACGCCGAGCACGCCGACCACCGGCGTGGGGTGGATCGCGTCGGAGCCGGTCTGGTTGTAGAACGACACGTTGCCGCCGGTCACCGGCACCCCGAGGATCTGACACGCGTCCGCGAGGCCGCGGGTGGCCTCGGCGAACTGCCACATGACCTCGGGGTCCTCCGGCGAGCCGAAGTTGAGGCAGTTGGTCACCGCAAGGGGCTTGGCGCCCGTGACCGCCACGTTCCTGTAGGCCTCGGCCAGCGCCAGCTGGGCCCCGGCGTAGGGGTCCAGCTTGGCGTAACGGCCGTTGCCGTCGGTGGACAGCGCGATGCCCCGAGTGGTCTCCTCAGCCCCCGGCATGACCTCGGAGATCCGCAACATCCCGGCGTCGGCGGGCTGGGCCAGGACGGTGTTGCCCCGGACGTACCGGTCGTACTGGGAGGTCACCCACTCCTTGGAGGCCAGGTTGGGCGAGCCCAGCAGCGTCAGCAGCGTCTCACGCAGGTCGGAGGAGCGCGGCAGCCGCTCCGGGCCGTCGCCGTTGAGGGCGGCCTGGCCGGCGGGCTCGTGGAACGGGCGCTCGTAGACCGGGCCGTCGTCGGCCGCCGTGCCCGGCGGGATGTCGACGATCGTCTCGCCGTCCCAGGTCATGACGAGCCTGCCCGTGTCGGTGACCTCGCCGATGACGGTCGCCGGGACGTCCCACTTCTCGCAGATCCGCATGAAGGCGTCGATGTCACCGGGGGTGACGACGGCCATCATGCGCTCCTGCGACTCGCTCATAAGGATCTCCTCGGGCCGCAGCGACGGGTCGCGCAGCGGGACGAGGTTGAGGTCGACGTGCATGCCGCCCGTGCCCTTGGCGGCCAGCTCGGTCGTCGCGCAGGAGACGCCGGCCGCGCCGAGGTCCTGGATGCCGACCACCACGTCCGCCTGGTAGAGCTCCAGGCAGCACTCGATCAGCAGCTTCTCCATGAATGGGTCGCCGACCTGTACGGCCGGCCGCTTGGCCTGCGACTCGTCCTCGAACGTCGCCGAGGCCAGCACCGAGGCCCCGCCGATGCCGTCGGCGCCGGTCCGCGCACCGAAGAGCACGACCTTGTTGCCGGGCCCGGGGGCGGTGGCCAGCTTGATCTGGTCCTTGCGGAGCAGGCCGACGCACAGCGCGTTGACGAGCGGGTTGCCGATGTAGCAGGGGTCGAAGGCGACCTCGCCGCCGATGTTGGGCAGGCCCAGGCAGTTGCCGTAGTGGCTGATGCCGTCGACGACGCCGGGCAGCACACGCCGGGTGTCGGACTGCGTGGCGCCGCCGAAGCGCAGCGCGTCCATCACCGCGACCGGCCGGGCGCCCATGGACATGATGTCGCGCACGATGCCGCCGACGCCCGTGGCCGCACCCTGGTGGGGCTCGACGTACGACGGGTGGTTGTGCGACTCGATCTTGAAGGTCGCGGCCCAGCCGTCGCCGATGTCGACCACGCCGGCGTTCTCGCCCATGCCGACGAGCAGGGCCTCCGACTTGGGGGCCTTGGTCCCGAACTGGCGCAGGTGGACCTTGGAGGACTTGTAGGAGCAGTGCTCGCTCCACATGACCGAGTAGATCGCCAGCTCCGAGCTGGTCGGCCGCCGCCCGAGGATCTCGCGCACCCGCTGGTACTCGTCGTCCTTCATCCCCAGCTCGGTGTACGGCTGCCGCTCATCGGGAGTCTCGGCGGCCCGCTTGACGCTGTCGACGGTCATGCGTTCACCAGCTTCTTGAGGATGGAGGTGAAGAAGCCCCGCCCGTCGACGCTCGGGGCGCCGGTGAGCTCCTCGACCGCGTGTTCCGGGTGGGGCATGAGGCCGACGACGTTCCCGGCCTCGTTGGTGATGCCGGCGATCTCGTTGAGCGAGCCGTTGGGATTGCCGCCGAGGTAGCGGAAGACCACGCGGCCCTCGCCCTCCAGGGCTTCCAGGGTGTGGGCGTCGGCGACGAACCTGCCCTCCCCGTGCTTGACGGGCAGCACGATCTCCTGGCCGGCCTCGTATTCCGCGGTCCAGGCGGTGCCGGCGTTCTCGACGCGTACGCGCTGGTCACGGCAGACGTAGTGGAGCCCCTGGTTGCGGGTCAGCGCCCCGGGAAGCAGGTGGGCCTCGCAGAGGATCTGGAAGCCGTTGCACGTGCCGAGCACCGGCAGCCCGTCGCGGGCGGCGGGCACGAGCGCGTCCATGAGCGGGGCGAACCGGGAGATCGCGCCGCAGCGGAGGTAGTCGCCGTAGGAGAACCCGCCGGGGAGGAAGACCGCGTCCACTCCCTTGAGGTCGCGGTCCGCGTGCCACAGGGGCACCGCCTCCGCACCCGCCAGCCGTACGGCACGGGCGGCGTCCTGATCGTCGAGTGTTCCGGGGAAGGTGACGACGCCCACACGGGCAGCGCTCATGACAGTGTTCCCTCCAAGCCGTAACTGGGCACGGGCACGCGCGAGCCGCCGTCTCAAGACGAGACGGCGGTCAGTTGCGGTACACCTCAGATTATCGAAGGACCCAAATCGGCTGCTCGCCGGAGCAGCCGGCCGGTCAGACGCCGGCCAGCTGCCCCGCGAGGGTGAGGTGGTGGGCGATGGCGTCCTCGTCCCAGTCGAGCTCCTTGCGGAGGCGGACGGTGGTGCCACGGCCCGGAGTGATGTCGAAGGAGATCTCGTCGACGACGGCCCGCATGATCAGGATGCCGCGGCCATTCTCCACGTCGCCCGGAGGATACTGCTTGGGAATCGTGTCGAGGCCGTGCCCGCAGTCGACGACGCGCAGCTCACACCTGCCGCTGCCGATCGTGGCCATCACTTCGTAGCGGTTGGCCGGTCCTCCATGCCGCACGGCGTTGGTGCAGGCTTCCGAGGTCGCGAGCAGGATGTCCGAGACGCACTTCTCGGTGACGCCCAGTGATCTGAGGGCGTCACCCAGCACTCTGCGGACCATCGGAATGCCTATCGCGTCCCGCGGCATGGCGAGTGAGAACTCAATATCCACCGGACCCCTCCCCGGTGTCGAAGGTCACCAAGGTAGGCTTCCCCGGTGAATCAGGGCTAACCGCAAAATCACGTGCGTGTTATTTATGGTTGTACCAAGAACGGCTTTGCGTCCGGTAGATGTGCACTATAAAGAGGTTTGTCCTAATTTTCGTACTGTGAAATATCCCACTTCAGTCTTCGACGCGGACGGTGAAGTCCTCGATCACCGTGTTGGCGAGCAGTGTTTCGGCCATCTTCCGGACGTCCGAAATGGCCGCTTCGTCCGCTGGGCCGTCGAGTTCGACCTCGAATCGCTTGCCCTGCCGTACGTCGGCGACCCCGGAGAAGCCGAGGCGAGGCAGCGCCCTGGTGATCGCCTGGCCCTGCGGGTCGAGGATCTCCGGCTTGAGCATGACGTCGACGATGACGCGCGCCACGTTGTTCCTCCTGTAAGGGTGGGATCGCTTCGCGCCCAGCCTAGCGACAGGGCCGATGAGGCCGCCCGGGTGTCCGGCGACAGTGCGGTTAGTGGGAGTGTGGGCTTCGGCACCGCGGGAATCGGGGATGGTGTGGGCGCCGATGGCAGGTCTTGCGCAAGCGGGTATGACCTCTGCCACGATGTCCGCAGACGCGTGCGGCCTCCCACCCCAGCGGCCGTATGCCAGAAGATTCGGCCCGACCGCGGTGGCGACCCCGCCCAAGAACGGCCCACGACGCACAGGAGTGGCACGTGACAGCCGACGCCCCTCGTGGTGTTGACGCACCTCCGGAGCTCGTCCAACTGCTGACCCCCGAAGGGGAGCGAGTCGAGCACCCCGACTACGACATCGAGCTGACCACTGAAGAGGTCCGCTCTCTTTACCGGGACCTCGTCCTGGTCCGCCGCATCGACCTGGAGGCTGTCGCCCTCCAGCGGCAGGGAGAGCTCGGCCTGTGGGCGTCCCTGCTGGGACAGGAGGCCGCCCAGGTCGGTTCCGGGCGTGCGCTCACCGACGCCGACATGGCCTTCCCCACCTACCGGGAGCACGGCGTGGCCTGGTGCCGCGACGTCGACCCGGTCAAGCTGCTCGGACTGTTCCGGGGGGTGAACCACGGAGGGTGGGACCCCGCCGAGCACAACTTCCACCTCTACACGATCGTCATCGGCTCCCAGACGCTGCACGCCGTCGGGTACGCCATGGGGATCCAGCGCGACAGCGCCGAAGCGGCCACGATCGTCTACTTCGGCGACGGCGCCACCTCCCAGGGCGACGTCAACGAGTCGTTCATCTGGGCGTCGGTGTTCAACGCGCCAGTCGTGTTCTTCTGCCAGAACAACCAGTGGGCGATCTCCGAGCCCCTGGAGAAGCAGTCGAGGATCCCGCTCTACAAGAGGGCGTCCGGGTTCGGCTTCCCCGGCGTGCGCGTCGACGGCAACGACGTCTTCGCGTGCCTGGCCGTCACCCGCAAGGCCCTGCAGAACGCCCGCGAGGGTCAGGGGCCGACGCTGATCGAGGCCTTCACCTATCGCATGGGCGCGCACACGACCTCCGACGACCCCACCCGCTACCGGGTCGCCGACGAGCTCGAGGCGTGGAAGCTCAAGGACCCGATCGAGCGCCTGAAGGCGTACCTGTTCAAGAACCAGCTCGCCGACCAGGAGTTCTTCGACAAGGTCGAGGCTGAGGCGGACGCACTGGGCAGGGACATCAGGCGCAGGTGCCTGGAGTTGCCCAACCCCGGCCCCGAGGCGTTGTTCCAGCACGTCTACACGGCTCCCCACGCGCTGCTCGACGAGGAGCGCGAGCAGTTCTTCTCCTACCTGGCGGAGTTCGAACGATGACCACACTGACTCTCGCCAAGGCGATCAACGAGGGCCTGCGCCGCTCGATGGAGGACGACCCCAAGGTCCTCGTCATGGGTGAGGACGTCGGCAAGCTCGGCGGCGTGTTCCGGGTGACCGACGGCCTGCAGAAGGACTTCGGTGAAGACCGCGTGATCGACACGCCCCTCGCCGAGTCGGGGATCATCGGCACGGCCATCGGGCTGGCGCTGCGCGGATACCGGCCCGTCTGTGAGATCCAGTTCGACGGGTTCGTCTTCCCCTCCGCCAACCAGATCATCACCCAGCTCGCCAAGATGCCGTTGCGCTCGCTCGGGGCGCTCAGGCTGCCCGTCGTCGTGCGAATCCCGTGCGGCGGCGGCATCGGGGCGGTCGAGCACCACTCGGAGTCGCCCGAGGTGTACTTCACGCACACCGCCGGTCTGCGGGTCGTCGCGTGCTCCAACCCCGCCGACGCCTACACGATGATCCAGGACGCCATCCGCTCCGACGACCCGATCATCTTCTTCGAGCCCAAGCGCCGCTACTGGGACAAGGCCGAGGTCGACCTCGCCGCGGCCGGCATGCCCATCGACCGCGCCCGGGTCGTACGGCCCGGCTCCTCCGCCACGCTCCTCGCGTACGGGCCGATGGTGAAGACCTGCCTGGAGGCCGCGAACGCGGCCGAGGAGGACGGGCGCGACCTCGAGGTCATCGACCTGCGCTCGCTCAACCCGCTCGACATGGACGTGATCACCGAGTCGGTCCAGCGGACCGGCCGCTGCGTCGTCGTGCACGAGGCGCCGGTGTTCACCGGCTTCGGAGCGGAGCTGGCCGCGCGGATCAGCGAGAAGTGCTTCTACCACCTCGAGTCCCCGGTGCTGCGGGTCGGCGGGTTCTCCACGCCCTACCCGCCCTCGCGCCTGGAGGAGCACTACCTCCCTGACCTCGACAAGGTGCTCGACGCCGTCGACCGCTCGTTCGCCTACTGAGAGGGAGGGATCCTCATGCTTCGTGAGTTCAAGCTCCCCGACGTCGGCGAGGGCCTGCTCGAGGCCGAGATCGTCAAGTGGCATGTGGCCGCGGGCGACCCCGTCAAGATCAACCAGACGATCGTCGAAATCGAGACGGCCAAGGCCGTGGTCGAGCTGCCCTGCCCGTTCGAGGGCACCGTGTCCGCCCTGATGGTCGACGAGGGCCAGACGGTCGACGTTGGCACCCCCATCATCGCCGTGCAGACCGACGAGCCCGAAGCCGAGTCCCGTGTGGATGACATGGTGCCGAGGCCGCCGGCCGAGGGCGCGGTCGAGCCGGGTGTGCACGGCAGCCCGGCGCCCAAGCAGGAGCGCCAGCCGGTGCTCGTCGGCTACGGCGTCATGACCAGTTCGACCAAGCGGCGGGCGAGGAAGGCCGCTGAAGCGCCCACGGCGGCTGCCCCCGCTGCCACCCCGCCCGCCCCCACCCCGCCTGCCCCTGCCCCGGCCGCGCCGGCGGCCGGGCGTCCGGGTGTGCTGGCCAAGCCGCCGGTGCGCAAGCTGGCCCGGGACCTCGGCGTGGATCTGGCGGCCCTCACGGGAACCGGGCCCAAGGGCTCGATCACCCGCGAGGACGTCCAGGCCGCCGTCGCCGCGCCCGCCCCGGCGATCCGGCCGGCGGCGCCCGGCCGTGAGGAGCGCATTGCGGTCAAGGGGGTCAGGAGGGCCACCGCTCAGGCCATGGTCGCGAGCGCGTTCTCCGCTCCGCACGTGACCGAGTGGCTCCAGGTGGACGTGACCGAGACGATGGAGGCGGTGCGGCGGCTCCGGCAGCTGCCCGACTTCGCCGACGTGAAGGTCTCTCCGCTGCTGCTGGTCGCCAAGGCGCTGCTGACCGCCGTACGGCGCTACCCGATGGCCAACTCGACGTGGACCGACGACGAGATCATCGTCAAGCACTACGTCAACCTCGGCATCGCGGCGGCCACCGACCGCGGGCTGATCGTGCCGAACATCAAGGACGCACAGGCCCTCTCGCTGCCCGAGCTGGCCCAGGCCCTCGCGGGCTTGACCGAGCGGGCCCGCGCGGGGAAGGCCACGCCGTCCGAGCTGACCGGCGGGACGATCACGATCACCAACGTGGGCGTGTTCGGAGTGGACGCGGGCACGCCGATCCTGAACCCGGGCGAGGCCGCGATCCTGGCCGTCGGCCAGATCAGGGACATGCCCTGGGTGGTCGACGGGCAGCTCGCGGTCCGCAAGGTCACCACGCTGGCGTTGTCGTTCGACCACCGCCTGATCGACGGCGAGGTCGGCTCCTACGTGCTGCGGGATGTGGGCGCCATGCTGGAGGACCCACTGCGGATGCTCGCCTGGGGCTAAGACGCCGGGCTGAAGACGACGCGGCATCGAGCCGTACGGAAGATCGAGACGGGAGGCGGCGGGCCGGTGGGCGATCACCGGCCGCCGCTTCCTGCCGTTCGGGCGGGCTGTGAGAAGGTGGCGGCAAGGCCACAACGCAAGGGGAGACCATGTTCCGGCACGTCGTCATGTTCACCTGGACCGCAGACGCCACCGAGGAGCAGAAGGCCGAAGTGTCCAAGCGCCTGAGCGAGCTGCCCGGAGTCATCCCCGAGCTGAAGTCCTACCAGATCGGACCGGACGCGGGCATCAACGAGGGCAACTTCGACTTCGCGGTGGTCGCCGACTTCGACTCGCAGGACGACTACCTCGTCTACCGGGACCACCCGGTGCACCGCGCCGTCGTCGCCGAGTCCATCGCCCCGATCGCGGCGACCAGGGCGGCGGTCCAGTACGCCGTCTAGGCGTCCGGCTTGTTCTCGTGCTCCATGAGGTGGGTGTCGGAGGTCTGGCCGCGCCGGGAGGCGAAGACGATGCTCAGCAGCAGGCCGACCCCTCCGACGATCATGAAGATGACGCCGATCACATCGATGTGCACGGTGTCACCCAGCACGTCAGGCGCGATGGCGAACTTCAGGATCGCCCCGAGTGTGATGAAGAAGATGCTGACCCCGATGCCCATCGCGTGACCTCCGAGGACCCTGGTTGGGGCAAGGTAAACGGCCCGTGCGCAATCGGTAATACCCGGTCGTGGGCGATCACATTACTGGAAAGCCCCACGGATCTCCGGGCGCACGGGCCGTCGCCTCAGAAGGCCTCTTCGGGGAGCTCCATGAGGTCGTCGCCGGTCGCGGCGAGCACGCGGCGCTCGGCGGCCAGCCGCGGCAGCACGGTCTGGGCGAAGAACGTGGCGGCGGCCACCTTGCCCTCGTAGAAGGCACGGTCGGCGTCCGAACCGCCCATCGCCGCGAGCGCGACCTGGGCCTGCCGCAGGAGCAGCCAGCCGAGCACCAGGTCGCCCAGCGCCATCAGGAAGCGGGTGGTGTTGAGGCCGACCTTGTAGACCTCCCGCGGCGTCTCCAGCGACGAGATGGCCCAGCCGGCCATGGTGTCGGCCATCGCCTTGACCTCGTCGGCGGCCTCGTCGAGCAGGGCGCGCTCCACCTTCAGGCGGCCGTTGCCCGCATCCGAGCCGGCGAACGCCTTGACGTCGCCGAGCAGCGTGGTCAGGGCGGACCCCTGGTTGCGCAGGATCTTCCTGAAGAACAGGTCGAGCCCCTGGATCGCGGTGGTGCCCTCGTACAGCGAGTCGATCTTCGAGTCGCGGATGTACTGCTCGATCGGGTAGTCCTGCAGGAAGCCCGAGCCACCCAGCGTCTGGAGCGACCGGGCGAGCAGTTCGTACGACCTCTCGGAGCCGACGCCCTTGATGAGGGGGAGCAGGAGGTCGTTCATGGCCTCGGCGGCGGCGTCCTTACGGCCCTCGGCCTCGGCGATCTGGATGGTGTCCTGGAAGGTCGCCGTATAGAGGACCAGCGCCCGCATGGCCTCGGCGTACGACTTCTGCAGCATGAGCTCGCGGCGCACGTCAGGGTGGTGGGTGATGGCGACCCGCGGGGCGTTCTTGTCGGCCGAGCGGATGAGGTCGGCGCCCTGGACGCGGTTGCGCGCGTAGTCGAGGGCGTTGAGGTAGCCGGTGGACAGGGTGGCGATGGCCTTCGTGCCGACCATCATCCGGGCGTTTTCGATGATCATGAACATCTGCTTGATGCCCTCGTGCACGCCGCCCACAAGGTAGCCGACGGCCGGGTGCCGCTCGCCGAGGGTGAGCTCGCAGGTCGTGGAGACCTTCAGGCCCATCTTCTTCTCGACGTTGGTGACGTAGACCCCGTTGCGCTCGCCCAGCTCGCCGGTCTCGAGGTCGACGAGATATTTGGGCACGAGGAACATCGACAGGCCCTTGGTGCCCGCGCCGGCGCCCTCGGGACGGGCGAGCACGAGGTGGAAGATGTTCTCGGCCATGTCGTGCTCGGCGCTGGTGATGAAGCGCTTGACGCCCTCGATGTGCCAGGTGCCGTCGGGCTGCTCGACCGCCTTCGTACGGCCGGCCCCGACGTCGGAGCCGGCGTCGGGCTCGGTGAGGACCATGGTGGCCCCCCAGTTGCGGTCGACGGCCAGCTGGGCGAACCGCTTCTGGTCGGCGGTGCCCAGTCGGTACAGCTGGTGGCAGAAGGCCGGGCCGCAGCCGAACATCCACACGGCCGGGTTCGCTCCGAGCACCAGCTCGGCCATGGCCCACACCAGGCTGCGGGGCGCGACGGTGCCGCCGAGCTCGGGCTGCAGCTCCAGGCGCCACCATTCGGCGTCGACCCAGGCCTGGTAGGACTTCTTGAAGCTTTCCGGCATGGTCACGGTGCCGGTCGCGGGGTCGAAGACCGGCGGGTGGCGGTCGGCGTCCTCGAACGAGTCGGCGAGGGGGCCGGTGGCGAGGCGGTTGACCTCGTCGAGCACGCTGCGCGCGGTGTCCTCGTCGACGTCGGCGAATGGTCCGGTGCCGAGGATCTCCTTGCGGCCGAAGACCTCGAAGAGGTTGAACTCCAGGTCGCGGAGATTGCTCTTGTAGTGACCCATGTGTGCGACTCCTAGGACCAGACCCGGGGATTACATACTGGCCAGTAACTCTATCTGAATGCTACCCGCCAGTAACCACCTACATGCATCTTTTACGCGACACTTCCGGCACCTCAGAGCGCTGATCCCTGGCGTAGCGTTGCGGGATGGATGTCGACGACCTGGCGAAGCGATGGCGGGACGACCTGGAAGCATGGGCGATCCCCGAGGAGATCGTGGCGGCGGCCCCGGCGAACCCCTGGACGCACCAGGTCGAGCGCTTTGTCCGCAGAACCGGAGCGCTCCTCGCGGAACCGAAGGGACCCACCTTCGAGCGCGCCCGTGAGGCGCTGCCGCCCGGCGGGTCCGTGCTCGACGTCGGCGCGGGCACGGGAGCGGCCGGTCTGCCGCTTCGCCCTGCTCTGCTCGTGGCCGTCGACGAGAACCCGGCGATGCTCGCCGAGCTGACCCGCCAGGCCGGGGGGCTGCGCCTGGAGACCATTCAGGGGCGGTGGCCCGACGTCGCGGACCGCACGCCGGTGGCCGACGTCGTCGTGTGTGCGCACGTGGTGTTCAACGTGCCCGATCTGGCCGATTTCCTGGCCGCGCTCGACCGGCACGCCCGGAGCCGGGTGGTCGTCGAGTTGCCCGCTTTCCACCCGACGAGCTGGCTGAACCCGCTCTGGGAGAGATTCCACGGCCTGCGCCGGCCGTCCACGCCGACGGCGAACGACGCCGTCGCGATCGCGGAGGCGCTGGGGTTCGCCGTCGTCAGGGAGGAGTATCTGTCGCCGGACGCGCCGTTCGCCTCGCCCGAGGAGATGGCGGCCAGCGCGTGCCGCAGGCTCTGTCTGGACCCCGCCAGGGCGCCCGAGGTGATCGAGGCCGCTCACGAGCTCGGGGTCTGGCCTGCGCCGCGTCGCTCCTTCATGACGATGTGGTGGGACACGTCCGGCTGAGTCTCGACGCGGAAACGAAGACGCGGCACCTCTCGCCGTCGAAGAGATGCCGCGTCCGGACCGTGGGGGCGAACGTCATGCTCATGGCCGGATGGCGGACCTCGCACGGCTGCGCATCGCGAGAGCGAGCACCCCGGTGATCAGGAAGACGAACACGCCGCCCCAGAAGGCGTCCCACGCGCCGCCGAAGAGGCCCTCGCCGTCGACGATCAGCTGTATGGGGTACATGAGCACGGCGGCTCCGAGGCCGGGGTAGAGGGCGAACCGCCACGGGTGCCGCAGCGACCATACGCGGGCCTGCCGGGTCACGTGGTCGCCCCGCTGCGGCTGGGAGATCGACCCGATGCTCGCCACCAGGGTGAACATCGTGATCCCCACGCAGAGGGCCCAGCTGAGGTCGGGCGATCCCGGGAGGATCCAGCCCATGACGAGGCTGGTCGCCGCCACCGCGCCGCCGGAGATGGCGGCGCCCGCCCACGGCGCGCCCCGCAGAGCGGCGGCGGCCAGCGACATCTCGTCGCGTCTGGTGAGTTCCTTCATGCTTACATGCTGTGTTTTCACCGGTTTTCCGGCATCGGGGAAGTCCCTGACCGCCCCCTGAAGCACCCCCGTTAAACTCTCCGGAATGCCCCTTTCCTTCCGTACGGCCACGCGCGACGACGTTCCGGCGATCGTGTCGTTGCTGGTGGACGACCCGATCTCGGCCAGCCGTGACGCCAGGCCGGGCCTCGACTACGAGGCCGCCTTCGAGGCGATCGACGCGGACCCCCGCAACGAGCTGATCGTCGTGGAGTCCGACGGTGAGATCGTCGGGACCATGCAGATGACCTTCATCCCCGGCCTGTCGCGCAGAGGCGGCGAACGGGCTCAGGTCGAGGGCGTCAGGGTGTCCTCGAAGCACCGGAACCAGGGGATCGGCGGGCAGATGATGAAGTGGGCCGAGCGGCGGGCACGCGAACGCGGCTGCGCCCTGGTCCAGCTCACCTCGGACAAGGCACGCGTCGACGCGCACCGGTTCTACCTCTCGCTCGGCTACGAGGCCTCGCACGAGGGATTCAAGCTCCTGCTGAGCTGATCGATCATCCAGCGGCACCAGTCGGCGCGGTGCCGCTCGTACGTGAGGCCGCAACGAAGCGCGGCCATGTTCCCGAATCTGGGTGAGCCGAAGGCGGGCATGTCCTGTTCGACGTCCGCCCACGTCGCTTCGTACTCGGCCAGCCGTTCCTCGTGGTGGCGCAGCGCCGTACGGAACATCTCGCTCAGCGCGACGGGGTCGGCCAGCCAGGCGGCGTAGGTCTTGAGAACCAGTTCGTCGCGCTCCGGCTGGGGACGCGGCGGCTCGGTCACCCACGCCCGCAGCGCGTCGAGCCCCTCGCCGGTGATCGAGTAGATCTTCTTCTCCTGGGGGCCCGGCCCCGGAGCCGTGGTGTAGCCGACGAGCCCGGCGGCGAGCAGGCGCCTCAGATCGGTGTGGATCTGACTGTGGCTGGCTGTCCAGAAGCGGCTGACCGGGTGGCGCATCCGGCTCGCGATCTCATAACCGGTGCTGTCGGCCTGCGCGAGCACGGCGAGGATCGCGAATCCGAGGGTGGGGATCGTGGAGCTCATGGTGGTCCCAGCGTATTGACTCCTCCGTCGATCACCTTCACTATGTCAGTTCTTACATAGCTGAGGAGTCGTGGATGCCGGGGCAACGCGCCATGATCGCCGCTCTGCTGCTGCTGACCGCCTGCGGGGGCACGGTCAGCGGCACGACGGCCCGTTCCCCCGGCACCCCGGCTGCGGCCGTCACGGCGTCGCCCAGTCCAAGCCCCAGTCCGAGTCTCACGGGACCGAACGCCGGGGGCTGCTACACCGAGGCCGACGGGCGCATCTTCAGCTACGAGGACGGCGGCGACCATGTGGGCGTGATCATGGGGGAGGGCGCCGCCGGAGTCGTCGTCTCCTACGAGCGGGGCGGCAGCGTCTGCACCTGGCGACCCCTCGCCGATCGGCTCAAGGCCGGCGGTTACCGGGTCCTGCTCTACGAGCGCAGCCCCGCCGCGGACATCGAGCGCCTGGTCGTGCGGATGAGCGACCGGCTCAAGAAGGACGGCGCGACCCGGGTCTTCCTGATCGGCGGCTCGGTCGGCGGCTCCAGGTCGATCGACGCCGCTGCCCGGATGGACAAACCTCCGGCGGGCGTGGTCAACCTCGCCGGATTTGCGACGGCCGACGCCGTGCAGCCGCTCCGTTCCCCGCTGCTGATGATCACAGCGGAGAACGACCCCGGGCCGTCCCCGGCCGGCTACCAGGAGGCCGACCGGGCGGCCGTCAACTCACCCGATCACTCGGTGATCATCGCCAAGGGGGAGAACGCGCACGCCTCGATGCTGTTCGAGACCGCACAGGGGCCGATGGTGCTCGATGCGATCATGGCGTTCCTGGCGAGACACCATGCCTGATCACGCGGGCGTGATGTCCACCAGGTTGTCGTGGTAGACCGCACCGCGGCCCATGTCGGAGTTTCTGGCGTCCACGGTCGCGTTCGGGTTCGAGCCGCCGGGGCTCAGCTTGGGCCAGTGCCCCTTGGGTGCGGCGATCACTCCCGGCCTGACACGGTCGGTGATCTCCACCTGGGCGGTGAATTCGCCGTTGTGGTTGAACACCCGCGCCGGCTGCCCGTCGACGAGCCCGCGAGGCGCGGCGTCGGCCGCGTTGACCATGACCCTGGGGCCCTTGGACCGGCGCAGCAACTCCGGGTTGTTGCCGAAGGTCGTGTTCAGGAACGTGTGCGACGCCGGTGTGATCATCGTGAGCGGATACGCGCGGTCGGAGGGCGCCGTACGTGCCGTGAAGGAGGGGACGTAGGTCGCCACGCGGGGCAGCCCGTCCCTCTCGGCCTGGTCGGACGCGAACTCCAGCCGGCCGGACGGCGTCGGGAAGCCGTCGGTGAACGGCACGAAGGGCTCGGCGACGTCGAGCCTCGCCCAGCCCTGCTTGCGCAGCCGTTCCAGCGTGATGTGCGGAGTGCCGGTGAGCAGTTCCTCGGCGATCTCCAAGTCGGAGGCGTGAAGCGACGGCTCCGTCAGCCCCATGTGGCGGGCCAGTCGCCGGAAGGTCTCCGTCGTCGACAGCGCCTCACCCGGCGCCTCGACCGCGGGCTCGTTCCACACCAGATACATGTGCCCGTAGCCGTGGTGCAGGTCCATGTGCTCGGTCTGCATGGTCGCGGGCAACACGATGTCGGCGTAGTCGACGGTGTCGGTCGGGAACTGCTCCATGACGACCGTGAACAGGTCGTCGCGCAGCATCGCGGTCCGGATGCGGTTCTGGTCCGAGGTCGACCCGAGGGGATTGGCGGCGTAGACCCACAGGCATTTGACCGACTTGTCCAGCTCGTCGGCCAGCCGGGTCATCGTCAGCGTGCGTACGGGCGCCGGGAGGAGTTCCCAGTGCGGGTCGACGTTCAGCGGCACGTGGGCCGAGGTCGAATAGGCGACGCCGCCGCCCGGGTGGCGCCAGTCGCCCGTCACGCCGGGGATGCAGGCGATGAGCCGCAGCGCGGCCCCGCCGCCTTCGTGGCGCTGCAGGCCCATGGTGGCGCGGATGCCGGTCGGCCGGGTGTGCGCGAGCCGTACGCCGACCGCCCGGATGTCCTCTTCGGCGATTCCGGTGATCTCGGCCGCCCGAGCCGCGGGATATTTCAGGATTTCGGCTTTGAACTCGGCCCAGCCGCTGGTGTGCTCCTCCAGATAGGCGGTGTCCTCGGCGCCCTCCTCCAGGACGACGTTGAGCAGTCCCAGGGCGAGCGCGCCGTCGGTGCCCGGCCTGATGGGGAGATAGGTGTCGGCCTGGTCGGCGGTCCTGGTCCTGATCGGGTCGATGGCGACCACGTGCGCGCCGTTCGCCTTGGCGTCCTGGATGAACTTCCACAGGTGGTGCCCGGAGGTCAGGGTGTTGGTGCCCCACAGCAGGATCAGCTTCGACTGGGCGAACGTCTCGGGGTCCATGCCCGCCGGCGTGCCGTTCGTGAGGCGCAGACCGTCGTTGCCCGCCACCGAGCAGATGTCGAGATCGTGCCGCGAGGCGCCGAGGGCGTTCCAGAACCGGCGGCCGGCGAACCCGCTCTCACCCTGGATGAACCCCAGCGTGCCGGTTCCCTGGTACGGCCAGATGGCCTCGCCGCCGTGCTCCCTGACGATCTCGTCGAGCCGGTCGGCGATGACGGAGAGGGCCTCGTCCCAGGAGATGCGCTCGAATCGCCCGGATCCCTTGGGGCCCACGCGGCGCAGGGGGTGCAGGATGCGGTCGTCGGCCTTGGTGTACTCGAGGTAACGGTTGACCTTCACGCACAGGGCGCCGCGCGTGTACGGATGCTCGCGGTTGCCCCGGAGGCTGACGGCCTGGCCGTCCCGCACGGTGACTTCCCATGAACACGTGTCGGGACAATCGAGCGGACATGCCCCTAGAACCCGCAACTCCATGCCCGCAACCTTACGTTCCCGCATTCATTCCAGATCGGACAGGTGGGTGATGTTGGCCGTGTCCTCGTCTGCCGTGCTCGGCTTCCCCGCGAACCACGCGTCGAGGATCTCCACCAGGGTCTGGTCCGACGTGAGACGCAGGCTGAGGGCCAGGACGTTGGCGTCGTTCCACCTGCGGGCGCCCTCTGCCGTGGCGGCGTCGACACAGAGCGCCGCCCGGACCCCAGCGATCTTGTTGGCGGCGATCGACGCGCCCGTTCCGGTCCAGCAGCACACGATTGCTTGGTCGGAATGCCCGGATGTGACGTTTTTCGCAGCGGCGGAACTACACCACGCCCAATCGGCACGGCCACCGGGGGCCAGTGCTCCATAGAGTGTCACTGAATGGCCGCGCCGCTCTACCTCGGCCACCAGGCGGGACGCCACCCCGTCGAGACTGTCCGAGGCCAGAGAGATATGCATGTCGTCAATTGTGGACACCGAGTGCGAAGATCGCACAGAATCGCTGGTGGTGAGAGGTATCAAGGAGCAGGACGCGACGCTGGACACCCCGCAGCAGGGAGTTGTCCTCGTCGTCGAACCATTGCTCCCGCAGCGTATCCGGCGGCCGTCCGACGCCTTGCGTTTCCTGCTGACCCTGCTGGCCCTCGCCGCCGTGGTGCTGATGGCCCTCGCCCTCCAGCGCACGCTCAACGGTCTGGAGACCGACGTGCAGGCCGGGACGGGCCGGGCCCCCGCCTTCCTGTCGGCCGTCTCCGGGCTGCTCGGCGGCGTGTCGGTCCTGGTCGTTCCCGTCGCGTTCGCCGTGGAGCGGGTCTTCCACCGCGACGGCATGCGCGTCGCCCAAGGGCTGGTCGCCGCGATCCTCGCCCTGCTCATCTCGTACGCGATCGACGAGTGGCTCGTTGAGGCCGGCCCGGCCGAGCTCGTGCAACTCCTCACGGGCGGAAGGGACGTCGAACCGCTCAACACGGTGCTCACCCCGGCGATCGCCTACGCGACGGCCGTGCGGATGACGCGCCGCCCGCAGTGGCGGGCGCTCATGTGGACGGCGATCGCCCTCGACGTGTTCGCGTTGTTCACCTCATCCAAGGTCACCGCGCTCGGCGTGATCCTCACCTACCTCGTGGGCCTGGCCGTCGGCTTCGGCACCCTGTACGGCATCGGCAGCGCGAACACCAGGCCGCCGGGAAGCGCCGTCCTCGCGGCTCTCCGGCGACTCGGGTTCTCGCCGGTCAGCGCACGGCGGGTCGAGGACGACAGTTCGGGCAGCCGCCGCTATCTCGTCGGGCTCGCCGATCAGCGGCGGCTCGACATCACCGTGCTCGACCGGGACCGCCAGGTCGCCGGGATCGTCTACCGTCTGTGGCGCCGGCTGCGGCTCAACACCGAGACCAGGCGGCGTGCCATCCGGTCGTTGCGGGCCGAACTGGAGCGCGAAGCCCTGATGGCCTACGCCGCCCAGGCGGCGGGGGCGAGCCTGCCGCGCCTGCTCGGCACGAGCGAGGTGGGCACCGAGGCGGCGATGCTGGCCTACGAGCACATCGACAGCCGGCCCGTGGAGGAGCTCGCCGACGCCGACTTCGACGACGAGCTGCTGGCCCAGCTGTGGGAGCAGGTGCGCCTCCTCCATGCGCACCGGCTGGCCCACCGCCACCTGACCGGCGAGAGCATCCACGTCGACGCGAACGGCCAGATCATCCTGGTCGACGCCCGCAGCGGCGAGATCGCGGCGGGCGATCTCCTGCTCCGCATGGACGTCGCCCAGCTCCTCGCCTATCTCGCCACCCGGGTGGGATCTGAGCGCTCGGTGAAGTCGGCCGCCGCGGTGCTGGGCGCCGACTCCCTCGCCGGCGCGCTGCCGCTGCTCCAGCGGATCGCGCTCAGCCGCGACACCCGCACCGCCGCCCGCAAGGACAAGGACCTCCTGCCCGCCATCCGCGAGCACATCGTCGCGCTGAAGCCGCAGGCCGCGGTGGAGGAGGTCCGCCTCGAGCGCTTCCGCCCCCGCACCCTCGTCACGATCATCGCCAGCGCCCTGGCGGCCTACTTCCTGCTCTCGCAGCTCAGCAGGATCAACCTGGTATCGGTCGTGACCACCGCCAACTGGGCCTGGAGCGGGGTGGGCCTGGTCACCGCCGCCGCGAGCTACCTGGCTGCCGCGATCATGCTGAGGGGCTTCGTGCCCGAGCCGCTGCCGCTGGGCCGTACCGTGCTGGCGCAGTTCGCCGGCTCGTTCGTGAAGCTGGTCGCCCCCGCGGCGGTGGGCGGGGTGGCGATCAACACGCGTTACCTGCAAAAACGCGGCATCCCGCCGGGCGCTGCCGTGGCGAGTGTGGGGGCCTCGCAGCTCGTCGGCCTCGCCTCGCACATCTCGCTTCTGTTGTTGTTCGGATACGTCACCGGCACCCAGGCCGCGCCTTCGCTCACCCCGTCCCGCGGGCTGCTGGTCGCGCTGCTGAGCGTCGCCGTACTCTTCGTGATCATCCTCGCGGTACGGCCCATCCGGCGGATGCTGACCACCCGCATCCGCGCGATGTTCTCCGGGGTGATCCCCAGGCTGCTCGACGTGATCCAGTCGCCCCGAAAGATCCTCGAAGGCGTGAGCGGCACGCTTCTGCTGACCCTCGCCTTCGTGGCGTGCCTCGTGGCCTGCGTACGGGCCTTCGGCGGCGACCTCAGCTTCACCACGGTCGCGATCGTGTTCCTGGCCGGCAACGCGATCGGCTCGGCCGCCCCCACACCGGGCGGGCTGGGGGCGGTCGAGGCGTCGTTGTCGCTGGGCCTCACCGTGGCGGGCCTACCGGGAACGGTCGCCACGTCGGCGGTTCTGCTCTTCCGCCTGCTGACCTTCTGGCTGCCCGTGCTTCCCGGCTGGGCCTCCTTCACCTACCTGCAGCGTCACGACGCCCTTTGACGGGCGCCGTCACGTCTATTCGGCAGGTCTATTCGGCGCTGGAGGCCGCCCAGATGTTGATGCCGGACTCGACGGCGTCCTTGTCGATCGCGTCGAGCTCCTCCGGAGCGAAGTCGAGCCGGTTGACCGCGTCGAGGTTGTCGTCGAGCTGCCTGACGCTGCTCGCGCCGATCAGCACGGTCGTCACCCGCTTGTCGCGCAACGCCCACGACAAAGCCATCTGCGCGAGCGACTGGCCGCGCGACTTGGCCAGCTCGTTGAGCGCGCGGACGTGCCGCAGCGCCTCGTCGGTGAGCAGGCGCGGGTTGAGCGACTTGCCCTGGGCGGCCCGGGAGTCGCCGGGGATGCCGTCGAGATAGCGGTCGGTCAGCATGCCCTGCGCCAGCGGCGAGAACGCGATGCACCCAGCGCCCACCTCTTCGAGCACGTCGAGCAGGCCGTTCTCGATCCAGCGGTTGAGCATGGAGTAGGACGGCTGGTGGATGAGCAGCGGCGTCCCGAGATCACGCAGGATGCGGGCGGCCTCCCGCGTCTTCTCCGGAGAGTAGGACGAGATGCCGGCATAGAGGGCCTTGCCGGAGCGCACCGCGTGGGCGAGCGCCCCCATGGTCTCCTCCAGCGGGGTCTCCGGGTCGAACCGGTGGCTGTAGAAGATGTCCACGTAGTCCAGGCCCATGCGCTTCAGCGACTGGTCGAGGCTGGACAGCAGATACTTCCTCGACCCCCATTCGCCGTACGGCCCGGGCCACATGTCATATCCGGCCTTGGTCGAGATGATCAGCTCATCCCGGTATTTCGCGAAATCCTGCTGGTAGATGTGCCCGAAGTTGATCTCAGCGGAGCCGTACGGCGGGCCGTAGTTGTTGGCCAGGTCGAAGTGGGTCACCCCACGGTCGAACGCCCTGCGCAGGATCGCCCGCTGTGTCTCGATCGGCTTGTCGTCGCCGAAGTTGTGCCACAGGCCGAGCGAGATGGCGGGCAGCTTCAGCCCGCTCCTGCCGGTCCGGTTGTACGGCATGGGGCCATATCTGCCATCAGCCGCAACATAGGTCATTTGGTAACTCCAACTCGGTCGAGAATCCAGGAGAGCGCGAACGCCTCCTCGCGCCACGCGTCATAACGGCCGCTGCGACCGCCGTGCCCAGCGCCCATCTCGGTCTTCAACAGGAAGGGCCCGCCCTTGGCGGAGTCCCGCAGCCTGGCGATCCACTTGGCAGGCTCGTGGTAGAGCACGCGGGTGTCGTTGAGGCTGGTGATCGCGATGATCGGCGGGTACGGCCGGCTGTCCACGTTCTCGTACGGGGAGTACGACTTCATGTACGCGTACACCTCGGAGTCGTGCAGCGGGTCGCCCCATTCGTCCCACTCGACGACCGTGAGCGGCAGCGACGGATCGAGGATCGTGTTGAGCGCGTCGACGAAGGGCACCTCGGCGATGACCCCGGCGAACTCCTCCGGGGCGAGGTTGGCCACGGCGCCCATGAGAAGGCCGCCGGCCGAGCCGCCGCGGGCAACGATCTCGCTGGACCACCCGGCGGCCTTGAGGTGCCGGGCGCAGGCGACGAAGTCGGTGAAGGTGTTCTTCTTCCGGGTCAGCTTGCCGTCCTCGTACCAGCGGCGACCCATTTCGCCGCCGCCCCGCACGTGCGCGACCGCGAAGACGAACCCCCGGTCCAGCAGGGACAGCCGGGCCACCGAGAAGTACGGGTCGATCGAGCTCTCGTAGCTGCCGTAGCCGTACAGGAGCGTGGGGGCCGGGCGCTTCACGCCCTTCCGCACGACGACGGAGATCGGCACCTTGGTGCCGTCGTCGGCGGTCGCCCACTCACGGAACTGCTCGTAGTCGGCCGGGTCGTAGCCGCCGAGGACCGCCTTGCGCTTTAGCAGGATCAGCTCGTGGGTCCGCAGGTCGTAGTCGTAGACGGACGACGGCGTGATCATCGAGGTGTACCCGAGCCTGAGCCTGCTCGTCTCGAACTCCGCGTTGCCGCCCGGGGCCGCGTCGTAGATCGGCTCAGGGAAGGAGATCTCGTACGGCTCGGCCCCGTCGGGCAGGATCCGGATGCCGGCGAGGCCGTCGCGCCGGAAGTGCACGACGATGTGGTCCTTGAACGCGTCGACGTCGAGCAGTCGCGTGTCGTCCCGGTGCCCGATCAGGGGCGTCCAGGCGGCCGGGTCGCCGATCGGCGCGGTGGCCAGCTCGAAATTCACCGCATCGCGGTTGTGGAGGATGAGGAAACGATCCCCCGCGTGGTCGAGGGAGTATTCGATACCGGTCTCCCGAGGCCGGATGACGGCGAACTCCCCGGTGGGGTCGTCGGCGTCGAGGACGCGGACCTCAGTGGTGATCTTGCTGCCGGAGCTGATGACCAGGTAGCGCTGGCTCCTCGTCAGGCCGACCCCGACCCAGAACCGCTCGTCGTCCTCCTGATAGACGATCACCTCGTCGTCGGAGCCGAGGGTGTGACGGTGGACCCGGTACGGACGCCACGCCTCGTCGATCGTCGAGTAGAAGAACGTGGACCCGTCGGCCGACCAGGCGCCGCCGTAGAAGACGCCGGGAATCTCGTCGGGGAGCAGTTCGCCCGTCTCGAGGTCCTTGAACCTCAGCGTGAACCGCTCGTCGCCGGTGAAGTCGGTGGAGTAGGCCAGCTTCGTGCCGTCCGGGCTGACCGCACTCGTCCCGACAGAGAAGAAGGAACTGTCGCCTGCCAGCTCGTTGCCGTCGAGCAGGATCTGCTCTCCGGGGAGGGGCTCGCCCGGGGTCAGCGCCGGCGGGTCGTCGCCGTCGGCCGCGACCCGGCACTGGATGCCGTATTGCTTGCCCTCTTCGGTGCGCGAGTAGTACCACCACGCGCCCTTACGGCTCGGCACCGACAGGTCGGTCTCGAGCGTGCGGCTCTTGATCTCCTGGAAGACCGTCTCCTGGAGATCTTTGAGATGGCCCGTCATCTCCTGGGTGTAGGCGTTCTCCGCCTCCAGATGGGAGATGGTGTCGGGATCGTCCTTGCTGAACAGCCAGGCGTATTCGTCCACGACGGTGTCACCGTGGTGCGTGCGCTCGACCGGGACCTTCTTCGCCACAGGCGGCATGTCACTCACCCGCGCAAGTCTATGTTCGCCCCGCTCTTGGTACGGCTCAGTCGGCGGCGCCCTATGGGGTCTCGGTGGCTGCCGGGAGACGGGGGAACAAATAATCGAAGGCTGGCGCCACGACTTTTCGGGTCAAGGCATCCTGTGAGGCTGCTAATCTTGTGGTGTCGACGCGGTTCGGCGCTTCCCCTTCTGATCATCTCGGTGGTTGTGTTGTGGGGTGCCCTGGTC
>NZ_BOOR01000071.1 GCF_016863335.1 Planotetraspora thailandica
CCACCATGACGATGCCGCTGACGCCGTGGGCGCTCAGGGTCGCGGAGTCCGGCACGCCCGGCTGGGTGACCTTGGAATAGACGGCGAGTGGCTGCAGTGTGGTGACCGCCATCACGAAGATGATCGTCAGCGAGGCGAGCAGGATGTTGAGGGCGATCTCGTTCGGCGTCTTCTGCCGTTTCGCCCCCTCGACCAGCGCGATCATCTTGTCGATGAAGCTTTCGCCGGGCCGCTGGGTGATCTTCACGACGATGCGGTCGGACAGCACCTTCGTCCCTCCGGTGACCGCCGACCTGTCGCCGCCGGACTCGCGGATGACCGGCGCCGATTCTCCGGTGATGGTCGACTCGTCGACGCTGGCGATGCCCTCGACGACGTCACCGTCGCCCGGGATGGTCTCGCCGGCCTCGACGACGACATGGTCGCCCTGCCGCAGCTCGGGCGCGGCGACCGCCTCCTCCTGCGCCTGCTCGCCGGGTCTCCACCCGACCAGGCGGCGGGCCGTCGTCTCGCGTTTCGCCCTGCGCAGGGTCTCGGCCTGGGCCTTGCCGCGCCCCTCGGCCACGGCCTCGGCGAGGTTGGCGAAGATCACGGTCAGCCAGAGCCAGACGACGATCAGCCAGGCGAACCAGCTCGGCCGGGCGACGGCCAGGACGGTGCTCCACGCCGCGCCGATCTCCACGATGAACATGACCGGGTTGCGCCACATGATCCGCGGGTCGAGCTTTTTCGCCGCGTCCGGCAGCGCCTTGACCAGCTGTTTCGGGTCGAGCAATCCGGCGTGCACACGCTGCTTCGCGGACGCGCGCCCGGAGGCCGCCATCAGCGGATCCCCTCGGCGAGGGGCCCGAGCGCGAGCGCAGGGAGGAAGGTGAGGGCCACCAGGATCACCGCGACACCGGCGACCATCCCGACGAACTGCGGCCGGTAGGTGGGCAGGGTGCCCTCCGACGCCGGGGTCAGCCGCTGCCGCGCGAGCGACCCGGCCAGCGCGAGGATGAAGATCATGGGCAGGAAGCGCCCGACGGCCATCGCCAGACCGAGCGCCGTGTCATAGAACGGGGTGCCGGCCGTGAGACCGGCGAAGGCCGATCCGTTGTTGTTCGACGCCGAGGTGAAGGCGTAGAGCACCTCGGACAGGCCGTGCGGGCCCGTGTTGAGCATGCCCGCGCGCCCCCAGTCTCCTGCCATTGCGACCGCCGTCCCGGTGAGGACGCAGATCGGCGTGATGAGGAAGTAGGAGGCCGCGAACGTCATCTCCCGGCGGCCGATCTTCTTGCCGAGATACTCGGGTGTGCGCCCGACCATCAGCCCGGCCACGAAGACCGTGATCACAGCCAGGACGAGCATGCCGTACAGGCCGGAGCCGACGCCTCCGGGGGCGATCTCGCCCAGCATCATGTTGAACATGGTCATCATGCCGCCGAGGCTCGTATACGAGTCGTGCGCGGAGTCGACCGCACCGGTCGAGGTCAGCGTGGTCGCGCCGGCGAATGTCGCCGAGTTCGCCACACCGAACCGGGTCTCCACGCCCTCCGTGGCCGCGCCCACCGCGGTAGGGACGGTGCCGTGGTGGCCGAGCTGGAAGAACATGATCAGCGCGGTGCTGATGATCGCCAGCGTCGCCATCACCGCGACGATCGCGTAGCCCTGCCTGTCGCTGCCGACCATGCGGCCGAACGTGCGGGGCATGCTCGCGCTGATGACGAGCACCAGGAAGATCTGCAACCAGTTCGTCCACGGCGTGGGGTTCTCGAAGGGGTGGGCGGAGTTGGCGTTGTAGAAGCCGCCTCCGTTGGTGCCCAGCTGCTTGATGACCTCCTGACTCGCCACCGGCCCGCCCGTGACGACCTGCCTGGCGCCCGCCAGAGTCTGGATCGCATAGGGGTCGTGGAAGTTCTGCACCACTCCGCCGGCGACCAGGACGAGCGCGCCGGCGAAGGCGAGCGGCAGCAGGATCCGGAGGGTGCCGCGGACCAGGTCCTTCCAGAAGTTGCCGAGATACTCGGTCTTCGTGCGGGCGAACCCGCGCACCAGCGCGATCGCGACGGCCATGCCGACGGCGGCGGACACGAAGTTCTGTACGGCCAGGCCCGCCATCTGCACCAGGTAGCCCATGGTGGTCTCGCCCGCGTACGACTGCCAGTTGGTGTTGGTCACGAAGCTGATCGCGGTGTTCCACGCCTGGTGCGAGACGACGGGCCCGAACCCGAGGCTCCACACGAGGTGGTTCTGCAGGCGCTGCAGGCCGTACAGGAACAGGACGGAGACCGCTGAGAAGACGAGCACGCAGCGGGCGTAGGCCGCCCACGTCTGCTCGGCGTCCGGCCTGACGCCGACGAGGCGGTAGACGGCCCGTTCGGCCCGCGTGTGCCGCGAGCCGGAGTAGACGCGGTACATGTAGTCGCCCATCGGCCGGTAGGCCAGGGCCGCGGCGATCAGGAGGGAGCCCGCGAAGAGGATGCCCGCGGCCGCCGCGTTCATCGAGAGGCGCTCCCGTTCATCTAGAAACGCTCCGGGAAGAAGAGCGCGGCCGTCAGGTACACCAACGCGCAGACGGCCAGGGCGAGCCCGACGAGGTTCTCCACGCTCACGACCGCTCGACCGCCTTCACGGGGATATAGCATCACAATCGGTGATATTTCGGTTACCGGTGGTATCCCCAGGCCGGTCCAGGTCACGCGTCGTGCGCCGCGCGAGCCGCTGTTTATCGCTATCTATAAGGGGATAAGGGGAAATCGGGATCGGAGAGGTGAGCCATGCGGGGGCGGCTGCGGGTGTATCTCGGAGCGGCGCCGGGTGTCGGCAAGACGTACGCGATGCTCTGCGAGGCGCGCCGCGCGCTCGAGCGTGGGCGCGACATCGTCGTGGGGTTCGTCGAAACGCACGACCGTCCTCGTACGGCGGCGCTCCTGGAGGGCATGGAGATCATCCCGCGGCGGACACTCGTCTATCGGGGAGCCCGATTCACCGAGCTGGACGTCGAGGCGCTCATCGCGCGCCGGCCCAAGATCGCGCTCATCGACGAACTGGCCCACACCAACGTGCCGGGCTCGCGCAACGCCAAGCGCTGGCAGGACATCGACGACGTGCTGGACGCCGGCATCGACGTGATCTCCACGGTCAACATCCAGCACCTGGAGTCGCTCAACGACGTCGTCCAGCAGATCACCGGAGTGCCCCAGCGGGAGACGGTCCCGGACGAGGTGGTGCGGCGGGCCGACCAGATCGAGCTGGTCGACATGTCGCCGGAGGCGCTGCGCCGAAGGATGGCGCACGGCAACGTCTATCCGCCGGAGAAGGTCGACGCCGCGCTGGCGAACTACTTCCGCGTCGGCAACCTCACCGCGCTTCGTGAGCTCGCGCTGCTGTGGGTCGCCGGCAAGGTCGACGAGCAGCTCGACCGCTACCGGGCCGAGCACGGCATCGCCGGCACCTGGGAGACCCGCGAGCGCGTCGTCGTGGCGCTGTCCGGAGGCACCGAAGGCGACACGCTGATCAGACGCGCGGCCAGGATCGCCGCCCGCAGCAAGGGCGCGGAACTCCTCGCCGTCCACGTCACCCGCTCCGACGGTCTGGCCGCCGCCGATCCCGTCGGCCTGGCCCGGCAGCGGACTCTGGTGGAGAGCCTCGGCGGCACCTATCACCAGGTCGTCGGCGACGACGTCCCCCGCGCCCTGCTGGACTTCGCGCGTGGCGTCAACGCCACCCAGCTCGTGCTCGGCGCCTCCAGGAGAGGCAGGTTCGCCCAGCTGCTCGCCCGGGGCGTCGGCGTCACGACCACCGCGCTGTCCGGGTCGATAGACGTCCACATGGTCACCCATGAGGAGGTCAGCAGGGGCCGCGGCCGTCAGTCCCGCTCCCGGGCGGCGCTCACGCGGACCCGTCGGCTGGCCGGGTGGGCGACGGCCGCCGTCGCACTCCCCGGGCTCACCGCCATCCTGCGGCCGATCCGGGACAACCTGACCCTGCCCATCGACATCCTGCTGTTCCTGCTCGTGGTCGTCGGCGTCGCCCTGGTGGGCGGCATGTGGCCGGCCGTCACCGCCGCCGTCGCCGGGTTCCTGCTGCTCAACTACTTCTTCACGCCGCCGGTCGACCAGTTCACCATCGCCGACCCGCAGAACCTGCTCGCACTGGCGGTCTACGTCCTGGTTGCGATCATGGTCAGTGCGGTCGTCGACCTGGCCGCCCGTCGCACGCGGGAGGCCGCGCGGGCCGGCGCCGACGCCGAGGTGCTGGCCACGCTGGCCGGGCAGGTGCTGCGCGGCGACGCCGCGCTGCCGTCCCTGCTCGGCCGGCTCCGCGAGACGTTCGGGCTGACATCGGTCGCCCTGCTCGAACGCCGGCCCGGCGTCGAACCCACCCCCGGCGACCAGGACGATCCCGCGGCCTGGCGTGTCGCCGCCGCCTCCGGCGACGTGGCCTGCGAGTGCCCGGCCTCCGCCGACACCGACGTGGTCATCGGCGACGACCTCGTGCTCGCCGCCCGCGGGCGGCTGCTCGACGCCTCCGATCGGCGGGTGCTGGAGGCGTTCGCCGCCGAGGCCGCCGTCGCGCTGCGCCAGGAGCGGCTCGCCGAGGAGGCCGAACAGGTTCGCCCCCTTGCCGAGGCGGACAGGATGCGCACGGCGCTGCTCGCCGCCGTCGGCCACGACCTGCGCACCCCCCTCGCGTCGGCCACGGCGGCGGTGGAGAGCCTGCGCGCCTCCGACATCACGTGGACCGAGAAGGAACGCGCGGAGCTGATGGACACCGCCCTCGAGTCCCTGGCGATGCTGGACCGCCTGGTCGACGACCTTCTCGACATGAGCCGGCTGCAGGCGGGCGTCCTCGGGGTGGCGATACGGCCGGTCTCGCTCGGGGCCGTCGTCTCCCGGGCGATCGACGACCTCGACCCGCTGCGTGATCGCGTCGTGGGCGACGTCGCCGCCGATCTGCCGAGGGTCGGCGCCGACCCCGCCCTCCTGGAACGCGTGCTGGTCAACCTCGTGTCCAACGCGGTCCGCTACACCCCTTCAGGAAAGAAGGTCCTGATCACCGCGAGCGGGCACGCCGGCCATGTGGAGATCCGCGTCGTCGACCGAGGCCCCGGCATCCCGCAGGAGGAGCTCGACCGGGTCTTCCTGCCGTTCCACCGTCTCGAACCGGACGACCACGCCGGGATCGGCCTCGGACTGCCCCTCGCGCGGGGCCTGACCGAAGCGATGGGGGGCACTCTGATCCCCGAGGAGACACCCGGCGGCGGGCTCACCATGATTGTTACGCTGCCCGTCTCGACGGCGCAGGATCCGGCAAAGAACGGGTAACCGCACCGGCCCCGGGTCCGGCAGCGGGTATGACACCGGCGTCTCATGTCCCGCTGTCGATCGGAGGTGCCGCGATGATCCGTACGGAGCGTCCGCTCGGCTTTTCCGCCGCCGGAACGCGGCGGCCGGCCCTCACAGTCCTCGCCCTCGCGATCTCGGCGGCTTCGGCGATGGCCGTCGCCCAGCCGCCAGCGAGCGCGACGGTGCACTCATGGGTGATCGCGGGGTCCGGAAGCCGCGGGCCGTTCACCGGCAACGAAGGCAACGGCAGGCACGTCAAGAACTACAACGCGGTCAACAGCCCCACCATCAACCGCGGAGCGCAGCAGATCTCGGTCAGCGTCAGCGAGACGACGAAGATCCAGGCCGTCGTCTGCAAGAAGCAGCGCTCGTGCCGGGTCTCCCAGCGGATGGGCTCCCACAGGCGGTGACGCCCGCCGTCTGAAGCTGGGCGTCAGCGCCGCCACAAGTCGTGGGGATGCGCTCCCGGCCTGAACCCGCACGACTCGGCCACCGTGCTCGCCTCGGCGAAGCCGTGCGCCAGTGCGGAGGGCACGTGCGCGTCGCTGGCGAAGGACACGAGCCTGCCGCCCTCCTCCCGCCACCAGCGCACGACGACCGGGTGCAGAGGCACCCTGGTGTTGATCTCCAGGGCCTTCCCTGCGCGCGTCAGGGCCCGCAGGACCGTGCGGTAGCCGTCCTCGAACGCGCCCGGATCGTACGGCCCGGCCTCGGCGGGCCAGTACCGCACCGGATAGTCGATGTGCGCGAGCACCTCGAAGTGGTCGAAGCCCTCGATCATGCGCACCATCTCGGCCAGATGGTCGTGGATCACCGTGGCGGCCGGCCGGTCGCGGTAGAGGGCGGCGACCTCCGCGAAGCCGCCCTCGACGGGCACGGTGTGGACCGAGGCGAGGACCCGGTCGAACCCCGCCGACGCGAGAAGCCGGCCGATTCGCTGATCGTGCCAGTGCGGCTCGCCCAGTTCGACGCCGGACAGGATGCGCAGATCCGGGAAACGATCGCGGCACCGCTGGAGGCACTCCAGGTAGCCGTCCACGTCGATCTCGGGGGGAGTGAGCACCTGGTCTTTCACCAGGCTCTGCCAGGCGTCGGGAAGGCCGGCGCCGTCGGGCACCACCCACGCGGTGTAGTCGGCGTGCTCGGTGAAGGCCACCGACGGCAGCCCGATCTCGACGGCTCGCTCGCAGGTCCGCTCCATGGAGCCGGCCACGGCGTCCCAGGACCACTCGCTGTGCACATGGTTGTCCGGCGGGAGCGGATGCGTCGATGAACTCACTGATGACCTCGTCGGACTCGGAGACGACCGGGAGGCACCATCCTGACGGCCGGACGGCACCCCGCGCCCACGGGGGTCCCGATCATGAACGAACCCCCTCGCCGTGATCGACGACTCCGGGCGCTCACTACGATCACTGGTGACCGCATGCCCCCCGATTGATGCAGGAGCTTTCCTTGGTCTGGCGCGACCGTGTTCGCACCGTGGTGGAGGCCCCCCGCACCCAGCGGGCGATCACCGTTCTGATCCTGGTGAACGCCGCGACTCTGGGACTGGAGACCTCGCCGACCCTGATGAGCCGGTACGGCGACCTGCTCGGACTCGTCGACCACGCCGCGTTGTACGTGTTCGTGGCCGAGCTCCTGGCGAAGATGTACGTCTACCGGCTGAAGTTCCTGCGCGACCCGTGGAACGTCTTCGACGTCGTGATCGTCGGCGTCTCCCTGCTGCCGCACTCGGGCGAGCTGTCGGTGCTCCGAGCGCTGCGGATCATGCGGGCACTGCGGCTGATCTCCGTGGTCCCCAGCCTGCGCCGGGTCGTCTCGGCGCTGCTCGTCGCGGTGCCCGGCATGGCGTCCATCGCCGTGCTGCTCAGCCTCGTGCTCTACGTCGCCTCGGTGATCGCCACCAAGCTGTTCGGGGCGACGAGCCCGCACTACTTCGGCGACCTGGGGTCGTCGCTGTTCACGCTGTTCCAGGTGATGACGGGTGAGGCGTGGTCGGACGTGGCGCGCGAGGTCATGGAGACCCACCCGTCGGCGTGGATCTTCTTTGTCATCTTCATCCTGATCTGCACCTTCGTCGTGCTCAACCTGTTCATCGCCGTCGTCGTGCGCGCGATGGAGGACGACCACGCGGCGGAGACCGCCGCCGCGCGCCAGGCGGACGACGACGAGATGCACGCCATCAAGGCCGTCATGGCCGAGCTCACTGCCCTGCGCGCCGAGTTGCGGGCGGAGCGGCACGGCCCGGTGTGCGACTGCCAAACCGCCGCCCGCCGCGAGGAGGTCGACGCCGGCGCCTCCGCGATCTGAGCCGTACGCCGTCAGGCCTGCGACGGGATGCCGCTCCTCCAATGGAGGGTGGGCAGGCGGGCCTGCGGCGCCGTACGGACGCGCACGCCGATCGCCTCGGCGATGCGGGGGGCCAGCGCGACGGCCTGCGCGCGGATCTCGGGGACCGCGGTGGTCTCGTACCGCTTGCCGCGCAGGGGCGGCCCGAGGGTGAAGATCTTGTCGTTCGGCCGGCCGTCGGCGTCCAGGACCATGCCGTCGTCGTCGGCGTCCAGGCCCATGCGCAACTCGTCGGGGCGGGCAACCCCGGCGGCGAACAGGGTGGCGAGGAACGGGTCACGGGTGACGTCGGAGGACGGCCCGGTGCCGTTGACCAGCCACCCGACCCGGAGATCGCGGGTGGACCCGGACCCGTCGGCCACCTGGGCGATCAGCGCGTCATCCGTGGCGGTGGCGCGGACGAGAGTGCCGGGCAGCACCGTGAGGCGGCCGGCCGCCCGCAGTTCGCCGATGCGGGTGGCGGTCTCGGGCGGGATGCGGTGCCGGTGCACCTCCCAGTAGCGGGCCGCCAGTCCGAGGAAGCGCCGCCGGTCGGGGGCGCTGAGGCGGGACCAGATGCGCGGCACGTGCGGGCGCAGGCCGTCCACGACGGATCGCCAGTCGCCGTCGTGCTCGTCGATCGCGGCCCGTACGGCACGCAGGAGGCGCGACAGCCCGGTGACGTCGTCGGCCACGGGCATCCACGCCGGGGGCGAAGGGGGACATCGATGCCCGCGGGGGAGCATGCCGTGCCGGGAGATCGCGTGGACCACGGCGTCCGGGTGGGCCCGGGTCACCGTGAGCGAGATGTCGACCATGGTCAGGCCGGTGCCCACCACCAGCACGGGAGATCCGTCGCCGATCCGGGCAAGCGCCCCGGGCGCCCAGGGGTCGGCGACGTAGCGCCCCGCCGCCTCCGCGGGTCGCGGCAGGGCGCTCGGCGCGGAGTTGCCGGTGGCCAGCACGACGGCGTCGGCGTCGATGTCACGGCCGTCCGACAGCCGGACCCGCACGCGCCCGCCGGGGTCGGGGCGGCCGACGGCGGAGACGGCCGCCGTCAGCCGGGCCACCCGGACGGCCGGCCACGCGCGACGCTCGGCGGCGTCCAGCACGTCGCGCAGGTACCGGCCGTAGACCGCGCGGGACAGGAAGTCGGATCCGCTGACGTCCAGCCCGTTCGCCCGCGCCCAGGCGGGCAGGTGACCGGGATCGTCGGGGAACGCGCTCATCTTGTCGGCGCAGGCGTTGAGGAGGTGGCGCGGGTCGGTGGTCGAGTACGCCTGGCCCGCTCCGTGGCGACCGTGCTTGTCGACGAGCACGATCCGGGCGGCCGCCTGGACCGCCTCGAGCCTTCGGAGCAGGTGCACCACGGTCAGCGTGCCGCTGGCACCGCCTCCCACGATCACGACCGTGGGGACGCGGCCGTGTGCCGTCGCGCCGGGAGTTGAGGAATGAGCCACACTCCGACAGTAACCAACAATCCCTGTTGGATAAATAGGTAATCGCTGTGAAGTGCGGAAACTCTGGGGAAACCGAGGTTCAGGAGACGGCGTCAGGGCGTGAGAATCGGGAGTCTGACGACGAATCGGGCGCCGCGGGGGGAGTCCTCGATCTCGATGGTGCCGTTGTGGGCGGAGGCGACCGCGCGGCAGATCGCCAGGCCGAGGCCGGTGCCGTCCGGGTCGCGACGCTGCCCCTCGCCGAGGCGGACGAACGGCTCGAACACCCGCTCCCGGTCCTGCGGCGCGATGCCGTCTCCGTCGTCGCTGACGGTGACGACCGCCTGATCGCCGGACCGCCCCACGGTGACCTGGACGCCGGTGGCGGCATGGCGCTGGGCGTTCGCGATGAGGTTGGTCATGACGCCGATCAGCTGGACCCGGTTGCCCAGCACGACGGCCTCACCCGCCCCCGGGTCGACATAACGGGTGCGGATCGGCGTGTCGGCGCGGGAGCGGCGGGCCGCCTCCTCGGTCACGAGGGCGCCGAGGTCGACGGCCTCCGGCGCGGCTGCAGGAGCGGACCTGATACGGGCGAGCACCAGCAGATCGTCGATGATCGTCTGGAGGCGTTGCGTCGTCGACAGGGCGGACCTGATCGTGACGAGCGCCCCCGCGTCGCAGGGGCGCTGGAGCGCTTCGCCGAGTTCGGTGTGCAGGTCGGCGACGGGGGTCCTGAGCTCGTAGGAGACCGTGGAGGCGAACTGGCGCTGCTGCTCCACCGCCGTCTCCAGCCGCGACAACGTCCTGTTCGCCGTCCGGGCCAGCTGGGCTATCTCGTCGGAGCCCGGCGGCTCCGGCACCCGCATGCTCAGGTCGCTCACCGTGATCTCCGCCGTCCTCGCGCGGATCATCTCCACGGGGCGGAGTGTACGGCCCACCACACACCAGGTCGCCCAGGCGGACAGGCCGACGGCCAGCAGCACTCCGGCACTGGTCAGCAGTTCGAGCGCGTGCGAGGACAGCAGCGGAGGCTGGGCCATGCCGGCGTAGATGTAGTGGGGCCGGCCCTTCCACAACACGCGGGTCTCGAGCGGAGACACCCGGACGGTGGTCAGCACCACGCACCCGTTCGCGTCGGAGCACTCGGTGCCGTACGCGATCCGGTCGTTCACCGGGGGACGCGACGTGCCGATCGGAGGCCGGCCCGCTACGGCGTCGCTGGCGGCCTCCACCCGGCCCGCGTCGTCGACGAGCTGGAGCAGGTCGATCCGGCCCCTGTGGGCGGGCGGCGACGTCGAGACGGGGAAGGAGCCGATCCATGTGGCGGCCACGCGCTCGGCCTCATAGAAGATGTCGTTCTGGATCCGCGTCCGTATCGCCCAGTCGAGCCCGGCCCCGATCACCAGAAAAAGGATCAGCGAGGTGATCGCGGTGGCGAAGGTGTAGCGCGCCTGGATGGACTGATGGCGCAATTTGCCCGACACCGCAACCTCCCCCGTTCAGTCGTGGCTGGACCCCAGGTCAAACGCTATTGAACGACTCACGCGCATAAGGCAAAAAGCACCCGCAAATCGCAACAAATGGGCCCAAAAATGGGAAAGTATTACCGTTTCGTGGTGAAAAATCGAGGTATCTTCGGGACGATGGAAGATTCCCGGCCAGGAGGGCCGAGCACGGCTTCCGCGGGCGGCCTGCTACGCTCGTCGGCATGATCACGCGCTTGAACGGCTGGTGGCCCGCCTGTTAGGCGGTCCCACCGTGTGCGCGTAACCCACCGGCCGCCTCGACGAGGCGGCCGTCGTCATGTCCGGACAGTGCGGCCTCGCCGGGAGGCCCCGTCCGAGGATCGCCCGTGACATCGACACCGCCGTCGGCACAGACATCGACACCGACATCGGCACTGCCGCTCACCAGCACCGTCACGACCGTTCAGGCCGGCGGCCGGTCCTGGGCCGGCCTCCTTGCCACGCTGCTCGACCGTCGCGACCTCACCGGCGTGGACACGGCCTGGGCGATGGACCAGGTGGTTCGCGGCGAGGCCACGACCGCCCAGGTCGCGGCGTTCCTGACCGCGCTGCGGGCCAAGGGCGAGACCGCGGCGGAGATCCGCGGGCTGGCCGACTCCCTCCGCGGCCACGCGACGAAGGTCACGATCGCCGGCACGTTCGCCGACATCGTCGGCACGGGCGGCGACCGCACCGGGGCGGTCAACATCTCCACGATGGCGGCCGTGGTCGCCGCCGCGACCGGGGTGACCGTGGTCAAGCACGGCGGGCGGGCCGCGTCGTCGTCCACCGGCGGATCGGCCGACGTGCTCGAACAGCTCGGCGTGCCATTGGACACGACACCCGAGCAGGCCGCGCGCACGGCGGCCGAGGCCGGCATCGCGTTCCTGTTCGCACCGAGGTTCAACCCCGGTCTTCGCGGCGTCGCCGCCGTGCGCCGGGAGCTCGCGGTGCCGACCGCGTTCAACGTCCTGGGGCCACTGGTCAACCCGGCCGGGCCCCGCCACCAGGTGGTCGGGGTGGCCGACGCGCGGATGGCCCCGGTGGTCGCCGGCGTGCTGGCGGCGCGGGGAGGCTCGGCGCTGGTGGTCCGGGGCCAGGACGGACTGGACAAGCTCACGACCACGACCACGTCGCGCGTCTGGGTGGTGCGCGACGGGACCGTGACCACGACGACGTTCGACCCCGCCGGTCTCGGCCTTCCGCGTGCGGAGCCGGGCGCGCTGCGCGGCGGCGCGGCGGCCGGCAACGCCGACGTGGTGCGAGCGCTGCTCGGCGGGCGGCGCGGGCCGATCCGTGACGTGGTGCTCCTCAACGCCGCCGCCGTGCTTGTGGCGCTCGACCCTTCACCGGAGTCCCTGGCCGAGCGGCTCGCGGCGGCGATGGCCCGATGCGCGGAAGCCGTCGACTCGGGCGGGGCCGCGGCGACGCTGGACCGGTGGATCGCCGCCGCTCATCGCGTCATGGGGCCTCCAGCCGGATGAGGAACGCCTGGGCGCCCGCGATCCGTACGCGCTGGACGTGCACGGGAGCGAGCCCCCACCGGATCGCGGTGCACAACTCGGCGACATCGGGAAGGAGCGCCACGGCCACCCCGCCGGGCATGAGCACGCGGCGCAGCTCCGCCCACCAGCGTGCCGGCGAGGCGCCCAGCAGGCCGCCTGGGGCGACCTGGCCGCCCCAGGGCGGGTTGCACACCACACGGGCGACGCCGCCGCCGGCCAGCGGCAGCCGTCCCGCGTCGGCCCGCCCGAGCACGACGGGCAGCCCTGCCGCGTTGTCCCGGGCGGCCTGCAGCGACTCCGGCGCCAGGTCGAAACCGCAGAAGCGTGCCTGCGGCTCGTGCCGTACGGCCTCGATCAGCAGGGTCCCCGCGCCGCAGCAGGGGTCGACGACCAGGTCACCGGGGCGGATCCCGGCCATGCGTGCCATGGCGGCGGCGACCGGCGGGTGGAGCGTGCCCGGGATCGAGCGCCGTTTGTAGTCGCGCCGGTGCAGCGGCCGGTCGGCGACCCGCAGCAGGAGCGTGGCCCGCTCGCCGTCGAGGGTGACCCGCCACCCGTTCGACCCGGCCGGGGGAGCGGCGCCGCCCCTGCGCGAGTGGTGGGCGACGCCCAGCCGCCGCGCCAGCGCCTGCCCGACGGCGTCCTCGACGTCGTAGCGGGTGAAATTGCGCCGCCCCAGCGCCGACGCCGACACCTCGACGCCCGCGACTTCGCCGGTGCCGCCGTGGCGGAGGCGCGGCCTCAGCAGGCCGTCCAGGTCGGCGGAGTCGGCGGAGTCGGCAAGCCGCGCGAGCGCGGCGGCCGCGTCCTTTCGCGGGCCGGGATCAGGACATTGCGCGGCCAACAGGAACACGTCGTCGGCCGTGCTCAGCTCCGCCGTACCCCTCCCCGGCCTTCGCGCCTGCGCGGGGCGGGCACGGAAACGCACCTCACGATGCCCGATGTATGTGATCGTCCCGAGCCCCAGCCCGAGGATCTCCTCGGCGAGCGTCGGCTCCAGCCCGTGAACGCACCGCGCCACCAGGCTTTCCCCCGTCACGAGACGATGGGGAACCTGGGACGCGGGGTGAGAAAAAACGCGCGAACGCGCATGATGACGTTCTTCTCCCACGTCGGCCCGGGGCGGCCCTGCGCCACCCCGCCACGCCGGCGACGGGTTCATGCCTCGTCTTGCCGGCGGCGCCTAGCGGAGGTCGAAGAAGAACGTGTAACTCACGGCCCGGAGCCTACGACGGCCGCCACCGTGAGTTCAACCGAATTTCGGGCCGTATGCACGGCATGAGCCCGGCCGTTCGGTTTGGCCGAGCGGGCGGGCCGCAACCGCCCCTCAGGATCGGGGCGTGTCCGTCTCGGTCGAATACGTGGAGCCCGACCCGGAAGCCTTGCGTAGCGTCTCCGCGTAAGCCCGCAGTCGATCACGACACCGGTGTGACGCCTACACTGGTTACATGGTGAACGTCAGCGCCGATACCCCCGAGCAGACCGAGGCGCGGCTGAGGCAGGTGATCGCGCGATGCGACTTCGTCGTCCGTGACGGACTTTGGCTCTTCACGGAGTCGCCGGAGCCGCCGCGGCTCACCCGCGAGGCGCTCGCGGTGGTCCGGGACGAGCAGGTGTGGAGCAGCCTGGTGCCGGCGGGGGAGGACTCGCCGGGCGCCGGGCGCTTCGGCGTCTTCTCCTTCCACTTCCCTCCGGACATGGACAACAGCGGGTTCGTCGGCTGGCTGGCCACCCTGCTCAAGCGAGAACTCGGCACCGGCGTCTTCGTCGTGTGCGGGAGCAACACCGCGCGCGGCGGCGTCTTCGACCACTGGGGCTGCCCGGCGGACGTGCTCCCCCTGGCCGTGAAGATCGTCGAGGGCCTGCGCTCCTGATCGGGAAGACACGGGCACGTCCTGTGGTTGAGCATGCCGGTCCCGATGGAAAGGATGTGCGATGTCCTACGACGAATACCAGCGCGGCAGGATGTTCTTCGACGCCAAGGACTACGCCGAGGCGAGCCGCATACTCGCACCCCTCGCCGAGCAGGACCCCGGCAACCACGCCGTCGTCGAGCTGCTAGCGCGGGCTTACTTCCACAGCGCCCAGCTGGGGCGCGCGGAAGAGGCCTTCCGGCGGCTGGTGGAGCTGAACCCCGCCGACGGCTGGGCGCACGAGGCCCTGGCCCGGACGCTGGAGCGCAGGAACCGGCCCGACGAGGCACTGCGCCACCACAAGCTCGCCGAGGCCATGGGGGTCGAGCCGGCGGAGAAGATCGACATGTCGGTCTCCGCCGCCGACCTGGTGACCGAGCCCTGAGCGCGGGCCCATGCGCACCCCTCTAGGGTGTGGCGCATGGAACTTCGCGGAACCGTCATGTCCGACAGGCCCCTGCTCGTGCTCGCCGTACAGGAGGAGGCGCGTTTCATCGACGACGGCCTCCCAGTGCTGTTGACGGGCATAGGCAAGGTCAACGCGGCGTCCGCGCTGGCGAGCGTCCTGAGCCGGGGCCCGCTGCCGTCCTCCGTGGTCAACCTCGGCACCGCGGGGGCGCTGCGCCCCGGCCTCACGGGCACCCACGTGGTGAGCGCCGTCATCCAGCACGACCTCGACACCGACGTGCTGCGGCAGCTCACCGGCGAGACCTACGGCGCGCCGCTCACGCTCACCGGCGACGGCCCGGTTCTGGCCACCGGTGACGTGTTCGTCTCGGACTCCGCCGCCCGCGACCGCCTGGCGGCTCGCGCTGACCTGGTCGACATGGAGGGGTACGCACTGGCGTCGGTCGCACGGGAGGCCGGCGTCGCGATCACGCTCGTCAAGAACGTCAGCGACGAGGCGGACGAGGGCGCGGCCAGGACGTGGCGGGAGTCCGTGGCGGACGCGGCCCGCGAACTGGCGGGCTGGGTCACGCAGCACCTGGCCGCCTCACCCGGCCGGGCGTGACGGCTGGCACGTTCAGAACTCGGTGAGTGCGCGCTTGATGAAGCTCGCGGCGCGTACGGGCTGCGCGATGAAGGCGGTGTGGGAGCCGTCGATCTCCTCGATGGTCGAGGCCATCCGCTGGGCCATGAAGCGTTGCGCTTCGGGCGCGATGGCGTTGTCGTGCTGAGCGATCTGGTACCAGGACGGGATGGACTTCCAGCCGGCGGCGGTGGCGTTCTCGGTCAGCGCCGCCAGCGCGAGCGGCCGCTGGCCGGCGCACATGACCTGTGCCAGGTCTACTGGGACGTCGGCGCAGAACGTCTCGCGAAACCTGTCCGGGGTGATGTAGAGCTCGGGGCCGCCGGCGGCGCCAGGAGCGTCATACGGCGTCGGCTGTGCGGATGTGGCGAGCATCGAAGGCGGGAAGGGTGCCTGCACGCTCGCACAACTCTCGCCCTCGTCGAGGCTGAAGGCCGCGAGGTAGACCAGTCCAACCACGTTGTCGAGACCGTACGACGCCTGTGTGATCACCGCGCCGCCGTAGGAGTGGCCCACGAGCATGATCGGCCCGTCGATCGCGCCCGCCACGGCGCGGACGGCGGCTGCGTCCTTGGCCAGGCCACGGAGAGGATTCGGTGGCGCGATCACGTTGAAGCCGGACGTGGTGAGTTCGCGGATCGTCCCGGCGAAGCCGGAGGCGTCGGCGAACGCTCCATGAACCAGCACGATCGTGGGTTGGGTCGGTTCGGACATCGCGTTGTCTCCTACGTGATCTGGTGGTGTGACCGGATCCGGTTCCGGACCGCTCTGCGCTGGTCCGGAACCGGATCATTCCTGGCGTGTACTGTCCGGCCGGCTCAGCGGACGGTGGCTGTGGCGGCCTGCTCGATGAGGTGAGTAACGGGCGCCGGGCTGGTGAACATGATCAGGTGGGGGCCGTCCACCTCGACGGTGTGCGCGTGGGCCCGGGCGGCCATGAAGCGCTCCAGGTCCGGCGAGATGGCGCGATCATCCTTGGCCACCATGTACCAGGACGGAATCGACTTCCATGCCGGGGTGCCGGACGTCTCGGTGACCGAGTCAAGGCTGAGTGGCCGCTGCTCGGCGGCGAACGCCTGGGCCTCGTACTTCGGCAGTTCGTTGTCGAGGAAGACGTTGCTGTACTGGGCAGGGTCGATGGTCAGCTCCGTGCCCACGCTGCCGTCGGGCTTCGGATAGGTCGTCGGCAGCGCCGGAACCGGGGCGATGGGGTGGTCCACCGGTCGGGCATTGAGGCCGGCCAGCGAGTCCCCCGCATCCGGCGCGAAGGCGGCGATGTAGACCAGCGCCTTGACATTGGGGTTGTCGAGGGCGGCGTTGGTGATGACGGCTCCCCCGTAGGAGTGGCCCACGAGGACGACCGGGCCATTGATCTGCTTCAGGACGCTGGAAATGTATTGCGCGTCCGAGGCGAGGCCGCGCAGCGGGTTCGGCGGAGCCTTCACCGTATAGCCGTCCTTCTCAAGGCTCTCGGCGACCGGAGTCCAGCCTGAGGCGTCAGCCCACGCGCCGTGCACCAGCACCACGGTGGGCTTCGGGGGACGTGGGGTCGAGTGGGCGTCCGCGCTCGAGCTCAGCGCCAAAGAGGACACCGCTGTGGCCCCGGCCAAGGCGGCGACGAGACCGGTGACCCGCGAGATGCGTTTCATTAGGACTTACTCCGATTGTTACGGTTGCGTACTGATTCCATACGGCCGGTTACGCAGGAATTCGTGATCCACGCCTACGGGCGGTATGTGCCTTCGTGGCCTGGATCGCATCGCCCACGAATGGCTGCATTCAGGATCGCCGGAAGCTCTCTGCCGTCGCATCGGGAGGATGCCGCATATACGAGCCGTCGCGACGCCCTGATCGATTGCCGTCGACGGCGCCGTCTCGGGCGAAATACCTAGACGCTGACGAATATCCGAGCTTCACGCGACCGCGGACGTCACCCCTTGTAGCGGCGTGCTTCAGCCATCCACGAGGCCGCGGCGGTACGCGATTCCCGCAGCCTCCGTCCGACTCGAGACGCCGAGCTTCGCCAGGATGTTGGAGACGTGCGTGCTGGCGGTCTTCTGCGAGATGTAGAGCCGCTCGGCGATCCGGCGGTTGCTGTATCCGGCGGCGATGAGCGCCAGCACCTCCGACTCCCGCTGGGTGAGCCCAAGGGACTCCGAGTCGCTCGACTGTGGCGCACTGGCCGGTTTGTCGGCCGGCGCGATGTTGGCCTGCTGCGCCAGTGCCTCGACATCGCGGCTCAGCAGCCGAGCCCCGAGACGGCCGGCGATCCGGTGGGCCGTGACAAGTGCGTCGCGTGCCTCGCCCCGCTGGTGCGCGGCGAGGAGAGAGCGGGCGTGCCCCAGATGGGCGATGCCCAGCTCGTACGGGCGCTGCAACGCGTCGAAGGCGGCAACCGCCTCCGCCCACAGCTCGACGGCGTCGCCACTCTCTGCCCATTGCAGCTGGGCGTCGAGCAGACACCGGAACGCCTGGGAGACGGGGAACACCACGTCAAGTCGAGAGGCGGCGCGGCGGACGGCGGCGAGGATTTCCGGACGCGCCTCGGCGGCCGTGGCCGATCCACGGTTGTCAGCCTCGATCGCCGCGATGGCGCACAGCATGGGCAGGCTGTAACGCACCGGACCGGAAGTCAGACCTGTGGCGTCGGCGCGGAGGAACTCGGCCCGCGCGTCGCCGAGCAGCCCCTGCCGGGCGGCCAGCTCCATCGTGGTCTGAACCAGGCCGAAGAGTAGCTGAGGCTGGAAATCCTCGGTCCCGAGTAGCCGCCGAGCCACGGCGAGCTGGCCGGCCGCCGCATCGACCTCCCCACGGGCGAGCAGGATGTGAGCCCGGCGATGCGTGATGAGCCCTCGGGACTTGTATGACTGGGCGACCGCCGCCGCCTCATCGAGGGCGGCATCGGACTCGGCCCAGCGCCCGAGCGAGAAGAGGGACACCGACAGGTTGCCGTGCACCCACGCCTCGGCCTCGGCCAGGTTGAGCAAACGGCACACCTCGATGCCGTGGTGCGCCGCGGCGACCAGCTCCTCAGAGCGGCCCATCCCCTCCAGAATCGACACCAGGTTCGTGTTGACGCGACCGATCATGCCGACAGCGCCGAGGCTCTCGGCTCGTCGACGCACTTCGTAGAGCTCGGCGAGGCTCTCGCCGTCGACGTCACGCTCGGCCTTCAGCCGGCATCGTGTGATGCGAGCGTTGAGTTCCAGGTCTTCGGCACCGACCCGGACGGCGCAGTCCACGGCGCGCTCGACGTCGGGCATGCTCTCCGGACCCGCCCCATGGAGCACACGCCAGTTGGCGACCTGGACAAGGACCTCCGCTTGGACCGCGGACGGCGGCGAGTCCCGCACCAGCTCGAGGGCCGTGTTCAACTCCTGCCAGCCGTCACTGCGATTCAGTTCCTGCATCAGCAATGACTGCTGCGTCCAGAACCAGGTCGCGCGCAGCGGTTCGCGGTCCGGGGGAAGGAGCTGCAGCGCCTCGCGGGCCAGATTCAGTGCCCGGTCGGGATCCCCGCTCTGCCGAGCGGCGCTTGTGGCGGCGGCGAGCAGGTCCACATGGCACACTCGCGCCTCGTCGTCCCGGCCGTCGCGGGCGGGGTACACCTCCGTAGGCCCCAGCGGCGGCAGGCGGAGGCGTGCTTGATCCGGCACCTTGTGCCACAGCTCCATCGCGCGTTCCAGCGACCGCAGCTGCTCGGCGTACGCATAGCGGCTCCGCGCTTCGACGGAGGCGGACAGACTCATCTGCAGGGCCTTCACGTCGTCGTGCGCGTGGTACCAGTGATGGGACAGACGGGTGGCGAGCTCCCCCGCACGGGCGAGCGAAGGGTTCGCCTCCAGCGCCTCGGCGTACCTCCGGTTGATCAGGGCACGCTCGCCCGGCATGATGCTGTCGCTCACCGCCTCACGAACCAGCGAGTGGCGGAAGCGGTAGCTGGATCCATCCGGGTCCGGTACGAGGACCTGTGCGAGGACGCTGCCGCGCAGGGCCTCGAGCAACTCGTCTTCGGGTAAGCCGGCCACTGCCTGCAACAGCCGATACCCGACGGCGGAACCACCTTCGGCGGCGAACCGGGCTACCCGCTGGCTGCTCTCCGTCAGCGACTCCAGCCGTACCAGCAGCAGATCGCGGAGATCGTCCAGTCCTACCTGCCCGCGCTCGAGGTACGAACGGGCGAGCTCTTCGACGAAGAAGGCATTGCCGTCGGATCGCTCGAATATCTCACTGAGCAGGTGGGGGTCCGGTTGGACGTGAAGGATCCCGGTGAGCTGTTTGAAGACCTCGACCCGGTCGAACCGGCGTACTTCGATGCGTTGCACCGATCGCAGACGGTCGACTTCGGCGAGCAGAGAGCGCAGCGGATGGCGACGGTGGATGTCGTCGGAGCGGTAGCTCGCAATGATCAACAAGCGGCCGTTGCGCCGGGAACGGAACAGGTAGCCCAACAGGTGGCGGGAAGAAGCATCCGCCCACTGGAGGTCCTCGATGACCAGGACGATGAGACGGTTCTCCGCGAGTCGTTCCAAGATCCGGGCGGTGAGCTCGAAGAGACGGACGTTGTCGTCGTCGCCGTGCCCGACGAGCGCGGAGGGCCTCAGGTCCGGCAGCATCCGAGAGAGCAGTTCCTCCTGACCCGCGCTTGCCGTCCGGACCTCCTCGGGTAACTGCTGCCAAAGGGCTCGTAGGGCCGTGGAGAACGGAGCGAACGGGATGCCGTCGCCGCCGACCTCCACGCAGCCACCGACCGCCACGACCGCCGGGCGGGTTTCGACGGTGCGGAGCAGCTCCTCGATCAGCCGGGTCTTGCCGACCCCTGCCTCGCCGCGCACAAGCACGGTCTGGGACGTCCCGCTGTCGGCCGATTCGACCGCCCGGTTCAGTTCGGCGACCTCGGGTCCCCGCCCCACGAAGACAGGGCTGACTGATCTGACCTCCATGGGCCCAAGCATGCCACTGCACGCGGTGACGACTTCGTCTGGGGATTTCACCCGAGACGGCGCGGCCGGCGGCAACCGATCAGGACGGCGCGGCGGCTGGGATATGCGGAATTCTTCCGATGCGACGGCAGGGAGCTTCCGGCGATTCTGAATGCCGCACGCATCGCCTGCCTTGGAAGGTCCATCAGTGGCTATCGCCGTCGTGGAAACAGTCAATTTCGGCCTGAGATATCTGGTCGAGGCGGCCGCCGGGCGCGGTCATGAAGTGATTCTGCTCACAGGTGACCGTTCTCGATACACCTATGAATTTTCGAGCGGCCTCGCCGACGAGATCGACATCATCGATATCGACACGACTGACGTCGACAAGATGGTCGAGATTCTGCGGGAAGTTCCCGATCTCGCCGGTGTGGTCCGGATGACTGATCGGTGGAGCCTGCAGGCACTCGCCGTGGCGCAGCGGCTGGGACTGCCGTATCAAAGCGCTGCAGCCGTCGAACTCATGCGGAACAAGGCGTTATTGCGCCGGCACCTCTACGACAACGGCTTCTCGCGTTCCCCCGGACTGACCGTCCATCCGCGTACGGCCGACCTTGAAGAGCTCACCCGGATTCTGCCCTTTCCATGCGTCGTGAAGGACGTCGCGGGCAGCGCGAGCCAGAATGTGTGGCTGGTACGGAACTCCAAGGAGCTGGCATGCGTGCTGACCGTCGCCCGGGAGGCGGACGACCTCAGGGGCGAGGCGTTGGCGGTCGAACCGTACTTCATCGGCCCGATGTACAGCGCTGAGACGGTCAGCTGGAAGGGCGAGACAAAGATCATTGGTGTTTCCAGCCGCGCTCTCTCACCGGAGCCGTACTTCCGGGAAGAGATCTCCAGCTTTCCCGTTCTCTTTCCCGAGGCCAAGCAGGCCGCGCTGGCGGAATGGATCTCGGAGATCCTTTCCTCGGTCGATTACGACGGGGTGACGCACACCGAGTTCATCGTCACCACCGAAGGCTTCGAGATTGTGGAGATCAACGCAAGAATAGGCGGCGCACTGATCGGCGAGTGCGTCAACCGATCTCTCGGCATCAACTTCCACAGCGCATTCGTCGACCTGGCCCTGGGGCGTCGTCCGCAGGTGATGGACATCCGACCCGAGATCCGCCAGGGGGCGACGGCGGTTGCGATCTATGCGCCCAGGACCGGCGTCTTCGAAGCGATCGACGGGACGGGGACGCTTTCCGACCATCCCGGCGCACCCGAGCTGTATCTGGGCCGCAGCTCCGGTGAAGTGATTCCCACCACCATCGATCAACGAGGTGGCATCGGCCTGGTGATCGCCAATGGTGAGACGGCCGAGTTGTCTCTGCAGAACGCGATGTCCGCGGCGGGGAAGCTCACCGTGCGAATGCGCGGCGGCAGTCGCGCTCAGGATGTCTGAGCAAGAAGCGGCATATGCGTAAGATCGTCAATGGCCTCACAATCCGAGATCAAGGTCGCCTGTTCCAGTAGCCCTTGGCGAAGACTCCCTCAGGGGCGAGGCCGAGTGCGGGCATGAGCCCGCGCAACCCGGCGACGACGCGGCTCTCCCCGAAAAGGTAGGCGCGTCCGGTGCCCTCAGGCGGACAGAGGCCGGTGATCTGGCGTTCCAGGAGGGCGGGCGTGCCGGCCGGGTCCTGTCCTCGGTGGAGCCAGCGCACCGAGGTGGCCATGAGGGGAAGGCGGTCGGAGGAGCAGCCGATCTCGGCCAGCACGAGCGTCGTGGCCTGCCGCCCGATCGCCTCGATGAGCGCGGCGATGGCCGGAAGGCCGGCCTCGTCGCAGGCGAACAGATGCCAGTCGGCCGGGCGCAGCTCTAGTTTCCCCCGGGGGCCGACGAACTCCATGACGTCGCCGGGTCGCGTCGTGGACGCCCAGCGGCTGCCCGGTCCGCGGCCGTGGACGAGCACGTCGACGTCGATCTCCCCGACGTCCGGGCGGGCGCGCCTGACGGTGTACCGGCGCTTGACCCGCGGGCCGTCGCCGTCGTCGAGCAGCAACTCGATGTCCTGGGCGGGGCGGATCTGAACCCCGACGAGCGACTCGGCGGCGGCGGTCACCCGCACCATGCGGGGAGTGAGGCGGCAAATCGAGGTGATCGTCGCGGCGTGCGAGACCCGCGGGCGCGCGGTGTCGCGGTACGGCATCGTCAGACCTCCTGTTCGTACGGCAGGCCGGGTCGTCGTCACTCCTTCGTGGGGCCGCGATCGCCAGATTAGGCAGGAGCCACAGTTGCGTTCAAATGCATGTTCTCGAAGGGAAGGTTTACCTGAACGCAAATTCTCAGCTCAGGACGCATTGTTGAGGCAGCAGCCCTCGGATAATTTGCCCGCATGGACCAGCTCGACCTGAATCTGCTGATCGCCCTGGACGCCCTGCTGGAGGAGAACAGCGTCACCGCGGCGGCGGGCCGCCTGCACCTGTCCGTCCCCGCGATGAGCCGTACCCTCGGCAGGATCAGGAAGACGCTCGGCGATCCTGTGCTGGTCCGGGCCGGCAGGGAGATGGTTCCGACACCGCGGGCGCTGGCCCTGCGTTCGCGCGTGCACGCCGTCGTCGAGGAGGCCCAGGCGTTGTTCAGCCGGGAGGCCGTGCCCGATCCCGGCGCCTTGAACAGGTCGTTCGTCCTGCTTGCGCATGACGAGATCGTGCACGGTGTCGGTCCGCGGCTGCTGGCGCGGGTCCGCGAGGAGGCCCCCGGCGTGGCGTTGCGCTTCATGGCGGAGGCTCCGACGGAGACCGCCGGTCTCCGGCACGGCGACGTGGCCCTGGAGATCGGGGAGATCGGCGACGCGCCACCCGAGACCACGGTCGAACCCCTGATGCGCGACCGGCTGGTCGCGGTGGTCCGGCCGGGGCACGCGCTGGCGGACGGCAGGATGACGGCGCGCCGCTTCGCCGCCGCCCGCCATCTGTCGGTGTCGCGGCGCGGACGTCTGGAGGGGCCGGTGGACACGGCACTCGCCGCGCGCGGGCTGACCCGGGTGGTGGCCGCGTCGGTGCCCACGTTCGCCGCCGCGCTGTTCGTGGTGCTCGGCACCGACCTCGTGGGGATGGTGCCGGAGACGCTCTGCCGCGGCTCCGTCGCGGCGCTCGGCCTCACCGCCTTCGACATCCCGGCGGACGTGCCGGACATCCAGATCTCCCAGGCGTGGCATCCGCGATATGACCGCGACGGCGCCCACGCCTGGCTCAGGGAACGTGTCCGCGAGGCCGTCACCCAGACGCGCGACGGACGATAGCCGGGAGCGTCGTCAGGCGGCGAGGCGCCGGGCGAGGTCGAGCAGTTCCGCCAGGCGAAGCACCCGCCCGTCCGAGCCCGGCAGCGGCACGTGCAGGGGTTCGGTCCAGCGGGTGGGGATCGCATCGACTCCGTACCACGCGCCGGCGAGGCCGCCGGTGACCGCGGCGACGGTGTCGGTGTCCCCGCCCAGGTCGACGGCGGCGCGGACCGCGGCCTCGTAGGAGCCGGTGGTGCGCAGTGCCCACACGGCCGAGCCGAGGCACGGCCACACGGCGCCGTTGAACTCGGTGGCCTGGTCGGGGTGCCAGCCGTCGGCGAGCACGGTGGCGTACCGCGATCGGTGATCAGGTCTGACGAGCGCGAGAGTCCGAGGGACGGCGGCGACGGGATCGGCGCCCTCCAGCGCCACCCGGACGAGCTCGTGGAAGACGGCCGTGCCCTCCCACACCGCGGAGTCACCGTGGGTGAGCGCGGTGATGCGGCGGGCGGCGGCCGTCGTCGCCTCCTGGCCGTGATGGGCGAAGTACACCGCGGAGGTGGCCGCGCGCATCAGGCCCCCGTTGCCGGCCGCGCGCCCGGTCGTCTGGAAATGGATCGCGGAAGCGTCGTCCCAGGCCAGGCCGCCCGTCAGCACCTGTTCGGTCTGCAGCCCGATGTCCTTCGGCTCCGACGCGGCCCACCGCTGGAAGCGGGCGAACATGTCCGGCAGGTCGAGTCCACCGCGCTCCAGCAACGACTCGGCGACGAGCACCGCCATCTGCGTGTCGTCGGTCGCCTCACCCGGGTCCCAGCCACCCCCTCCGCACATCTCGCCGCCCGTGGTGCCCTCGGGGAATCGGCGGGAGAACGCCCCGGCAGGGCCGAACTCGAACGGGGCGCCCAACGCGTCGCCCACCGCCGAGCCGACCACAGCGCCCGCGGCGCGGCGGGCGCGGTCGGGCCCGTCGCCGGAGAGGGCGGTCACCGCTTCACCGCGCGCAGCACGACGAACTTCGGGTCGCTCGCGACGACCTGGCAGTTTCCGAAAAGGCGCCGCAGTTTCACGTGGTAGCCGAGGTGCCGGTTGCCGACCACCCACAACTCGCCGCCCCGGCGCAACGCCGTACGGGAGCCGGTGAACATGCGCCAGGCCGTGGCGTCGGTCGTCGCCCGGTGGGTGTGGAACGGCGGGTTGTTCAGCACCAGATCCACGGTGCCGTCAGGGACGGCCGACATGCCGTCGGCCGCGAGGAACTCGGCGGGAGAGGAGACGTTCGCCCGCCACGTGGCCTCCGCGGAGGCCAGCGCCTGGTGCGACTCGTCGACGAAGACGACCTCGGCCGCGGCGTTGTCCAACGCCGCGGCCAGGCCGAGCACACCGTTGCCGCAGCCCAGGTCGACGACGCGTTCACGACCGCGGCGGTGGGGGAGGTGACGCAGGAACAGGCGGGTGCCGACGTCGAGGCGGTCGGCGCAGAAGATGCCCGCGTGGTTGACGACGGTCAGGCCGGAGGCGGCGCCGACCCCGTCCGGCAGGGCGTAGCTGTGCGGCCACGGACCCGGCCCGGGGGTGAGCCCGGGGTCGGGGGTGCAGAAGATGAGCCGGGCCTTCTTCGCCGCCAGCGACGTTTTCGTCGGGCCGATGATCTGCTCGAACAGCCGCAGCGTCGAGGTGTGGATCTCGGTGACCATGCCCGTGCCGACGACGAGGGTGCCCGGGTGCACGCCGGGCGCGAGGCGGTGCAGCTGGTCTTCAAGGAGCGCGAGGCTCTTGGGGACGCGGACCAGGAGCACGTCGATCCGCCCCGGGGGCTCGTCCCTGGTCGTGAGGAGACGCACCCCTTCCGCGTCAGGGCGGTTGCGGGCCAGATTGGCCCGGGTCGCCTCCTGCGTGAGGAGGGAATCGGTGATCTGCACCGGACGGTGCCCGGCGAGCGCGGTGACCAGGGCGCCCCACCGGTCGCCGAGCACGACCACGGTTCCCGAGAGGTCGGCCGGCGCGCCGTCGATCCCGTCGAGGTGCCGCAGGAGGTATTCGTCGGCGGCGTCCCAGGCGCGGAACGGGTCGCGTGGGTCCTCGGGGAAACGGGTGAGGTCGAGATCGCCCCTCGACGTCGTGAAACGGTTCATCGCGCCATCAGGCTAGCGAGTCGCCCGGCGCTCCCGTGAATCCCGCCGGTCAGGCGACCGCCTCCGGTCGCTCACCCCACGACCGGGAGGCCGGGGGATACAGCGCCCGCCACACGTACGTGGTGATCTCCCTGCCGTCGTAGAGCCGGAACAACGCCCCCGCGTGCTCGTGCCCGCGCACGGCGCTCGCCAGGCCGCGCCGGTCGGCGCCGTACCGTTCACGGAGTCCGGCGACCAGGCCGCCGAGCTCGGCCTCCAGCGCCCGGGCGCTCTCGCGCAGGCCGGTGGCCGTCGAACGCACCCAGGCGTGGAACTCATCGGGCACGCCCGCGATGAACCGCTCCTCCCAGTCGGGCCCGACCCGCAGGATCTCGGCCGCGCGCTCGGGCGTGACGCCGACCGCAGAGCCCCAGTGCTTGGGCTGGAGCACGACGTCCTTGCACGCGTCGACGGCGAGGAACTCCCAGATGACCCGTGCGGACGTCTGGGTGACGACGGCGTGGAGGGCGAGGTAGTCGGCCTGTTTGATCTTGGTGAGGCGGCCGGTGGCGAGCGTCCTGACCACCAGGCCCTCGGCGCCCGGCCGCGGCGGCAGCGCCAGCGCCTCGGCCAGGGTCGCGGCGGGGAAGACCTGGACGCGCGGCCCCGGCCAGTACGGCACGGCGTCCGGTCCGCGCGCGACTCCCGTCGCGGTCTCGACGGCGCCGAGCAGGATGAGGTCGTCGAGGTCGCCGTAGTCGCAGACGATCCGGTTGCCCGGATAGACGATCTCGACCAGGACGGTCATGCCCTCCGGAGGGGAGAAGTCCGGGTAGCGGGAGCGGAGCAGTTCGCTCGCGTGCCTGGCCTGCTCGCTGACGAACGAGCCGCGCGTGGCGACCGCCCATCCGCCGGGCCTCGGAAACAGGAGGCCGAGGCTACCGTCGGCCTTGTCCATGACCTCGACCGGCGCGGTCAGGTCCGGAGGGCCGTCCCACGGTTCGCCGTGGTTCCAGAACTTCTCGAACCCGCGGACCACCACGAGCCCGTCGTGCCCCACGATCAGCCCCCGGCAGGTGCGCGTCACGGTGGTCCACGCCCGGTCGTAGGCGCAGCGCTCCGTGTAGTTGTAGATGTCGAGCGGCAGTGTGGGGTGGGATTCGCGTCGCACGTGTCCGCGCTCGATCGCCTCCGCGAGTTCGCCCGGGTCGAAAAGGTCGGGTAGTCGAAGCTCGGGCACGTGTCTCTCCTGGGGGATGTCGGACCGGTGTCCGGTCGCTCAATCGTCTATCGCGACCTCCGCCTCGATCTCAACGGGAATTCCGAAGGGCAGCTCGGCCAGGCCGACGGCGGAGCGGGCGTGACTGCCGGCCTCCGGCCCCCACAGGTCCAGGATCAGGTCGGAGAACCCGTTGATCACCGCGGGCGCGTTGGTGAAGCCGGGCGCCGCGTTCACCATGCCGAAGACCCTCAGCCAGGCCGTGACCCGGTCCAGGTCGCCGAGTTCGCGCCGGAGACTGGACAGGATCGCGAGGGCGGTGAGGCGGGCCGCGTCGTAGGCCTGCTCCTGCGTCACCTGCGCGCCGACCTTGCCGAGCGGGCCGGCCAGGGAGCCGTCGCCGAGCAGCGGGCCGTGACCGGAGACGAATGCGCGTCCCTTCCGAACCCGGACCCACGGAAAGGGCAGCTCGACGCCCGGCGGGAGGCGCATGGGGTCGGGCAACGCCAGCCCGAGCTCGGTCAGCCGGTTCTCAATGCGCATGACGGTCTCCTCGCGGGGTGCTCCCGGCCGTGACGGGGCCGGCCAGGTTCCAGTCTGGGAGCGTCATCTCGCGGGTGACGTCGCGGGGGTCGACCGGTTCCCCGCAGGTCGTGCAGATCGTGCGGGCGGTCAGCGGGTGGTCGTGGTGCAGCATCTTCATGGGCGGCGACGTCACGGCCCACTTGTCGCCCCAGGCCAGCAGGGCCCGGGTGACCGGTCCCAGCTCGTGGCCGGCCTCGGTCAGGTGGTAGGCCTCGTAGCGCGGGTCCTGCTCCGACGGCCGCCGTTCGAGCACGCCCGCCTCGACCAGGTCCTTCAGCCGCGCTGCCAGGCGGTCGCGCGGCGCGCCGGTGTTGCGCGCGATCTCGCCGAACCGGTGGTTGCCGAACATCACCTCGCGGATGGCGAGCAGCGCCCACCGGTCCCCGACGAGTTCCAGGGCGGAGGCGATCGAGCAGGGGCGCCCGGGGAGGGTGGCCGGGTCGCGGCGTGCAGTGGACATGTCTCAACCTTGGCACTTCGCGGTTTGCAATTCAAACCAGACAGTCGTTATGGTCCCCCTCATGACGTCGGAAGTTGGAATATCAAACCGCTCTCGTATGGCGGCTTTCGTTGTGGTGCTGGCCGTATTCATGACCAACCTCGACCTCTGGATCGTCAACGTGGCGTTGCCGGCCATGGGGTCGAGCTACTCCCACGGCGGCCATCCCGCCTCGTTGAGCGACCTGTCGTGGGTGCTGAACGCCTACGCCATCACCCTTGCCGCGCTGCTCGTGGTGATCGGCAGGATCGGCGACCGCGTCGGGCAGCGGCCCGTGTTCGTCTCCGGAGTCGTCGCGTTCACCCTCGCCTCCGTGGCGTGCGCGCTCGCGCCGACGTTGTGGCTGCTGGTGCTGGCCCGGGTCGTGCAGGCGGCGGGTGCCGCCGCGCAGCTGCCGACCTCGCTGGCGTTGCTGCTCGCGTCCGTGCCCGTCGAGAGGAGGACCGGGGCGACCCGCACCTGGGCCGCGTTCGGCGGTCTCGCGGCGGCCGCCGGGCCGGTGCTCGGCGGGCTGCTGGTGCAGATCGACTGGCGGTGGGTCTTCATCGTGAACGTCCCGATCGGCGTGTTCACCGTCGTCGCCGGGCTGGCCGTCCTGCCCCGCACCGGATCGCGGGAGAAGGGCCCCCTGCCCGACGTCTGGGGCGCCGTGCTCGTCACCGCCACCGTCGCGGCGTTGTCCGGCGCGCTCGTACAGGCGCCCTCCTGGGGCTGGGCGTCCCCCGGCACCTTGGGGCTGCTCGCGGCCGCGGCCGTCGGCGGCGCGTGGTTCTGGCTGCGGTCCGCGCGTCACGCGAGCCCGCTGCTGGAACTGCACCTGCTGCGCCTGCCCGCCTTCGGATCGTCGAGTGTGGGCACGTTCGTCTTCGGCGTCGCGTTCGCGATGATGCTGCTGTCCAACGTGTTGTGGTGCCAGGACGTGTGGCACTGGAGCGCGCTGCGCACCGGGCTCGCCCTGGTCCCCGGCCCCGCGCTGGTGCCGATCGTCACCGTTCTGACGGCTCGTGCCGTACGGAGGCTCGGCCACGGGCCCCTGGTCGCGGCGGGCGGCGTCTTGTTCGCGGCGGGGATGGCATGGCGGGCCGTGTTCGTCTCCACCACACCCGATTACCTGCGCGACCTGCTCCCCAGCATGATCCTTTCCGGCGTGGGCGTCGGTCTCGCCATGGGCACGCTCGTCGCCGCCGGAGTCCAGTCCCTGCCGGCGGGGCGGGCCGCGACCGGATCCGCCCTGGTCAACTCGGTCCGGCAGATCGCCTCCACCGTGGGTGTCGCCGTACTGGTGACGATCATCGGCGCGCGCGTGGACGCCGGATCGGTGGGCGGCTTCCGGCTGGCCTGGGTGATCGGTGCGGGGTTGAGCCTGGTGACGTCGGTCGCGGGTGTGCTTCTCATGCGGTCGCGCTCCACGGCCGGTCACGGTGCGGCCGGTGGAAGGCACGCGTCGGGCATGCCCGAACCCGCCGCGGGACACGCGTCCTGACCGTGCTGTGCCCGTGCCGGGCCGCGCTGACACTGGAGCAGCGCGGCCCGGCCTGCCGTGCGACGCTCAGGCGGGTGTCGCGCTCAAACTCCGCTTGGCGTTGCGGCTGGGCTCGTCGGCGAGGATCTCGGTGAGGCCGGCCTCGATCCCGTCCAGTGCGGCCGCGGCGACGACGGCCGGGTCCGTCTTGTTCTCCGGCGCGACGTAGGAGGACATGTCGGTGTCGATGTAACCGATGTGGAGGCTCGCCACGTGGATGCCCTTGGGGGCCAGTTGCTCCCGGGCCACGTTGGCCATCGCCCATGACGCGGCCTTCGCCGCGGCGTACGCGCCGTAGCCCGCCGGGTGGTACCACGACAGCGCGGACAGCACGTTGAGAACCGCGCCCCCGCCGTTGGCCTCGATGATCGGCGCGAACGCGCGGGTGACGCCGAGAGGGCCGAAGTAGTTGGTCTCCATCTCCAGGCGGATCCGGTCGAAGTCGCCGTCGATGAGCGGCGTGTGGGTGGAGATGCCCGCATTGTTGATGAGCAGGGTGGCGTCCGCCGCGATCAGCGCGGCATTCGTCACAGTCTCCGGCTTGGTGAGGTCGAGCTCCAGCGGCACCGCGCCGGGCACGTCGACGGTCTCGGGCCGCCGGGCGGCGGCGTACACCTTGGCGCCTCGGTCGATCAGCTGCGTGACGAAATGCCGCCCGAGCCCCCTGTTGCCACCGGTGACCACCGCCACCGCATTCTCGATCTTCATTGGCTGATCCTTTCGCCGTTCAATATGACCGCCCGTCTTGAGCTGCCAGCAAGCTATCACCTGTCAGGGGGAAAGCAAGAAGTTCCACCTGTTGATCTACAGCGTAAAGGTGCCTGCCCGGCTTCTGAGGTGGCCGTACGTGCTGGAATGCTGGTCGGCACACATCGCCGGCCGGCGTCGCCGTCTCCCGCCGGACGAGTCTCGCGACAGGCGTGAAAGCGGATGCGGGGATCGGGCTACACACACTGACCGCTTTCACCCCGTCGAAAGGCGACCGATGACAGGGAGCCCTCCGTGACCGCCCCGCCCTGGCTGGACGAGTCAGCTGAGATGCGGCTGTCCCATGCCGAACCTGAACGCTTCGCCGCGATATTCGACGCTCACTTCGCCGAGATCCACCGTTATGTGGTCAGCCGTCTGGGGCCGAGCATGGCGGAGGACGTCGTCGCTGAGACGTTTCTCACAGCTTTTCGCAACAGGTCGCGTTATGACGCCGGTCGTGGCGGCGTGCGCCCGTGGTTGTACGGCATCGCCACCAACAGGATCAACAAGCAGCGGCGGCACGAGATGCGCACGCTGCGGGCCATGGGCAGGCAGGGTCCGGAGCCGCCCGCGGAAGGCCCCGAGCTCCGGGTCGTGGCCAGCGTCACCGCACAGCGGCTGAAGCCGGCGCTGGCCAGGGCGATCGCCTCGCTCAACGACGGCGACCGCGACGTGTTGCTGCTGGTGGCCCTGGCCGGGCTGACCCACGAGGAGGTCGCCGCCTCCCTCGGCATTCCGTACGGAACCGTCGGATCGCGGCTGAGCCGGGCGAGGAAGAAGGTACGCGCCGTAATCGGCGATACCAACCCCATGCATGACATGACGGATATTTCAGGAGAGAAGAAGCACGATGGATGACCTGAAGACGGTGCGCGAGGTCTACGGCGAGGTCGCTCCTGACGCCCGGATGGAAGCCCGGATCCGGGCGCGGCTCGCCGGCGAGGCCGGTGCGCGCACGCCGTCGCGATACGGGTTCCTGCGCCGCCGGGGCGCCGTCGGCGTGGGGCTGCTCGCCACCGCCGCCGCGGCGGCCGTCGGCGTCGCGGCTGTCGGCATCGGATCCGGCTCGGGAACGGCGCCCGTCGCGGGACGGGAGCTGTCGGCCCGGTCGATCCTGCTGGCGGCGGCGGACCAGGCCGCGGCCGAGCCGGCCGGCCGGTTCTGGAGGCTGCACATGATCAGCGGATCCGGCGGCCGGGTCGACGGGGCCGACTACACGATCTTCAGCCCGGGCGAGTTCGACGGGTGGCAGTCGGCGTCGGACAGTGAGACCGACGTCACCTACCAGCGGGACCTGGCCTCCTACCCGGCGACGGCGGCGGACAAGGCCGCCTGGCAGAGGGCCGGCTCGCCGACGTCGTTCAAGGTGCGCAACAACGCCGACTTCATCACCTACACCACCTCCGACGGACAGTGGACCGAGCGGCGGGTGACGTCCAAGGTCAAGAAGTACTCCGCAGAGGAGCTCAAGCAGCTGTGCGCCAGAGCGGAGGCCGCTGCGAAGTGTCCCCCGAGCGCTCGGATGAGCTGGGCGGAGAAGGAGAAGATCGCCTCCGACCCCCAGCGCTTCGAGGAGTTGCTGTTCCCCCCGACGGCCCCGGGCAAGAGCCCCGCCAACAAGCTGGCGCAGGGGTTCGACTTCCTGATCGAGCAGCCCGCCTCTCCGCAGATCAGGGCCAAGGCGTTCCGCGTGCTCGCCGACCTGCCGGGTGTGCGCAGCGTGGGCACGGTGAAGTCGCTTGACGGCCGCACCGGCATCGGGATCGCCGCCGAAGGCAACATGATCGACGACAGCGGCGCCAAGTTCGAATACCGCGTCATCCTCGACCCCGAGACCTACACGGTGATCGGGGACAAGGAGACCGTCGTCGACGGGTCGTACCGCGGGCTCGGGCCCGGATCGGTGCTGTTCGAGCAGGGCGTCATGCAGGCGGGCTGGACCACTGACGACCCTCACCACAACTGACGGGCGATCCCGGCTCCCCGGTGCGTCGGGGAGCCGGGATCATCCCTGCTGGTTGACCGAGTTACCCCGCTGACACAGCTCGACGATCTTGGCCTTGAACTCCGGTGTGAACGAACGGAGACCGCCGAGCGCACGGGGCTTCCGCTGGGCACCGTGGAATCCCGGGTCCACCACGCCCGCCGGTACGTCCAGGAGTGGCTCACCGACAGGTCCTGATCGGCGACCGTCCCAGGGCTCCGCATGTCACGTATCGGCCGCAAGGCGGTATACAAGAGATAAAGGGATCTTGTCAGCTTTGTAATCAAGAGTGAAAGTTGCGCGCAATCGTCCTTATTTCCGGTAATCCGGGAGGATTTGCGTGCCCGAATCACTTCGGCGAGTCGTTCCCGCTCTCGCCCTCGCGGCGGCGCTGGCCACGGTCGTGGGAACCGCTCCCGCGCAGGCGGAGGCCAAGCCAGAGATCCAGGTCAAGCAGGGAGTCACCCAGCCCGTCTTCTCCTACGCCGACGCCGTTCGCGAATACGTCTACGTCGAATCGAGCGTGGACAGCGACGGAGACGGCGCCAACGACCGCGTCCGGGTCGACATCATCCGGCCGAAGGAGTCGAACCAGGGCCTCAAGGTCCCGGTGATCATCGATGAGAGCCCTTACTACGACAACTCGGGCCGAGGCAACGAGTCGGAGCGCAAGACCTACGACGCCGCCGGCAACCCGCTCAAATTCCCCCTGTTCTACGACAACTACTTCGTGCCGCGCGGCTACGCCGTACTCGACGTGGACATGATCGGTACGACGAAGTCCGACGGATGCCCGGACATGGGCGGCAAGGCCGACGTGCTCGGCGGCAAGGCCGTCATCGACTGGCTGAACGGCCGGGCGAAGGCCTACGACGCCGCAGGGAACCCGGTCAAGGCGACCTGGACCACCGGCAAGGCCGCCATGATCGGCAAGTCGTACGACGGCACCCTCGCCAACGCCGTCGCCGCCACGGGCGTCAAGGGGCTCGAAACCATCGTGCCGATCAACGCGATCAGCTCGTGGTACCGCTACCAGCGGATGAACGGCGTTGTCTACAACTACAACTACCCGTCCTACCTCACCAACGTGGTCGACACCGATCCCGACGCCAAGTGCGCCGCCGTACGCGCGGGCCTGGACGCGGCCGCCGGCGACGACACCGGCAACTACAACGCGTTCTGGCAGGAGCGCGACTACCTCCACGGGACGGTCTCCGACGTACGGAAGGTCCGCGCCAGCGTCTTCGCGGTGCACACGCTCAACGACCTCAACGTCAAGACCGACAACCTCTCCACCTGGTGGGACGCGCTCGGCGACAGGAACGTGCCGCGCAAGATCTGGCTCGGGCAGTACGAGCACGTCGACCCGTTCGACTACCGCCGCGACGTCTGGGTCGACACCCTGCACCGCTGGTTCGACTACTGGCTGTACGGCGTGAAGAACGGGATCATGCAGGAACCGCGGGCCGACATCCAGACGGGCCCCGACTCCTGGATCACGCAGAAGGACTGGCCGGCGCCCCACACGGACAAGGTCGCCTTCCGCCCCACCGCGGACGGCTCGCTCGGCCTCGCCAAGGGCGCCAAGGGCACGACCGCCACGTTCACCGACATCCGCCAGTCGGAGAACGCCATGACCGCCGACGTGGGAACCCCCGCCGCCGGCCGCGCCGCGTTCACGACCGGCGAGCTCCCCGTCGACCTGCGGATGTCCGGAACCCCCACGGTCTCCCTGAAGGTCACACTGGACAAGCCGACCTCCAACCTCACCGCCCTGCTCGTCGACTTCGGCGAGGAGGCCCGGGTCGACTGGCGCTCCGGAGGCGGCATCACGACCAACACCGACGAGACCTGTTACGGCGAGAGCACCGAAGCCGACGACGCCTGCTACCGGACGACCACCACGAGGGTGGCGACCCGGCCGCTGGAGATCGTGGCCCGCGGCTGGATCGACGTGCAGAACCGCGACTCGCTGACGACGTCGTCCCCCCTGCCTGCCGGGGAGTCTGGCACCGTCACGTGGGACACCCTGCCGCAGGACTACACCTTCAAGCAGGGCCACCGGCTGGGCGTGATCCTCGCGGGCACCGACTCCAGCTACGTCCGTGACGCGGCCACCGGGGCCGCGGTCACCGTCGACCTGGCCAAGAGCAAGATCACGCTGCCGCTGGTGACCGGCACATCGCTGGACACCGCCGGCTTCGGCAAGAAGCAGGGCTGGCACGGCCCCGCCAAGGTGGACCTGCCGACCCCGCAGGCACGCCTGTTCTGATCCGCCGCTACCCGGGTTCCCCGTCGCTGCACAGCGGCGGGGAACCTCGCGTTCGGGGACATCGGAGATGAAATGAGATGGCGGTCGTACAAGACGCTGTGAGCGGTTTGGGCGGTCCGCTGGGACGGCCGGGCGGCGTTTCTCATCCCGGGTTCAGGAACAATTCAGGCAGCTCCCACATTGAGTCGCGACCGTTGTCGGCATGAGGGAGCTGATGACCCGGCTGGAGCCGCCAACGGTGCGGCAGGTGGGCATACGCGAGCAGCTGCCCAGCTTCGTGATCATCGGGCTCGTCTGCACCGTCGTCCAGCTCGTGCTGTACACGCTGCTGCGCCCGCCCATGGGACCGGTGCCGGCCAACGTCGTCTCGTACCTGCTCGTCGCGGTGGTCAACACCGCAGCCAACCGCCGTTTCACGTTCGGGGTGAGCGGGTCGCGCAATGCCGTACGGCACCACATCGAAGGCGGGGCGGCCTTCGTGCTGGGTCTGGCGGCGAGCACCGGAGGGCTGGCCGTCGTCAACGCCGCCCGGCCGGGCGGCTCCTGGCTCGCCGAGGTCGGCGCCCTGCTGGGATGCAACTTCTTCGCGGCCGTGCTGCGCTTCCTGTTGCTGCGCTCCTGGGTCTTCCACCCACGCCGGATCCGCTAGCCGGAGCCGCCCGGCATGGGCGCGTCCCGCCACGGAGGACGTGGCGGGACGCGTGAAGGCGTCGCGGGCCGCACTTACAGGCCGCGCTCGAAACCGCCGTAGTAACCGCCCAGCTGGTCGCGGTAGGCGGGGTCCTTGAAGGCGGTGTCCTCGAACTCCGGTGCGTTCTTGATCTCTTCCTTCGTTCTGGAGACGAAGACCTTCTCCTCCTGCGGATCGATCCGCGTGACCGTGCCCGCCGGCAGGACCACCTTCTTGCCGAAGATCCAGGGCCCGGTGTCGACGACGAGGTAGCTGTCTCCCACCTCGTAGTTCGACTCGTCCACCGAGCCGATCCTGCCGTCGGTGGCCTCCACGGTGAAACCGGTGACGTCGAGCGTCCTGTCGCCGTACAGGTCCTGGCGGTAGGTCCAGAGGTTCTGGTTCGGCTGCATGCCGTGCTCTCCTTCGAGCTGAGGCGATGTTGCGGACGTCACCCCCTCTGCCCGGCGTGAGGATCCCAAACAGGGGTCGCGGGCGCACGTCTTTCTCTGACCGGCTGACCAGGCACTTCGGCCCTGCCCAGAAACGGAAGGCATACCATAGGGGGGTATGGTGTTATGGTACGCATCGTAAGGATGGAGGCGGAAAGATGGCGGGATACACGGCGAGCAAGGAGGAGCACCTCCGGCGGCTGAGGCGCGTCGAGGGCCAGATCCGCGGCCTGGAGCGCATGGTCGACGAGGACAAATACTGCATCGACATCCTCACCCAGGTGTCGGCGGCCAACAGGGCGCTGCAGGCCTTCGCCCTGGAGCTGCTCGAGGAGCATTTGGCCCACTGTGTCGCGGAGGCCGTCGCCAAAGGCGGCGCCGAGGCCGACGCCAAGGTCAAGGAAGCCTCCGACGCCATCGCGCGCCTCGTCCGTTCCTGATCGACATAGAACTGGAGTTTTCGTCATGACCACCGCGACCTACACCGTCACCGGGATGACCTGCAGCCACTGCGTCGCCTCCGTCAAAGAAGAGGTCGGCGGAGTTCCGGGAGTCTCCGGCGTCGAGGTCGACCTCGCCACGGGCCTTGTGACGGTGGACAGCGACGCCCCGGTCGACGCGACCGTGATCAGGGCAGCCGTCCAGGAGGCCGGCTACGACGTGGTGGATCAGCCGTGAACCCCGTCGCCAAGTTAGGCGTGTACGCCCTCGGGCTGGTGGTCATCTTCGGGGTGGCCCTCGGGGTCGGCTCCGCCGTTGATCCGGCCCCCGCCGCGAGCAGGTCGAACGCGGGCCCACACGACGCCGGCGGGCACGATGGGGGCCACGACGGCGGGCACGCCACGGCGGAGCCCGCCGGGGGACACGTGCCGGGCGGCCTGCAGACCTCGCAGGACGGTTACACGCTCGTCCCGCAGACGACCACGCTCATCCCGGGTAAGACGGCCGAGTTCCGGTTCACGGTGACCGGACCGGACGGCAGGCCGGTGACGGCCTACCGAACCGAGCACGACAAGAAGCTGCACCTCATCGTCGTCAGCCGCGACCTGGGCGACTACCGGCATCTTCATCCCGAGGAGGCGGGCGGGGGCGTCTGGTCGACACCCCTGACGCTGCCCGAGGCCGGGGTGTACCGCGCGTTCGCCGACTTCGCGCCCGACCGGCACGCGGGCCTCACCCTCGGCGCCGACCTGTTCGCCCCCGGCCCGTACACACCGCGTGCGCTACCCGCCGCCGGCCGTACCGCTGACGTCGACGGCTACACGGTGAGCCTGGCCGGCACGCTCACCCCGGGCACGGCGAGCAGGCTGACCCTCACGGTCACCGAGGACGGCACGCCCGTCACCGACCTGGAGCCCTACCTCGGGGCCTACGGCCACCTGGTCGCGCTACGCGCGGGAGACCTCGCCTACCTGCACGTCCACCCGGACGAGACGGGCAAGGCCGGACCCGAGGTCACCTTCGAGGCCGAGGTGCCGAGCGGCGGGGACTACCGACTGTTCTTCGACTTCCAGCACGGGGGAGTCGTGCGCACCGCGGCGTTCACCGTGAAGGCCGGCTGACATGAACACTCCGGCAACCGGCGGCATGACGCGGAAAGGAGAGGCGATGACGTCCGTCATCGACGACAGGCCGCACACCGGCGGCTCGGTCGAGCTCGCGATCGGCGGCATGACCTGCGCGTCCTGTGCCACCAGGATCGAGCGCAAGCTGAACAAGCTCGACGGGGTCACCGCTGCGGTCAACTACGCCACCGAGAAGGCCAAGGTGACCTTCCCCGCGGGGCTCGACCCCCGGGACCTGGTCGCCGAGGTCGAGAAGGCCGGATACACGGCCAAGCTGCCCGAGCCCGAACCGGAGGAGCGGGAGCCGGAAGACGACCTCAGGCCGTTGCGGACGAGACTGACCATCTCGCTGGTGCTGGCCGTACCCGTGATCGCGATGGCGATGATTTCGCCTCTGCAGTTCACCTACTGGCAGTGGTTGTCGCTGACGCTGGCCGCGCCCATCGTGGTCTACGGCGGATGGCCGTTGCACAAGGCGGCGTGGACGAACCTCCGGCACGGTGCGGCGACCATGGACACCCTGGTGTCGGTGGGCACGATCGCCGCGTTCGGCTGGTCGTTGTGGGCGCTGTTCCTCGGGACGGCGGGCACGCCCGGCATGACCCACGGCTTCGAGTTCACGACCACACGCGGCGATGGGTCGGGGAACATCTACCTGGAGGCCGCAGCCGGCGTGACCGCCTTCATCCTGGCGGGCCGCTATTTCGAGACCCGCTCCAAGCGCCGCGCGGGCGCCGCGTTGCGCGCGCTGATGGAGATGGGCGCCAAGGACGTGACGGTCCTCCGCGACGGCGCCGAGGAACGGGTACCCGTCGACCGTCTGGCGGTGGGCGACCTGTTCGTCGTACGGCCAGGCGAGAAGATCGCCACTGACGGCGTCGTCGAGGAGGGCACGTCTGCCGTCGACGCGAGCATGCTGACCGGCGAGTCCGTCCCGGTGGAGGTGCGGCCCGGCGAGGCGGTCACCGGTGCGACGGTGAACGCGGGCGGCCGGCTGGTCGTGCGCGCCACACGGGTCGGCGCGGACACCCGGCTCGCGCAGATGGCCCGCCTGGTCGAGGAGGCGCAGACCAGGAAGGCCCAGGTGCAACGGCTCGCCGACAAGATCTCGGCGGTCTTCGTGCCCGCTGTGATCGCACTGGCCGTCGGCACGCTGGGCTTCTGGCTCGGCACCGGCCAGGGAGCGGCGGCGGCCTTCACGGCGGCGGTCGCCGTGCTGATCATCGCCTGCCCCTGCGCGCTCGGCCTGGCCACCCCCACGGCCCTGCTCGTCGGTACGGGCAGGGGCGCACAACTCGGCATCCTCATCAAGGGGCCGGAGGCGCTGGAGTCGACCCGCCGGGTAGACACGATCGTCCTGGACAAGACCGGCACCGTCACCGAGGGCCGCATGACCCTGGTCAAGGTCGTCGTCGGCCAAGGGGAGAACCGCGATGAGGTGCTGCGGCTTGCCGGGGCGCTGGAGCGCGGCTCCGAGCACCCGATCGCCCAGGCGATCGCCAGGGGAGCGGCGGAAGAAGTCGGTGGCCTGCCCGTCCCCGGCGACTTCACCAACGTGGAGGGCCTGGGCGTCCAGGGCGTCGTGGACGGCCATGCCGTGCTCGTCGGCCGGCCCCGGCTGCTCGCCGAATGGTCACAGCACCTTCCCGGCGACCTGGAGCGGGCCTTGCACGAGGCACAGGACGCCGGCCGTACGGCTGTCGCGGTCGGCTGGGACGGCAGGGCCCGCGCGATCCTCGCGGTCGCCGACGTCGTCAAGCCGTCCTCGGCCGAAGCGGTCTCCCGGCTGCGCAGGCTCGGCCTGGACCCCGTGCTGCTGACGGGGGACAACGAGACCGTCGCCCGGTCCGTGGCCGCCGACGTCGGCATCACCGAGGTGATCGCCGAGGTGCTGCCCGCCGACAAGGTCGCCGTCGTCAAGGAACTGCAGAGCCGCGGGAAGGTCGTGGCGATGGTCGGCGACGGCGTCAACGACGCGGCCGCGCTCGCTCAGGCCGACCTCGGCCTGGCCATGGGCACCGGCACCGACGTGGCCATCGAGGCCGCTGACCTGACGCTGGTACGCGGCGATCTGCGCGTCGCGGCCGACGCGATCAGGTTGTCGCGCCGGACGTTGCGCACGATCAAGGGCAACCTGTTCTGGGCCTTCGCCTACAACCTGGCCGGCCTGCCGCTGGCCGCCACCGGGCTGCTCAGCCCGATGATCGCGGGCGGCGCGATGGCGTTGTCCAGTGTCTTCGTGGTGAGCAACAGCCTGCGTCTGCGCCGCTTCAAGTAAGCCGTTTCAAGTGAGCCGCGTGCCCCCGGGAGGTGGTCGTCCCGGGGGCACGCGCGTGTCCACCGGGACGACATCGTGCTGAAGTAGGCGGGCTCAACCTCAGGTGGCGGGCGGGAGGACGAGTTCGGCGAACACGGCATGGTGGTCGGTGACGGGCAGCCGGTGCACGCCGAACGCGCGCACGCCCACACCGGGGCCTGCCAGCACGTGGTCGAGCGTCACCGGCGGGATGGCGAAGCCGTTGAAGTGCCACGGCTGGTACGGCCACGTCGTCGCCAGGCCCTGCCCCATGGTGTCGGCGGCGTCATGGTAGCCCTCGGCCAGCAGGCGCCGCGTCGGCGCGTGATCGAGGGTCGCGTTGAAATCGCCCGCCAGCACGCTTGACGCTCGCGGCCGGCCGCTCAGCGCCGCCAGCCCCTCCGCCCAGCACGCGAACCTGTTCTCGTAGCGGGGAGCGCAGGGATGCACGGACACGATCTCGACCGGCCCCGCGCCGGGGACGTCCACGCTCGCCCGTGCCTGCCCGAACCCCCCGAGCTCGATCGCCTCATCAGGAGTGACCGGAAACCGGGCATAGATCCCGGAGCCGCCGACCCCTGGCCGTGAACGATCCACCTTGTACGGCAGCAGCCCCTCCAGCCCGTCCCTCTTCAGCTCTGCCGCGGCGGAGGGGGTCAGCTCCTGAAGGGTCAGCACGTCGGGGCGGAGTCTCCGTACGAGGTCGATGAGGGCGGGCCCGGGCACCGACCCCTTCAGGAGGTTGGACGTCAGCACACGCAGGGGCGGCCCGGTCGTGTGCCCACCCGCAGGAAGCGCCCGCGGCAGGACGTGCGCCGCGAGCGTGGCCGTACTCATGAGACTCACGGCCAGGGCCGTCCAGCGGCGCGACGCGAGTGCGGTGATCACCGCGACGATCGAGGCCGGGGCGACATAGGGCGTGAATCCCACGAGCTGCACCCAGCGGAAATCCACGTCGGCGGGGATCGTCCGCAACACCGCCCAGCCCGCGAACGGCGCGACGGCCAGCCAGACGAGCACGCTCACCCACCGTCGCGGTGGGCGGCTGTTCCGATCGTCGGCTGCCTGTGGGCCGGAGACTTCGGCGATCATGCGGCACATGCTCGCACGGACAGATCGCCGGCGGGCGTGGATTCAGGCTGCCGCAGACGCGGCTGGGACCGGCTCGCGGGCATGCGGCACGTCACCCCGACTTGTACGGAATTTCCGGCATGGTTCATCCCCTATTCGGCTCACCTGAACAGGATCAAGAAACGCCCCCTGACAGGAGAAGTGCGAATGCGTCCCCTGAACATGCTGGCACCCGCCGCGCTGACGATCTGCGTGCTCTGCGCCTCCGCCCCGGCGACGGCGTCGGTGGCGAAGGCGCTGCCCACTGCGCTGCCCACCGTGGCGCCCCGCGTCGAGACCCCGGCGCTCTTCGATGACGAGGCCGGCGGCAACGCCAACGGCGACGACCCGGCGATCTGGGTGCACCCCGCCTCCCCGGAGAGCAGCGTGGTCGCCACCACCGCGAAAGAGGGCGGCCTGTACGCCTACGACCTCGGCGGCAGGCAGCTTCAGCACATTCCCGCCCCCGCCGCACCCAGTGCGGACGACGAGCCGGGACGGCTGAACAACGTGGACGTCGTCTACGGCCACGCCTCCGCCGGCAAACGGTCCGACATCCTGATCGCCTCCGACCGCGGATCCGACAAGCTCCGCGTCTACCGGGTCGACCCGGCGAAGGCGGCCCGCGGTCAGGCGCCGCTCACCGACATCACCGATCCCGCCGCGCCGTTCATCTTCAACTCCACCCAGGAGGAGGTGAACGAGGCCGAGACGGTCTACGGCCTGGCGGCGTGGAAGCGCCCCTCGGGCACCTACGTCGTGGTGAGCAGGCGGCACACCACCCGGCTGGCGCTGCTCAAGCTGACCGACGCCCCCCACGGGAAGGTCGGGTACACGCTGATCCGCACCATCGACCTGCCGTCGAGCTTCCCGCTGCCCGGCGGCGGCCGGTGGACCCCCTGCGACGAGCCCGGAGTCGGGCCCCAGGTCGAGGGCATGGTCGTCGACGCCCGGACGGGCACCCTGTACGCGGCTCAGGAGGACGTCGGCGTCTGGCGCATCTCCGGCGACCTCACCGGCTCGCCCGCGCTGATCGACCGCGTCCGGGAGTTCGGAGTGCCCGCCACCTACGACCCCGGCACAGAGGAGTGCGTGCCCGGAGCCGACCCCGGATTCGGCGGACGCCACCTGTCGGCCGACGCCGAGGGCTTGACCATCTATTACGGCAAGGGCGGCAGCGGGTACCTGATCGCCTCCAGCCAGGGCGACGACACCTTCTCCGTCTACGACCGGTCCGGCAGGAACGCCTACATCGGGTCGTTCCAGGTCGGCGACCACCACGGCGTCGACGGTGTGCAGGCCAGCGACGGCGCGATGGTGGTCAACGTGCCGCTCGGCCGCCGGTTCCCCAAGGGCCTGTTCGTCACCCACGACGGCGCCGACACCCCCGAGGCGCTCGACCCTGAGGGCGAGGCGCGGGAGAAGACGAACTTCAAGTACGTGAAGTGGGACGACATCGCCGGCCGTCTGGGTCTCGACGTCGACACCAGCAGCTGGAATCCGCGCGGCTGAGCGCACGAGCGCCCCGGCCGGCATCCGGCCGGGGCGCGGTTCAGGCGCCGATCGTCAGCACTCGCCGTCGGCGACGACCCAGTAGTTCGGGCCGGTCTGCTTGAGCCCGTGTGTGGTGAAGGTGTTCCACAGGCCCATGGGGTCGTTGGAGCCGTTGGCGTACGTCTGGCCGCCCGACTGGTGGGCCCGGCCTGCGGTGGTGTGGGCGTAGTTGCTCGCCCGCACGCATGTGGCGGGCGGCGTCGGGGTCGGCGTGGGAGTCGGCGTGGGAGTCGGAGTCGGGGTCGGCGTGGGGGTCACGGGCGGGGTCGGGGTGGGCGTGGGGGTGGTGGGCGGCGTTCCGCCGTCCAGGCCGAAGAACCGCGCGTCGTGGTAGGCCGAGCAGATGCTGTCGAGGAAATACGCCGCCGTCGCCCCGCACTGGTCGGGAGCGCTGCCCGGGTCGACCGGCAGGCCGTGACCCATTCCGGCGAGCTCGTACAGGCGCACGTCGTCGTCGCCGTACACCTTCAGCGAGGTGCCGCCGGTGAGAGATTGCGTGGAGCTGGGCGTCTGGGACACCCCGCGCACGTTGGTCCACTGGTCGCGCAGCTGGGTGCCGTTGGCGGGGGTGACCGTGTAGTCGGACTGGCCCTGCCAGATGGCGACCCGCGGGTACGGGCCCGAGTAGCCCGAGTAGGCGCCGCGGACCAGGTCGCCCCACTGCTGCGGCGTCTTGCTGGTCGCGCTGTACTGGCAGCTGGACGCCTGGGTCAGGCTGGTGGCGCAGTGGTAGGCGAGCCCGGCGCCGATCGAACCGGCGGCGAAGACGTCGGGGTAGGTGGCCAGCATGACCGCCGACATGGCCCCGCCCGCCGACAACCCGGAGACGTAGACCCGGGAAGGGTCGGTTCCGTAGTTGGCGACCGCGTAGGCGACCATCGCACGGATCGAGGCGGCCTCACCCTGGCCCCGGGCGGTGTCGCCGGTCTGGAACCAGTTGAAGCAGCTGGTGGAGTTGTTGGCGCTGCTGGTCTGCGGCAGCACGAGGGCGAACTTCCACTGGTCGGCGAACTTCTGCCAGCCGCTGTTGGCGAAGTAGCCACTGGCGTTCTGGGTGCAGCCGTGCAGGAGCACCACGAGGGGGCGGCCGCTCGGCAGGCCGTCGGGACGGTAGCTGTACATGGAGAGATTGCCCGGGTTGCCGCCGAACGAGCTGACCTGAACGAGTGAGGCCGCCTGCGCGGGCACGGCGGTCAGCGCCGGGGCGAGCAGGCCGGCCGCCGCGAGCAGTACGGCCAGCATGGTGAGGACGGCCCGGGACGGCCGCGCGGGGGGAGATGAGACCATGGGGGGCTCCTTGTGTGACCTGGCTCACGGTCCTTTCAGCGCACGGTAGAACCCGCGTCATCATCCCGACATGTTCGCGAAACACACTTTTCGCCGCCAAGTCATGGCCCTCGGGGGATCTAGAGGGGTCGGCGGACGCGCGCGGGGGCGACGTCGATCTCTTCCATATGGTCGTCGAAACCGGCGATCATCAGCAGCCGGCCGATCATGGGGGTCAGGTCCGTCAGGACGAGGGTGCCCCCCTCCTTGCGGAGTCTCTCCTTGACGTGGATCAGCACGCGCAACCCCGAGCAGTCCATGAACGAGACCTGGCTCATGTCCATTTCGAGGCAGGTGGCGTCCGACTGCTGGAGCGAGGCGTCGAGCACCGACTCGAAGTGCTCCGCGGTCGCTATGTCGATCTCTCCACGGGGGCGAACGTGAGTTTGTTGCTCAGATGGCTCCACCGTGACGTTCAGCTGCTCCATCGCAACCTCCGAGAAGCGGCTCGGCGGCATGCCGGATGGCACGTAGCTAACAGGCCGGATGGCACCTAGCTAACAGAACGAGCCGCCTTCGCGCCTCCCAAACCGGGCAAAACCGCCGCAAATCTTTCTCCCGGCCGTCGGGGCGCCACCCCTGATCAAGGTGCGGCCGGAGGGGGCGCCGCTTACCTGGTCGTATGCCGGGTAAGGCGTGCAACATGTCGCTTTATCGCGATCTATCGGCGCGAGTGGACGGCGAGGTGCGGATCGACGAAGGATCTCTGGCCGCCTACTCCCACGACTCGTCGAACTACCGCCAGACGCCGGCCGTCGTCGTCGTGCCCCGGACCGTGGACGCGGGGGCCGAGGCCGTACGGGTCTGCCATGAGCACGGGGCGCCGATTCACTCACGCGGCGGCGGCACCAGCCTGGCCGGGCAGTGCGTCAACAGCGGAGTCGTGATCGACTGGTCCAAATACTGCACGCGCCTGCTGTCGGTCGAGGAAGACCGGGCGCTGGTGGAGCCCGGCATCTGCCTGGACGACCTCAACGCCCGGCTCGCCGACCGGCGGCTGATGGTCGGGCCGAAACCGGCCACCCACGACACCTGCACGATCGGCGGGATGATCGGCAACAACTCCTGCGGCGCGTCCGCACAGGCGTACGGCAAGATGGTCGACTCGGTGATCCGCCTGGAGGTGCTCACCTACGGCGGGCTGCGCATGTGGGTGGGGGAGACCTCCGACGAGGAATACGACCGGATCGTCGCGCTCGGCGGCAGGCGGGGGGAGATCTACCAGGCGCTGCGGGCCCTGCGGGGGGAGCATCTCGCGCTGATCCGCACCCGATATCCCGACATCCCCCGCCGGGTTTCCGGCTACAACCTCGACTCGCTGCTACCCGAGAACGGATTCGACGTGGCCCGGGCACTGGTGGGCAGCGAGTCGACGCTGGTCACCGTGTTGCGGGCGGAGATCAGGCTCTTCCCCGTCCCGCCGTACCAGTCGCTGGCCGTGCTGGGCTACGACGACATCGCCGCCGCGGGAGACGCGGTGGCGGCGGTCACCGCACACCGGCCCCTGGCCGTCGAGGGCCTCGACCATGAACTGATGAAGCTCGCCCGCGAGGAACGGTTCGCCGACGAACAGACGCTGGGGGAACTGCCCGAGGGGTCGGGGTGGCTGATGGTGCGCTTCGGGGGCGACACCCAGCGGCAGGCCGACGAACGGGCACGCGCGCTGATCGACGGCGTCGACGGGGTGCACACCGCCCTCATCGGCGATCCGGCCGAGGAGGAACGGTTGTGGAAGGTCCGCGAGGCGGGGCTCGGCGCGACCGCCTACCCTCCCGACAACCCCGACACCCACGAAGGATGGGAGGACGCGGCCGTCCCCCCGGAACGGCTCGGCGACTACCTGCGCGACTTCCGCGGCCTCCTCCACTCGTTCGGCTACCGCAACAGCTCGCTCTACGGCCATTTCGGGCAGGGGTGCGTGCACACCCGCACGCCGTTCGATCTCGACGACCCGCAGGGGGTGGCCACCTACCGGCGGTTCGTGGAGGAGGCGGCCCGCCTCGTGGCCTCCTACGGCGGGTCGCTGTCCGGCGAGCACGGCGACGGGCAGGCGCGCGGCGAACTCCTGCCGATCATGTTCGGTGACGAGATCATGGACGTGTTCGCCGAGTTCAAGCGCATCTGGGATCCGGACAGGAAGATGAACCCCGGGAAGATCGTCGATCCGTACCGGGTGGACGAGAACCTCGACCATCTGACCTACCACCCAGAAGAGCCCCGGACCCACTTCGACTTCCCCCGCGACGGGCACCGGTTCGCCCACGCGGCGGCGCGCTGCGTCGGCATCGGGAAATGCCGTTCGACCTCCGGCGGGGTGATGTGCCCCAGCTACCGCGCCACCCGCGAGGAACGGCACAGCACCCGGGGCAGGGCCCGCATCCTGATGGAGATGATGCGCGGGGAGACCATCGCCGACGGGTGGCGGTCCGGGGACGTGCGCGACGCCCTCGACCTGTGCCTCGCCTGCAAGGGCTGCCGGGGCGAATGCCCCGTCCACGTGGACATGGCGACCTACAAGGCGGAGTTCCTGTCCCACCACTACCGGTGGCGGCTTCGGCCCGCCGCGCACTACTCGATGGGCTGGCTCCCGCTGTGGGCCATGCTGGCCTCGGCGGCGCCCCAGCTGGTCAACACGCTGACCCACGCCCCCGGCTTGAGCCGGATGATCAAGGCGGCGGGGGGCGTCGACGGCCGGCGTGAGCTGCCGCGATTCGCCCCCGAGCGCTTCACCGACTGGTTCAAGGGCCGGCCCCCGGCGACCGGCGACCCCGTCGTGTTGTGGCCCGACACCTTCACCGACAACTTCCGCCCCGAGGCGGCCAAGGCGGCCGTGCGCCTGCTGGAGGCCTGCGGGTTCCGCGTCGAGGTGCCGCCGGTGCCGCTGTGCTGCGGCCTCACCTGGATCTCCACCGGCCAGCTCGGCGTGGCCCAGCGGGTGCTGCGCCGGACGGCGGACGCCCTCGCCCCCCGGCTGCGGCGAGGCGTGCCGGTCGTCGGGCTGGAGCCCAGCTGCCTGGCCGTCCTGCGGTCCGACGGTCCGGAACTGCTGTCCGGCGACCTCAACGTGCGGCTGCTGGCGGAGCGGGCGAAGTCCTTGTCGGAGGTGCTGTTCGACCGGGCGCCCCCGGCGCCGCTGCCCGGCACGGGCATCCGCGCGATCGCGCAGCCGCACTGCCACCAGCACTCCCTCTGGGGCTTCGACGCCGATCGCCGGCTTCTGGAGCGGGTCGGCGTCCAGGTCGAGGTGCTCGACGCCGGATGCTGCGGCCTGGCCGGCAACTTCGGCTTCGAACGCGGCCACCACGAGATATCGGCGCAGATCGCCGAGCTCGGACTGTGGCCCGCCGTACGGCAGGCGGGGGAGGGCACCAGGATCCTCGCCGACGGCTTCTCCTGCCGGACCCAGATCGAGTCGGGCACGGCCGCGCGGCCGGTCCATCTCGCCGAACTCCTCGCTGAGGTGCTGCTCCGCGACCGGGCCGAGGGTCAGCCGACGCGGTACGGCTCGGCGTCGCGCCGCCGCATGGTCAGGCCGTGACCGGGGGCGTGCGCGTCCGGGCGGATCGTGCCGCCCGCCGGGTCGAGCACGCCGTCGAAGAACATCGACTCGATACGCACATGATCGTGGAACCACTCCAGGTGGCGCAGGTTGGGGGTGGCCGCGGCGGCGTGCGCGTGCAGATGGGGTGCGCAGTGGCCGGAGACCTGCAGGCCGTGGGAGGCGGCGACGGCCGCGACCCGCAGCCATTCGCTGATACCGCCGCAGCGGGAGGCGTCCGCCTGCAGGCAGTCGACCGCCCCCGCCTCGCACATCCGCCGGAAGTACGGCAGGTCGCACCCGTATTCGCCGGCCGCCACGTCGGGGAGCACGGCTGCGCGGACATCCGCCAGGCCGCGCAGATCGTCGGAGGAGACCGGCTCCTCGAACCAGCGCACGTCCAGAGCGGCCGCCTCGCGCATCACCCGGACTGCCTGTTTGGCGGTGTAGGAGCCGTTCGCGTCGACGTAGAGCTCGGCGCCGGCGCCAATGATCTCGCGGGCGCGGCTCATGCGCTCCAGGTCGCGCGTCTCCCGCGTGCCCCACGACTCGCCGATCTTGATCTTCACGCGGGGGATCCGCAGGCCGGTCGCCCAATGCGACAGCTGATCGGCGAGCCGGCGCTCGTCGTAGGAGGTGAAGCCGCCGCTGCCGTACACCGGCACCTCGTCGCGCACCGCCCCGAGCAGGCGGTGCAGCGGCAGGCCGAGCAGCCGCGCCTTGAGGTCCCACAACGCCACGTCGACGGCCGAGATCGCGTAGCCGGCCACGCCAGGACGCCCGTCATTGCGCACGGCACGCACCATGGCCTGCCAGGCGCCGGCGACGTCGAGCGCGGAACGGCCGCGGACCACCCCGGCGAGCCGGCCCGAGATGACCGCCGCGCACGCGGCAGTGCCGTACGTCCATCCGATGCCGCGCTCCCCGGCGGCGCGCACCTCGGCCACCACCAGCGTCGTGGAGTCCCACGCGAGCGTCCCGTCGGCCTCGGGCGCGTCGGCCGGCACCGTGTAGGCGCTCGCCGTGACGGACTCGACCGGCGCGTCGATCATGCGTCGCCGCTGTGACGACCGTGCGGCAGGAACTCCTGCACCTTCGTCTTGAGGCCCTCCCTGATGACGCCCCAGCGGTTCTCGTCGCCCTTCAGGAGGGCCTGGGCGGAGTCCTTCATCTGCTCGAAGGTCGCGTGCGGCGGGATGGGCGGCACGTCGGGGTCGACGTGCACGTCCAGCAAGGTGGGCCGGTCGGCTCGCAGCGCCTCGTCCCAGGCCGCCCCGAGCTGGTCTGGTTTATCCACTGTGAGGGCCTTCAAGCCGAGATCGGCGGCGAATGCGGCGTAGTCGACGTCAGGCAGCGTCTGCGACTCCGGGAACTTGGGCGCGCCCTGCATCGCCCGCATCTCCCACGTGACCTGGTTGAGGTCGTTGTTGTGCAGCACCGCGACGACCAGGCGCGGGTCCGGCCAGGCCTGCCAGTAGTGCTTGATCGTGATGAGCTCGGCCAGGCCGTTCATCTGCATCGCTCCGTCGCCGGCGAACACGATCACGGGGCGGTCCGGATGGGCGAACTTGGCGCCGATCCCGTACGGCACGCCGGGGCCCATCGTCGCCAGAGTGCCCGACAGCGACCCGCGCACGTCCCCGCGGAAGCGCAGGTTGCGCGCGTACCAGTTGGCGGCCGAGCCCGAGTCCGCCGTGACGATCGCATCGGCGGGAAGGCGGTCGGAGAGCTCGTGGAACAGCCGCATCGGGTTGATGGGCGCGGCGTCGATCATGGCCTCCATGGTCATGGTCTCCCACCACCGCTCCACACCCGCCTCGATCTTCTCGCGCCAGGACCGGTCCTCCTTGCGCTTCAGCAACGGAATGAGGGCCCTGAGGGTCGCGGCCGCGTCTCCCACCAGGTTCACCTCGTAGGGATAACGCATGCCGATCATGCGGGGGTCGATGTCGATCTGCACGGCCCGCGCCTGATCGAGCTCGGGCATGAACTGCGTGTACGGGAAGCTCGACCCCACCGTGAGCAGGGTGTCGCAGCCGTTCATCATCTCGTAGCTCGGCCGTGTGCCGAGCAGCCCGATCGACCCGGTCACGTACGGAAGGTCGTCGGGCAGCACGTCCTTGCCCAGCAGCGCCTTGGCCACGCCGGCACCCAGCAGGTCGGCGACCTCCTCCAGCTCCGCGCGGGCGCCGCGGGCTCCGGCCCCGGCCAGGATCGCGATCTTCTTGCCGGAGTTCAGCAGATCCGCGGCGCGGCGGATCCCGGCGTCGTCGGGGGAGACGGTCGGCCAGTCGACGCCCAGGCTGGACGGGACCATCTTGAACGCGTGACCGGGCGGCGAATACTCGAGCTCCTGCACGTCGGCAGGCACGATGACCGCGGTCGGGGCCCTTTCCGCCATCGCCACGCGGATCGCCCGGTCGAGCACGTTGGGGATCTGCTCGGGCACGGTGACCATCTGCACGTATTCGCCGGCCACGTCCTTGAACAGCGTCAGCAGGTCGACCTCCTGCTGGTAGGAGCCGCCCATCGCGCTGCGGTTGGTCTGGCCGACGATCGCCACCACGGGGACGTGGTCGAGCTTGGCGTCGTAGAGCCCGTTGAGCAGGTGGATGGCTCCCGGCCCCGAGGTGGCCGCGCAGACGCCGAGGAGGCCGGAGAACTTGGCGTAGCCGACGGCCTCGAAGGCGCTCATCTCCTCATGCCGGGACTGCACGAACATCGGCCGGTCGCCGGCCCGCCCCCAGGCGGCGAGCAGGCCGTTGATGCCGTCGCCCGGATACCCGAAGACCTTCTCCACTCCCCATTCGCGCAGTCGTTCGAGAATGTGGTCGGCAACTGTGTTCGAGGCCATCGCTACCTCCAGAAACGTCGCTCCTCGGGTTCGCCTACCCCCACATCGGCCGACCTACCATGGCCTTCGTCGGGCGGGGGGTGATGACATGAACGGAACGGGGCCGCACGCCCTGCGTGAATACGCCATGATCGCCGACGGGGAGCGCGGGGCGCTGGTCGGCCCCGACGGCGATCTCGCGTGGATGTGCTTCCCCTCGTGGGAGTGTCCTTCGGTCTTCGGCGCGCTGGTCGGCGGGCCGGGCCTCTATTGGCTGCGTCCCGAGGACGGCTGGCGGGTCTGGGGCGGCTACTACGAGGAGCGCAGCCTGATCTGGCGCAGTCGCTGGGTGACCTCCGGCGGGTTGGTCGAATGCAGGCAGGCTCTCGCCCGCCCCGCCGGCCGGGACTCCGCCGTGCTGCTGAGGCGCGTCCACGCCGTGCGCGGGGCGGCCCGCGTCCAGGTTCAGCTCGACGTCAGAGCGGGGTTCGGCCGGCACCCCATGGCCGGGCCGTATGACGAGGGGGGGATGTGGACCGCCCACAGCGGTGACGTGCACATCCGCTGGGCGGGCGCGGACGGCGCGGTGCCCACCGAGGACGGGCTGACCCTCCGCCTCGACCTCGAGCCGGGGGCACACCACGACCTCGTGCTCGAACTGTCCTCGCGCCGCCGGACCGGGCCCCTGACCGGGCCGGACCTGTGGAAGGCCACCGAGGACGCCTGGCACGCGGACGTGCCCGCGTGCGACGACACGATCGCCCCGCGGGACGCGCAACTCGCCTACGCCGTGCTGACCGGCATGACCAGCGGCTCCGGTGGGATGGCGGCGGCCGCCACCACGTCGCTGCCCGAGCGCGCGGGAGCCGGCCGCAATTACGACTACCGGTACGCGTGGATACGCGACCAGTGCTACGCCGGCCAGGCGGTGGCCGTCCACGGGGGCAGACTCGACCTGCTCGACGCCGCCGTGCGGTTCGTCGGCGAGCGGATCTCGGCGGACGGGGACCGGCTCAGGCCCGCCTACACCGTGGCCGGGGGGCCAGTGCCTCGCCAGGAGAGCCTGGCCCTGCCCGGTTACCCGGGATCACACATGATCGTCGGCAACCGTGTCGCCGACCAGTTCCAGCTCGACGTCTTCGGGGAGGCCCTGCTGCTGTTCGCCGCGGCGGCCCGGGCGGACCGGTTGCCGCCGGAGACCGCTCACGCCGTACGGACCGCCGTCCAGGTGATCGCGGAACGGTTGGAACGGCCGGACGCCGGAATCTGGGAGACCGAGGACCGGCGCTGGACGCATTCGCGGCTGATCTGCGCGGCCGGGCTGAACGCGGCCGCCGGAGTCCTCGCGACCCCCGCCGAGGCCGAGCGACGGCGGTCACTCGCGGCCACGCTGCTGGACGCGGCAGCCCGGACGGGCCTGAACCCGTCCGGTCACTGGCGGCGCGCCCCGGGCGACGACCGCGTCGACGCGTCGTTGCTCCTGCCGCCGCTGCGCGGCACGCCGGACGCCGGCGACCCCCGGACGCTCGCGACCTTGGCGGCGGTCCGCGACCGCCTGACCGTCGAGGGCTTCGTCTACCGCTATCGGGCGGACGAACGGCCGCTCGGCGAGGCGGAGGGCGCCTTCACCCTGTGCGGCTTCCTGCTGGCGCTCGCCGAGCACCAGCAGGGCAACCGGGCCGAGGCCCTGGGGTGCTTCGAGCGGGTCCGGTCGGCCTGCGGCACCGCCGGGCTGTTCACCGAGGAGTACGACGTGGTTCAGCGGCAGCTGCGGGGCAACCTGCCGCAGGCGTTCGTTCATGCCCTGCTTCTGGAAGGCGCGACCCTCCTGGCTTCTTGATCACGGCCGCCCGGGGGCTCTGCTGGCTTCCATGAGAAATGGTGGCTGGCGGTAACGACAAACCGCAACGGAGTGTGAAATATGGACGCATACAGTATGCGCCAGGTGGGTGAGGGGGTGCTCCGTGGCCGGTACCGGCGGTCTGCTGACGCGTCTTCGCGGGTGGGTGTCACGGATGCCCCCGCGCTCGATTCGTGGGCGTCTGACGGCTCTGGTGACGTTGCTGGCGCTGTTGTTGCTGGTGCCCACGGGAATCGCGGAGGCGGTGATCGGACGTCAGGCCGTCGCGGACGGGATCTGGCTGGAGGTGCGCCAGCAGGCGGGGATCACGGCGGCTCTGGTGCGTGCGGGGCAACTGCCGGACACGACGCGTCCGCAGGTCGACGGGGTGCCGTTCGTGCAGGTGGTCGATGCGGCCAACCGCGTGGTGCTCGCCTCGCCGCAAGCGGCGGGTTGGCCGCCGCTGAGCTCGGTACATCCCCCGGCCGGCGCTCCAGAGGCGGATCTGAAGAGCTGCCCGCGGTTTTCCGGATGTCTGCGGGTGGCGGCGTTGCGGGTCACGCCGGCGGCGGATTCGCCGGTGGTGTACGCGGGGCGTCAGGCGGCCAGCGTAGGGCCGTTCGAGCAGTTCGGCCGGTTCTTCGGCCTGCAGGAGGGGGTGCTGACGATCTTGGCGGCATGGGCGACATGGAAGGTCACCGGGCGCACCTTGCGGCCGGTGGAGGAGATACGGGCCGACCTGGCGGCGATCGGCGGTGACGATGTCAGCAGCCGGGTGCCCGAACCCTCGGGACAGGACGAGATCGCCCGCCTGGCGCGGACGGTCAACGGCACGCTGAGCCGGATCGAGGAGGCCAAGCGCGGCACCGAGCGGGTGCTGATGCGCCAGCGGCAGTTCGTGGCCGATGCCTCCCACGAGTTGCGCACCCCGCTGGCGGGACTGCGCACGGAGCTGGAAGAGGCTCAGATGCATCCGGGAGAAACCGATCTTCCCGAACTGCTGGATCAGGCGTTGTTCGACGTGGACCGCCTGGAGACGATCATTGCGGATCTGCTGCTGCTGGCCCGGGTGGACTCGAGCGGAGAGGCCGAGCGCACGCGGGTGGATCTGTCGGACCTGGTGGAGGCCCAGGTGACGCGGCGGCTGGACCGGTTGCCGGTGCGGGTGACGGCCGAGCCGGGAGTGCACGTCACCGTGGTGCGCTCTCAGGTGGCCCGGGTCGTGGCCAATTTGCTGGACAACGCCCAGCGGCACGCCCGCCGCTCGGTGGAGGTCCACGTGAAGCGTGACGGAGCCACGGCGGTGTTGACGGTGATGGACGACGGGCCGGGGATCCCGGCGGCCGAGCGGGAGCGGATCTTCGAGCGGTTCACCCGGCTGGACACCGCACGCAGCCGCGACCACGGAGGCACCGGGCTGGGGCTGGCCATCGCCAGGGACGTCGCCCTGGCCCACGACGGAACCATCACGGCCTGCGAATCGCCCTCAGGCGGGGCCTGCTTCACTCTCCGGCTTCCCGGCGACGATGCGGAAATGGGATGAGGGCGCCTCAGGGAGACGCCCTCATTCCTGCCGGTTTACTTCTCGCTCTCGACGAGCGCGACGATGGCGGCGGCGTAGCGGAACAGCTGGCTGCGGCCGAGGTCGCCGATCGTGACGATGCCGAGCGCCCGGGTCAGCGCCTCGGCGGCAGCCGGGCCCACACCCGCGAGGGCGGCGACGGGGGCGTCCACGAGCTTGTCCAGGGTGTACTCCTCGTACTCCCGGTCGAGCAACTTGTCCAGGTTGGCAGAAACCGCCATGGGACATCTCCAATGTTTTCGATCTATATCACCGCTTGTACGGCGCGATCGGAATCTTTCCAGATTCGTCACGCACCAGTGATCCATCCGGTGAAACTGGCTCAGCGATCCCGGCCGGCCATCTCGCGCAGCGCGGCCAGGGTGTGCTCGCCGGCCGGATCTTCCGGCACGCTGGCTGGAACGACCGCGACCTCGTCGACCCCCGCCGCCGCGTACTCCTCCAGGCGGGCGCGCACGGCGTCGCCGTCCCCGACCAGGGCGACGGACGCGACCAGTTCGGCGGGGATCGCGGCGAGCAGGTCGCGCGGGTGCGGCCGGGTGCGCGCGAAGGAGACGAGCTCGCCGAACCCGGCCTCGGCGAACATCTCGCCGTATCCGGGGGCGGCCAGATATGCCACCACGGCCCGGCGGATCTGCTCAAGCGCCGCGTCGGACGGGCCGACGGCCGCGCTGATCCAGGCGGCCACCCGCGGCGCATCCCGCCCTGCCCGCTCCGCCTCGTCCCGCATCCGCTGGGCGAGGTCCGCCGCGGAACGTGGAGTGACGAGGTTCAGCACCATCCGGTCGGCGTGCCGCGCCGCGGTGCGCACGGCCGACGGGCCGAAGGCCGCGACGGTGAGCTCGGAGCCGGGGGCGGGCAGCCGCAGGTGATAGCCACGCGTGCGCACCACTTCGCCCTCGAACGTGGTCTTGTGACCGTCGAGGAGTCGCCGTACGGCAAGGGCGCTCTCCCGCAGGGCCGTACCGGAGCGGGTCCGGTCGCGCCCGTGCCATTCGCCGACGACCACGGGACTGGACGTGCCGATGGCCACACCGACTCGCCTGCCGGTCAGGCCGGCCACGGAGGCGACGCCCCGGGCGATGGTCATCGGGTCGCGGACGGCGACCGCCAGCGGGCCGACGGTCAGTGAGATGTGCCCGGTGGCGGCGGCGACGGCCGTGGCCAGGGAGAACGCGTCGTAGGTCGCCATCTCGCCGATCCACAACTCGCCGAATCCCAGCCGGTCGGCGGCCCGGGCCGTGACCAGCGCCTCCTCCGGAGGGCGGTCCTGCCAGTAGCCGAGCGAGACCGACAGCAGGGGCAGGGGAGTCACACGCGGTCCAGGATCTTCTCGGCGAAAGCCCGCAGCTTCGTCTCGGCCGCCGAGCCGCTCGGGGCCGTGTACGTGCACAGCCGCTGACCGGGGTCGGTGGGCAGGGGGAACGACTCGAAGGTCACCACGAGCTCGCCCACCTCCGCGTTGCGGATGCGCTTGACACCGAGGTTGAGCTCCCGGACGGTCTGCGCCTCCCACATCCGGCGGAACACCTCACTGCCGTCCTTCAGATCGCAGACCACCCGCTGCACACGGGCCTGGCCGACCCGCTGCCCGATCTCGGAGCGAAGCGTCGCGACGACACCCTCCGCGACGTCCTCCCAGTCGGGATACACCGCCCTGGCCTCGGGGTGGAGGAAGACCAGCCGGGCGGTGTTGCGCTCCTCCTCCGGCAGGGACTCGACGTCGAAGGCCAGCCGGCCGCCCAGGCGGTTCCACGCCAGCATGTCCATGCCCGGGCCGTACACGACGGCGGGGACGCTCTCGCCCATCGCGTCGAGTAGTTCCCTGATCTGCGGGCGCACCGGCGGCCGCGGCTCCGCGCCGGCATGGCAGATCTCCCCGTCGGCGCGGCGCCGGGGCAGTGTGATGTTGCGCAGGAAGGCGCGCTCGTCGCGGTTCAGGCGCAGCGCCCGGGCGATCGCGTCGATCACCGCGTCGGAGATGGCGGGGGCGCGTCCCTGCTCGATACGGGTGTAGTAGTCGACGCTGATCCCGGCCAGCTGGGCGACCTCCTCGCGGCGCAGCCCCCGCACCCTCCGCCGGGCGATCCCGTCCGGGAGGCCGAGCGCGGTGGCGTCCAGCGAGGCGCGCCGCGCCTTGAGGAATGGAGTGATCTCATCGGCGGCATGACCCATACCTGCCATTATGTGGCGCTCCCGGGGGCTGGGGTGGTTCTGACAGACCCAGGTTGAGCCGGACCTGGTGCGATCAAGGGCGGGCAACGGACGCTGTACCGGTATCGGAGAGACGACCTCGCTGGAGGCAGCACCTATGAAGCGCAGAACCCTTGGCGGCACCGGCATCTCGGTGAGCGAATTCGCGCTCGGCACGATGATGTTCGGCAGCTTCGGCAACGGTGACCACGACGAGGGCGTGCGAATCATCAACCGCGCCCTCGACGCCGGGATCAACTTCGTCGACACCGCCGACGTCTATTCGGCGGGGGAGTCGGAGGAGATCGTCGGCAAGGCGATCAAAGGCCGGCGCGACGAGGTCGTGCTCTCGACCAAGGCCGGCCTGCAGACGGGCCAGGAGGACAACCACGGCGGAGCGTCGCGGCGCTGGCTCGTCCGGCAGCTGGAAGCCAGCCTGCGCCGCCTCGGCACCGACCACGTCGACCTGTACCAGATCCACCGCCCCGACCCCCGTACGGACGTCGACGAAACCCTTGCCGCGCTGACCGACCTGGTCAGGGCGGGCAAGGTGCGGGCCGTGGGCAGCTCCACGTTTCCGGCCGAGCAGATCGTCGAGGCGCAGTGGGCCGCCGAGCGGCGCGGTCATGTGCGGTTCCGCACCGAGCAGCCGCCGTACTCGATCCTGGCGCGCGGCGTGGAGGCGGCCGTGCTGCCCGCGGCGCAGAAGTACGGCATGGGCGTGCTGACCTGGGGGCCCCTGTCGGCGGGCTGGTTGTCCGGGCGCTACACGCAGGCGGCCGACATCGACCTGACGGCGGGCACGGGCCGCACGGCCTTCGAACGCCACAAGTTCGACCCGTCGCTGCCGGAGAACGCGCGCAAGCTCCAGGCCGTCGGCGAGCTGTCGAAGCTGGCCGACGAGGCCGGCCTGCCGCTGCCGCACCTGGCGGTCGGATTCGTGTTGTCGCACCCGGCGGTGACCTCGGTGATCATCGGGCCGCGGACCATGGAGCACCTCGACAGCCTGCTGACCGGTGCGGGGGTGGTGCTGGAAGACGACGTGCTGGACCGCATCGACGAGATCGTCCCGCCCGGCACCGACCTCAACCCGGCCGACAACTACCACGTGCAGCCCGCGCTGACCGACAAGTCCCTGCGGCGCAGGTGAGCGTGACTTTTCCAGGGCAAGTCATGACTTTTTCATGAATGCGGGACAAGGATGACCTGCGCTTGGCCGGGTAGTGCGTTGGGGCAGTGGGAGGAAAGGTGGTCGATCATGGCGCGATCTCGCTCCAGGGCCGTCGCCTGACCAGCCGGTGATCGCCTTGGTCCGGAGACCGCCATGATCAGCACCGTGCTCGTCGGGCTCACGGCCGCGTGCCTCCTTGGTCTGGGGTTCGTGGCCCAGCAGCACGTGGCCTACGCCGAGCCCCTCGGCGAGATGCTCCGCCTGCGCCTGCTGCTGCACCTGGTGCGCAAACCCCTCTGGCTGGCGGGGGTCGCCGTCATGGTCGGAGGCCAGGTCCTCGGCGCGATGGCGTTGCGGCACGCCGACGTGGCCCTGGTCGAGCCCCTCCTGGCGACCAACCTGATCTTCGCGCTCGAAGGGGCGGCCATGCTGTACGGCGAGCGCATCGGGCTGACGGAGTGGATCGGCGCGGTGCTGGTCAGCGGGGGCGTGGCCGTCTTCCTGGTGTTCGGAGAGCCGCACGGCGGGCAGGCGCCGGAGGCCGGCTCACCCGTGTGGATCGCCGTGCTGGTCCTCATCGTGATGGCGGCGGTGCTGGTCCTCACTGCCCTGAGAACCGGCCTGCAGACCAAGGCGATGCTGCTGGCCGCCGCCGCCGGCACCCTGTACGGCCTGCAGGATGTGCTGACCCGGGGGTCGCTGCTCACCCTCGACAGAGGGTGGGGGGCGCTCATCGCGACGTGGCAGCCGTACCTGCTGATCGTCATCGCTCTGAGCGGCATCCTGCTCAACCAGAGCGCGTTCGACGCCGCACCGTTGCGGATCTCCCTGCCCGCCACCACGGCGGCCGAGCCGATCACCGGGATCGTCCTGGGGGTCGTGATCTTCAGCGAGCACCTTCGCGTCGACCCCGGTGCCCTGGCGGGCGAAGTCGCGGGCCTCGTCGCCCTGGTCGCGGGCATCATCGTGCTTGGGCGATCGCCCTTCCTGGCCAAATCGGAGCAGGGACAGACCGAACGGCCGGGTGCGGCGCCCCGGCGGTAGGCCTGTCCCCTCTCAGACTCCGACGGACGTGGGGGTCTCGGCCGCCCTGCGGCCGTTGAGGACACGCTCGGCCAGCGCGCCGAACAGCAGCCCCAGCGTCGCCCACACCGTGAACTGGATGGCCAGCGACGCCAGCCGGAACCGCCACAACACCGTCGCGGAGAAGTCCGCAGGGACCTCGTCGATCCCCGGCATCACCACGAAGACGACCGTGATGACGACGACGAAGGCGCCCACCGCCGCGAGCGTGGCGTTCCAGGCGCCCAGCCGTGGCGCCAGCAGGCGGCCCGTGTAGACCGCCAAGGCGGTTGTGAGCAGGCTCAGCAGGATCATCGTGAAATACAGCGTCGTACGGGAGCCGATGGTGTCTTCGCTGCCCACCGCTGGAGGATTAGGCGGATATTTCAGGTATGGCACCACATAGACGGCGGCGAACCCGACCAGGGCCACCAGCGCCGCCGTCGTCCGCGGGCCGAACGCGCCGATCCGGCCGTGCGCGAAGGCGAAGGCGATCGAGAACAGCCCGCCGAAGGCCACGCCGTACACGACCAGAGCCGTGATCAGGCCCGCCGTCTCCTGGACGGTTCGGCTGAACACCTCCGCCTCATGCCCCTCGCCGCCCGCGGCCGCCCTGGCCTCCTCGAACGAGATGGCCAGCGCGACCTGCGGTTCGCCGAGGAACCACGCGACGACGTACGCCAAGACCGCGGCGGCGAGCCCGACGAGCATGCCGCGGATCAACAGGGAACGCATCATGAAGGACTCGCCCCGCCGTCAGTGGCAGGGGAATCCGAGCAGATGCCGCCCGTCGTGGACGAACTCGTGTACCGCATGGCCGCTGATGATCGACGTGGCTCCCTGCTCGGCGCCGACGAAGTAGAGCAGGACGAGGCCGAGCGCGGCGGCGAAGATCGCCCAGGGAACGATCTCGCGTACCGGGATGCGGAGCGGAACAGGCTGACGCGAAGGTACGGCGACGTTGGCCACTGAATTTCTCCTCTCGGGGTTCACGCGCCCCGATGATGGAGGACAACGGGTCAGTCTCCTGACTCCCGGGTCGACGTGCCTCCCGACCTGCCCGCTGTGTAAGCCGTGGTCATGAGGGGGAGGCACTTCCCGGTCACAGTGGCGGGACCGTCCTGGAATCGCACCAGGTTCCTGCACACCGTCGCCTCTGTCTTGATTTGTCGCCGTAAGGGTCTCCTTTTCCGCATACGTCGTCAAGACGGCACTTGAAGATGTATCCCCGATCACGGCGGTCCAGGAGGGCTTCGGAGGGGTTTTCGGAGCGGCGCGCGGGTTTGGGGTGGGGCGCGCGGGTTGGGGGAGAGGCGATGCGTCGGAGGAACGGTGGCACGTGGGGGTAGGCGTCGGCACGCTGATCTTTGCGCCGGTCGGCGAGTGGGATGTCCCGCTGATCCCGGTTCTTGTGATCAGGCATGGTCACTCCCGGGGAGTGATATGTGCGTTCCTTATCGAGTTGATCCGCGTACCCGCCGGAGAACGTATTCATATTCGGCCGCGGCTAATCGCCCGTCCCGCTCTGCCCCCCTGTCGCCATGCCTCCGACCTGGGCCGGCCCGAGGGTGTGGCGTTGCGCAGTGGTTTGCAAGTGTGCGGGTCATCGTCTCTGATCGCATGAGTCTTTGACGGCGGTGACGCCGCCGGCATGCCGGATGCCCGCACGCGTCGGAGGGATTCTCGTGAACGGTTGCACGTCGGTTGGTGGAGTTCTCCAATAGCAGGCTCCAAATGTCCAGATATTTCATGGCGGCGACGCTGTAGAAATTGTGTTCTAAAGCAATGGTAAATATTAACGATCTCTGGCATTATTCAAACAGAGTTTCGATTGAGGAGGTGTGTTGTGCAGGGATCGTGTGCCGGTCGCTCTGCGTCTGCGCCATCCTCATCCGGCGGGTCGGCCTCACCGGAAGACGCGTCGGACGTTCCTGCGTGGTGGGCGGAAGCGCGGGAGCAGGCCCGTTCGTGGCTGTCGGACGGCAGTTCTGCGTTGAGCTCAGCGACGCGAAAGCAAGCGTCTGAGCCCGAGCCTCATGCCCCGCGTACCTCGACTCAATCGAACACAACCGTCGGGTCCACCGCGCCGCCGGGCTCGACTACCTCGGCCGGGTCTCCCGCGTCGGGAGGCTCGGCTGAGCTTGCTGGGTTGGGTTCGGGCGGTTTGGTGGCGGTGCTGGTGGATGCCGCGTCCGCGCTGGCGTTGGTCGAA
>NZ_BOOR01000072.1 GCF_016863335.1 Planotetraspora thailandica
GACCCCGCCGAACACCCACCACCGGAACGACCACCACCGGAGCGACCACCACCGGACCGCCCCACAGCGGCGACCCCCCCTGAGCTAAGGCGGCGTTACCGGCAACCGACGTGGACGGCCGAGGCGGCGGCGAGCGCAGCGGCTGTGCTCGCCGTGCCTACCGTCACAAATGCCGTCACAAATGCCATCGCAATGCCGTCCAAATGGCCATCCCGAATGCCATCCCGAATGCCATCCCGAATGCCGTCAGGAGAGCGGCAGGAGGCAGGAGGGTGTTCTGCTGCCGACAAGGGCGATCGCCCCGAGCACTTCGGCACGCGCGCCGAGCATGCCGGCCACCACCTTGACGCCTTGGGAGATCGAGGGAGAGGTGTGCCGCCGGACGGTCTCGCGGATTCCCCTCAGGAGTGGTTCGCCGGCTCCGGCCGCCTTGCCGCCGGCGACCACGAGGCCGGGGTCGAAGACCATGCAGATGCCGGCCAGCGCCTGGCCGACGGCCCTGCCGGCGTCTTCGATGACGCGGGTGGCGCCCACATCCCCTTCGCAGGCCAGCCGTACCACGTCGTCGAGGGTGGTGTCCGAGCCGTACTGATGCGACAGCGCGCTGATGAGCGCCCGGCCGCCCGCGACGGTCTCGAGGCAGCCGCGGCCTCCGCACCGGCACACGAGTCCGTCGGGGTCGACCACGACGTGGCCGAGTTCGCCCGCCGTATTGGTGGCGCCTTCGTAGAGGTGACCGTTGATGATCAGGCCGCCGCCGACGCCGTCGGAGAGCATGACGTAGATCATGTTGCCGCATCCGCGGCCGGCGCCGAAGGTCCATTCAGCCACCGCGCCGAGGTTGGCGTCGTTGTCGACCCAGACCGCCGTGCCGAGGCGGTCACGCAGTTCGGCTCTGACGTCGACGCCGTTCCAGTCGCTCAGTATCAGCGGAGTGCTCAGCGCGGGGCTGTCGGGACGGACCGGCGCCGAGACGGCCACACCGCATCCGGCGATCCGCCCGATGGTCATCGACTCCTCACCGAGCAGTTCTATCGCGGTGTCGGCCGCGTAGCCGAGCGCTTCGGCGGCCCGGTGGTCGACGTCGAGCTCGCGCACGCTGTCGGCGAGGATCGTGCCGGACAGGTCGGCGAGGGCGACGCGCACGCTGTCGTGGGCGAAGTGCATGCCGAGCACCCCGCCGCCGCGCGGGTTGAGGGTCAGCGCCATGGCGGGCCGTCCGCCGCTCGACGACGCGGACGGCATGGGCTCGGGCTGCTCGACGAGCAGCGCGTCGGCGAGCAGTTCACCGACCAGGCTGGAGACCGTCGACCGGGACAGACCGGTGGCGCGGACGATGTCGAGGCGGCTGGCGGTGCCGAGGCGCTGCACGGTCTGGAGCACGCGCCCACGGTTGAGCCCTCGCAGGGTCTCCAGCGACCCGGGTGCAGCGCTCATGCCAGGCAGTATAACGATGGGTTTATCCCGGGTTCGCACAAAGTGACCGCAGGCGATTCACCCGGCTCGGTCTTCCATCTCCCAGATGTGGTCGATGACGTGCCAGGCGATGCGGCGGGCGGCGTAACGGGCACACCAGCCGCGCGCGACCGGCCCGCCCGGCGACGGCCGGCTCAGGACGTCGGCGATCTCGTCCCGCATCGCGCTCAGGGCCTGCGGGTCGTTCAGTGTCCCGAGCGGGAACGGCTTGTGCCGGACGCCGATGGACCTGGCGTAGGACCGCTCGGCCTCGATGACGTGGGCGACCATCTTGTCGCGGTCGCGGCCGCCGCCCCGCGGCCCCTTGCGCAGTTCCTCGGGTGAGGCGGCGGACACCTCGGCGAGCGCCGCCCAGGAGGCGCGGATGAGCGCGACCGCCTTGGCGGCCTCGGTCGCGCCGACGGGCTCCAGGTCGAGCTGGGGCGTCACGGACGGCGCGCCGAAGTCGGTCGTGGCGTCGCCCGTGACCTGTTCGACGACGACCGGATCGCCGGGCGCGAAGTCCAGCCCCGCCCGCCCGGCGATGACGGCATATCTCGGAACATAGCCGATCAGCGCGTCGAGAGCGGCCTCCTCGGTCTTGCCGCTCCTGCACCAGCCCGGCCAGTCGGCCGAGCACGCGAAGACCTTCTTACGCCCGACTTCGAGATACACGCGGTTCATGCGGCCCAGCTTCGCAGCCGAACCTGCCAAGGTCTGGCAGGTTCAGATCAGCTCGATGAGGTCGGCCACCGAGTTGACCACCTGGGACGGCCGGAACGGGAACCGGTCGATCTGGTCCTTCTGCGTGACGCCGGTCAGCACGAGGAACGTGTGCAGCCCGGCTTCGATGCCGCAGACGACGTCGGTGTCCATGCGGTCGCCGATCATGGCCGTGCTCTCGCTGTGCGCGTCGATCTGGTTGAGGGCGCTGCGCATCATCATCGGATTGGGCTTGCCGATGAAGTACGGCTCCACGCCGGTCGCCTTGGTGATCATGGCGGCCACGGCGCCGCAGGCGGGCAGCGACCCCTCGTTGGACGGCCCCACGGCGTCGGGGTTGGTCGCGATGAAACGGGCACCGTTGTCGATCAGCCGGATGGCCCGGGTGATCGCGGTGAAGCTGTAGGTCCTGGTCTCGCCGAGGACCACGTAGTCGGGGTCGAGGTCGGTGAGCACGTAGCCCACCTCGTGCAGGGCGGTGGTCAGCCCCGCCTCGCCGATGACATAGGCCGAACCCTCCGGACGCTGGGCGGCCAGGAACTTGGCGGTGGCGAGCGCCGAGGTCCAGATCGACTCGGGCGGCACCTCCAGCCCTGCGGCGCGCAGGCGTACGGACAGGTCTCTGGGTGTGTAGATCGAGTTGTTGGTGAGTACGAGGAAGCGCTTCCCCGACTCCCGCAGACGCTTGATGAACTCGTCGGCGCCCGGCACGGGCTGACCCTCGTGGACCAGCACGCCGTCCATGTCGGACAGCCAGGATTCGATCGGCTTACGCTCACTCATGTGCCCAGCATCTCAGGTTCGCGGGCTCGGCTCACATTCTGGAAATATCCGGAGGGGTGCCCCCGTTACCGCCTTCATGGGCATGGACAACATACGCGGTGTGCCGCGCGGGTCGGCCGAGGTGCCGCTTTCGATCCTGGAACTGGCGACCGTCAGCGAGGGCAGCTCTCCCTCGGAGTCGCTCCGGGAGGCGACCGAGCTGGCCAGACGGGCTGAAGAGTGGGGCTATCACCGGATCTGGGTCGCCGAACACCACGGCATGCCCGGCATCGCGAGCTCCTCACCGGCCGTCGTCATCGCGCATCTCGCGGCCGCGACGAACTCGATCCGCCTGGGCTCGGGCGGCGTGATGTTGCCCAACCACGCCCCGCTGGTCATCGCCGAGCAGTTCGGCACCCTGCACGCCCTGCATCCCGACCGCATCGACCTCGGGCTCGGCCGGGCCCCCGGAACCGACATGGCGACCGCGAACGCGCTGCGCCGTTCGGCCGAGGTCGACCCCGACGACTTCCCGCAGGCGCTGGCGGAGCTGACCGGTTTCCTCGACGGAAGCTTCCCCGCCGGCCACCCCTATTCGAAGATCCAGGCGGTTCCCGCCTCCGACACCCGCCCGCCGATCTGGCTGCTGGGGTCGAGCGGCTTCAGCGCGCAACTGGCGGGGCTGCTCGGCCTGCCGTTCGCCTTCGCGCACCATTTCAGCGCCGGCAACACCGAGCCCGCGCTGGACCTCTACCGCTCGACCTTCCAGCCGTCGGAGGTGCTGGACGAGCCGTACTGCCTGATCGGCGTGTCGGCTCTCGCCGCCGACACGGAGGAGGAGGCCCTGCGCCAGGCCATGCCCGGCGCCTTGTCGTGGTTGCGCCTTCGCTCCGGCCGCCCGGGCCGGTTCCCCACGCCGGAGGAGGCGGCGGACTATCCGTACTCGCCGATCGAGACCGAGTTCGTGCGCGACCGGCTGTCCAACGTCGTGTACGGCGACGCCGACGGGGTGCGGTCCGGGCTGGAGGAGCTGCGCAAGCGCACGGGCGCACACGAACTGATGATCACGACCATGGTCCACAGCGCGGCGGAGCGGCGGCGCTCCTACGAGCTCATCGCCAAGGCCTACGGCATGGCGTGAGTGCTCAGGCGCTGGGGGCCAGCTCCTCCAGCGCCTCCTCCGCGCGGCGCAGCGACTCGCGGGGATCGGCCCCCGAGTCCACGATCTCGGGGTCGAAGTTGAAGTCGTGGAAGACCTCGGTCACGCCCTTGTCGGCCAGCGCCTGGACGTCCTCGATGATCTTCGCGTACGGGCCGGTCAGCGGGCCGCCGGCCTCGGCGCGCAGCCGGGTGACCCCACGCACGATGAAGCGCAGCGCCTCCGGGTCGCGTCCGGCCTCGGCGGCGGCCTCCTTCACGATGGCGATCTGCTGGTCGATCTTGGACAGGTCGGCGCGGCTGGAGCTGATCCAGCCCTCGGCCAGCCGCCCCACCCGGCGGAGCGCCACCGGGGCGGTTCCGCCGAGCAGGAGCGCGGGCGGGGTCTGCGGCCGGGGGTCCTGGTTCACCGGGGGCATCGAGTAGATCTCCCCCTTGTAGGTGACCACGTCGTCGGTCCACAACTTCCGGATCAGTTCGATGAACTCCTCGGCGCGCTTGCCGCGCCGTTCCATCGGGACGCCTGAGGCGGCGAACTCCTCGGGCACCCAGCCGAGCCCGAGGCCGGCGTCGACCCTGCCGCCGGAGACGATCTGCAGGGTGGCGAGCTGCTTGGCGAGCAGCGCCGGGGAGTAGAAGGGCAGGTTCAGCACGGCGACGCCCAGCCTGATGTGCTCGGTGATCCCGGCCAGGAACGCCAGCGTGACCGTGGGGTCCTGCACGCTGCGGTAGGTCGGTCCCATCGTGCTTCCGTCCGGGTGCAGCAACCGCTGGAAGGTCCACAGCCCGTGGTATCCCAGCTCTTCTGCGCGCAGCGCGACCCGCTTCATGTTCGCCGGTGTGGCCCAGGGACCGGAGACAGGAACGGCAAAGCCAATCTTCATAACCGCACCTTAGGCTAGAGCCGTGAATGATCAGCATCTCCCCGCTCCGCCGCTGATCGACGATCTCGTACGGCTCGCGCCCCACGGCGGGCCGGTGACCGTGCTGAAGGACACGCGCGTGCTGATCGTCCGCGTCGGCGACGTCGTGATCAAGGCTCATCCCCCCGGCACGGGCGAGCACGACATGCGGCGCCGCCTGGAGGTGGCGGGCCGGCTGCCGGGGCTGATGCTCGCCCCCCTCGACCTGGTCCACCTGGACGGCAGGATCGTCACGATCTGGCCCGCGGGCCGGGCGCTGACCGCGGGCGACCTGGAGTCGGGCGACATGCCGTGGGAGGAGGGCGGCTGGCTGCTCGCGGGATTGCACGCCGCTCCCCTTCCCGCCGACATGCCCCCGGCGGGCGGACCCGACCGGGCGGCCAGGGCCGTGGCCGAGCTCGCCGAGGTCGACGCCCCCGCCGAGATACTGAAGGCGTACGAGACGCTGCCGGAATTCCCTCCCGCCGGCCCCGGCCGGCGGGCGCTCACGCACGGCGACTGGCATCTCGGCCAGCTCGTGTTCCACGCGGGCGCCTGGCTGCTGATCGACCCCGACGACCTGGGCGCCGGGGACCCCGTCTGGGATCTCGCCCGCCCCGCGGCGTGGTTCGCGGCGGGGCTGCTCGAACCGGACATGTGGCACCGGTTCTTGTCCGCGTACCTGTCCGCCGGCGGGTCCGCCGTGTCGCGGGAAGACCCGTGGCGGGAACTCGACCTCCCCGCCCGGGCGTTGACAGTCCAATTGGCCGCGACGGCCACGGTCACCGCGCGGAGGAGCGGCAATCCTCTCGACGAGACGGCCGAGGCTCTGATCGCCTCCTGCGGGAGGATCGTCGCGGCGGCAGGCGCGACACGAGAGGGAGAGGTTTTTGATGGAGTGTCCCAAGTGCCGGGGCCACATGCGGACGTTCGACCGCAACGGAATCCACATCGAGCAGTGTGACAACTGCCGGGGGATCTTCCTCGACTACGGGGAGCTCGAGACGCTGACCCGCATGGAATCGCAGTGGGCACAGCAGCAGTACGCGCCGCCTCCCGCGCACGGCGGCCCGGCGTGGGGCGCGCCGCACGGCGGCCACCACGGCCACCACCGCAACCGCAGCTGGGTGGGCATGCTCTTCTCCAGCTGACACGGCAGCAGACGACGAAGGCCGCGGTCCCACGACCGCGGCCTTCCGCGTCCTGCGCGCCGTACGTCAGGCGGGGAAGGTGTCCGGGTCCACGCTCCGGGACGGGGCGTTGCCGCCCTTCACCTTGTTGAGGGTGAGGGTCCAGGTCTGCCAGCGGATCTGCGTGGCCGTGTAGACGGTGCTGAACTTCAGGTTGTCGTCGAACCGCTCGAACGCGCAGGACCGGGTGAAGGTGCGCTTCTTGCGGTCGAAGTCGGTGCCGGTGGTGAAGTAGACCCGGTAGCTGCCGTCCTTGATGTTGGACAGTCTCGCGCTCGACTTCTTGCGGATGTAGAGGCTGACGGCCTTCTGCTTGCCCTTGAGCAGGGTGACGACCCCGTCCTGGGAGCCTCCGTTCTTGACGGTGAGGGTTCCCCGCCCGCCGCGGATGCGGGAGCTGAACACGGTGCCGTTGCCGAGGCGGCGGTTCTGCTCCTTGGGCGGCTTCAGGCCGATCTTGCCGCCGGAGTAGCCGCCTCCGTCCGCGAGGGCCGCCCCGGCCTTCTTGAGCTCGCCGAACTCGTCCGACTTGCCGAGTCGTGCCAGCACGGCGGTGGAGGTGCAGAGGCTCTGCTCGCTGATCCCGTCGCGCAGGGTCTCCAGCTCGTCGTTCATGCGGCGCAGCGCGTCGAGGTAGTCGGCGTGCTTCTGCCCGATCTCCGGGGGCGCCTGGAGGCCGCCGAGTTGCTGCGTGGCCTTGTCCACCGCCTGCTGGGCCTTTTCCAGCCGCTGGTCCAGCGACTTGAAGGTGCCGGCCTTGCCGATGGCGGCGAGCGCGCCGCCGACGGGCTTGCCCGCGGTGTCCAGGGCGGATTTGTACGCATCGGGAGCCAGCCCCGCGGGGGTCGGCGTCGCCGAGGCCGCCGCTCCCCCTGAGGAGGAGGTCTTCGCCGACGAGCCGGAGCTCGCGGGGGTGGTGGTTTCGCTGCAGGCCGCCAGCGCGAGTGTCGCGGCCAGCGAGGCCACCACGATTCGGGGGTTGATCACCTACTAACTTTTTAGGGATCAGTCAGGACGTGTCAATACGATTACGTACCGGTTCGCGATCATTTCGCCGCAGACGGTCATCCCTGCAGCCCAAGTCCCGTATGGAACGTTTGTCTCTCGAACATCCCCCTGTCACACTGACGTACAGGTATTGCGGGTAAGGTAACCCTGACCTAATTTAGGTGAGGCTAACCACGGAGGGGCCTGTGTTCGCGAGCTACCTGATCGGCCTTCGCGAGGGTTTGGAGGCGACGCTCGTCGTCTCGATCCTCGTCGCATTTCTGGTCAAGAGCGATAGGCGAGACCGGCTACCTCTGGTCTGGGGAGGCGTCGCGGCCGCCGTCGCCCTGTCGGTCGGCTTCGGCGCCCTGCTCACATTCACCGCCGCGCACCTGGACTCGCAGCAACACGAGTTCTTCGACGCCGTGACCTCGCTCGCGGCGACCGTGTTCGTCACCTTCATGGTCTTCTGGATGCGGACCGCCGCCCGCAAGATGTCGGGCGAACTGCGCGAGAAGCTGAGCGACGCCCTCCAGCTCGGCGCCGGCGCGGTGGTCGTCATGGCCTTCCTCACGGTGGTCCGCGAGGGCCTGGAGACCACGCTGCTGTGGTTCGCCGCCGTCCAGGGCGCCACCACGAGCGCCACCCCGCTGATCGGGATCAGCCTCGGACTGGTCACGGCGGTCGCGCTCGGCTGGGGCCTCTACCGCAGCGCCCTGCGGATCAACCTCACCAAGTTCTTCACCTGGACCGGGCTCCTGCTGATCCTCGTCGCCGCCGGAATCTTCAAGTACGGCGTGCACGACCTCCAGGAGGCCGGCGTGCTTCCCGGGCTCGCGACGCACGCCTTCGACATCAGCGGCGTGCTCGACCCGAGCGCGTGGTATTCGGCGCTGCTCAGCGGCATGTTCAACATCACGGCGCAGCCCACGGTCTGGGAGACCGTCGCCTGGCTCGCCTACGGAATTCCGGTCCTGGTCCTGTTCCTCCTCCCGGCGATGCGCCGGCCCGCCGCTCCGGCGAGCACGCCCACTCCGCCGGTCACCGCCTCCTGAGATCCGCACTCCCCAATTCCTGGAGCTCCACATGCGCACCACCCCAGCCGTCGCCGTGGCGGTCGTGTCCCTCGGACTGCTCGCCGCTGCGTGCTCCGGCGGTGGCGACGGCACGTCCGCCACGTCGGGCGGCGCGGCCAAGCCCGGCAAGATCGCCGTCGCGGCGAGCGACACCGACTGCAAGGTCGCCACGTCGCAGCTGCCCGCGGGCACCTCGACCTTCAGCGTCACCAACAACGGCAGCAAGGTCACCGAGTTCTACGTGTACGCCGCGGGCGACCGGGTGATGGGCGAGGTGGAGAACGTCGTTCCCGGGCTCACCCGCGACGTGATCATCGAGCTGCCGGCCGGGTCGTACCAGACCGCATGCAAGCCGGGGATGATCGGCGACGGGATCCGCAACGCGCTCACCGTCACCGGCACGAGCGCGCCGCTGACCGACAACGCCAAGCTGGCCGACGCCACCGCCAGCTACAAGCGGTATGTGCAGTCGCAGTCGGAGACCCTGCTGACCAAGACCCAGGAGTTCGTGGACGCGGTCAAGGCCGGCGACGTCGACAAGGCCAAGGCCCTCTTCCCGGTGGCCCGGACCTACTGGGAGCGCATCGAGCCGGTCGCCGAGGTCTTCGGCGACCTCGACCCGGCGATCGACGCCCGCGAGAACGACGTCGAGCCGGGCCAGGAGTGGACCGGCTTCCACAAGATCGAAAAGGACCTGTGGGTCGAGAAGGACATCAGCAAGGACGGGCCGCTCGCCGACAAGCTGATCGCCGACGTGACGACGATCGTGCAGAAGGCGAACGCCGCGACGTTGTCGCCCGTGCAGCTCGCCAACGGAGCCAAGGAGCTGCTCGACGAGGTCGCCACCGGAAAGATCACCGGCGAGGAGGACCGCTACTCCCACACCGACCTGTGGGACTTCGACGCCAACCTCCAGGGCTCCCAGGCGGCTGTCCAGTCGCTGCGGCCCGTCCTCGACGAGCGGGACCCCGATCTGGCGAAGACGCTCGACGACAAGTTCGCCGCCGCGGAGGCCGCCCTCGAGCAGTACCGCCAGGGCGACGGGTGGAAGCTCCACAACGAGCTGACCAAGGACGACCTGAAGAAGCTCTCCGACGCCATCAACGCGCTCGCCGAGCCGATCAGCAAGGTGGCGGCGGTGGTCGCCCAGTGAGCCGCATCAGCCGCCGGGGGCTGCTCGGCATGGGAGCCGCGGGAGTCGCGGGCGTGGCCGCCGCCGGCGCGGGCGCCCTGGCCACCCGGGCTCTCATCGAGGAGCCCGCCGCGCATGCGGAGTCGACGGGCGACCCGTACCCGTTCTACGGGCGCAACCAGGCCGGCATCACGACCCCCGCCCAGGACCGGCTGCACTTCGTCGCCTTCGACGTGATCACGTCGAAGCGGGAGGAACTCGCCGACCTGCTCCAGAAGTGGACCGCTGCCGCCGCCCGCATGACCCAGGGCAGGGACGCCGGCCCGTTCGGCTCGGTCGGCGGGCCTCTGGAGGCTCCGCCGGACGACACGGGAGAGGCGCTCGGCCTTCCGGCCTCCGGCCTCACGCTGACGATCGGCTTCGGCTCCTCGCTGTTCGACAAGCGGTTCGGGCTCGCCGATCGCAGGCCCGCCGCCCTGGCCGACCTGCCCGCGTTCCCGGGGGACGAGCTGAGCCCCGACATCTCCGGCGGCGACATCTGCATGCAGGCGTGTGCGCACGACCCGCAGGTGGCGGTGCACGCGATCCGCAACCTGGCGAGAATCGGGTTCGGCCGGGTCTCCGTGCGGTATTCGCAGCTCGGCTTCGGCCGTACTTCCTCCACCTCGCGCGCCCAGACGACGCCGCGCAACCTGCTGGGCTTCAAGGACGGCACGGCCAACATCAAGCTCGAGGACACCTCGATGTTGCGCGACTACGTCTGGGCGGCGCCCGGCGACGGCCCCGCGTGGATGGACGGCGGCAGCTACCTGGTCACCCGGAAGATCCGCATGCACGTCGAGACGTGGGACCGCACGTCGCTGGGCGAGCAGGAGACGATCTTCGGGCGGGACAAGGGCAAGGGTGCGCCGCTCACGGGTCACGCCGAATTCGACGAGCCCGACCTGGCGAAGACCGGCCCGGACGGCCAGCCGGTGATCCCCGCCGACTCGCACGTACGGCTCGCGCATCCGTCCCTCCACGGCGGGGCCCGGCTGTTGCGGCGCGGCTACAACTACGTCGACGGCTCCGACGGCCTGGGCCGGCTCGACGCCGGGCTGTTCTTCATGGCCTACCAGCGCGACCCGCGCAAGCAGTTCGTGCCGATCCAGACGGAACTGGCCGCCAAGGACAAGCTGAACGAGTACATCCAGCACATTTCCAGCGGCGTATTCGCCTGCCCGCCCGGGGTGACGGACGCCGGAGATTATTGGGGCCGCGCCCTCTTCTCATGAAGATCCGGTGAACAGAAACTTAATTCTTGTGGTGTTTCCTTTCCTCGCGCATCATTAACTCCCGCTTTATCCCGTGATCGCGCGCTGTCTTATGTGATTGCTGCATAATTCGGGGCGGGGGGCCATACGGCCTACGGGTGCGCGCGAAGGACAACAAAATGAAGCGATGGATCGGCGTCGGCCTGGCGCTGCTCCTCGGTGCGGCCGTCGTCGTGGCCATCGTCATCGGCGGCGGTGACGACGGCCCCGGAGGCGGCGGGACGGCTCTCAAGACGGTCCGCGGGGTCATCGGCTCGGAGAAGAAGCCCTTCTTCGACGACCCCCAGGTGAAGGCGGCGTTCGCAAAGCACGGATTGCAGGTTGAGGTCGACACGGCGGGGTCGCGGCAGATCGCCACCTCGGTCGACCTCGGGAAATACGACTTCGCATTTCCTTCCAGCGTCCCGGCGGCCGAGAAGATCAAGCAGGATCGGCACGCCTCCCAGACGTTTTCGCCTTTCTACTCCCCCATGGCGATCGCGACGTTCCAGCCCATCGTGGACGTGCTGACCAAGGCGGGGGTCGTCCGCGATTCCGGCTCCGGGTACCAGATACTCGACGTCCGGAAATATCTGGATCTGGTGGCCAAGGGGACCCGCTGGGACACCCTGCCCGGCAACACTGCCTACCAGGCCCGCAAGCGGGTGCTGCTCACCACCACCGACGTGCGAACGTCGAACTCCGCGGCCATGTACCTGGCCATCACCAGCTACGTCGCCAACGGCGACGACGTCGTCAACTCGTCGTCGCAGACGGCGAAGGCCGCCCAGACGGTCTCCCCGCTGTTCCTCGACCAGGGCTACTCGGAGTCGTCCAGCGAGGCCCCCTTCGAGGACTACCTGGCGATGGGCGTGGGGAAGACGCCGATGGTCGTCGTCTACGAGGCGCAGTACGCCTCCCGCCTGTTCGCGGGAGACGGGAGCATCCGGCCGGACATGCGGCTCATCTATCCCTCCCCGACGGTGCTGAGCAAGCACACGCTGGTGCCGTTCAACGACGCCGCGACCCAGGTCGGCGCCCTGCTCCAGGACGATCCCGAGTTCGCCCGCCTGGAGGCGAAGTACGGCTTCCGCACGTCCGACCCGAAGGTCTTCACGGCGCAGGCCGACGCCGCCAAGGCGAAGCTCCCCGCGAGCCTGGTCGACGTCGTCGAGCCGCCCACCTACGACCACCTCGAGCGGCTGATCGCCACGATCGAGCAGCGCTACCTGGCCGAGGGCAAACCAGCCTCGTAACCCCCCAAGGAGAACCGAAAGTGTCCAACGATCTGGTGCTGACCCCGCCCGCCCCGGTGGCGGCGGTGCCGGCCGAGAAGGCGGCCACCATGCTGCCGCTGCCGGACGAGCGCGGCGCGGAGCTGGCCCAGAAGGCGGCGGGATTCGCCGAGGATCTCGCTTCGATCGATCCGCGCTCGCCGGAGTTCACCAAGAAGGTGCACGACATCTCCTCCATGGGAGATTCGGAGATCAGGGCGTCGTCGCAGGTGGCCAACCGGATGCTCAAGCGCCCGGTCGCCGCGCTCGCCTCCGCGAAGGGCGAGGGCGCCGACGGCCAGGTCCAGGTGGCCAACCAGCTGGTGGCGCTGCGCCGTACGATCGTGGACCTCGACCCGAAGCAGGCGGCCAGCGGGACGAAGCGGCTGCTGGGAATGATCCCGTTCGGCGACAGGCTGCGCGACTACTTCGCGAAGTACCAGAGCGCGCAAAAGCACATCGACGACATCATCAGAGCGCTCAAGTCAGGGCAGGACGAGCTGCTCAAGGACAACGCCGCCATCGAGGGCGAGAAGGCCAACCTCTGGGAGTCGATGACCAAGCTACAGGAGTACGCGGTGCTCGCGGCGGCGCTCGACTCGGCCCTGGAGCAGAAGATCAACGAGATCGAGCTGAGTGACCAGGAGAAGGCGACCGCCCTGCGGTCCGACGCCCTGTTCGGCGTACGGCAGAAGCATCAGGACCTGCTGACCCAGCTCGCGGTGTCGGCGCAGGGCTATCTCGCCCTCGACCTGATCCGCAAGAACAACCTCGAGCTCATCAAGGGCGTGGACCGCGCCACCACCACGACGATCTCGGCGCTGCGCACCGCCGTGACCGTGGCGCAGGCGCTGGCCAACCAGAAGCTCGTGCTCGACCAGATCTCGGCGCTCAACGCCACGACCTCCGACCTGATCCTGGCCACCAGCGAGATGCTGAAGACCCAGGCCGGGCAGATCCAGACCCAGGCGGCCTCCACGTCGGTCGACATGGACGCGCTGCGCCGGGCGTTCGACAACATCTACTCGACGATGGACATGATCGACACCTTCAAGGCCAAGGCCGTCGAGAGCATGGCGGTCACGGTGGACAGCCTGACCCTGGAGCTCGACAACGCCAAGACCTACCTGGAACGTGCCCGCCGCGGCGACGAGGCGATCGGCGCATGACGATGTTCTTCACCCGGCGGCTCGCGGCAGCGGCGCTGGCCGTGCTGGTGGCGGCCACCGCCTGCAGCGCCGACGATGACGCAGCGCCGCAGGACGGGCCTGACGTCCTCCGCGTGCTCGCGGGCAGCGAGGTCAAGGACCTGGAGCCGCTGCTGAAGGAGGCGGCGGACGCGGTGGGCGTGCGGGTCTCGCTGACCTACGCCGGCACGCTCGACGGGGCCGAGCAGGTCGCGAGCGGCGGCGCGGACGGCCGCTACGACGCGACGTGGTTCTCGTCCAACCGCTACCTGTCGCTGATCGACGGCGCGCCCGCCAAGCTGTCCACCCAGACCAAGATCATGATTTCGCCGGTGGTGCTCGGCCTCAAGCGCAGCAAGGCCCACGAGCTGGGCTGGGACACCAAGCAGGTGTCCTGGGCCGACATCGCGACGGCGGCCGGGCAGAAGCGGTTCACCTTCGGCATGACCAACCCGGCCTCGTCCAACTCGGGCTTCTCCGCCCTGGTCGGGGTCACGGCCGCCCTTTCGAATGCGGCCGACGCGCTCGACGCCAAGCAGATCGCCGCGGTCACGCCGAAGCTCAAGGAGTTCTTCTCCGCCCAGACGCTGACCGCGGGATCGTCGGGCTGGCTCGCCGACGCCTACGCGGGCCAGGGCGGGCAGACCTCGGTCGACGGCCTGATCAACTACGAGTCGGTGCTGCTCGGCATGGAGAAGCGGGTCAAGGAGCCGCTCACGATCATCTACCCGAGCGACGGCGTGGTGACCGCCGACTACCCGCTCACGCTGCTCGCCTCCTCCGCCAAGAAGGACCTGTACGGCAAGCTCGCCACCTGGCTGCGCACGCCCGACGTGCAGCGGAAGATCATGACGACCACCTTCCGCCGGCCCATCCTGCCGGAGGTGCGGCCCGACCAGCGGTTCGGCACGGCCCAGCTGGTCGAGCTGCCCTTCCCCAACCGGCGCAGCACCGCCGACGGGCTGATCAGCGCATACCTCAACCGGGTGCGCCGCCCGTCCAGGACGTTGTTCGTGCTCGACACGTCCGGCTCGATGAAGGGTGAGAGGCTCGACTCGCTCAAGCAGGCGCTCAGCGCGCTGACCGGCGCGGACACCACCGCCTCCGGGCAGTTCTCCCGCTTCCGCGACCGCGAGACGGTCACGCTGCTGCCGTTCAACTCGGGGCCGGAGACGCCCCAGTCGTTCACGGTGCCCGAGAGCAACCCCGACCCGGTCCTTAAGCAGATCAGGTCGTACGGCGACGCCCTGGAGGCCAGGGGCGGCACCGCGATCTACGACAGCCTCCGGGCCGCCTACCAGACGCTGGAGAGCAGGCCCTCCGGCAACGACTTCACCTCGATCGTGCTGATGACCGACGGCGACAACACCGACGGCTCGTCCTACGACGACTTCGCCTCCTACTACGCCACGACGTCCCGGACCATCCGCACGTTCGTGGTGCTGTTCGGCGACAGCGACGTCGGGGAGATGCAGCAGGTCGCCAAGCTGACCGGCGGCGCGTCGTTCGACGCCCGTAAGGGCTCGCTCGCGTCGGCGTTCAAGGAGATCCGTGGCTACCAGTGACCGGGTGCTGCGCTACCTCGGGTCCACGAAGAACATCGTCGGGTCGGCGCTCGCCATCGGCGGCGTCGTGCTCCACCTGTTCGGGGTGGCGGGGTCGTTGTGGCCGGTCGTCGTCGCCGGCCTGTACGGCATGGGCGCGCTGCTCGCCCCGCCCGACCGGGTCAGGCTGACGATCTCGCACGCGGAGGTCGAGACCCGGCAGTTGCGGGCCGACCTCGACACCCTGCTGGGCAAGGTCACCGCGAACCGGTTCCCCGCCGACGTGGTGACCAAGGTGGAGGAGATGGCCGGGATCCTGCGGGACATCCTGGCCAGGGCCGAGGCGCTGACCTCCTCCCCCGACCAGTTGCACGTCGTCTCGCAGGCCATCCGCGACTACCTGCCGACCAGCCTGGAGGCCTACGCCAACCTGCCCCGGTCGTACGCCCTGGCCCGCAGGGCCGAGCGGGAGCGCAGCGCCCACGAGGAGCTGATGTCACAGCTCGACCTGCTGGAGAGCGGCCTGGCCACGGTGGCCGAGGCCGTCTACAAGGGCGACGAGCAGGCGCTGCGTGACCAGGGCAGGTTCCTGCGGGACCGTTTCGGCGGCTCCACGCTCGACCTGTGACCGGCGCCCCGGTTTAGAGGCGTGCGGGGTCTAGAGGCGTGCGGTGTAGACGGCGCGGGCCTTCTCGATGAGGTCGAGGTGGTCGCGCAGCTGCGTGGCGTCGTCCAGGCGGGCCTCACGGCACACCAGGTCCTCCAGGAGGGCCAGCCACCGCAGGCACCACCGCACGTCGTCCGGGCGGGCCACGTGGCGGCCGGCCACGTCGAGGTAGACCGGGCTGGTGTGCGCGAACGACACCCCGTCCGGCGCCAGCGGATGGCCCGTCCCTGTGGCGACCGCCACGACGTAGGTGGGCTCGCCCACCACCACGGAGGCCGTCAGCTCGCCGCCGGGGCCCTCGGCGAGCACGCCGTCGGCCGAGCGCAGCTCGAGACGCTCCACGCCGGGTCCGGCCGTACGTGCCTGGACGGTGACCCGGTCGCCCGGGTTCAGGTGGAGCGTCTCCCCCACCTCCCGTCCGCCGACGGTCAGCTCCAGCCAGGGGCCGTTGGTGGCGAAGGTGCGGCCCTGCCGTACGGCACGGGCGAACGCCCCGGCCGACAGGGGGCCGTCGACGCGGGCGTAGACCCGCTCCCAGCCGGGCGGGTTGGAGACGGTGTCCTGCCGGGTGAAGGAGAGCATCGTGTCGGTCCCGGCGAGCGCGGCCAGCCGGTTTCCCGCACCGAGGAGCCGCCGGTAGACCTCGACGGTGCCGGACCAATCGGAGAAGTGCAGGAGTTCCATGCCGTCCATCAGGCCGAGCGCGGCGTCCACGACGAGCGCCCGGCCCGTGCAGTCCCTGCCGCCGCCCGCGATGATGTCCTCCGGCTCGCGGACCGGCCCGTGGAAGGGATGGGCGTAGCCGAGGACCGCCCGGAGCTCGCGCAGCTCGCCGCAGGCCGTGGCGTTCGGCGGCCAGTCGGGCGCACCGGCGAAACCGGTGTGGAAGACCGGGGGCGGCGCGGCCACCGCGAAGGCGTGCACGTGGCCGAGCAGGTCGTTGCGGTATTCGACGCCCATCCGGGCGATGTGCTCGGCGTCCGACCACGGAAGGTCGCGGCCCGCCCAGTGCCGCAATCCCTCCTCGTCGTAGACGCGCTCGCCGGAGACGTTGCCCGCGACGAGGTTGAGCACGTGAAGGTCCTCGCCGTGCTGGGCCGCGGCGGCCTCGGCGGGACCTGCGACCAGGTCACCGCCCCAGTTGAGGTGCACGTGGAGGTCGGCGCCATACCACCCGCGGGCCGCCGCGTCGACGAGCCGCTCGGGGGCGAGCTCGACCAGGGTCTCCCGCCACGCCTGGGGCACCACGCTCACCTCGGCCGTGCCGTACTCCATGCCGCGTGAGACGCGGACGGTGAGCGGCTCCGCGGGCACGTCGAGCACGAGGTCGTCCCCGTGGAAGAAGGGCACACCCCGGTAGTCGCGCCTGCGCGGCCTGCCCTCCGGATACCACCCCTGACCTCCGGCCGACATGACGCTCCAGCGGCAGGGGAACCCGGCGCGCAGGCGCAGCCGCGCGGGGACCGCCGCCCGGGTCGTGGGCGACAGGTCCACCGGCTCCTGGTCGACGGTCACGGAGGAGGCGGTCGTCAGGTCGAGCAGCCGCGCGCCGCGCGGCCCGATCTCGTACGGCACGCCGTCGACGCGGACGAGGGCCGGGGTGTCACGGGCGGAGTCGACCAGCAGGATGACGGGCAGTGCGTCGGCGGACAGCACGGCCTGCGCGGGGCCGTGCTCCAGCCGGTGCCCTGTCTCCTGCAGACGCAGTGCGGTGAGGCCCTGGGGCAGTTCCCCGGCGAGTGCCGCGCGGAACGCCTCGTGAAGGTCACCGTGGAGCTCACCGGACGCGTCCATGTGCCGGGACTCCTCGGGAAAACGGAGGAAGGTCATCAGCTGGACGTAGGAGATCGGGGGTTCGCCCCATGTGAGGCCGTGCTCGTCCAGCAGTGCCCGGTATTCGTTCAGAGCCCGCGCCACCGGCGGCGGCGTCATCGGATCCTGATGCATGGTGCCTCCCCGTTTCGACGACAACGCGATCGTCTCCGCGGGGGTTCTACCTCAGCAAATATGCAATCCTGCATTAACGGTCATGCGGGTAGGCATATATACAACCAGGAAGTAAACCTCATTCACCCCGAGGGCGTTTCCGGTTCCCTGGATTCCCCGGGCTCCCCCGTTTGCCCCCAGAAGGCCGCGAGGATGCGGTCGGCCGCCATCGACGGCGTGAGGGCGCCGTCGAGAACCTCACGCTCGATCTCCGGAGCGACGGGCGCGGCCTTGTCCTGAAGGCGGGCCAGCAGCCGGTCGCGCACCAGCGCCCACGTCCAGTCGACCTGCTGGCGGCTGCGCTTGGCCTTCAGGTCGGCGCCGTCCTGATGGCGCTCGATGTGGCGCCACAGCTCGTCGAGCCCCGCGCCGGTCAGGCCGCTGCACGTCAGCACGGGCGTGTGCGAGCGGAGCAGCCGCAGCGCCCCGGCGAGCTCGCTCGCGGCCTTGCGCGCGGCCGCCTCGTGCTCGCCGTCGGCCTTGTTGACCGCGATCACGTCGGCCAACTCCAGCACGCCCTTCTTGATGCCCTGCAGCCCGTCTCCCGTACGGGAGAGGGTGAGCAGCAGGAACGTGTCCACCATGTCGGCGACGGCCGTCTCCGACTGGCCGACCCCGACGGTCTCAACGAGCACGATGTCGTAGCCCGCGGCCTCGACGACGACCATCGCCTCGCGGGTCGCCTTGGTGACCCCGCCGAGCGTGCCGGCGGTCGGGGACGGGCGGATGAACGCGTTCGGGTCGGCCGAGAGGCGGGCCATGCGGGTCTTGTCGCCGAGGATGCTGCCGCCCGAGCGCCGCGACGACGGGTCGACGGCGAGCACGGCCACCCGGTGACCGCGCCCGGTCAGCCGGGTGCCGAGCGCCTCGATGAAGGTGGACTTGCCGGCTCCCGGCACGCCGGACACGCCCACCCTGCGCGCGTTGCCCGCGTGCGGGGTCAGCTCCACCAGCAGCCGCTGCGCCTGCTCGCGATGGTCGGCCCGGGTCGACTCGACCAGGGTGATCGCCCGGGCGATCCATCGCCGGTCCGCCTCGAGCACGCCCCGCAGGTAGTCGGCGATCACGACCGGGGAATGGCGCGCAGGAGCTCGAGCGCGGCCTCGGAGATCACCGTGCCGGGCAGGAAGATGGCGGAGGCGCCGGCGGCCTTCAGCTCGGCGATGTCGCCGGGCGGGATCACTCCGCCCACCACGATCATGATGTCGTCGGCTCCCAGGTCGGCCAGCGCCCGCCTCAGCTCGGGCACGAGCGTGAGGTGCCCGGCGGCCAGCGACGAGACGCCGACGACGTGCACGTCCGCCTCGACGGCCTGGCGGGCCACCTCCTCCGGCGTCTGGAACAGCGGGCCGACGTCCACGTCGAAACCGAGGTCGGCGAAGCCGCTGGCGATCACCTTCTGGCCCCGGTCGTGGCCGTCCTGGCCCATCTTGGCGACGAGGATGCGGGGCCTTCGGCCCTCCGACTTCTCGAACTCGGCGCACGCCGCGCGAACCTCGTCCACGGCGTCGCCGGCCTCCTGGCGGTACACCCCCGAGATGGTACGGATCTCCGCGGCGTGCCGTCCGAACACCTTCTCCAGAGCGTCGGAGATCTCACCCACGGTCGCCTTGGCCCGGGCCGCGTCGACCGCCAGCTCCAGCAGGTTGCCGCCGCCGGCCGCTGCCTTGGTGAGGGCGTCGAGCGCCTCGGCCACGGCCGCCGGCGAGCGCTCCTCGCGGAGCCTTCGCAGCTTGTCGATCTGCTGGGCGCGCACGGCCGAATTGTCGACCTTGAGGACCTCGATCGGCTCGTCGGCCCGGGGACGGAACTTGTTGACCCCGATGACCGGCTGGCGGCCCGAGTCGATCCTGGCCTGCGTGCGGGCGGCGGCCTCCTCGATGCGCAGCTTGGGCAGGCCCTGGCCGATCGCCTTGGCCATGCCCCCCGCCCGCTCGACCTCCTGAATGTGCTCCCACGCCTTGCGGGCCAGCTCGAAGGTCAGGCGTTCCACGTAGTAGGAGCCGCCCCACGGGTCGATCGCCCGCGTGGTGCCCGACTCCTGCTGGAGCAGCAGCTGGGTGTTCCGCGCGATCCTGGCCGAGAAGTCGGTCGGCAGGGCGAGCGCCTCGTCCAGCGCGTTGGTGTGCAGCGACTGCGTGTGTCCCTGAGTGGCGGCCATCGCCTCGACGCAGGTGCGCACGACGTTGTTGAACACGTCGTGGGCGGTCAGCGACCACCCGGAGGTCTGGCTGTGCGTGCGCAGCGACAACGACTTGGGGTTCTTCGCGCCGAACCCCTTGACGAGGCGGGCCCAGAGCAGCCGGGCGGCGCGGAGCTTGGCGACCTCCATGAAGAAGTTCATGCCGATGCACCAGAAGAACGACAGCCGCGGCGCGAACGCGTCGACGTCCAGCCCCGCCCCCACGCCCGCGCGCAGGTATTCGACGCCGTCGGCGAGCGTGTAGGCGAGCTCCAGGTCGAGGGTCGCCCCCGCCTCCTGGATGTGGTAGCCGGAGATCGAGATCGAGTTGAACTTCGGCATGTGCTTCGAGGTGTACTCGAAGATGTCGGAGATGATCCGCATCGAGGGGCCGGGCGGATAGATGTAGGTGTTGCGGACCATGAACTCCTTGAGGATGTCGTTCTGGATGGTCCCCGCGAGCCGGTCCGGCGTCACCCCCTGCTCCTCGGCGGCCACGATGTAGAGGGCGAGGATCGGCAGCACGGCGCCGTTCATGGTCATCGACACGCTCATGCGGTCGAGGGGGATGCCGTCGAACAGCTGCCGCATGTCGTAGATCGAGTCGATCGCGACGCCGGCCATGCCCACGTCGCCCGCCACCCGGGGGTGGTCGGAGTCGTATCCCCGGTGGGTGGCCAGGTCGAAGGCCACCGACAGGCCCTTCTGCCCGGCGGCCAGGTTGCGCCGGTAGAACGCGTTGGAGTCCTCGGCGGTGGAGAACCCGGCGTACTGGCGGATCGTCCACGGCTGGGTGACGTACATCGTCGGGTACGGCCCGCGCAGGAACGGCGCCAGCCCGGGATAGGTCGGCAGGTAGTCGAGCCCGTCGAGGTCGGCCCCGGTGTAGAGGGGCTTGACCGCGATGCCCTCGGGCGTCTCCCAGACCTCACCGGCACCCCGGGCCTCACCGGCACCCTCCGTGCCCTCCGGACTGGGTACGGCTCCCGCCTCCGGCATCAGCTCGATTGCTGAAAAATCCGGAATCATCGGCTCACTCCAAGGTCGTCGAACGTCGTACGCAGCACGTCGAGAGCGTCGCATCCGGTGTGGAGCGTGGCGTCCACCCCTTCATACTCGCCCTTGCCCGCGAGCCAGATCCGGGTGGCCCCCGCCCGTCGGAGCGCGGCCGCCACCTCCGCCGCGTGCAGGCCGTACAGGCTGTCGCTGGAGCACAGGCAGGCGACCGGCGTGCCCACGGCCCAGAAGGCGTCGGCGATCGCCTCCGGATCGGTGACCGGCCCCGCCGTCACCGTCGCCACTCCCCCGGCGGCGAAGAGGTTGGCGGCGAAGGAGGCGCGCGCCGTATGGGCGGCGACCGGGCCGATGGTCGCCAGGAAGACGGCGGGCCTGGTCTCCCGCGCGTCGGCGAGGTCGCGCAGCGCCTCGAACTCCGCGGCGTACCGCACCACCGGCAGCCCGCCTTGCACGGGCCCGTGCGCGAGCCCCGGCCCCGGCCGCCGCGTGAGCGGGCGCTCCCCCAGGTCGGGGAACTCGCTGACGCCCGTCACGGGATCGGTGCGGCGGGCGAGGCCGGCGGCCCGGGCCTGCCGGGTCGCGGCCAGCCGGTCGGGGACGAGCCGCTCCAGCGCGTCGGCCATGCCGCCCGCCCGCTCGATCTCCTGGAACCACGCCCACGCCCGCGCCGCCAGGTCGGCGGTGAGCCGCTCCACGTACCAGGACCCGCCGGCGGGGTCGATCACCCGGGCGACGTTCGCCTCCTCCATCAGCAGCGACTGGGTGTTGCGCGCGATCCTCCGGGCGAAGGCGTCAGGGAGGCCGAGGCACGCGTCGAACGGCTGGACCGTGACCGCGTCCGCGCCGCCGACTCCCGCCCCGAAGCAGCCCAGCGTGGTCCGCAGCATGTTCACCCAGGGATCCCGGGCGGTCATCATGGCCGACGACGTGACCGCGTGCTGGAGTTGCCGCGCCGGTTCGCCCGTGCCGCCGACCACCCCGGCGACCCTGGCCCACATGCGCCGGGCCGCCCGCAGCTTGGCGATCGTGAGGAACTGGTCCGCGGTGGCCGCGTACCGGAACTCCAGCTGGCTCAGCGCCTGCTCGACGGTGAGGCCCGCGCCGGTCAGCGTGCGCAGATAGGCCACGCCGGTCGCGATCGAGCACCCGAGCTCCTCGACGTCGCTGCCGCCCGCGTCGTGGTACGGCAGGGCGTCGACGACGATCGCACGGAGCCGGGGATGATCGGCGGCGCAGCGGCGCGCCAGGGAGACCGCGCCCTCCATGTCTCCGGCCGGCACGCCCGCCCGGGCCGCGAGCCCGATCGGGTCGGCGCCGAGGTTGCCGCCGGGCAGCTCGGTCCCCACGGCCAGGTCGAGGAAGATCTCCGCGGCCTCCCCCGTACGGCTGCCCGCGCCGAGCACCACCGGGGCGAGGTCGAGATAGACGCCCTCCAGGACGTCGGGAAGTGCCGAGGGGTCGAGCGTGGTGAAGTCGAGCCAGATCGAGGTGGCGCCGTTCTCCAGGTCCGCCTGGATCGCCGGGCCGGTGACGTCGGGGTCGGGATCGGCGTGCCGCTGGCGGACGTCCCATCCGGCGGCCGGGCGCACGAGACGCGGCGCGCCGGGAAGATCGGAAGGATCGTGCAGGGCCGCGATCCGCACCCCGTCATAGGTGGAGGTGGACAACGCGTCCTCCACCGCTTCCGGTGGGACGTCCGCGCCCGACTTGCGTAGAACGCCGAAAGCGAGCTGCCGCCACTGGTCGCGGGTGGCGGGCGGGAAGTCCGAGACGAGGTCGGCGAGATCGAGAGGCGGCACCGTCATGCACCGGATGCTAAGCGGAGCCCGGAGCGATCAACACCATGGGGCTCCGCTTCGCGTGTCGCGGGCCTGTCACGCTTTGGCGGAGAAGGCCGCCTTCCAGGTGATCGGGCCGACGATCCCGTCGGCGTCGAGGTGCTCGGCCTTCTGGAACTTGACGCAGACCGCCTTCGACTTGGGCCCGTAGTAGCCGTCCACGACGATGTCGTAGCCGATCTTCTTCATCTGGGCCTGCCACTTGCGCACGTCGTCGCCCTGCATGATCGGCGGGTACTTGAGCAGGCGGCCGGGCCACTTGGGCACCTGGGTGCTCGGCGGCGGGTTCTGCGTGCTCCCCCCGCCTCCGGGCCGGGGGGAGCCCTTCTTGACCCAGGCGTAGAGCTGGTCGCCGGGGCACTCGGTGGAGTAGCCGTCGCGGTGCCCCTTGATCTCCTTGCCGGCGTTCCCCTTGTCGCGCAGGTACTCGATGGCGTCGAGGATGGCGAGCAGCTGGGAGTCGGACGGCTTGACCAGGCCGGAGCTCCCGACCAGCGCGAGCACCGCGTAATGGCCGGAGTTGAGTCCCGCGCCGTTGGCGGCGGGCAGGTGCTTGGGGCCGCGCCCGACGAACACCTTGCGGTGGGGGCAGGCCACCATCGAGTAACCGATGTCGATCCAGCCGTTGCCGTCCATGTGGAAGTTCTGGATCGACTTGACCATGGCGACGCACTTCTTGTGATCGTCCACGATCGCCGGATCCACCCGGCCGCCGGTGTAGTGGACCTTGACGCCCTTCGTGGAGGCGAGTGAGGAATAGGAGCCTTTGGGAGCGCGAGCACCCCATTCGGCCCGAGTCACGAGATCGATGGCCACGTTGCTCTCCGGGGGGATTTATTGACGCTTGATCGTAATCGGGATCGGTCCATCAGGTATGCCCTTTTGCCGAGAACGGTCGCCCTAAACGCCGGTTGAAGCCCTCGGCGCCCGGCTTAACCGATCGACAACGACCCCCGCAGGCGGAGATCATGGACATATGTCCGTTGTGAAGGAGGCTCTCTTCTCCCCCAACTCAGAGACGACGAGGCCCGGGACGTCGCCCAACACGGTTCCGAACACGGTGCCGAACACTGTGCCCAATACGGTGCCGATGAGGATGTGCCTCGACGACGCCGACACCCCGGCCGACGTCATCGACGCGCTCGCCCTGTCGCCGTTCGCGACCGGCGCCCAGCCCTGGTCCCGCACCACCGACCTCGACCGTGTGCGCGCCGACGCCGGCCTGACCGCCGCCGGCGGCCGGGTGGTGCGGGTCGCGCAGCACGGCGACGGCCACGAGGTGCGCCTCATCGAAGGTGACGGCTGGACCCTGCGCGTGGTCCGCCGGGTCAACCGCTCGGCCACCGTCACGGTCACCGCGGTCAGCGAGCGGCTGGCCGGAGCCGTCATCGACGAGGCCGTCAAGGACGCCGAGGAGCCGGTGCCCGAGGACGCCGACCACGTCGAGATGGGTTTCTGGTGGATGTCGAGCCACGGGCCCCGCCGTACGGACAAGCCGATCAGCACGCAGGAGTGGGCGGCGGTGCGCGGGAACTACGCGCACACGGCGGCCACCCGGCTCGACGGGCTGATGACCGTCAAGCCGGCCGACGTCTCCGGGCGGCTTCTCCTGCTGCACGGCCCGCCGGGCACAGGCAAGACCACGCTGCTGCGGACCCTGGCCCGGGAGTGGGCGTCGTGGTGTCAGGTCGACTGCGTGCTCGACCCGGAGCTGCTGTTCGGCAACCCCGGCTACCTGATGAACGTCGCGGTCGGATACGACGAGCCCGATTCCGAGGGACGCCGCTGGCGGCTGCTCGTCCTGGAGGACTGCGACGAGCTGATCCGCGCCGAGGCCAAGCAGTCGACGGGCCAGGGCCTGTCGCGCCTGCTCAACCTCACCGACGGCCTGCTCGGCCAGGGCCGGGACGTGCTGGTCGCCATCACGACCAACGAGGACCTCAACCGGCTGCACCCCGCGGTCGTACGGCCCGGCAGGTGCCTGGCCCAGATCGAGGTGGGGCGGCTCGACGCCGAGCACGCGGCGCGGTGGCTGGGCACGTCCTCCGGCATCGGGCCGCAGGGCGCCACCCTGGCGGAGCTGTTCGCCCTGCGCGACGGGTACGGGCCGTCCGTCACCGCGCAGGCCACAGAGACCGGGCTGTACCTGTAAGGGGTCGCGGCGGGAGCAGGAGGGCTGCCAGGCCGCAGGCGAGGCAGGCTCCCGCCGCGACCCACGACCACGCACTGTCGTACACGTGGAACTGCCAGGCCCACCAGTACGGGTGGACGCCGTCCGACCCCCAGAAATCGACGACGACGAAACCGGCGAGCGGCACGATCCACGACAGCGACCGGCCGAACAGCCGGCCGGACACCAGGGCGAACCCCGCGTAGAGGATGAGGTTGCGGACCGCTTCCGCGGCGCCTCCGGCCGAGCCCGTCGCGGCCGTGGCCGTCCCGATCAGGGCCGCCGCGAGCAGCAGCGCTCCCGCGAAGTGGACGAGTTCGGCTTTGAGCAGACGGCCGCCGGCGGCCTGCTCGAGCGACGCCATGGCGCTGTGCAGGCTGCCGGCCGCGAAAACCGCGAATGGGATGGCCGTCGCCGCCGTGCTCGCCATCTCGGTCCACCCGTTGCCGTTGGCGGCGGGCAGGACGAGGTCGGAGTTTCCGGCCCAGCAGGCGACCGCGGTCGCGGCCGCGAAGCCCAGCGCCATCTGGCCGAGATGGTGGGCCCGGCCGTAGCGCAGGAGATCAGCCCGCCTAGCGGTCACGGCAATCACCGCCGATCTCCCTGACCGCCGCCAGCCGGCCCTTCACCCACTCCGCCTGCCTGTCGTCGGGGAGCGAGGCCACCCGGGCGATCTCGCGCATGTCGACCCCCGGCGGGCCCCCATCGTTCCCCAGGGCGGCGGCGTCTCCGAAGCCGCGCAACTGGAGATAGGCGTCGAGGCTGAACACCTCGTGGGAGTACCGCTCCTCGGCGTCGGAGGGCACCTCGCAGTCGGGCAGCGTACGGGCGATCACTGCTGAGGACAGGAAAGAGGGCACGGACAAGTCACCGGCGAGGAATTGGAAGTCTGCGCCCGCATCTGGCGCGGACGCCGCACGCAGCCCTCGCTCATAGAAGGTGGGAGGAAGTGTGAGCGCCCCGCCCGGCAGCGAGTTGAGCCGGGCCACCATCGCGCTGACGGGACCGAGATACTTCCGGTTCTCCGGCCACAGGCACACACGGGGCGTCTCGTCCGAACACAACGCCCGCGCGGGTGCGGGGCGCCCGACCAGCAGAGGTCCCGCCACGGCCACCGCGACCAGCCCGGCGAAGGCGGCGACCGCGGCCAACGGTCGCAGAGGCACGCCCCGGGCCCGGCTCCACCCCAGACGGGCGTCACGCGGCGGAAGAGCCAGCGCGAACGCGGCCATGAGCAGGACGAAGGCCACACGCACGGCGAGCGCCGGACCCGAGACTTCGGCTTGGGGGTGCCCCGACAGCACATAGAAGCGGATGGGCCGCAGCATCGTCTGGCCGAACAAGCAGACCGCGACCGTGATTGCCGGGACGAAGCGCGACGACCACAACTTGCCGGCCAGATGCCCCGTGGCCGCGCTGAGCACGACCAGGCAGACGCCTAGTGCAAGGTAGGACGGCCACAGGAAGCCCGGGCCCGCCTCCCGCGCGCTGACCACGGCGGCGATCACGACGCCGGGCACGAACGCCACAAGCCCGTAGGCCAGCGTGCCGGCCAGAACGGGGAGTTCCACCTGCCATCGAGCGCGCGTCGAGGCGCTCAGCTGCTCGGTGAGCCCGGCCCGATGTGTACGGCCCGCGACCCACGCGGCCCCGCCCCCGAGCACGAGCCCGAAGAAGTAGGCCGGAAGCTGGGCGGCCGCGCTCGCTTCGGGCCACACGCCGATCCACCAGGTGTCCCTGCCGAGCAACATCGCGACGTCGAGGGCCACGAGCACCGGCAACCACCAACGCAGCGGGGAGCGGCGCAGCTCCGTCCAGAAGACGCGGGCCGTCACGCGAGCGCCCCCTGCCCGGCGAGCAGGCTCATGTACCCGCGCTCCAGCGGGCTGTCCCCCTCCGCCCCCGGGCGCGCCGCGCCCGCCAGGCTTTCCGGATCTCCCCGCCAGACCATGCGCCCGGACGCCATCACGGCCACGTCGTCGCAGACGGCGGCCACGTCCTCGACCAGGTGCGTGCTGAGCACGACCGCCGTGTCCTCGTCGCGGAGCCTGCGCACCACCGAGCGGAACTCCAGTCGCTGGGCGGGATCGAGACCCACCGTCGGCTCGTCCAGCAGTACCAGGGGTGGCCGTCCGACGATCGCGGACGCGATCCCGCAGCGGCGGATCATCCCGCCCGACAACGACTTCAGCCGGGCCCTCGACCGTTCGGTGAGGTTCACGAAGTCGATGGCCTCGCGTGCCGCCGCGTCCGCCGCGTCGTCGGGAACACCGCGAAGCCAGGCGCAATAACGGACGAAGTCGTAGACCGTGAAGCCCGGGTAGAAGCCGAAATGTTGCGGGAGATATCCGATGTGCCGCCGGGCCCGGCGGGCCGCCCGTTGTGAGCCGACCGGAATTCCGCAGATGTGAATCGTCCCCCGTTTCGGCGGGACCACGGTCGCCAGCGTGCGCAACAGGGTCGTCTTCCCCGCGCCGTTCGGCCCGAGCAGGCCGAGCACGCCGGGCCGCACATCGAGGTCCAGATCGACGATCACGTCACGGGCGCCGTATCCCTGCCCGATGCCGCGAAGCTCCGCGACCGACTTCACGTAATATCACCCATTCGTCATGACGGGTGCCCACCCATGGTGGACACCCGTCGGTGTATCGACCGGTTCATTGGCCGGCGCGACCACCCTGCCGATTTTCTGGTCGCGCCGAGGCCATCCTGCGTATCAGCTGAAGAGCAGGGAGGCCTTGTTCACGGAAAACGTGCACTCATTGCTGTCGAACGTGCCGGAGAAACCCTTCTTGATGGAGAAGGGGCCGTCCTCCCAGTCCAGTTCCAAGGCGCAGTCGCCGTACACGTAGACGGGCCAGATATCTCTCGTGGCCCCGCTGCATTTACCGGCGAAGGCCGTGTTCCACCACTGCGCGTAGCAGTTGGCGGTCTTCGCGGACGTACCGGCGGCGTTGGCCGCGGATGACAGGCCGGCAAAGGCACCGGCCACCAGGGCGAAGGCGGCGAGGCCGATTCCGGCCTTCCTTAAGCCCGACTTAGGACTCACTGAGGTGTAACCTCCTCTTGCATCGTTGATGCGCTGCGGGCGCTGATTCTTCGCGGGACTGGCGTCCGCAGCTGTGGACCGGCCAATTTGATCACGTTGACTAAATGGAGTCAACGCGTCCGATGTGACTTTTGTTGTTAATGGTTCTTCGGAAAACCATTTGCCGGATTACGGTCGTCCACGAGATCGTGGGGGCATGTTCCGGCACGCCTTCCTTGTGACGCCCGCCATCGCGGGCGCACTCGCGCGTGCCTCGATGCCGCTCGGCGGCGCGGAGCGCTGACCCTTTCCCGTTCGTCCACGGCGACCCGGCGGGGAGGGGTTGGACGATCCGTACGGGTCGCCTCTGGAGCGGGCATCGAAGGAACAAGGAAAAGGACATGGCCAAGAAGGCCCACACGCACTCGAAGCCGCACCTCAACATCGGCACGATGGGTCACGTCGACCACGGCAAGACCACGCTGACGGCCGCCATCACGAAGGTGCTCAGCGAGCGGGGCGGCGCGCGGTACGTGCCGTTCGAGCGGATCGACCGGGCTCCCGAGGAGGCCCTGCGGGGGATCACCATCAACATCTCCCACGTGGAGTACGAGACCGCCGACCGGCACTACGCGCACGTGGACATGCCGGGCCACGCCGACTACGTGAAGAACATGATCACGGGAGCGGCGCAGCTCGACGGGGCGATCCTGGTGGTCTCCGCCCTGGACGGGATCATGCCGCAGACCCGGGAGCACGTGCTGCTCGCCCGGCGGGTCGGCGTCGAGCACGTCGTCGTCGCGCTCAACAAGGCCGACGGCGCGGACCCCGAACTGGCCGACCTGGTCGAGCTGGAACTTCGGGACCTCCTCGCCGAGCACGGCTACCACGACGTACCGATCGTGCGCGTCTCCGGGCTGCGGGCGCTGCAGGGCGACCCGGAGTGGGAGGACTCGATCGAGGCGCTGCTGCGCGCGGTCGACGACCACGTGCCGGTGCCGGTCCGCTACGTCGACGCGCCGTTCCTCCTGCCGGTGGAGAACGTCATCACGGTGACGGGACGCGGCACGGTCGTCACCGGGGCGATCGAGCGGGGCACGGTCAAGGTGGGCGACACCGTCCAGGCGGTCGGGCTCGGCGACGGCGTCACCGCGGTGGTCACCGGTGTGGAGACGTTCGGCAAGACGATGGAGCGGGGCGAGGCGGGCGACAACGCCGCGCTCCTGCTGCGCGGCGTGCGCCGCGAGCAGGTGCGCCGCGGCCAGGTGCTCGCGGCCCCGGGCAGCCAGCAGGCCCACCGGCGGTTCACGGCCAGGGTCTATCTGTTGACGGCCGCCGAGGGCGGCCGGCATACGGGCGTCTCCGGCGGTTACCGGCCGCAGTTCTACCTCCGCACGGCCGACGTGCCGGGCCGGATCGAGCTGGGGGACGGCGAGGTCGCGCTGCCGGGCGACACCGTCGAGGTGACGGTCGAGCTGGGCAGGCCGGTGGCGATCGAGGCCGGACTCGGCTTCGCGATCCGGGAAGGCGGCAGGACCGTGGGCGCGGGGACGGTCGTCGCCCCGCTCGGTTAGGTCGTCAGGGCCCCGGCGGATCTCCGCCGGGGCCCCCCGTGCGGGGCCGGCGCCTGCGCCAGAAGGGATGAGCGGCCCAGCGGCGCTCCATGGCGTAGTAATCGGCGCGTTCGCGCAGGTAGTCGGCGCGCTCCTTGTCCCGGGCGACTTCGTACGCCCTGACGGCGTGGTGGGTTTCGACGTACGCGTCGCCGCCGAGGAGCGTGAGCGCGGTCTCGGCGGCGGCCCTGCCGGAGCGCAGGGCGCGCACGACCCCGCTGCCCGAGATGGGGTCGACGGCGAGCGCGGCATCGCCCGCGGCGATCCACGGGGTGTCGTAGGCGGTGCGCCGCAGCCGCTGGCTGAGCGCCGGGAAGACCCTCGGCCCCCACACGACCGGGCGCGGCTCCCCCGTCGCCACGCGGGCCGCCGTGGCGGGGGCCTCGCCGAGCATCTCCTGCCAGGGCTCGGGCGCCGCGATGCCGTACTGCCGGCAGATGTCGGCGTCGGTCATCAGCATGGTGATCATCCGGTCGCCGCCGGCGGGCGCCGAGTACCACCAGCCGTGCGGGGTCGTCTCCACGAGCACGTACCCCTCCGCCGACACGTCCGCTTCACAGTGTGAGACCGCGACCCCGACGAGCCGGTCGATGACGACGCGGGAGGCGCCGAGCCGGCGGGCGAGGTGCGCGGCGCGCCCGGTCGCGTCGACCAGCACCCGGGCCCGCACGACGACCGGCGACGCCCGGTCGCGCTCCACGCAGGTGATCTGCCACCGGCCGTCCTGGAGTCGCACGCAGCCCAGGCCCGCGGTCCCGCAGCGCAGGTCGGCGCCCGCGTCGGCGGCCGCCCCGGCCAGCATGCGGTCGAACGAGGGCCGGTCGACGTGCCATCCGCATCCGTACGGCCCGGCCATGTGGGAGTGTCCGTGCTCGTCCGGGCTGCCCCAGATGCTGCGCGTGCCGTACGAGGGCAGGGGGGACAATGCGGCGAACTGGCGCCACACTCCGAGTTCCTCCAGCAGCGGGCGCGTCGCGGGGGCGAGCGACTCCCCGGCGCGGGGGGCCTCGAACCGGGAACGTTCGAGCAGCACGACCGCACAGCCCGCGCGGGCCAGTCGGCGTGCGGTGGCGGCCCCGGCCGGGCCCGCTCCGACGACCGCGACGTCGAAGTCTCCCGCCGTGCGCATCGTCATGACCTCGCCCCGCGCACCGCCGTCCGCGGACGGGTCGTGGGGACGGCTGCCACGGGCGCTCCTTCGCGAGTGTCTCCGCGCCACGGGAAATACCGGGAAATCGGGCGGCGAATATCGGGGGCGATATCGGCGGGACCCCGCCGACGCCACAAATATGGGCCGCACGGCAGCGGCCGTCAAGGCGTCACCTGGTGATTTACATTCATCACTCATACCGAAACGCGATTGTCAGCGCCATTTGTGATTGATATAGCGGCGATTTCGGAATTCAGAGGACGCCGAATGCCGGAAATGCAGCATCCGGTCAGATCGACCCCTTTGGCGCGGAACCGCCCGGTCACGAGGAGCGACGGCCCGAACGCCCTGTAACGTTCCATAGGACGGACATCCCGAGCCGGAGGGGACCGGTGCCGATTCACGCCTCCGACGTCGCCCGCATGGGCGACCCGCCGTTGTGGGTCGAGATCGCGGGAGACGAGACGTGGTGGGACGAGCCGCGCCCGCACGAAGGCGGGCGCCGCTGCGTCGTGCGCAGGACCGCGGACGGGCGGATCGAGGACGTCCTCCCGCCGGGATGGAACGCCCGCAACAGGCTCATCGAGTACGGCGGGCGGTCCTGGCGCTCCCACGCGGGACGGCTCGTCTTCACCAACTGGAACGATGGACGGGTGTACGTCTGCCTGCCCGGCGGGGAGCCCACGGCGCTGACCCCGGAGGGGCCGGAGCGGTTCGGGGACCTGGTGGTGCACGACGACGTGGTGGTGTGCGTCCGCGAGAGCGGTTCCGGCCGTGACGTGCGCCGGGACCTCGTGGCCGTGCCGCTCGACGGCTCGCCGATCCGCAGCCTCATCCGAGCCCAGCATTTCTTGATGAACCCCCGGATTTCGCCTGACGGGCGGCACATCGCGTGGATCGGCTGGAACCACCCCGACATGCCGTGGGACGCCACCGAGCTGTGCGTCGCGCCGATCGACGGCACGGCCCGCGTCGGCGCGCACCGGGTCGTCATGGGCGGTGCCTCGGTCGTCCAGGCGGAATGGCGCGATCCGGGCAGCCTCTACGCGGTGGCCGACCCGACCGGCTGGTGGAACATCCACCTCGTCGGCCTGGACGGCACGGCCGCCGACGTGACCCCGCTCGACGAGGAGTTCGGCGACGCTTTCTGGCGGATCGGCAACACCTTCTTCGCCCTGTCCGCGGGACGGATCGTCACCGTGCACGGGACGGCCGACGAGCGCCGCCTCGGCGTCGTCGACGACCCCGGAGGCGGCTCGCCGATCAGGGACGTCGGGGGCTCCTTCACGTCGTGGGCGCCGACCGTCTCCGCCGACGACAGGTATGCCGTCGGCGTGGCGGCCTCGCCGTACCAGCCGTATGAGGTGGTGCGGGTCGACCTGGAGACCGGGGAGCACACGGTGCTGTCGGCCCGCAGGCCGCTGCCGCCGGGCGAGTTGCTGCCCACGCCGGAGCCGGTCTCCGTCGCGGGCGTGCACGCCCACCTCTACCCGCCGCATCCCGGGGCGACGGCGGGCCCCGGACGGCCCTACGTGGTGTTCGTCCACGGCGGCCCGACCAGCGCGGCCGTCCCGGTGCTCGACCTGACGGTCGCCTACTTCACCAGCAGGGGCATCGGCGTCGCCCAGGTGAACTACGGCGGCTCCAGCGGGTACGGCAGGGCCTACCGCGAGCGCCTGCGGCACAACTGGGGCGTGGTCGACGTGCGCGACAGCGAGGCCGTGGCACGATGGCTGATCGATTCGGGGCGCGCGGACCGGGTCGCGATCAGGGGCGGCAGTGCGGGCGGCTGGACGTCGCTGGCCGCGCTCGTGCACAGTGACGTCTTCCGCGGCGCGGTCTCGCATTACGGCATCTCCGACCCGGAGGGGTGGGCCGCCGAGACGCACGACTTCGAGTCCCGTTACCTCGACGGGCTGATCGGCCCGCTGCCCGAGACCCGCGCCCGCTATTCGGACCGCTCTCCGCTGCTGCACGCCGCCCGGGCGTCCGGGCCCGTCCTGCTCCTGCACGGACTCGAGGACGCGGTCGTGGACCCGTCGCAGTCGCAGCGGTTCGCCGAGGCCCTGGACCTGGCCGGCGGCCGGTGGGCGTACCGGACGTTCCCGGGGGAACAGCATGGATGGCGGCGGGAAGAGACGATCATCGCCGTCCTGGAGACCGAGCTGGCCTTCTACGGCCTGATCTTCGGCTTCGCGACCCCGGAGGTGCCGCCGCTCACCCTCCGGGGCAACGGACTTCTACGCACCGGGGAGACGACATGACCGACGTGGCGGAGATCTGCTCCGACCTGCTGCGGATCGACACCACCAACGACGGGTCCGGCGACGGGCCCGGCGAGCGGCGAGCCGCCGAATACGTCGCCGGGCTGCTGGACGAGGCCGGGATCGAGCCGATCGTGTTCGAGTCGGCCCCGCGCCGCACCAGCGTGGTCGCCCGCATCCCCGGCGACAGCGACGACGCCCTGCTCATCCACGGGCACCTCGACGTGGTGCCGGCCGACGCCTCGGAATGGCGGATGCACCCGTTCTCCGGCGAGGTCTCCGACGGGTGCGTGCACGGGCGCGGCGCGGTCGACATGAAGGGCACCCTCGCGATGACGCTCGCGTGGGCGCGGCAGGGACTGCGGCCCAAGCGCGACCTCGTGCTCGCCTTCCTCGCCGACGAGGAGGCGACCGGCGAGTACGGCGCGGGCCACGCGATCGAGCGGCATCGCGACCTGTTCGAGGGATGCTCGGAGGCGATCAGCGAGTCGGGCGGCTTCAGCTGGCACGACGGCGACGCCCGGATCTATCCGGTGGCCGTCGGGGAGCGCGGCACCGCCTGGATGCGGCTCACCGCACGGGGCGTCGCGGGGCACGGATCCAAGCCCGCGGTCGACAACCCGGTAGCCGAGCTGGCCCGGGCGGTCGCACGGATCGCCGACCACACCTGGCCGGTGCGGCTCACGCCCGAGGTGGCCAGGCTGATCGGCGAGCTGTCCCGGGCGCTGGGCACGCCGATCGACCTCGACAGGCTCGACGAGGAGGTCGCGCGGCTGCCGCGGGCGAGCGTCCTGTTCAAAGGTGTGCTGCGCAACTCGGCCAACCCGACCATGCTCGACGCCGGATACAAGGTCAACGTCATCCCGGGCACGGCGCACGCCCACGTCGACGGGCGTTTCCTCCCGGGGCTGCGCGAGGAGTTCCTCGACACGATCGACCGGCTGCTCGGCCCCAAGGTGACCAGGGAGTTCGTCAGCTTCGAGGAGGGCGTCTCCTCCCCCGCCTCCGGCCTCTTCGACGAGCTCGCCGGCGCGCTTCTCGCCGAGGACCCCACCGGCAGGCCCGTGCCGTACATCATGACGGGCGGCACCGACGCCAAGTCGTTCGCGCGGATCGGCATCAAGGGGTACGGCTTCGCCCCGCTCCTGCTGCCCCCGGGGCTGGACTACTTCGGCATGTTCCACGGCGTCGACGAGCGGGTGCCCGTGGAGGGCCTGGAGTTCGGCGTGCGCGTCCTCAACCGCCTCCTGACCTGAGTGCGGCGACGGAGACGCCGGAAACCTGTCCTGAGGCGGCCCTCGCCGGGCGTTTCCTGACAAGGTCCGACATTATTGGCGCATGTCGGATCACCAGCTTCGGCAGCTGCCATTCGAACTGGAGCTGCTGTTCGGCGACGGCGGGGAAGGCCGGACGTTGCACGCCGACCTGCCGCCCGGCGGTCTCGTGTGGCCTGATCCCGATTACGACAGGATGCGAACGCATCACCGGCCGTCGTTCTGGCTCAGCGACGCGCCGGTGGACGCCGGGCTGTGGACCCGGCTGCGGAGCGAGCACGCGCGGTCGGGCCTTTGGCCCGTTCTGCTGGAGGACGGGGTGCAGCCCTGGTCGGCCGGGCAGATCGCGCCCGACTCGATCGCCGAGATCGGCTACTACACGGCGGCCGGTTTCATGGCGGAGACGTGGGCGGACCTGACCGACCGGGAGATGGACCTCGCGCCCTTCGGCGACGACTGCCCCGGGCCGGCGCGGCCGGGTGTGCAGGTCGCCCATCCGGACGTCGTCGCCGACTGGTACGCGGGCGTCGTGGCCGAGCGCAGGACCCCGCTCGGCCTGGCCGCGGTGCACCGGGGGGCGGACGCGCTGGTGGCCATCGGATGGCAGGGCGCGCTGAACCACAACGAGTGGACGGTGCCGCTGTCGGCCGTGGTGCGCAGCTGGGAGGAGCGGTTCGGCGCCCGCGTGGTGGGCCTGGGATTCAACACGCTCGATCTCAGCGTCGCCGCGCCGCCGGCGACCTGGCAGCACGCGTTGTACGTCGCCGCCGAGCACTGGACCTTCTGCCCCGACAGCGTGTTGCAGGGGCCCGGCACTCTCGCCGACTACGCCGAACAGATCGTCGGGCAGAACGCCTGGTCGTTCTGGTGGGATTAGCGCGTGTGTCTACGGGCACAAAGGGATATTTGTTAGGCAATAATCGTCAAGGCAGTATCTACGGCGAGGAGGCGGCTGTGAGCGGCGCGGAGCGGCGCGGAGTGCCGGGTTTCAACACGAGCGCGGCCAACATCGCCCGCATGAGCGACTATCTCCTCGGCGGCAAGGACAACTTCGCCGCCGACCGTGAGCTCGCTCAGCGGCTCCTGACGCTCGCCCCCGAGATCAAGGACATGGCCGTCGAGGTCAGGGACTTCCAGGAGCGCGTGGTGCGCTACCTGGTGGACCAGGGCATCCGGCAGTTCGTCAACGTGTCCTCCGGCCTGCCGACGCAGCGCAACACCCACGAGGTCGCCCAGTCGATGGTGACCGACGCCCGGGTGGTGTACATCGACGACGACCCCGTGGTGCTCACCCACGGGCGGGCCATCCTGGCGACCAATCCGAACACCGGCGTCGTGAAGGGGAACCTCCTCCACCCGGCCGAGCTGCTCGACAATCCCGAGATCCGCAGGCTCATCGACTTCGAGCAGCCGGTCGGACTGCTGATCCCGGCCCGGCTGCAGTACCTCCCGGACACGAGCGACCCGTACAAGTCCGTCGCCTACCTGCGCGACCACGTGGCCCGCGGCAGCTACCTGGCGATCGGTCACGCCGTCTTCGACGCCCGCCCCGACCTCGTCGGCCCGATCGTCGAGGCGTTCCGCCGGATCCTGCCCAACGCCGACGACGCGCCGCGCAGGCGCGAGGACGTGCTGCGCTTCTTCGACGGCACCGAACTCGTCGAGCCGGGTCTCGTCTACATCCGCAGGTGGCGGCCGGAGAGCACCGCCGCCGCGTCCCGGCCGGAGAAGGCCTGGATCGTCGGCGGCGTCGGGCTGATCTCCTGAAGGGGCCTGTCTAGCGCCTCAGCACGCATGAGGGGCTGCCCGACGCGAACGTCAGCCCGGTCGGCTCGGGCACTCCGTCCTTGAGCGCCAGCAGGGCGATCACGTCCGACCGCTGGTCGGCCACGTAGAGGCGCCCGGCGTCGATCGCGAAGTGCCGCGGCCACGAACCGCCCGCCGAGACCTCCGCGACCGGCCGCAGCCGGGCACCGTCCACCTCGAAGGCGGTCACGGTGTCGGGGCCGCGGTTGGCGACGTAGAGGTGGCGGCCGTCGGCGGACAGCTCCAGGTGAGACGGCTGGTTGTGGCCCGCGACCCCGCTGGCGGGCACCCGCCCGAGCTCGTTCCAGTCCTCGTCGTACACGCTGACCGTGCCGTCGAGCTCTCCCGCGACGTACCAGTGGGTGCCGTGGTGGGCGAAGTGCCGGGGGCCCGTTCCGGGGGCCAGCCGTACGGGACCGGCGGGGTGCGGGGTCATGTCGGACAGAAACCGGCGGATCTCGTCCGTGCCGAGGTCGGAGACGTGCAGCACGCCGCCGGGCCCGAAGACGGCCTGGTGGGCATGCGGGCCCTCCTGGCGTTCCTCGTGGGGGCCGCGGCCCTCGTTGGGGAACAGCAGGGGGCCGGGCTCTGGCATGCCGTCGGACGCGAGCCGGAAGACCGCGACGGTGCCGTCGCCGTAGTTGGCGACGGCGAGCCACACACCCTCGGGGTCGACGGCGACGTGGCAGGGGTCGGAGCCGCCGCTGGAGTGCTCGGCGAGCAGGCGCGGAGCGGGTTCGTCCGCGAAGACCGCCACGCCCCCGTCCTCGCGTTCGAGCACCGCGTACAGCAGGGGCAGCCGCGGGTGCGCCGTGACGAACGACGGACCCGCGACCGGCGCCTCGGCGACCGCCTCCATGTGCCCGGCCGCGTCCACGCGCACGCGGGTCAGCCCGGGGCCCGTACCGCCGGTGTCGGGCGTGTAGCCGCCGAGCACCAGCTCGCCTGCGGGTGAAGAGGTCATTCGTCGCTCCAGGTGCGGTCGGGCTCGGGCCGGTCGGATGCCGATGCTATCGACGGTCCGGCGTCACGAGTTCCACGCCTCCGCGAGCAGTGCGTGCGACCTGACCCTGACGTCGTGGTCATGGGTGATCGTCGTGATCAGCAGCTCGTCGGCGCCCGTCACGTCGCGGAGCACGGCCAGCCGTTCGGCCACCGCCGGGGGCGTGCCGACGAACTGGGTGTCGAGACGGTCGGCGACCAGCCGCCGGTCGGCGTCGGTCCACTCGTGCGCGGCCGCCTCCTGCGGGCTCGGGAACGGGACGGCGCCGACGCCGCTGCGGATGCTGCGCACCCACAGCCCGTATCCGGAGGCCACCTCGCGGGCCGTCGCGTCGTCCTCGGCGACGACCACGTCGGCCGAGACCAGCACGTGTGGTTCCGCGAGCGCCGTCGACGGCTTGAACGCCGCGCGGTAGGCCTCCACGGCCTCCAGGACGTTCGCCGGGCTGACGTGGTAGTTGGCCGCGAACGGCAGGCCCCGCTCCCCCGCCACCTGGGCGCTCTGGCCGCCGCTGCTGCCGAGGATCCACAGTTCGAGCGCCGCTCCCTCGCCCGGCACCACGTGCGCCTCGATGCCGTCGCCCGAACGGTGGGTCCCGGCGAGGAACGCGATGATGTCGTCCACCTGGTCGGCGAAGTCGGGCGTCGTGGCTCCCGGCTGCTGCAGCAGGGCGGCGTGGGCCGCGAAACGCGGCGAGCGGGCCAGCTCGGCGAAGGAGAACTCCTCAGGGATGAGCAGACCGCCGACCGTCCTGCGCGGCCTTGGTTCACGTGACTGGGGCTCGCGCGCTTGCTGTTCGCTGAGAACCTCGGCTCTGCGCTGCCCGGAGCGGCCCAGGCCGAGGTCGATACGGCCCGGGTGGAGCGCGTCGACGGTGCCGAACTGCTCGACGACGGCGAGCGGCGTCTGGTGCCCCAGTTGCACGGCGCCGGAGCCGACCCTGATGCGGCTGGTGGCCGCGGCGACCAGGGCGATGAGCACGGCGGGCGCCGAGCTCGCGACGCCCGCCGTCAGGTGGTGTTCGGCCAGCCAATAGCGGTGGAAGCCGAACTCCTCGGCCTTCCTGGCCAGGTCGATCGTGTTGCGCAGCGCGTCGGCCGCGGTCCCGCCGGACGGAATGGGCGAAAGATCGAGGATGGACAGCGGTGTCGGCATTCAGCCCTCCAAGGGAGACGACGGGAACGGCCTGCTGGGGATGTCGCGGCGCAGCACGGGCGCGATCTCACTCTGGAAGAGCTCCAGCGTGGCGCGGTGCTGCTTGTCGGTGAGGCCGTCGCCGTCGGCGTGCAGGTGCATCACCTCGTGGCCGAACCGCTCGTGGTACCGGTGAACCTTCTCGATGATCTGCGCGGGGCTTCCCACCAGGATCGAGCTGCGCTCGATGGCGTCCTCCAAGGTGGGGAACACCGGCTGGAGCCCGAGTTCGGCGAACATCGCCAGCCGGGCGTCGAAGATCGGCCGGTAGGTCGCGATCGCCTCCTGCGACGTCTTCGCCGCGTAGTAGCCGGCGGTGCCCGCACCGACGAGGGCCTCGGCCGGGTCGTGGCCGTAGAACCTCCAGCGCTCGCGGTAGTGGTCGATCAGCTCGGCGTACGGCTCGAGGGGGTTGGTGACGTTGGCGGAGAACAGCGGATCGCCGTACCGCGCCGCGAGGTCGACCGACTCCTTGCTCGTGGCGCTGCCGTGCCAGACGCGGATCGGCTGCTGCAGCGGGCGCGGCCAGGTCTCCGCGTCGGTCAGGGACGGCCGGAACCGGCCCTCCCAGGTGACCTTGTCCTCCCGCCAGAGCCGGCGGAACAGCTCGTAACCCTCGCGGTTACGGTCCCACTGGTCCTCGGCGGTCACGTGGAACAACTGGGCCTGCGCCGCTCCGTTGCCCTTGCCGATGATCAGCTCCAGCCGTCCCCCGGACAGGTGGTCCAGGGTGGCGTAGTCCTCGAAGGCCCGCACCGGGTCGAGCAAGCTGAGCGTGGTGACCGCGGTGAACAGCCGGATGCGCGATGTCAGGGCCGCGATGTGGCTCAGCACGACGGGCGGCGAGGACGAGATGAACGGGCGCTCGTGCCGTTCGCCGACGCCGTAGCCGTCGAACCCGAGCTCCTCGGCGAGCACGGCGTTGTCGACGACCTCCCTGAAACGGGCGGTCGTGGACGCCCTGTCGCCGGTGTGCGTGATGAGTGTGATCAGCAGGAATTTCATCGTGCTCCCTCCTCCGCGTAGCGGCCGGCGGGTCTCGGAAGGCCGAGCCGCCCGCGCAGGGTGACGGCGTCGTAGCGAAGGCGGAAGGCACCCGCCTCCTGCAGGTGCGGCACCAACCCTCGGGTGACACCCTTCAGGTCGTACGGCAGGGCCCCCGGGCGCAGCCGGTATCCCTCGATGCCGGCGGCCCTCCATTCCAGGAGCAATCCGGCCAGCTCGGCGGGAGTTCCGGCGAACACCAGCGCGTCGGAGGCGAGTTCGGCCCCGTCGAGCTCGTCGAGCCGGGCCTTGCGCGCGGCGGCGGCCCCGGGCTCGGGATCGACGAACACGACGAGGTCTGCGAAGATCCGCAAAGACTCTCCCGTACGGCCGGCCTCCGCCTCACGCACCCGGCCGACGATGGCGGCCGCCTCGGCGGCGTCGTGCGGGGTGACGAACACGACGTCGCTGCTGCGCGCGGCGAAGGCGTACGGCAGGACGTCGTGGACCAGGGAGGCGACCACGGGCTGCCCCTGAGGGGAGCGCGGGGTGATCGAGGGGCCCTTGACGTCGAAGAACCGGCCCTCGAAGTCGATGTAGTGCAGCTTGTCGCGGTCGATGAACCTGCCGGTGGCGACGTCGCGGATCTCGGCGTCGTCATCCCAGCTGTCCCACAGGCGGCGGGCCACCTCGACGGCGTCGGCGGCCTCGGCGAACAGGTCCTCGACGTGCCCCTGCAGCTCGTCCAGGGCGTCCGGCCGCAACTCGGGGAACGTCCTGCGGCCGAGGAGTGCGGCGTCGGTGCTCCAGGGGGAGACCTGGGGGCGCCAGCCCGCCCGCCCGCCGCTGACGTGGTCGAGGCTCGCGATGCCGATGGCCACGTGGAACGGCTCGGTGTGCGTGGTCGTCGCGGTCGGCACCAGCCCGATGCGGGTGGTCAGGGGCGCGAGGCGTGAGGCGAGCAACACGGCGTCGAGCCGTCCCCTGACCTGGTCGCCTCTCCCGTCGGGTCCGTCGGGCAGTGTCGACTGCAGGCCGAAGCCGTCCTCGAAGGTCACGAAGTCGAGCAGGCCGCGTTCGGCCTCGGCCACCAGGGCCGCCCAGTAACGAGCCCTGAACAGCTCCTCTCCAGGCCCGGGCAGATCGCGCCAGGCCGCGGGATGCCACCCGGCGCCGTCCAGCGCGACAGCAAGATGAAGTGATTTATCCGGCATGCGGCGCCCTTCCCAGATCATGGCTAGAGGGAGTCGAGGGCCAGGTGGTCGCGCAACGTCGTCCCGGCGTATTCGGCGCGGAACACGCCGCGCTCCTGAAGCAGTGGGACGACGCGGTCGACGAAGTCGTCCAGTCCTCCCGGCGTCAGGTGCGGCACGAGGATGAACCCGTCGGCGGCGTCACCCTGCACGAACTCGTCGATGCGCGCGGCGACCGACGCCGGGGTTCCGATGAACGACTGGCGGCCGGTCACCTCGATGACGAGCTCGCGGATGGTGAGCTTCTTCTCCTCCGCGAGAGCACGCCACCGCGCGGCGACCGCGGTGCGGTCGGCGATCGGCACGCGGCCCTGGGAGACGCCGTCCGACAGGTCGGGGTCCACGTCCGGGAGCGGCCCGTCCGGGTCGTAGGCCGATATGTCCCGCCCCCAGACCTGTTCGAGGAAGGCGATGGCGGTCTGCGGGCCGACCTGCTGCCTGCGGATCTCCGCGGCGGCCTCGGCCGCCTCCTCCTCGGTGTCGCCGAGGGCGAAGGTGGCCGCCGGCATGATCTTCAGCTCGTGCGGCTTGCGGCCGTAGGCGGCCAGCCTCCGCTTGACGTCGGTGTAGAAGGCCTTCCCGTCCTCCAGCGTGCCGTGGCGGCTGAAGATGACGTCGGCGGTCTCCGCGGCGAACTCCCTGCCCTCGTCGCTGTCGCCCGCCTGGATGATCACCGGGCGGCCCTGGGGGCTTCGCGGCACGGTGAACCCGCCGGACACGGTGAAGTGCCGCCCCTCGAAGGACACCTCGCCGATCGCCTCCGGCCGGACGAACCGCCCGTCCCCCGCCTCCAGCGCGTCCGGCTCCCAGGAGTCCCACAGTTCGCGCGAGAGCCGTACAAACTCGGCGGCGCGCCGGTAGCGGTCGGCCCGGTCGAGGAAGCCGCCGCGCCGGAAGTTCTCCCCGGTGAAGGCGTCGGAGGTGGTCACGACGTTCCAGGCGGCGCGACCCTCGCTGAGGTGGTCGAGCGTGGCCAGCCGCCGGGCCACCTCGTAGGGCTCGTTGAAGGTGGCGTTGACGGTCGCCGCCAGGCCGAGCCGTTCGGTGACGCCGGCCAGCCCGGCGAGCACGGTGAGCGACTCCGGGCGGCCCACGACGTCGAGGTCGTGGATGCGGCCCTTCAGCTCGCGCAGCCGCAGCCCCTCGGCGAGGAAGAAGAAGTCGAACCTGCCACGTTCGGCCGTCTCGGCCAGGTGACGGAAGGAGGAGAAGTCGATCTGGCTCTTCGACCGGGGGTCGGTCCAGACGGTGGTGTTGTTGACGCCGGGAAAGTGGGCGGCGAGATGGACCTGCTTGCGCGGCGTGCTCATCGAGACCCCTCCTTCAACGCGAGCAGGGACACGACGGGAAGGACAGGTCCGGAAAGAGATCTCTTGCGCATGGCGGCTACACGTCCCTTCAATACCTACTTTAAAAGTAGGAATAGAAGGTTTAGGTGTCAATGATCTCCCGGCACTTCTTCACAAGGAGTGGCAGAACCGGACGATTCGGCCGCGCGGCATTGCCGTATGGCCAGGGAGGCTGACGCGGAGACTTGCGGGGAGGCCTACTGGGCCGGACGCTCCCGCAGGCGGGCCAGGTCGCTCTCCATCTTGGCGATGACCCGCTGGTATCCCTCCCAGCCGTACAGCCGGAGCAGCTCGGACTTCATCCGGAGGGTCTCCTCCTCCACCGCCTCGGGACCCTGGCGGCTCACCGCGTCGAGCGCACGTCGCGCCCGAAGTCCGTCGCCGTCGAGACCGGCGCGACCGTCGAGGCCGTCGCCTCGAAACTCAGGAGTAGGCATGGGCCCTGCCATCCGCGTGTACCTAACGATGCCTAGTCCTGACGCGTCGCCGGGGCGGCAGGTTGACCGCCCCGGTGAAATCTTGACGCGGTTTTCACGGATCTCAGCGAACCGGCGGAATTTCCACCGCGATCTCGCCGCCCAGCTGCGCTCCGTTCAGCAGCTCCAGGTCGTCCCCGCTCCAGAATCTGCCCGGGTCGTACCAGTTCGGGCGGCGTCCCTTGGGGAGCAGCCCCATGGCCTCGTAGGTGAGCGCGACCACCTCGGCGCAGTAGGCCGTCTCCAAGGCGGTGTCCCCGCGCAGGAAGTTCGGCAGCCGCCCGCGCATCCACCGGCCGGCGAGCTGCGCGGTCGACGGGAACGGCGTGCCGTCCAGCCGCGCGATCGTGCGCAGCACGGCGTCCTCCATGTCTTGCGTCGCCGGCGGTTCGAGCTGGCGCAGCCACGCGCGCTGGCCGTACCTGTCGGCCCACACCCGTACGGCGTCGCGCAGGTCGTGCAGTTGCACGCCGCGCTGGTGGGTGCCCGACCACATGTCGGGAAGCGAGCGGCCGAGCTCGGCATGCCACATCAGCGCGGGCATGTCGTCGACGACGACGGCCATGCCCACGTGGTTGACCGGGCTGTTCGTGGTCATCTGGATCGCGCGGTCGGGTACGGTGCGACCGCGGAAGACCCATACGTCTCCGGTGCGCGTGAGGTCGACCGCTTCATCAAGACTTATCCGCATATCCGGCACGGCAGTAGCCTAGGCAGATGCGATGGTGGAAGGTACTGGGTCTCGCGGCGTTCGCGGGAGTCGCCGCGACCGGAGTGGTGGTCGTGCGCGCGGAGCGGCGGCGCCGCGCCTACACACCCGAGGAGATCCGCGACCGCCTGCGCGAGCGGGTGGCGCAGGCCCCCGCGGGCGACGGCTCCTGAGCTCGGCATTCAGCCGGTGTAGGCGTCGAGGCCGAGTTTGACCGCCACGGCCAGCCCGCAGACCGCGGCGATGATGCGCAGCGAGTGCCCGGGAAGCCGGCGCGCGATCGCGGGCCCGATCCAGCCGCCGACGAGGAAGCCCGCCGCCAGCGGCGCCACCGCCGCCCACTGCACGGGCCCGAACAACGCGAAGCCGATCGCGGCCACGCCGTTGGCGAGCGAGGAGACGACGTTCTTGATCGCGTTGACCCTGACCGGCGACCGGTCGAGCGCGGATCCGAGCACGGCGAACATCAGCAGGCCGCCGGCCGCGCCGAAATAGCCCAGGTAGACGGCGACCGCGAACAACGCCGCCCGCAGGGGCCCGCCGTTCTCACCCCCGAGCCGTACATGGCCCGGCCGGGGCGGGCGGAGCAGCAGCAGCGACGCGCCCGCGATGAGCAGCGGCGCGATCATCTCGAACGTCTGCGACGGCGTCGCCAGCAGCAGCACCGCGCCGACCGCGCCGCCGGCCGCGGTGATCAAACCGAACCGCAGGACGAGCCGGCCCTGGCCGGCCAGCTCGGGACGCGAGCCGGCCGCCGCGCCGAGGCCGGTGAAGAGCAGGGAGACGGTGTTGGTGACGTTGGCGCTCAGCGGCGGGATGCCGAAGGCGAGGAGCGCCGGATAGGAGACGATCGACGCCAGGCTGACCACCGTGCTCACCACACCCGCCAGCACGCCGGCCGCGGCGAGCCCGATCACCTGACCCATCACAGGGATGACCCAACCACACGGCCCTCACCCGGCCGCTGCCGGGGGCTCACGCGAAACAGACACCGGCCACGCAAACGACAACCAGGGCGGACACCTCCCGTCCAATACCGGAGATGCCCGCCCTGGTTGTCATTTCGCCATGCGTGCCACGGTCAGTCGATCAGCGTCCAGCCAGGACCGCACGGGGGTGTCAGGTCTGACGGCCCCGCCGGGAAGAAGGCGGTGGTCGCGGTCGCCGGGAGGGGTGAGCCCACGGTGGCGCCCCAGGTGCACGTGGTCTGGTAGATGCTCCCACTCGCGGTCTCCGCGGCGATGAGCAGGGAGGCGTTGACGTTGTCCGTAGCCACCGCGTCGTCCGCGGTGATGGCCAACCTGTTGTCGGCCACCGTCATGTTGGTCACGGCGCCGCCCCCGCTGCTCTCGATCCCCCTGAGGTTGATCCACGTGTTGGTGTTGGGGTCCCTGATCCAGGGGACTCCGCCGTTGGCCGACACCCTGAAGACGCGCCCCGGTTCGTTCACATTGGTGCCCGCCACGGTGTCGATGGTGACGAATGCCGAGTCGAACCACTCCGCCGGTGCTTTGCCCTTCGCCTTGGTGTCGGCGGAGGCGGCCAGACTCGTCAGGCCCACGGTTCCACATGCCACCGTCGCCGCGACGAGGCACGTCACCAGACGACCGGCGCCACGCGGGGTTGAAGTCGAGTGGCTCGTACGAGAAATCAATTGATTTCCCTCCATGCTGAGAATTGGTTTTCGGTCACCGCGGTGGGCGATGCGATCGGGAGATACCCGTCCCGCAAACCCGGACACCCGGCGGGATATTCGATAACAGCAAACAGATGCTCCGCCGACACAAAAGCCGACCACCTAACTCTGACCTTTCCTGACCTCGTGCCATCTGCGCCGTTCTGGGAAGATTCGGCGAAGCGACCGGCCGTAACCCATGCGATTTACCAGCCTTGCCACTGCACAATTTCCTGACATCAGAATAATTGCCGCATAAATCGATCCACGCTGGCCACACGGCATTCGTACCTATAGAAAGGTGGCATAAGCGATATATCACGGGAGGCGCGACTCCCATTCCTCGCTTTGGTGGAGCGAGCGGGCTCAGGCGCGCTCGCTGCGCCGGAACCTGCCGGGGGCCGTGCCGTACCGGCGTTTGAAGGCGTTGGCGAAGGCGAACTCGGAGGCGTAGCCGACCTGCGCGGCCACGGCGCTGAGCGGCGCGTCCGATTCGCGCAGGAGCCGCTCCGCGACGGTCATCCGCCACCACGTCAGGTAGGTGAGCGGCGGTTGTCCGGTCATCTCGGCGAAGCGCCGGGCGAACGCGGCCCGCGACAGGCCGGCGTGCGACCCGAGCGCCTCGACCGTCCACGGGCGAGCGGGCTCGCGATGGATGGCGTGCAGTGCCGCGCTGACGGCCGGATCGTTGAGCGCCGCGGCCCAGCCGGTGACCGTCCCCAGTTCTGGCTGCTCGGCGAACCACGACCTCAGGATGTACAGAAGCAGCATGTCGAGCAGGGCAGGCACGAGGGCGTCCATTCCGAGCCGGGGCCGGGCGAGCTCACCGCCCAGCAACTCGACGGCGGCGCGGATCTCGGGGTCGCGACCCGGCCTGGCGGGCAGGTGGACGATCTCCGGCAGGTCGGCGAGCAGCGGATGCGCCCGGACGGGGTCGAGCTGGTAGGCGCCGCAGAGGGCCACGGTGACCGCGCCCGGGCCGTCGCGCGGGCCGTCGTCCTCGGGGGGAGGGGCGTAACGACGGTGGTGGTCGCGGGGGTCGCAGGCGGGCTCCGGCACCGGAGTGGAGGGGGTGTCGGCGAGCGCGTGCCCGCGGCCGTTGACGAGGAAGACCACGTCTCCCACACCGAGCGCGACAGGCGCCCCCTCCGCAGGGATGAGCCAGCAGGAACCCTGAAGGATCACCTGGAAGCCCGCGCCCGGCACCGGCAGGTACGCCTGGCCCCACGGGGCCCGCCAGCGTGCGAGCGCCGAGCGCGGCTCTCCGGTTCGCATGGTGGCGATCACGTCGCTGAGGACGTCCATGCCGACACCGTATCCTCTCCCCGCATGGACGATCACGCATGAAATCAAGATCAATGAGCATTGGGCGTCTCACACGAGCGTCTTAGGGTCGGCGGCATGACCTCACCCCGACCGATCGCCCGCGGATCCTGGGCGTCCTTCTCTGTGCTCAGCACCGTGCAATTGATGATCATCCTGGACGGAGGCATCGTGAACATCGCGCTGCCGTCCGTCCAGGCCGACCTCGGCTTCACCCAGGCGGGCCTGGCCTGGGTGGTCAACGCGTACATGATCGCCTTCGCCGGACTGCTGCTGCTGTCGGGCCGCCTCGGCGACCTCATCGGCCGCAAGCGGATGTTCGTCGCGGGCGTCGCGGTGTTCACCGGGGCGTCTCTTCTCTGCGGCCTGTCCCCCACCCCGGAGATCCTCGTCGCCGCGCGGTTCGCTCAGGGCGTGGGAGGCGCCATGGCGGCCGCCGTCGCCATGGGCATCACCATGACGCTCTTCACCGACCCGCGGGACCTCGCGCGGGCGATGAGCTGGACGGGCGCGATCGCCGCCGCCGGCGGCACCGTCGGAGGCGTCGCCGGAGGAATGATCACCGAGGCCGCGGGCTGGCGCTGGGTCTTCTTCGTCAACGTCCCGATCGGCGTGGCCGCCGCCCTGCTGGCGCTGCGCCTGATCGCGGCCGACCGCGGGATCGGCTTGCGCGCCGGCGCCGACGTCGCCGGGGCGCTCCTCGTCACGTCCGGGCTGATGCTGGGCGTCTACACGATCGTCACGGTGGACGGTCACGGCTGGGCCTCGGCCCGCACGGCGGGGCTCGGCGCGGTCGCCGTCGCACTGCTCGCGGGCTTCGCCGTACGGCAGGCCACGGCGGCCGCCCCGCTCCTGCCGCCGCGCGTGCTGCGGTCACGGGTGGTCGCCGGGGCCAATCTGGTGCAGGTCCTGATGGTCGCCTCCGTCACCGGATTCGGCTTCCTCAGCGTGCTGTACCTCCGGCTCGTGCTGGGCTACGACGCGATGGCGACCAGCCTGGCCGGGTTGCCCATGCCGGTGACGCTCGCCGTGATCTCGCTCGGCGTCTCCGCCCGGCTCGTCACCCGGGCCGGGGCGCGACCGGTGCTGGTGGCGGGGCTGGTACTCATCGTGGCGGGCCTGTGCCTCGCCGCCCGCGCCCCCGCGGCCGGGCCGTACGTGATGGCGGTGCTGCCCATGATGATCCTGCTCGGCGGCGGAATGGGGCTGGCGATGCCCGCGGTGATGACCCTGGCGATGTCCCCGGCGACGCCCGGCGACGCGGGGGTCACCTCCGGCCTGACCGCGACCTCGGCCCAGGCGGGCGGCGCGCTCGGCCTCGCGGTGCTCGCCGCGCTGGCCGCCGGGCGCACCCACGACCGCCTGTCCATGGGAACGCCCGCCGCCGACGCGCTCAACGACGGCTACCACCTGGCCTTCGGCGTGGGGGCCGGGTTGGCCGCCGCGGCCGCGGTCGTGGCGGCGGCACTTGCCCGGCCCCGTCGACGGTCTCCCGTCCGGGCAGGCGCACGCTCGTGAACCGGTCTTTGCATACCACTCGCTAGCGTGAAGCATTCGGCGCAAATGGGAGCGAGCACGATGACCGAGGCCATGAAGATGTCAGATTCGCTGTACAGAGCACTCAACGCGCATGACCTCGGCCTGACGATGCGCCAATTCCATCCGCAGGCCGTGCTCGTCACCCCCGTGGGCATCATGGAAGGGCACGAGCAGATCGCGTGGCATTACGAACACATGTTCGGCGCGTTCCCCGACCTCGTCTTGACCACGTGGCATCGAGTGAGCTGCGGCGACCCGGCTCTCAACGAGTGGACCATGAGCGCCGTCCATTCCGGGCCGTTCCTGATCCCGGGCTGCGGGCTGGCCGAGCCCACCGGCCGCCGCGTCCTCATGCGCGGATGTTCCGCCTGCACGGTGGACCACGGCCTCATCGTCGTCAAACGCGTCTATTACGACCAGCTCGAGCTGTGCTCCCAGCTCGGGTACGCCCTCAGCCCGAGCATCCAGGCCTGATCAGGGGCGGCTCGGCAGGAAGATCCACGCCGCCGACTCCTGCCCCGGTTCGTACGGAGCGTCGAGACGCTTGCCGACCACCCCCGGCAGCCCCTGCTCGCGGGCCGCCTGCCGTACCTCGTCGAGACGTCCCGGCCAGCTCGGCGCGGTCTGCCACCGCGGCCCCCCGATCGCCAGCTCCTCAAGCGTCGAGCGCCGCCGCTCGTACGGCTCGGCGAGGAGCGAGCGCCCGTCGTCGTGGAGGACGTCGTAGCACACATAGACGGGGACGCCGGAGAGCGCGACGACCTCGCCGTCCAGCACGACGGCGCGACTGCCCAGCGTCTCCCCCATCGGCCGGAGCCAGCCGTACTCGGCGGTGACGTCGTCACCGTCCTCCGACTGCACCCGCACCCTTCCTCCCTGGACGTAGGCCAGGATCCGGACACCGCCCCACGCGAACTCCCAGGCGTACCTGCCGCTGGGCGCGCGGCTCCGGGTGACGGGACGCATCGGGGCCAGGGAGGCGGGCGGCGGCTCCCAGCCGGGGGCGGGCGGATCCATCCGGTGGATCATCCAGTTGTCGCCCCGCGTCCGGAAGAGCACGTAGCGGCCGTCGGCCCGAGCGCCTCGCAACACGACCTTGACCTCGCGATCGGTCCACTTCTCCGTCTCGTACCTGCCGTGGTCCCAGATCGTCATGGTGCCGCCGCCGTATTCGCCCTGGGGGATCTCCCCCTCGAACTCGGCATACTCCATCGGGTGGTCCTCGGTGTGCACGGCCAGGTGATTGGTGCCGGGGTCGGGCGGCAGTCCCTTAGGGATCGCCCAGGAGACCAGCACGCCGTCGCGTTCCAGCCGCAGGTCCCAATGGAGCGAGCGCGCGTGGTGCTCCTGGATGACGAACGTGTCACCCCCGTCACCCTTTTGGGGGGCCGCCTCGGGGATCGGCTCGCTTGTGCGCCGGGGGTCGCGCTTGCCGCGGTAGGGCTCCAGTTTGTCCGCCACGCCGGAGCCCTACCCGGCAACACGCCATCCTTCTCCTCGCGGTCAGGCGCGTTTGGCGATCGCCGTGATGAACGGCTGCACGAGCCGTGCGGCGAGCGGGCCGAACGCCGCGAGGATGAGCACGTACGCGGCCGCCAGCGGCCCGAGGTCGGGGTGGGCGCCGGCGGCGACCGCGAGGCCGGCGATCACGATGTTGAACTCGCCGCGGGGGATCAGGGCGATGCCCGCCCGCGCGCGGCCCGCCCGGGCGATGCCGGCCCGCCGGGCGGCGTAGGCCCCGGTGAGCAGCTTGGTGATCATGCTGACCAGGGCGAGCAGCGCGGCGACGCCCGCGACCGGGCCGATCTTCGTAGGGTCTGTCTGGAGGCCGAAGAAGACGAAGAACACCGCGGCGAACAGGTCGCGTAACGGCGCGAGCAACGCCTGGGCGTCTTCGGCCAGCTTGCCCGAAAGGGCGATGCCGACAAGGAAGGCCCCCACTGCGGCCGACACCTGCAGTTGCTGCGCGATGCCGGCGACCAGTAACGCCAGGCCGACCACCTTCAGGAGCAGCACCTCGGAGTTGGGGCTGGCCACGAACGCCTCGATGAGCCTGCCGAAGCGCAGGGCGACCACGAGCACGACGCTCACCGTCCCCAGCGCGATGGCCACGGTGATCGCGCCGCCGACGAAGCTCAGCCCCGCAAGAACGGCTGTCAGGACGGGGAGGTAGAGCGCCATGGTCAGGTCTTCGAAGACGAGCAGCGACAGAACCACCGGCGTCTCACGGTTGCCGATCCAGCCCAGGTCGGACAACACCTTGGCGGTGATACCCGACGAGGTCGCGTACGTGACGCCCGCCATCGCCATCGCGGCGACCGGTCCCCATCCGAGCAGCAGGGCGAAGACCGCGCCGGGTGCCGCGTTGAGCACCGCGTCGACGACACCCGCGCGGGCGTTGCCCTTGAGGCTGGTGACGAGTTCGTCGGCGTTGTATTCGAGGCCGAGCGTGAGCAGCAGGAGGATGACGCCTAACTCTGCGCCGACGGAGATGAATTCCTCGCTGGTCGCCAGAGGCAGGATGCCGCCCGTGCCGAACGCCAGACCGGCGAGCAGGTAGAGCGGGATGGGCGAGATGCCGACGCGCAGCGCCAGCGCTCCGAGCACGCCGAGCCCGAGGACCACCGCACCGAACTCGAGAAACAGAATCGCAGTCTCGTGCACCAGGCGGCCTAACCGTTGGACAGGATGTCGGCCACGGCGGAGGTGCTCTCAGGGCTGCCCACCACCACGACGACGTCACCGCCGGTCAGCACGACGTCGGGCCCGGGGCTGGCGATGACCTGCCCCGAGCGCACGATCGCCACGATCGACGCGCCCGTCCTGGTGCGCACGCGCGCGTCCCCCATGGGCCGCTCCGCGTACGGCGAGCCGGTGGGGATCGGCAGTTGCAGGCTGACCAGCCCCTCGACCTGACGGTGCAGGTCGTTGAGCCGCTGGACGATGCGCGGCGCGCCGAGCAACTCGGCCAGCGCGTCGGCCTCCTCGTCGTTCAGCTTCACGGTCTCGCAGGCCCGATCAGGATCGTCGAGGTCGTATATCACCAGGTCGCGGCGGCCCGTGCGATGCGAGACCACCCCGATCCTGCGTCCGGACCGTGTCGTGAACTCGTGCCGCAGCCCGATCCCCGGCAACGCCGTCTGTTCGACCTCCACCTGCGCCTACCGCCTTTCGCAAACCGGTGTTCTTCCGACAACCGTACCCGTGGAAGCAAACGTTTGGTACGCAGCGGATCCCGGTGCATCGGCCTCACTGCGGCTGCCGCGCCCTCTGGACGACCTCCTCCGTCGTGAGCGGGCTCCTCGGATGGTGGCTCAGGCACAGCGGGGCCTGGATCTTCGTGAACGCCGAGCCTTCGACGCCCGCGTAGAACTGCCCGGCGCCCAGATGCCCGACGTCGCCGATGGTGCTGTTCTTGGCCCTGGCCATCTCCTTGGCCGCCTCGATCTGGACCGGGCTGTTCAGCAGGCCGAAGAACTGGGTCGCGGCGTTGCCCGGAATCCGGTTGTGCAGCCCCTTGGGTGCCTGCGTGGCGAAGACGAGGCCCAAGCCGTACTTGCGGGCCTGCGACGCCAGCGCCAGCGTGCTCTGGGTGCACGCCGTCATGGCGCCGGACGGCGCGAACGTCTGCGCCTCGTCCATCACAAGGAGACCGCCCAGCGGCCGGTTCCCTGCCGGGTTCTTCCTGATCCAGGAGAACAGAGCCAGTTGCAGCAGGTTGACGAAGCTCTGCCGCTGCTCGTCGGACGGCAGGCCGACGAAGCTGATGACGGAGATGCGCGCCCGTTTGCCCGGCGGCGGGGTGAGCAGCACACCGGGATCGGCCGCCTCTCCCCCACCGCCGAAGAGCGGGTCGGTGACCATGGTCGCCGTCAGATTCTGAGCGACCACCTCCGCGATCTTGCCTGCGTTGGGAAGGGTGCTCACGCCGTCCGGCAGGTCGTACAGCAACTCGATCAGGCCCTCCAGCCGAGTGGTGCCGTGCCGTCCGTAATAGTCGACGGCCTGCGTCAGCACCGCCCGGCCGCGGTGGGCCTTCTCCGTACTGCCGCCGAGCTTGGCCCGCGGCACGAGAGATGCGACGGCGGCGTCGACGGCCTCCCTGAACTCGTCGGCGTCGTCGACCACCCCGCTGAAGTCGGGTAGCGGCTGGAAGGCGAGCGGGCGTCCGCCCTCCCTGCCGGGTGTCCAGACCACCACGTCGGTGCCGGCGAGATAACGCTCGGCCTTGGCGGCGTCGCCGTCCTGCCACCCTGCGGGAGGCTCCGGCCAGGCGTCGCCCAGCCGCGCGAGGTCGTTGTTGGGGTCGAGCACGATGGCCGAGACCCCCTGGAGCGCGCACTCCTCGATCAGCCGCCGGATCAGCACGGTCTTGCCTGAACCCGAACCTGCGAAGATCGCCGTGTGCTTGCGCAGCGCCTCCAGGCCCACGCCGACGGGGGCCCCGCCGTCCGAACGCCCGACGACGACGGACGGCACGCCTTCGGCGATGCCGGCCCGCGCCGCAGCGGCCGAGTCCGCACCGTCCGATTCCAGCGTGTCCACGATGGTCGATACACCGGGTTCCACGCCGTCGCCGTTGTCCCCTGAGCCGACCCGCGTTCCGTACGGAACGGTCCATACCTCGCCGAGCGCGTCGGCGAGGAACTTGACCTCGCCGGTCGGCCGCCGGTCGGCCAGCCATGCATGCAGGTGGGCGGGGTTCTCCTTGAGAAGATCACGCAGGGCGGCGAGGATCTTCACGTCCTCTTCCTCCACGCGCAGCGTCCTGCCGCCCGCTCGCTCGAACTCCGCGATGGTCTCGCGCGTCTTCGCGCCGCCCGACCACTCCGCGTTGCGGAGCAGGAACACGTGCCGTTTGCCGACGTCGGCGTTCAGCCCCGCCGCCACGCACGCGTTGCGCACCCGGGTCAGCGCGGCGTTGGCGTGCGTCGCGGCGATCGCCCGGAAGCTCCAGTGCTCCTCGTCCTCGGTCGCCTCGTCGAGGCTTCGCCGCAGGCGCGCGTGGAGGGGCGGTTTGGCACTCGGCGGCGCGTCCTGGTTGAACGCCCGGCCCGCGTCGCCCTGCTCCGCGATCCACGCGCTGAGCCCGGCCGCCAGCAACGCCGGCATCGTCGCATCCTCGGTGGCGGAGTCGAGCGCCGCCGCGGCGTCGGCGGCCGCCTGGGGGCTTCTTCTCAGTTCCGCGAACCGCGCGTCGAGCGCCTCGAGTTCGGGGCCTTCTGTGACCGGCGGCGGCATGGGCACCGGCGCGTCTACGCCGGCGAAGCTCCCCAGCTCCGTGATCTCACCGGTGTTCCGGCAGGTACGGATGTGTTCGTCGATCTTCATCAGGATCTGTCGCGGGGTGAGACCGGCCGCGCTATCGAAGGCGGAGAGCTTGACGGGCCACGTCGGGTGAGGCGGCCGGAAACCGACGTCGCGATAGTGGGCGCCGAGCCGCCGTTCCACCAGCACCCGGGCGGTCTCGGCGTCGGGCACAACCCTCAGCCGCACCGCCGGGCGGAACCGGTCCTGAACCGTGTCGGTGGCGTTGTTCTTGATGACCGCCCACGTCGCCGGAATGCACGACAACACGGTGAGCGTCCGCCGGGTGACGTCCCTGAGCTCCATCAGACCGCCTGCGACCTGATCGATGAGCAGCGCCTCTCGCCAGTCGCGCGTCCGGTCGAGGGTCTGGGTCGACGCGGTCGTGATGAGCGCGTCGATCTGGTCGACCGCGATGACCGACGGTCCGGTGAGCGCGAGCAGGCGCGACACATCCCTGACTATCTCCTGGGGAGTGCGTTGGCTCCTGCGCATCCCCCACGCGGCCCGCTCCCCTGGCTCCTCCTCCGGCAAGGCGGTCAGCAGCGCGTCGGCGACGTCCTGAGCGTGCCGGTCGGTGGAGGCCCGCAGAACCAGCGCCCTGGCGATGTCCTGGCTCTGCCTGCCCACATGCCCGTCGAAGGCGATCAGCGCCTCGATGAACGCGTCCAGGGCGTCCACCGTCAGCTGCGCGTCGCCGATCACCGAGCGGCGAACCATCCGCGACACGCCCACCTGCGACGAGAGGCGGCGAAGGAACGCCTTCAGCTGGCTTTCGCCGTCCAGTTCGCGCGCCAGGCCGTCGAGCACTGACCCCGCGACGCAGTCCCAGAACGTCTTGGCATCGAGGAGCTGTACGAGAAAAAAATAGCCGCCGTCCTCCTGGACCTTCTCCCGGATCCAGCCCAGCAGGTGCGTCTTCCCCACGCCTCGCTGGCCCTCGACGACCAGGCCGATCGGGCTGGTGCCCGCACTGCGCTTCGCCTCCGCCACCCCGTCGAGGACGGCCTGCGCCGTCGGCCGGTTCAGCGCCTCGACGTGAAACAGGGACGGGCTCCAGACGTCGTCGGGGCCGTCGGCCCAGTTGAACGTGAGCGCCGCGAGGGCGCTGTGTCCGTAGGCCATCATCAGGCTCCAATCGACAAGAGGTGCTTGTCCTGATCCCCGATCACCAGCGCCGCCTTCCGGTCCCGCGGGGTCAGCGCCTTCTGGTTCGACTCGGGGACGATGTCCACGTCGGGCATGATCGCCATTCGCCTGAGCGCGTCGTCGAGTCTGTCTCTCGCGACATCGCGAAGGAACACCCGGAGCTCGGCCAGGCCGACCCAGCCGCCGGGCTCCCTCACGAGCTCGGCGTACGCCTCCCTGATGAGCGCCTCCGTGTCCGCCTCGGGTCCGAAGACGTCCGCCAGCCTGCGATCGGTGCGCTCCATGAACCCCTGGACTCCGCCCATCAACGCTCGGGCCATCGCCCACGGGGATCCGCTCGCCGTGACCGTGACCGCGCGAAACTCCTCGGCCACCCGCGCCCAGCCCGCGTCAGTGAGGACATGAACGAATTCACGCCCCTGCTTCCAGCTGTCGACCAGTTTCCGCTCGTTGAGGCGCCGCCGCGGTTCACCGGTCAGGGTCAGGCCGTATCGCTCTTTAAGGTCGTTGTTGGAAATCTCCGTCGCTGCAACCATCAAAGCGATGAGTGCGGATATTTCCGGCAGAGACAATTTCGGGTCAGTCATGGGGGGTTCCTTCGAACGTTCCATTGCGGCGGCCCGTGACGAACCGCTCGATCTGGCGGACAACGGCCTCGACGTCTGAGGAGACCTGGTCATTCGTGAAGCGGAGCACGGCGAAGCCGTCGAGCTGGAGTTGCACGTCGCGCCTCCGGTCGGCTTCGAATCTCGCCGGGTCGCGGTGCTCCGGGCCGTCGATCTCGACCACGCACCGCTCGGGCAGCCAGCACAGGTCCAGCAGGATCCGGTTGGCCAGCGCATGCGACTGGTAAGGGTGGTTCCACTCCCGGCCGTGCGCCCATTCACAGGCCGCGAGGGCCTTCTCCAGCCGCCGCTCGATCGTGCTCGCCGGGTGCGGCCTACCCGCCGGGGCCGGAAACCGTACGGCCGGCGTCTGTTCTGCCTGCCGTACAGGGAGCGGCGCCGGGCCGGCGCCGGGGAGCGGCACCGTCACGGCCTCGAGCTGGACCGTCACGGCCTCGAGCCGGTCCGCGGCGGCGAGGGGCGCGCCGGCGAACCAGATGCCGAGCCCGGCGTGGTGCGCCAGCCATTCGAAGGCCGACACGAGCACCTGCTCACCGGCCGGCGTGAGGCCCTCGGGCACGTCGACCAGTACGGCCACGCGCGTGCGGCCGTAGGCGGCGGCGAGAACGCGGGCGAGACCCGCGGCGCGCACTTCGGGGGAGAATTTGGCCGGGCCGGACGACGCACCGGTGAGGGAGCGCTGGGCGAGATCGGCAAGAAAGGGCCCGAAATGGCCCGTGGCGGACGCCGCCTGCAGGGCGATGGCGCGAACTGCTCCGGCTCCCGCTCCCCCAGGCGTGATGCCGTCGGCCTCCGGCAGCCAGGCCGGATAAAGGGCGACCGCGGCGGCCTCCAGTTCGGACAGCACGGCCGCGACCACGTCCGCGGTGGACGTCTCCGGCATTTGCGGCGGGGTATAGGCGACGACGGCGGGGGCGCCGGCCGGGAGCGGCTCCAGCGAAAGCGCCAGTGTTCGCGCGCTCGTACCGGCTATGCGTACGACTCGGCCCGTCGGCGGCTCAGCCCACGAAAGCCCCACGCCGATTACCTCTTTTTCTGGCGAAATACGGGTAACTCGAACTGCCGACGTTATACGCCACCTTTGACGCGATGCAGCGAGTTAACCGAATAGCCAGAGATTTCGTCATTTAGCCGGGCCGAGCCGTACGCCACCGGCCGCCACGGCGGGCCCCCTCGAAAGGGACGGCCTGCCGCGCACGACCGGCGACGCGGGCTGCCGCGCCCTGACGGCGCTCAGACGACGAGCAGCACCGAGGTGGGCGTCTGGTGCGCGACCTTCTCGCTCACGCTCTCACCGAAAAGCACGCCGAGCTGGGTGTGGTGCCCGGGCGCAAGGACGATCAGGTCGCTGCCGAGCTCGCGGGCCTGGTCGGCGACCAGGTTGGCGACCTCGCCGCGCAGACCGGTGAGCACCCGACCCTGCACCGCCACACCCGCGTCCTTCAGCCGGGCGAGGGCGTTGTCGACGACCTTCTGAGCCTCCTGCTCGTCCTCGATGTCGACCACCGTGTCGTACACGATCTGCGACGGGCCGACGTGGACCACGTCGACCGCCGCGCCGGTCAGGCGGGCGAGGTTCTCGACAGTCTCCAGCACCCGATCGGAACGCTCAGAGCTGTCGATCGCGGCGAGGATGCGCTTGTACATGCCTGTCCCCTTGTTCTTGATGCCTTGTCAGGCGAGATCACGATTTACCGGATTAGAGTCTCTCTTATCGGCCGAGAGCGGTTTATAGCGGGCATGGCCCTCGACGCCCATCCGCCCGCAAGGGGCACGTGCACAGAAGGCGTGGCAAGGTCGCTGACCTGCGGCGAGGGCAAACTCGGGACGCGTCGCCCTTTACCCAGTTGACCAGGTGGTGGCCGCCACCTTGAGCTCTTCGCCTTCCACGGCCCGAACCGGCCTCGCACGTTACCGAGAGTAGACATACGAACGGATAGCGTCATTTCGGACAGCACGCCCGATCCAACCGAAGGCGCGCATATGACAGCTCAGCTCGATATCACCATAAACGATCATCCGGCCGTGACCGTGGTCACCCTCGCGGGCGAACTCGACATCGCGACCGGAGGAGTGTTGCGTGGCAGGCTCAGGCAGCTCGTCGCGGACGGGCACACGCGACTCGTGGTGGACGCATCGGACCTCCGGTTCTGCGACTCGACCGGCCTGGAGGTCCTCCTCGACGGCCTCGGCGACAGCGAGAGAGCCGGAGGCTCCCTGCGGCTGACGGGAGTGCACGGCACCCTGGCGGTCGTCCTCGACGCCACAGGGCTCCGGGAGACCTTCCGGGCCGAGGCATCTCCCGTTCCCGAGGCCCGCAGCGCACGACCGCGCTGCGCCGACACACTGGCGGGCACACGGGCGGACACACTGGTGGCAGGCGCGCGCCGCACGGGAGCCTGCGGCGTCGACACCCGCATCGTGAACATCCGCCGCATCGACGAGCCCGTACGGCGGGCCCCGGCGATCGAGACCGTGGCCCGCCGCTGAGCATGCCGTACAAGACTGGACCGAAAGGTCCAGCCTTGTATCCTCCAGGCATGACCCGTGCCCTCACCGCCAAAGGCGCCGCGACACGGCAGAGGATCGTCGCGGGCGCGGCTCAGCTCATCCGCGCCCAAGGGGCCGACCAGGTCGGTCTCGACGACATCCGGGCGGCGACGGCGACCAGCAAGAGCCAGCTCTTCCATTACTTCCCGGACGGCCGCGCCGAGCTGCTGCGCGCCGTCGCCGTACACGAAGCGGCCGAGGTGCTGGCCGACCAGCAGCCCTTCCTCGACGAGCTCGGCCCGGAGGGCAGCTGGAAGGCTTGGCGAGACGTGGTTGTCCGCAGGTATCGCGAGCAGGGCATCCACTGTCCGCTGACCGCACTGACCGCGCAACTCGGCCCGTCCGACCCCGGCATCCGCGCCGTCGTCGCCCGCCTCATCGACGAGTGGCACGCGCGGATCGCCGCGGGGGTCGGGCGCGCCCAGACGCTCGGCCTGGCCGAGCCGTCCCTGCGACCGGAGAAGGTCGCCTCCGCGACGCTCGCCGCCATCCAGGGCGGCGTGGTGATGATGCAGGCCACCGGCAGCATCGAGCACCTCGAAGCCGCGCTGGACACGGCCCTGGCGGTACTCGCCCCGCGAGACGCCGCGTGAGCGTCACCCCGGCAACATCGGCAGCGGCGACGTGGGAACCGCGATCCACCCTTCTGTGACGGCACTCGCGGCCTGGCCGGGGGCGGGCAGGGTGGCCAGCCCCAGCGCGGCGGCACGCGCGGTCAGCGCGGCCACGACCGCGTCGGTGGCGTCGTCCGACCTCCGGCAGACCGCCTCGTGTTCGCCGAAGTCCAGCCACGGCGCGGCGGCCGTGAGCGCGTCCACCACCTTCCCGCGCGCCACGGCGTTCTCCGTCCGCTTGTATCCGCGGTACGGCAGGCCCCACTCCTTCAGTGACGCGGCGGGATAGACCTCCACGACCCGCCCCGTGCCGTCCCTGGCGACCCGGCCGCCCGTTCGTACGGCCAGGCGCGACAGAAGAGCCGCGCACCGCATGGCGGGATGGGCGATGCGGTCGGCCGAGACGCTCAGCGGCCGCAGTCCCGTACGCTCGTGCACGGCCAGGTCGGTCACCCTCAGCGCCAGGTCGCGCCGCCAGTCCCGGCCGAGACCCCCGGGGACCTCGACGTCGCCGACGCGGTGCGCGGAGACGAAGGAGACGAACCTGTCCGGCCAGCCCAGCGGGCAGTCGACGCCGGCCTTGTCCGCCTGGGCGATCGCCTCGACGATCAGCTCGTCGTCGGCGTACACGACCACGTCACGAACGGACGCGGCGCCATCCGACCATTCCACCCAGGCCACGGCGGTTCTGACCGCCTCCGCCGCCAGGTCCACTCCTACGGTGAGCACGACTTCACCGTAAAGCCGTCCTAGGCAGAATCTGGGCTCGGCGGTGGCCGCGCCGGTCAGCCGGTATCACGACGAGTCCGCCGCGGGTGGGCGCGAATATCGGACTGTGGTGGCCGTGCACCCCAGCATTACGCGCGGATGCCCCTCTGTTCGGCATGACCGGCAGACGGATGCCGGCTGGTGCAACGTGAAAGCCGCTCATCGTCGACGGGTTCGGCGCGATCGCTAGATAGATATTCTGTTCGATATTTGTAGCGAGTCGGTCACTCTCTGTGAGAGTATTCAGACACGTTTTCGATTCGGGAGGTGGGTGTGACCGGGGGGTGTTCGGATGCTGATCAGGTGCCGCGCCTCCCGCAATGGTGGGTGGAAGCGGCGGAACGAGCCGGAGTCTGCTCATCGGACGGCACCTCCGCCTTGAACTCCTCACCTCTGTGGTGGGAAGCAGCCGAACCGTCAGAGTCAGCACCCGCGGCCTCCTCACAGGCCGACGGCACCGACCCGAATGTGACGCGCCTTACCCCAGCACCGACCGATTCCGGGCCTGAGGCCTTTGCCGGGTTGGGTTCGGGTGATTTGGTGGCGGTGCTGCTTGATGCCGCCAGTGCTCTGGCCGTGGCGGAGATGCCGGATTTGCCGTCTGGGTGTCTGGCTGAGGCGCAGGAGCTGATCTACGCGCGGGATCGGCTGATGTCGGCTGTTGCGGCGCGGGTGGATCGGGTTCATCGCACCGGAGAGGCTCGGGGGCACGGGCACACCAGCACCCAGGCGTGGTTGCGCAGCGGATGCGGCGCCGGCGCGGGCTCGGCTTCCCATGTGGTGATGCTCGGGACCCAGCTGGCCCGCCTGCCCGTAGTACGAACCCGGTTCGCCGACGGCAGCCTTGCCGAAGGCCAGGTCAGTGCGATCTGCAT
>NZ_BOOR01000073.1 GCF_016863335.1 Planotetraspora thailandica
CCAGGGGTCTTTCCCCTGCAATACATTCCCTCGCAAGACAAGACACGGGCCGAGCCGTACGATCACGGAGATGCAGATGGGCTCGGGGTATCACGAGACGCGCGGGCCGTGCTGGGGCATGAGGCTGAGGCGGTGACCGGGGTGGTGCGGTTCACGGGCCGGCCAGCTGGTCGCGGCGACGGGTGAGATACGCCGCCTCGGCGGTGTTGCCGGCCAGACCGATGGCCCGGTCATACGCCGCCCGTGACTCCACGCTCCGGCGCAGCAGGTCGGCGCGGGTGGCATGGAAGGCGTGGTAGCCCTCCAGCGGCAGACCGTCCACCTCCGCCAGCGCGACCTGCGGGCCGTCGATCTCGGCGACCGCGATCGCCCGGTTGAGCCGCACGATCGGCGAGGGGTCGAGCCGGACCAGCTGGTCGTAGAGCGCGACGACCTGCGGCCATTCGGTGTCACGGATGTCGCGGGCGTCGGTGTGGACAGCGTTGATCGCGGCGAGGATCTGGTAACGCCCCGGCGCCTGGCCGGAGGAGAGGCGCGCACGGACCAGGGTGTGCCCCTCGGCGATCAGCTCGCGGTCCCAGGCGCCGCGGTCCTGCTCGTCGAGGGCGACGAGCTCACCGTTGGCCGATACCCGCGCGGCCCCGCGGGCCTCCGTCAGAAGCATCAGCGCCAGGAGTCCGGCGATCTCGCCGTCCGCCGGCATCAGGGCACGGACCAGCCGGGTCAGCCGGATCGCCTCGGCGGTCAGGTCGCCGCGGACCGGCTCCTTCTCGGGGTCCGAGGCTAGGTAGCCCTCGTTGAAGATCAGGTAGAGGACGGAGAGGACCCCGGTGACCCGAGCCGGGAGGTCCTCACGTAACGGCACGCCATAGGGGATCTTCGCCGCCTTGATCTTCGCCTTCGCGCGGGTGATCCGTCGGCCCATAGCGGTCTCCTCGACCAGGAACGCGCGGGCGATCTCGGGCACGGTGAGCCCGCCGACCATCCGCAGGGTCAGCGCAACCCGCGCCTCCATGGCGAGAGCGGGGTGGCAGCAGGTGAAGACGAGGCGGAGCCGGTCGTCGTCGAGGGCGCCGAGCGGCTCGGGGGCGTCGAACAGCATCAGCGCCTCCTTGTGCTTTTCCTCGCGCCTGACCTCGCGCCGGAGCCGATCGATGGCCTTGCGGTGGGCAGTGGTGATGAGCCACGCGCCGGGATTCGGCGGGACGCCGTCGACCGGCCAGCGCTCTACGGCGACCGCGAACGCATCGGCGGCCATCTCCTCGGCGATGTCGAGGTCCCCGAGGCGCCTGGCCAGGGTCGCGACCACCCGGGCCCACTCCTCGCGGTGGACCCGGATGATCACCTCGCCGACGTCGGTCATTCGCCGAAGAACGGCCGGAGCTCGATCCTCCGGTTACAGTGCTTCGACCCCAGGGCGGCGAGCCGCAGCGCCACGTCGAGGTGGGGGGCATCGATGATCCAGAAGCCGGCGATGTGCTCCTTGGACTCCAGGTAGGGCCCGTCGGTGAACACCGGCTCCCCGCCCCTGCCGTCGACGACGGTGGCCGTGCTGGGCGACGCGAGGCCCCCGGCGAAGACCCAGTGGCCGTCGGCCTTGAGCTGCTCGTTGAAGGCGTCGATCGCGGCCATTTCCTCCGCAGTGGCGAGGCCGGCCGTCTCGTCGAGCACGGACATCTGATACTGCGCCATCGGGATCATCTCCTGTGGTCGTGTGGCCGCCCCCTCGGGCCGCCTCTCACCCCTGCTACGAACGCCGCTGCCTCGATCCGACACACTCTGCGAGGTTTCTCGAGGATTTTCGTACGCCGCGTGGCCACGACGACGGGCTCCGGGGAGCTCCGCTACGACACGTTCGCCCCGACCGGGAATCGCTCGCCGGCTATCAAGCGGATTACATGCGACCGCCCGCGGGTTCCTCAAACTGCTTTAGAGGAACCCGCGGGCGGGTGGCGATTCAGGTCATCCGGAGACGAGGCGATACCCGACTCCGCGGACGGTCTGAATCATCTTGTCCTCGTCGTCGCCCAGCCGGGCACGCAGCCGCTTGACGTGGACGGCGATCGTGTTCGTTGAAATGGTGTCCGTGGAATGCCACACGTGCCGCATGATCTGCTCGCGCGTGACGGTCCTGTCGGCGTTGCGCATCAGGTAATGCAGCAGCTCGAACTCTCGTAGCGGCAGATGGACGATTGTCCCTGCCACCTTGACCTGGTAGGCCGAGACGTCGAGCTCCACGTCGCCGATCGTCAGCACGACCCGATGGTCGCCCTGCCGCCGGAACGCGGCCTGCACAAGCGGGAGCAGTTCATGCACCCGGTACGGCCGGGCCACGCATGCGGTCGCCCCGGCTTCGAGAGCCTGGAGCGCCTGCTCGGTATCGCCCCCGAAGTCGATACCGAGCAGAACCGGCACGGCACGGGCCAGCCGTACGGCCCGGACGAACTCGACCGGGCCGACGATGGGCAGAGACGAACTGATCAGCACGGCGTCAGGGTTGAGCGCGCCGGCCTGGAGCAGCGCCTGAGCGCCGTCCACGGCCCCGGTCACGTCGACCCCTTCGGCCTCCAATGCCGTCGCCAGCTGTTGAATGAGGCCGGCGTCCGGATCGGCCACCAGAAGCATGGGTGCCGACCGAGTGTCCCCCTCCACTGCGGGTGCCGCCACCCGATCCTCCTATGCGGTTTAGCCGAAACGTCCGGTGATGTAGTCCTCAGTGGCTTTCTGCGTCGGGTTGGTGAAGATCTTGGAAGTCTCGTCCATCTCGATGAGCTTCCCGGGCTGACCCTGCGCGGCGAGGTTGAAGAACGCCGTCTTTTCGCTGACGCGGGCGGCCTGCTGCATGTTGTGCGTCACGATGACGATCGTGAACTCCTGCTTCAGCTCGGAGATCAGATCCTCGATCGCGAGGGTCGAGATCGGGTCGAGGGCCGAGCAGGGCTCGTCCATGAGCAGGACCTGCGGCCTGACCGCGATGGCCCGCGCGATGCACAGGCGCTGCTGCTGACCGCCGGACAGGCCGGCACCGGGCTTGTTGAGCCGGGTCTTGACCTCGTTCCACAGGTTGGCGCCCTTGAGCGACTCCTCGACGACGCCTTCCAGCTGCGACTTGGAGAAGCGGCCGTTCAGCTTGAGGCCCGCCGCCACATTGTCGAAGATCGACATCGTGGGGAACGGGTTAGGGCGCTGGAACACCATGCCGATGGTGCGGCGTACCGACACCGGGTCGACGCTGGGGCCGTACAGGTCCTGGTCCTCCAGGCGGACCTTGCCTTCGACACGAGCTCCGGGGATGACCTCATGCATACGGTTGAGGGTCCGCAGGAACGTCGACTTGCCACAACCGGACGGGCCGATGAAGGCCGTGACCGAGCGCGGCTCGATGGTCATCGAGATGCCCTCGATCGCCTTGTGCGACCCATAGTAGGCGTCGAGATCGGAGACCTCGATCTGCTTGGCCATCTCTCATCCCCTCTTCGCGGGCGAACGCCACCACGAGATGAGGCGCGCGACCAGGTTAAGCAGCATGATGATCAGGATCAGCGTGAGCGCCCCGGCCCAGGCCCGGTCGATGGCCGTGTCATTGGGGCGGCTGGCCTGATCAAAGACGTACAGCGGAAGACCCATCTGCGGCCCGTTGAACGGGTCGTTGTTGATGGAGTCGGTGGAGAACACGACGAGCAGCAACGGAGCCGTCTCGCCTGCGACGCGGGCGACGGCCAGCATGACGCCCGTGACGATGCCGGTGAACGCCGTCGGGAGCACGACCTTGACGATCGAGCGCCACTTGGGCACGCCGAGCGCGTAGGACGCCTCTCGCAGTTCGTTCGGCACGAGGCGCAGCATCTCCTCCGCCGATCTGACCACCGTCGGCATCATCAGGATCGAGAGCGCAAGCGCGCCGGCGAAGCCCGAGAACGGCATGCCGAGAGCGAGGATCCAGAACGCCAGGATGAAAAGGCCGGAAACGACGGAAGGGACGCCGGTCATGACGTCCACGAAGAAGCTGACGATCCGCGACAACCTGCCGCCGTTGCCGTACTCCACCAGGTAGATGGCGGTGAGCAGGCCGATCGGCACCGCGATCAGTGAAGCGAGCAGCACCTGTTCGAGAGTGCCGATGATCGCGTGGTAGGCGCCGCCGCCCGCGTCTCTGGCGCCGATGTTGCGCATCGAATGCGTGAGGAACTCGATGTCGAACCGCTTGAGCCCGTTCCTGATGACCAGCCACAGAACCGACACGAGCGGGACGACGGCGATGGCGAACGCGAGGTAGACCAGGGCTTGGACGGCCCGGTCCTTGACGCGCCTGCCGGCGGAGATGGGTTGGATTCCGGTCACGACTGTCACGCTGCGGCCCTCGCGTATTCCTTGCGGCGGGCGATGACGAGGCGGGCTGCCGTGTTCACCAGCAGGGTGATGAGGAACAGCACAAGACCGGACGCGATGAGGGCGCCGCGGCCGATGGGCGTGGCCTCGCCGAAGCCGTTGGCGATGTTGGCGGCGATGCTGTTGCCGTTGGCGCTGAGGATGCGGAACGAGATGGTGAAGGTCGCCGGGAAGATCAGGGCGACGGCGATCGTCTCGCCCATGGCCCGGCCGAGGCCGAGCAGCGCGGCGGTGATGACGCCGGGACGGCCGAAGGGAAGGACGGCCATCCTGATCATTTCCCAGCGGGTGGCGCCCAGGGCGAGCGCCGCCTCCTCTTGGATCCGCGGAGCCTGGAGGAAGACCTCTCGGGAGATCGCGGCGATGATCGGGAGGATCATGATCGCGAGCACGAGCGACGCCGTGAGCATGCTCTTACCCACCACCTGGTCGCCTCCGAAGATCGGGATCCAGGCGAAGTATTTGTTGAGGAAGCTCGACGGGGACAGCATGAAGGGCACGAGGAAGGCCACGCCCCACAGGCCGTAGACGACGCTGGGGACGGCGGCCAGCAGGTCCACCAGATAGCCGAGTGCGGAGGCGAGGCGACGGGGTGCGTAGTGAGAGATGAACAGGGCGACGCCCACCGCCACAGGAGTGGCGATGATGAGCGCGATGAACGAGCTGATGAGGGTGCCGAAGGCCAGTGCGCCGATTCCGAAGACGGGCTGGGTGGCGTTCGGGTTCCAGGTCAGTTCGGTCAGGAAGTGCGACGTGTTCGCCTGAAGAGCGGGGATCGCCTTCACGACGAGGAAGACGCCGATCGCCGCCATGATCACCAGCAGGACTATGCCTGAGGCGGTCGACAGGAAGCGGAACGGGCCATCGCCGCGGCTGCGCCGGAAGGCGGGCCGGCGCATCGCCGGCCCGCCTTCGGTCTTCGAAAAAGACGTGGCCATCAGGGTTAGGAGATCGCCTCGACAGCGGTCCGGACCTTGCTGATGAGGCTCGCCGGCAGCGGCGCGTAGCCGAGCGTGGTGAGGGCCTGCTGGCCGGCGTCGCTCGCCGTGTAGCCGAGGAAGGCCTTGACCAGCGGGAGGTCCGTGGCCGAGAGACCCTTCTCACAGGTGATCTCGTAGGTCACCAGGACGATCGGGTAGGCGCCCGCCGCCTTGGTGGCGTAGTCGATCTTGAGCTTGAGGTCGTTGCCGGTGCCCACGACCTCGGCGGCCTCGACCGTCTTGCCCGCGTTCTCCGGGGTGAGGTCGACGAACTCGCCCGAGCCGTTGGCGACCTTGGCGGTCTGCAGGCTCGAGTTCTCGGCGAAGGACATCTCGACGTAGCCGATCGCGCCCTCGGTGCTCTTCACCGAAGCGGCGACCTGGTCCGAGCCCTTGGCGCCCTGGCCCTTGGCCTCGGCCGGCCACGCCTTGCCCGACTCGTACGGCCACTCGGCGGTCGCCTTGAGGAACTTGGTGAAGTTGTCGCTGGTGCCCGACTCGTCCGAGCGGTGGAACGCCTGGATGGCGGTCGAGGGCAGCGTGGCGCTGGGGTTGTCGGCCTTGATCGCCGGGTCGTCCCACTTGGTGATCTTGCTGTTGAAGATGCCGCCGATGGTCTTCGGCGACAGCTGCAGGCCGTCAACGCCCGGCAGGTTGTAAACGACCGCGACGGGGCCGATGACCATGGGCAGGTTGATCGCCTTGCCGGTCTTGCAGCGAGCGTCGGCCTGAGCGGGCTCGCCCTTCTCGTCGTTCAGCGCCGAGTCGGAGCCGGCGAACGCGACGGTGCCCTGGATGAAGGACTGGACACCCGCGCCGGAGCCGCTGGGGTTGTAGTTGACGCTCACGCCGGGGTTCGCGGACTGGAAGCCCTTCTTCCACTCGTCGACCGCGTTCGCCTGGGCGGAGGAGCCGGCGGCGTTGATCGTGCCCGACAGGCTGCTACCGGTGGCAGCGCCCGAGGGGGCGGCCGAGGTGCCAGAGTCGCCGCTGTTGTTGTCGGTGCCGCATGCGGCGAGCGAAAGCGCGCCGATAATGGCGGCCGCGGCAAGCCGGCCTGCATACTTCACGGTGATTCCTCCCGCTTGTCTTCTCGTCGCCCAGGACACTAGGGATCCAAGGTGACCGGATCGCTTGGTAAAGGTGAACGAGTAGTGAACGGGCCTGGTCTCTTGTGGTGATCGTGACAAATAACGAGCAGGTCACGATGGGTGTGCGGGAGTATTGGTTCATGAAGCACGTATGTCTGGTATGCATGGGAAACATCTGCCGCTCCCCTATGGCCGAGGTCGTGTTGCGGAGCGTCCTCGCGGCCAGGGGGCTCGACGTGGTCGTCGACAGCGCAGGCACGGGGGGATGGCACGCGGGCGACCCCATGGACGAGCGTGCCCTCGCCACCCTGGCCGCGCACGGATACGACGGCTCAGCCCACCGCGCCCGCCAGTTCGACCCGTCCTGGTTCGCCGAGCGCGACCTCATCCTGGTGATGGACGAGGACAACCTGCGCGCCCTGCGCCGGATCGCCCCTCCCGGCGCCGATATCCGGCTTCTCCGCTCGTTCGACCCCGCCGCCCCCGAAGGGGCCGAGGTCCCTGACCCCTACTACGACGGCAGGCAGGAGTTCGAGGAGGTGCTCGCCATGGTCGAAGCGGCGGCGGAGGGGCTGGCGAAACACCTTGAAGATCACTAAGGATCTCGGCCGGAGCCATGCCTGGACCCTGCACGAGGCCGCTCTCCCCGACGGCCGGCGGGCCTTCGTCAAGAAGGGCGGCGACTTCACCGCCGAGGCCGCGGGCCTGCGCTGGCTGGCCGAGTCGGAGGCCGTTGCCGTACCCGAGGTGATCGAGTCCGGGGCCGGCCATCTGGTGCTGGAGTGGATCGAGACCGGACCGGCGACCGCCGCGGCGGCCGAGCGGTTCGGCCGCGAACTCGCCGCGTTGCACACCTCGGGCGCGCAGGGGTTCGGCGCGCCCTGGCCCGGGACGATCGCCGAGCTACTCATGGACAACACGCCCGCCCCGGACTGGCCGTCGTTCTACGTCTCCCGCCGCGTCCTCCCCTTCGTACGGCAGGCCAGGGACGCCGGGCAGCTGACGGCGGCCGACGTCGAACTGGTGGAGGAGGCGTGCGAACGCGCGGGCGAGGTGGGCGGGCCCCCCGAGCCGCCCAGCCGCATCCACGGAGACCTGTGGAACGGCAACCTGCTCTGGGCGACCGAAGGAAACGCCTCCGGGTGGGTCGTGCTGGTCGATCCGGCCGCCCACGGCGGGCACAGGGAGACCGACCTCGCCATGCTGGCGTTGTTCGGTGCGCCCCACCTGGCCACGATCACGGGCGCGTACCGGGAGGCCGCACCCCTGGCGGACGGGTGGCGAGAGCGGGTGCCGCTGCACCAGCTCCACCCATTGGCCGTGCACGTCTGCCTGTACGGCGAGGCCTACCGGGGCAGTCTCCTGACCGCGGCGGCCGACGTGCTCGCCATGTGACGTCAGGAACGCGACAGGCGCTTGAGCACCTCGCCGTGCAGCAGGCCGTTCGTGCAGACCATGCTGCCGCTGTCGAGGGGGCCGGTGCCGTCGAGCGCCGTGCAGGTGCCGCCGGCCTCCTCCACGATGACGGTGAGCGCCGCCATGTCCCACGGCGACAGCTCGGGCTCGGCGGAGACGTCGACCGAGCCCTCGGCGACCATCATGTGCGACCAGAAGTCGCCGTAGCCGCGGCTGCGCCACACCTGGCGGGTGAGGTCGAGGAAACCGTCCAGCCGGTTGTCCTTCTCCCATTCCTCCAGGTCGGAGAACGCGAAGGAGGCGTCGCCGAGCCGGCCGACCGCCGACACCTGGCAGCGGCTCGCCTTGGTGAGGCTGCGGCCGGTCCAGGCGCCTCCGTCCTTGACGGCCCACCAGCGGCGGCCGAGCGCGGGAGCGGAGACGACGCCGACGACGACCTTGCCCTCATCCATCAACGCGATGAGGGTCGCCCACACCGGCACGCCGCGCACGTAGTTCTTCGTGCCGTCGATCGGGTCGATGACCCACGAGCGCATGCCGTACCCCGTGCGGCCGAACTCCTCGCCCACGACCGCGTCGCGGGGCCGGGCGCGGCGCAGGGTGCCGCGAATCGCCTCCTCCACGGCCCTGTCGGCGTCGCTGACCGGCGTGAGGTCAGGCTTGGTGTCGACCTTCAGGTCGACGGCCTTGAATCGGCGCATCGTGATGTCGTCGGCGGCGTCCGCCATCACATGTGCGAGTCGCAGATCGTCGCTGTATCCCATCACAGGCCCCAAGTTATCGTGCCGGACCCCGATTACATCAGGTCCGGATCGCTCCAAAACGTACTGATCGGTAACCTTCGATCATGGACATCGCGGCTTTCCTCCTCGACAGCGTGCCGTTCGCGCGGCTCCTCGGCATCACCTTCGACTCCGTAGGGGCCGGCACGGCCGTCGCCCGCCTGCCCGACCGCGACGATCTGCACAACCACGTGGGCGGGCCGCACGCGGGCGCCCTGTTCACCCTCGCGGAAACCGCCTCGGGCGCGGCCATGCTCTCGGCGTTCGGCGACCAGCTCTCCCGGGCCGTCCCCCTCGCCACCCAGGCCACCATCCGCTACGCCAAGCTCGCCGAGGGCGAGGTGACGGCCTCGGCCGTCCTCCGCGCCGACCGGGCCGAGGTCGTCGGCGAGCTCGACGCGGGCAGGCGGCCCGAATTCGACGTGACCGTCGAGATCGCCGGGGCGAACGGCGCGGTCGTCTCCGAGATGACCGTCTCCTGGACGCTGCGCCCCAATCGCTGATCAGTCGTCGTCTGATCCCTCGCGGCTGGCCAGCAGGCGGCGCAGCGACTCCAGCCGCGCGGGATCGGCATGGCCCTCCTCGACGTACCTGTCGAGCGCGCAGCCGGCACCGCTCAGGTGGGTGCAGCCCTTGGGGCAGTCGACCGTGGCCTCGTTGAGGTCCGGGAAGGAGGCCAGCACGGTCTCCACGGACACGTGGGCCAGGCCGAAACTGCGCACCCCGGGCGTGTCGATGATCCATCCGCCGCCCGGCAGCTCCAGCGCCACCGCCGAGGTCGAGGTGTGCCTGCCCCTGCCGGTCACCGCGTTGACGTGCGACACGGCCCTCCTGGCCTGCGGCACCAAGGCGTTGACCAGCGTCGACTTCCCCACCCCCGAATGGCCGACGAGCACGCTCACCCGGTCGGCGGTCCGCTCCCGCACCTCGTCGAGGTCGCCGCCCTTCTCCACGACGACGTACGGCACGCCGAGCGGATCGTAGAGGGAGACCAGCTGCTCCGGCGAGGCGAGGTCGGCTTTGGTGAGGCACAACAGCGGATCGATGTCGGCGTCGAACGCGGCGACCAGCATCCGGTCGATCATCCGCGGGCGGGGCGGCGGGTCGGCGAGCGCCGTGACGATCACGAGCTGGTCGGCGTTGGCCACGATCGGACGCTCGACGTCGTCGATGTCGTCGGCACTGCGCCGCAACATCGACGCGCGCTCCTCCACCCGCACGATCCTGGCCAGGGTGTCCGGGTGCCCTGTGACGTCGCCGACGATCGCGACCTTGTCGCCGACGACGATCCCCTTGCGGCCGAGCTCTCTCGCCTTCATCGCGACCACGAGCGTGCGCTCGGGCCTCTTGGCGCGGCGGCGGCTCGTTCCCGGGATGCCGGGCCCGACGAGGCAGGTGTAACGGCCCCGGTCGACGGCCACGACGAAACCCTCGACCGCCTCTTCATGGGCAGGGCGCACCCGCGTCCGGGGGCGGGACCCCTTGCCCGGCCTCACCCTGACGTCGTCCTCGTCGTACTGCCGTTTCCTCAGCGCGCGCGCCCCGATCGTCTCGTGCGCACGTCCGTGCGGCCCTTCACTTCGCGTCCGCCCCCGTGTCGCCCAGCATGGCCGCCCACATGGCTGGGAAGTCGGGCAGCGTCTTGCCCGTGGTCGCGATGTCCTCGACCCGCACTCCTGGTACGGCCAGGCCGATCACGGCGCCCGCCGTGGCCATCCTGTGGTCCTCGTAGGAGTGGAAGACCCCGCCGGTCAGCGGCCGGGGGTGGATCTCCAGGCCGTCGGCGGTCTCCCTGGCGTCCCCACCGAGGCGGTTGATCTCGGTGGCGAGCGCGGTGATGCGGTCGGTCTCGTGCCCGCGGATATGGGCCACCCCGCTGATGCGCGACGGTCCGTCGGCGAGCGCGGCCAGCGCGGCGACGGTCGGCGTCAGCTCGCTCACCTCGTGCAGGTCGGCCTCGACGCCCCTCACCGCGCCCGTGCCGGTGACGCGGAGGCCGCCGGGCAGCCGGGTCACGGTCGCCCCCATCAGGGCGAGGAGGTCGCGGAGCTGGTCGCCGCCCTGTGTCGTCTCCTCCGGCCAGCCGGGGATCTCGACCGTGCCGCCCGTGACGAGTGCGGCGGCCAGGAACGGGGCCGCGTTGGACAGGTCGGGCTCGACGGTGACGTCCATCGCCTTGATCGGCCCCGGCTCGACCCGCCAGACGTCCTCGGCAGAGTCGTCCAGCACCACGCCCGCCTGCCGCAGCATGTGGACGGTCATCGCGATGTGCGGCATCGACGGCACCGGGGGGCCGCTGTGCCGTACGGTCACGCCCTTCTCGAAGCGCGCGGCCGCCAGGAGCAGGCCGGAGACCATCTGGGACGAGGTGGATGCGTCGAGCACGACCTCGCCGCCCACGATCGGGCCCCGGACGGTGAACGGCAGCGCCTCGCCGTCCACGGTGGCGCCCAGGGCGCGCAGCGCCCCGAGGATCGGGCCCATCGGCCGCTTGCGCGCGGCCGGGTCGCCGTCGAACGACACCGGGCCGTCGGCGAGCGCGGCCACCGCCGGAACGAACCGCATGACCGTGCCCGCCAGGCCGACGTCGATCGTCGCCCCGCCGCGGACCGCTCTTGGGGTGATCGCCCAGTCGACGCTCGAGGTGCTCTCGTTCGACGGGGTCATCTCCGCGCCGAGCGATCGCAGCGCCGCCGCCATGAGATCGGCGTCGCGGCTGCGCAGGGCCAGCCGTACGACGCCGGGGCCGTCGGCGAGGGCGGCGAGCAGCAGCGCGCGGTTGGTCACCGACTTGGATCCGGGCAGGCGGACGGTCGCGCGGACCGGCTCGGCCGCGGCCGGGGCCGCCCAGAGAGCCGCCGCGTCACGCGATTCGGACTGCGGAGTGGACATGCGAGAAGCCTATCGTCGCGGCCTCCCCGGGACCCATGCAGCCGAGCCCGCACCGCGCCCGGGTCGTGACGATCACCCATCGGTGGTGGCAGGCTGGGGCCCATGTGCGGGAGATACGCGTCGGCGCGCAAGAAGCACGAGCTTCTCGAGGAGTTCGAGGTCGAGCTCGACGGCGCGCCCGACCAGGAGCTCGGAGCCGACTACAACGTGGCCCCCACCAAGGAGGTCTACGCGGTCATGAGCCGCGTGCCCAAGATCGAGGGAGCCCGGGCGGTGCGGCAGCTCCGGGTGGTGCGCTGGGGCCTGGTGCCGAGCTGGGCCAAGGACCCGTCGATCGGCTCGCGGCTCATCAACGCGCGGATCGAGACGGTGGGGGACAAGCCCGCCTTCCGCAGGGCGTTCGCGTCGCGGCGGTGCCTGCTGCCCGCCGACGGCTACTTCGAGTGGATGCCGACCGAGGACAAGAAGAAGCAGCCCTATTTCATCCACCCGGCCGACGGCGGGGTGCTCGCGATGGCCGGGCTGTACGAATTCTGGAAGGACCCCACCCGGGCCGACGACGACCCGCTCAAATGGTTGTGCACGTGCACCGTGATCACGACGACCGCCGAAGACGATCTGGGCCGCATCCACGACCGCATGCCGATGATGGTCGAGCGCGACCGCTGGGGCGAGTGGCTCGACCCCGGGATGCCCGACCCGGCGCACCTCCTCGTGCCCGCGAGCCCCGGCAGGCTCGTGGCGCATCCCGTGTCCATCGCGGTGAACAACGTGCGCAACAACGGCGCCTCCCTGATCGTTCCGGTCGAGGGCGAAGGGAACGGATCGGCCAACAATGGGAACGGCGGCACGCTTTTCTAGAACACCAATGGTGTAAGTAGCGCGCTAAATGGGCATCCGGTGAGGAAAGCGGTTCACTTCGCCGTAATAAATGCCGACCTGTCGGGAGACCGGGGCTCTCGGCGGGTGTTCCCCACACTCCCGGAGGTGCGGATTCGTGGATGTCGCGACCGCGCGTATGCGCCTGGAAATCATGCTCGAAGAGCTCGATCGCTCGATAAGGGTTCTCAAGGGCGATCCTGTCGCCGTGCCGGAAAGGTCCGCGGCCGACGCCGGATCCGACCTCACCGACGCCGACAGGACCCAGGCCATGCTCGACGTCGCCTCACGGCAGCGCAAAGAGGTGCTGGAGGCGCTGAGCCGCATCGACGGCGGCGTCTACGGCCGGTGCGTCGACTGCCGCCGCCCCGTGCCCGAGGGACGACTGGACGCGCGGCCCGAGGCCGCCCGGTGCGTCCAGTGCCAGTCGAAGCGGGAACGCCGCCGCTAACCGGGTTTCCTGGCGCTCGCGACGAGGTGGATGCCCACCGTGTCGTCGTCGGCAGGCTGGCTCTCCAGTTCTGTGCGGACCAGCCAGCCCAGGGAGCGGCTGTTGGAGCCGAGCACCCGGTCGACCATGGACGGTGACAACACGGTCCTCGGGCGGACCCACTCCACCTCGAGCCCGGCTCCGGTGACCAGCTCCCGCACCTGGGCGCTGGTGAAGCAGCGGGTGATGCCGCCGTCCGGCCACGGCACCAGCATCACCTCGCCCGTCTGGCACAGGTGCGCCCAGTAGTTCTGCTCGGCGAGGATCGCCATGCCCAGCACCAGGGAGTCGACGCAGACCAGGGCGCGCCCGCCGGGCTTGAGGACCCGGGCGATGTCCTCCATCACCGACTCGGCCATGATCTCGATAGACAGCACGCGTTCCTCGGCGACGACGGCGTCGACGACGGCGTCGGGGAGGAACCCGAGGTCGTCGGCCCTGACCTTCTGGGTGAGGTCGGAGGCGTCCCTCAGACGCCGCTCCGCCGGCCTGCGGAAGTCCATGACCTCGATGACCCGGTGCCCCGCACGGGCCGCCTGGGAGGGCCAGCGGCCCCGGCCCCCGGAAAGGTCCACGAGGAGTGAGGGCTCGGCGGGAAGCCACGTGCGCAATTGCTCGGCGACGACCGCATGGTAAAAGGTCCAGTACGGCCCGAGGGTGCCCGAGCCGTTGAGTTCGTTGGCCGGAATAGGCAGCACGAGCGGCTCCTGGACGTCGATTTCCGGGCTACCAGCCGGTACGTATGTATTTCCCCTTGCGGAGGCGTTCGTCACCTCAAACTGCACCGGGAACAGACTCTACGCCCGCCCGGTTACAGGTGAGCATGAACACGTTGGTGCTGCCGGAAGCCCCAGGCAGGTTCGCCGCTACCCGGCCGGTATTCTCGGCTAAGTACGGTGTTCTGAAGGGGGTGGGTCCGGTCTCCAAGACAGCTGAGGAGACTCTGGGGCAGCGCAGTGAGCGGTTCGAGCGCGACGTCATGCCGTATCTCGACCAGCTTTACTCCGCCGCGCTCCGGATGACCCGTAACCCTGCCGACGCCGAGGATCTCCTGCAGGAGACCTTCGCGAAGGCGTTCGCGTCATTTCACCAGTTCCAAGAGGGCACGAACCTCAAGGCCTGGCTCTACCGCATCCTTACCAACACCTTCATCAACAGCTATCGCAAGAAGCAGCGCGAGCCCAAGCACGCCGGGACCGAGGAGATCGAGGACTGGCAGCTCGCCCGGGCCGAGTCGCACACGTCGAGCGGTCTCAAGTCCGCCGAGATCGAGGCGCTCGAGCACCTGCCCGACAGCGACGTGAAGAACGCGCTTGCCGCCCTGCCCGAGGAGTTCCGCATCGCGGTCTACCTCGCGGACGTCGAGGGCTTCCCGTACAAGGAGATCGCCGACATCATGGGCACTCCCATCGGTACGGTGATGTCGCGCCTGCATCGTGGCCGCCGCCAGTTGCGGACGTTGCTCGAGGACTACGCACGCGACCGCGGTCTGGCGCGGTCGGACTCCCGCAGCGGGGGAAACGACGAATCTCTTGGCCAGGAGGGGCGATGAGCTGCGGGAACCACCACGACACCCCGTGTAGCGACGTACTCGACCGGGTCTACACCTATCTCGACGGCGAGCTGGACGAGTCGGGTTGTGCCGACATCAGGCAGCACCTCGACGAGTGCCACCCCTGCCTCGAGGAATACGGCCTGGAGAAGGTCGTCAAGCAGCTCGTGGCCAAACACTGCGGCTGCGACCCCGTGCCCGACGACCTGCGTGAAAAGGTGCTGAGCCGGATCGAACAGGTGCGCGCCCAGCTGGCCGAATAGGATCTGCCCTCTGACGTTTGGAGGGCGTGGCATGCGCGTACTGGTCACGGGCGGAGCGGGATTCATCGGGTCGACCCTCGTCGACCGGCTGGTGACCGGCGGTCATGAGGTTGCGGTCGTGGACGACCTGTCGTCCGGGGGCAACCGCAACCCGGAGGCCGCGCTGCACGTCCTCGACGTCCGTGACCCCGGGGTCGGGGCGCTCGCCGAGAGGTGGCGGCCCGAGGTGATCTGCCATCTGGCCGCGCAGATCAGCGTGCGCAAGAGCGTCGCCGACCCCGTGCGGGACGCCCAGGTGAACGTCGAGGGCACGGCCAACGTCCTTGAGGCCGCACGCCGGTCCGGGGCGCGCAAGGTCGTGTTCGCCTCGTCGGTCGCCACGTACGGCAGGCCGGCGGTGATCCCCGTGCCGGGGGACGCCGCCACCGACCCGCGGTCGCCGTACGCCGCGTCCAAGTTGAGCGGAGAGGTGTATCTGGCGGCCTATCGCGGTCTCTATGGGCTTGAATACACCACTTTGGTGTTGTCCAACGTGTACGGCCCGCGGCAGTCCCCCGACGGGGAGGCGGGCGTGGTCGCGATCTTCACCGACGCCCTGCTCGCCGGGCGGCGCACGGTCCTGTACGGCGACGGATCTCAGACGCGCGACTACGTGTACGTCGACGACGTGGTCGACGCCTTCGCCCGCGCCTGCGGGGAGCGGGGGGACGGGCGCCGGTTCAACATCGGGACGGGAGTGCAGACCACCGACCGGCGGCTGCACTCGCTCGTCGCCGCCGCGGCGGGGGTGCCGGACGAACCCGCCTTCGAGCCGCCCCGCCTGGGCGACCTGCCCGCCATGGCGGTTGATCCCGCCCCCGCCCTGGAGGGTCTCGGATGGCGTCCGGCGCATGATCTGCCCTCCGGTCTCAAGGCCACGATCGAGTGGGCGGCCAGAGATTGACCGTTTCACCGGTGTAGCTGGCCGATAAATCGGGATAATTCAACACAGCGTGATTGCTTGATTACGGTTTGGCCGCGAAGCCTCGACATCCCCGATCGCCGGTGTCGCGTTCTGTAGCCTGAATGCCGAATCGATGTGGAGGCAGGCACATGTTTGGGAAGACCATCGTCCGACTGCTGGCGGCTGTGGGGCTGCTCACCCCGGTGGTCGTGCTGGCCGGCACCCTTCCGGGAACTCCGGGAATCTCCTGGACGTAGCCCGTGCCCGACGGATCCTCTTCGTGCTAGATAGATCAAGAGGTGTCCCTTATCCGAGGTGGCCGTCATGCGGGAACTGCCGTGGCCTGCCAAGGTCTACTCCGTCGCGCTGAATCTGGCCGCGGTCTTCCTTCTCGCGCACTGCGTCTTGGTGGCGGGATGGATGGACCGGGTCGAATGGCCGACACTTCTCGTGCTGGCGTTGCTGTTCCTCGTCTGCGAATCCGTTCCCACGCTGCTGAACGTGCCGCAGGCCGCCGTATCTGTGAGCTACTCGGCGGCGCTCGCGGCCGTCGTCCTCGTCGGGCCTGAGGGCGCGGCGCTGGTCGGCCTGATGGCCGTGCTGAGCGTCCGCCCCGGGCTCCCCCTCGTGAAACGGCTGTTCAACGGCGCGCAATTCGTCATCTGCGGCTACGCGGCCGGCTGGGCCTTCGAGACAGCCGGCGGCGTGCCGGGACTCCCGCAGATCACCGACTTCCCCGGCATCCTCATCCCGTACGGCGCGGCCACCGCGGCCTTCGTCGTGATCAACGTGGTGCTGACCGCGACCATCCTGCTCCTCGTGGGCGGGGTAGGGCGGCATCAGGTGGCGCTGCGCAGCATCTTCCAGTTCCTCGGGTCCTACGTCGGATACGCCACGTTCGGCCTGCTCATCGCGGGCCTGTGGGCCACAGTGCAGTCGATCTCGACCGTGCTCGTCCTGCTTCCCCTGTTCGTCGCCCGGTGGGCGCTGGGGCACTACCACGCCGAGCAGCGCTCCTACGACGCGACGATCGCCGCCCTGTGCCAGGCAGTGGAGACGAAGGACTACTACACGCGGGGACACTGCACGCGCGTGTCGGCGGCCTCCTCCATGATCGCCGAGGAGATCGGGATGGGCACCGAGCGGCTCCGCGCCATCCGCTACGCCGGGATGCTCCACGACGTGGGCAAGCTGGGCGTGCCGACCAAGGTCCTCCAGAAGGAGGGCAAGCTCACCGAGGAGGAGTTCGCGGCCATCCAGCTCCATCCGATGCGCGGCCTGGAGATCGTGCGCGGCATCGACTTCCTCGACGAGGCGTTCGCCGGGATCATGCACCACCATGAGCGGCACGACGGGAAGGGCTATCCCATGGGCCTGGCCGGGCTGGAGATCCCGGAGTTCGCCCGGATCATCGCGGTGGCCGACGCGTTCGACTCGATGACCTCCGACCGGGCCTACCGGAAGGCCAAGCCGCTCGACGTGGCGGTGGCCGAGCTGCTCAAGAACGCCGGAACGCAGTTCGATCCGATCATGGTCAGCAACTTCATCAAGGCGCTGGGGAGGGACGGCTGGCCGTTGGCGCAGACCGCTCCCGAGCCTCCCGGTGAATTGGCCGAGACGACCGTCAAGGACCACGACGACCCGACGATGCCGATTCAAGTGGTGTCGGAGCGGTGAGCGAGCGGCGGATGGCCGCTCCGCGGTCTCAGGGACTCGACTCCGGGCAGCTCCTGCTCATCTGCGCTGCCGGGATGCTGACCATAGCGGGCATCTCCCACACGGCCGCGGCCGGCCTGGCGGACTCCCGGGTCGCGATCGGGTTCGGCGTGCTGATCGCCGCCGGCGAGCTGGCGAGGCTGACCATGCCGGGAAACCGCGAGGTGGCCCCGGTCTCCACGGCGGCCTCCCTCGGCTACGCGCTGCTGCTCGACGTCGGCGGGCGTGAGGCGACCCAGTCGGCGCTGCAGGTCGTGGCGGTGATGTCGGTCGGGATGATCGCCGGCGCGCTGCCGCACGTCGCCGTCGGCCGCCCGCCGCGCCTGGACGCGATGGCCAGGCGGCTTCTCGCGGGCTCACTGCTGGCCTTCGCCTACCGCCCGTTCGCGCATTCGCTCTACGACATCGCCCGCACCACAGGGGACTGGTGGCCTGCCCTCGGGGTGATGGCGCTGCTCATCGCCGTCATGCTCGCCGCCGACGTGCTGATCGCCGCCGCACTGCGGGCCGAGCAGGTCAGGACGGCGTTCGGCGTGGCCGTACGGGACGAGTTCAGGATGGCCGCGCCGCTGGGCGCGGCCGTGGCGGCGTCGGGCATGCTCCTCGCGCTCGCCTCACACAGCATGGACCTGACCGCGCTGCCGGCCTTCGCCGCTCCGCTGCTGGTCACCCAGGTGGCCTTCCGTAAATACGCGGGCATCCGGGCCACCTATCTGCAGACCGTGCGGGCGCTGAGCCGGGTCACCGAGGTGGGGGGCTACGTCGAGCCAGGCCACTCGCGCCGGGTGAGCCAGCTGTCGATCGCCATCGGCAGGGAACTGGGGTTGTCGGAGCCTCAGCTTCTCGAGCTCGAATACGCCGCCCTCATGCACGACATCGGCCAGCTCTCGCTGCGCGACCCGATTCCCGGCGGGGCCACCGTGCTGACCGACCCGGTGCAGGCCAGGCGCATCGCCGAGCTGGGAGCCGAGGTGATCAGGCAGACAGGCGTCCTGCACGGCGTCGCCGACATCGTCAGGCGCCAGTGCGACCCGGTCGGCGAGGCTCCGCCGATCGCCAGCCGGATCATCCGGGCGGCCAACGCCTTCGACGACCTGGTCGGCGCCTCCACCGACAGGGACCGCGCGGCCGCGGCGCTGGACCGCCTGCGCCTCGACGGCGGGACGGAGTACGACGCGGCCGTGGTGGACGCGATGGCTCGGGTGGTCGACCGGCTCATGACCCGCTTGTAGCAGACATCTCACCAAACCGTGTCCTGGGGTGCGCTTCGGGCATCTATTTTGTGGCGACCCTACAGATTCGTTCAGCGGGTTCCGTTGGAAACGGTCGGGGAGCGGGAGTCGTGCCTCGCCATAAGGTGGCTGCGTGTTCGACTCAGTCCTCGTCGCCAACCGTGGCGAAATCGCCCGGCGGGTCATCCGTACGGTTCAGCGGATGGGGCTGCGCGCGATAGCGGTCCATTCGGAGGCGGACGCCGATCTGCCCTTCGTGACCGAGGCGGACGACGCCGTCCTCCTCGGCCCGGCCGCGCCGGCGCGGAGCTATTTGGACGTGGACAAGGTCATCGCCGCCGCTCGCTCGACCGGCGCCCAAGCCGTCCAACCGGTCGCCGCCGGGACCCGTGAGCCGGTGGGGGCGCTCGCGGATGCCGTGTGGGAGGCCGAGCGGATCGGATACCCGGTCATGGTGAAGACCGCGGGCGGCGGCGGTGGAATCGGCATGGGCGTCGCCCACGACGGGAGGAACCTGCGGGTGAGGGCGTGCGCGTCGACTCGGGCCACGTGGCCGGAAACACCGTCACACCGTTCTATGATCCGCTGATGGCCAAGCTCTGCGTCTACGGCGCGACCCGCAAGGACGCGCTGGACCGGGCCCGTACGGCGATCGCCGCGTTCCGGGTGGAAGGGCCCAAGAACAATCTGCCCTTCTGTGCCGAACTGCTGGACGACCCGGAGTTCGCGAGCGGGGACTACGACACGGGGCTGGTTTCCCGGATGAGGAAAGCCCGATAGTTGGATCTTGATGGAGGGGATTGCACGTGGCCGAGGTGCGCGCCGAGATGGTGGCGAACGTCTGGCAGATCGTCGTCGCTGAGGGTGACACGGTCGAGGACGGCGACACGCTCGTCATCCTGGAGTCGATGAAGATGGAGATCCCGGTCATCGCCGAGGATTCCGGAACCGTGGTCCAGTTGAAGGTCGCCGAGGGCGACGTCATTCAGGAAGGCGACCTGATCGCCGTCATCGAGTAGTCCGCAGGGGCTACAGCCTGGCGAGGAAGCGTTCGCGGTCGACCACGACCCGCTCGATCGTGCCGGTGCCCACGAGGGTTCCCCTCTTGTCGACGGCCACGATGGAGAAGACCAGCCTGCGGCCGTCCACCTCGGTGAGCTCGGCGGCGATCTCCACATGCATCCCGACCGGGCTCGGCGCCAGATGGTCGAGACGGATCTTCGTGCCGACGGAGGTCAGGCCGGGCGCGAGGTAACGTTGCACGGCCTTGACGGTGGCGGCCTCGGCGAACGAGAGAAGCCGCGGCGTGCCCAGGACGGGCACGTCGCCGCTGCCCACCTTGATGGCCGTGTCTTCCCGCTCCACCATGATCAGAACCTCGGAGCGCAGGCCGGGAGCCAGTGTCATGCGTGCCAGCCTATTAGGACGCCGAATAGGGTAAGGACTGTGGACCCCTTCTGCGATCACTGTGGCGGTTCCTCCGACGAGGGCGATCACACGCTCTGCCAGGCCGCTCGGGCGATGGAGCCGCCCCGTTATTGCCCGCGGTGCCGCCGGCGAATGATCGTTCAGGTCACCCCGCGCAACTGGTCGGCCCGGTGCTCCGAGCACGGCGTTTCCGCCGGCTGAGCCCGGCCCCGCACTGACGAGGCCGGGCTTTCCGGCGCTCAGAGCCCGGTGGTGTTGCGCGGGTAGGCGATCTGCGGGTCGGTGACGATGTTGACCATGTACGGCACGTCCGAGTCGAAGGCCCTGCGCAGCGCCGGGCCGATCTCCGCCGGGGACGTCACGAGCTCACCCGCGCCGCCCAGAGCGGTGACCACCTGGTCGTACCGGGTCTGCGGCTGGAGCTCGGCGGCCACGTCGTAGCCGTACAGCAGCTGCATGGGGTGCTTCTCCAGCCCCCACATGCCGTTGTTGCCGCAGATCATGACCACGGGCAGCTTGTGCCTGACCAGCGTGTCCACGTCCATCAGGGAGAACCCGGCAGCGCCGTCGCCCAGGAGCAGCACGACCTGCGACGAGGGGCGGGCGATCCTGGCGGCGATGGAGTAGCCCAGGCCGGTGCCGAGGCAGCCGTACGGGCCGGGGTCGAGCCAGTTGCCGGCCCGGCGCGGCTCGACGTATTTGCCCGCGTAGGAGACGAAGTCGCCGCCGTCGCCGATCACGACGGCGTCGTCGGCCAGCACCTTGCCCAGTTCGCCGTAGATCCGCATGGGGTGGATCGGGTCGGAGTCGGACTCCAGCAGGGGGGCGTCGGCCGCGATCGCCGCCGCTGCGGTCTCCGAAAGCCTGGCCAGCCACGGCGCGTACGCCTTGGGGTTAACGCCGGCCGAGCCGCAGGCGGCGCTGAGGCTCCAGAAGAGCACGGACAGGTCGCCCGCGGCCGACCCGGACAGGCCGGTGTGCGTGGCGATCTGCGAGGGCGCGTCTCCGATGTGCACGACCCTGGCCAGAGGAGCGCCGTCCTTGCCGCCGAACCATCCGTAGCCGAGCCGGAAGTCGAGCGGGGCACCCACGACGACCACGAGGTCGGCCTGCCCGAAGGCGGCGCCGCGGGCCCGCGTGACGAGCAGCTCGTGACCGGCGGGAAGGATGCCGCGGCCCTGGCCGTTCGGGATCACGGGGAGGCGGAACTCCTCCGCGAAGTCGCGCGCGGCCTCCTCCGCCCCCTCCATCCACACGTCGGAGCCCAGCACCAGCACCGGCCGCTCCGCCTCGGCGAGCAGGCGGGCGATCTCGGCGAGCGCGTCGGTGTCCGGCTCCAGCGGGGACGGGGTCAGCGTCTCGGTGGTGTGCTCCACGGAGGGGGAGAACAGGTCGTCCATGTAGAAGTCGAGGAAGACCGGGCCCCGGTGGGGTGCGACAGCCGTACGGAAGGCCATCTCCACGTCCTGCCCGATCGACTCCGCGCCGCCGCCGGTGAAGGCGAGCTTGGTGATCGGCTCGAGCAGCGGCGGGTGGTCCATCTCCTGGAGCGCGCCCGAACCCCACCGGGACCGTGGCGCCCGCCCCCCGAGCACGACCACGGGTGAACCGTTGAAATGGGCGGTGGCGATGCCGGAGACGCCGTTGGTGATGCCCGGACCCGCGGTCAGCACCGCGAGGCCCGGTCTTCTGGTCAGGCGCGCGGTCGCCTCGGCGGCGAAGACCGCGCTCTGCTCGTGGCGGACGTCGAGAATGCGCATGCCTTCGTGCACGGCCCCGTCGTACAGGGGGAAGACATGGCCGCCGGACAGCGTGAACATCGTCTCGACGCCGTAGGCCTGAGAAACGGCGACCGCTATGTCGCCTGCGTGCTTGGGGGACTCCATGCGGTGAACCTACCAGTCAGTCACTTAGCCGGTCTGGGCTGTCGGTCTGGCAGAACTGCCCCGAATCCACGCGTTGACACGCGTGGTGCCAGGTCGTGTCCCTAGAGGGTCTGGGACAACGCCTTGATCGGCATCTTCAGGTCGGCCAGGAGCCCGAGGTCCTGCTCCGGCGACCGGCCGAGTGTCGTCAGGTAGTTGCCGACGATGATCGCGTTGATGCCGCCCAGCATGCCGTCGCGCGTCCCGAGGTCGCCCAGCGTCAGCTCGCGCCCGCCCGCGTAGCGCAGGATGGTGCGCGGCAGGGCGAGCCGGAAGGTCGCGATCGTCTTGAGCGCCTCCGTGCCCTCCACGAGCGGATAGTCGGAGAACGGCGTGCCGGGGCGCGGGTTCAGGAAATTGAGCGGCACCTCGTCGGGGGCCAGTTCGCCGAGCTGGGCCGCGAACTCGGCCCGCTGCTCCAGCGTCTCTCCCATGCCGACGATGCCGCCGCAGCACAGCTCCATGCCGGCCTCGCGGACCATCAGGCAGGTCTCCCAGCGCTCCTCCCACGAGTGGGTCGTCACCACATGGGAGAAGTGCGAACGCGCGGTCTCCAGGTTGTGGTTGTAGCGGTGCACGCCCATCTCGGCGAGCTCGTCCACCTGGGCCTGGGTGAGCATGCCCAGCGAGCAGGCCACGTTGATGTCGACCGCCTCACGGATGGCCTTGACACCCTCGCGCACCTGGTCCATGAGCCGCCGGTCGGGGCCGCGCACGGCCGCGACGATGCAGAATTCGGTCGCGCCGGTCCGCGCGGTCTCGACCGCCGCCTGGACCAGGGAGGGGATGTCCAGCCACGCGGCGCGGACGGGGGAGGAGAACTGGCCTGACTGCGAGCAAAAGTGGCAGTCCTCCGGGCAGCCGCCGGTCTTGAGGGAGATGATCCCCTCGACCTCGACCTCGGGACCGCACCACTTCATCCGCACTTCATGGGCCAGCGCGAGCAGCTCAGGCACACGCTCGTCGGGCAGTGTCAGGCACGCGAGAGCCTGGGCCGCGTCGAGACCCCTGCCCTCCTCCAGCACCTGGACCCGGGCCACTTCCACGATGTCGGTTTCCACCGGGCTCCGTTCCGCTTCAGGCGACTGCGAGGTTGAGTGAGGGGTTTCGGTCACAACGAAAGCTTAAAGGCCGAGCGGAATCCGGAAGGATCGAACACACCCCCCAGGGAAGAGGCGAGGCCGGCGCGGGCGACGTCGGCGAACCGCGCGCGCGTGAGCGCTCCCGCGCCTTCGGGCAGGGCCCCCGCGAGGGGCCGGGCGGCGAGCGTCTCCAGATCGGCGACGTTGCAGCGCTCCGCGAGGCCGGGCTCGGCGGGCCACGAGCCGATCACCACTCCCGCCAGGTCGAGGCCGCGGCCCGCCATGGCCTCCAGCGTGAGCGCGGTGTGGTTCAGCGTGCCGAGACCCGCCCTGGCCACCACGAGCACCGGCGCCCCCAGGTCGTGCGCCAGGTCGGCGAGCGTGGCTCCGTCTTCGTCGAACCGTACGAGTAGGCCGCCGGCGCCTTCGACGATCACGAGCCGGTGCGACTCGGCGAGCTCCCGGACGCGGTCGGCGGCCGAGCGCAGGGACAGCGGCGGCAGGCCGGAAACCCGGGCGGCCGCGGCCGGGGACAGCGGGTCGGGGAACCGGGCGAACTCGAACGTGGTGGTCACGCCCGACAGCCTGATCACCTCGTCCAGGTCCCCGGGCTCTCCGGCCGCCACGCCCGTCTGGGCGGGCTTCACGACGGAGACCGCCGCCCCTCTCCGCCTGGCGAGTACGGCCACGGCGGCGGTGACCACGGTTTTGCCGACGCCGGTGTCGGTCCCGGTGACAACGAGGATGCTCACGAGAAAAACTACGGCCTTCTGAGACGGGTGACGAACTTGTATCGGTCGCCCCGGTAGAGCGACTGGGCGTATTCGACCGGGTTGCCGTCGGCGTCGAACGCGTGGCGGGTCAGCAGCAGCATGGGCAGGCCGACGTCCACCCCCAGGATCTGCGCGTCGTACGGCGTGGCCAGCACGGTCTCGATGACCTCCTCGGCGTCGGTGAGCCGCACGTTGTAGGCGTTGTGCAGCGTCTCGTAGAGGGAGGAGTGACCTTCGAGCTCCCGGCGCAGCCGGGGGAAACGCCGGGCCGACAGGTGGGTGGTGTCGATCGACATGGGCTCGCCGTTGGCCAGGCGCAGACGGTGCACGCGCAGAACCCGTCCGCCGGGGTTGATCGCTAGCCTGCGCCCGAGGGCCTCGTCGGCTGTGACGTAGCTGATGTCGAGGATCTTGGTGTCGGGTTCGAGGCCGACCGTGCGCAGGTCGCCGGTGTAAGAGGTCAGCTGGAGCACCTGGGCGACCTTGGGCTGGGCCACGAACGTGCCCTTGCCCTGGATCCGCAGCAGCCTGCCCTCGACCACGAGCTCGGACAGGGCCTGCCTGACCGTCGTCCGGGAGGTCTCGAACCGCACGGCCAGCGTCCGCTCAGGCGGGAGCGCGCTGCCGGCGGGCAGCGTCTTGGTCAGCTCCAGCAGGTTCCGTTTCACGTCGTAGTACTTCGGAACCCTGGGAACGTCCTCGCTGTGCTCCGTCACGTGTCCACCTTCAGTTCGGCCACGGCGGTGAGCGCGCCCCTGACCGCCGCGAGATCATCGCACCTCAGATTGGCCCGGGCGGTCAACCTGAGGCATGACCGGCCAGGGGGCACTGATGGTGGACGGAAGCATCCCACGCGTATGCCGCGTTCCGCACACAGGTTCGCGGCCGCCAGGGCGCGCTGCGGCGGCCCGAGCACGACGGGTACGACGGCGGCCGCGGGGTCGGTCGTCTCCAGGCCGGCCTCCCTGGCCATGGCGGCCAGGTCGCGGGCCCGGGCCCGCGCCTGTCCCGGCAGGCCGGGGGTGGACTCGATGACGTCGAGGGCGGCCAGAGCCGCGCCGACGGACCCGGGGGCCAGGCCGGTGTCGAAGATGAACGACCTGCCGGTGTCGATCAGCGTCTCGGTCACCTCGGCCGCCCCCAGCACCGCGCCGCCCTGCGATCCCAGCGACTTGGAGAGAGTGATGGTTCTCACAACATGACAATCCCCCGCGAGACCGGCTTCGTGCACCGCTCCACGGCCGGATTCTCCGATCACCCCCAGGGCGTGCGCCTCGTCGACCACCAGTAGGGCGCCGTGCCGTACGGCGGTCTCGTGCAGCCGCAGGAGCGGCGCGAGGTCGCCGTCGACGGAGAACACGGCGTCGGTGACGACGATCGCGTGCTCCTCCCGCCGCTCGGCCAGGACCTTGGCGACCGCCTCGACGTCGCGGTGCGGGGTCACGGCCACCCTCGCCCGCGACAGCCGGCAGGCGTCGACGATGGAGGCGTGGTTGCCGGAGTCGGAGACCACCAGGCCGCCCCTGGCCAGCGTGGCGACCGCGCCGAGGTTGGCCAGGTAACCCGAGGAGAACACCAGGGCGCGCTCGGCGCCCGCGAAGGCGGCCAGCCGGTTCTCCAGCTCGGCGTGGAGCCGCGTGGTGCCGGTGACCAGCCGAGAGCCGGTCGAACCGGTGCCCCACTCCCGGGTCGCCCGGACGGCGGCCTCCACCAGCCGCTCGTCCCTGGACAGGCCCAGGTAGTCGTTGGAGGCCAGGTCGAGCATGCCGTCGTGGTCGGGCGTGCGAGGGCGCAGCGCCCGGCGCAGGCCTGTCGCCTCCCGCTCGGCCGCGGCTGCGCGCAATCTGTCGAGCGGTCGAGTCATGCAGTGCATCCTGTCAGGTGGTGAGAGGTCGATTCGCGTTCGGGCACGTTCGCGTCGCATCATGCAGACGTGCCGACTCTCAGCGACCTGGTATGCCGTCACACGGCGCTCGAACGTGCCGACCTCGACTGGATCCATGCCCTCGTCTCCGACTGGCAGCTGCTGGCCGACCTGTCGTTCGCCGATCTGATCTTGTGGGTGCCCCACAAGGACGGCTCGGGGTGGGTGGCGGTGGCGCAGATGCGGCCGACCACGGGCCCGACGGTCTACCACGACGACGTCGTCGGCCAGATCGCGGGAAAGGGCGACCGGCCGTTGATCGACGTCGCCTGGACCGAGCACCGGATCTGCCGTGAAGGCGATCCCGACTGGTCGAGCGGCGTGCCGGTCAGGGAGGAGACGATCCCCGTACGGCGAGGCCGCGGCGGCGACTTCATCGGCGTCATCCAGCGCTCGACCAACCTGTCGTCGGCCCGCACGCCCTCCCGGCTGGAGCTGACCTACCTCCAGAGCGCCTCCGACCTCGCCCAAATGGTCGCGGAGGGCCGGTTCCCCTTCACGGAGGAGGAGCCCATCCTGGTGCGTTCGCCTCGTGTCGGCGACGGCCTGCTCCGGCTCGACCGGGCCGGGCGGGTGACCTACGCCTCCCCGAACGCGCTGTCGGCCTACCGCCGCCTCGGCCTGCACGCCGACCTGGTGGGTGCCGACCTCGGCAAGACGACCGCCGACCTGTGCTATTCGGACGAGCCCATCAACGAGGACCTGATGCTCGTCGCCAGCGGCAAGGCGCCCCGGGAGACGGAGGTCGAGCACGGCGGGACCGTGGTGCAGCTGCGTGCCATCCCGCTGATCGTCGGCGGGGGCAGGATCGGTGCCCTGGTGCTCATCCGTGACGTGACCGAGCTGCGCCGCCGTGAGCGCGAGCTGCTGACCAAGGACGCCACGATCCGCGAGATCCACCATCGGGTCAAGAACAACCTGCAGACCGTCGCGGCGCTATTGAGGCTGCAGGCGCGTCGGCTGAACAACCCGGAGGGGCAGGAGGCGCTCAACGAGGCCGTGCGCCGGGTCGGCTCGATCGCGATCGTTCACGAGATCCTCGCGCAGATGCCCGAGGAGATGGTCGAGTTCGACGACATCGCCGACAGGGTGATCGCCATGACGGCGGAAGTCTCACTGGCCCACGTGATGCCCCAGCGATTGGGGAGCTTCGGGGTGTTGCCGGCCGCTGTGGCCACCCCGATCGCGATGGTCCTCACAGAGCTGTTGCAGAATGCCGTTGAGCACGGTTTCTCGCACAAGTCGGGAAACCTGCAGGTGATTGTGCACCGTGATCCCGACCGGCTGGAGGTGATCGTCGCGGACGACGGAAAGGGCCTGCCGCCGGACTTCGACCTGGAGGCCACCGGCAGCCTCGGGCTGCAGATCGTGCGGACGCTGGTCGTCGGCGAGCTTTCGGGCCGCCTGGCCGTCGAACGGAGGAAAGGCGGGGGAACCGAGGTGGTCCTCAGCATCCCGGTTCAGTCGGAACCACGGATCGAGGCTGGAATTCCCCGGTGACGTGCCCCGGTGTGCGGTGGTCAGACGCCTGCGCGAGCGCGGGCGCGAGCCGTACGACGCTTGAGGGCACGGCGCTCGTCTTCGCTGAGCCCGCCCCAGACTCCCGCGTCCTGGCCGGATTCCAGAGCCCACTTGAGGCAGGCTTCGGTGACCGAGCACTGGCGGCAGACCTGCTTGGCCTCTTCGATCTGCATCAGAGCGGGACCCGTGTTCCCGATCGGGAAGAACAGCTCCGGATCCACGTCACGGCAGGCAGCGCGGTGGCGCCAGTCCATGCGTTCCACCCCTTCGTCACAGGAGCCGGCGGAGGCTCCCTGGTCATCAACTTTGTGAACGCTTTCACTAGCTAATGCGTGGACTTGCCCGGCACTGTGGTTCGGGCCGGGCTTGTCCACGCGATCGCCGGAACGCCTCCCGGGGGCGGTGGCTCCCGTAAAGGTCCTACGTTCCGACGTCGTACTTCAGCTTTTCAGCCATGCTTAGAGCACACAAGAGGTTTGGAACAAGGTTTTGCCCGGCCTGGCTGTCGGATACGTCACACTATGACTACATGTAACGAGCTAGACCAAAACTTGTAATGCGTCCGGGATAGACCGGAATGTCACCCATTCATGTTCTCCCAGGTAATCGCCGTCAAGTTGGAAGGCGAGCGGCCGGACGGCCGCCAATGTGAACTCCTGTTCGTCATGAACCTGAACAAGGTGTTTACCCCTGGGTAATCCCGAACGCTCTCCGATGATCTGGTGGATGAATCCCAGCACCGACGCGATCCCCATCCTCCGCAACCCGATCACGTCGAGTCCCGTCTCGAAGCCCGCCCAGGGAGTGGGGTTGATCGGACGGGACCCGGCGAAGGTCCACGGGGAGGCGTTCGAGACGATCGCCATGAAGATTCCCGGGGTCTCCGGCTGGCGTGGCCGTACGAGCCGGATGGCGGGGTGGCGGCGGTCGGTCACGAAGAAGTGCCGAAGCGCGGTGTTCACATACAGCGTCGGACTCGCCTTGTAGCCTGCGCTGCGGAGCCCCTCCACGGCCCTGACGACCTCCGCGTCGTATCCCAGGCCAGCGCAGAACGTGAAATATCGGGAACCTTGCTGATCGGTGGACGGCCCCTGGTCGGGTCCGGCCGTGTCGTCGTGCCAGATCGCCTGGCCGAGCCCGATCGTCCGGCTGCGCTCGTCGCGCAGCGCCTCCAGCACGGCGCCCGTCGCCTCCACCGGGTCGTTGGGCAGGCCGAGCGCGCGGGCGAAGACGTTGGCGCTGCCGCCGGGGATGACGATCAGCTTGGGCCGCCCGGCCGCGCTCGCCGCGGGCTGCCCGTCGAGCAGTCCGTTGACCACCTCGTTGATCGTGCCGTCGCCGCCGAGCACCGCGACCGCGTCGAATCCCTTGGCGTGGGCAGTGCCGGAGAGCACCGCGGCGTGCCCCCGGTAGCCGGTCTCCTCGACGGACAGATCCACGGCGGCCCCGAGCGCCCGGATCAGCACGTCCCGGGTCCGCTGGTTCGTGGAGGTCGCTTTCGGATTCACGAGGAGAAGAGCTCGCATGCCTGAAGGCTAGACGACGCTTTACCGCCGCCGCCGGGGACTTGCCGCCTCGATCGGCCCGCGATCCGGCCGGGAGAGCCCACGGGTAGGGTGGGGCACTGTGATCAGCCATGTCACCGGACGTCCCGCCACATTGACCGTCGCGGCGGTCGTCTTGGCCGCCGAGGGCCTGCTCGCCCTCGCGCTCGGATGCTACGCCGGCATTGGGACGCTCGTCGGGCAGCCCGCCGACATGTCCACCGCTCTCGCGGAGGCCGCCCTGGGCGTGCTGATCGGCGCCGGCCTGCTCTGGGTGGCCTGGGGCGTCTGGCAGATCGAGCGCTGGAGCAGGGGGCCCGGCGTGGTGACGCAGATCTTCGCCCTGCCGGTGTCGTTCTCGCTGATCGGAGGCGGCCAGTACGCCTACGGGGTGCCGCTCGTGGTCGCCGCGGTCGTTGGCCTGGTTGCGCTGCTGGCCCCAAAGTCGACGGAGGCGCTGATGGGCGAAGGCGGTTCGGCTGGTTCCCGGGGTCCGCGATGATTCACAGGCGAAGTGAGACGGCTCGGCTGGGTTCCCTCGGTCCGCACTGATTCTCAGGCGGAGTGAGGATGGCCCGGCTGGTTCCTTGGGCCCGCGCCGATTCGCGGGCGGGATGAGACGGCGCGGTGATTCCTGGGGCCGCGGTATTGCGACCGCGGCCCGGATCCCGCGCCCTGCTCAGTCTTCGGCGGTCAGGCCTTCGCGGAGCTGGGCCAGGGTCCTGGCCAGCAACCGGGAGACGTGCATCTGTGAGATGCCCAGCTCCGTTGCGATCTGCGACTGCGTCATATTGCCGAAGAAACGCAGCAGCAGGATGCGCTTCTCACGCGGAGGCAGGCGCTCCAGCAGCGGCTTCAGGGACTCGCGGTATTCGACGCCTTCGAGGGACTCGTCGACGATGCCGAGCGAGTCCGACACGGCCGGGGCGTCGTCGTCACCCGAGTCGGGCGCGTCGAGGGAGACCGTCGAGTAGGCGTTGGCCGACTCCAGGCCCTCCAGCACCTCTTCCTCGGTCATCTGCAGATGCGCCGCGAGCTCGGCGACCGTGGGCGCCCGGCTCTCACGCTGCGACAGCTCGCTTATGGCCTTCGTGAGCGAGAGCTTCAGCTCCTGGAGGCGGCGCGGCACCCTGACCGCCCAGCCCTTGTCACGGAAGTGGCGCTTGATCTCGCCGACGATGGTCGGCGTCGCGTACGTCGAGAACTCCACGCCGCGGCCGAGGTCGAACCGGTCGATCGACTTGATGAGGCCGATGGTGGCGACCTGCGTGAGGTCGTCGAGCCACTCACCCCGGTTGCGGAAACGCCGCGCGAGGTATTCCACCAGCGGCAGGTGCAGCTCGACCAGCTCGTCACGGATGCGCTGCCGCCGCGGGTCGTCGGCCGGCAACTCCGACAGTTCCCCGAACAACGTGCGCGCACGCACGCGGTCGGGCACCGCCGAGTCGCCGGAGGCCATGGCACGGGTCCTTTCGGTCACGCCGGCCTCGCCGCGCCTCGCCGCTTGCGCAGCACGATCGCCATGTGATCGGGATGATCGGAGATGGCGTCGACGTCGTCGGCCAGCGCCGTGAGCACCATCCAGGCGAAGTCGTCTCGCTTGGGGGCGCTGACGCCGACCGTGCTGACCTCTACACGGACCGTCATCTCGTGCCCCGTGAGCTCGAACTCGGCCTGAAGATCGGTGCCGGGCACCGCGTGCCGCAGGAGCATGGCGCAGGCCTCGTCGACCGCGATACGAAGATCCTCGATCTGATCCAGCGTGAAGTCGAGCCGAGCCGCGAGCCCGGCCGTGGCCGTGCGCAGCACAGACAAATAGGCGCTCACGGCGGGCAGTCGGACGCTCACAGCGTCACGGATCCCGGTCACATCCACCGCAGGCGTCTCGGTTTCCTCGGTCACGTTCCTCCTCGCCCTTCGAGCCGGCGCAGTGCCGTTGTCTGCAACCTACCGCCACTCCACCGATGTTGCTCCGCTGGGACGCGCCGATTGTGGCGATCTTGGGGGTAGCTCCTCGTAAATTCCCTGAGGTTTCTCTGCCCGTGACCTCCGCCTCACCTCGGACCCGGAAAAGATCAGGCCCCGCCCGGTCAGGTGACCGTGCGGGGCCTGAGGATCGCCTGTTTCAGGCGGCCGCCTTCGTCTCCCAGAAGATCTTGGCGATTTCGTCGATCTTCGCGAGAAGCTCGTCGGCCTGAGCGGGGTCCACGGTGCCCTTGCCGCCCGCCGCGCCGGCGAGCTTGGTGGCGTCCCAGAACAGCTGGTGGAGCTGGGGGTACTGCTCCAGGTGCGGAGGCTTGAAGTAGTCGGTCCACAGCACCCAGAGGTGGTGCTTGACCAGCTCGGCGCGCTGTTCCTTGATGATCAGGGCGCGAGTCTTGAAGACCGGGTCGTCACTGTCGGCGTACTTCTTCATGATCGCCTTGACGGACTCGGCCTCGATGCGAGCCTGAGCCGGGTCGTAGACCCCACAGGGCAGGTCACAGTGGGCGGACGCCTCGTGCTTCGGCCGCAGCAGTCGTGCAAGCATCGGAATCCTTCCTTGGCAAAATGGAGCGCTGTCCATAGCTGACCTTACTCGTACCGGAAATCTCTTATCCGTGGAGGGGATGTGCTCACCGCCGTCCGGGTGACGGGCGACTCGATGCTCCCGACTCTTCGCCCCGGCGACTGGCTGCTCGTACGGCGGGGCGCCGTCAGGCCGGGAGACGTGGTCGTCGCGAGGCGGCCGCATGGCCTGATCGTGAAGCGGGCGTTCAGGCGCACGGAAGAGGGATGGTGGGTCGAGAGCGACAATCAGCTGGCCACGGGCAGGCAGGACAGCTGGGACTTCGGCGCCCTTCCGGCGGGGGACATCGTCGGCAGGGTCATCGCCCGCTACTGGCCCCGCCCGTTGCGCTGGTTCTGACGCCGCCGGTAGGCCGCCACGTTCGCGCGGCTGGCGCACCGCTCGGAGCAGTAGCGCCTCGACCGGTTCGAGGAGGTGTCGAGGTAGGCGTTGCGGCACGGCGTGGCCTGGCAGATGCCTAGCCGGTCGGCGCCAAGCCCGGTCACCACGCTCGCCAGCCCCATCACCGAGCCGACGGAGAGGGCGTCGGCCACCCTGCCGCCCTCCGTCAGGTGCATGTGCCAGCCCTGGCCGTCGTGCCCCGAGATCTGCGGGTGCACCGGATGGCGGACGAGCAGGCCGTTGAGCCGCTCCACCACGTCGGCCTCGTCGCCCGAGGAGGCCGCGGCGAACACGCCGGCCAGTTCTTCGCACAACTCGCGCAGCGCGTCGAGATCGCGCCGTGTGACCCGGGCGGCCGACTCCGTGCGCCCGGTCTCCTCGAGAAGCTCGCGCAGGGCCTGGAGGCTGTTCAACGCCTCCGTCCTGTTGACCAGGAGGACGGCCAGCTCGGCGTACGACTTCAGGTCCACTGGTACGACCTAGGGGATGTAAGAGACGATTGCGTATCTCGAGTATTACACGCCGGGAGTCGCCGTGGAAATCCCCAGGTCAAGGATGATCTATTGTTCTCCGGCATCCCGGCGGCGCACGGGCGTGTGGCACAATCGGAAAACGGGTGACCCCCGAACCCCCTCAAGAGGCGACCGTCAACGGCGACGGCCTCCGGCGGCTACCGAAGCCTGGGCTTTCGTCCTCTTGGCGGCGTCAACAGGAATTCGTCCTTACGACAATGGGGTCGCTGTGACCGCTTCACCTGTCTCTTTGGCATCTCTGGATCTCGATCCGGCTTTCGCACTCCACCGCGGCGGCAAGCTGGAGGTCCGGTCCAGCGTGCCGGTCCGCGACGCGGACGATCTCTCCCTCGCGTACACCCCCGGCGTCGCCCGCGTGTGTACGGCGATCGCCGAAACCCCCGAACTGGCCCGCGACTACACCTGGGTGTCCAACGTCGTGGCCGTGGTCTCCGACGGCACCGCCGTACTGGGGCTCGGCGACATCGGACCCTCCGCGGCCATGCCTGTCATGGAGGGCAAGGCGCTGCTGTTCAAGCAGTTCGCGGGCGTCGACGCCGTGCCGATCTGCCTCGACTGCACCGACGTCGACGCCCTAGTCGAGACCGTCGCGCGGCTCGCCCCCTCGTTCGGCGGCGTCAACCTGGAGGACATCAGCGCCCCCCGCTGCTTCGAGGTGGAAGAGCGCCTGCGCGACCTGCTCGACATCCCCGTCTTCCATGACGACCAGCACGGCACCGCCATCGTCACGCTGGCGGCCCTGCGGAACGCGGCCAGGGTGACCGGGCGTGCGCTCGGCGACCTGCGGGCGGTCGTGGCGGGAGCAGGGGCCTCCGGCGTCGCCGTGGCCCGCATCCTGCTCAACGCGGGAATCGGCGACATCGCGGTGGCCGACTCCAAGGGGATCGTGCACTCCGGGCGTGAGGACCTCCACCCGGTCAAGGAGGCGCTGGCCCGCGACAGCAACAAGATGGGCCTGGCCGGCTCGACCGAGCAGGCCCTCGCCGGGGCCGACGTCTTCATCGGGCTTTCGGGGTCGACGGTGTCGGAGGACGCTGTGGCGGCGATGGCGCCCGACTCGATCGTCTTCGCGTTGTCGAACCCGACGCCGGAGGTCCAGCCGTCGGTCGCGGCCAGGTATGCCCGGGTCGTGGCCACAGGCCGCTCGGACTTCCCCAACCAGATCAACAACGTGCTCGCCTTCCCCGGGGTCTTCCGCGGCGCGCTCGACGTGCGGGCGCGGACGATCACCGAGGGCATGAAGGTGGCGGCCGCCACGGCGCTGGCCGACGTGGTGGGCGACGAGGTCTCCGAGGACTACGTGATCCCGTCACCCTTCGATGAGAGGGTGGCTCCCGCCGTCGCCGCCGCCGTCGCCGAGCAGGCCCACGCCGAAGGCGTCGCCCGCAAGTGACCCCCCACCCCCTCCGGTGGTGATCATTTTTACTTTTGGGGGTGATCACGGTTGGTGTGATCACGTTGAGCGTGATCATGCAGAACTTCGCGGGCATGCCGTACGACCTGCGGCCCCCCGTCCCGTGATCATGCAGAAGTTCGGTCGCATGCCGTACGGCCTGCGGTTTCGCGAATCGTGATCATGCAGAAATTCGGGCGCGAGCCCCGTCGCCTGGGCTTTTCCGAGCCGTGATCATGCATCCGCCTGGGATGCGTGGATCGCGGCTCGGTCTTTTCCCCCGGAGTCCTATACAGAAGTTTGGGAATCCCTTGGGGGTGTCACGCTCCGTGCTATAAAGAGAGCTCTCCGTTACCTACCGGCTATGCCTGTCCTGGTGAGGAGAGCGATGCGACGCGAACCAAACCGGCTGCTCCAGCAGCACCTCGCCGAAGCGGGCCTGTCCCGCAAAGGCCTGGCACGCCGGCTGAACGATCTCGGCTCCACCCGTGGGATGACCGGGATGAGATATGACCACGGTTCGGTGCTGCGCTGGATCGGCGGTCAGCGACCGCGTGATCCGGTTCCCGGCCTGCTGGCGGAGATCTTTTCGCTGCGGCTCGGGAAGCCGGTGTCCACCGAGGACATCGGCATGCCGCGCGGAGCAGTCCCTCTCGACCTCGGACAGGAGTTCCCCCATTCGTGGCAGGAGGGTGTGGCAGCTGTGACAGCACTGTGGAGGGCCGACGTCGAGCGGCGCAGGTTCCTGCTCGATTCCACCTTCGCGCTGGGAGCGGGCTCGGCCGGGATCGCGCGTTGGCTGACGGTCCCGGAGGAGGACCGGCTGGCCGCCGGCGGCCCGCGCAGGGTGGGCGTTTCCGACGTGACCGCGATTCATGAGGTCACCCGCTCGTTCAGCGAGCTCGACAACCGGTTCGGCGGCGGAAGCATCCGAGGACCGGTAGTGAAATATCTGGACACGGCGGTGGCGCCGCTTCTCCGTGACGGCTCGTACGGCGAAGCCACCGGAAGGGCGCTCGCGACCGCGGCGGCCGAGCTCACCAGGCTCGCCGGGTGGATGGCTTACGACCTCGAGCAGCACGGCGTGGCTCAGCGCTATCTCATCCAGGCGCTAGGGCTGGCCCGGGGCGCGGGCGACCACGGTTTAGGCGGGGAGATCCTCGCCGGCATGAGCCATCAGGCCGTCTACATCGGGCAGCCGCGCCACGGTCTCGACCTCGCGAGGGCGGCGACGATGGCGGCGCGTCGCTCGGGGATCTTCTCGCTGATGGCGGAGGCCCACGTGCAGGAGGCGCACGCGTACGCCGTGCTCGGAGACGGGCCGTCGTGCGCCGCCGCGCTCCACGAGGCCGAAACGGCCTTCGACCGGCGATCTCCGCAGGACGAGCCTCGTTGGATCGGCTATTTCGACGAGGCCTATCTCGCGGCCAAGTCGGCGCATTGCCTCCGTGATCTCGGCGACGGCGCGGCAGCCGTACGGCATGCCAGGAGGTCGCTGCGGATGGACGGGAGGTTCGTGCGGGGCAGGATGTTCAACCTCTCGCTCCTGGCGTCGGCACTGGTGCAGCAGGGCGAGCTTGAAGAGGCGTGCGCCGCGGCGGGGTCCGCCTTCGACCTCGCCCGCGGCCTGCAGTCGGTACGGACCAGGTCGTACGTAAAGGACCTGCGCAAACGGCTTGAGCCTTATGCGGAGGATCCGCGCGTTGCGGACGTGTTGAGCCACAGCGGAGCCCCCGTGTGACGGCAGATTGCGAAATACCGCCCGTGTTGATCTGACTCTGGGTCACCGTGACATCACATTTCGTCTCAGGCGCGGAGTGGAGGCTTGAGCGCGAGCCGCCCTGTGGAGAGGCTGGCGACCTGCCGAAACTCGGGGGATCGACATGAAGAGACTCATCACTGTGATGGCCGGCGCGGCCTTGGCCGCGTGTCCGGCGACGGCCTTCGCCGCAACGGCGCCGGGGCCGCCGCAACCTGCCGGCGGATCTGTCACGGCTCCTGTCGCGGGGCCTGTCGCGGCGTCCGCCACAAAGCCCGCCACAAAGCCTGCTGTAGGGTCCGCCACCGCGCCCGCGGCTCCGGCGCTGCCGGGGGCTCCCGGCGTACCGGCGGCCGGCGTTCCGGCCTTGCCGGTCGCCGGCGCGGTTCCCGCGACCGCTCCCAAGGATCCGGCGCTCGCTCCTGCGACGGCGCCGGTCGCGGCCGGCCAGGCCACCACCGGACGTCCGGTCTCCACGGGCGCGTCCGGCGCCCTGGCCAAGCCGGTCGCCGCACAGCCTCCGGCCAAGACGGAGAAGCAGGTGAGGGCCGACATACCGATCAGGAAGATCCGGCCCATCGGAAGCCGTGCCCGGGCGCTGCATCTCACCTACGCCGCCGGGGAGTCGGCGCGGCCGCCCCAGCGCTCCTCGATGCTCAACTGCCCGGCGACGCTCGGGGTCCGGCCGGTGAGGGCGGAGGCCTGCACCGTCGTGGAGAAGGTGAAAGGCGACCTGGACCAACTCCAGCCCACCCAGGGGACCGTCTGCCCGATGATGTTCAGCCCGGTCACCGTCACGGCCAACGGCGTCTGGGACGGCCGTCGAGTCAACTTCGAGCGCACCTTCGGCAATGCCTGCGAGATGCGCTCGGTGACGGGCTCCCTCTTCGACATCTGAGGAATCCGGCGCATCTCAGCCGGCCGCGGGAGCCGTACGGGAGAAGGGCGGGGAGGACCTTCGCCGCCCTTCCCCTGCGGCCAGTCATTTGATCCGGAGTAATGTTCGGGCATGTTCGCCGTGACCGCCACCCAGACCGATCCGGACAACCCGCTCAAGGGGCTGACGCTGGGCGACCGCCCAGAGCCGTCCGTTCCCGAGGGCTGGACGACGATCACTGTCAAAGCCGCCTCGTTGAACCACCACGATCTGTGGACCCTCAAGGGCGTGGGCATCCGCCAGGAACGCCTTCCGATCATCCTCGGCTGTGACGCCGCCGGCCTGGACGAGAACGGCGACGAGGTGATCGTGCACTCGGTGATCGGAACGCCGGTCAACGGAGACGAGACGCTCGATCCCCGGCGTTCTCTCCTGTCGGAGAACTACGACGGCACGTTCGCCGAGAAGGTCGCCGTGCCCAGGGGCAACGTGGTGCCCAAGCCGTCGGCGATCACGTTCGAGGAGGCGGCCTGCCTGCCCACCGCCTGGCTGACGGCCTACCGCATGCTCTTCGACAAGGCGGGCCTCGAGCCCGGATCGACGGTACTGGTGCAGGGCGCGGGCGGCGGCGTGGCGACCGCCCTGATCGCGCTGGGCCGGGCCGGAGGGTTCCGGATGTGGGCGACCAGCCGCTCGGAGGACAAGCGTGCCCGTGCACTCGACCTCGGCGCCGACCAGGTCTTCGAGACCGGGGCGCGGTTGCCGGAGCGGGTCGACGCCGTGATGGAGACCGTCGGCGAGGCCACCTGGGCGCATTCGCTGGGCTCCTTGCGGCCCGGCGGGCGCCTCGTGACCTGCGGCGCGACGAGCGGGCTCGTCGCCCCTACACAACTGCCCCAGATCTATTTCCTCCAGAAGTCGATCATCGGGTCCACGATGGGGACCCGGAGTCAGCTCGCCAGGCTCGCCGTCTTCCTGGAGCAGACCGGCCTCCGGCCGGTGATCGACAGAGTGCTTCCGCTTTCCCAGGCTGAGGAGGGCTTCGCCGCCATGCACCGGGGCGACGTCTTCGGCAAGATCGTCTTCACGGTCTGACGGGCACACGACCCCGTTGGACGCACGTCGCCGGCTCCCGCGGCGCGGGATCGGCGTCGTCCTCCGGCGGGGTCTCGCGCGGAGGCGGGGGCGTCAGGCGCACGAACGGGTTGCGCCAGCCGTACGGACTCATCGTCGTCGCCCTCTCTGGAATCGTCACGGGCGCAGCGTGTCGCGGATGCGGTCGGCCGCCTCGTCGAGGATGGCCCGGCATTCCGCGATCGCCTCGTCGGTCAGCCTGCCCTCCCCGGCCTCCATACGGACCCTCGCGATGAATCCGGCCAGAACCTGCCCGAGCTCGGCGTTCCCCGGCTGAGGGCGGTCGGTCGCCGACCACGTGTGCTCCCAGATGCGGCGCCACTCGCGTTGCCAGCGGTCGGCCTCTTCCCGCCACTGATGGCGGTGGCGGCGCCATTCGTCCTTCTGCTGACGCCACTCGTCCTTGGCCTGCTGGCGCTGGCGGCGCCACTCCTCCTTCTGCTCCCGCCAGGCCTCGCGCGAGCCGGCGGGGCTGCTCGGCTCCTGCACATCGCGGTTGATGTCGCGGGCCATCTGCGTGAGCTCCTGGCGGAGCGAGCGCACGGTCTGCCGTACGTCCTCCTTGACCTCGCGGGCGATGTCCTGGACCGACGCGGTGATCTCCTGCTCGAGCTCGGCCAGCTCGTCCATGCGGTCGTTGAGCTCCTGCCGGCCCCGGTCGGTCAGCGTGAAGACCTTCTTGCCGTCCACCACCTCGTGAGTGACCAGGCCCTCCTCCTCCAGCCGCGCGAGGCGCGGATAGATCGTGCCGGGGGAGGGCGAGTAGACCCCGAGGAAGCGGTCCTGCAGGAGCCGGATCACCTCGTAGCCGTGCCGTGGGCTCTCCTCGAGCAGCTTCAGCAGGTACAGCCGGAGCCGTCCGTGACCGAAAACGGGGCTCATGCCCACTCCTCACTCGTCGTGCCTGTGGCCTGCCTGCTCAGCAGGGTGACGTCGCCGGACACCGTGTTGGCCGAAACATATGCCATGCCTCCGCCGAGGCGGCCGGTCAACGATCGCATTCCCGGGTGCTTCTCGTGGTCGAGCGCGGGGAAGGCCGACTCGACCCTGCCGGAGCTGGACCGCATCGACACGTCGCTGTCGACCGTCTGCGGGAGCCGTACGACGACCGAGCCGGAGACGCTGTTCAGCGTGACGTGGCCGGTGGGGGAGAGCTCGAGGTCGGTGGTGATCCGGCCGGAGACCGTGTTGGCCCGCAGCCTGTGCGGCGACCCGCCCGCGACGGTGAGGTCACCGGAGACGCTGCTGAACGACAGGTCGCCGGCGAGGCCGCGGCTCTCCACCGATCCGGAGACCGTCTCGGCGTGCACGTCGCCGCTGACGCCGTCCAGGACGATCTCGCCGGAGACGCTCTTGACCTTAGTGCGTGCCTCGAATCCGGCCACGACGGCGGAGGCGGAGATCACGCCGACCTGTACCGGGCAGTCTTTCGGCACGGTGAGGGTGAGCGTCGTCGAGCGGGAGCCGGGGCGCAGCCAGCCGAGGACGCCGTCCCAGGTCAGGTCCTTGTACGCCACCGTGAGGCGCCCGTCCTCGTCATGGGTCACGATGAGAGGCGGCGTGCCGATGTCGGTGACCTCCAGACTGGGCGGGCCGTCGCTGGCGAGTACGGCCAGGCGTCCGGCGACGATGCGGACGTTCAGCTGGCTGACGGGCGCGAACGTGAGCTGTTCGGGTTGCTCGATCGTCCAAGTGGGCATTGTCGGGGGCCCTTCGAAACGCGAACGATGACGGTCTATGAACACGATATGTCGCGTCTCCTGAAAGTCAAGATGTATCGCGTTTGCTTTCCTTGTGCGCTCCCTTGGATGTGCATGATCACGATTGCCGTTTGTGCTGGTCGCGTTGATGGTGGCCGAGTTTCTGCATGATCACGCTTGGTGTTCGGCCAGCTCAGGCTATGTGCCGGCGAAGTTCTGCATGATCACGATCCGGGATTGCCCAGCTCGGGGCGCGTGTGCGCGAAGTTCTGCATGATCACGCCTAAAGGTCAGTCGTCGTCCTCGTCGTGGCGGGCCAGCCAGGTGGCCAGCCGCTCAACGGGGATCTCGAACTCCGGGTTGAGGTCGACGAACTCGCGCAGCCGCTCGGCCAGCCAGCTCACGCTGACCTCCTCGTCGCCGCGCCTCTCGACGAGCTCCTCGATGCCCCTGTCCGTGAAGTACATGATGTGGTGCTCCAGTTATGGGGAAGTCCCCCGCGGTGAGACCGTGGGGGACTTCCCTGCGTGCCGTACGCCTTCGGACTAGCCGAAGAGTTCTTTCAGCATCCCGCCCAGCTCCGTGTCGTGCTTGGAGTGCGACCCGGTGGCCGGCGAGGAGTTCGGGGTGCGGGACACCCTGTGCAGGGTGTGGCCCCCGAGCAGGTCGGGCTTCTCGGTCATCTTGAGCGCGAGGTAGGGCCACGGTCCCATGTTGGTCGGCTCGTCCTGGGCCCAGACGACCTCGACGTCCTTGCCGTAGCGCGCCAGCTCCGCCTTGAGCGGGTTCTCCGGGAAGGGGTAGAGCCGCTCGACGCGCACCAGCGCGACGTCGCTGCGCCCGGCCTTCTCCCGGCCGGTGAGCAGGTCGTAGTAGATCCGCCCCGAGGAAAGGACGACCTTGGTGACCTCGGACGGGTTGACGGTCGTGTCGCCGATGACCGGCTGGAACGCCCCCGAGGTGAAGTCGGCCGACGCCGACGCCGCGGCCTTGTGGCGCAGCAGCGACTTCGGCGTGAAGACGATCAGCGGCTTGCGGCGGTTCGACAGCACCTGCCAGCGCAGCAGGTGGAAGTAGTTCGCCGGCGTGCTGGGCTGGGCCACGGTCATGTTGTCCAGCGCGCAGATCTGCAGGTAGCGCTCGATCCTGGCGGAGGAGTGGTCCGGGCCCTGGCCCTCGTAGCCGTGCGGCAGCAGCAGCACGACCGACGAGCGCTGGCCCCACTTCTGCTCGCCCGAGGAGATGAACTCGTCGATGATCGACTGTGCGCCGTTGGCGAAGTCGCCGAACTGGGCCTCCCAGGCGACCAGAGCGTCGGGCCTGACCACGCTGTAGCCGTACTCGAAGCCCATGGCGGCGAACTCGCTCAGCAGCGAGTCGTAGACGTAGAACTTCGTGGTGCCGTGGTTGAACGCCTTGAGCGGCGTGTGGTCCTCACCGGTCACCCGGTCGACGAGCACCGCGTGGCGCTGGCCGAAGGTGCCGCGGCGGGAGTCCTGACCCACGAGGCGGACCGGGTGGCCGTCGATCAGCAGCGAGCCGACGGCCAGCGCCTCGCCCGTCGCCCAGTCGACGGCGTCTTCGGCGATCATGGCGCCGCGGCGCTGGAGCACGGGCGCCAGACGCGGGTGAACCGTGAAGCCCTCGGGCAGGTTGAGCTGGGTGTCGATGACCCGCTTGACCGTCTCTTCGGTGATGGCCGTCTTGGTGTCCTCGTGCGACCACGGGATCACCTCGTCGGGCTCGGGCACCACGACGGAACCGGGTTCGAGCGGCTTCTTGGAGGCCTCGCGGGTCTCGGTGAAAGCCCGCTCCAGCTGCTCCTGGTAGTCGCGCAGCGCGTGCTCGGCCTCTTCGACCGTGATGTCGCCGCGGCCGATCAGCGCCTCGGTGTACAGCTTGCGCGTGGACCGCTTGGCGTCGATCAGGTCGTACATCAGCGGCTGGGTGAAGCTCGGGTTGTCGGCCTCGTTGTGGCCGCGCCGCCGGTAGCAGACCAGGTCGATGACCACGTCCTTGCGGAAGGTCTGGCGGTATTCGTACGCGAGCCGGCCGACGCGGACGACCGCCTCGGGGTCGTCGCCGTTCACGTGGAAGATCGGCGCCTGGATCATCCGGGCGACGTCGGTGGCGTAGACCGACGAGCGCGAACTGGCCGGGCTGGTGGTGAAGCCCACCTGGTTGTTGACCACGATGTGCACGGTGCCGCCGGTGCGGTAGCCGCGCAGCTGCGACAGGTGCAGCGTCTCGGCCACCACGCCCTGGCCGGCGAAGGCCGCGTCGCCGTGGACGAGCACGGGAAGGACGGTGAATCCCTCCTCGCCGCGCTCCAGAAGGTCCTGCTTGGCGCGCACGACGCCCTCGAGGACGGGGTCGACCGCCTCCAGGTGCGACGGGTTGGCCACCACCGAGGTGGTGATCTTGGTGCCGCCGGGGGCGACGAAGTCGCCGCCCGCGCCGAGGTGGTACTTCACGTCGCCGGAGCCGTGCGCGCTGCGCGGGTCCAGGTTGCCCTCGAACTCGCCGAAGACCTGGGCGTAGGACTTGCCCACGATGTTGGCGAGCACGTTCAGCCGGCCGCGGTGGGCCATGCCGATGACGACCTCGTCGAGGCTCTCGGCCGCCGCAGTGCTGATCACCGAGTCGAGCAGCGGGATCAGCGACTCGCCGCCCTCCAGCGAGAACCGCTTCTGGCCGACGTACTTGGTCTGCAGGAAGGTCTCGAACGCCTCGGCGGTGTTGAGCCGGCGGAGGATGTTGAGCTGCTCCTCGCGGTCGGGCTTGGCGTGCGGCTTCTCCACCCGCGCCTGGATCCAGGCCCGCTCCTCGGGGTTCTGGATGTGCATGTACTCGATGCCGACCGTGCGGCAGTAGGAGTCGCGCAGGACGCCGAGGATGTCGCGCAGCTTCATCAGCGGGCGCCCGCCGAAGCCGCCCGTCGCGAACTCCCGCTCGAGGTCCCACAGGGTCAGCCCGTGCGACTTGATGTCGAGGTCGGGGTGCTTGCGCTGCTCGTAGTCCAGCGGATCGGTGTCGGCCATGAGGTGGCCGCGCACCCGGTAGGCGTGAATGAGCTCCAGGACGCGGGCGGACTTGGCCACGTCGTCGTCGTGGGTGGCCGAGATGTCCTGCACCCAGCGGATCGGCTCGTACGGGATGCGCAGCGACTGGAAGATGTCGTCGTAGAAGCCGTCGGAGCCCAGCAGGAGCTGGTGGATCCGGCGCAGGAAGTCGCCCGACTGGGCGCCCTGGATGATCCGGTGGTCGTACGTGGAGGTCAGCGTCATGACCTTGCTGATGGCCAGGCGGGACAACGTCTCCTCGGAGGCGCCCTGGTATTCCGCCGGGTACTCCATCGCGCCGACGCCGATGATCGTGCCCTGACCAGGCATCAGGCGGGGCACGGAATGCACCGTTCCGATGGTGCCGGGGTTCGTCAGCGAGATCGTCGTGCCCTGGAAGTCGTCCACGCCGAGCTTGCCCGCGCGGGCCTTGCGGACGATGTCCTCGTAGGCCACCCAGAACTGGCGGAAGTCCATCTGCTCCGCCGCCTTGATCGACGGCACGAGCAGCTGGCGGGTGCCGTCGCTCTTCTGCACGTCGATGGCCAGGCCCAGGCCGACGTGCTCGGGCTTGACCAGGACCGGCTTGCCGTCGACCTCCGTGTAGGAGTAGTTCATGTCCGGCATGGCCTTGAGGGCCCGGACGATCGCGTAGCCGATCACGTGGGTGAAGGAGATCTTGCCGCCACGCCCGCGGGACAGGTGGTTGTTGATGACGATGCGGTTGTCGACCAGCAGCTTCGCGGGGACCGCGCGCACGCTGGTGGCCGTCGGCACCGCCAGTGACGCTTCCATGTTCTGGGCCGTGCGGGCGGCCGCGCCGCGCAGCTTCTCCTCGGCCGCGCCTGCGGGCACGGGGGCCGCGGGCTTCGGCTGGGCGGCAGGGGCGGCCTTGGCCACTGAGGGGGCCACCACGGGTGCCGGCGGGGCCTTCGGTGCGACCGGAGCGGCGGTGCCGTTCGCGGCGGCGGGAGCCGCCGCAGGAGCCGGAGCAGCCGGGGACGTCGGGGGAGCGGCCGGGGAGGCGGCCTTACCCGTCCCGTTGTAATCAGCGAAGAAGTGCCACCAGGCCTTGTCCACAGACTCGGGATCCTCGAGGTACTTCTGATAGAGCTCGTCGACAAGCCATTCGTTTTGACCGAAGCTTGCCAGTGGGTTTGTCCGCGACGACTCAGACGACACGGCGGAAATCGCCTTCTTCCGCAGATCGGCGTTGATGTTTTAGAACCTGTCCAAGGCTACTCGCCTCGGACAGTGTCACGCGCCCGTCGGGTCGCAGCGCTACGGTCATCGTCGCAGGATCGATCGAACAGGTCACGGGCGAGTAGTCCGTCTGGGTGGTCAGACGGCCCTAACCGAATGGTCACGTCTGGACCGTGCCCGGTCTCGGCCGTGTCATTCTTGCGGAATCATTACGCGTGAGTGATCCGATGCGTTCTGTTTCCGCCCTGTTGCGCGAGTTTCAGTCGATGAGCCGCGAGTCGATCCTGACGTCCGGGGAGATCGTCGTGAGCAAAGCGGAGAGCTCCTCGCCCGCGGCCGACAATTCCTCAAGCGACAGCGGTTCCAGCCGTTCCAAGAGGAAAAGGGCGTCCTCGGTCTCTTCGACGATCCGCGTGCGCACGCATTGCCGCCAGTTCCACCTCCGGCAGGTGACGCCCGTGTCGTCCCGCCAGACCACCTCGCCGATCGCCGGCTCGCCGAGCGCCTCCTCTGAAGGCTCGTCGCCCGCCGCCCTGACGAGCCTGGCCGTACCGTCGTAGCGCCGCAGATCCTCCCCGCCGATCGGCAGACCGTGCCGTACGGACACGGAGTTGTAGGCGTCGACCACGAGATTGATCTCCGGGAGCGGCATGCGCCGCACCAGGGCGTCGACCGAGGGCCGGGTGCGCTGCGGCTTGGCGCCGAAGGCCCGGTAGGCGGTGCGCCAGGCCTCGATCTTGTCGTGCTCGACCGGCACCGCGTGCTCGCCCGCGTCGGCCAGCCATGCGCGCGACCGGTCGTCGGACGGCCCGTTATGCAATCCGTACGCGCTGATCACCAGCACGGCGAAGTCGGGACGCAGGGCGGTGACCGCCTCGTCCACGTAGATGTCGTCGATCACGCCGCTCAGCCTACGGCCAGGCCCGCATGGCGAGGGCCGCGACGGCCTCCAGGTCGGTACGGCTCGCGCCGTCGCGGGCCTGGGAGGACATGCCCTGGATGACGGCGGCGACGTAGACGGCCAGGCCGGAGGCGTCGGTCTCCGGTGGCAGCCTCCCTGCGGCGACGTCCTGTTCGATCCGCTCTTCGATCGCCCGCTTGGCCTGGTCTCTGTGCCCGCGCAGCTCGGCCACGACGCCGGGATCGGCGGTGTTCACCCCCGCCGAGATGATCAGGCAGCCGGGCGGATGCGCGCTGTCGGTGTAGACCGCGGCGGCCTCACGGAGCAGGCGCTCGACGCCTTGCCGTGCCGTCGGCTCCTGCTCGAGCGCGCGGACGCTGAACGCGCCATGCGTCTGCTGATAGCGCGCCACGGCCTCGGTGAACAGCCTTCGCTTGTCGCCGAATGCCGCGTAGAGGCTGGGCGGGTTGATGCCCATGGCGGCGGTGAGGCCGGCGATCGAGGTGGCCTCGTATCCGTTCTGCCAGAACTGCTCGAGCGCCTGCTCCAGGGCGGCGTCCCGATCGAACGCCCGCGTCCGTCCCATGGAGGAATTCTATAGCGATCGCTACACTCAGGTTTTGTATCGATCGCTAAAGAAAGGGTGAGGCGATGGGCACGGCTCTGCGCGGCAAGATCGCGCTGGTCACGGGCGCGGGCAGAGGGATCGGGCGGGCGACGGCCGAACGGCTCGCCGCCGAAGGCGCGGTGGTGGCGGTCAACTACGCACGTGACGAGGCGGCGGCCGGGAAGACGGTCGAGGCCATCGTGGCGCGCGGCGGCCGGGCCTTCCCGGTCAGGGCCGAACTGGGCGTCCCGGCCGGCGTGGACGAGCTGTTCGCCGCCTTCGACCGTGAACTGGGTGCGGAGGCCCCGCTGGACATCCTGGTCAACAACGCCGGAATCAGCATGCACGCCCCGATCGAGCAGGTGACTCCGGACATGTACGACCGGGGGTTCGCCGTCAACACCCGGGCCGCGTTCTTCGTCACCCAGCGGGCGCTGCCGCGCATCCCCGACGGCGGCCGGATCGTCATCGTGACCTCGGGTGTCACCCGCATCGCCTTCCCCGAGGGCATCGCGTACGCGATGACCAAGGGTGCGCTGGAGACGTTCACGCTCACCCTCGCCAAGCACCTCGGCCCACGCGGGATCACGGTCAACAACGTCGCCCCCGGCATCGTCGACACCGACACCAATGCGGCCTGGCTCAGAGGAAACGCCGAGGCGTGGCGGGCGTCGGCGGCCCGCGCCGCCCTCGGCCGGGTCGGGGCGCCGGAGGACGTGGCCGACGTGGTGGCCTTCCTCGCCTCCGGCGACGCCCGCTGGGTGACCGGCACGACCGTCGACGCCACGGGCGGCAGCCACCTGTGAATCTGCAAAGGAATATTTGCAAATTTCTCTTTGCAGAGTTAGCGTGAGGGCATGAGCGATGAGGTCTTCCATGTGAGCGATCCGCGGACGCTCAAGGCGGTGGCCCATCCGCTGCGGGTTCGGCTGCTCGGCGCATTGCGGACCGACGGACCGGCGACGGCCACCGAGCTGGGTGCCCGTTTCGGCGAGAGTTCGGGGTCGACGAGCTACCACCTGAGGCAACTCGCGCGGTACGGGTTCGTCGAGGAGGACCTGGACCAGCGGGATCGCAGGGAGAGGCGATGGCGGGCCGTTCACCATGGGACCTCGTGGAGCAACACCGAGATGACGGCGACGGCGGAGGGCAGGGAGGCCACCCAGTTCCTGCGGCGCCGCCAGCTGGAAGTGCTCGCCGCCGACGTGGAGGCGTTCGACCGCGGCACCTGGAGCGAGGAGTGGATCGAGGCCTTCGGGATCTCCGACGACGTGGTGCGGCTCAGGCCCGCGACCCTGCGCTCCTTGCAGGATCGTGTGTGGGAGCTGCTGCGCGAGGCGGTCGAGGAGGACAAGGACGCCCCCGATGCCTGCCGGGTGGCCCTGTTCGTGGCCGCCCACCCCCGCCCCTGAGCTGAGCCCGAGGGCACGCGCTCACACGTGCGCGCTCACACGTGCGCGTGATCATGCAGAAGTTCGCGGACGTGGGCGTTGAGCTGGCCCGACGTTGTGCGTGATCATGCAGAACTTCGACGGCATGCCGTACGAGCTGGGGGTTTTCAGTTCGTGATCATGCAGTTCTTCGGTGGTGTGCCGGCTGACGTGGGCGGATCCAGTTCGTGATCATGCACGAATGCCGGCCATTGCGCGATGACGGCAGCTTATGGGTGGTCGCGAACTTCTGCATGATCGCGATGGATGTTCGCGCAGGTCGGGTGGCCTGGGGGTGAGTTTCTGCATGATCACGCCCCGTGTTCGTGCAGGTGGTGGAGCGTGCGGGCGAACTTCTGCATGATCACCAACCGGGAAGGCGCAGTTCAGACGGCATCCACCCGAACTTCTGCATGATCATGCCCAGGGTCGGCGGGGCTCAGATGGCGTGCGGGTGAACTTCTGCATGATCACGCCAAAAAAAACATGATCACGCCAAACGACAAGAGGAGAAAGGGCGGCAGGGGATGGATGCGGGGAGTGGAGGGAGGGGGCGGTACGCCGTCGTCGAATTCCTCACCTGGTTGCCCGCCGGGCTCATGATGGCGCCGATGGTCCTGCTCATGTCGGTACGCGGGCTGGGCATCGCCGAGATCGGAATGGTCACCGCCGTCTATTCGATCACTGTCGTCGTACTTGAGCTGCCCACAGGAGGGCTGGCGGACGTCATCGGGCGGCGCGGCGTGCTCGCGGCCGCCGCCGCCACCGGCATCGTGGCCTACACGGTGCTGGCGCTGGCCGACTCGGTCGGGCTGTTCCTGGCCGCGTCGCTGCTCAAGGGCGTCGCAAGGGCGTTGTCGAGCGGCCCGGCGCAGGCGTGGTACGTCGACATGCTCCACCGGACGGAGGGTCCCGCCGTGGACCTCAAGCCGGGTCTGGCCGCGGGCGAGGCCGCCGCGTCGAGCGCCCTCGCCCTCGGAACGCTGGCCGGAGGCGTCCTTCCGCTCCTTGTCGGCGGCGGGGGTACATCGCTGGCCGTGCCGATCTGGGTCAGCGCGGGCGTTTCGGCGGTGCTCCTGGTCGCCGTGCTCGTCATCATGCGTGAGCCGTCCAGGCCGGTGCGCCCGCGGCTCGGCGGCGTGGTGCGCGGCGTGCCGGCGACCGTCGTCGGCGGCTTCTCCTTGGCTGTGCGCGACCGCGGCCTGGCGAGGTTGCTGCTGGTCGCGGTGGCGGCGGGCGCGATGCTCAACGCGATCGAGCTGCTCACCCCCGGCCATCTGGCCGCGCTGACCGGCAGCCCGGAGACGGCGAGTACGGTCTACGCACTCGTGGCCGCGGCCGGCTTCGCCGCGAACGCGATCGGCAGCTCCATCGCTCCGGCCGCCGCACGTCTGCTCGGCGGCTCCATACGGGCGGTCGTGGTGGCCACGGCTGTGACGGCGGGAGCCGTCGGGGCACTCGCCGCCTCCGTGGCCCTCGACGGTGTGGCGGGGATGGTCGCCGCCGGGGCCTCCTATGTCGTGCTCTTCGCCGGCCTGGCCGTCGCGTCCCTGTTCCGCAGCGAGCTCATCCACGTGAGGATCGCCGCAGGTCAGCGAGCGACCGTGATGTCCGTCGACTCGTTGCTGCTCCAGGCAGGCGCGGCGGTCTCGTCGCTCACCCTGGTCCCGTTCGCGGCGGTTCGGGGCACTGGAGGCGTCTGGATCGTGACGGCCGTGCTCGGCCTGGCCACGGGTCTGCTCTATGTACGGCTGCCCGCCCCCAAGATTCAGACGCCGATTCCGGCACCAAGCCCCCAGTAGAACGTTGTTCGGGTCGCGGGGCACAATCGGGTGGTGCGAAAGGGGTGCCATCGATGAGCCAGACGACGGTGACGGCGGCCAACGAGGAACAACGCGCCGCGTGGGTCGCCCGGACGCTGCCGGCGGTCGAGCGTGTACGGCCGGGCCTGTGGTCGATTCCGGTGCCCATTCCGATCAATCCACTGCGATATGTGCTCGTCTACGCGCTGGAGATCCCCGGCGGCGTCGCGATCATCGACGCCGGATGGAACACCGACGAGGCCTTCGACGCGCTCGCATCCGGGCTGGGGATCGCCGGCTATGAGATCACCGATGTGAAGGCGGTGCTGGTCACCCACATCCACCCCGACCATTACGGCCTGGCCGGGCGGATCCGTGACGTGTCGGGGGCGTGGATCGGCCTGCACCCGGCGGACGCCAGGCTGGTGCGCGACCGGTACGACGACTCGGCCATAGAGGCGCTCATCAGCCGGGAGCGCACGCTGCTGGTCAGGTGCGGAGTGCCGGACATGACCGCGCAGGAGCTTGCCGGGGCGTCCATGATGGTACGAAATTTCGTGACCATGGCTGTTCCGGATCGCCTGATCGAGGACGGCGAGCGCCTGGACTTGCCCGGCTGGGATTTGAAGGCCATCTGGACTCCGGGACACTCGCCTGGCCACCTGTGTTTCGTCGAGCCCGAGCGCAGGCTGCTGTTCTCCGGCGACCACGTGCTCGCCAAGATCACCCCGATCGTCGCGGTGCATCCCCAGTCGGCGCCCAACCCGTTGGCCGACTACCTGGACGCGCTCAGGGCCGTCGGGAAGCTCGACGTCGACGAGGTGCTGCCGGCCCATGAGTTCAGGTTCCTGGAGCTGGCCGAGCGGGTCGACTATGTGATCGGCCACCACGAGGAGCGGCTGGCCGAGGTGGAGCGCACCCTGGGGGAGACGGGCGGCGCCACGTGCTGGGAGCTCGCGAGCCGGTTGACGTGGTCGAGGCCCTGGGAGTCGATCCCGGCGTACATGCGGAGATCGGCCAACAACGAGACGCTGGCGCACCTCGTGTGGCTGCAGGCCCGGGGGCTGGTCGCGCGCGTGGAGGGCGAGCCGGACATCTGGCTACCCGCGCAGGATTCCCCGCAAACCAAGTAGGAATTGTTGACTACATGCCCGGATGCGTTTAGCGTTTCGGGCATGAGTCGGGACGAATCCGTGATCCTGGGTGCCTATGGGGGCGTGTTTCCCATTGGTTCCATTTCATCGTGAAACGCCGCCATTTGTACGCGGAGGGTCATTTGTCCAGGAAGCTGTACCTCCACACATTTCTGATGGGCGTGGGGCACCACGAGGCGGCATGGTGTCATCCCCGCACCGATCCCCGGAGGGTGACCGCGGGCACCCCTGAGCGGATTGACAGCGCGGCCGGCGGATTCACCATCGTGCCGTTCACCGGCTTGGAGGGCGCGTCGGAGCCCCAGGCCAGGCACCAGCACGAGGGGCGGACCCTCAGAAACACGGACGGCGTGGCCAGGCCCGCGCGCGGCCACGCCGTACGGGCAGCACACACCGAGGCGGCCGGCTCCTTGGCGGTGGCGTCGTGAGCACGGAGGGAAGTGCGATGAGCATCGTGACAGTGGTGGGAAACCCGCGGGAGGGCTCTCGCACGCTGGCCGTGGCGGCCAGGGCGGCGGAGGAGCTGGCCAGGCAACTGGAGCAGCCGCCGTCAGGGCACGTGGTCGACCTGGCCGCCCTCGCGCCGAACCTGCTCGCCCGCGATCCGGGCCCCGACGTGGAGACGGCGCTCAAGCTCGCCCTCGACGCCGACGTCCTGGTGGTCGCCAGCCCCACTTACAAGGGGACCTACACCGGGCTCCTCAAGGTGTTCCTCGACCGGTTCCCCCACCAGGCGCTGGCGGGCAAGGCCGCTCTCCCGCTGCTGGTCATGGGGGACCCGAAGCATTCGCTCGCGGTCGAGGTGCACCTGCGGCCTTTGCTCGTGGAGCTCGGCGCGTTCGTGCCCACGCCCGGCCTGGCCGTACTGGAGTCGGTGTTGCCGCGCGACCTGTTGCCGGGCGATCTGGGGGCGGAGGGCGCGAGCGCTCCCGAACTCGACGAGCTGCTGGACAGGTGGGCCGGTCAGGTGGCCCCGCTGCTGGCGTACCGCCGGGAGCTTCCGGCATGAGCGGCGGCGGACGGACACAGGCATGGGAAGCGGAACGGAGACCGGCAGGGAGGTCGGGCAGATGACCGCGGCACATGAGGACTCCGCTCCTGGAGCGCCGGTTGCGGCGCCCCTGCGGCTGGTGTCCCCCGATGAACTGGTGTCCCCCGATGAAAGCGCGCCGGCCCAGGGCGGCTCGACGGCCGGAGCGCCGGTCACCGGCGGTCCGGTCGGCGGTGACGAGTTCCGGCGGGCGCTCGCCGTACACGCGGCGGGTGTGGTCGTGGTCACCGCGCGGCCGGGCGGCGTGCCCGTCGGGCTCACCGCGACGTCGTTCTCCTCGGTCAGCCTGGAGCCGCCGCTCGTCTCGTTCTACGTCGCCCGGTCGTCGACGACGTGGCCGTCGTTACGGCTGGCCGACCACTTCGCGGTGAACGTGCTCGCGAGCCACCAGGCGGAGCTCGCCGCGAGGTTCGCGAAGAAGAACACCGACCGGTTCGCCCACCCCACCCAGTGGAGTGAGGGGCCGCAGGACCTGCCGTTCCTCGACGAGGCGTCGGCGCACCTGGTGTGCCGTCCCCACCACACGGTCGAGGTCGGCGACCACATCCTCGTCGTCGGCCTGGTGACGTCGACGAGCGTGAGCTCGGCAGGGCGCCCGCTCATCTACCACAAGGGCAGATTCGGCAGGTTCATGCCCTACTGAACGGCGGAACGTCAGGCCAGACGGGCGGTGCCCCGGCCTGTGGCGAGGGGCAGGTCGAGGATCGTGCGGATGCCCGGCGGCGCCGCGCACACGGCGGCTATCGAGTTGACCGCGTGCGCGGCGGCGCCCGCCAGGCCGTGCGACACCTCGTCGATGGTGACGGCCATGGTGGGCCGCCCCTCGATGTGGACGGCGAACCCCGGAGCCGCCCATCGTGGCACCCTCTCGGCGTCCGCCTTGTAGACGCACTCCACCGTCATGAACGGACGGTTCCGTACGAGCCCGGTGAAGATCCACCGGGAGGCGCACACCGTGCCCGGCCGTACGACGCCCGCGGCGATCTCGAACTGTTCGGCGGACAGCTCGAATTCGTCGCTCTCCTCGATCTCGTCGAGCACCACGCCGAGCGTCGAGGTCACCAGTTGCACGCTCTCGGTGAACAGGGACCGCTGGTAGGCGCGGAAGGGGCGTACGGCGTCGGCGTACTCCTTCGGCGTACGGGTGAAGCCCATGAGGTCGGCCACGATCTGCCGGGACGGATGGCCGCGGTAGTCGGACGACTCGCGCACGTAGATGTGGTCGAGCCGGTCGGACAGGCCGCTCAGGGCCAGGGGCAGCAGGTCGCTCATGAAGCCCGGATTGATGCCCGTGCCGTGCAGCGATGTGCCGCCGCGGGCGCAGGCCGACTCCAGCCGGTCGACCACGCCCGGGCCGTACGCCTGGGGGTAGACGAAGCCGGTGGTCGTGATGACGTTCTTGCCCGACGACAACAGGGCGCAGATCGTTTCGAGGTCGGTCGCGGGATCGCCGCCGAAGTAGGACGCGGGAAGGGGCATGTGCAGGACGCAGTCGGCGTCCATCGCCAGCACCTGGTCGACGTCGTCGGTGCAGGTGACTCCGACCGTGCCGAGCCCCACCAGCTCACCGGCGTCGTGCCCGACCTTGTCGGGGTCGTAGACGAGCACTCCCGCCAGCTCGAACTCCGGACGAGTTATCAAATTCCGCATCGCGTATCCCCCGACTGCGCCGGTGGCCCACTGGACCACGCGCAGGGGTGGAATTGAGGGCATGCGTGGCCTCCAGCCAGGTCGCTCAGGGCGGGGGCCGTGCTGGGAGGGGTGTCGTCGGTGACCCACGCCCGTCAGGGGCCCAGAACTATAGCAGAAATTCACAGGATTGATCACGATCCGCGGTGATCTGTTGCCGACTGGCTTCTAGGTCCGCACGCTATTGTTCAGGGCACTAGAACCTTGTTCTCCTTCGAAGGGTGGGCGACATGCCGGATCTGAGGTTCGACGGGAAGGTCGCAGTCGTCACGGGAGCCGGACACGGCCTCGGTCGTTCGCACGCGCTGCTGCTCGCCGAGCGGGGCGCCAAGGTGGTCGTCAACGACCTCGGCGGCGCACTCGACGGTTCGGGCGCCTCCACCGGACCCGCCGGAGAAGTCGCCGACCTGATCGGCAAGAACGGCGGCGAGGCCGTGGCCAGCGCGGACAACGTCGCCACCCCCGAAGGCGCCCAGGCCGTCGTCCAGGCCGCGATCGACGCCTTCGGCCGGGTCGACATCGTGGTCAACAACGCAGGCATCCTGCGGGACAGGTCGCTGGGCAAGATGACCGTGGAGGAGTTCGACGCGGTCCTGGCCGTACATGTGCGCGGGTCGTTCCTCGTCACCCGGGCCGCGTTCCCCCATATGAAGGAGCAGGCGTACGGGCGGGTCGTCAACACCTCCTCGCCCGCCGGGCTGTTCGGCAACTTCGGCCAGGTCAACTACTCGACGGCGAAGATGGGCCTGGTCGGCATGACCAAGTCGGTCGCCATCGAGGGTGCGCGGGCCAACATCAAGGCCAACGCGATCGCGCCCATCGCGTGGACCCGGATGACCGAGTCGCTGTTCCCCGCCGAGTTCGAGGACAAGCTCACCCCCGGGCGGATCAGCCCCCTCGTCGCCTTCCTCGCGCACGAGAGCTGCGAGGCCAGCGGAGAGGTGTTCTCCGTCGGCGGTGGCAGGGTCGCCCGGGTCTTCGTCGCCGAAGGGCCGGGCTGGCGTACCGACGACCTCACGATCGAGGCGATTCACGACAACTGGGACGCAATCATGGTTGAGGAGCCCCACCTGCCGACGAAGCTGGGTGAGCAGGCGACCGCCTCCATGACGGCCATGCTGTAGCTGGGCATTTTCTTTTGGGCCGGTGCCGCGGGTTCCTGCGGGCCGGCCCGCTGTGCATGATCACGATGGGTGTTCGTGCTGGTCGTATGGCGTGGCGTCGAACTTCTGCATGATCACGGCGGGTGTTCGTGCAGGTGGTACGGCGTGGCGTCGAACTTCTGCATGATCACGGCGCGGGTTTTTTTACGGCGAGGTTGGGCGGTGTGCGGCGGGGGTTCATGGTGATGGGGAGGGGGTGACGCGGGACGGAGGGGCGGCGTGGCGGGGGATGGGCTCCCGGCCGGGAGGCTGGCGGAGCCTCGTCGCCGGAACGGGCGTGACCGGCGTGGTGCGCCTCAGCGGCGCGCGGTCGAGGGTGAACTCCTCGCCGTGGTGGGACAAGGTCAGCGCCTGCCCGTGGAGGAGCTCGTAGGTCGTCGTGTCGGCCGTGACGGTCACACGCAGCAGCCGCCCGCGGTAGCGGATGCGGAAGCAGAGCCGGGTGATGCCGGAGGGCAGCCGGGGGGAGAAGCACATGCGGCCGTTTCCCGCCCGCATGCCCCCGAATCCGGCGACCAGTGCGGTCCACGCCCCGGCCAGTGAGGCCATGTGGACGCCGTCCCTGGTGTTCTTCTCCAGGTCGTGGAGGTCCATGAGCGCGGCCTCGCCGAGATAGTCGTAGGCGAGGTCCAGCTGCCCCACCTCGGCGGCGATCACGGCCTGGGTGCACGCGGACAACGACGAGTCCCGGACCGTCAGGCGCTCGTAGTAGGCGAAGTCGCGGGCCTTCTCCTCGGGGGTGAACGCGTCCCCGCGCAGGTGGAGGGCGAGCACGAGGTCGGCCTGCTTGACCACCTGCTTGCGGTAGAGGTCGAAATACGGGAAGTGCAGCAACAGCGGATACTGCTCGGGCTTGGTCGAGTCGAAGTCCCACACCGCGTGCCGGGTGAACCCCTCGCTCTGCGGGTGCACGGCCATCCGTTCGTCGTAGGGGATCACCATCGCGGACGCGGCGTCGCGCCAGATCGCGATCTCCTCCAGGCCGACGCCGAGCTCCTGGGCCCGGTCGGAGTGGCGCACGCACGCGTCGGCCGCCGCGCGCAGGTTCTGCTGGGCCATGAGGTTGGTGTAGACGTTGTTGTCCGAAACGGCGCTGTACTCGTCGGGACCGGTGACGCCGTCGATGCGGTACTGCCCCTCGATGTCGTGGTGGCCGAGGCTCGACCACAGCCGGGCGGTCGCGACGAGCAGCGGGACGCCCGTCTCCCGTTCGAAGTCGGCGTCCTCGGTGGCGTCGACGTAGCGAACGACGGCGTCGGCGATGTCGGCGTTGATGTGGAACGCCGCGGTGCCGGCCGGCCAGTATCCGGAGCACTCCTCGCCGTTGATCGTCCGCCAGGGGAACGCGGCGCCGCGCAGCCCGAGCTGCTCGGCGCGGTCCTCGGCCTTGGGAAGGATCGACTGCCGCCACTCCAGCGCGTCGGCGGCCGACCGGGGATGGGTGTAGGTGAGGACGGGCAACACGAAGCTCTCGGTGTCCCAGAAGGCGTGCCCGTCGTAGCCGGACCCCGTCAGCCCCTTGCCGGGGACCGGCCGGCGCTCCAGCCGGGCGCCGGACTGGAGGAGGTGGAAAAGCCCGAACCGTACGGCCTGCTGGACCTCCGCGTCGCCCTCGACCTCGACGTCGGCGCCGGCCCAGAACTCGTCGAGGTAGGCGCGTTGGTCGGACAGCAGGCCTTCCCAGCCCGTGAGGTGGGCCGCGGCGAGGGCGGCCACCACCTGGTCGTGGAGGGCGGGGCGGGAGCGTTGGGCCGACCAGCCGTAGGCGAAGTATTTGACCAGGCGCAGCCGTTCCCCCGGCTTGAGCCGGGTGGCCACCGTCAAGCGGCTGACGTCGTCACCGCCGTCGGCCTCCGCGCGCGTGCCGGTCGGGCCGTCGATGTCGTGGCGCATCGCCGCCGCCACACGCAGGCGGCTGGCCCGGGTGCAGTGGACCATGACGGCCACGCCCGACGTCCCGGGCGTGTTCTCCTCCAGTTCCAGGGGCGCCTCCAGCGCCGCGGCCGCGCGCGGGTCCTCGCCCATGCCGGGCAGGGTCTCGTTGGCCACCAGTTCGGACTGCACGACGACGCTGAGCGGCTGGTCGACGGGTTCGACCTCGTAATGCACCGCGGCCACCGCCCGGTGGGTGAACGACACGAGCCGGGTCGAGCTCAGGCGGATCTCGCCTCCCGCGGGCGAGGTCCAGTGGACCTTGCGGGTGAGGGTGCCCGCACGCATGTCGAGGCGGCGCTCGTGGTCGTGCAGCGTGCCGTACCGCACGTCGAACGGCTCGTCTCCGACCAGCAGCCGGATGAGCTTGCCGTTCGTGATGTTCACAACCGTCTGGCCGGATTCGGGGTAGCCGTAGCCCGCTTCCGCGTACGGAAGGGGCCGCAACTCGTAGACCGAGTTGAGATAGGTGCCGGGCAGCCCGTGCGGCTCGCCCTCGTCGAGGTTGCCGCGCAGGCCGATGTGCCCGTTGGACAGTGCGAACACCGACTCGGTCTGCGGCAGCACGTCGAGGTGCAGGCGGCATTCGCGGATCCACCAGGGCTCAACGGTGAAGGCGGGATGCTGGATCATCACGGCTCCATGTGCTCCGTCGGTTTCATTCGCGGGTTCGGCATGCGGCGCGGGCCGCCGGTCAGGTGGGTTTCAGCAGGTCGGCGAGGTCGGTGACGACGGTGTCCGCGCCGTGGTCGCGCAGCGCGGCGGCCTGTCCCGCCCGGTCGACGCCGACGACCATGGCGAAACCCCCGGCTCGCCCCGCCTCCACTCCGGCGAGGGCGTCCTCGAACACGGCCGCCTGCGCGGGGGTCAGCCCGAGCGCCTCCGCTCCCGCGAGGTACATGTCCGGCGCGGGCTTGCCCGCCAGCCGGCGCCGCCGGGCGACCTCGCCGTCGACCCTCGCCTCGAAGAGGTCGCCGATGCCCGCGGCGGCGAGCACCCGTTCGGTGTTGGCGCTGGACGACACCACGGCTGTGAGGAGCCCGGCGTCGCGGGCGGCGCGCACGTAGCGCACCGAACCCTCGTAGACGTCCACGCCCTTCTCGTCGAGCACCTTCTGCACGAGCGCGTTCTTGTGGTTGCTGACTCCGTTGACCGTCAGGGCGCCGGGCGGGTCGCCGGGCTCTCCCTCGGGCAGGTCGATGCCCCTGGCGTCGAGGAACGAACGGGTGCCGTCGAGCCGCTTCTTGCCGTCCACGTATCGGTCGTAGTCGGCCACCTCGTCGAACGGCGTGAACGGCGTCCCCGTGCGCTCGCTCCACGTGTGCAGGAACTCGTCGAACGCGCGCTTCCAGGCGGCGGCGTGGACCGTGGCGGTCCGCGTCAGCACGCCGTCCATGTCGAAAAGGCAGCCGCGGACCTCGTCAGGCAATCCCAGCATCTGCCCCCCCTGGCGCCGAATCCGGGTGTTCTTCCGATGTCTACCCCCCACCGCGAATTCCGCCCATAGATTCAACTTTTGCCGTTTTCGGCGAAAGGTTGCATCAGATCGATAAAAGAGCTTCCCGTGCATGCGGTAAGAGAGGTACGTTTTACGACATCACCTTGACGCGGAGGCGCGTTGTGAAGCGGAGCATCATGCGGCCGGAGAACGTGCATCAAGCGTCCCTTTTGCGTCTCCTAAGGGACGGGGGACGATCGCGGGCGGAGCTCGCGGACGTGGTCGACCTGTCCCGATCAAAGCTCAACGTCGAGCTGGACGCCCTGATCGAACTCGGACTCGTGGAGGCGGCCGGGCTCGCCGACTCTCGCGGAGGCAGGCGTTCCGGCAAGGTACGGCTGTCGCCCGACACGCGTTTCGCCGGGATCGACATCGGGGCCACCTCGATCGACGTCGCGGTGACCAACGGCGAGCTTGAGGTGCTCGCCCACGTCAGTGAGCCGTGCGACATCCGCGAGGGCCCCGCCGCGGTGCTCGACCGGGCCGTCGACCTGCTCGGAAAGTTCCGCGAGAACGGGCTGTTCAGTCAGCTGCACGGCGCCGGCATCGGGGTTCCCGGGCCGGTGAGCTTCCCCGAGGGCGTGCCGGTGGTTCCACCGATCATGCCGGGCTGGGACCGTTATCCGGTGCGCGAGGCGATCGGGCAGGAGCTCGGCTGCCCCGCCATGGTCGACAACGACGTCAACATCATGGCCCTCGGCGAGCTGCATGCCGGCCTGGCCCGCAACGTCGACGACTTCCTGCTGGTAAAGATCGGCACGGGCGTCGGCTGCGGCATCGTGGTGGGCGGCAAGATCTATCGGGGCGTCTCCGGAAGCGCCGGCGACATCGGGCACATCAGGGTCGACGATCTCGGCCCGGTCTGCGCGTGCGGCAACTCCGGCTGTCTCGAGGCATATTTCGGCGGCGCGGCCTTGGCGAGGGAGGCCGTCGCCGTCGCCCGTTCGGGCGCCTCGCCGTACCTGGCCGGGCGGCTGGAGGCGGCGGGCGAGCTCGGCGCCGAAGACGTCGCCATGGCGGCCGCGCAGGGCGACGCGGAGGCCATCCGGCTCATCCGCGACGGCGGGCACCGGGTCGGGCAGGTGCTGGCCAGCCTCGTCAGCTTCTTCAACCCCGGCCTCGTGATCATCGGGGGAGGGGTTGCGAAGCTCGGGCACGTGCTGCTCGCGGAGATCAGAAGCGTGGTCTACCGCCGATCACTGCCTCTCGCCACGGGCAACATGCCCATCGTCTTGTCAGAACTCGGGGACATCGCGGGCGTCGTCGGGGCCGCCCGCCTCATCAGCGACCACGTCTACTCGGCCAAATAGCGCTTCGCGCGCCCCCCACCCCCCAGGAGAGTGCGATGACCGAGACCGATCCGATCAGCCCGCCTCGCCCCGACAGACCCGCCTCAGGCTCCCCTCCGAACGCCTCGGTGTCCGCGCTGACCCGCCTCGGGAACGTTCCTCATCTGGGGTTGGTGGTGGCGCTGGTGTTGCTGGCGCTGGTGGGGGTGGTGACGGCGCCGGATACGTTCGCGACGTCGTCGAATCTGGTCAGCATTTTGGCGTTGGCTTCGACGATCGGTGTGATCACGGTGGGGGCGACCTTCGTGATCATTGGTGGGGGGATCGATCTGTCGGTCGGTGCGGTGATGGCGTTGGCGTCGGTGTGGGCGACGACGCTGGCGACGCAGGCGTACGGGCCGTGGGTGATGGCGGTGTGCGCGGTTGTGGTGGGGACCGGGGCCGGTTTGGTGAGCGGGTTCCTGGTGGC
>NZ_BOOR01000074.1 GCF_016863335.1 Planotetraspora thailandica
TGGTGGGGCCGGTGGGATTCGAACCCACGCTGGACGGCACCTAAAGCCGCTGTCTCTGCCGTTGGACTACGGCCCCTCGTCGTGTTTCCTGCCCATCCTGGAATGACGGGCAGGAAATCGCTACCGGAAATTTCCCGTGAAAATGAGGATCAGGTCCGGCGTCGCCTCATCGTACAGGCTGGCAACCGCCGAGGGCCGCCCGTTTTGGGCGGCCCTCGGCGGTTGGAACCGTACGAGTCAGGAAATACCCAGCTCTTTCACCAGCCGGGCGACGTGGCCGGTGGCCTTCACGTTGTAGAGCGCCTTCTCGATCTTGCCGTCACCGTCGATGACGAACGTCGAGCGGATGACTCCCATCACGGTCTTGCCGTAGTTGGTCTTCTCGCCGTAGGCGCCGTACGCCTTATGGACGTCGAGGTCGACGTCGGACAGGAGCGGGAAGGTGAGCGCGTCGCGGGCGCGGAACTGCTGGAGTTTGGCCGGTTTGTCCTTTGAAACTCCGAGGACGACGAAGCCTTGGGCGGTCAGGGCGCCCAGATTGTCGCGGAAGTCACAGGCCTGCTTGGTGCAGCCTGGAGTCATCGCCGCTGGGTAGAAATACAGAATGACGCGCTTGCCGCGAAAGGACTCGAGTGACACCTCGTTGCCCTCGTCGTCGGTGAGGGTGAAATCCGGCGCGGCGTCGCCGGCTTCGAGCCTGCTCATGAATACCTCCCGCGGAAGCGACCCGCGTCAACGTGCGGACAAGCCTTCACCAACCTACCGGTTCGGCCGTTGTGCGGGGCGCGCGCCGGACCTGGCAGACTGATCACCCACGAATAGCACAGGAGGGGATCGCATGGCTGACACCGATCCCGACGCGCTGGAGCGAGAGATCGAGCGTACGAGGGCCGAGTTGGCTCGCACGGTCGACGCCATCGCGGAGCGGGTGAGCCCGAAGCGGGTGGCCGAACGAGGCGTCGCCAAGGTCAAGGCCAACGCCGAGCATCTGGCGTCGTCCATCGGCGAACTCGTGGGGGTTTCGCCCGGGCAGAAGGGCGCCGAGGAAGAGTATCCGCCGCGGTCGATGGCCCCGGTGCTCGTCGGTCTCGGGGCCGTCCTGGTGGTGGGCGCCGCCATCATCCTGCTCCGCCGCCGCTCCCGCTGACCCTTCCCGCCAGGGTCAGAGGAAGGTCTGGCCTTCTCCGCGGTAAGTGGGGACCTCGTCGACGATCCTGTCGCCCTCGATGAGATGCAGGCTGGCGAAACGCTCGCACAACTCGCCCGCCTTGGCGTGCCGGAACCAGACGCGGTCGCCGATCCGCAGATCGTGCGCGGCCTGCCCGACCAGCGGCGTCTGGACCTCGCCCGCACCCTCGTTGCCGTCGTACGTCAACCCCGCCGGCAGATGGGGATACGGCAGGCGGCTGGGTCCTGACGAGCCAGACGCCGGATATCCCCCGCCGAGCACGGTGACCACCCCCGGGGCCGGCTTGCGCACGACGGGCAGCGCGAACATCGCCGCGGGCCGCCCGGTGAAGTTCCGGTAGAAGTCGAACAGCCGCGGATGGAAGAAGCCGGAGCCGGCAGCCACTTCGGTGATCGCCTCCTCGGCCGCCGTGCGCTCGATGCACCCGGTGCCCCCGCCGTTGACGAACTCCAGGTCGACGGCCTGCCGTACGGCGTGCACGACCTGGCCGCGCCGTACGGCGAGTTCCCGCTGGGACCGGCTCTGGACGAGGCGCAGCATCCGGCCGTACGCCCCGGGCACCCGGTCGCCGACGCCGGCGATCTGGGCCTCGTAGGACATGAGCCCCACGAGCCGCATGGCGGGCCGCCTGGCGATGTCGGCGGCGATCCGGGCGGCCTGGTCCGGGTGGCGGATGGGGGAGCGCAGGGCCCCGGCGCGAAACTTCCCGGCGAACGCCACAAATCCAGCATCCAGATCCAGACATATCCGGATTGGGCGGGGAAGGTGGAGGCTTTCGATCAGGTTCAGATGATCGGGGCAGTCCACCATGATCGTGATTCCGGCACGGGCGTGGGCGTCGGACCCGAGCGCACGCAGAGCGGGCACGTCGACGGTCGGATACGCCACGAGGACGTCCCGCAGGCCGTGCGACACGAGCCAGAGCGCCTCGGGGAGGGTGAAGGCCATGACGCCCGCGTAGCCGTCCATGGCCAGGACGCGTTCCAGGACCGCCCGGCTGCGAATCGATTTGCTCGCCACCCGGATCGGCTTGCCGTGGGCCCTGCGCACCATGCTCTGCGCGTTGGCCCGCAGCGCGTCCATGTCGACGACCGCGAAAGGCGGCTCCAATCCCGCCGTGGCCCGGTCGAGGCGCTGTCGGTCGTCCATGCGCGCAGCCTAGTACGAATGGGCGCAAATTAAATGAGCCACGCTCATGTTAACTGTGCCATCGGCAAAATCTTCGGTCCCGCTCCGTCATGATCGAGCAAGACCGCGGGTGATCGGCTCCCCGGCGGCTCTCGCCGTGTACCCCTGGACGGGTGACTAGAGAGCGGATCCGATGCCGTGCTGGGGAGAAGTGAGCGGTTGATGAGCGTCGTCCAAGAGATCTTCGCGGGATCGTCGGCGAAAGGCGACGGCCGGCGGGAAGAACGGCGCAACCTCGTCCGGGCGCTGCGGCCGGGTCGTACGCCTGCGGGGGTCCTGGTGGCGGCGACGCTCACCGTCTGCGCCTGGGGCGTGGCCGTCGAGATCATCGCGACGATGTTCGGCTCGCCAGTCGTCTCGCCGCCCCTGCGCCGCCTGCTGGCGACCACCTTCGGCGATCCCGCCGTTCCCGGCACCGCCGCCGCCATGATCGCCTGCGGGGTGGGTCTGGTGGCCCTGGCCGTACTGCCGGGCAGGCCCAGGCTGGTGCCTCTGGAGAGCGACGATCCGTTGCTCGTCATGGGACTGACCCGGAGCGGCCTGACCAGGACGCTCGCCGTGGCCGCCCAGTCGGTGGAAGGCGTCGCGCGGGCCCGGGTGCGCATCCTGCGCGGCCAGATCGAGGTCGTGGTCGTGACCGACGCCAAGCGCACGGGCGAACTGCTCCGCGAGGTCGGCGGCGCCGTCGGCGACCAACTCGCCGGACTCGGCGCCCAGTGCCGTCATGAGGTGGTCGTACGGCTACGCAGGAAGAGGCTCTGACGATGCGCCCATACATGGGGAATCGCGTCGGCATCGGACTCGTCGGCACGCTCATGATGATCGCGGGCATGGGTGTCCTGGCTCTCAGAGCCGATCACCTCGACACCCAGATCGTTGATCTGTCCTTCTTCGAGCGGAACGCGTGGTCCCGGCCTCTGGCCGCGGCCGCCGCGATACTGGTGGCGCTGACCGTGACGCGCTGGCTGGTGGTCGCGCTCGGCTGGGGCCGCTGCGGGAGCCGTACCGGAACGGGGACGGCCATGCTCGGCGTCGCGATGAAGGGAATCGAAGGCGTCGCCAGGATCCACGTCAGGCTGGTCGGCGAAAAACGCCTGCGCATCGGGATCTCCATGGCGCCGCGCGGCGATCTGCACGAGTTGATCGCCTGCCTGGACGGCCAGGCCGTCTCACGGGTGCGCGGCGCTGTCGATCGCGAGGGGATCCCCGCCATGGTCAGACTCCACGTGCGCCGCCGCTGACATTGCATGATCACGAAGTGGAGACGCGCACGTCACCGGGCGCGTCTCCGAACTTCTGCATGATCACGAAATGGATGTGTGCAGGTCAGGTGCCGTCTCCCCGAACTTCTGCATGATCACACCCAGGGGTTGGAGGGGGTGGGGTCAGCATTCGATGACGTTGACCGCCAGGCCGCCTCGGGACGTCTCCTTGTACTTGTCGAGCATGTCCCTGCCGGTGTCGCGCATGGTCTTGATGGCCTTGTCGAGGGCCACAAAATGGCGGCCGTCCCCGCGAAGCGCGATCCTGGCCGCGGCGATCGCCTTGATGGACGCCACCGCGTTGCGCTCGATGCAGGGAATCTGCACCAGACCGCCGATGGGGTCGCACGTCAGGCCGAGATTGTGCTCGATGCCGATCTCCGCGGCGTTCTCGACCTGCTCGGGAGTGCCGCCCAGCACCTCGGTCAGCCCGGCCGCCGCCATCGAGCAGGCCGAACCGACCTCACCCTGGCAGCCCACCTCCGCGCCGGAGATGGACGCGTTCTCCTTGAAGAGCACGCCCATGGCCCCCGCGGTCAGCAGGAACCGGACGATCCCGTCGTCGTCGGCACCCGGGACGAACTTCGTGTAATACGACAAAACCGCCGGGATGATGCCGGCGGCGCCGTTCGTCGGGGCCGTCACGATGCGGCCGCCCGCCGCGTTCTCCTCGTTGACGGCCAGGGCGAACAACGTCACCCAGTCCATGGCCCGCAACGGGTCGGCGTCCGCCTCGCTCTGCAGTCTCCGGTAGAGCTGGTTGGCGCGCCGCTTCACCTTGAGGCCGCCCGGCAGGACGCCCTCCCTGTGTGTGCCGCGGCGCACGCATTCGGCCATGACCGACCACAGGTGCAGGAGGCCGGCGCGGATCTCCTCCGGCGTACGGCCGAAGGCCTGCTCGTTCTCCATCATCAGACCGGAGATCGACAGGCCCGTCTCGGCGCAGTGGTCGAGGAGTTCTGCGGCGGTCGTGAACGGGTGGGGGAGCACGGTGTCGTCCGGTTTGATCCGGTCGGCTCCTGTGGCGTTCTCGTCGACGACGAAGCCGCCGCCCACCGAGTAGTAGACCTTCTCCCGCAACGGCGTCCCATCGGCGAACGCGGTGAACCGCATGCCGTTGGGGTGGTGCGGCAGCGACAACTTCCGCTCGAAGACCAGGTGCTCACCGACCACGAAGGGAACCTCGTGCGTGCCGTACAGGCGGACGGCGCCGTCCGCCCGCATCGCCGCGAGCTTGGCCTCGACGCCGTCGACGTCGACCAGCTCGGGCTTCTCACCGGAGAGGCCGAGCAGGACGGCCTTGTCGCTGCCGTGGCCCTTGCCGGTCAGCCCGAGCGAGCCGTACAGGATGACCCTGACCTCGGTGACCTTCTCCAGCAACCCGTCGGCGTGGAGGCCGCGGGCGAACTTGTGCGCCGCGGCCATCGGGCCGCCCGTGTGTGAACTGGACGGCCCGATGCCCACCTTGAACAGGTCGAAGACGCTGATCGCCATTGATCGATGTCCTTGCCCGGTGGTGGATCAGGACTCGGCGGTGGTGAGCGTGGTGTATTCGGCGGAGGTCAGCAGGTCCTCCGGGTCCTCGCTGAGCTGCACGCGGAACAACCAGCCCTCGCCGTACGGGTCGGAGTTGGCCAGCGACGGGTCGTCGACGACGGAGGCGTTCACCTCCACGACCTCGCCGGTGACAGGCGCGAAGATGTCGCTGACCGACTTGGTCGACTCGACCTCGCCCACGGCGTCTCCGGCCGTGACCCCGGCGCCCACCTCCGGCACCTGGACGAAGACCACGTCACCGAGCTGCTCGGCGGCATAGGCCGTGATGCCCACCGTCACGGTGCGGCCGTCATCGAGCCCGGACACCCACTCGTGATCCTTGGTGTAGCTCAGGTCGTCGGGAATGCTGCTCACTTGCTCCTCCTGTAAAAAGGCAGGTCAACGACGTCGACCGGTTCATGGCTGCCACGGATGTCCACGGTGAGGCCGCCCGACTCGACGGCGGCATGGGCGACGTACGCCATGGCGATCGGCTTGCCGAGCGACTGCGAGGGCGCGCCGCTGGTGACCTCGCCGACCGGCACGCCGTCCTGGGTGACGGGGTAACCGTGGCGGGGAACCCTGCGGCCGCGTGCCACCAGCCCGACGAGGCGGCGGGCCGGCGTCTCGCCCTCGGCCTTCGCCGCCAGGGCCTCCCGTCCGACGAAGTCGCCCTGCTTGTCGAACCGGACCACCCGGCCGAGGCCGGCGTCGAACGGCGTGAGGTCGGCGGTGAGCTCGTTGCCGTAAAGCGGCATGCCCGCCTCAAGCCGGAGCGTGTCGCGGGCGGACAGGCCTGCGGGGACGAGCCCGAAGTCCGCTCCCGCCTCGGTCAGCGCGTTCCAGACGTGCACGGCGTCGGCGTTCGCGACGAACAGCTCGAAGCCGTCCTCGCCGGTGTAGCCCGTGCGCGCGATGAGGGCCTCCCGCCCGGCGACCGTGCCGGGGAGGCCCGCGTAGTACTTGAGGCCGACGAGGTCGGCGTCGGTCAGCTTGCCGAGGATCTCGGTGCTTCTCGGGCCCTGTACGGCGACGAGGGCGTAGGAGTCGGACCTGTCGTCGACCCGCGCCTCGTACGGCTCGGCCCGCTCGGTCAGCTCACGTGCGACGAGAAGGTAGTTGGAGGCGTTGGCGACGACGAGGAACTCCTCCGGCGCGAGCCGGTAGACGATGAGGTCGTCGAGGATGCCGCCGTCCGGAGCGACGATCATGGTGTAGCGGGCGCGGCCGGGGGCCAGCGCGCTGATGTGGCCGACGAGGGCGTAGTCGAGGGCCTCGGCGGCCTGGGGGCCGGTGACGAAGATCTCTCCCATGTGGGAGAGGTCGAACAGCCCGGCGGCGTTCCTTACCGCGTTGTGCTCGATCGACTCGCTGCCGTAGCGCAAAGGCATGAGCCATCCGGCGAAGTCGGTCAAGGTGGCGCCGAGGGCTTCGTGGACCTCATGCAACGGAGTGGATCGGGGCATTAACGCACCTTAGGAGGACGGATGCTGCGTCTGACTATTGGGCATCCTCCCCCTCTGTCATCGGTGCCTGAGAGCTTCGCCCGTTCTTTGCCGGACTTTCACCTTCGGCGAGGCCGTGAGGCCTTCTTTCCAGAGGTCACCTGACCCGCACGGTCCTTTGCCTTGAGAGGTTCGCGGGGAGGGCTTGCTCCTTCAGGGGCCCTGACCGGATGCCAGGACGCTCTCCCGCACGGGGTCACCGGTGTCCCGTCAGCCTAGTGGGTAGGCGCTGGTCACGGTAACGCCCGCCGGGCGCCTTTTGCACCGTCTGCTGGCGAATCCGGCCGTATCCCGTGGAGAGCGCGCGCGAGAAGTAGCGTCACCGACATGGCGGAGCACCGTTACAGCGCGGCGGACATCACGATTCTGGAGTTCGACGACTCCGTCCGCACGCGCACGGCCATGTACTTCCGTGCGTCCCGGGAGAGCCCGGAACTGGCCACGCGAGTCCTGTCTGAGGTCGTCGGGCATGCGCTCCATCCGGCCACCCGTGTCGGCCCGCCGCACACGGCGCGGGCACACGCGGAGATCTCCGCCGATCTCGCGTTCTCCGTGGAAGACGACCTGACCGACGCTCTGGACGACCAAGGCAGGCCTCGGCCGGGCTACTACGACTCCCTGCTCGGCCCCGATCGATGGCTGAGCGGCGCCGCGGCCGCACTCAGCGGGCGTACCGTCGTCGAGGTCTGGCGGGACGGCCGCGGCTTCCGGCAGGAGCTCGCGGGCCTACGGCCGCTGGGGGCGCCGGAAGAGTTCGAGCCATCCGCGGGCGGCGGCACCCGCTTGTCCTGTGAACTGGATCCCGCCCTCTTCGCTCCCGGTTCGGCGATCACCACCGATCTGGATTCGCTGGATCTGCACGGCACCCACTGTCCGGAACCCCATGGCGGGCACGTCACCATCCGCGATCTCCGTACCAGCAGGGAATGGGCGGCACCGAATGCCGGACGGCCCTGAGCGCAAGTGCGCGGGACATTGCACCGATCACCGGTGCTTCACCAGGGCAGGGATATTTATGAAACTCTCCGTAATCTTGCAAATTCGAAGAGTAACTTACCGCCTGTGCCAGGAATCGACCATGAGATGCCCATCGAGCTGATCCACAATCACCCGATGACCGCGGTGGAGTTGCTGCGGGACGCCGCCGGTGTCCAGCCGCCTCCGTTTGCCACCGCCGCGGTGGAGGCGGTGGACTGCACACAGTTGGTCCCGGTGGAGTTCCGCGCCGATTCAGTGGTGGTGCTGCGCGACGCGGCAGGAGGGGCTCAGCTGGCGCTGATCGTCGAGGTGCAGAACCGTCACGACGCGCGCAAGCGGTTCAGCTGGCCGGTGTACGTCACGGCGTTGCGGGCCCGGCTGGAGTGCCCGACCGCCCTGATGGTCATCTGCCCGGATCCGGCGGTGGCCCGCTGGTGCGAGCAGGTGATCGCGCTGGGTCCCGGCGGCACGATCACTCCGCTGGCGGTCCACCCGGGTCGCATCCCGCTGATCACCGATCCGGAGCGGGCGCGCGCCTGTCCCGAGTTGGCCGTCTTGTCGGCCACAGCGCACGCCGAACGGCCCGAGATCGTGCTGGCGCTGCAGGCCATGCTCGCGGCGATGGACACCCTGGACGAGGATCGGGCGAAGCTATATTTGAACTACGTGTTCGCCGTGCTACCGAGCGTGGCGCGCAAGCACCTGGAGGAGATCGTGACCACGACGAGCCACGACTACGAGCGGATCGCCGGTCAGTACCTGTCTCATTGGGTCGACCAGGGCCGGGCGGAGGGCCAAGCAAAAGGTCGAGCGGAGGGCAGAGCGGAGGGCCGGGCGGAAGGCGAGGCGGCGGCGGTCCTGGCTGTGCTCGACGCTCGTGGCCTGGAGATCTCCTCTGACGCGCGCGACCGGATCACCAGCTGCGACGACCTGAATGTGCTGGAGACCTGGATCCGCCGCGCGGTCACGGTGAACTCGGCGGACGAACTTTTCGCCTGAAGCGGCTCCGCCGTACTTTCGGCTCGATTTCCTGAGCCCTCCGTCAGCCGGCGCGCCTGGCGGAGGCGTCGGAGAGGGCTGTCCTCGTTGCTCGGGGTGCCACTGGATGGCGAGGGTGAATTACGCGTTCGCCGTGCCGCCCAGCGTGGCGCGCAAGCACCTGGAGGAGATCGTGACCACGACGAGCCACGACTACGAGCGGATCGCCGGTCAGTACCTGTCCCATTGGGTCGATCAGGGTTGGGCGGAAGGTCGAGCGGAGGGCCGGGCGGAAGGCGAGGCCGCGGCGGTCCTGGCTGTGCTCGACGCTCGTGGCCTGGAGGTCTCCTCTGACACGCGCGATCGGATCACCAGCTGCGACGACCTGAATGTGCTGGAGACCTGGATCCACCGCGCGGTCACGGTGAACTCGGCGGACGAACTTTTCGCCTGAAGTGGCTCCGGAGCGATTCCGGCACGCGTTCTCCAGCACACTTCGGGCGCGCTCTTTCCGAGCTTTCCGTCAGCCGACACGGCCGGCGGCGGTGACGAGGGCGTCGAAGAGGGGGCCGTCCTCGTCGGCCTCGGGATGCCACTGGACGGCGAGGGCGAACGGTAGTCCGGTGACCTCGACGGCCTCGATCGTCCCGTCGTCCGAGCGTGCGGTGATTTCCAGGCCGTCCGCCAGGCGGTCGATCGCCTGATGGTGGTAGTGGGCCGGGGTCAGTTCGTCGTCGCCGTAGATCTTGGCAAGTGACGGCGAGAGCCGTACGGGGACCCGGCCGAAGGTGCCCGGGGCGGGGGAGTGGCCGGTGTGCCCGGCCACGTCAGGCAGGTGCTGCTGGAGTGTGCCGCCCAGTTCCACGTTGAGCACCTGAAGCCCGCGGCAGATGCCGAGGAAGGGCAGGCCGTGGTCGAGCGCGGCACGCATCAGCCCGAACTCCGCCTCATCACGAAATTTCCGGATGTATCCCGTCTGCTCATGCGGGCGGGAGCCGTACCGCGCCGGATCGATGTCGCCTCCGCCCGCGATGATCAGGCCGTCGAGCCGGCCGGCCAGCTCGGCCGGAACACCCGCGGGCGGAATGATGACCGGCTGGCCGCCGGCCCGCGCGATGTGCTCGACGTACATGTACGGCAACAGCGCGGTGGTCATGTCCCAGACGGTGAACTTGGCGGGCTCCACATAACACGTGATGCCGATGACCGGTCGTGACATGACCACCTCGCTCGGATCGGATGCCGGTTCTACAGGGGGGTGACGTACGCGCCGGAGATGCCGCCGTCGACCAGGAACTCCGACGCGGTGATGAAGCTCGCGTCGTCGGAGGCCAGGAACGCCACGGCGGCCGCGATCTCCTCGGCGCGGGCGAACCGGCCGATCGGCACGTGCACGAGCCGCCGCTGGGCACGCTCAGGGTCCTTGGCGAACAGCTCCTGCAGGAGCGGGGTGTCCACCGGTCCCGGGCAGAGGGCGTTGACCCGGATGCCCTCGCGGGCGAACTGCACGCCGAGCTCGCGGCTCATCGCGAGCACGCCGCCCTTGGAGGCGGTGTAGGAGATCTGCGAGGTGGCCGAGCCCATCACCGCGACGAAGGAGGCGGTGTTGATGATCGACCCCTTGCCCTGCCGCCGCATGTACGGCAGGACGTGCTTGCAGCACAGGTAGACGCTGGTGAGGTTGACCTCCTGGACCCTGCGCCACGCGTCGATGCCCGTGTCGAGGATGGAGTCGTCGTCGGGCGGCGAGATCCCCGCGTTGTTGAAGGCGATGTCGATGCTGCCGAAGGTGTCGAACGCGGTCTGGTACATCCGCACGACGTCGTCCTCGTTCGCCACGTCGGCCTTGACGAACAGGCCGCCGAGCTCGCCGGCCGCCTTGGCGCCCGCGACCTCGTCGAGGTCGACGGCCACGATCTTCGCGCCCTCCTGGGCGAAGCGCCGAGCCGTCGCGAGGCCGATGCCGCTGCCCGCACCCGTGATTACGGCGACGCGGTCTTGCAAACGCTGCATGTGTCTACTCCGTGGAAATGAAGACGTTCTTCGTCTCGGTGAAGGCGGCCAGGGCGTCGGGGCCGAGCTCCCGGCCGAGGCCGGACTGCTTGAAACCGCCGAACGGCGTCCAGTAGCGGACGCTGGAGTGGGAGTTCACCGACAGGTTGCCCGCCTCGACCGCGCGGGCCACCCGCAGTGCCCGCCCGACGTCGCGCGTCCAGATCGACCCGGAAAGTCCGTAGGCCGTGTTGTTCGCGATCCGTACGGCATGGGCCTCGTCGTCGAACGGGACGACGGACACGACCGGGCCGAAGATCTCCTCGGTGAAGGCCCGGTGGAAGGCGCCGGAGCCCCCCGCCAGCGGGTCGAAGCCGCCGGGAGCGGCCAGCACCGTCGGCGCGAACCAGAATCCGGGTCCGGACGGGCACGACCCGGTCGTGTGCACGCCTTCCGCTTCGCCGGAGAAGGCGTCGACGAACGACGCCACCCGCCGGCGGTGCTCGGCGCTGATGAGCGGTCCCATCTGGTTGGCGGGGTCGAGCGGGTCGCCCACCGTGACCGCGCGCACGGCGTCGGAGAGCCGGTCGAGGAACTCGTCGTAGACGGAACGCTCCACCAGGATGCGCGAGCGGGCGCAGCAGTCCTGGCCGGAGTTGTCGAAGACGGCCATCGGAGCGGCGGCCGCGGCCTTGGCCAGGTCGGAGTCGGCGAAGACGATGTTGGCGCTTTTGCCGCCGAGCTCGAGCGTCAGCCGCTTCACCTGGTCGGCGGCCTTGGCGGCGATCAGCTTGCCGACCTCGGTCGACCCGGTGAACACGATCTTGCTGACGCCGGGGTGCTCGACGAGCCTCGCACCGGCGACCTCTCCCTCGCCCGGGAGCACCTGGAGCACCCCTTCGGGGAGCCCCGCCTCGAGGGCGAGCTCGGCCAGCCGCGAGGCCGTCAGCGGCGTCCACTCGGCCGGCTTGACGATCACCGTGTTCCCCGCGGCGAGCGCCGGTGCGATGCCCCAGGTCATGATGACCATCGGGAAGTTCCACGGCACGATCACGCCGACGACGCCCAGGGGTTCGGAGAACGTGATGTCCACGCCCCCGGGCACCGGGATCTGCTTGCCGTGGTCGCGCTCGGGCGCGCCCGCGTAGAAGTTCAGCACGTCGCGGACGTTGCCCGCCTCCCACCGGGCATTGCCGATCGTGTGACCGGCGCCCGCGACCTCCAGCGCGGCCAGCTCCTCGGCGTGGTCCTCCACCTTCTGGGCGAAGCGCCGCAGCAACCGGGCCCGGTCTCCCGGGGCGACCGCTCGCCAGGCCGAGAACGCGCGGCGCGCCACCTCGACCGCGCGGTCCACCTCCGCGGCGTCCGCCATTTCGACCTCGGCGATCACTTCCTCGGTCGCCGGATTGAGTATCTTCAAAGCCTTTCGAACCCCCGATAGAGCTCCCAGTCGGTGACCGCCGCGTCATAGGCGGCCAGCTCGACCCGTGCGTTGTTCGCGTAGTGCTCGACCACGTCCTTGCCGAACGCGGCCTCCGCGATCCGCGACCCCTCCCAGAGCGAGAGCGCGTCGCGAAGCGTGCTCGGCACCGTTCCGGCGCCCGCGGCGTACGCGTTACCCGAGTACGGCTCCTCCAGCGGCAGTTCCTCATCGATGCCCCGCAGGCCGGCGGCGATCAGCGCCGAGACGGCGAGGTAGGGGTTGACGTCGCCGCCGGGCACCCTGTTTTCGACCCGCAGCCCCGTGCCGTGGCCGACCAGCCGCAGCGCGCAGGTGCGGTTGTCGACGCCCCACTTCACCGCGGTGGGGGCGAAGCTGCCGGGGACGTACCGCTTGTAGGAGTTGATGTTGGGCGCGTAGAAGAGGGTCAGCTCCCTGAGCGCGGCGAGCTGGCCCGCGATGAAGTGTTCGCCCACCTTGGACAGCCCGTGCGGCTCCGGCCCCGCCATCACCGGCCGGCCGTCGGCGTCGCGCAGCGAGATGTGGATATGGCACGAGTTGCCCTCGCGCTGGTTGGGCTTGGCCATGAACGTGATCGACCGGCCCTCCTGGGCGGCGATCTCCTTGGCGCCGTTCTTGTAGATGACGTGGTTGTCGCAGGTCGTCAGGGCGTCGGCGTACCTGAAGGCGATCTCGTGCTGGCCGAAGTTGCACTCGCCCTTCGCCGACTCGACGTACAGGCCCGCGCCCTCCATGCCGAGCCGGATCTTGCGCAGCAGCGGCTCGATCCTGGCGGTGCCGAGCAGCGAGTAGTCGACGTTGTAGAGGTTGGCGGGGCGCATGTCGCGGTAGCCGCGCCGCCACGCCTCCTCGTAGGTGTCGTCGTAGACGATGAACTCCAGTTCGGTGCCGACGAAGGCGGTCCATCCCCGCTCGGCCAGCCGCGCGATCTGGCGGCGCAGGATCTGGCGGGGAGAGGCGACCACGTCGGTGTCGTCCTCCCAGACGAGGTCGGCCAGCAGCAGGGCGGTGCCCTCCTGCCAGGGCACCCGGCGCAGGGTCGCGAGGTCGGGCCTCATCACGAAGTCGCCGTACCCGCGTTCCCACGACGACATGGCATAGCCGTCCACGGTGTTCATGTCGACGTCGACGGCGAGCAGGTAGTTGCAGCCTTCGGCGGCGTGGTTCAGCACCTCCTCCAGGAAGTACCGCGCCGCCAGGCGCTTGCCCTGCAGCCGGCCCTGCATGTCGGTGACGGCGAGCAGGACCGTGTCGACGCGGCCCGTCTCGATGTCGCCGCGAAGCTGCTCCACGTCAAGCACGGCGCCTCCTGCCAAAAGTCTGGAAACAGACCATTGGAGGGCATGCAAGCACCAGCGCCCGGCCTTCGTCAACAATGCTTCTAAGGTTTAACCTCCGGGGACGGAGGCCCGGGCGAAGGGGGACGGCAGGTCATGGTCAGGTCGGCGGGCGCCACCGGTGTCTCGCTGCTGCGACCGGTCAGGGCGGGCAACGCCTTCGAGGAGACCGTCGAGCGGCTGCTCCAGGCGATCAAGCTCGGGGTCGTCGGCCACGGGGAGAAGCTCCCGCCCGAGCGTGAGCTCGCCGCCCAGCTCGGCATCAGCCGCGTCACCTTACGGGAGGCGATCCGCGCGCTGCAGGAGTCCGGCTTCCTCGACGTACGGCGCGGCCGGTACGGCGGCGCGTTCGTCGTCTACCAGCCGCCGAGTCCGCGCAAGGGCGATCTGCGCAAGGCCGTGAACGAGATGGGCCCCGGGGGCCTGGAGGACGCGCTGACCTTCCGCATGGCCGTCGAATGCGGCGCGGCCCAGATTCTGGCGGGAACCGACCTCACCGCCGCGCAGCGGGAGTCGCTCGCCGCGCGACTGGCGGAGGTGAACGACGCGGCCCCCGCCGACTACCGGCGCATGGACACCGCCTTCCACCTGTCCATCGCGGAATTGACCGGATCGCCGCTGCTCATCTCGGCCTGCGCCGACGCACGCCTGCGGGTGACCGACCTGCTCAACGCGATCCCCGTGCTCCAGCCCAACATCGAGCACGCCGCCGTGCAGCACGCGGCCATCGTCGCCGCGATCCTCGGCGGCGATCCCGAGGCGGCCAGGCGGGCGGTGGCCGAGCATCTCGAAGGCACCGCCGCGTTGCTGCGCGGATTCCTCAGCTGACCGATCAGTCACTTTTGCGCGATATCAAATAGCTTCGCGAATTTGCGAGTGCTATTTGGGTATTTATCCATGCGAAGTCGTTCCAGGGTGGGGAGTGGACGGCATGGAGTCGCGTGAGTTCTTCGAATTCCAGGAAATGGCGGCGCAACTGAAACGGGAAGCCGCCGGGCTGACGGGCGACCGGTTGCTCGCCGCGGAGGCCCGTACGGAAGAGGCCGAGGCCAAATTGTGCCTGATATGGCATGAAATAGCCGATATGTCCCGTGAGGCTCGACAGAGGTACGGCGTAGCCGGCTGAGACGCCTCCGGGTGCGCGCGATCGCCCTTCCTCGCATAGCGTCAGTGCGAGTTGACCATGCGGCAGGGCCCCGCGCCCCTGGGGGAGTTCATGCAGTCAGACGTCACGGAACCGGACGGTCCGCCGTCGAAAAACCCGCCGGGGTGGCGGCTTCTTCTCGGCCTGGTACGCCCGCACAAAAGGGCGCTCGTGCTCGGCGCCGTGCTGAGCCTGGCGGGGACGGCCGCGGGGCTGGCCATGCCGGTTCTCGCCAAATCGGTCGTCGACGCCTTCGGGAAGGGCGAGGCCCTGGTCGCGCCCCTGGTGGTCCTGTCGGTAGCGGTCCTGGTCAGCGCCCTGGTCGCGGCCGCAGGGCGGTACGTCCTCGAGCGCACGGGCGAGGGCATCGTGTTCGGCTCGCGGACGAGCCTGGTCGAGCGCATCCTGCGGCTGAGGGTGCCCGACGTCGACCGGCTGAAGCCGGGCGACCTGCTCTCCCGGGTCAGCTCCGACACCACGTTGTTGCGGGCGGTCTGCACCGAGGCGCTCGCCGGGTCGGTCGGGTCGGTCTTCATGTTCCTGGGCGCGGTCGCCCTCATGGCGTACGTGGACGGCGTGCTGCTTCTGGTCACCCTCTCGGTGGTCGCCCTGGTCGCACTCCTCGGTCTCTCGCTCGCTTCCAAGATCCGCAAGGCGTCGCTCGACGCGCAGGTGGCGCTCGGGGAGATGGGCTCGGTGCTCGACCGCGCCCTGCAGGCGTTCCGCACGGTCAAGGCCAGCGGGGCCGAGTCCCGCGAGATCGCCGAGATCAACGCGGCCGCCGCCCGGGCGCGCGACCGCGGGGTGACGGCCGCCGCGTGGAGCTCGCTGGCGGGCACGGGCGCCTGGATGTCGGTCCAGCTCGCGTTCGTCGCCGTGCTCGGCGTGGGCGGGGCGCGGGTGGCGAGCGGGTCGATGGAGGTCTCGTCGCTGATCGCCTTCCTGCTCTACCTCTTCTACCTGATCTCGCCCATCGGGCAGCTCGTCCAGAACCTGACCCAGCTGCAGGTCGGACTGGCCGCCGTCACCCGGATCCAGGAGGTCGCCGCCCTCCCGGTCGAGCCGCCCTCCAAGCACGACGGGCACGACGAGACGGCCGTCGAGGCGGGCCGCGAGCCCGTCGGCGTGACGTTCACCGGGGTGGTCTTCCGGTACGGCGGGGACCGTCCCGTGGTCCACGAGCAGGTGAGCTTCGAGGTGCCCGCGGGCGGGATGACGGCGCTGGTCGGCCCCTCGGGGGCAGGTAAGTCGACGGTCTTCGGCCTCATCGAGCGGTTCTACGAGCCGCAGGCCGGGAACATCCAGGTCGGCGGGCGGGACATCCGCGACTGGCCGCTCGGCGAGCTGCGCGCCGCGCTCGGATACGTCGAGCAGGACGCCCCGGTGCTGGCCGGGACGCTCAGGGAGAACCTCGTGTTCGGCGCGCCCGGCGCCACCGACGGGGAGATCGAGCGCGCGCTGGCCCGCACCCGCCTGGACGACCTGGTCGCACGCCTTCCCGACGGACTGGAGACGCCCGTCGGGCATCGCGGGGTGCTGCTGTCCGGCGGGGAACGCCAGCGGGTCGCCATCGCCAGGGCCCTGCTGCGCCGTCCGCGCCTGTTGCTGCTCGACGAGGCGACCTCGCAGCTCGACGCCGTCAACGAACTCAGCCTGCGCGAGGTCGTGGCGGAGGTCGCCAGAGATACGACCGTCCTGATCATCGCGCACCGGCTGTCCACCGTCACCGAGGCCGGCCGGATCATCGTGATGGAGGGCGGACGGGTGCGCGCCGCCGGCACCCACGACGAGCTCGTCGCGAGCGACGACCTGTACCGCGAGCTGGCCGCCACCCAGTTCCTCGTGTCCACGTGAAGCCGGTATCGGTGAGGCGCATGGGACACCCGTGGCGGTGATGGCAAAGCCGTACGCAGGCTTTACGTCGGTCCGCAGCTTGGCGCGTGGGGAAATCGGGAACTCCCGGATTGCGGAACCTCTCCTTCACCTCAGCCGGAGCTCCCGGGCTCAACGCGCGTGCGGGCGCGTCCGGGGACGACGGCCGAAGGGCGGGGCGCCTCGGCGGGTGTACGCCGGGGCGCCCCGGCCCATTTCGCCGCTCTTCACCGCCTTTCCGTGTGAACGGAGACGTTCACCGGCCGCGTGCCGCAGGGCATGATTTGTCAGAAACGACCGAGAGTCAGGCCGTGGCCGCTGCCCTGGAGGATCTGTGCACGTGACCTACTGGTGCGAGATGGTGTGGCTGCCGCCCGGTGAGGTCGTCGAGAGCGTCGCCGTCATCACCGACGGCCCGCGCATCGCGGAGATCCATCCGGGGGTTCCCGCGCCCCCCGGCTCCGTACGGCTGGCCGGCCTGACCCTGCCCGGCCTGGCGAACGCCCACTCGCACGCCTTCCACCGCGCGCTCCGTGCCCACACGCAGACCGACAGGGGCAGCTTCTGGACCTGGCGCGAGCAGATGTACGACGTCGCCGGCCGCCTCGACCCCGACACCTATTTCGCGCTGGCCAGGGCGACCTACACGGAGATGGCCCTGGCCGGCGTCACCTGCGTCGCCGAGTTCCACTACCTGCACCACGGCCCCGGCGGCGTGCCGTACGACGACCCCAACGCCATGGGCCACGTCCTCGTGCGTGCGGCGCGGGAGGCCGGATTGCGGATCGCCCTGCTCGACACGTGTTATCTGACCGGCGGCATCGGCGACGCCCTCGTCGGCACGCAGCTGCGCTTCGGCGACGGGGACGCCGAGCGCTGGGCGGTCAGGGCCGACGAGCTCGCCGCGGCGTACGCGGACGCCGACGACGTGGAGATCGGAGCGGCCATCCATTCGGTGCGCGCGGTTCCGCCCGAGCAGATGCCCGTGGTCGTCGAATTCGCCCATCGGCAGGCCGCGCCGCTCCACATGCACGTCTCCGAGCAGCCCGCGGAGAACGAGGCGTGCGTCGAGGCCTACTCCGCCACACCCGTCCAGGTGCTGCACGACCACGGCGCGCTCGGCCCGCGCTCGACCGCCGTCCACGCGACCCACCTGTCGGACGTGGACGTGGCGCTGCTCGGCGGCTCGACCACCCACGTGTGCATGTGCCCAACGACCGAGCGTGACCTCGCCGACGGCATCGGGCCCGCCCGCAGGCTGCTCGAGGCCGGGACGCCGATCACGCTGGGCTCCGACAGCCAAGCGGTCATCGACCTGTTCGAGGAGGCCAGGGCCGTCGAGCTGGACGAGCGCCTGGCCACAGGGGAGCGCGGGCACTGGCACGCCTCCGAACTGCTCGGCGCCGCGACGGCGGCCGGTCACGCCTCTCTCGGCTTCCCCGACGCCGGGTCCCTGATCCCCGGAGGCTGGGCCGACCTCGTGTCGGTCCGGCTCGACTCGGTCCGTACGGCGGGCGCGACGCGGGCCACGGCCGCGGAGGCGGTGGTGTTCGCCGCGACGGCGGCCGACGTACACTCCGTGGTCGCCGGCGGCAGGAGGGTCGTCGAAGACGGGCGGCACGTGCTCGGCGACGTCGGCGCGATGCTGCGCGAGGCGATCGCTGCGGCCAGGAATTAGCGGGTTTGCGCCGAGTGGGCGCTGGCGAGGATACGGAGAGCGTGGAACCGAAGACGATGAGGTCAGCGGTGGGATCAGCGGTGGGATCAGCGGTGGGATCAACAGTGGAGTCATCGGGGAGGTCGACGCTGGTCGACGGGATCGGACTGCTGTTCACAGCCGACCCGTTCCGCGAGGAGATCGAGGACGCCGCCCTGGTCATGGAAGACGGCGTCGTGCGCTGGATCGGCAGGTCGGCCACCGCCCCCGCCGCCGACGCCCGGATCGACGCGGAGGGCCGCGCCGTCATCCCCGGCTTCGTGGACAGTCACGCCCACCTCGTCTTCGCGGGCGACCGCACGGCCGAGTTCGCCGCCCGGATGGCGGGGGAGCGCTATTCGGCGGGAGGCATCGCCACCACGGTCGCCGCCACGCGCGAGGCGAGCGTCCCCGAGCTCGTCGCCACCACCGCCGCGCTGGTCACCGAGATGACCGCGCAGGGCACGACCACCTTCGAGATCAAGAGCGGTTACGGCCTGACGGTCGACAGCGAGCGCCGCAGCCTGGAGATCGCCAGCCAGTTCACCCCCGAGACGACCTACCTGGGTGCCCACGTGGTGCCTCCCGGCACGTCCGCCGACGACTACGTCCGCACGGTGACCGGGCCGATGCTCGACGCCTGTGCACCCCACGCGAAATGGGTCGACGTGTTCTGCGAGCGCGGCGCCTTCGATGAGGACCAGAGCAGGGAGATCCTCGGCGCGGGCATCAAGTCGGGCTTGCACGCCCGCATCCACGCCAACCAGCTCGGCGAGGGCCCGGGCGTGCGCATCGCCTGCGACCTGGGGGCCGCCTCGGCCGACCACTGCACCCATCTGAGCGACGACGACGTGACCGCGCTCGCGTCCAGCGGAGTGGTCGCCACGCTGCTGCCCGGCGCCGAGTTCTCCACCCGCTCGCCCTATCCGGACGCCCGGCGGCTGCTCGACGCCGGCGCCACCGTCGCGCTCGCCACCGACTGCAACCCCGGCTCCTCGTTCACGACCTCCATGCCCTTCTGCGTAGCCCTGGCCGTACGGGAGATGCGGATGACGCCGGCGGAGGCGGTGCGGGCCGCCACGCGCGGTGGGGCACAGGCGCTGCGGCGGCGCGACGTCGGCACGCTGCGTGTGGGCGCGAAGGCCGATCTCGTGATGCTGGACGCGCCGTCCTACGTGCATCTCGCCTACCGCCCGGGGGTGCCGCTGGTCTCCCAGGTCTGGCGGGCGGGCCGCCGCGTCGTTTGATCATGCTCAGTGGGGTAATCGGCCTTTTTTCGCGGATCACATCCTCCTCAGGGATGAATCCGAAACCATTCCGCGGACGTATTAATTTAGGGAATCTTTGCCCTGGATAAACCGTTGTTGGTTTCAGGACGTCGAAGTCGAGTAATCCGTGTTCACCGCGGCGAACTCGGCCTCGGTGACCGGTTGACACGGTGCACACTGCGGCGCGGCGGAACGAGGTGCCATCGAATGGCGACGGGGAATCGGACGCAGGACCAGCAGGCTTCCGAACGGGATCTTCTGGGGACCTATCTGGCGGAGATCGGCCGGGTGCCCTTGCTGAGCGCTGAGCAGGAGGTGGAGCTCGCCAAGCGGATCGAGGCGGGGCTGCTGGCCGAGCACCTGCTCGACGGGGGAAGGGTCGAGCCCAAGTTCTCCGACGCGGCCGATGAGGAGCTCGAACGGATAGCGATCTCCGGAAGGCGTGCCAAGGACGAGTTCATCCAGGCCAATCTGCGCCTGGTCGTCGCGGTGGCGAGGAAGTACTCGGGGCGGGGGATGCCCCTGATCGACCTCGTCCAGGAGGGCAACCTCGGCCTGGTGCGCGCCGTCGAGAAGTTCGACTACCGGCGGGGGTACAAGTTCTCGACGTATGCCACGTGGTGGATCAGGCAGTCGGTGGGCCGGTCGATCCACGAGCAGGCGCGCCCGGTGCGCCTGCCCACCCACGCGGGTGAGCAGATGACCCGCCTGATGCGGGTGCGCAGGGACATGCTGGCCGAACTCGACTCCGAGCCGACCGACGCCGACCTCGCGGCGGTGCTCGACCTGCCGATCGAGCGGGTCCAGGAACTGCGCCGCTGGGCGTCCGACCCGGTGTCCCTTCAGCTGGGGGTCGGCGACGAGGACGAGACCGAGCTCGGCGACATGATCGCGGACGACACCTGGGCCGACCCGGAGCAGCAGGCCCTGGCGACGCTGGAGAAGGAGCGTCTGGAGGAGTGGCTGACCGGGCTCGAGGGGCAGATGCGGGAGATGCTTCGCTGGCGTTACGGACTCGTCGACGGGCGCGAGCACACGCTCACCGAAGTGGGGGAGCGCTACGGCATCGGCCGTGACCGCGCCAGGCGCCTGGAACGTGACGCTCTGCTTCGGCTGCGGAAGATGGCCACCGCGGCCGCCTGAGCCATACGGCCTCGTCCGGGAGGGCCGGAAACCTTCCCGACGCATGCCGGCGTGTCTTTTCGCGACGCGCACCTCGTAGGGGTGCGCGTTTTGCGTTGTTCAGGATGTCCGAAACGCCGACGTAACACTCGGTCACCGTGTTTCACAGATGTGAAACACGAAGGGTCCTGGCCTGAAACGGCGGAAGAACACGCTGTCGCCAACGTCAGTGCGCCGGCCGGCCGATCCCGGGGCCCGCGGAAACTCTGAGCCGCGAAGAGTTTGCGTGGGTGGGGTGGTGCCCCCGGACAACGCCACTGCGGGAGTGATAACCGGCCATACGGCAATGTGTAAGGAGGGCCGCGTCGATGAAGATCGATACCGGCACCACCGCCTGGATGATCACAGCCACCGCCCTGGTGTTGCTGATGACTCCCGGCCTCGCGTTCTTCTACGGGGGCATGACCAGGGCCAAGAGCGTCCTGAACATGATGATGATGTCGTTCGTCAGCATCATCACGGTGACGATCGCATGGGTGATCTACGGTCACGCGTTCGCGTTCGGCACCAACGGTAACGAGACCCTGAACAAGTTCATCGGCGGTCTCAAGGAATTCGGTCTGCAGTCCCTGGTCGACACGGCGACCAAGGACGACGGCACCGGCATGCCGAGCCTGGTCTTCTCCGCGTTCCAGCTGACGTTCGCCATCATCACGGTGGCTCTGATCAGCGGCGCGATCGCGGACCGGGCGAAGTTCGGTGCATGGGTGATCTTCTCGGTCGTCTGGGCCACGGTCGTCTACTTCCCGGTCGCGCACTGGGTGTGGGGCGGCGGCTGGCTCACCCAGCTCGGCATCGAGGACTTCGCCGGTGGAACCGTCGTCCACGTGAACGCCGGTGCGGCAGGTCTGGCGTTGGCACTGGTGATCGGCAAGCGGGTCGGCTGGCGCAAGGAGCCGATGCGGCCGCACAACCTCACGCTTGTCCTCCTCGGCGTCGGTCTCCTGTGGTTCGGCTGGTTCGGCTTCAACGCGGGCTCCGAGCTCGCCGTCGACGGCACCGCCGGCCTCGCCTTCATGAACACCCAGATCGCCACGGCCGTCGCCGCCGGCGCCTGGATCCTCGTGGAGAAGATCCGCGACGGCCACGCCACCACCCTGGGCGTCGCCTCCGGCGCGGTCGCCGGTCTGGTCGCGATCACCCCCGCCTGTGGTTTCGTCGACCCGTGGGCGTCCATCGTGATCGGCGCCATCGCGGGCGCGGTCTGCGCCTACGCCGTGGGCCTCAAGTACAAGCTCGGCTTCGACGACTCCCTCGACGTGGTCGGCGTCCACCTCGTGGGCGGTGCCCTCGGCGCCGTCTCCCTCGGTTTCCTCGCGGCCTACCCCTTCCTCGACCCACAGGCGAAGGGCCTCTTCTACGGAGGCGGCTGGACGCAGCTGGGCCGCCAGGCACTCGGCCCGGTCGTGGTCGGCCTCTACTCGTTCGTCCTCGCCTATATCATCGGCAAGATCATCGACAAGACCATCGGCTTCCGGGTTTCCCAGGAAGAAGAGGTCACCGGCATCGACATCACGACCCACGCCGAGACCGGGTACGACCTCGGCACCGTCCACTCCTCGGGGGTGGCCTCCGTCAACGGGCCCGTCCCCGCTGCGGCGAAGAAGGTTGACGCATGAGACTCATCACGGCTGTGATCAAGCCCTTCAAGCTCGACGACGTCAAGGCGGCCCTGGAGCAGTTCGGCATCAAGGGCATGACGGTGAGCGAGGCCAGCGGCTACGGCCGGCAGCGCGGCCACACCGAGGTGTACCGCGGCGCCGAGTACCAGGTCGACCTGGTGCCCAAGGTCCGCCTCGAGGTCCTGGCCGAGGAAGAGGACGCCGAGGACGTCATCGACGTGATCGTGAAGGCGGCCCAGACCGGCAAGATCGGCGACGGCAAGGTCTGGTCCGTCCCGGTGGACACGGTCGTCCGGGTCCGCACCGGTGAACGCGGGCCAGAGGCGCTGTAACCGGATGATGAGGGGGGAAGCTCGCTCGTTCGCCTCGGCCCGGAAAGATCGGGTCGCGGACATCGACAGGTGGCTGACCGATCTGTTCCGCACCGCGGGCGCACAGCCGTACGCGCGTGAAGGACGGAGCGGACCAGGTCACAAGGGCGGGCCCCCCGACGGGCGCGACGCCGCGGGTCCCAACGGGGCCGGCGGGGTCGCCCTCGTCGCCGTCGGCAGCCTGGGGCGGGGCGAACTCGCCCCGGGCAGCGATCTCGACCTGGTTCTTCTGCACAACGGCCGCGATGACGTCGCGCGCATCGCGGACCGCATCTGGTATCCCATCTGGGATTCCGGAGTCGGCCTCGACCATTCGGTCCGTACGGTCGACGAGGCCGTCAAGGTCGCGCGAGAGGATCTCAAGGCCGTCCTCGGGCTGATCCAGGCCCGTCACGTCGTCGGAGACCCGGAGCTGACGCGGGCCGCCCGCGAGGCGGTGCTCGCCGAGTGGCGCGCCGACTCCCGGCGCAGGCTGGCCGAGCTGCGGATCGCGGCCGACAAGCGGGCCGAGTCCAGCGGCGAGCTGGCCTTCCTGCTCGAACCCGATCTCAAGGACGCCAGAGGCGGCATCAGGGACGTGCAGGCGATGCAGGCCGTCGCCGCCGCCTGGGTGGCCTCCGCGCCCGGCCCACGGGTCCGGGAGGCGTACGAGTTCCTGCTGGACATCCGGCACGGGCTGCATCTGGTCACCGCACGCGGCGCCGACCGGCTCGTGCTGCAGGAGCAGGACGCCGTCGCCGGGACCCTCGGCCTGCTCGACGCCGAGGCGCTGATGCGCCGCCTCGCGGAAGCGGGCCGGACGATCTCTCACGCGTTCGACTCCACGTGGCGCACCGTCGACCGGCTGCTGTCGGGTCCCGCGCCGCGCGGCAGGCGCCCGCTCGCCGACGGGGTCGTGGAGCACGGCGGCGAAGTCGTGCTGGCCCGGGGCGTGACCCCGCGCAAGGATCCCACGCTGGTGCTGCGCGCCGCGGCCGCCGCCGCGGAGGCAGGCCTGCCGCTCGCGCCGGCGACGGTCTCGGTGCTGGCCTCGCAGTCTCCGCCGCTCGATGTGCCCTGGCCGGACGACGCCCGCGGGGCTCTGGTCGCGCTGCTCGGTGCGGGCCGCGCCGCCGTGCCGGTGCTGGAGGAACTGGACCAGGCGGGCATCCTGGTGCGCCTGATCCCCGACTGGGAGCGCGTACGGCACCGCCCGCAGCGCAACCCCGTGCATCGCTACACGGTCGACAGGCACCTGATCGAGGCCGCCGCGGGGGCCGCCTCGTTCACCCGCGAGGTCGCCCGGCCCGACCTGCTGCTGATCTCCGCCTTCCTGCACGACATCGGGAAGGGCTGGCCGGGCGACCACTCCACGACCGGGGAGGTCGTGGCACGTGACATCGGCGCCAGGATCGGCCTTCCCCCCGCCGACGTGGAGATCGTCGCGACCGTCGTGCGCCACCACCTGTTGCTTCCGGAGACCGCGACCCGCCGCGACCTCGACGATCCCGTGACGATCGCCCGGGTGGCCGAGGCCGTCGGCTCCCGCGAGGTCCTGGAGTTGCTCGCGGCGCTCGCGGTCGCCGACGGCAACGCCACGGGCCCCGCCGCATGGAACTCCTGGAAGGCGTCCCTCGTGTCCGACCTGGTCCGCAGGGTCAGGTCGGTGCTGTCCGGCACGCCTCCTCCGCCCGCTCCCGTGTTGTCGCCGGAGCAGGCGGCGCTCGCCCGCCACGGCGGCGGCGCCGTACGCGTCAACAGGGGCGCCGTCACCGTGGTCGCACCCGACCGGCCGGGGCTGTTGTGGCGGGCGGCCGGCGTGCTCGCGGCGCATCGGATGGTCGTGCGGTCGGCCTCGGCCGCCTCAGCCGGCTCCACCGCGGTGATCGAGTTCGTCGTGGTCCCCGAATACGGCTCGCCACCCGATCCGGCGACGCTTGAGGCGGATCTGCGCCTCGTGCTCGCGGGGCGGCTGGACATCGAGGCCAGGCTGGCCAGACGGACGAGATCGATGCGGCCGCCGCGCGTGCCGGTGGCGCCGCCAAGGGTCACGCTGGTGGACGACGCGTCCAATACGGCGACCGTCGTCGAGGTGCGCGCGCACGACAGGCCGGGACTGCTGTGGAAGATCGGCCGGGCGTTCGGCGAGTGCGGGCTTGACGTCATGGCGGCACGTGTGGAGACTCTGGGCGCAGAGGCCGTAGATGTGTTCTATGTGGCAGACCGGACAGGTCGCCCGATCATGGACGAACACCAACGGGCTCAGGTGAGGGAGCAGGTTCTGGCCGCACTGAGATGAGTCGGCGTCGGTCGGCTTTCCTGTTGGTAACAATTGGGTGAGCCAGCCTGCGTACGGCCATCTTGGCCAGTGAGCTTGTGGTCGAATTGTCCCCGCCTGTATAGCTATGTAACTTCATGCTGTTCAGACGCATGAAGACATGCCGAAAGATGGCGGGGCCGGTGAGCACGGAGCAGTCCAAAACCGAGAAACACGCGCGGTCTAGTCGTTTCGCGCCGCGAAGCTGGCGGGTGCCCACGCGGGTGACGGCCCTTATCGTCGCCCCCACACTGGTGGCCGTGCTACTTGCCGGCATCCGCGTTGTGGGCTCGATCGACAGCCTCAGCGGGTACCAGCAGGTGAGGCAGTCCGCGGAGTACTCCGTACGGCTGCGCGACCTCACCCAGCAGCTGGGCCTTGAGCGCGACATCACCGCATGGGGATCCCCCAAGAGCAAAATCAACATCGACGGCAAGCATCAGCTGACCCGCGCACAGCAGCGGGCGGCCGTCGATGGTCTGGTCGGCGGAGTCACCGCGGACCTCAAAGAGATCGACTCCAGTTTCGGAGTACGTGCGTCGCAGGACGCGAAGCAGGCGCTGACCAGCCTCGAGGGCCTTGCCGACATTCGGTCCCAGGCTTCGGTCGACTCCTACGACAACCTGATCGCCACCCTCCTGCGGCTGCACGACGAGCTCGGGCAAAACAGCGACGACCCCGAGGTCGTCGGCGACGCCCGGGCGCTGAGCGCGCTCGCGCACGCCAAGGAGGAGGCGTCGCAGCAGCGCGAGATGCTCACCCAGGAGCTGCGAGAGCGCAACCAGACCTTCCTGTCCTTCGAGGTGAAGGACTTCATCGCCTCACAGTCGAGGCAGCAGGCCGACGTCGACGACTTCATCACGGAAGTCGACCCCGCAGAAGGCAAGAAGCTGGGGACGCTGCTGGCCGACCAGGACGTCGTCGACGCCGAGCTGACCAAGGGATGGGCGATCACGCTCGCGACGCAGAACTCGACGCTGAACGGTTATCGCGGCCGCGGGCAGATCCTGACGCGCTGGTTCCAGCACAGCACGAAGGCCATCAACCAGATGGTCATCGTGGAGCACGAGGTGTCGGCGTCCGTGCTCGACCGGGCGCGGCAGCTGCAGTCGACGGAACAGCGCAACGTGCTGATCACGGGTGGCCTCATCCTGGCCCTTCTCCTCCTCGTCCTCGCCACCACCGTGCTGATCGCGCGGTCGATGGTGCGCCCCCTGCGGCGGCTCCGGGCCGAGGCACTGGAGATCGCGGGTCTGCGGCTGCCCGACATGGTCCGCAGGATGCGCGAGTCGGACGAGGTCGGCAAGGAGCCGCAGGTCCGGCCGATCGCCGTCGGCACGCAGGACGAGATCGGTGAAGTGGCTCAGGCCTTCGACGAGGTCCACCGTCAGGCCGTCAGGCTCGCCGCCGAGGAGTCGCGACTGCGGGCGAACGTCAACTCGATGTTCGTCAACCTGTCTCGCCGCACGCAGACGCTGGTGGAACGGCAGATCGCCCTGATCGACGGTCTGGAGCGCGGTGAGGAGGACGGCCAGCGCCTGTCCGACCTCTTCAAGCTCGACCACCTGGCCACCCGCATGCGCCGTAACAGTGAGAACCTCCTGGTTCTCGCCGGCCACGAGCCCGCGCGCAAGCGGAGCCAGCCGGCCCGCCTGGTCGACGTCGTCCGCGCGTCCCTGTCGGAGATCGAGGACTACGAGCGCGTCAGCGTCAAGGTGCACCGCAGCATCGCGATCGCCGGCCACGCCGCCAACGACGTGGTCCACCTGGTCGCCGAGCTGGTCGAGAACGCCATCGCGTTCTCGCCGCGCAACACCCGCGTCATCGTGTCGAGCAGCCCGGTCGAGGGCGGGGCGGTCATGCTGGGCGTCAGTGACGCCGGCATCGGCATGACGCCCGAGGAGCTGGTGGACATCAACCAGCGCCTGGCCGAGCCGCCGACCGTCGACGTGTCGGTGTCGCGGCGCATGGGCCTGTTCGTGGTCGGCCGCCTCGCGCTGCGCCACGGCATCCGCGTGCAACTGCGTAAGGGCGACCAGAGCGGCATGATCGCGATGGTGCTCTTCCCCGCCGAGATGATCTCGAACGCGGACCAGGTCGCCACGGCCCGCCCCGACCCCGTCGGCGTCGGCATCGGCTCGGGCACCTTCGGGGACCAGCCGTCGCGCGGCGGTGCGACGGCCACGGGAGGTTTCCAGCCCTGGGGAGCGCCGACGGCGAACGAGGGCCCGGGGTCGTTCTCTCCCTGGGAGCCGCCCACGACGCCGCCTCCTCCCAACGGGCTGCCCACCCGCCGGTCGGCGCTGAGCCGGGACGGCGGTGCGACCGCGCCGACCGTGGGCGCGAGCGCTGGAGCGCTGTCCGACGCGGGAACGGGAGTCTTCTCCCCGTTCGGCGCGCCCTCCGCGCCGTCGATGCCTCCGAGTCCTCCGGCGGCTCCGGCATCTCCGGTCTCTCCGGGGGAGACGACGGCGAGCTTCCCGCCGATCAGGGACGTCCCCGGCGGCCTCCCGCCCGCGGCGCCGCCGACGGGCAGGCCGACCTTCACCGAGCACTCCGGCGCCTTCCCCATCGCGGAGCCGGGCGCGGCGACGGGTCCCCTGCCGGCTGTGGAGGACGCCCCGCTGGAGCGCGGCGACGAGTACCTGCCTATCTTCGCTTCCGTGGAGTCCGCCTGGTTCCGCCGTCCCACGACCGGCACCCCGCCGCCCCCGAGCCGTCCTGAGCAGGACGCGGCGGCCGCGGTTCCGGGCACGGGCACGGGACCGCTCGGCACGCCCGCTCCCGCGGGCCGTACGGAGGCGACTCCGCCCCAGGGCACGTGGTGGTCGCGCGCGGACAGCGGTTTCGAGAAGGCGGCCGGCATCGCCAAGGACCCGTCGCAGGGTGGGGTCACCTCGGCCGGCCTGCCGAAGCGGACTCCCAAGGCCAACCTGGTGCCTGGTTCGGTGGGCGCGGAAACCCCGTCCGTCGCGCCACGACCCCCCGTGTCGGCGGATGAGGTACGCAACCGTCTTTCCAGTTTGCAAAAGGGTGTACGGCGCGGCCGTGCCGATTTGGCCGGCGGAAGCGCCGAAGGGTCGCGTAATGAGGAGGAGGGCTCGTGACTGAGCTCAGCGTGGAAGCACGCAGATTCGACTGGCTGATCACTGAGTTCGTGGGCTCCACCCCGGGAGTCGCGCACGCGGTGGTGGTGTCGGCGGACGGTCTGCGTCTGGCCCAATCGGAGGGCTTCCCGCCGGACCGTGCCGACCAGCTGGCGGCGGTGGCCGCCGGTCTGCTCAGCCTCACAACGGGCGCCTCCCGGGTGTTCGAAGGCGGGCCGGTGACGCAGACGGTCGTGGAGATGCAGCGTGGGCTGCTGCTGGTCATGGCGATCAGCGACGGCTCGTGCCTGACCGTGCTGGCCGCCCCTGACTGTGACATGGGGCTGGTCGCCTACCAGATGACCCTGCTCGTGGAGCGGGCGGGTCAGGTGCTCACCCCGGCGCTGCGCGCCGAGCTTCAGGTGTCGCGCCGATGAGCACGTCAGGAGAGAGGCATGCGCGGCGGTGACGGGACAGAGGATGAGCCTCTGTTCCGTCCCTACGCCGTCACCGGTGGGCGTTCTGAGCCGCGTTACCACATGGCGATGGAAACGCTCGTATCATCGGTGACCTTGATGAGCGATGAATACTCTCTGCTCACTCCCGAGCAAGAGTCGATCATGATGTTGTGTCGTTCCATACGATCGGTCGCGGAGATCTCGGCGTTGCTGCGGGTCCCGCTCGGCGTGGCCCGTGTGCTCATCGCCGACATGGCCGACGAGGGTCTGGTCCGGCTGCACATGCCGCAGCTCAGCCAAGGACAGCCAGACCTCAACCTGCTCGAAAGGGTGCTCAGTGGACTACGCAGGCTCTAGTCGTGGTCTGACCTCGACGAAGATCGTCGTGGCGGGCGGTTTCGGCGTGGGGAAGACGACTTTCGTCGGGGCCGTCTCGGAGATCCTTCCCCTGACGACCGAAGCCGTGATGACCGACGCGAGCGCGGGCATCGAGGACCTCGGCCTCACGCCGAACAAGACGACGACGACCGTCGCCATGGACTTCGGCCGCCTCTCGTTGGACCAGGACCTGATCCTCTACCTGTTCGGCACGCCGGGTCAGCACCGGTTCTGGTTCATGTGGGACGACCTCGTCCGAGGCGCCATCGGGGCCGTGGTGCTGGTCGACAGCCGCCGGCTGGCCGACTGCTTCCCGGCGATCGACTACTTCGAAGAGGCACAGCTTCCCTTCTTGGTGGCGATGAACGGCTGGGACGGCAGTTTCCTCCACACGGAGGACGAAGTGCGCGAGGCGCTTTCCCTGGCGCCTCACGTTCCCGTTGTGCGCACCGACGCGCGTTCGCGTGATGCCGTGAAAACAACACTCATCAGTTTGGTGGAGTACGTTCTCACAGTTCGTGCTGCATATGGGAGGGCCTGAGCGGCCTATGGGCGAACTCCGCGCGGCGGAGGCATGAGAGGGGCGGCACCTGTTCCGGGTGCCGCCCCTCTTTTGCTTTGGGAGGAGTGAGGGGCTCACCGGCGGGGCACAATTTGCTAATAAAGACAGCCTGATATTTGACCAATTAACGCCATACAGCTCCCCCTTTAGGCTATTTCGGCACGGGTGTTCGGTTGGCCTCGCTGGTGTCGGTGTGCTGCAATTACCCTCGCCCGCGGGAAGTCTCTGGTGTCTCGTCTGTCACACTCGTGGAGACTTCCCACCGCGCGCACATACGGCGAGAGGTTCGAAAGCCTGTGAGGACCAAAGACCCCCGGAGTGACCAGGGCCCCAGGACCGGTGTCACGGCTGAGCGCGAGCCCGGGGACGGCAGTCGCTTCCGGTTGCGGAACTGGCGTGTGCGGTCCCGGCTGGTCGCCCTGATCCTCGTCCCGACGCTGGCGGCTTTGCTGCTCGGCGGGTTGCGGGTGCTCACCTCGGTCAACACGGCCGCCGATTACCAGCAGATCAACGATCTCGCCACCCTCGTGGCCGGCGTCGGCGGGCTCACCCAGGAGCTCCAGGCCGAGCGCGACCGCGCTGCGTGGAGCGCCAGCATCGGCCGTACGGAGAGGTCCACGGCGACCGTCACCACTCAGATCGCGAAGGCCGACAAGGCCGCCGCGTCGGTCAGGCAGCTGGCGACGGACCTCCGGCCGAGGATCAGCGGCCGGGCCGGTGACGAGATCGACCACATCATCGGCAAGCTCGACAGCCTCGAACCGCTCCGGCAGCAGGCCGTCAAGGAGAACCTCCTGCCGGGCGCGATCATCACGCAGTACTCCCTCGTCATCGAGGACCTCATCACCCTGCAGGACGAGCTCGCCAAGGGCACCCAGGACGACCAGCTCGCCTCGATGGCGGTGACCCTCTCCGCGCTCGCCAAGGCCAAGGAGAACCTGTCCGTCCAGCGCGGCCTGCTCGCCACCGTCCTGCCCGTCGGCCGCTTCGACCAGAGCCAGCTCCAGGACTTCCTCGGTGCCGTGTCCGCGGAGAACAGCGATCTGGCCACCTTCCGGAAGAACGCGACGACCGCGGAACGGGCGATCTACGACTCGACCGTCACAGGAAACAAGGTCGACCAGGCCGAGTTCCTGCGCACCCTTGTGCTCGACCGGGCCAACGCCGGCCAGCCGCTCCAGGAACTCGACCACACCACGCGCGACGAGACGCGCGAATGGTTCGACGCGGTGTCGCAGCCGATCGACCGGATGCGACAGGTCGAGACCACGCTGACCTCTGAGATCGTGAACCGCAGCGCATCGCTGAAGGACGACGAGCAACAGCGCGCGATCATCGTCGGAATCGCCGTCGGCGTCCTGCTGATCGCGGTCCTGCTCTTCACCACCGGCGTCGCCCGTTCGCTGGTCCGCCCGCTGCGCCGGCTGCGCCGGGAGGCCCTGGAGATCGCCGGGCACCGGCTGCCGGACACGGTGCAGAGGCTGCGGGAGGCCGGTGAGGCCGCCGAGGTTCCCGAAATCGCCCCGATCGGCGTCGTCGCCCGCGACGAGATCGGTGAAGTCGCCCGGGCCTTCGACGAGGTCCACCGGGAGGCCATCCGGCTGGCCGGCGACGAGGCCCGGCTGCGCAGCAACGTCAACTCGATGTTCGTCAACCTCTCCCGCCGCACGCAGACGCTCGTGGAGCGGCAGCTCTCGCTGATCGACGGCCTGGAGCAGGGTGAGCAGGACGAGCAGCGGCTCGGCAACCTCTTCAAGCTCGACCACTTGGCCACCCGCATGCGCCGCAACAGTGAGAACCTCCTGGTTCTCGCCGGGCAGGAGCCCGCACGCCGGTGGGGCCAGCCGGTGCCGGTCGTCGACGTCGTGCGCGCCTCCCTCTCCGAGGTCGAGAACTACGAGCGAGTCGACATCCAGGTGCAGGGCGGGCAGTCGGTCGTCGGACAGGCCGTCAACGACGTGGTCCACCTGGTCGCCGAGCTGGTCGAGAACGCCATCGCGTTCTCCTCGGGCGAGACCAAGGTCACTGTCTCCAGCAGCCGCATGGACGGCGGCGGCCTGATCATCTCGGTCACCGACCAGGGCATCGGAATGTCGGCCGAGGAGCTCGCCCAGACCAACTACCGCCTCGCCAACCCGCCGGTCGTGGACGTGTCGGTGTCGCGCCGCATGGGCCTGTTCGTGGTCGGCCGGCTCGCGCTGCGCCACGGCATCCGGGTGCAGATGCGCAAGCAGGAGCCGGGTGGCCTGACGGCCATGGTCCTGCTGCCCGAATCGCTGCTCGCCAACGCGGGCGCCGCGTTCCCGGGCGTGCCGCAGCCTGAGATGACCAGCCCCATGCCCACGGTGGGAACCGGGCAGATCGGCGCCTCCTCGTTCGGCAGCCAGTCGGTGGGCGCTCCCGCGCTGGCCAGCCCCACGCCTTTCGAGGCGATGCCCCGCACACCGGTCTTCGGCGCCGACGAGCCCGGAGTGGCCGCCCGCGCCGGCAGCACGTTCGAGCGGGGCCCGTTCGAGACCTTCCGCAACCCCTTCGACTCGACGTCCGCCGAGATCGGGTCGGACCCGTTCGCGCGGGACCCGTTCGATCCCTCGCCGTTCGAGCGCGGGCCGGATCTCGATCCGTTCGCACGTAACCCGTTCGACTCCGGAGCCTTCGACAGGAGCGCCTTCGAGCCGAACACTTTTGGGCAGGCCAGGCCGGGGGAGGCCCCCGTCGACACGCCGTGGCCGGGGCAACTGCCCCCGCCGGGCAGCACGTCGTGGCCGAACTCCCGCCAGGAGAACAGCGGAGGCTGGCCGGCGCGGCCGGGCCGTGGGCTGTTCGACTCGGACGTCGACAACACCGGTCCGCTTCCCGTCGTGCGGACCTCGCCCATGGAGGCCGAGGAGGAGTTCTTGCCGATCTTCGCGGCGGTGGAGTCCGACTGGTTCAAAAAGGTCGACACGCCCGCGGACAAGACAGATTCCGACGGTGAGCCGGAGACGAAGGCGTGGTCCTCCCCGATCGACGCCGGCTGGAAGAAGGCCCAGGCGGCCAGCGAGCCGGCCCTCGGTGGAGTGACCTCGTCCGGCCTGCCGAAGCGGGTGCCCAAGGCCAACCTCGTGCCCGGCTCGGCGACCGCCGCAGCCGCGCCGAGCGAGTCGGCCGCGGCGCCCGTGACCGCCCCGCCGCCCGTGGTCTCTCCCGACCGGGTGCGCAGCAGACTCTCCAGCTTCCAGCAGGGAGTACGACAGGGGCGGGCGGTCGCCAGAGGCGATGCCAACGAGGAAATGGGCTACCCCGGGGCGGTGCCACTGGGCGAAACCGGTGCCCAGGACACTAAGGAGGACAGATGAGGGAAATGAGCCAGGCCGCACGCGGCATCAACTGGTTGATCACCGATTTCGTCAACAACGTACCCGGAGTTGCGCACACGGTGGTGGTGTCGGCCGACGGTCTGCCGCTGGCGTACTCTGACGGCTTCCCCAAGGACCGGGCCGACCAGCTGGCGGCGGTCGCGGCCGGCCTGATCAGCCTCACGCAGGGAGCGTCCCGGGTCTTCGAGGGTGGCCCTGTGACGCAGACCGTGGTCGAGATGCAGCGGGGCCTGCTCCTGATCATGTCGATCAGCGACGGGTCCTGCCTGGCCGTACTCGCCGCGGCCGACTCGGACATGGGTCTGGTGGCGTATCAGATGACGTTGCTGGTGGAGCGTGCGGGTCAGGTGCTGACGCCTGCGGTGCGCGCCGAACTTCAGGCGTCGCACCCGAGGTGACAAGCGGTCCGGAGCGGTCGAGCTGGGGGCGGTCCAGCCGTCCCGGAAGCGAGACGTCCAGGGGGTCAGTGAGTTCCCGAGCGAGCACGAGCAGGTCAGGAGGACGTTGTGGCAGGCGGCGGCTGGAGCAATGAGCCATATCCGCCGGTGGACGACGCCCACCGGTACTACGGCGGCACGAACCCGGTGCAACCCCCCGCTGCCGCTCCGGCTCCGGCCGAGCGCAGCTCTCTGGTGCGTCCCTATGCCGTTACCGGAGGGCGTACGGCACCGCGTGTCCAACTCGCCATGGAGGCACTCGTCTCCTCCGCGACGTCGATACACCAGGATCTGTCCACCCTCACGCCCGAACGCCAGGCGATCAGCTCGTTGTGCCGCCAGGTCCGGTCGGTGGCGGAGATCTCTGCTCTCCTGCAGATGCCGCTGGGTGTGGTGCGGGTGGTCATCGGTGACATGGCGGCGGAAGGGCTGGTGCACATCCACCAGCCTCAGCTGGAGGCGGGCAAGCCGGATCTGAACTTGCTGGAAAGGGTGCTCAGTGGACTTCGCAGGCTCTAGCCGCGGGCTGACTTCGACGAAGATCGTCGTCGCCGGTGGTTTCGGTGTGGGCAAGACGACCTTCGTCGGGGCGGTGTCGGAGATCGTGCCGTTGACGACGGAAGCGGTGATGACCGACGCGTCGGCGGGAATCGACGACGTCGGGCTGGTCCCGCACAAGACCACGACGACCGTCGCGATGGACTTCGGCCGTGTGTCTTTGGACCAGGATTTGATCCTTTATTTGTTCGGAACCCCTGGTCAGCACCGGTTCTGGTTCATGTGGGACGACCTCGTGCGCGGTGCGATCGGCGCCGTCGTGCTGGTGGACACGCGGCGGCTGGCCGACAGCTTCCCCGCGGTCGACTATTTCGAGGAGGCCCAGCTTCCGTTCGTCGTCGGGCTGAACGGTTTCGACGGGCAGCACTCGCACACTGAGAACGAGGTGCGGGAGGCGTTGACCCTGTCGCCCAACATCCCGATCGTGCGGACCGACGCCCGTAACCGCGACTCGGTCAAGAGCACGCTGATCACCCTTGTGGAACACGCTCTGACCATGCGGGTCGCGGTCCCCGACCGGCGAGCTCAGTAATCGCTTCCGCATGAGCGGTGGGACCGCCACCGCGTACGGTGTCGCGCCCCGTCGCCGCGGCGGCTCGGGCGCGCAGGCCGTACGGGCGGATAGGCTGGGGGGCGCGACGTTTAGTCCACCGACCGTCCATTTGCTTCGAGGCTGGCCAATCACGTGTTCGAGACGCTTTCCGACCGGCTGACTTCGGTCTTTTCCTCCCTTCGGTCCAAAGGCAGGCTTTCCGACGCCGACATCGACGCGACATGCCGCGAGATCCGCATCGCGTTGCTCGAGGCCGACGTCGCGCTGCCGGTCGTCAAGGACTTCGTGGCCCGGGTCAAGGAGCGAGCCCGCGGCGCGGAGGTCTCCGGGGCGCTGAATCCCGCCCAGCAGGTCGTCAAGATCGTCAATGACGAGCTGATCGAGATCCTCGGCGGTGAGACCCGGCGGCTGCGCTATGCCAAGACGCCGCCGACCGTCGTGATGCTCGCCGGTCTCCAGGGCTCCGGTAAGACGACGCTCGCCGGAAAGCTGGCCAAGTGGCTGCGCGACCAGGGGCACGCCCCCCTGCTCGTCGCCGCCGACCTTCAGCGTCCCAACGCGGTCCAGCAGTTGTCGGTCGTGGCCGAGCGGGCCGGGGTGGCGGTCTACGCGCCCGAGCCCGGCAACGGCGTCGGCGACCCGGTCGCGGTCGCCCGCCAGTCCATCGACCACGCCAGACGGCAGCAGCACGACATCGTCATCGTGGACACCGCCGGCCGCCTGGGCATCGACCAGGAGTTGATGCGGCAGGCCGCCGACATCAGGGACGCGGTCACGCCGGACGAGGTCCTGTTCGTCGTCGACGCCATGATCGGCCAGGACGCCGTCAGCACCGCGCAGGCGTTCATGGACGGGGTCGGCTTCGACGGCGTCGTCCTCACCAAGCTCGACGGCGACGCCCGCGGCGGCGCCGCCCTTTCCGTACGGCACGTCACCGGCCGTCCGATCATGTTCGCGTCCACCGGTGAGAAGCTCGAGGACTTCGACGCCTTCCACCCCGACCGCATGGCGGGCCGGATCCTCGACATGGGTGACATCCTCACCCTGATCGAGCAGGCGCAGAAGACGTTCGACGAGCAGCAGGCCGCCAAGATGGCGGAGAAGCTCGTCGCCGGAGATGGTTTCACGCTCGACGACTTCCTCGAGCAGATGATGATGGTCCGCAAGATGGGCCCCATCAAGAACCTGCTCGGCATGATGCCCGGCATGGGGCAGATGCGTGACCAGCTCAACCAGGTCGACGACCGGGACCTGGACCGCGTCGCCGCGATCATCCGCTCGATGACGCCGGGCGAGCGGCAGGACCCGAAGATCATCAACGGCTCGCGGCGGGCCCGCATCGCGGGCGGCTCCGGGGTGAGCGTCACCGAGGTGAACAACCTCGTGATCCGCTTCTTCGAAGCGCAGAAGATGATGAAGCGGATGAGCCAGGGCATGGGCATTCCCGGGATGCCGGGCGGCCGCGGCAAGGCGCAGAAGGCACAGAAGGCCAAGAAGGGTCGCCGGGTGAGCGGCGACCCCCGCAAGGCGGGCCTGCCCAAGGCCGGAGCGGGCGCGGGCGGCGGCGACGAGGCGACTCCGCCGCGCGGCGGAGTGCTCGGAAACCTCCAGCTGCCGCCGGGTTTCGACCCGTCCAAGCTCAAGCTGCCGGGCCAGAACTAGGCCAGAACCGGGAACGTGACGAAAACGTCGGTGTTCCGGCGGCGGTGATTGGCCGAGCACCTTCGGTCGTCTGGCAGAATGTCAAGCTGGAACACCGTGACTAAGGCGGGTGCCCTCTCACCCCCGCCGGTCGCGCCTGTCCCTCGGGCGGGCTCCCATCGTGCCCCACTCGATGAGACACCGCTCACCCACGCTCTGAAGCAGGAGAGACCACACCCGTGGCAGTCAAGATCAAGCTCAAGCGGCTCGGAATGATCCGCAACCCGCAGTACCGCATCGTCGTCGCCGACAGCCGCACCAAGCGTGACGGCCGGGCGATCGAGGAGATCGGCCTGTACCACCCGAAGGAGAACCCCTCGCGCATCGAGGTCGACTCCGAGCGGGCGCAGTACTGGCTGGGCGTCGGCGCGCAGCCGACCGATCCGGTGCTGAAGCTCTTCAAGCTGACGGGCGACTGGCAGAAGTTTAAGGGCGAGGCCGCGCCGGCCCCGCTCCTGGTCGCCGAGCCGAAGGCCGACCGTCACGCCGCCTACGAGGCCGCGGCGAAGGAGTCGCTTGCCGCCGACGCCGCCGCCACCACGCCGAAGAAGGCCAAGAAGCCGGCGAAGGCCGAAGAGACCGCCGAGGCGCCCGCCGCCGAGGAGAAGCCGGAAAGCGAGTCCTGAGGTGCTCGAGGAAGCCCTCGAGCACCTGGTCAAGGGCATCGTCGAGCATCCCGGAGACGTTCGGGTCCGCGGCCGGCGCATCCGCACCGGACGCGTCCTCGAGGTCCGGGTACATCCTGAGGATCTCGGCAAGGTGATCGGGCGCAATGGCCGTACGGCCAAGGCGCTTCGCACGGTGATCACCGCTTTGGCCGACGGCAAATATGTACGGGTCGACCTGGTCGATCTGGACGAGGCTCGCTGAGCCGCTGAGTCAAGTCGCACGATCGGGGGGCCCTCGCTCGAGGGTCCCCCGACGTGCTTTCGGGAGGAAGGCGAGAAGTGCAGCTAGTCGTGGGCAGGATCGGCCGCCCGCACGGGGTGCGGGGCGAGGTGACGGTCGAGGTGCGCACCGATGATCCAGAGCTGCGTTTCGCCCCCGGTACGGCGCTGGCCACCGATCCGGCGGACGCGGGACCGCTCGTCGTCGAGCGTGCCCGCTGGCACACCGGCGTCCTCCTGCTCGCCCTCGCCGGGATCGGCGACCGTGACGCCGCCGAGGAACTGCGCGGCACCATGCTGGTCGTCGACTCCGCCGACATCCCGCCGCTGGACGACCCGGACGAGTTCCACGACCACGAGCTCGTCGGCCTCAGCGTCGTGACGACCGAGGGCGAGCCGGTGGGGGAGGTCACCAACGTCCTCCACCACGGTCAGGACCTGCTGGTCGTCCGGAGCATGTCCAAGGACGAGATCTACGTGCCGTTCGTCAAGGCGCTGGTGCCCGAGATCGACCTCGGCCGGGGCGTGCTCGTCGTCGACGCGCCGCCCGGCCTGCTCGACCTCGGCAAGGCGGAGTAGGGGCCCGGCCATGCGCGTCGACATCATCTCGATCTTCCCGGAGTATTTCGCGCCTCTCGACGTCTCCCTCATGGGCAAGGCGAGGGAACGCGGCATCCTCGACATCCGGTTGCACCAGCTCCGCGACTGGACCCACGATGTGCACAAGACCGTCGACGACACCCCGTACGGCGGCGGCCCCGGCATGGTGATGAAGCCCGAGATCTGGGGCGAGGCGATCGACGCCGTCGTGGCCGCCGCGCTGGCGGAACGCGGCGTGCCCGGTGAGCCCAGGATGATCGTGCCGACGCCGAGCGGTCGGCCGTTCACCCAGGAAGTGGCGCTGGAATACGCCGAGGAGCCGTGGCTCCTGTTCGCGCCCGCACGCTACGAGGGCATCGACTCGCGGGTCATGGCCGAGTACGGCTCCCGCCTCCGGGTCGACGAGGTCGGCATCGGCGACTACGTGCTGGCGGGAGGGGAGGCCGCCGTGCTCGTGATGATCGAGGCCGTCGCCCGCCTCCTGCCGGGCGTGCTCGGCAACGCCCGCTCGGTCACCGACGACTCCTTCGCCCCAGGTGTGATGGCCAATCTGCTCGAAGGGCCCGTCTACACCAAGCCCCCCGTCTGGCGCGGCCACGAGGTGCCGGAGGTTCTCCTGTCCGGCCACCACGGCAAGATCGCCCGCTGGCGCCGCGACGAGGCGCTGCGCCGTACGCTGGAGAAGAGGCCCGAGCTGGCCTCCAGGCTCGATCCCGCCACCCTCGACGCCTACGACCGCAAGGTCATCGAGGAGCTGAAGGCCGGCAAAGAGGCGAAGCCTTCCGGCGACACGTTTCGCGCAGGGCCGGAAGATATGGCAAACTGAATCGCTGCTGCCGATTTTCCATCCGGCGGCCGACCGGGTCGGACCCGGTCTCGCAATCAAGACGTATCAAGCCAAGCGCGCGTGTCCCCCTCGGTGTCGAACCTTCTCCGGATCGGCCGGGTGGACCTCCGCGTGCCCATGTCAAGAGGAACCGCTGCCATGCACACGCAGATCCAGGAGCTCGAGAAGGCCGCTCTCCGTAGCGACATACCGGCGTTCCGCCCCGGTGACACGCTGGAGGTCCACGTCCGCGTCGTCGAGGGCAACCGGTCCCGTATCCAGGTGTTCAAGGGATTCGTCCTGCGCCGCCAGGGGGGTGGCGTCCGTGAGACGTTCACCGTTCGCAAGGTCAGCTACGGCGTCGGCGTCGAGCGCACCTTCCCGGTCCACAGCCCGGTGATCGAGAAGATCACCGTGGTCACCCGCGGTGACGTCCGCAGGGCGAAGCTGTACTACATGCGCGACCTGCGCGGCAAGGCCGCCCGTATCCGCGAGAAGCGCGAAGCGGTGCCCGCGAAGTAGGCGTCCGCCTCGAAGGCGAGGAACAGCGGCCCGTGCCCGGTGGCACGGGCCCTTTTCTTTTGCCGGGGATGCCCGGACGCCGACCGTGTCACCGCCTGTGATCGGCAGACGCATCATCTAGGCTCGGCTCCGATGACCGACGAGGGGCAGGGCCGGACGTGCGCATTCCTGCCGAGGACGGGGTGGACGTGGTCGCGGAAGACACCCAGCAGGCCCAGCGGGGCGACGAAGTGAAGAAGGGCTCGTTCTGGCGGGAGCTGCCGGTTCTGATCGTGGCCGCCCTGCTTTTGGCTCTCCTCATCAAGTCGTTCGTCGTGCAGGCCTTCTACATTCCGTCGGAGTCCATGGAGAACACCCTGCTCAAGAACGACAGGGTGCTCGTCAACAAGCTCGTCTACCGCGTGCGCGACATCGAGCGCGGCGACGTCGTGGTCTTCAACGGAGTCGACTCCTGGGACCCCGAGATCCAGTTGGGGGCGCCGTCGAACCCGATCGCCGGGTTCTTCCGCTGGGTCGGCAACGCGTTCGGTGTGGTTCCCGGCGAGAAGGACTACATCAAGAGGGTCATCGGCGTTCCCGGCGACAAGGTCAAGTGCTGCGACGCGTCCGGCCGGATCACCGTGAACGGCACGCCGCTCGACGAGTCGTCGTATCTCTATCCGGGTGACAGGCCGGGCTCTCCGCTGCCCGGACCCTTCCAGGTGACCGTGCCTCCCGGCCGGCTCTGGGTGATGGGCGATCACCGGTCGGTTTCGCTGGACTCCCGGGCGCACCAGGAAGATCCCGGCGGGGGGACCATACCCATCGACAAGGTGATCGGCCGCGCGTTCGTGATCGTGTGGCCGTTCGGCCGGGCCGGGATTCTGCCGATTCCACAGACGTTCGCCCAGCCCGCCCTCCATGCGGCCGCCGGAGCCGTGCCGCTGGTCGCGGGATTCGCGGGCGCAGTTCCGCTCATAGCGTTGCGGCGGCGGATGATGAGGCGCTGACCTGCGGGCCGGGCCGATCGGGGTCGTCCAGCCGTATCGCAAGGGCCGAATGGGGCGTAATCTGCTTGTCGTCATGACAGCTGTGTATCGCCCGCGTCCCAGTGTCGTTCGGCGGGATTCGGGACTCTACGGCTACGAGCGGGCCCTCGCGCGGCGAGGGTTCACGCCGATCGCCGGGGTGGACGAGGCCGGGCGCGGTGCGTGCGCAGGCCCGCTTGTCGTGGCGGCGGTCGTCCTCGGCCGTGACATCGACGGCCTGACCGATTCCAAGCTCCTCACTGAGGCCGTACGCGAAAGCATGTACGAGCGGATCGTCGCGGTGGCGAGGGCGGTCAGCATCGTGGTGATCCCGCCCGGTGAGATCGACTCGCGTGGGCTTCACAAGTGCAACATCGCCGGCATGCGCCGCGCCGTCGCCGGCCTGGAGATCGACCCCGGTTATGTGCTGATCGACGGGTTTCCCGTGCCGGGCCTGGCCGTGCCGTCGCTTGCGGTGTGGAAGGGCGACCAGGTCGCGGCGTGTGTGGCGGCGGCGTCGATCGTGGCCAAAGTGACGAGGGATCGCATGATGCACGCCTTGCACGATGTGCACCCCGAGTACGGCTTCAACGAGCACAAGGGGTACGTCACGCCAGGCCATCGGCGGGCTTTGGGCGTTCACGGACCGACACGGCATCATCGGTTCTCGTTCGTGACGGTGGCGAGGGTGACTCGTGGCGCGCGGATCCGGGATGCGAGCCCGTGGTCCAGGCAGGATGGGGACATGCGCGAGAATGAGGTACGGGCCGGTGTCGTCTGAAAGGACGATTTCGACGGGGAGCGGAAGAGGAGGACCGGGATGAGCGCGGAGGATCTCGAAAAGTACGAGACCGAGATGGAGCTGCAGCTCTACCGGGAGTACCGCGACGTGGTCGGGTTGTTCACGTACGTCGTCGAGACGGAGCGGCGTTTCTACCTGACCAATTCGGTGGATCTCGACGTGCGTACGGCGGAGAACGGCGATGTCTTCTTCGACGTGAAGATGCAGGACGCCTGGGTCTGGGACATGTATCGCCCGGCGCGGTTCGTCAAGAACGTTCGTGTCGTGACGTTCAAGGACGTCAACGTCGAAGAATTGGCCAAGCCTGATCTGGAGATGCCCAAGGAGGGCTTCTCCAACTGACGGCCGTCGTCGTCCACAGAACGGCGTTCGGCGGCTTTTCCTTGCGGTTCCTGCCCCAGCCTTGTGGGCATGCGCCGTACCGCGATCTGTGCTCATGCCGTTCTGCTCGTCTTCGTGATCTCCATGGTGGCCGCCGGTCCTGGTGCCGCACGGGCTGACGGGGGCGGGTGGCGGTGGCCGATCCCAGGCGCCCCAGAGGTGGTCAGGCGTTTCGACCCGCCCGCTCAGCGCTGGCTGGCCGGGCACCGGGGCGTCGATCTCGCGGCACGCCCGGGAACGGAGGTCCGGGCGGCGGGGCCCGGCACAGTCGGGTTCGCCGGCCCGATCGGCGGGCGGGGAGTCGTGACGATTCTGCACGCGGACGGGTTGCGGACCACCTACCTGCCGGTCCGGCCCGTGGTACGGCAAGGCCAGGCGGTGACGGCCGGGCAGGCCATCGGCGTCCTCGGCGGCGAGAAGGGCCATTGCCGCGAGGCGTGTCTGCACTGGGGACTGCTGTGGGGAGATGTCTACCGTGATCCGCTCGCCCTGTTCGGAGCGGGTCAGGTCAGGCTGCTGCCCATGTGGCCCGCCCAACGCGAGTGAGCGTCAGGCGCGGGGATGCGCCTGCCGATAGGCGCTGCGGAGCCGGTCGATGGAGACGTGCGTGTAGACCTGCGTGGTGGCGAGCGAGGCGTGGCCGAGCATCTCCTGGACGCTCCGCAGATCGGCACCGCCCTCCAGCATGTGCGTCGCGGCCGTGTGGCGCAGGCCGTGCGGGCCCATGTCCGGGGCCTCGGCTTGGGCCAGGCGGGCATGGACCACCCTGCGAACCGTGCCCTGGTCGATCCGGCCGCCGCGGACCCCCAGGAACAGCGCCGGGCCGGTGCCGTCCCTGATCCACAACGGGCGTCCGCGCACGCACCAGGCGTCGAGGGCGTGGAGCGCAGGCAGGCCAAAGGGCACCGTCCGCTCCTTGCGGCCCTTGCCGAGGACGCGCAGCGTCGTGCGCTCACGGTCGACGTCGTCCACGTCGAGCCCGCACAACTCGCCCACCCGGATGCCCGTGGCGTACAGGATCTCCATGATCGCCCGGTCGCGGAGGTCTTTGGGATCGCCGGGCCCGTCGAGGGACAACACGGCCTCGGCCTCGGACTGGTCGAGCACGGCGGGCAGGGACCGGCCCGACTTGGCGGTGCCCAGGAGCAGACCGGGGTCGGCGGCCAGCCAGCCGCGCCGGTGGCAGAAGGCGGTGAAGACCCGGGCGCACGCGGTGCGTCGCGCCAGCGTGGCACGGGAGCGCCCTGCCTGGTGCTGGTCTCCGAGCCAGTCGCGCAGGACGGTGATGTCGAGAGCGTCCAGACCTGTGTGCCCGGCTGCCTGGAGATGCTCCAGGAGCGCGGTGACGTCCCCGACATAAGCCCGGATGGTGTGTGCCGACAGGTCCCGTTCCAGCCGCAGATGCCGCTCGAACAAGGACAGGACGGCTTCCGCCGTCTCCCCGCTTTCGATGCCGCCGGTCATGGTCGTCATGCTAAGCGCAGCGGCGAGCTGCGGGCGGACCTCGACATCGCCGATGTCACCATGGCGCTCGGCGGCTTCGCTCTGATCGTCGACCGCCGGCGCAACGTCCAAGGGGCCGGGCAGCGTCTCGTTGACCTTCTGCTGCACGGTCTCTCCCGCCACTGAGGAATCGTCCCCGGACGGGCGGGGCACGGTGTCGGCTCGCGGGCCGGCTTGTGGGCCAGTTCGTGGGCCGGGTCATGGGACGGCTCATGGGGGCTGCCGCCGCAGCCGCCAGCCGCGCGGCACCGCCTCGACGAAACCGGCGGACGCGAGCGCGCCGAGGCACTCGAGCGCCGTCGTGAGGCCGACCCCGGCTGAGACGGCGATGACGGCGGGGCCCGCGCCGCCACGTGCGGGCACGGCTTCGAGCACCCGCCTGGTCTCGTCGTTCAGCCCGTCACGCGGCAGGACCGGGCCCCTCCGCTCGGGGGCCAGGTCGCCGCCGATCGACCCGACGAGTTCGATCACCTCGTCCGCCGAGGTCACACAGACGGCCTTGCCCTGGCGGATCAGGGCGTGGCAACCCTCGGAGGTCTCGGCCGTGATCGGGCCAGGCACCGCCATCAGATGGCGGTTCAGGCCGGACGCGTGGGTGGCGGTGTTGAGCGCCCCGCTCCGCAGCGCCGCCTGCACGACGACCGTGCCGCGTGACAAGGCGGCGATCACGCGGTTCCTCACCAGAAAACGTGTCCGTGTCGGATGGGAGCCGAGCGGCCACTCGCTGATGATCACACCATGTGACCGGATCACGCCGAAGAGATCCTCATGGGCGCGGGGATAGCAGACGTCCACTCCACACGCGAGCGCCGCCACCGTCGGCGCCCCGCCGGCCAGGGCCCCGCGGTGGGCCGCGGCGTCGATGCCGTAGGCGCCCCCGCTGACCACCGACCATCCCCGGATGCTCAACTCGGAGCCGAGCTGGGCCGCCACCTGCACGCCGTACGGCGTGGCGGCCCGCGCACCGACGATCGCGACGGAGCGCAGGCAGGACAGGCGCAGGTTGGCCCGGCCGTTCAGCCAGAGCCCGAGGGGTGCGGCGTCGTCGAGGTCGTCGAGCTGGGTCGGCCACTCGGCGTCGCCGGGAACGATCAGCCGGGCTCCCCGCTCTCGCCCGGCCGCCAGGTCGGCTTCGGGGTCGGCGTCGGGGTCGGCGTGGCGCGCGGCCCAGCTCTCGGCGAGCTGCGTGAGGTCGATCCGCCGCCGGGTCCGCTCGGCCTCGGCCGCGGCGAACTCCGGATCGAGCGATCCCCGCCTGGCCTGTTCGAGCGCCCGGAGGGGGCCGCACCAGGCGATCAGGCGTCCCATGACGCGGTCGCCCGCCTCGGCCATCCGCATGAGGGCGGCCCTGGCCAGGCGGTGATCCTCCGGCACGCGCGTGCCCGACGGGCTCGGGTCGCCGGGGTGCATCGGCTCCATCGGCTCCATCACTCCGTTCCCAGCCACATGGCGAGCGCCGCCGACGTCTCCTGCCTGCCCGGCCTGTCCTTGCCCGCGAGGTCGGCGAGCGTCCACGAGACCCGGAGAATTCGATCAAGGCCGCGCGAGCTGAGTGTGCCCAGGTCGAGCCCCCGGTGCAGCGGGGCCAGGGCGTCACCCGCCAGCGCGAACTCGTGGTGCAAGGCGGCCGACGAGACGTCCGCATTGCATTGCCAGGGGGTGCTCGCCAGACGTTTGGCGGCCCGTTCCCTGGCCTGCCGTACCCGGTCGGCCACGACGGTGCTCGGCTCGGCGAACCGGCGGTCGGCGAGCAACTCGGCCCGCGTCGCCCGGCTGATCGTGACCTTCACGTCGACGCGGTCGAGCAGCGGGCCGGACAGCCGGCCGATGTACCGCCGCCGCATGGCCGACGTGCACGAGCAAGGGGAGCCCGGCATGCCGTACTGACCGCACGGGCAGGGGTTGGCGGCCAGCACGAGCATGAACCGGGCAGGGAAGGTGACCGTGCCGGCCGCCCGGGCGATCGTGACCGTGCCGGACTCGAGCGGCTGGCGGAGAGAGTCCAGCACGCCGCTGCCGAATTCGGGGCTTTCGTCGAGGAACAGCACTCCGCGATGGGACAACGACACGGCCCCGGGCCGCACAAGGCCGCCTGCTCCTCCTCCCACGACGGAGGCGACCGTCGCCGTGTGATGGGGCGCGGTGAAAGGGGGCCGGGTGAGCAGCGGGCGGCCGGGCGGCAGGGTGCCCGCGACCGAGTGGATGGCGCTGACCTCAAGCGCCTGATCCACGTCGAGTGAGGGCAGCAGGGTCGGCAGCCGCTCGGCGAGCATGGTCTTCCCGGTGCCGGCCGGGCCGAGCATCCACAGATTGTGGCCGCCTGCGGCGCACACCTCGACGGCCCTGCGCCCCATGGGCTGGCCGGCGACGTCGCGCATGTCGGGCTCCGGGCCGCCGATCCCCGAACCACCCGAGCCGCCGGAGTCGTCGTGGCGGAGGGACGCGGCCTCGGCGACGACGGGCAGGCGGCGCAGATCGCCGTCGCGCAGCCACCCGACGAGTTCGGCGAGGGTGGCGACCGGCACCACCGTCAAGCCGGGCACGAGGGCCGCCTCCGTCGCGTTGAGCGAGGGCACCACGATGGTGTGTGCGCCGGCCTCGGCCGCCGAGAGCGCGGCGGGCAGCACCCCCCGCACCGGCCGCACCCGCCCGTCCAGCCCCAGTTCGCCCAGGAAGACCGGCTCGGCCACGCGGTGGGCCGGCACGGCGCCGGCCGCGGCGAGCACGGCCACCGCGATGGGCAGATCGAAGATCGATCCGCGTTTGGGCAGGCTTGCGGGGAACAGGCTGACCGTCACCCGTGCGTCGGGCCACTCGAAGCGGCTGTTGATCAGCGCGGACCGCACCCGTCCACGAGCCTCGCTGATCGCGGTGTCGAGCAGCCCGATGAAGTGAGTGCTGACGGTTCCCGGCCCTACGTCGGCCTCGACCTCGACGATGTGGCCGGCCACGCCGACCAGGGCCACACACCGCGTGCGTGCCACGGCCATGTCAGACCACCCCCCGCTCGTGCCGTACGGAGAAGTCGCCGGCGAAGCGTTCCAGGGCGACGACGTCGATCCGGAGCGTGTCGAACCACTCGGGCTGCGACTCCAGCCATCGGCGTCCCAGGGATCGCAGCCGCGCGAGCTTGGCTTCGGTCACCGCCTCGAAGGCCGTGCCGTGGCTGCGGCCGGAACGCGTCTTCACCTCGACGATCACGATCGTGTCGCCGTCGCGGGCGATGATGTCGATCTCGCCTTCGGGGCAGCGCCAGTTGCGGGCCAGGATGCGCATGCCCCGGGCGTGCAGGAAGTCTGCGGCGAGCTGTTCGCCGTGCCTGCCCAATCGATCTTTTGCGGCCAAGAGGACCACCTCCGGTCCCCGACCCTCCAGGATCGGCCGAGCCTTCGTCCGTCAGAACGGCGTTCTGTGGAAAGCGCCGGTTGTCCACAGGCCCGCGACGTCCACCCGCCCCCGTCGCCGGAGGGCGGCCATGCGACCATGTGGCGTATGGCGATCTTCGTTGAGGAGGCCGGCCACCCGGACGCCCCCGTGGTGGTCCTCCTCCACGGCGCCGGCACCAGCGGCTGGATGTGGTCGAAGCAGATCCCGGCCCTCGCCGCCGATTTCCGCGTGCTGACGCCGGATCTGCCTGGTCATGGCCGGAGCAACACGCATCCGTGGGTGTCGATCGCCGACACGGCCCGCCTGGTGGCGGAGATCGTTTCTTCGCGTGCCCCGGACGGGAAGGCGCACGTGGTCGGGCTGTCCCTGGGCGGTTACATCGCCGCGCATCTGGCCGCGACCATGCCCGGGCATCTGCACGGCGCCGTCGTGAGCGGCGTGAACGTCCTGCCGTTCCCGCACCCGCGCAGGATGCGGATCATCGGCCGGATGATGGAACCCGTCATCGCGTGGGGCCCTGTGGTCAGGGCGAACGCCCGGACTCTTGCCGTTCCGCCTGATCAGTTCGACGGTTATCGGGATGCGGTTCGTGCGATGACGCGCCAGGCGTTCCGCAAGGTCAACGAAGAGGCCCTGGAATTCCGGCTGCCGGAGCAGGCGGCGGCCTCGCCGTGCCCGATCCTGGCCGTGGCGGGGGCGGGCGAGCACGAGCTGATCAGACGCTCGCTGACGGAGATCGCCACCGCGTTCCCGGCGGGAGAGGCCCGGCTCGTGCCCGGCGCCGGGCACGGATGGAACGGCGAGAGGCCGGAGTTGTTCACCGCGATGGTCCGCTCCCGCGTCCTGGGCGAGCCGTTGCCGGATGAGCTTCAGCCCGTGTGACCGACACCCTGTGGATAAGTCGGTGCACAACCCGCGGTTTCTGTGGATGACCTGAGGAGATCGTTGTGTACGGCCCGGAAACGATCAAAAGGCTGATCGGCCAGATCGCGCACGAGGTGGGGGTCGCCCTCCCTTCGGTGCGGGTGACGGCCGCCGAGCCCGTGCTGCCGTCGGCTTTCCGCATCGACCTGGCCGCCGCCGCGTCCGTCGGGGCGATGACGGCCGCCGTCGCGGCCTACGCGGGCGCCGGGGAGGCCGGCGTCGACTCCCGGCACGCGGAGATCGCATTCCAGAGCGAGCGGCATTTCCTGATCGGCGGCACAGGGATCGATCCGTGGGCTCCTCTGTCCGGTGACTATCGGACCTCGGACGGCTGGGTCAGGCTGCACTGCAACTTCGCCCACCATCGCGACGCCGCGCTCCGGGCGCTGGGCTTGTCTCCCGCCGCAGAAGCCCCGCAGCGGGAGGATGTCGCCGAGGCCTGCTCACGCCGTACGGCTTGCGAGATCGAGGAGGCGGTGACGCGGGAAGGCGGGTGCGCCGCGGCGATGCGCAGCCGGCAGGAATGGCTCACGCATCCGCAGGCGGCCGCGGTCGCGGGGTCGCCGCTGGTCGGCCTGCGCCGGATCGACGCCGGGCGGGCCGGGGGCCGTACCGGTGAAATCCGGGGGAGCGGGCCGCGTCCGCTCAGCGGGGTGCGGGTGCTCGACCTGACACGGGTGATCGCGGGGCCGGTCGCCGGCAGGGCGCTCGCCGCCTACGGCGCGGACGTGCTGCGGGTGGGGGCGGCCGGCCTTCCCGAGGTTCCGGGGCTGGTCGTGGAGACCGCGTTCGGCAAGAGATCGTGCCACGTCGACCTGCGTGCCGAGTCGGAGGTGCTCCGGGAGCTCGTGCGCCACGCCGATGTGGTGATTCAGGCGTACCGGCCCGGCACGTTGCGGGACAGGGGATTCGGGCCTGAGGACCTCGCCCGCCTGAGGCCGGGGATCGTGTGCGTGGACATCTCCGCGTACGGCTCCCGCGGGCCGTGGGCGGCCAGGCGGGGGTTCGACAGCCTGGTGCAGATGGCGACCGGTCTCGCCCATGAGAACGGTGACGGTTCCCGGCCCCACCCGCTGCCGGCGCAGGTGCTCGACCACGCGAGCGGATACCTGGCGGCGTTCGCGGCGACAGCCGGGCTGCTGCGCCGTAGGGCCGAGGGGGGATCCTGGCACGCCGAGGTGTCGCTGGCCGGAACGGCTCAGTGGTTGTGCGCCCTCGGGCCGGGTGATCGCGAGCAGCGGGCGCAGGCGCCCATGGACGATCTGCAGGCGACCATGGACAGCTCGTTCGGCACTCTCACGTATGTGCGGCCTCCGGGGTGGATCCAGGGCGCGGAGCCGTACTGGGCGAGCCCTCCTCCCCGGCAGGGCGAGCATCCCGCCGAATGGGTGACGACCACAACCAGAGGATGACGAGCAGGGACCCGGCCGCGAAGACCCAGAGCGCGGGACGCAGGCCGAGCGTCTCACCTGCCACTCCGGCGAGCACGCCGCCCGGGGCCATCACCCCCTGAATGGCGAAGATCGACGTGGCGTTGACCCGTCCCAGCAGCTCGGGAGGGGCCTCGCGCATGGTCACGGCGCCGGAGCAGACGCTGTAACAGACGACGGCCACGCCCGTGATCACCGCGGCGACGGAGATCTGCCCGGCGATCAGCCAGACGGGCCCTGTCGCCGCCGCCGTCCCGACGAGCTCAAGCGGGAAGAACAGCACCGAAACGAGCATGATCTTGTTCTCCCCATATCGGCGGGTGAGCCGGGGCACGATGGCGGCTCCAAGCAGGCCGCCCACGCCGGAGGCGGCCGCCGCCACGCCGACCAGCGGGCCGGGCAGGCCCAGCACGCGCACTGCGAAGACCACGTAGAGCGCCAGATAGGCGGACCCGAGCGCGTTGATGATCACACCGGTGATGCAGATCGTCCGCAGCACCGGGTTGCCGGCCAGCACGCGCATCCCCTCGGCGATCTCACGGGCGAGGCCGTTCCCGCCGCTGCGCGTGCCGTGCTCCGGCGCGCGTACGGCCCGCAGGCACAACGCCGACACCAGGAAGGATGCGGCGTCGGCCAGGATCGCGATGGGGGCCGTCACCAGGGAGACGAGCAGCCCGGCCAGGCCGGGACCGCCGATCTGGGCGACCGCGAAGACGGACTGGAAGCCGGCGAGAGCCTGGGTGCGCTGGGACTCGTCGACCACCGTGGCGAGGTGGGGGATGTTGAACGAGCGGAAGGCCACCGCGCAGGAGCCGATGACGAAGGCGACCACGATCAGCCAGGTCACCGACAGCACCCCGGTGAGCCAGGCCACGGGCACCGAAAGGGCGGCGAGGCCCGCGATCGCCTCGCCGGCGATCATCACGGGCCTGCGGCGGGAGACCCGGTCGGCCATGGCGCCGGCAGGCAGTCCGATCAGCAGGTAGGGGAGGGTCGTGGCGCCGGTGAGCAGGCCCATCTGGATGGGGGAGGCGCCCAGCGCGGTGGCCGCCGTGAGCGGGACGGCCAGCCGGGCGACCTCGGTGCCCGATTCCGAGATCGCGCGCGCCGACCACAGGAGGCGGTAGTCACGCTGGCGGCGGAGGGGGAGAACCATATTTATGAAGCTAGCCCTTCACAACTATGAAAGCAATACTTCACATCTGGCTGGGCGGTAGCGTGGCGGCATGACGACCCCGGACGCCGGATACCGGCAGCTGACCGATGCCGGCGTCCTCCGCGCGCTCGCGCATCCCGCGCGACTGGCCATGCTGTCCCGCCTGCAGACGGAGGGTCCTGCGACGGCCACCGAATGCGCGGAGATCACCGGGTTGTCGCCGAGCGCCTGCAGTTATCACCTGCGCACCCTGGCCAAACACGGCCTCGTGGCCGAGGCGCCGCCCCGGGGCGACGGCAGGGAGCGGGTCTGGCGGGCGCTGCAACGCGGGTGGGGCTCCCATGAGCCGGAAGGGGAGTTCGACCCCGAACTCTTCGAGGCGCAGAACGCGGTGATCGAGACGGTGCTGGAGGCCGCCTCCCAGCGCCTGGCCGACTACCTCGCTCAGGCGGACCGGGAGTCGCGGGAGTGGCGGCAGTCCGCCTGGCTGACCCATACCGTGCTCCTCGCCGACGCTGAGGAGTTGCGCGGCATCGCCGAACGCATCGAGGAGATCATCCATCCCTACCGGTCGGCCGAGCGGGACCCCGGCGACGCGCCCACGGGGGCACGCCTCGCGGAGATGCACCTGCGGCTCTTCCCCAGAGCCCCCCGCAGGAACCGCTCCGGCCCTGGTGCGACGGCAGCGGTGCCGGTCAACCGACGGGACGGATCCGGGTAGACTTTACGACGGCCTGCACTAGCGGGCCGAATTCGCACGCCCATTCACGAGTCGCCTTCTCGGTCCGGATCATGTCCGGCGGAGGCGGCCCGGGGCGTCAGGGCGCGGGCCATGGGGTCCGCGCGACAAACCGAGACAGTGCCCTTGCGGCACGCAACCATGGAGGACCAGCATCATGGCCCCCGTCGTCACCATGCGACAGCTGCTCGAGAGCGGCGTCCACTTCGGTCACCAGACCCGCCGGTGGAACCCGAAGATGAAGCGCTTCATCTTCACCGAGCGCAACGGCATCTACATCATCGACCTGCAGAAGTCGCTGTCCTTCATCGACCGCGCCTACGACTTCGTGAAGGAGACCGTCGCGCACGGCGGCTCCATCATGTTCATCGGCACGAAGAAGCAGGCCCAGGAGTCGATCTCCGAGCAGGCGTCCCGCGTCGGCATGCCGTACGTGAACCAGCGCTGGCTGGGCGGCATGCTCACCAACTTCTCCACCGTGCACAAGAGGCTCCAGCGCCTGAAGGAGCTGGAGGAGCTCGACTACGAGAACGTCGCGGCGTCGGGGCTCACCAAGAAGGAACTCCTCATGCGCCGCCGCGAGAAGGAGAAGCTCGAGCGCACCCTCGGCGGTATCCGTGACATGGCTCGCGTCCCGAGCGCGATCTGGATCGTGGACACCAAGAAGGAGCACATCGCGATCAACGAGGCCAAGAAGCTTGGCATCCCGGTCGTCGCGATCCTGGACACCAACTGCGACCCCGACGAGGTCGACTACCCGATCCCGGGTAACGACGACGCGATCCGCGCGGTCAGCCTGCTCACCCGCGTCATCGCCGACGCCGTCGCCGACGGCCTCATGACCCGCGCGGGTGCGGGCCGCGGGGAGGAGAAGCCCAGCGGCACCACCGAGGTCGAGCCGCTGGCCGAGTGGGAGCGCGAGCTGCTCGAGGGCGCCCCGGCCGCTGAAGCCGCGACCGAGGAGTCCGCTCCGGCCGCCGAGGCCGCGACCGAGGAGTCCGCTCCGGCCGCTGAGGCCGCGACCGAGGAGTCCGCTCCGGCC
>NZ_BOOR01000075.1 GCF_016863335.1 Planotetraspora thailandica
CCGAGGAGTCCGCTCCGGCCGCTGAGGCCGCGACCGAGGAGTCCGCTCCGGCCGCTGAGGCCGCGACCGAGGAGTCCGCTCCGGCCGCTGAGGCTCCCGCCGAGACCACTGCTGAGGCTCCCGCTGAGGCGCCCGCCGACGGGGAGCAGGCGTAGCACGCCGCCCGTACGGCGACGCCGTACGGGCGGCCTCATGGCTCGACCGTGGCGGGCCCGCGCGGCCTCGGCCCGCGCCCGCCACGGGACATCTGATCTGACCTGGGTTTCCAAAGAGGAAATAGGACAATGGCTTCCGTGAACATGGCCGACGTCAAGCGGCTTCGTGAGCTGACCGCCGCCGGCATGATGGACTGCAAGAAGGCGCTCGAGGAGTCCGAGGGCGACTTCGACAAGGCCGTCGACATCCTGCGTCTCAAGGGCGCCAAGGACGTCGGCAAGCGGGAGGCCCGTACCGCCTCCAACGGCCTCGTCGCCGTCAAGCACGAGGGCGACTCGCTCGCCGCCCTGCTCGAGCTCAACTGCGAGACCGACTTCGTCGCCAAGGGTGAGCGCTTCCAGCAGCTCGCCGCCGACGTCGTGGCGCACATCCTCGCGACCAAGCCCTCCGACGTGCCGGCCCTGCTCGAGTCCGAGCTGAACGGCAAGACCGTCAAGGAGCAGCTGGACGAGGCCAACGCCGCGCTCGGCGAGAAGATCGAGATTCGCCGGTTCTCGGTGCTCGAGGGCGGCTTCATCGTCTCCTACATGCACAAGACCGACCCGCAGCTCCCGCCGGCCGTCGGCGTGCTCGTCCAGCTCGACCAGGAGAACGCCGAGGTCGCAAAGGACATCGCCCAGCACACCGCCGCCATGGCGCCGAAGTACCTCAGCCCCGCCGAGGTGCCGGCCGACGTGATCGACAAGGAGCGCTCGCTCTTCGAGCAGATGACGCGCGAGGAGGGCAAGCCGGAGCCCGCCATCGCCAAGATCGTCGAGGGCCGCCTCAACGGCTGGTACAAGGACTTCACCCTGCTGGAGCAGGCTTTCGTGAAGGACAACAAGAAGACGATCGCGAAGGTCGCCGCCGAGGCGGGCGTGAAGGTCCTGGCCTTCACCCGCTTCAAGGTCGGCCAGGCTTAGGCTTACAGCCAGGAGCCGTTGACCCGCAGTTACATCCGAGGAGGCCGCCGCCGTGCAGGAGAACACCAGACCCGCCACGCCGGCGGCTTCGTCGCATGATGGGCGATTGCGCTGGAAGCGCGTGATGTTGAAGCTGTCCGGCGAGGCGTTCGCCGGCGGCGAGGCGCTCGGGATCGACCCGCTGGTCGTCGCCCAGCTCGCCGACTCTGTGGCCGAGGCCGTACGCGAGGGCGTGCAGGTGGCCGTGGTCGTCGGCGGGGGCAACATGTTCCGCGGGGCGGCCCTGTCCGAGCGGGGCATGGACCGCGCCCGGGCCGACTACATGGGCATGCTCGGCACTGTGATCAACTGCCTGGCGCTGCAGGACTTCCTGGAGAAGCGCGGCATCGAGACGCGGGTTCAGACCGCGATCACGATGCAGCAGGTGGCCGAGCCGTTCCTGCCCCGCCGGGCCATCCGCCACCTCGAAAAGGGGCGCGTGGTCATCTTCGGGGCCGGTCTCGGCTCGCCGTTCTTCTCCACCGACACCTGCGCGGCGCAGCGTGCCCTCGAGATCGGCGCCGAGGCCCTGTTGAAGGGCACCCAGGTCGACGGGGTCTACGACTCGGACCCGCGGAAGAATCCCGACGCGGTCCGGTTCGACCAGCTCGACTACGGTGAGGTGCTGACGCGCGGCCTGGGGGTCATGGACTCCACCGCGATCAGCCTGTGCATGGACAACGGCCTGCCCATCGTGGTCTTCGACCTCATGGGCGACGGCAACATCCTGCGGGCGGTCCGCGGAGAGAAGATCGGCACGCTGGTGAGTCCGGCAGGGAAATAGGGAGCCGCAGTGATCGACGAGACCCTCTTCGAAGCCGAGGAGAAGATGGAGAAGGCGGTGACGGTCGCCAAGGACGACTTCGCGGGCATCCGCACCGGCCGCGTCACCCCCTCGATGTTCAACAAGATCCTTGTGGACTACTACGGATCGGCCACCCCGATCCAGCAGCTCGCATCGTTCCACGTGCCCGAGGCGCGCATGGTCCTGCTCCAGCCGTACGACAAGGGAGCGATGGGCGCGATCGAGAAGGCCATCCGTGACAGCGATCTCGGTGTGAACCCCGGCAACGACGGCCAGGTGATCCGCGTGGTGTTCCCCGAGCTCTCGGAGGAGCGCCGCAAGGAGTACATCAAGGTCGCCCGCACCAAGGCGGAGAGCAGCCGGGTGTCGGTGCGCAACATCCGCCGGCACGCCAAGGAGACGCTCGACAAGCTGGTCAAGGACGGCGAAGTGGGCGAGGACGAGGTCCACCGCGCGGTCAAGGAGCTGGACGATCTCACCCAGAAGCATGTGGCCAAGATCGACGAGCTGTTGAAGCACAAGGAAGCCGAACTGCTCGAGGTCTGAGACCGCGTTCTAGGCATGTGGCACGACGTGATCCTTGTGCCGCGCTGTCCGGTGAGCACAGCGCGGCACAAGGATCACGTGTATAGGGAGTAGGACGTTTTGGACGGTACGGCTGCCGCTGGCGACCGGTCTTTCGCGGAGACCGGTGGCTCAGGCGACGGTGACGGCGTTCCTCCGACCGGTGGCGGGCTCGAGCCCGGTGGCACCGGAGGGGTTTCCGGCGGGTTCGGAGGCGCGGAGGGCGGTGTCCCCGGTGCCGGTCCGGGCGGTGCCGCCGGCGGCGGGGGCCGTACAGGGCGGAACCTGCCCGCCGCGGTGGCCGTGGGTGTCGCGCTCGGCGTGGTGGTCATCGCCTCGCTCTACATCGTCAAGATCGCGTTTCTCCTCGTTGTGCTCGCCGCCGTCGGGCTCGGCGTCCACGAACTGACCAAGGCCGTCGCCGTACGCGGCATCCAGGTGCCGGTGGTCCCGCTGCTCGTCGGCATGACGGCCATGGTCGTCGGGCCGTTCTGGGGCGGCCCGGCCTTCCTCGTGGGCGCCTTCGCGCTGACCGTCATGGTCGTGCTGGCATGGCGGATGTTCCAGGGAGCCGAGGGTTTCGTCAGGGACGCCACCGCGGGCGTTTTCATCGCGGTCTATCCGTCGTTGCTCGCCGGGTTCATCCCGTTGCTCCTCAAGCCCGACGACGGCCCGGACCGGGTGCTGATCTTCATCGCCGTGACCGTGGCCAGCGACATCGGCGGTTATTTCGCGGGGATCATGTTCGGCAAGCACCGCATGTCTCCGCTCATCAGCCCGAAGAAGACGTGGGAGGGCTTCGCGGGTTCGGCGCTCGCCTGCGTCGTCGCCGGCGCGTTACTGGTGCGCTTCCTGCTCGAGGGCGCGTACTGGCAGGGCGCCGTCCTCGGTGCGGTCGTGGTCGTGTGCGCCACCCTCGGCGACCTGATCGAATCGGTGATCAAGCGCGACCTCGGCATCAAGGACATGGGCACCCTGCTGCCCGGTCACGGCGGCGTCATGGACCGCCTCGACTCCCTCCTGTTCACCCTCGTCCCCGTTTGGCTGCTTCTCACGTTGTTCATCGGCTAGATCCTGCTTCGTACGGCCAGGCGGTCGGAAAGCGCCTCATGCCCCTGATCCTGGGCGAGCCGGAGCTCGGCGTCGGTCAGCGGGACCAGCCACAACCACCGGACCGATTCGCCTCCGAAGGCGAAGCCCGACAGGTCGGGGATCCCCGGCGGACCGGCCAGCATGATCACCCCTTGATGTCCCCCGTTGAGGGGGAACGTTCCCGGGCCCTGAAACCAGCGAGCCGTATGGCCGTGCCCCAGCCAGGTGACCGACCGCCACGGGTACTGGCCGAGCCACAGCAGCACCCGGGTGGCAATGCCCGGATCCTGCCTCGTCGCGATGGCCAGTTCGATGCGGCAGGCCGTGTCGTACAGCTCGGCCGTCGGCATCCGCTGGCAGCTCATGCCGACCGTCGACAACACGGTGTAGTCCCGACCGAATCCCGGGGGACGCTCGGTCACCCCCACCACGGGCAATCGCGCTCCGCTGACGTCCCAGTAGCGTCCGGGTGGCCCGAGCCTGCTGTCCAGGTGCCCCATGACGAACTGCTGGAACGAGGCCCAGCTGCCCTCCGCCTCACGCCACTGCCAGTACGCCTGGGCCTTGGCCACGCGTGGGGCCAGCCCCTCCAGGGCCTCGCTGAGCGACCACGCGAACGTGGACTCGCCTACGGCGTCCCTGGAATACCCCGGCATGCCACGTTCCAGGTCGGACCAGCCCGGAATGACCGCGAGGAGGTCGCCGTTCTCGAACACGGCCACGCCGTCGCCCTCCTCGAACCAGAGCACGGACAACGACGCTGCGTCCAGCGGCGGTGTGCCCTCCGGCTTGCGGGTGTTCGCGCGGGCCATCACGGGAGGCAGGCCGGCGTTGGCGCGGGCCAGATCCACCGTCTCCGGAGCGGGCACGTGGTTGGCCAGCCAGACCGCTCCGTGGACGGTTCCCTTGGGCCCGCGCAGGTAAGCTACTGAGGATGCCCGGTCGCGTTCGATGGTGAGAGTGCGGCTCCCGTAGGGGTTGGGGCTGGTGAGCACCACGGCCGCGCTGTCCAACAGCTCACCTCCGAAGTCACCGTCAGGATCAAACCGCCACAGTCCAGAATGTAAGGCTGCTTTCGGCAGTCGTTAAGACCACATCTGCAGGAGATCGGAAGGTTTCGCGTGAGCGACCAGCCCAAGACCGGCCAGCTGACCCTCGTCGCGCCGCGCCGGGCCAAGCCGCAACGCCATCTGGCCGACCTCACGATGACGGAGCGCCGGGCAGCTGTCGCCGAACTGGGTGAGAAACCGTTCCGCGCCGACCAGCTTTCCCGGCACTACTTCACCAAGCTCACCGGGTCCGCCGACCAGATGACCGACCTGCCCGGCGAGAGCAGGGAGCGGCTGGTATCCGCTCTCATGCCGTCCCTGCTGACTCCGGTCCGGGAGATCACCTGCGACGACGGCATGACCCGCAAGATGTTGTGGAAGCTCTTCGACGGATCGCTCGTCGAATCTGTGCTGATGCGCTACCCCGACCGTGTGACCATGTGCGTCTCCTCCCAGGCCGGTTGCGGCATGAACTGCCCGTTCTGCGCCACCGGGCAGGCGGGCCTGACCCGGAACATGTCCACGGCGGAGATCGTCGAGCAGGTCGTCGCCGGTGCTCGCGCCCTGGCCGCGGGCGAGGTGCCCGGCGGGCCGGCCCGGGTCAGCAACATCGTCTTCATGGGCATGGGCGAGCCGATGGCTAACTACAAGGCTGTGATCGGTGCCGTACGCCGCCTCGTCGATCCCGCACCCGAAGGCCTGGGAATCTCGGCACGAGGCATAACCGTCTCCACCGTGGGCCTCGTCCCCGCGATCGAAAAGCTCGGCAACGAGGGACTCCCCGTGACGCTTGCCGTCTCGCTGCATGCTCCGGACGACGAACTCCGCGACACCCTCGTGCCCATCAACACCCGGTGGAAGGTCGCCGAGGTGCTCGGCGCCGCGTGGAACTACGCCGCGAAGACCAAGCGCCGCGTCTCCATCGAATACGCCCTCATCAAGGACATCAACGACCAGGAGTGGCGAGCCGACCTGCTCGGCCGGCTCCTCAAGGGCAAGCTCGTGCACGTCAATCTGATTCCGCTCAATCCCACGCCCGGCTCGAAATGGACCGCCTCCCGTCCTGAGGACGAGCGCGCCTTCGTGCGGCGGCTGGAGTCGCATGGCGTCGCCGTCACCGTTCGCGACACCCGTGGTCGCGAGATCGACGGAGCGTGCGGGCAGCTCGCCGCCGCGACCCCCGCGTCCTGACTGATTAGGTTTTTCGCTGATTGGGGCCGTTGCGCTGGGCCGAGCGCCGCGCGGGCATTGGTGTCGCAGGGTTCTGCCTCGCGATGGTTGGGCATTGCGCTTGCTTCGGCGTTGTGCTGGGTCTTCGCCTATGGATTGGGCTCCGCCAGGGTTGGGCCTCGCGCTGGATTGGCCTTCGTACTGGAACCGGGTGACTGAGCGCGCCCCCGGCTCGGCCGAGCAGGCGATGGGTGACGGGCCTTCAGAAGGGAGGCGGGTCGTCATCGTGCCCGAGGAGTGGGCTTGGTCGGCCGGGTGGAGTGGCTGGGCTGCGACCGTCACTGGCGTACGAGTCGCCTTGAGCATGTGAAGTCGCCCTTTCTGCGGAGCTCTGACCCCGTCGCGGCGTGACGTGGGCAGTGCTTTCTCGTGATTCGCCGGCGTCGAGGTCGCTTCTGTCGCCGGCGCAGTGGTCTGCGCGGATGCCGCTGTCATGCGTTTCGGTCTTCTCGTTGCTGCGCTCAGCCGGGTTCGGGTTTTCGCTGGTCAGGGTGGGTTGGTCGTGGTCGGGGGTGTGTTC
>NZ_BOOR01000076.1 GCF_016863335.1 Planotetraspora thailandica
ACGCTGCCAGGGGCTATGAGGGTCGGCGAAATAGACCGGCAAGCCGGTGTCGATGCGTAGTTGAGCATGCTGGGCCAGCTCCGTTCCACGGTCCCAGGTCAGTGAGCGGCGTAGCTGGTCGGGCAGACCGATGATCTCTTTGGTGATCGCGTCCCTGACGGCTTCGGCGCCGCGGCCGGCCAATGCCGGGCCGTTCTTCACCCGTTCCTGCGTGCCGTAGCCCTCCATCCGGGGCAGGTGCAACAGCAGGGTGAACCGTGTCGTGCGCTCCACGAGAGTGCCGATCGCCGACCGGCCAGTGCCGATGATGAGGTCACCTTCCCAGTGGCCCGGGACCGCGCGGTCTTCGGCCTCGGCGGGCCTGGCACTGATCAGCACCTCGGGGGTCACGTGCCCGCGGGCCTTCTGACGGGCGCGTGCTCGCGGCACCCGCAGCGCACGCCCGGTGCGCAGACAGGCGACCAGCTCCCGCTTGAGCGCTCCTCGCCCCTGGATGAACAGGGCCTGGTAGATCGCCTCGTGTGAGATCCGCATCGTGTCATCCTCGGGGAAATCAACCTTGAGCCGATGAGCGATCTGTTCCGGGCTCCACGATGTTGTCCAACGGCGATCCTGACGCCGGGGTTTGTTGCGCCCCTTCCAGGGTGCCGTCTGCGGCCCCGCCACCGGCGCGCCGCCCGGGTGGCGGACCTCCCCGGCCAGCCGCTCCTGCACATAGTCGCGCAACTGCTGGTTGCCCGCCAGTTTGGCCATCTTCGGCCGCCGAGCTCGGCGCTCGGCATGCCATTGCGCAACCGTCGCTCGATATTCCACGTCATACGTCCGCGTCGAGGCATTGCGTCGAATCTCGCGCGAGATCGTCGACGGCGCCCGCCCCAAACGCCGCGCGATCTCGCGCACGCCAACCTTCCGAGCACGGCACAAGGCGATCTCCTCCCGCTCCGCGAACGACAGATAACGGCCCGACACCGTCGGGGCAAGGCACGGTCCCACCCCGCCACCCTGGCGAAACCAGCGCGTCCCCACTGCCGGCGACACGCCGATCTCCGCCGCCGCATCCTCCGAACTCGCCCCTCGAGCGATCGCCTGCCAGAACCGCACACGATCCTCACGCCAGGCGACAGTCGGCCGTCCCGGCGATGGGATCTGACCGCGATACAACCGGACAGCCTGCTGCTTCTTGCCCAGGCCCATTCACCAACACCTCCAACGACGAAGTGTTGCGAGCACCGATTGAATCCGCCCAATACACCTCCACCGACTTCGCCGCCGTGTGCAAACAGTTCGGTGTTCGTCAGTCGATGGGCGCCGTGGGGACAAGCGCGGACAATGCCGCCGCCGAGTCCTTCAACGCCACATTCAAACGCGAGACGCTGCAGGGCGCCAAAGGCTGGCCCTCAGCCCGGCAGGCCCGTCTGGAGGTCTTCAGGTGGATCACCCGCTACAACACCCGAAGAAGACACTCCCGCCTGAACTACCTCAGCCCAATCGCCTACGAGCAGCAGCCCGATAAGGTCCTGCTCGCCGCGTGACAGTTGGTGTCCACACTTCGGGGCGAACCCCCCCGACCGATCGGTCTCGTCCCAGTTGGCGGCGGCCAGCTCGGCCCAACTGATCCACGTCGTTCCCCAGACGTCCTCTGGCCCACCCTCGGCAGCAAACACGTCCCGCAGTCCGTCCGAGGCGTCCCTCGGCAATCCGCGTCCCTCGGTCAGGGGCTGGAACCCAAAGGAGTTGCGGACGCCGAACAGACAGGCGAGTGCGTCATATGCGTTGCCGGTGTTCAGGAGACACAGATCGATGCCAGCTTGCCATCCTGGGTCCTCGTCGTCTCCCTCCCAGACATGGGCCCACGGTTTGCACTCGATCATCCCGCTTACCTCGGTGGACATGTCCGCATTCTGCCGAGAAGTGAGCAAGTCTGTCGCCTCGGTTTGGCAAGACCTGTGAATCGTCGTCGAGCGATAGTCCCTCGAATGCGCGCGGCAGGCTAGGCGCGTCCGAGCGGGGCGGGCAGCTTTCTAGAGGTCATCCCACCAGCGTGGTGCTGTGTCATCCGGCATCTCAGGGCTCGCGAAATGAAACGGCACATTAAAGCGCTCTGCCAGCCTCTGCCCGACCACGCCAGCCTCCTCGGCCTCTGGCCACGGAGGAACCTCGCCGTTGAAGACCCGTATGTCCGTCCCATGCTGAGCGGTCGCGAGATGGTGCTCGGCCCGCGGCTCGAGTGTGACCGCTAGGAGTACGACGAACCATCCTTCGGAATCACCGTCCCATACGGCCTCGATCGCCGCTGGAGGAGTCGGCAGCGTCCGGATCTTGACCGTCAGAGTGTCCACGTCCAAAGGTGCTGTTGGCGAACGAGAAAAACGTTGCCCCAGGTCCGCATAGCGCTCCGCCACAAGGTCAAGGCACTTATAGAGGTCTGGCGGCTTCTCGAAGCTGTCTCGGATCACCTTGATGGCATGCAGCCTATGGTCCTTGTAAACGAGGGCGTCGACGTGGGCACGCACCTCGACTGGCAGCTGATTCCAGAGGGGATTCTTCACAGTCCATATTGAACCCCCGTATGGTCCCGCCAATGGCTGGATGCGGGCGACATTGCCGGCGGACGTGCGGCAGGCGTGCGAACGATCTGGATCGGCCGTGGGACACGGCTTGATCATGCGCACGGTGACGCCCAGGTGATCGACGCGGTCCGCGCGGGATATGTGCGGGATGATCTTTGGTCGCTGTCCGGCGATTCAAGGCGTAACCACAGGTCAGTGGCTACACGGCGGTGCGATTCGCAGTGTTCTTGAAAACCGCTACGTCCGATGTTGGTCCTTGGAGTCCACACTGAGGCATGGGCGGCCGTTCAGCACGGGTAGCCAGGTCGGGCGAGGGTCTCGTCCATAAGATGCGCATCATGCAGCAACTTGCCCTGTTCGATCTAGACAACACGTTGATTGACCTGGATGCAGCTTTCCGGGTGTGGGCGGGGGAGTTCGCCGCGGAGCGTGCTCTTGGTGCAGGGGCGGTTGACTGGCTGGTAGCCGTCGACCGGGAAGGAGTGCCGCACCGTGAGGAGTTCTTCACCCGGGTGCGAGAGCGCTTCGAGTTGCCTGAGCAGGTCGAAGATCTGTGGAGCGCCTACCGCCGACGGATGCCCTTCCTCGTGCACTGCCGGTCTGAGGTACTGGATGGTCTGCGCCGGCTACGTGCTTCAGGATGGGCGGTGGCCGTGGTGACCAATGGAATGGCGGATAACCAGTTCGGGAAGATCCAACGCACGGGGTTGGCGGAGGTCGTTGACGCTTGGGCGTTGTCTGGGGCCGAAGGCATCCGCAAGCCCGACCCGGGCCTGTTCGAGATAGCTGCCCAGCGCTGCGGTGTGACACTGGCCGGCGGCGGCTGGGTTATCGGTGACAACCTGATCGCTGATATTGCCGGCGGCCGCGCGGCAGGCCTGCAAACGATCTGGATCGACCGCGGCACGTCGCCGGGCGCCGAGCATGATGCCGACCATGTTGTCTCGGACGTGATCGACGCCATCGGCATCTTGTCGGATCAGAAACCCATGCTCCCAGCCCCAACAATCTCGTAACTATATGTAATTAATAGAAGCTCTTAGTAATGTCGCCTGGTGGGCGGCCCTGCTAGGAGGGGGGCAGGGCCGCCTGCCAATCTCCGACCATGCTTAGGCGTCTACAGCGTGAGGGCTACCCAGGCGGGGTCGTGGTCACTGCCGTCGCCACCATGGCGGGTGCGGCGGTCGATGAACGCCCCGGATTGCCGCTCCGCCAAGACGGGGCTGAGCCAGATCTGGTCGAACAGCTCATAGGCCGCAGGCCGGCCGGACTCTTTGAAGCGGTGTGTCCACGCGCCTGAGGCCGGCGGGGGTGGAGTGTCCGGCTTGGGTTCGCGCGTCTGGACCGGGTGGGTGAGTGCGTTGGTCAGGTTGAGCTCGGTCGAGGTGCTGAACGCAGACAGGGTCGCCGCTTCCGGGGTGTCGTTCATGTCGCCCACGATCACGAAACGCCCGTCGGGGCGGTTGCGCGCGGCGACGATCCTCGCGATGGTTTCGGCCTGCTGGCGGCGCCGGGTGTCGTTGGCAAGCTTCCCGACATCGGGATCGGTGCCGAATTCGACGAACTGGCTCTTGAGGTGGTTGTTGTACAGCGTGAACAGCCGCCGGTTACGGTCGCCGGGGTCGAGGATCTCGACCTCCAGCAGATCGCGGCTGAAGACCCGCCCCTCCGGTAGCTCGTGATGGACGGAATGCTGCCAGGAGGTCACCGCCCCGATCGGCAGCTTCGACAGCACGGCCACATCGATCAGCCGAGGATCGTTGCCCTCGATGAGCGTCAGATGCGGGTACAGGTGGTCGAGCTCTTTCGCGACGAAGAAGCGGAGCGTGTCGATGTCTTCGACCTCCTGGACCGCAAGCACGTCCAGATCCATGCGGCTGATCCGCTCAGCGATCAGGCGTTGGCCTTCCTCGTCCTTCGCTTGGACCAGCCGACCCCTGTAGGTGCGGATACGCACCTGTTCTGGATCGTCGAAAACGTAGCTGGCAGTTAGTCCCGGGCCCGGCGCTTCCAGGATTGCTGGGATCTCTGCCTCGAAGTTGAAGCGGGAGAACAGGTTATTGAGGTTGAAAGTACCGACCGTGACATCCATCCCAGCCTCCGCATCACTGAGTGCGCGTGGCTTTGAGAGTAACCTCCTCGCCGATCAGCCGCCCGTCTTTGTGTGCCAACCCCGTCGGCGATGACGGTGAAGTCGGTGTGCGAGACCGCGGCGAGGGTCAATGCGATGAAGGAGGGCGCGTACGTGACGGTGCGCGAGCACCCAGACGATCGGTCTCGGTGATTCATCCACCCAGACGAACGGCCGCCCAGCCGCCGGATCGGCGACGCCGTTAGAGACAGGCCCCTCGTGGCACCTTGCTAACGCGGTTGCTAATCCGAAAATCAGACATTTGCCGGGCACGCGGCAGCGAACCTTACGTGTTGATGTGCAGCAGGGCCGTGCTGGTCGTCGTAGTCAGGCGGTGGGTTCGAGCGTGACGTGGTAGCCCAGGGCTTCGAGCTCGCGGATGTGGTTGCGCATTTTGCGGTCAGGATCGATGCGCCGGCTGTAGTGGTCGGGTCCGAGGTCGATGAAGTGGGCGTCGGGGTCGGACAGCAGATGCCAGACGATGGTGAGGATGGAGCGGCCGACCGCGACGATCGCGCGTTTCTTGCCGCGTCGGCGGGCGATGCGGCCGTAGCGTTCGCCGAGGAAGGTGTTGGTCCTGCCGGCGATCACGGCTGCCTCGCCCAGGATGCGAGCCAGGTAGGGGTTACCGTGGCCGGTCCCGCCGTGGCCCTTCTTGCGTCCGGCCGATTCCTTGACCCCGGGCGCGAAGCGTGCCCAAGAGGCCAGATGCCCTGGGGTGGGGAAGCGGCTCATGTCAGTGCCGATCTCAGCGAGGATGACCGCGGCTGCGGTGGGGCCGATGCCGGGGATCTCGTCCAATCGCGCCGCTGCTTGCCCAAAAGGAGCGATGAGTTCTTGGATCTTGGCGTCGACCTCGGCGATGTCGATGGTGATCTGGTCGACCCGGGCCAGCATCTTGCCCAGCAGGAAGGCGTGGTGATCGGTGAAGTGGCCGGTGAACGCCTCCTGCAGCAGGGGAATCTTCTTGCGCAGGCTGGTGCGGGCCATCTGCGCCAGCACCGCCGGGTTGTGCTCCCCGGTGATCAGGGCGGCCATCATCGCGCGCCCGGAGGCCCCGAAGATGTCAGAGGCCACCACGGACAGCTTGATCTGCGCATCTTCCAGCAGCTTTTCCGCACGCTGTTTCTCGGCGGTCCGTGCGCTGACCAGGTCGATCCGGTAGCGCGTCAGATCCCGTAGCCGGCGAATCTGGGGTGGCGGGACGAAGCTGGCGCGCAGCATCTGCCGTTCGGCGACCTTGGCCAGCCAGACGGCGTCCAGCCGGTCGGTCTTGGGACGGCCTGGCAGATGCTTGACGTCACGGGCGTTGACCAGCCAGGTCTCGAACCCGGCCGCCTCCAGCAGGTAGAAGACCGGCTTCCAGTAGTCGCTGGTGGCCTCCATCACGACCCGGGTCACACCCAGGGTGCGCAGGTGATCTGCCATGGCCAGCAGCGAGCGGGTCATCGTCGGGTAGGTCTGCACCTCCTGCAGCCGCCGCCCCGGCCGGTCCTCGTCCGGCACGCGCGCGCAGCAGACCAGGAAGGCCTTGCCGATGTCTAGCGCCGCGACTCGTTCGATGATCTCCTCGTGGTCCTTGGTTTCCTCCAGCATGCCGCCCTCCTGCCGTCGCTGCTTGCGAGCACCCTGCACAGGCTGCCCGCGAGAGCCGCAAGGACGAAGCGAATCTAATCCGCGTGCTCAAAGCACAGTGAAGGGCCCTTGGCACGGCTCCCGGCGTCCGACTAACAAACGGCCTCAACCAGACCAAGCACCAACGACGTCGGCGGGCAACCACCCCGATTTTCAGCCCGGAACGGGCATCCCGCCAGGGATATCGAGGACTAACAACGGCCGTGGACGGTTCTGGATCCTCGTGGACTCCGAAGCGGGTTCCACAGGGCTTGAACAGGCTTTTCTGACACCGGTGGACAACCCTGGACGGTTGTGTTCTAACTCGTAATGCGTAGGTCAAGGGTTCGATTCCCTTAGGCGGCTCCATCAACGAACAGGGCGTACTCCTTCCGGAGCACGCCCTGTGATCGTTTTCAGTTGCATTTCCCGTTGCAGTTATCCCCCACAGTGCTCTGCCCATGCGTTTGGCGGCATCCCGGGCCATCGGAGTGGCTACGTGGGTGTAGCGCTGGGTCACTCGGATGTCGGAGTGGCCGAGCACTTCCATGACGACGCGGACGTGCACGCCCATGTCGACGAGGAGGGTCCCCGCCGTGTGACGGCCGTCGTGGACGCGTACGTCGCGGACGCCGGCCTCCTGGAGGATCTCCTTCCACTCCTCCCAGTCGTGGCGCGGGTCGATGGGCCGCCCGTCCAGCCGGGGAAGACGAGATCGTGATCCTCCCAGTCTTCATGGTCGGACTCGCTTTCGACGACTTCCCAGACTCGAAATGAAGGATCGCGTGAATTCGGAGCGCAGGCCGCGCCCCTGGGTGCAGTCTGAGGTCCCAGGGGCGCGGCTGCGTCAGTTCGACCGCGACCTTCCCGTGCCTACTTCTTCGGCACGTACAGCCGGATGTTGTCGATGCGGGCCTGGCCCTCACCGACGTTCGTGTACGGCTCACCGATGACGAAGTAGTCGGGGTAGGCCGAGCCGGCCGGCCACTGGTTGTCCCACGTCTTGGAGCCAAATGCGCCCCGCGCGGTGTGCGACGTGTTGAACTGGCCGTCGTACTCCTCGGCGTCCACGTTGTAGTGGAAGATCGGGACGTTCGCCCCGACCACGCCGGCGTCGTCGTCGATGAAGCCCCGGGTGAACCGGTAGGTCTGTTTGCCGACGTTCTTGAAGTTGCCGCTGACCTCGAGCGTGTAACCCGCCTCGGTGCGCTCGATGGCGAACGTGTAGTCCTCCTTGGGCATCAGCTCGGGCTGCAGTTCCACGGCCGACTTCTGCACGCCGGAAACCGGCCGACGGTCGCAGCTCGTCACGAACGTCTGCGACTGACCGAGCGAACCCGTGAAGTAGAGCATGTTCACCGTGGTGCGGTTGCTCTCGTCCCAGGGGTACTTCTCACCGGTCCGCGAGTTGCAGACGTCGTAGCCGTCCGTGTTCCGGGACGGGGCCGGGCTGAACTGGTCCATTAGCACCTTGCGGTGCCAGTGGTACATCGCCAGATTCCGGGGCATCGCCGGGAAGTCCAGGATCGACATGAAGTGGAACGCGTTGTACGCCTCGTTGCTGTCCTCCCGCACGGAGCGTGTGGCGCAGGGGTCGGCCGGTTCGATGTCGTTCGGGTTGCCGACCCAGGGGTAGAACGTCTTGCACTCCCCGAGGGCGTACCCGTTGTACTTGCCGTCGTAGAACAGCGAGCCGTCACGCAAGCCGCCGAAGTCGAGCGTCTTGAGGTCGTACTCGATGCGGTAGTACTTCGGCAGCGGCTCGGTGTTGCGGATGATCGCGCCACCCGTGTGGTTGGGCACGGTGATCTTGGCGACGGAGCCCGCGTTCTTCAGCGACTCCGTCACGATCGACGGACGTTCGGCCGTGTCGGTATAGCTGTCGTCGACCCGCCCGCCGCTCTCGCGCGCGGAAAGGGACGCCGTGAGCCAGCCGTCCCGGCCGAACTTGGTCTCCTGCCGGTAGGTCCGCATGGTCGCCATCGCCGCGTCGAACTCGGGACCGAGCTGAAGGCGGTAGAGGTCGCCGTTGTCGTCGTTGAAGTCGTCGACCGGCTCGCTGTAGTCGTCGAGCACCCACGGGCTGGCCTCAGTGCGGATCGGCTTCCCGAACTGCTCGACATACTTGAGCTTCCAGCGCGGGGGGACGGGTTCCGGCTCGGGCGAGGCGGCCGCGCACGGCGGGGTCACGCCGTCGTCGTTCTGGATGATCGTCAACTTCACGCTGTGCAAGGTCACCCCGGCCGTGCCCGCCTCGACGCGGAAGTCGGCGCCGCCGTTCTCGCGGTTGGCGAACCGGGCGTCCATCAGCTCGAAGCCCGCCGTCTTCCACGTGTTCGACCCGGTGCGGTTCACCGAACCCGTCGAGCCGTACGCGCTGCTGGTCGAGTCGTACTGGACGCGGAATGTGGCCCCGCCCTCGTCGAAGTACTCGACCTGCAGGCACGCGACGAACGCGCCATCGAAGGCGATCGCGTCGTCGACCTGGAAATACATGTGTTCCGCCGGTGCCGAGGTCTGCACGGTCGCGCGTGCGCTCAGCCCGCCAACCGTCACGGGTGCGGTCGTGCCGTCACCCTGCTCGATCTGGCGGAGACCGTTCTCCTCGTTGACCTCGCCCAAGATGATCGAGGCGCTGGGCCCGTCCGCGGCGGCCGGCGTCGCGGCGGCCGACGTCGCGGCGAGGAGCAGAGATGCCCCCAGGGTGACCACGCTCAGGGCCGCTACGGCCGAGCGACGTCTGCGATTGCGAGTTGTTGCTCTCATTGCGCTTCCTTCTCCGTTGGGCAAGGCGTCCGTTCGTGCCGCTCCGGGCCTCGGGGCCGCGCGTGAGGCGCGGCCCCCGTTACGGGTGCCGATGTGCGCTGGTTCGGTTCACTCGTCGGTCGCGCTCGCGCGCAGTAACTCCTTCCCTCCACCATCGGTGAGCACGAGCGTCGCGGTCGCACCGGACTCGACAGGTGCCGAGAGTTCGTGCGAGACGTACGCGTCACCCGTGAGTCGCACTCGTCAGCGTGCTTCCGGTCGAGTCGTCGACCAGGGCGGCCGTCACGTCCTGGCCGATGAGGGTTGTGAACACGTTGGCCGTGACCGACACACCTTCGTCGTCGTGGGCGAACCCGACGTGCGCGGCGCCGTCGGCGAGCCCAAGCGCCGGCGCTAAGGACTCCGTCCACGAGCCCGTCTGGTGCGGCTGGAGGACCGCCGGGGAGAAGAACCTGTCGGACGCCACCGTCTCCAGCAGCTCGAACGCCTTGGTCGTACTCAACGACTTTCTCGTCGTCACCATTCCTGTCGTCACCATTCCTGTCGTCACCATTCCTGTCGTCACCATTCGAATAACTCGAATCCTCTTCGATTTGGTACCTGATCACAGCCTTGATAAATGCGAGACACCTTGTCAAGGGTTTCGATTCGTAGACTTTCCTGGCTGATCGACCGATTCCTCACCGGGCATTCGAGCATGTCGAATCGACGGTTCATCTCGACAAAGGCGTAGGCCGTCGACGGTCGCGGCCACGGTGATGGGCACCGCGGCAACTGGTTACGCCGCTTGTCGCAAGGGGAAGACCCCCGCCGCACGTCGAGCGCGAGCCCGGTCACCGGCAGGCGGCGTTCGAAGGACGTCAGGCGCACGCTTGCTCGTGTCAACCCTGAGGTCCACTCGGTAGACTTGGCCACCAGCTGCGTTGTCAATGGCCAGTTGCTAAGTGAATCAGAACAACTTGAGGAGGGCCTTGCATTAATTGTGAAGGCCTCCGGATCGCTGTAGAGCTGGATTTCCCCGATCTCGTCCGCGTGGCAATAATGCTCCTCCGCAACCTCTATCAGCAGAACCCTTCGGAGGTCGCGGAGACGTGGCGCAAGGCGACCTCAACTGAACCGCTGGAGTGGATGACGCAGTGATCATCTTGGCGCAGAGGGTGGGCCCGTCCATAAAGCAAGCGAAAGCCTTCAGCCAGCCCTAAGCCACGCCGCACGCCCGATCCCTAATTGCGAGGAGGATTGGTAATGGCGTTCCAGGGTCTTTTGATGACGGGCGGCCAGGTGCTGGGCGTGGCGGGCACTGCGGCGGGCGTAGAAGTCGTTGCCGTCTTGTCGGTAGTCGGTATTGCTAGCCATGACCGCCTAAGCGATGACAAAGCAGGGTGGGAGCAGGGTGTCGGCGACGGCGACCGCGCCCTTCTTAGCGTGCTGGTTGCCGAAGCCGCGGCCTAGGCGGCGCAGCCGGGTGCCGATGCTGGACCGGGTGCGGGCGGTGACCCAGGCTGCCTCGACCATCGCGGCCCTGAAGCGGGCTTCGGCGGCGATGGCACGATTGCGGGACATGCACGGGATGATCAAGCGGGGGCGGCACTGGTACAGGTTGTTTGCCCAGGTCAGATCAGCTGGCGGAACGGTTCCGGCCGCGCTCTCCCAAAGCGGGTGCTCGATGGACTGCCCTGCGGCTTCTGTTCCTCGGTCCTGGCAACCCTGCGGTAACAGGATTATCGTCTGGACTCCACGGAGGCATCTGAACAATCAGGTGTTGGGCTGTCGTTCCGGCATTCTTCGAACCGCCCACATAGCCGAATGTCATCCGGCATAGTTTAAGCATGGCATCGAAGAACTGGAGCCCGCGGCGTCTGCTTTGGTTTTTGGTACTCGGATCTACGATTGCAATAGTGGTGTGGGTGGTAAAGGAAGCCCGGTCTACGGGGCTGAGCTCAGTGGACCAGACAACAATCCTGGGCTTTGGTATCGCAGTCGTGGGCCTCGTTGCGACTTTGGCCCCGTTGTTCCGCGGACCGCAGCCGATCGACCCGACAGCTGAAGCCAGAGACCTCGCAGAGCGCGTGACTGAGGAAGAGGGACGCGAATTCAAACGCCTCCTTGGCGGGGACCGGCAAGCGCTGAACAGCGAAGGAATCAACCTTCGCTTTGTGCTTGACAGCCATTGTTCAATCGAGGGCTCTGTTCCAGAGGGAGACTTGGAGACGATCGCCGCCTACTACCGGGATCTGCGCACCCGTCGTCTGGTGATCACAGGGGCCGACGACACACTCGCCAGCGGTGACGCAGGGACTGGTAAGACAGTCCTCGCCGTGGCCTTGGTCCTGAAGTTGATCAAGAGCCGTATTGGAGACGAACCTGTACCGGTACGGCTGTCCGCAACCTCTTGGGACGGGAGCCCGCTACGCGCATGGCTGGCCACTTCACTCCAAAGGGCGCCCTACTCTCTGTCCAAGCGCGTCGCCACCGCGCTCGTCGACCACCATCTGGTCCTTCCAGTCATCGACGGTCTCGATGAGATGGACAGCACGCCTTCTCCTGGTTACGGCTCCCGAGCCGACGAACTTCTCCAAGCGGTCGACGGCTATGGGACCGGCATAAGTAACCCACCGGTGGTACTGACCTGCCGAAACAGCCAGTACGACGCGTTGCTAGAGGCGAACGCACACCTTGAGGCTGCTGCTCGAATACGGATTTGCACGGTGGACTCGAGGGCAATCCAGAAGTTTTTGATGGAGCGGGTATGCACCTCCCCGCGTAACAGTGAACGGTGGCGGCCCATCCTTGATGAGGTGGCTAGTGCCCCGGACGGGTCTTTGAGCCGGGAGTTGAACACCCCTTGGCGACTGACCCTTGCCGCCGTCGTCTACCAAGAACGGAGCACGGACGCCGGCGAATACCTGCGCGAGCCCAGCGACATGATCGCTCTTGCTTCAACGGGCGATCTCTACGAAAAGCTGCTTGATTGGTACATCCCAGCAGCGGTTTCGGCGGGGTCCACCAGTCGCGCCGCTAGCGTTGATGCCAAGCAAGTATGGCGGCGGTTGGCACGGCTTGCCGCCTACCTCAACCAATCCGCCGGTAAACGCCAAGCGGGAGGGCGAACGCTCTCCGGTACCGGCCTGGTCCTCCATGAATTGTGGCCGATGGCCGGAGGTTGGCCACCGTTAATTCATTTGGGGATCCTGCTTTTGACTTGGCTAATATTCGTGACAATTAACACGATTATTCCCATAGATGAGAATGATCTATTGCAAAAAGTTGCAAATGCTGGCGCTTTTGGCGGTTTAACTAGTGTTATCCTACTTTGGTTCGGATCCACCACGCCCGTTCGCTGGGGCGCGGAGGCAATGCGCTCACGATCAGGCAGGCGGGCATTCGCAGCCGCAGGGGCACTTGGCCTTTTCCTGGGTGGCGTGTTCTACCTTGCGGGTGGTGATTGGGTAGTCGGACTTGTGGTCGGCCTCCCCGCGGCGCTGGGCTTCGGATTTTTAACGGGCGGGACTGCCCGCCCGGCGAAGGGATCGGATCCTAGGGAGCCTATCCGGAGCAATCTCCGGTTCGCCGCGGCCAATGGTCTTGTAGATGGAGCTGCATTCGGCGGGGCGCTAGTCATGACATCACATCCAGCCCAAGGAATTGCTGTGGGGATCATGACCGGCCTCACTATGTTTCTTGGAATAGGCATGGCGAGCGTGCGCTATTTTTCCTTCCTGCTCTGCGCTCTGCCTCAATTTCCCTTGCGCATGGGACGCTTCCTCAACTGGTGCTACAACGCTGGCCTCTTGCGCGTATCCGGCACCGCATATCAATTTCGACACAGGGAACTTCAAAACTACCTAGCCGCGCATCCGGATCCCCCGCCCGACCTCCCGCTTGCTGCTCTCGCGAGACGCCCATTGTAGGGGCCTATGCCGCAATGCTTTCGTAAGCCCAGGGCTGATCAGTTCGAGGTCGCGGCCAAGCGTTGCGGTGCGACCCTTCCGCCGACATAGCCGGGGGTGTTGGCCTAGGTGCGATATGAATCGAATGGGTGCAACTCGCCGCGGGTATGAGCACGACGCAGATCACGTTGTGTCGATTTCGGGTTGTCAACGGACGGAAGGTTGTCTCATGCCGTAGACCGAAAGTCTGGAGGAGATGCGCGGCACCTGGCCCGGCCATGAACACAGTTTCGATCACGTCGTCTCGGACGTGAAAAAGGCAACGGAGATCTTGCGGCATGAGGGATGGTGACGCGTCGGTCCCTTGCCGGTTGGTCGCCGTACAGCAACCAATACAGCAACGCCGCCTTACGCGATCACACTGCTCTGGCTAGCATCTACCGCCGGAGCAGGAGGGAACGCGGTCTACGAGGTACCTGCCCTTCTCTCGTAATGATGGGATCAGAGGGTGCGGGCCTTCGGCGTTTCACCATGGGGGCTGTTGACGACCAAGGGTGCCGAACCTTCTCCGAGGTAGGGGTGGTCGGGGTAGAAGTCGATGTGGAGATGACCGCCATCGTCGATCTCGGCTATGGCCTGAACGTTGTCAGCGAAGATCTTGAGAAAGGCGCTGTCGCCGGCGATTGACAGAGAGTGGGACTCAGTGTCGGCGACAACAACGACTGGTTCCCCGTCCACGCTCTGGACGGAGAGATGTGTGAGCGGTGTCTGGCCAAGAGGAGGGTTGGGAGCAGGGTCAGCGCTCATCGAGCCGGAGCCGCGGGCCAAGAGGTCGGCAAGGTGACTGAGCGTGGCTCGATCAGCCGACAAGTCGATCTCGCCGGTTGACTCTGAAAACAAGATCTCCACGCTGCCTCCACGACATGGTTACCTCGAACAGGCGCCCGTAGCTTTCGGGGACATCAGCTTGACCATGGTGCCAGTCGCGCGCAACACGGTGGGGCAAGGGCCAGTGACGGCTGATCTTGCTAACGCTGTTGCTAACTACAGCCCAGGACGACCGTGGACGTCTGTGGAATATGGGAAACCGGACAGCCTCTCTGAGCAGGCGTTCGTGACGGCGGTAGACGCTTGTGGACAGGTCTGACCTTGCTACGGATCAGAAGGTTGGGGTTTCGAGTACCTCCGGCCGCACACCAGCTCAAAGGCCACTTCCGATCATCGGAAGTGGCTTTTTTGATCTCTCTGCTGATCTCCAACATCCCCTCTTTCGCCAGTGGGAAGAGCGCGCCGTTCTGCACTGCGGCGTGGTTTTCGGGAGCGGGGCAGATCGGGACGGAGAGGATCCGGCAGGTCCGTTGCAGCTCCTCGATCCCATTGATGTGGATCATGCTCTTGACGGGCTCCCACGCTGTCCGTACGGCAAGACCACAAGTGTCGGCCAGTGGCGGTAGCGGGCTCATGACAGCGGAGTTACCGCCATCCAGCGGTCCGATGCGGGTGGCTGCTCTACTCGAAGACGCGGTCGACGACGGCGTTGCTCAAACCGGATCACCGATCGAGGCTCAAGTCCTCGATGGCACCTTCGACTGCAAGCCAGGCCGTGCTGTCGGGATCGATGGGCGTGAAGTGGTCGCCGTCGACGAGGGCGAGCGAAGCATCCTGACCTGCGAGCTGCGCGGCCTCGAGGTAGGCCTCACTCTGCGAAAGGGGCACCGCCGTGTCGTCTCTAGCGTGGATGAGACGGACCGGCATGTCCGGTCGAATGTTCTGGACGGGGTCGGCTGTTCGGTACCGGTCGGGGAGCTCAGCAGACGTACCGCCGAGGAAAGCCACGACGCCCCCATCTCCCAGTTCCTCGGCCTCCGCACGTCTGAGGTCGAGGACGCCTTCTACGCTCACCGCGCCGGCGACCTGATCGTGAGTCGCGCTGAGCGCCCAGACGGCGAGGTGTCCGCCGGAACTGTGCCCGACAAGGATGATGGGCCTGAGGGGAAGGTCTCTATCCCTTTGGATCTCCGGCAGGAAGCTGACCGCCGCCAGAACGTCGTCGCCGGTGTTAGGCCAGCCGCCGCCACCGCCGACGCCTCGGAATTGAATTTTCCAGACATTCCACCCGGCCAGCACGAGCCGGTCGATCGCCCGATCCGGCGTATCCCAGCCTCGTCCTGCTCGCCACACGCCGCCGTGGATGAAGACGACGGTACCCCGAGGATCACCTGATCGCGCAGGGTGGAATTCGCCGAACTGATCGGGTTCGCTTCCGTACTCGTATCGAATGGTCTCTGCGTTCCTCTTCACATTCATGCTCATCCTTCGGTTGTCGTGAGTACATGGATTGCGCTGCGGTTCTTGACCCAGAGCCGGATGCTCTGGAGGGCGATTGCGCCGATCACCACGGTGGCGATACCGACGATCAGCCAGGCGGCGATGGTCGACCAGGGGGACGTGTTCGTGGTGAGGACCCGCATGGCGAAAGTCGCGCTGGATCCCCACCAGGCGTTCCCAGCGACTGCGGGCGGTGCGGCGAGGATCGCCAGGCTCGGGAGCAGTCCGCCTGGGATTTCGGGCCCGGCGACCAGTCGGGCGATCAGTGCGCCGCCGATGAGCAGCCAGAACAGCAGCCCGACGCCGAAAGCGGCCACCGCGGCGGCGTGGGCGCCGATGGTCGCGAGCGATTGGGCGCTGATGAGCCCTGCCGCGACGGTCGGCAGCAGGTAACCGCCGTGCATGGCGGTGAATCCTTTCGGGACGGTGAGAAGTTGTGAGATGAACCAGGTTCCGAACACGATGCTCACCGTGAACATGGCCCAGACGAGGATCGTGCCGACGATCGGCCACATGGCGAAAAGGTGTCCTCCGAGGAGGATTCCGGAGATCGGGATGAGCGCGGCGAACGGACCGAGGACCGGATGGGTGAGGTCCGCCATGATCCGACGCATGCTCTTCGCGCGGATGATGTAGAGGGTGACGGTCGTGATCCATACGATCGTCGCGATCGCCCACAGGATCTCCCCGACCAAGATGGAAGTCCCAAGCGAACGTGAGGCCTCCGTCCATGTGCCGGCAAGCCCCATGAGGCCGAAGGTCATCCCGAAGGCGTTCAGCGGGATTCCGGGCACGGCAGATGGCTGAGGTGTCTTTCGGCTCTCGTCCGATATCGCGTGCGCGTCGCTCGTCGTGCTTGCCACAGAAGTAGGTCTTTCTTTCGGACGCGGCGTGACTGCTGCCGTGGAGCGGCCCGCGTTGGCTGGAAGCGTCGTAACTCGATCCCGCAAGACGGTGCTCCTGCGCGAAGACCGCGACTCCTTCTCCGATGGGTTCGTGTCGAGCGACTGTCTCTTCAGCTGCTACGCGTTCTCGAGATCAGCCGTGCTCACGGCGACCCGCACGCGCGCGACTGTGCCGAGGAGTTCGTTGAATCCTTCGGTCGTGCTGGGGTGCGAGTAGATCGCGTTGCCGAGCTCGCCGGCGGGAACATCGTGACGCATGGCGAAGGCGACCAGGTTGATGACTTCTTGAGAATCGATGCTGATCAATGCTGCGCCGAGAATGAGGTCGGTGTCCGCGTCGATGACGAACTTGATCAGGCCGCGGGTATCACCAATGATCCGCGCACGAGGCGTGGCTGTGGTCTGAGCAACGGGCTTGGCGGCGATTCTCACGTTGTAGCCGCGTTCTCTGGCGGCGGTCTCGGTGAGGCCGACGGTGGAGAACGGCGGGGTGATGAACATCGTGTGCGGAACAGCGACTCGATCAGCCGTGGAGCGCCTGCCGTCACCGAGAAGCCGGTCCGCGACGATGCGGTAGTCGTCGAGGGAGATGTAGGTGAACATCGGTCCCCCGTTGACGTCGCCGATCGCGTAGATGTGCGGCTGGCTCGTCCGCAGGTGCTCATCCACCTCGATGGCGCCACCTTCGGTTGTGCGGATGCCCGCTCTGTCCAGGCCGAGCCCCTCGATGGCGGGAACGCGCCCAGTGGCGACGAGTATCTTGTCCGCCTTCAGGGTCCGCGGACGCCCGTCGACCTCGTAATAGATGGTGGCGTCGGCGGAGCCGTCCTCGACCTCAGTCACCTTCGCGTCGGTGATGAGAGTGATTCCTTGATCGCGGAAGATGCCGACGACGACTTCGGCGACATCGTCGTCCTCGCGACCCACGAATTTGGGAAACGCCTCAAGGACCGACACCTCCGATCCGAACTGCCGGTACATGGCGGCGAATTCCAGGCCGAGATAACCGCCCCCGATCACTGCGAGGTGTCGTGGGAGCTTTTCGGTGTGGAGCAGGTCCGTGCTCGTCGCCATGTACTCGCTCTTGCGCAGCCCACGGATGTCGGGGATCACGGGCACGGATCCGGTGTTGATCACGATGGTCCCGGCGCTGATGGCCAGGCGGTCGTCGCCCGCCGCGACCTCGACCGTCGTGGAGTCGAGAAACGAGGCCTTGCCGGTGACCACGGTGACGGTGTCGAGGGTGTCCAACATCTGGAAGTTCTTGCCGCGCATCATCGTGGTCAAGTCCGTGACCGCGCCGATCGCGTCCTGGTACCAGCTTTGCCGCTCGTCGCCTGGGCGACGAACATCGGCGCGGTGGACCAGCGCCTTGGTCGGTATACAGCCGATGTTGATGCAGGTCCCTCCGTACATCTGATCCGACTGCTCCACCATGACGACCTTCTTGCCCTCGCGTCCCATGGTCGCCGCGAGAGTCTTCCCTCCCTTGCCGAAACCGATGACCAACAGGTCGGCCGTGACGCCAATGCTCTCTGCTTCGCTCATATCTCTCACCATGAGACACTGGGCAATGATCCGTATAGACGTTGAAGTATCAATTTCTATAGCAGGAGTCTCATGGATGCGATCAGTCGTCTGGTCCGCCTCGCGCACTTAGAGGGCACGCTGGATACGCGGTGCCTGTTCACCGGGCGCACGGCCGTCAGTCACCCAGATCTCCCAGCGGGTGAGGTGCCGTTTCACCTGGTGCTGGAAGGCGAATGCTCTCTCGAGCTCGTGGACAGAACCGTCCAGCTCGTCGCCGGCGACATCGTGCTGCTCTCCCGCGGGCAGGCTCACACCGTCCACAGCGGAGCCGGTACAGAGCCCGGCATACTCCGGCAAAACGGTGCCGCTTTCACGACCGCACAGGCCGTGGGCAGCGGGGACTTGCTGGACCTGTTCTGCGGGCACTATACGTTCCGCCCCGGGGCGGGCGACATCCTGTTCGCCACGCTGCCCGAGGTCGTACACGTCAACCTTGGCGCGCAGGCGAGCGAACACGCGCGGGCGTTGACCGCGCTGATGCGGTACGAGGCTGACAACGAAGGACACGGGACCGCGGTCATCCTGTCCTCACTCTGCGATGTCCTGCTCGCCATGGCGCTCCGACACTCACCCCAACGTCATCCCACCGACAGGGCGCCGTGGACCGCAATCGATGACATGCGAATACAGACCGCGATCGATGCGCTGGTCCATGACCCTGGCCACGAATGGACCATCGCTGAGCTGGCCGAGATCGCCGCTATGTCTCGTGCTACCTTCATCCGTCATTTCACCCGCGGCACCGGCATGAGCGTCGGGGTCTTCCTGACCAAGGTCAGGATGATGATCGCGGCCGACCTACTCACCAATACGGATCAGTCGATCGGATCGATCGCGGCCACGGTTGGCTTCAGTTCCGAATCCTCATTCGGACGTGTCTTCCGCCTTACCACCGCCACGACTCCGGCCCGGTTTCGACGCGAGACCGCCCGACGACGTCAATCCCGAGGCGAGCGGCCTGATGACAAGCTCCCCGGCGGGTGACTGACAGTCAGCGCGCACTGTGCCCGTCGGAGAGAGCGACTGCAACGGCCGAAGCGCGCGCCGCGGGGCGCCTGGTTGGCTGTCGGGCTCCCGACCAGGCCGCTATTCGCCGGTACCGTGATCAGGCGAAACGCCATCACAGGCCTTGGTGTTTCTAGGGTTCACCCGGTCGCTTCCCCGACTTTGGGAGCCGCTCTGGGGAGCCACCCGGCCGGCCTCCCGGGGGAGAGCCGGAAGCTGATCATCCTCCATAGGTGACCATGGACGAACTGATAAGGATGCGCCTATGAGGGACTTTGATCTCCTAGAGTTCGTGCCCTTGTGGTGTTGCCCGGCTCTTGTTCCCGGAGGCTAGATGTCGGTTCCAGGGGTGACGCTGTTGCTGTTCGAATCGCTTGATCAGCAGAGTCGGGGTGAACTGGCTCATTGGCTTCGGACGTTCGGTGTGTCAGTGGAGGCCCAAGTAGACGGAACGATCTGTTTCAAGATCGGTGATGGGTCAGTGCTGGCGATGCCCGATTGGGATGGTTCATGTGAGTTCGGATTGGCCATCGGGGATTGGGATCCGGAGCCGGGCGACGACTACTCCCAGATGGAGCGTCAACCGGTTCAGGAACTGAGCGTTTGGGCCAGAGGGACGGAAATCCAGACACAGATGATCACTGGTCGTCTGGTTCTCGCCTTGATGCAGCGCTTAAGCGCAGTGGTCGACTTCGACGGGCTGCTCGGGCCGTCGCCATGGGCCCCGACGGGGATGCGTGGAGAAGAGGAGGCACGTCTCGCTGAAGTGCATTCCTTCGTCACATCGTTGCCCGGATGGGTCTGCGAGGTCGGCTACATGACGATCGACGGGAGTCGTTGGTACAGCCACGTCGGCGATGCGGAGTTCCTTGAGGCGTGGTTGAGACATCCCGCGTTCCACCTTGTGATCCAGTGATTCGTACTCACGCAGTGGGAGGGGACGTGTCATGAGCTTTGGGCCTTGGCAGGTCATCCGGTCTCTCCGCTGCCGTTGCGAGCCAGTCGCGCGAGGAGTCCGGCCGGCGATCCCAGAACGACGCGACATGGCTGTGCATTTCGTCCTAGATTGGCATGATGCGTCTTCCTGAGATTGAAGCAGCTAACGCCCGTATGCTGGCGCACGCCCCCACCGTCCGCCCGGTCTCTACCGGCGACATCATCCGCACGCACCGGAAGAAGTTCCCGTATCGCGGCTTCGTCGAGATCGACTCCCCGTACTGCCCGCCGTTCGTCATGTTCTGCGTGAACGATGACGCGGTGGCGCTGGACACCATCTGGAACGGCAAGTTCGGCTACGAGCCGGGCAGCCTGTCCGTGTGGGCGCGGCTGGCGGCCAGGAGCCAGACGATCGCCGACGTCGGAGCGCATGTCGGCTACTTCTCGATGATCGCCTCGCTTGCCAACCCTGGCGCGAAGGTGCACGCGTTCGAGCCGGTCGACTTCATTCACGCCAGGCTGGCCGTCAATGTTCGGGCGAACAACGTCCAGAACGTGAAGCGCTATCAGGCCGGAGTGTCCAGCTCATCGGGGTGGGCTGACATCTCGGTCCGGTTCTCCACGAACCTCTTGTCTACGGGCTCCTCGTTGGAACGCTCCGCCTCCGACGCGGAACTCAAGCGGATCCAACTCCTCACACTGGATGAGGTATTCGCCGACACGCGCGTAGACCTTATCAAGATCGACGTTGAGGGTCACGAGGAGGCCGTCCTGGAGGGTGCCCGCTGGGTGCTGAAGCGGGACCGGCCGACGGTCATGCTCGAAGCGCTCGTGAACGCTCCTCTGGACTCGCTGCTGGCGGAGTTCGGCCCGTTGGGCTATGACGCCCATTGGGTGTCCGAGGGGGACGGCACGCTTGTCCCGGCGATGGAGGGGCGGCCGTACAAGACGCGGAATCTGCTGTTCACCCCGCGCGCATAGGCCGTAGCCCGGCTGCGCGTGATTTCGTCCCGGTGAGAGGTTCAGGGGACCTCAACACCCAGGTATCCGCCCCTGCCACGGGAAACCGTGCCACCCGCGCTGGGAGAACGCTTGGCCTGCTGGCAGGCACTTCCGCTTCGGCGGTTGATGCGCCCAGGCGGTGGGGAGTGCGGCGCGTTCGAGCCGAACCGGACGGCGAAGGGGACTGGGTGCCTTACTCGCCGCCAGGCATGGCGGGAGGGACAGACGGCTCAATGTATGGAGAACCCCAGGTAGTAACTCGCCAAGCCCCTTTTCGCTGAGGACCCCGGCTCGGCGCACACCCTGCCGGGCACCCTCACAGACGCACCTGCCCATCCCCTGCGCGAGGGGATGGGCGGGCGTCCTCGGAGGCCGCGGTTCACGAGGGCGTGCCTGACCCCGGCAGCTGTAGCCCTAGCTGGGAGTACATCTCCAACTGATCATAGAAAAGGTGGTAGCTGACGATCAGGCGTTGCTCCACGGTGAGGACCCAGCAGCAGCGGAAGCCAACCCGCCGGCCGGTGCCGGAAAGTGACTCGCCTCCCGGCATCAGGAGTGGTCCGGTGTGCGTGCCGGTGACCAAGGCTGTCGCCGCGACCTCGTCGCCCTCCGTGATCGTCTGCCAGACCGTGAAGCGCATATCGGGCACGGCCATCCAGATGACCTCGTAGTAGGAGACAACCTGCTCCCGGCCCTCGGCCTCCCCGTCTGGCCCCACCGCGGCAATGTGCGGGGCAAAGCACCGCCCTAAAAGCTCCGAATTGTGGGCATTGCAAGCCGCAAAGAAGCGGTCCACCACACCCGCCGCCTCCACGTCCTGCATGGGAGGCCTCCCCTCCACACCTCAACCCAACGCTAGTAGGGGTGGATGGTGCCTCTCAGCAGGGGAGGGGCGCTCCATGATGCACGTCGGCGAATCTGACTACGTGTCTCGGAGCGGTCGGGCGGGCGCGTGCAAGTCGCCCGGCCGGCCTTGGACGGCAGTTCCTCGGCATGATCAACGACATCGTGTTCCGGCCACGCCTCCTCGTGCCCGCTCTCGAGATGACCCCAGCGGAAGCGGAGCGCGTCGTGAACGAGGCCGTCAAGACGTTTCTCGCCCGATACGCAACCCGATCCCGCACCCATGATCGCTATCCGTATCCCTGTCTCCATTGCGGTTAAAGCGTCTTGACTTGGCCGCCGTCGAGGATGAACTCGGCGCCGGTGGTATTGGCGGAGCGGGCGGAGGCGAGGAACAGTACAAGGTCAGCGACCTCGGCGGCCTCGGTGATCCGGCCGGTGCTGATCGCCATGCTCTGTGGCACGACCTCGTCGAGCGCCTGCTGGGCGGTGACTCCGGCGCCGGCGGCGACGGCGTCCGCGAAGCCGCCCGGGTCGGTCCAGAACGGGGTCCGCACCGGGCCGGGCGAGACGGCGTTGACCCGCACGCCGCGCGGGGCGAACTCCTCCGACAGGGTCTTGGTCAGGTTGGACATCGCCGCCTTCGCCGCGGAGTAGTCGACCACCATCGGGAACGGCAGCCGGGCATTGATGCTGCTGATGTTGACGATCACCCCGCCGGTGTCCAGCAGAGCGGGCAGGGCCGCCCTGCTGGTGCGCACGGCACTGAAGAACGTCACGTCGAACATCCGCGCCCACTCGGCGTCGTCGACGTCGAGGAAGCCCGACCGGACGCCGCCGGTGCCGACGTTGTTGACCAGCACATCCAGGCGCCCGTACGTCGACAGCGCGGCGTCGATGAGCCGCTGCGGGGTGCCCGCGTCAGTGATGTCGGCCAGCACCACGGTGGCGCCACGCGCGGCCAAGGCGTCAAGCTCAGGGGTGCGCGTGCGGCTGCTCGCCACCACGTGGGCACCCTCGTCGAGCAACGCCGCCGCGGTGGCCAAGCCGATGCCCTTGCTCGCGCCGGTGACGACGGCGACCTTGCCCTGCAGTTCGAGATCCACTGTAACTCCCAGTTATTGACTGATCGGTTCCAAATTCGGGTGGCAAAAGTCAGTTGAGGACTGCGGCCTTGTCTGGCGGTTCGGGGCCCACTGCCCAGTTGTTGACTGATCGGTTCCTAATCCGGGCAGCAAAAAAGTCAGTCGAGCGCGCCCAGGGCGACCTCGACGGAGTTTTCGAGGAACGCTCGATCCGCGCGGGCCTTGCCCATCACCCGCAGACCTTGCAGGAACGTGGTCAGGAACTGGGCCAGCTCCCTCGGCTCCTTGTCTGCTGCGATGTCGCCGCGGACCCGGGCCCGCTCCAACGCCCCGGCCAGGGCCGACTCGATCTGGCCCATGGTGCGGGAGACCTGCTGCACCGTGTCCGGGTGTGCCGAGCGCTCCGTGGCCGCATTGACCAGCAGGCACCCCGGCACCGGATCGGCCAGGTCGGTCTCCACCAGCTCCAACAGTGCCGCCCGGATCGCCGGACGCACCTGCTCTGCCCGGTCCAGCATCTCGATCAATGCCGCCGCGTGGTGCTGGCAGTAACGGCGAAGCGCCATCGCATAGAGCTGCTCCTTGGATCCGAACGCCTTGTACAGGCTGCCTCTGGTGATCCCGAGACCTTCCACGAGATCCTCCGTCGAGGTCGCCTCGAACCCCTGACGCCAGAACAACTTCATCGCGCGGTCCACTGCCGCGTCGATGTCGAACGTTCTTGGCCTACCCATGCGACGACCATACAGGTAAGGAACTGATCTGTCCACAATTGGTGCCGACCGTCACCCGTCGCGGAGTGTCGCGTGTTTATTTGGGGGCGCCGAATCGCGGCGTTGTCACACGACGACGAGGGTGTGCGCATCGCGCATGACCCCCAGGGAGTAGAGCGTCGGACGCAGATGTGGCTGCGCGTCGCCGCGGATCACCTCGAAGAAGCGCAGTGTGCCACGGCGGCGGCTCGTCGAAGCAGCATGGCGAACGGCTCCGAATGACGGTACGTAACTGATTCCTCACTCAACCGAGTATGGTCACCTACGGTGACCTCCCGAAAGCATGAAGCCTCCCGAAGAAACGGAGGCGAATGTGGCCAGTGAGTTCCAGCGCAGAAAGGTCATCGGAGTTTTCCGTGCGATGGATGTGGACGGAGACGGCCGGCTGACCGAGGCCGACTTCAAGGCGCTCGCCCATCGCTGGATGGCCGTCGCCGGATCCGTCGATCCGGAGCGACTGGCATCCATCATGACCGGCTGGTGGCCGGTGCTCCAGGCCGCCTCCGACCCTGACGGCGACAACGCCGTCACCCTCGACGAGGTGCTCCACGTCGTGGAAGGCCTCGGCGACATGGCGGACGCCGTCTCCGGCACCGCAGACGCGATGTTCGAGGCCATCGACCTCAACGGGGACGGCCTCATCTCCCGTTCGGAGTACGGCGCGCTCATCGAGACGTGGAACGGGACGCCCACGGCGACCGCTGAGATCTTCCCTCGCCTGGACCTGGACGGTGACGGCCACCTCACCCGCGACGAGTTCCGCACCCACTGGACAGAGTTCTGGGCAGGCGACGACCCGGACGCTCCCGGGACCTACGTCTTCGGCGCGCTGGTGGAATAGCCGGGGCGAGCTTCACCGCCTGGCCCCGGGATCAGGTCAGGGTTGAGCAGTTGGTGGGCAAGCGACGCGCCCCGTCAGGTCGCAAGGTGCACGAGCCAGGGAAAGCCCGGCTCCATGATCGGAGCCGGGCCTCGACCTGAATGGCGCCCAGGAAATCAGACCTTCTGTCTGGTTCGCCGGGCCGCGACGAACGATGCCAGCACGAGCAGGGTGAGCACGCCCCAGTAGGCGAGGGTCTTTTCGCTGTGCAGAAGCATCGTCTCGCCGATGAATGTCAGGCCGGGGAGCAGGTAGAGGGCGGCCGCGAGCGCCCACCTGGCATCTCTGATCGCGACCGTGGCCCAGACCACGCCCCCGAGTACCAGCGTTTTGACGCCCGCCAGGAAGAGCTGCCACGTCATCGTCAGCGTGAACACGGGGACGACGTACCCCAGCGTGAACGCGGGGACGATGCACTCCGCCACCCAGAAAAGCGCCGGGATGAGGAGCCACGACCACGATCGGGCGGGGAGCGCCTTCCCTGGTCGCACTGCGAGGACGGCCAGGCCCACGACGATGATCCAGAAGGGCAGCATCTGCCCGAGCAAGGTATAGGGCGGGCCGAATTCGATCAGCCCGTGATCGTAGCCGTCCAAGAACAGCATGCGGCTGGTGTCGAGTGCGGCGATCAGCGCGAGAGGAAGCGCCAGCCGCAACCATCCACGGGTGATGGCCACCATCAGCACGATCGCACCAAGGGTCCAGATTGGCCGATTGAGGTAGATGTGCGTGCCCATTCGCAGGATGCTGACTTCCGTGGCGAACGTGGTCGTCGCGACGACGAGCACACCCAGGTGCAGACCGTCCGCCCACCAGGGCACCCCCGTGGCCCTGGTGTTCCGTGCCCGGGCGGCGAAACCGCCGGTGACGAGGGCGAAAACCTCCCTGAGGGCGGGTCGGCGCGCCTGAGGGTCGGACGCCTCCATCAGCGTGCTGAGGAGTTCCTCCCCGTGAGCGTCGCGATAGGCCTTCGGGTAGGCCTTGAGCAGACTGCGGTAGCGCCGTTCGAGCGCGGGCTGAGTGCTCATGCGCCCATCACCGCGATCTGAACCGTGACGACCCTGGCGGCCTGCTGAAGCCGTACGGCCTCCTCGCGGACGGCGGTGACGCCCTCGTCGGTGATCCGGTAGTAGCGCCTCGGCCGTCCGTCAACGACCTCTTCATGGTCGATCACCACCAAGCCCGCCTCCGCGAGCCGGTCGAGCGCGCCGTACAGGGTGCCGACGGCGAGTTTCACTCGCCCAGCCGATTGCTCACCCGCCCGTTTGATGATCCCGTAGCCGTGGAGCGGCTCCTGTAAGAGCGCGGCGAGGATGAAGTACGTCGCCTCTGTCATCTTGATCACGAAGGGACCATATATCGGGGTCCGATATATGGTCCAGTCGTTCCGGCCACTTGCACACCTGCCGCCCGCGCCTGAGCGCCGCGGCCGGCAACCGGCGTATCAGCACGCGGGTAGTTCTTCGCCCGCCCATATAACCGTCCACGCCGACCACGAGTGGCCAGTGGCAGGCGCGTATGCCAACCCAGCTGCTACGAGGTCGGTTTTCTGACGAAGAGCCGGATGAGGTAGCCGTGGACGCGAATCGCCTCCGCCTGCTGGTAGTGGTCGTGGAGGGTGCTGAGTTTGGCTCGGTCTTGGGGTGCTGTGAAGCGGGAGTCTGTGAGGTGGGAGCGTCTGATCACCCATACGCGGGGCATGTGCTCCAGCGTGGTGATGATCTGATCCGCAGGTTGCTCCTTGGCGGAGAGACGGCCGACTTCAGCGCCCGAGCGCATCAGGGCGATGTCGCGGACGTCGGCGAAGTCTTTGGGATAGGTCTCCGCGACGATGCGGCCGCCAGAGGGCAGGAAGAGCACGGCGTCACCGGAGTGCGCGTTGTCGTGGATGACACGCGCGGCGGCGGCGATGTCGTCATTGCGGCTGTCGGTCCGCCGGACTTCCTTCTGGGCAGGGAGGGCCAGAGCCGCCGTGGCCAAGAGGAGGGCTGAGGCGGCAAGAACGCTGAGCGGCCGCAGGGCACGCGACCTTTCGAGCACGCCGGCCAGGTTGTGGAGTCCGGCGCCGGTGAGCAGGGCGATGCCGCAGATCGCGTAGAGGATGTAGCGGTCCTGGTAGAAGGGCTTGACCTGGGAGACGAGCAGGAGCAGCGATGGCGGCAGGACGGCCAGGGGGGCGGCCACGGCCGGCAGAGCGATGCGCCGGTCCGTTCCAACGGTGGCCGTCGGTACGGCGTGGTGGCCGATGCGGGGCTTGCCGGTCAGGCGCTTCGGGAGGAAGGCGGCGAGCGCAAGGGCGAGGATGAGCACCAAAAGTACGCCGGATCCGGCGAAGCGGGTGATCAGCTCTTGCACGGTCTCCCAGTGGGGCTTGGGGAGCCAGGCGACCTGCTGCGTCTGGCGGCTGCAAATCCAGGCCAGAGGGGCGATGGCGACTGCGACGGCGAGGCAGGCGAGGGCCCAGCGGCGTAGTACGGCCGCGCGTTGGCGGGTGAGGACGAGCGTCGTGGCGTGCGCGACCAGAACGAGCCCGGCGAACAGGTTGAGCAGGCAGGCGAGTGCGGTGGCCAGGGCGTACAGAACCCACCAGCGGCGTTCGGTGCGTCGGGATGCCTCGACCAGGAGAAGGGTGGAGAGCACCACCGCCGCGCTGACCAGGGCGTAGGAGCGGGCTTCTTGGGCGTAGAAACTGACGACGGGTGTGGTGGCGTAGGCCAGGCCGCTGAACAGGCCGGCGCGGAGGGAGGCCGTTCGCTGGGCGATCGCGGCGACCCCCGCGGCGGCCACGCCGGTGGCGAGTACGGAGGGGAGCCGGAGCAGGATCTCGTTGGTTGCCGGATCGGACGTGATCGAGGCGAGGGGGTGCAGTAAGAGGTAGTAGAAGCCGTGTACCGCGTCGATATGGCCGAGCGTGCGCCACAGGTCGGGTAAGGCACGGGCTGCCACGATGTAGGAGGTCGCCTCGTCGTTCCACATCGAGCCGCGGGCCAGTCCCCAGAATCCGGCGACGAGTGCGATGACGGCCGGCGCGACGAGGGTCAGCCGTCCTGGCCACGGTGACGGGCCTTCAGCAGCACTCCCGGATTCGATCTCCGAGGAGGCAGGACCGACTGACTGTGTATGCACTGTGAGATCCACATCTGAGCAGGCCGCTGACGACGGTACCGATCACGACAGTGCCCTTGCCGGCCATGCTCGAACGCCAGAGGGCCAACTCAGTGTAGCCACGGACGAGACGGAGCCTATGGACTACCTCTCCATTGCGCGGTCGGAGGCGTCCCGCACCATCGAGGTCAGGTCTCCGCGGTACGAGGGAACAGCCGTCGGGCTACCTGCCCAACGACATCCGAGGCCTGGGCTCAGGTCCGGAGCGTGCTGGTTCGCGCCTCCTGCGCAGCCGGCTGCCGGTCGGCCTCAGCGAGTACCGACTCGGCTTCCGCGGCCGCCGAGCCGGCGGGGAGCGCTTTGAACACCCAGGTTCGGTACGACCAGAAGCGGAAGACAGTGGCGACGCCGATGCCGACGAACTTGAAGAAGTTGCTCTGCAGCTGGCTGTCCCAGCCGAAGCCGTACGTGGCCGCATAGAGCACGGAGTTCTCGATGACCAGGCCCACCAGGCTGAAGAGGAGGAACAGCGGCAGTTCTCTGGTGTGGCCGCCCGCGCCCCTGTCCCGGTAGGTGAAGTACCGGAGGCCGATGTAGTTGAAGCCAATGGCGACCAGCGTGGCGATGACACTGGCCCGAACGGTCTGCAGGCCCAAACCATGCCGGATCACGTTGAAGGCCAGCACATTCACCACGACGCCCGCCAAGCCGACAACGCCGAACTTCGCGATTTCGCGGTAGATGTATCCCAGCCTCGATGGGAACGCGTGTCGTTCGCTCACGGCGTTTGTACCGCCCTATCTCTCACACTGTCTCTAAGTAAGACTGATCGGCTCGGGTCGACAGCGTCGATCGGACCGTCCTGCGCGCCGGGGTCACGTTCGTCGGTTCCGCATTTGCAACCGCACCAGCGCGAACTCCATCTGGGCGGACATGTTAGGTCAGGGCTCGCCAGATGTTGAACCCGGTGCCGGTCAGGAAGGGCCGACTGCGGTGAGCACCCAGCCGACGGCCGGCCGGGCCTTCGGGGTACAGCCCCTCAGGTGCCCCGCGGCGGGTCCGCCGACCCGGCCGACCGCGACGGCCGCCGGCAGCAGCCAGGCGCGGGCTTCGCGTTCCTCGATCGTTGTAGTAATACTCAGGGCGCGAAACGCCAGAAAACGGAAGGCCGAACCCATATGAGAAGCGACAGCGGCGTGGGTCGCGTTCTGGTGATCGTTCCTACGTACAACGAAGCGGACAACATCACCGCCGTGGCCCACCGGCTGCTTGCCTCCGTTCCGGAGGCGCATCTGCTGATAGCCGATGACAACAGCCCGGACGGCACCGGAAAGATCGCCGATGAGATGTCCGATGCGGATGGGCGCATCCATGTCATGCACCGCCCGGGTAAGCAGGGATTGGGTGCGGCTTACCTGGCGGGTTTCCAGTGGGGTCTCGAGCAGGGCTATGACGTCCTGGTGGAGATGGACGCCGACGGCTCACACCGTCCGGAGGAGTTGCCGCGGCTCCTGGCCGCGTTGGAGTGGTCCGACCTCGTGCTGGGGTCGCGGTGGGTGGCGGGTGGCCGCGTGGTCAACTGGCCGAAGTCCCGGGAATGGCTCTCCCGCGGCGGCAGCGCGTACTCGCGTTTCATGCTCGGGTTGCCTATCCGCGATGTGACGGGCGGCTACCGGGCCTTCCGGGCCCGAACGCTGACCGGCCTGGGACTGGAGAACGTGCAGTCACAGGGCTACTGCTTCCAGATCGACCTGGCACGTCGCGCAGCCTCCCGTGGGTTCCGCGTGGTCGAGGTGCCGATCACGTTCGTCGAACGCGAGCACGGGGTCAGCAAGATGAGCCGGGCGATCGTCGTCGAGGCGCTCTGGCGCGTCACCGTTTGGGGCCTGACGTCCCTTCGTGGGGCCCGGCGACCCAAGTGAAGTAGGGGCGCGGGGCGGGACGAAGCCATATCGGAAATCGAGTCCGGTTTCGTCTTGGCAGTACTTCACCGTCAGGAAGTGAGCGGCGGTCTCCAACGCAGCTGAACAGCCCCGCCCTCGGACAGTAGCCCAGGGCGGGGCTTCGCGTTTATCTGATTTCACGTCAAAGGCGCGTTCGCCGCTGTTCGCAGCGCCTGTGTGCTCAAGACGGCGAGCGTGATCCCGCCTGCCAGGAGCAGGGCGGCTTGCAGGCCTCCGACGAGGTTGATCGTCTCGGTGATGGAGTCGGCTGCACCCGGGTGCAGTGTGGCCGCTCGGGAGAGCACCGCGGGCATGGTGAGAATCGCCGCGGCCAACGCCACCGGTCCCGACGTTCTGCGCCGGGCCAGACACCACACGGTCACGGCGAGCAGCGAAACGCACGCGAGGCCGGGGACGTCGATCCACAGCGATGCCTGTACTAGAAGGGTCACCGGGACGGTCTCGGCTCTGGACAGCGAGCTGAGGTCGGCGACGACCAAGGCGAGCAGGATGCCGGGAACGGCCGCAAGCGCGACCATGCGCAGGGCTTGCCCCCGAGGCAGGGGCGGCGGCGGTGCGTCGCGGTGGAATCCGATCACCAGCGCCAGCACCGTCACCGCGGCCGGCAGCACCATGCACGCCCAGCGGGCGACCATCTCCCACCCGCCGGGGAACACGGGGGGAACCAGCATGTACGGCAGGACCAGTGCAGCCACGGCCGCCGCCTTGGCCGTGCGGGAGCGTCCGAGGACGAGCGCGCCGAGGCTCCCCGCCCACAGCAGGGGCACGACATCCGCCAGCACGTGCCGTAGGCGATCAGGCGACCCGGCGTCGCCGATCCCCATGATCACGTCGGCGGGCAGGGCATCGGCGAGGATGCCGTACGCGATCAGCGCCTGAACGGCGGACAGGAAGCCGATCATCGTCCAGAAGACGAGGCCGAGCACGGCGGCCCGGCGGACCGCCTCGCCCCAGAGAAACGATCTCGGCGGCGCCTCCGGGCCGCCCAGGCGCAGCCGCACCGCGAGCGCCGCCACGCTGGCGATCTCCATCCAGCGCGGGCGCTGGTCGTCGAGGCCGGCCCTTCCGCTCCGGGCGCCCTCAAGGAAGGCCGAGACCATCTCCTCCTCGCGCTCGGCCCGGTAGGACGCGGGTAGCAGCCGAAGCACCCAGCGATATCGCCGCTCGAGCACGCTCATGCCAGGCCTCCCGCCTGCCTGAGCCGTAGCCGTTCGACGGCGCGGCGCGCGTTGTCGGCCAGCCGTACGGCCTCCTCCTCCAGGGCCTTCGCCCCCTCATCGGTCAGCCGGTAGTAGCGGCGCAGCCGTCCCTGCCACACCTCCTCGCGGTCGGGTTCGACCAACGCGTCGGCGGCGAGCCGGTCGAGCACGCCGTACAAGGTGCCGATCTTGAGCTGGAGCCGGCCGTCGGACAGCCGTTCGACCTCCTGCGCGATGCCGTAGCCGTGCCGCGGCTCGTCGACCAATGCGGTGAGGACGAGGAACGCGGGTTCCGTCATCGCACGCGATGTCATGTACCCATGATATATCGGAAGGCATGATATTCGAGTGCGTTGTAGAGGCGGTTGCCGCTCTCGGATCTTCGCCCTGGTCAGTCGATTGATCTGAAGGCGTTTTCGTTCCGGATCATTTCGGCGGTCTTCTCGGCGTGCTCGCCTGCCTTGACCAGGTCGTTCACCAGGGCTCGCCAGCGGGGCAGGTTGTACGACAGCCAGGCGAACCTGAGGTACTCGAGGGTGTCGTGGTGGTCGCGCAGAGCAGTCGAGATGCGACCGCGGTAAGGGCTGAGCCGTTCGCGAATCAGCGGGAAGTCGGCGGCGCGCTGGTCCAAGTTCACCAGCGTTCTGATCGCCATCGTGCTTCGCAGCGCACGTTCGGCGTCCGGCTTCGGGATCGGGTAGCCCACCGTGGTGGTGACGTCCTGGTGGACGCGTGTCCGGGCGTTCACGACGGATCTCAACAGGAGCGCCGTCGCTATGAGGACGACGCCGGCCACCAGGAGGGACCACGCGGGTGACGCTGAACCAGGCAGAGCCATGGCGAATTGCGCCAGCGCGAGCACCCCGGCGGCCGCAGTGACGGGCAGGAGCGTCCGCCGGATGAGGCGGGTGACGAGCCCATGGTCGGCGAGCCATCGCTGACGAACGTGGTCGTCGGGGACGTCGGCGTCGAAACGCACCTCGGGGATGTGCGGGAAGAGCCGGGCGGGGCCCTCTTTCGCGATCTCCCCTCGGATGGCGGCTTGGAACCCGGCCGCGAGACCGGTGAACGCCTTGTCGGCTCGCCACGCGTCGATCGAGTAGCGGACCAGGTGCAGCAGACCGATCCCGATCTGTGGGGCGAACTCGACGGGCGTCCCACCGTACGGCAGGACGAACGCTGCGGCACCCAGAGGTCCTGGGATCATCAGGAGCGGCGTACGCAACCATGACGGGAGTCGCTCCATGCGGGCTCGGCTCATGTACGCCGCCAGCGCCAGGCTGACGAGCGGGAGCACCAGCAGCGCCACCGCCGGCAGGCCGAACCGCTCGTCGATCGGGATGTGGGGCGCGCCACCGTAGAGGAAGAAGAAGACCCAGCCGGCCAGGACCAACCCCGAAGAGGTGAGCCACAGCCGTCGGCGCACCGGTTCAAGCCGGTCCAGCGCCTGGCGTATCGCCTGATCCTCGGACACAACCGCCCCTTTCTGGCGTAGCGCCGCGAGGTACCGGCAGGCGCTCTGGCTCATCGTCAGGATTCCACGCCGCGTAACTCCGTCAAGGCCCACGCGGATCTCTCCCGACCGCTGCAGGCTGTGGTGTGTACGGATCATCACCGGCATCGCGAGGGGCGAGTGGTCGCGCGTGCACGACAACGAGATCGAGAAGCTGGTCGGCGACGCCACGGCGTACGGCACGGTGTTCACCGCCCGGCGGCGGCGGCGCGCGGCTGGCAGGCTGGCGACCCTCCGTACGACCGCCGCGATTCGGGGCATGGCGCAGGCATTGGCCGCGGGCCGCGACCAGGGAGTCGTGGCGATCGCCCAGCAGGCGCTGACCGGTCTCGCGGAGCAGGACGCCGTGGACGCGGTCTGCGAGGTCCTGATCGACACCGGCGACCAGCGGCTGGCCGCGTTGGTGGCCTCGGCCGGATACGAGCATTCCGAACCGGCCCGGCGGGCCTTGGTGCTGTTTCTGGCCGGGGAGTTCGACCGCTACGCGGAACTGGACGCCGGCGGATCGCTGCTGCGCGCGGTGCATGCAGAGGCCGACGGCCCGTTGCGGGCTCGATTGGCCGACCGTGCCAGGGAGTCGGCGCGGGTGGAATGGGTCGACATGCTGGCCATGGACGGGACGGCCGGTCGCGTGCGCACGGTGAGCGATCCGGAATGGGCGGCCGTGATCGACATCTTGGCCGCAGCCGGCCGATGGGACGAGCTGTGGCGGCTGGTGTCGCAAGCTCCGCCCGTATGGGGCGTGCGCATGGTGCATGCGTTGTCCGCCGGCGGATGGCGGCCGGAGAACGATGCCGAACACCGCCGCCTGGACGAACTGGCCGCCCTCGCGCAGGAGTGTTCCGCGGATCCTGTGAGCAACCTCATCGTGACCGACCCGGTGGTCCTCACCGCACACCGCGCCTGGGCGACCGCCCTGGCGGTCGAACCGGACGGCCCGCTGCTGGTGAGCGGCGATTACGACGGAACAGTGCGGTTGTGGCACCTGCCGACCGGCACACCGGCCGGCGAGTTGGCCGTGGGCCGCTACCTGTGGTGTCTGGCGATCACGCCGGACGGCAGGCTGCTGGCCAGTGGCGAACATCGTGGGGCCGCACGGCTGTGGCATCTGCCCGCCGGCGAGTCCGGCGACACCGTGACCAGCCCAGAGTTCCGCGTCGGCTGCCTGGCGGTGAGTCCGGACGGGCGGCTGCTCGTCGCCGGCGCCACTGACGGGACGGTGCGGTTGTGGCGCCTGCCTTCCGGCGAGCCGGCGGGCGTGCTGACCGGTCACGTGGGCGGAGTGTGGTGCCTGGCGATGACGCCGGACGGCAGGTTGCTGGCCAGCGGCGACGACCATCGCACGGTGCGGCTGTGGAAGTTGCCCTCGGGCGAGCCGGCCGGCGTCCTCAGCTCTCATTACGGCATGGTCACCGCCCTGGCGGTGACACCGGACGGCAAGTTGCTGGCCAGCGCTGATTCGGGTGCGGCGGTGCGGCTGTGGACGTTGCCCTCCGGCGAACTGTCGGGCGTCGCGCTTGCTCACAACACTCTGTGGTCCCTGGCGGTGACGCCGGACGGCAGGTTGCTGGCGGGTGGCGAAGACCGTGGGAGCGTGCGGCTGTGGCATCTGCCCTCAGGGAGGGCGGCGGGAGTCCTGAACGGTCACCGGCGCGCCGTGAGGCGCCTGGCGATGACGCCCCACCAGCTCGCCAGCGCGGGCAGCGACGGGACGGTGCGGCTGTGGCCGATGGCGCTGATCTCGGCGAGCCGGACGCCGGTCGCCGACGTCGACCTGGCGGCCGTGGAGCGCATCCTGGACACCGCATCCGACGGACCGACCCGGGCGTGGGCACTGATGATCACGGCGTTGGCGCAGAGGTAGCGGATCGGTCGCCCGCCCATCCCTTTGCCCGAGGGGGATGGGCGGGTTTCTCGTGAGGCCACCGCTACCGAGTTGATCCCGGCGGGAGGCGGTAGACGGACACGTGGGAACGCGACTCGGCGGTGAACTCGGATCCGATCCAGTCCGCATGCCGGCTCTCCAGCTCGAAGCCGGCCAGCTGGGCCATGAGGTCGAGCTCGGACGGCCAGATGTAGCGGTGGGGGCTGCGGGACAGGCGAGCCTGCCTGCTCTCGTCGAACGTGAAGTGGTGGGAGACGACGTGCTGGTGCAGAACGTCGTAGGTGTCCAAGCCGATGTAGCCGGGCTCGGAATGCCACACCATGGCCTGCTGGCCCGGCGGGAGCTTGCGCAGCTCGGGTACCCAGAGCTCGATCACGAACCGGCCGCCGGGTGTGAGGTGGCGGGCGGCGTTGCGGAAGCACTCGACCTGCTCGGCTTGGGTGAGCAGGTTCGAGATCGTGTTGTAGACGAGGTAGACGAGCGTGTATCTCCCCGGGGCGACGGCGGTCGACATGTCACCGACGATCACCGGGATCGTCGCTTCGTCGACCTTCGTGCGCAGACGGTCGAGCATCGGGGATGACAGCTCTATGCCGGTGACGGGCACCCCTCGTTCGGCGAGCGGGACGGCCACGCGGCCCGTTCCGATGGCGAACTCGAGTGCCTGTCCGTCGCCTGCGAGTTCGGCGAGGCGGTCCACGGTCGGTTCCAGGACCTCGGGCGCGAACATGCCGATGCCCGGAGTGTCATAGCGCTGAGCGGTATCGGCGTCCCAGATTTCCTCCTGCTTCATGCCTCCACCGTTCGTCATGGGCATCCATGGCGTCCAATGGTTTTCGACCCCGCCGACCTCACGGCACCGTGATGACGATCTTGCCGCGGGTGTGTCGTGAGGCCACCCGCGTGTGGGCGGCGGGCCCTTCGTCCATCGGGTACGCATGGGCGACGTGTACGGCGAGGCGTCCCGCGGCCACGAGTTCGGCGCCGTATTCGAGCGCGGCGGAGTTGTCCGCGGCCGGGTCGAATCGCAGGAGACGAACCCCCTGGTTCTCCGCCGCCGGGTTCACGAGGGTGAGGACGGCGTTCGCATCGCCCGTGATGCGGACCAGTTCCTCGACAGACCCGCGGCCCGCGATGTCGACGGCCGAGTCGACGGGGTGTCCTGTGACCCGCTGAATCCGCTCGGGCAGCCCGGGGCCGTACTCGATCGGGATCGCGCCGAGTTCCTCAAGGAACGGGTGGTTGGGTGTGCTTGCGGTGCCGATGACGCGGGCGCCACGGGCGACCGCACCCACCCCGCCGCCGGCCCCGTCGAGGAGCAGCGTGGTGCCGCTGTGCACGCCCAGCACGTCGAGCGCGCGCACGGCGGTCTCGATTCCGGTGGCCGCACCCCCGGCCTGCGGCCACCTCATGTTGCCCGGCTTGTGCGCCCAGGCGTCGAGCACCGCGTACTCAGCAGTGGTGTTGCCGCGGAAACGGAGACCGAACACCTCGTCGCCGACGCGCACGCCGTGGACCCCGTCGCCGACCTCGTCGACCACCCCCGCCGCGTCCAGGCCGACCACGTACGGCAAAGCCAGCGGTACCCGGTCACGCCACGCTCCGGAGCGAATGGCGTCGTCACCGGGTGAGACCCCCGCCGCGCGTACGGCGATGCGAATCTCGCCGGGGCCGGCGTGTGGTTCCGGAACATCGCCGACGGTCAGGACGTTCGGGTCACCGTACTGGGCGAACAGCAGAGCCTTCATGACGTGCGTTTCGTGATGCCGGGCAGAGACGACAGGCATCGTAGGAACCGAGAACGCGGAGCGGCCATGAACCTGAAGGAAGTGAGAGAGGCGGACGAGGAAGCGTCTCGGAACACGGCTCCCGTCGGCCGCCGCCCGCGCCGCGACGCGGCGCGGAACCGTGAGCGCCTGCTCGGCGCGGCCCGCCGACTGCTGGGACAAGGGGCGGGCGTGTCCGCCCGCGAGCTCGCGCGGGAAGCGGACCTGTCCGTGGCGACCCTCTACCGGCACTTCCCGACCCTGGACGACCTCATCACGGCGGTGTACACCGATCAGACCCTCGCCTGCGACGCCGCGGTCCGGCGAGCGGTGGACGACCCCGACCCGGCGCGCGGTGTCCGGACCTACTTCGAGGACGCGTTCGCCGTGCAGGCCGCTGATCCGCACTTCGTCGCCGTGTTCCGGCGGGCGATGGCGTCGTCACCGGACAGTGGCCGGCGCCGCGAGCGGTTCCGGCGTGATCTCGCCTCACTCGTCGGACGTGCTCGCGAAGAGGGCGTGGTGCGATCGGATCTCACCGTTTCCGATGTGCTGCTCATCCTCGCGGCGAACAGCGGCGTGACCGCGACACGCAGGGAAGACCGGCAGGCGGTGTCACGCCGACTGGCCGACATCGTTTTCGCCGGGATCGGCCTCAGACACGGGTAACCGGCCGGCGTCACGGCAGCCTCCACGGGAGTTCCTGAACTTTCTGGCCGGCCGGATCACATCCCAGCCGACCAGAAGATGCCGTTTCGTCAGGTCAGGCGGGCAAGGGGAAGCTGACGGGGCTGCGGTGCCCGGCCTTGTCGACGGCCCGCACGCCGAAGAAGACGTTGTCCTTGGACAGGTCGATGCTCACTGCTGTGACGTCGCCGACCGGGATGACGTGGGTCCAGTCGGGGCTGGTGGTCTCGCGCCAGACGACTTCGTAGCCGGCGAGGTCGGGTTCGGCGCCGCGGGCCCAGACGAGGTCGGTGTTGTTGGTGAGCTGGTCGGTGCGGACCCTGACGTTCTTGGGCGTCCCGGGGCCCTGGGCCAGCGACCAGAGGGTTGCGGCGTTCACGCGGGCGACCCGGGCGATGTACGGGAAGTCGCAGAATTCGGGGAGGTCGCCGAACTGCTTGCCGCCCTCGACGCGGATGTCCTGGTGCTGGTGGTCGAAGTTCTCGTTGGGTTCGGTGAAGCGGGCGGCGGGATAGCCCTGCTCGAGGAAGCCGATGTGGTCCCCGCCGCGCAGATAACGGTCGCGGCGGTAGATGATCCGTACGTTCATGTCGGTGGCGTCGTTGTCGGCGACGTTCGTGACAAAGCGGGCGAGCTGCCGGGCCGGCGAGTCGTTCTCGCCGCCGACCGAGCGGCGGACGTTCGCCTCCGCGGGGGTCTCGGCGGTGGGCACGCCTTCGGCGAAGAGCCGGACGGTGCGGGGGTCCCGGACGCCGTCGTCGGCGGTGCTGCTGCCGACGATGTCGTTGGTGAACATCGCCTGCACGTCCGCGGAGGCCGCCTTGTACTGCGTCGCCATGTAGCGCGCGCCGTACAGGTTCTGCTCCTCGCCCGCGACGGCGGCGAAGACGATGGTGGCCTTCGGCCGGCGGCCGGCCATGACGCGGGCGAGTTCCATGGCGACGGCCACACCCGAGGCGTCGTCGTTGGCGCCCGGCGCGTCCGCGGTGGCGTTCATGACGTCGGTCACCCGTGAGTCGTAGTGGCCCGACACCACGTATATGCGCTCGGGGGTGACGGAGCCGCGCAAAGTGGCGACGACGTTGGTGATGCGGGTCGGGGTGGGGATCCGGGTGGAGGGCTGCTGGATGTAGGACTGCAGTTCGACGGTCATGCGTCCGCCGGACGCCTCGGCGTACCGGGACATCTCTGCGAAGATCCAGTCGCGGGCGGCGCCGATGCCGCGGTTCGGATCGTCCTGGACGGACAGGGTGTGCCTGGTGCCGAAGCTCACGAGCTTGCGGACGGTGGCCTCGATGCGCCGGTGGTCGATGTCACGCAGCAAGGCACGTAACTCCGCGTCGGGATGCTGCTTGGTCGCGGGTCTGCCGGGACCGGACGACCGGACCGAGTCCGCTGCCGCCGCCGAGCCGTCGAGGGTGACCCCTGCGGTCACCGCGGCCGCGGCCGCGGAGAGGGAGAGGAAAACGCGACGGCTGGCTTTACTTGGGTGTTGAGAATCTTTGTTATCCACACAGCGGGTGTATCCGGACACGGAAACTTTGTCCATAGGGTGATCCTCTGGACGCGCCGGGCGATTTGGGCTTTCCTTTTGATGATCGACGTTGGAAGGAAGCAGATGTCGCCGAAGACGGCCAAGTCCGCATACACGCCCGCCCGCCCTGCCGTCACCGAGAAGGGCAGACGTACGTGGCCCGTCGTCCTCGGCATCGTTCTGGCCTTCGCCGTCGGCGTCCCGGTGGGCCTGGGAATCGCCCATCTGGGGACGAATGATTCGGATCAGGCGGTGGCGGAGATGCAGCGCGCCGAGGCGCACCGCGATGCCGCGCGGATCACCGAGCTGACCACCATGGCGCGCGAGACCAAGCAGGTGGTGAGACCCGTCGTCGACGGTCTGACGCTGGTCGCTCCCGATGACGGATCCGCAGCCTCGCAGGCCACCGCCGCTCAGCTCTCCGAATGGAAAAAGGTGATGGAGCAGGAGCGGCAGCGTTATTCCGAGACGGTCTCGGGCTCCACGGGGACCAACGTCGCCCGGAACGCGCTGGGCGCCGCGGTCAACCTTCTGTCCACCTCGCTGGACACCTACTCGGTGGCGGCCGAGTTGCCGGCGGACCGCAGGCCGGCGGTCATCGAGCTCGCGGCCCGGCAGAGATCGCTCGCGGTCGCCACATGGTCGGTCGCGGCCACGCAACTCGACCAGCTCAACGTGGACTCCGGCAACGGCCACCAGCATGTCTATCTGACCGACGCCGAGAGCGCGGTGATGGACGACGGATTCGAGGAAGGCTCACACGGCTGAACGTGGAGTTCCTTGTCGGGAAAGCTCCGACGTGCGATGACGTGCCGGGAGTACGATACGGGGATCTCTCCGTTTAGGCGCATATCCAGGAGTCGGGAGCAGATGATGGCTCGCAGTGCGGCCACTACCCCCGGGCGCAGAGCCGACTTCGCGCGCAACGCCGGGCTGCTGGTGTCGGCGGCCAAGGAGCTCTTCGACGAGCGCGGCCCCGAGGTCGCGCTGGACGAGATCGCCCGGCGTGCCGGCGTCGGCAACGCCACGCTCTATCGGCATTTCCCCACCCGTCGCGACCTGCTCGTCGCCGTGTACGCGGAGGAGGTCGCCGCCCTCTGCGCGCGGGGGGAGGCGCTGCTCCAGGACACCTCGCCGGTCGAGGCGTTCTTCGAGTGGATGGACGACTTCGTCGTCCACGTCGCCACCAAGCGCGCCCTCGCCTTCGCGGCCACGGAGAGCAGGACGGAACGCCGCACCGAGCAGTTCGACCGCTGGCTCGACTCGATGAGGTCGGCGGCCGGGGGGCTGCTCCTCCGGGCGCAGGAGGACGGTTCGATCCGGCCCGACCTCGTGGTGGACGACCTGATGGCCCTGGTCAACGCGTCGGCCCTGGCCGGCGCCGATCCCTGCCATGCGCGGAGGATGTTGCGGATCGTGCGTCACGGCATCGAGGAGACCCGCACTTCGACGGGCGTCGAAACGACCCGCACCTAACGTGGGAGCCGTGTCGAAAAGCAATCAGATGGACTTCCGCGAGCTGCACCACGGTGATCGGCCCCTCGTGCTGCCCAACGCCTGGGACGTGGGCTCCGCGCTCGCCTTCCTCGACGCCGGCTTCGCGGCGATCGGCACGACCAGCTTCGGCGTCGCCTCCAGTCTGGGCCGCCCGGACGGCGGGCGGTCGACCCGGGAGGCGAACCTCTCGCTCGCCCGGGCGTTGTCGCGGCTTCCTTGCCACGTGAGCGTGGACGTCGAGGACGGTTACGCCGACGAGCCCGACCAGGTCGCGGCGTACGTCGCCGAGCTCGGCGTGGCCGGGATCAACATCGAGGACAGCACCGGGGAAAGGCTGATCTCACCGGACGCGCATGCCGCCAAGGTGGCGGCGATCAAGGCCCGCTGCCCGGGCCTGTTCGTCAACGCCCGCGTCGACACGTACTGGCTCGGGCAGGACGCCACGGTCGAGGCGACACTCGAACGGGCGGCCCGCTATGTCCAGGCGGGGGCCGACGGCGTGTTCGTCCCGGGGGCGTCGGAGCCGTCCGTGCTCCGCGCGCTGGCCGGGGCCGTCGTTGCGCCGCTGAACGTGCTCGCGATCCCCGGGCTTTCGATCGGCGAGCTGGCCGAGCTCGGCGTGCGCCGGGTCAGCACCGGCTCCCTGCCGTATCGCGCCGCGATCGACGCCGCCGCCGAGGCGGCCGGTGCCGTACGTGATGGGCGGGCCGTGCCCGGTGCGACGCCGTACGCGCGGATGCAGGAGCGGCTGCTCCGCCACGCGTCCTGATCGAGTGAAAGGGCCGCCCCCAGACTGACGGAGGCGGCCCTTCGGCGAGTGGTTACGGGATCGCCGGCCTGCCGTACGGACGGTAGAACGTCGCGCGGTTCCACGCCGGGCTCCCGATGTGGGCGGAGACGTTCAGGAGCAGCGAGATCCGCGACGGCGGCGTGGCGAAGCGCGTCGCGGGCACGCAGTCGAACTGCGGGCACGGCACGGTGAAGCACTGCTTCGGCGCGGGCACGCAGACGTAGCCCGCCGGGCAGAGGACGGCCGCGCACGACGTCGTCCCGTACGACGTGCAGGCGGTCCGCGTGTGCAGCGCGGAGTCGGCGGATGCCGCCTGGAGCGACGCCGTGGACAGGCCGAACGCGGCCGCCGCGACCAGCACGAACTTGGTGATCATTCATCCCCCGAGATGATTGGAGCCAACGAAGTCATGATCGCTTGCGCGGGTGCCGATACCAAGGAAGTCCGTTTCCGGAGGCGTGGCGTCGTACGGCTCAGCCCACGACGGAAGCCTGGGCCCGCGTCTCGATCAGGGCCGGCGTGCGCGTGAAGTCACGCGACGACAGTCCACGTCTTCGGCCGCGCGGACGATGATCTCGTCGGAGTCGACGTCGGGGTCGGGTTCGTCCGGCAGGAGTTCCGCGGCTCAGGTAGACCTCCTGTCCGGTCGCGCGGAACTGCCCTCCGGTCAGGGCGAGCGTGCAGACGAGCACGCGGATGCGGTCGAACACATAGTCCAGCCGGCCGCCCAGCACGGTTCCCGCGGTTCACATGGAGACCCACGACCTTTGACGCACGTTCGGCTGAAATCGCCGACGAAAACGTGTGGCTTTTTCAGCTGATCGTCGCGAGGTCGACAATGATCCGTTTGCCGGCGAGTTCGTAGGAGAAAAGCGCAGGTGAGCTGTAGTCGACCCAGATGGCCTCGTAAAACTTCGCACTCTCCCTGGATCCGGGTTTTCCCCGGAATCCAAGATCGCCGGCGCGGCCGGTGGACAGGTCGTAGAGCACCTCGCGGAACTCGCCGCCGGCATGCTTCTCGCGGAGCACGACGAATCGGTCGAGAGCAATTCCGGACAGCACGGATCCCGGAAGAGCCCGCGCGCCCGACCCGTCGCGGTGGCGCACGCCCAGTTGTGACAGGCACCAGGTGACCGCGCACGAGACGCGCTCGCCGGGCTGTGTCACCGCGTCGCGGACCTCTTCCGTGAGCACGTTGACGATTCGCCTGGCGTCGGCCTGCTCAGTCGGGTCGCCACTCACCTGCGGAGGGGAGGCCCAGGGCCACTGGATCAGGTGGAAGTCCGTCGTGCCGGGGAGCATGCGCGGCTCGGCCCCCGACAGCGGTGCCTCGTACACGCCGCCCTGGATGCCGCGTGACCACACGACTCTTCCACCAGTGACGGCGATGTAGTCGATGTCGCCATATTTCATGGTCTGTGGGAATGAGGTGACCTTGCGGGCGACGCCGCCCGTCGCGGGAGCCGTCCAGATGGCCAGTTCACCCATGACCTGGCCCCACGAGACGGTCCACCACACCAGGTGACCCTCTCCCGCCACGACGGGAGAGGTGAAGTCGGTCTTCGGAGGCGGCACGAAGTCGACGAGCTTCCTCGCCTTTCGCGATTCGAGGTCGTAGGACCAGTAGACGGGCCGGCTCGCGCTGTTCCCCTTGCCAGCGCGCGCCAGGATCGTGTGGCCGTCGAGGAAGACCTCGGGGCGGAACGTTTGGTGGTTCGGCAACGTCATCGGAGCTGTATGCACCGCATCGGGCCACATCTTCCCCAGCGGCGGCGCGGGACTGGCGGGTGCGGGAGCGTCGGGCGTGCGGTTCGGCGGTACGGTCGACTGCACGCTGGTCGTCGGCGACGGGGTCAGGTGTGGTCTCAGGGTGTGCACCAGGACGGCCGTCCCGGCCACTGACACGGCCACGGCCGCCGCGGCGGCCAAAGCGAACCAGCGGCGGCGGGGGCGAGCCCGGTGGTGCGGGAGAAAACGTTCGGGCGCGGGCGGCGGCTCTTCGGCTGCCATCTCGGAGAAGGTCTCCCGCAGAAGATCTTCGATGTTCATCCGGACCCCCTTACTGTGCTCAGCTCGGGTGAGACCTTTTTGAGCCGTTCCAAAGAGCGGTGAATCTGGCTGCGCACAGATCCGACGCCGATTCCCAGCACGCTGGAAATCTCGGTTTCCGACATGTCCTCGAAATAGCGCAACACCAGAATGGTCCGCTGCCGCGGCGTCAACCGGGCCAGAGCCGTACGCATCGCCTGGCGGAGTTCCACGGCGTCTTCGTGTCCGCGGTCGGCGACCTCGGGTGGAGAATCAGTCGGCACCTCGTGAAAACCCCGGAATCGGCGGCGCCACGAACTCACCTGCTCGTTGTACATGACCCGGCGCACATAGCCTTCGACCGCTTCGGGGTCGCGAATCGTGTCCCATTTAGCGGCCGTTTTGGCCAGGGCTGTCTGCACCAGGTCTTCGGCGGCCCAGCGATCACCGGTGAGCAAATACGCCGTACGGAACAGCGCGGCCGACGTGCCGACGACGAAGCGGCGAAAGTCCGTCTCGAATTCCGGATCCACCTGGCCTCCTTGCTGTCTCGTCAGGCAAGGACGCGGCCGAGACGCAGATCTATGCCTTCGCCGCGAAAACGATTTGTCGGTCCCGCCGCACGAAACCACAATGAACGCCATGGCATCCTCGGTGCGGCATGTGACGGTCGACTGCGCGGACGCGTACAAGCTGGGCGCCTTCTGGGCAGAGGTGCTCGGAGGCGCGCTCGGGGACGACGACTTCCCCGGCGATCCCGAGGCGGTGGTCACGGCCCCGGGCATCGCGTTGCTGTTCATCACGGTGCCGGAGCCCAAGGCCGTCAAGAACCGGATCCACCTGGACCTTCAGCCGCGCGACCGCACCCGCGACGAGGAGGTCGACCGGCTCCTCGCCCTGGGAGCCACCTTGGTGGCCGACCATCGGCGTCCCGACGGCACGGGATGGGCGACGCTCGCCGACATCGAGGGCAACGAGTTCTGCGTCGAGCGCAGCGCCGCAGAACGCGCCTGAAGGCGACCGGCGTCAGTCCTCGTCGAGGAACAGGGCGGCGAGGCGGGGAAGGCGGCGGCGCGTCTCGTCCTCGTCGTGCATACTCCAGCCTTCTCCCGACGGACGCCGCGGCCGGTCCATGGCCCGCACCCCGGCCTCCACGGCCGCGTCGAACGAGTCCGTCTCGCCCGTGGCGAGCTTGTAGGCCGATCGGGCCGCGTAGGACACGTCCTCGCATCCGATCCAGCCGCTCTCGTCCTCACTCATGCGCACCACGACGGGAAGACCCGCCAGCGAGTCGGGGTCGGCGACGGCCCGCGTGAAAGTCTCCCGGCCCAGCAGGATGAGCCCGGACCGGAAGTCCATGAAGCCGTCGTCTCCGCAGCCTCCCTCGATGAGGTCGGCGGCAATCCACAGCGGCCGCGTGTAGGCCGAGTCGCAGACCCTCGTCAGCAGCAGGTCGAACGCGATGATCTCGGCGGGGTCCAGCGCCGCGAGCAGGTCGGTCAGAGCTTGGGGCAGCGGGTCGTCGGGCGGGTCCCTGTCATCGGCTCGGTCGCCGGCGACCGCTCGTGCCCGTTCGATCAACGCCCACCAGGCATCCGTCTCCACGCCGGTGACAATAGTGGGCGCATCCCTGCATTGACCGCGTGTGCCGATAAATCCATTATCTATGGATGATCGACGATGATGTGCGGGTATGGCGGCGCTCGGTTCCCAAAATGGTGCTGGTTCTGCTGGCGTGCATTCTGTTCGTCGTGTTCGGAGCCCTCATGGGGCTGGGCCTTCTGGGCGAGAGCGACGGGCTCTTCGCCCGGGTCGTCGGCTGGATGGCGGTGCTGCTGGGCGTCGTCGCGGCCTCCAAGTGGCTCCGGCAGCTTTGGGCGGGCGACCCCGTCGTCGTCGCCGTAGGGCCGGAAGGCATCCATGACCGGCGGCTCTCGGCGCAGCCGATCCCCTGGGACGACATCGACGGAATCGCGGTCCACCAGGTGCGGCGCACCCGCTTCCTCATCCTCCGCATGACTCCGGAGGCCGTGCGACGACACGTGCACTCGGCGCCCTCGAAGCTGGGCACCCGGATGTACGGCGGGCCGGGCATCGCCACGATCGGCCTCGACCGCTCCTTCGACGAGCTGGTGGCGGCCGTCTCGAAATGGCTGCCTCAAAACGAGGTCAGGTGACGTCTCGCTTGGACACCGACCACGTGTCGCATGCTTCCGGCTTGCCGGAGCGGTAGCCCCTCCCGAGCCAGCGCATCTGGGTGGACAGCTTGCCGTGGTCGCGGACCCAGGCCCCGTCGAGGGCGTAGCCCGTGTACAGCGACCGATAATCCCACCACGACGGCATCTCGCCGCCCATGCCGCTGATGGCGACGCCGGCGAAGCACTCGGCCTGAAGCTCCACCCGCCTGCTCAGCACGTCCGCGTCCGACTTCGGGGCTACGCCCGCCGCACTCTCTTCGTAATCGAGGATGTTGATCATGTGCTGCACGTGGTGGCCGTACTCGTGGGCGACCACCTCGGACGCCCACGGCGCCGCGTCCGGACGCAGGGCCGTACGGGCGGCCAGCACGTAGTAGGTCTTCGTGCCGCCGCAGTAGGTGCCGTCGGCGCCCTTGGCGGGCATCATGCCGCACTTGGGGTCACGCACCCGGCGCTGGATGAACTTCCGTTCCGGGGGCGAGTAGTAGATCTTCGCGGCCCTGAATTCGCTCGTCCAGATGCGGTCGAGGCAGGCGGAGACCGCCGTCATGTACTTCTTCATGGACGTGAAGCTGCCGGATTTGATCGACGGCACGTCGCAGTGGGCCTTGGCCTTCGGCGCGGTGTAGAGCGGGCTGTCGGTCCCCGCCGTGAGGCCGGTGGGCAGGGAGACCAGGTCGAGTTCCTTAGCCGCCGACGAAGGAGACGGGGAGCCGGCCGGGGACGTACGGGCGGCCTTCAGGGGCACGCGGTCGGGCTGTCCGGAACGTTCCACCTGGCCGGAGAACATGCCGGGAGAGCAGGCGGTCAGGAAGGCGCAGCTGACAAGTAAGAGCCGGGAGGGTCGGCGCATATTTACTTATTTTACCCGCTATTTACGCAAACTGATCTGATCACTGATCGTCAACGGCGTCACAACCCCCGCAGTGACGGCTCGCCCGGAAGGCCGACCCGGTCGGGGACGACCTTGGGCAACCCGCGCAGCCACCCCTCCAGATCCGCGGGCCACCACCGGCCGGCGGCCAGATGGCCGAGCGTCTCCGCCACCGACGCCACGGCGGCAGGTGCGGGCGCCACCCGGGTCGGCGCCGCTCCCGCGAGCACGCCGAGCCACCAGTGCCGTCGCGTGGGCGCCAGGTCGTCGGGGTCGAGCACGACGTAGTAGTCCGGCAGGATGAGACGCTCCGACCGGAGCCCGGCCAGAGCCGTCTCGATCGCGACCTCCAGGCCGCCGGTGGGGGCGTTGCCGTCGAAGAAGTCCACCCAGGCGCCGCCGACCTCGGCCAGCGGATCGGCGTCGTGCACCACGTACGTCGCCGAGGCCCGGCTCACCGACTCGGTCACCTCGGCCGCCGGGCGCTCGCCCCGGAGGATCGCCCTGACGTTGTGCAGGCCGTCGAGTCCGGAGACCACCTCGGCCGCCCGATCTCCCGCCACCACGACCACAGTGCTGCCCAGTCGTCGCATGAACCGCAGTCTATGCGGCCATACCGGCCGTTCTAAGCCGGCGCAGGGTCCAGCCGTGTCCCTCCGGGTCGAGGGACCGGGTGGCCTCAGTGAAGAGCCCGGCAGCCTGGCGGTAGGAGAGCCGGCCCCGCCCGGTGATCGGGCACCGGTCGCGGGCCGCCGCGTCCGCGCCCGGCCGCCGGCTCGTCAGGAAGAGCGGCCCCTCCGTGCGGCCGGCCAGAAGAAGGGGGAGCAGCCGAGCCGATTCCGCCCCCCACCGGATGGCGGGATCCCTGCGCACCCGCCGCCTGATCAGGTCGAGATCGTCGGCGTTCAGGGCGAGCACCCGCTCGATCGGGGAGGCGGTCTCGTACAGCAGGTGCCAGCACGCCTGCTCGCGAAGTGGCGCAGGGAGTGCGAACACCTCCGCCACCTGGGCCAGGGTGAGCGTGGAAGGCGCGGAAGGCGGCGTGGCGGGCGGGCGCACTCCCTTCAGCGGATCGGCGTCGATCCAGCCCCGCATCCGCCACCAGGAGATCGCGCCGCGCAGGATGGACAGTTCCCTGCTCACGGTGCGCGGATCGGCCGTGGCGGCCCGCCGTACGAGGGCGTCCTGCACGCGCTGCCCGGCGTCCGGGGCGTCGAGCAGCGCCATCGGCACGATGGGCGCGGCGGCTCCCCGGCGTTCCCTGCCGCCCGGCGGAGTCCTCGCGACGAGCGCCCACGCCCAGGTGGCCAGTGCGATGCGGTAGACGCGCCGGGAGGCTTCACTCAGGCGCAGCGCCGCGAGATAGTGCTCGACCGCCACGGCGTATTCCACGGGGGCAGGAAATGACGCCATCCATTGCTCTTTCCGCAGTAAATGAACGGCTCCAGGGAAGCGTGCGGCGAGTATAACCCGCCAGTTCTGTACGACAAGGGGGGCGTCGGAATCGCTATGCAGTAAAGGGACTCAACCTTCTTGAGCCGAAATCTTGAACCGGCCCCTCGTGGCCCCGCAGGGTGATGAGGCATGGCGAAGATCCGGCGGCTGGCCGCCCTGAGACACCGCGACCTCAGGTTGTTCTTCATCGGGGAGTCGGCATCCCTGCTGGGGTCGTCGATGGCGACGGTCGCGGTGACCTTCGCCGTGCTCGACGGGGGAGGAACCGAGGCCGACCTCGGCGCCGTGATGGCGGCGCGCATCGTCCCCATGGTGATCTTGATGCTTGTGGGCGGGGCGGTCGCCGACCGGTTCGGGCCCCGCCGCGTCATGGTCGCCGCCGACCTGCTGCGCTGCGCCGTGCAGGCTGTGCTGGCGGCGCTGCTGCTGACCGGACGGCCGGCCGTCTGGACGTTCATGGTGCTGCTCGCCATGTGGGGGGCGGGCGAGTCGTTCTACGCCCCCGCCCGCGGCGCGCTCATCCCGGGGATCGCCGCCGCGGGAGAGCCGTACGAGGGGAAGCTGCGCGACGCCAACGCGCTGGCCGGCATGGCCGGGTCGCTCGCATCGGTCGCGGGCCCGGCCCTGGCCGGGGTCGCTGTCGCGACGGCGGGCTCCGGCGTGGTGGTCGCGGTCGACGCGGCCACCTACGTGGTCAGCGCCACGGCGCTGCTCGCCCTGCGCGTTCGCGGCGGCTCCCCCGCGCGTGCCGGAAGCGGGAGGGCGGCACTGCGCGAAGGCTGGGCGCAGTTCCGGTCGAGGACCTGGCTGTGGGTGACGACGTTGCAGTTCACGCTGTTCAACCTGCTCGTGTGGGCGCCGTTCCTCGTGCTCGGGCCCGTCGTGGCGCACGAGCGTCTCGGCGGCGCCCGCGACTGGGGGCTGATCATGGCGCTCTACGGCACCGGCGCGGTGGTGGGCGGCCTGGCGTCGCTGGGCGGCCGGAACCCGCGCAGGCCGCTCGTCGTCGCGACCATCGCCACGGCGGGCTGGGCGTTTCCGTCGGCCGCCCTCGCCGCAGGCCTCCCCGCCGTGCCCGTGGCAGGCGCCGCGTTCGTCGCCGGCATCGGCGCGGCCGTCTCCGGCACGCTCTACGCGACCACCGACCAGCGGTATGTTCCGGCCGAGGTCATGGCCAGGATCACTTCGTTCACCACCGTGGGCGCGTTCGCTCTCGGGCCGCTCGGCCTGGCCACGGCGGGCCCGGTGGCCGCCCTGGTCGGCACGGCGGCCGTGCTGGGATTCGGGGCCGCCTGGCAGCTTGCCACCGGCCTGCTCGTCCTCGCCGTGCCGGATGTGCGGCGAATCGGGTGAGAGGCCTGGCATACGATCGGCGGCGTGCTGGTCATGACGCTCGCCGCCTACCCTGACGGGCCCTCGCTGCCCGCCTCCGACGACGCCGACGCCCTGAGGGTGGCGGCGGAGGCGTTTCCGCCCACCAAGCCCGAGCCGGTGGTCGCCGTCGGCGACGACGGGCGGGTGCGGTTCCTGCGCCGCGACGTGACGGGCACGTTCGTCTCCGTCCAGGAACGGCCCGCGGTCGCCGAGGCGCTTGACCTGCTCCCTCATCCCGAGGGCGGATGGTTCAGGGAGACCTGGCGCACGTCTGTCTCCTTCGAACCTCCCGGGTACGGCGGCGCCCGGCAGAGCGCCACCGGCATCTACTTCCTCCTGAACCCGGGTGAGGAGTCCGTCTGGCATGCCGTACGGTCCGACGAGGTGTGGTTCTGGCACCGCGGCGGCCCGCTGAGGCTCGTGCTCGGAGGTACGGGGGAGCGCCCCGGCGACGAACAGGTGATCACACTCGGTCCCGATGTGGAGAACGGCCAGGTCCCCCAGGCGCTCGTCCCCGCGGGCACATGGCAGGCGGCCAGGCCGGCGGGTGACGAGGGCGTGCTCGTCAGCTGCGTCGTCTCCCCTGGCTTCGATTTCGCCGACTTCACCGCCTGACCGTCAGGCCAGGGCGGGCTCGGCGGCGGGTTCGGCACCGGTCTCCGGCAGGTGCGGCTCCTCCTCCGCGATCGGTTGCACCATCATGCCGAGCAGTGTCGTCGCCGCGGCGCTGCCGAGGCCGATCGTCCAGGCCAGCGGGCCCAGCGGACGGCATCCGAAGAACCCGCTCACGCCCGGCACAGTGACGATCAGCCACAACACTGCGAGAGACGCGAGGGCGGCCGCCAGGACCACCTTGTCCTTGCCGCCGCCGGCCAGGGTCTGCATCAGCTGGGCGGAGACGAGCGCGACCAGCCCGATCGTGTCCGCGCGGCCCCGGGTGCCGGTCACCCGCCCCACGATCCACGCTGCCGTCGCGGCCGTCGCCGTGACCGCGGCGCGCAGATAGATGTCCCGGGTCAGCGAGGCGCCGAGCGAGGCCTCCGGCCCTTCGGCCAGGAGCTTCTCCGGATCGGTCGCCGTCGGGGCCCGGGTGGCGACCGCCATGGCCGGGACCATGTCGGTGAGCATGTTGACCAGGAGGAGCTGGCGCGCGTTGAGCGCGCTGCGCCCTGCCAGCAGGTTCGACCCCACCGTGAACACGATCTCCCCGACGTTGCCGCCCAGCAGCACGCTCAGCGAGTCGCGGACCGACCTCCACATCGCCCGGCCTTCGACGATGGCGTCGACGATCGTCTCGATGCGGTCGTCGGTCACCACCAGGTCGGCCGCCCCGCGTGCGGCGGGCGTCGCGCGCGTCCCCAGGGCGATGCCCACGTCGGCCGTGCGGATGGCCGGAGCGTCGTTGGCGCCGTCGCCCGTGACGGCGACCACTTCACCCGCCCGGCGCAGGCAGGTGACGATGCGGGCCTTGTGCGCAGGCGTGGCCCGCGCGAAGACCGCCACGTCGGGCAGCACCTTCGTCAGCGTCTCGTCGTCGAGCGCGTCCAGCTCGGGCCCGCTCATGATGCGCCGGCCGTTCAAGGCGTTGAGCTCGGCCGCGATGGCCTCGGCCGTGCTGGGATGGTCGCCGGTCACCATCACGATCCGCACGCCGGCGCGGACGAGCCGCTTGACGCTCTCGGCCGCCGTGCCGCGCACCGGATCGGCCAGGCCGAGGAAGCCCAGGAAGCACAGGTTGTCGATGCGCGACTCGTCCAGGTCGCTGCGGTCGGACGCCGGGCGCTGCGCGACCGCGAGCACGCGGTACCCCTGCCGCGCGAGGCGGTCGACCTCGCCTTCGAGCCGCCGCCTGACCGTGTCGTCACACGGCACCATCTGCGCGTCTTCCAGCACATGCGTGCAATGGGTCAGCACGATCTCCGGCGCGCCCTTCACGCTGAGCAGGTGCCCCGACTCCGTAAGGCCGAGCACCGCGTGATAGCCGCGCCCCGGCTCGAACGGCAGCTCGTCGACGCGCTTCCACCTCGCGAGGCCCTCCTCGGGGGTGACGCCCATCCGCTGGGCGCCCTCGACGACCGCGCGGTCGGTCGGATGGGCGATGATCCTTCCGCCGCCCGTCCTGGGGGAGGCGCGCACGGCGGCCGCCACGATCCGCTTCAGCTCCGTGGGCAGGTCGTCGGCGGTTTCGCCGGCCCTGCCGTCCGACACGTAACGCAGGCTGATGCGTCCCTCGGTCAGCGTGCCCGTCTTGTCGAAGCACAGCACGTTGACCCGGCCGAGCGCCTCGATCGTGGAAGGGTTGCGCACCAGCGCCGCACGCTTCGACAGGCGGCGGGCCGCCGCCAACTCGGCGACCGTGGCGACGAACGGAAGCCCCTCAGGGACGGCCGCGACGGTGAGGCTCACCGCCGGGGTGAGCGCGGACTCCACCGGACGGCCGCGCAGCATGTCCGTCACCAGCAGGAAGAACCCGGACGCTATTGATACGGGAAGGATGCGGCTGCTCAGCTCGCGCAGCCTCAGCTCCACACCCGTCTCCGGGCTCGGCCGCCGGGCGAGCAGCCCGCTGCGCCCTGACTCCGTCATGTCGCCGGTGGCGACGACCACCGCGCGGCCGCTGCCGGCGGCGACGGTCGTGCCCTGGTAGACCATCGAGCTGCGGTCGGCCACGGCGGCGGCGACGGTCGGCGCGGCCGTCTTCGTGACCAGCTGTGACTCGCCCGTGAGCGTCGACTCGTCGACCTCCAGCCCGACCGCCCTGATGACGCGCGCGTCGGCGGGGACGGCGTCGCCCGCGCGCAGCTCGATGACGTCGCCAGGAGCGAGATCCTCGGTGGCCGCGTCCACGGTCCCGTCCGGACGGCGCAGCCGTACGCGCACCTCGGTGGCCTCGGTGAGACGTAGCAGCGCCCGATCGGCCCGGGACCGCTGTACTCCGCCCAGGAACGCGTTGATCAGCATCACGCTGCCGATGAGCACGGAGTCGAGAACCGACCCGACGAGGGCGGAGATGCCCGCTCCCGCCGCCAATGCGGGGGTGAGCGGGTTGGCCAGCTCGTCGACCGTCGTGTCGAGCACCGAGCGTGGCCCCCGCGGCTCCTCCTCGCCCGCCTCACCCCGGCGGCGTACGGCTTCCGCCTCGCCGATGCCCTCCGACGAGGACCGCAGCCGGGCGAGCACCTCCTTGGCCGACATGGCATGCCATGGCGTCGTGTCGGCGCGCAGCGGCGCGGGAACACGCCCGGCGGTCTGGCCGGCCCATTCGCCCATGACGACAGCCGTGGCCGAGGCGCCGGCGCTCACGAGCTGGGCCCTGCGCAGGGACGTGGCCTCCGGCCCCGCGATCGCCAGCAGCCCGCCGACCACGCCCGCCACCGCGCCGAGCCGTACGCCGTTGCGGCTCACCGACAACGCCTTCGGCACACACGTCAGCAGCAGGTGCGCTCCGTGGAGCTCCGCCACGACGTCGGCGTCCCACGGCACGGGACTCGACTCGTCCGTCACACCGATCCCGATGTCGGCCTGAGCCAGCCCCTGGCGCGAGCCGCGCGACACCACGACCACGCAGTGGCCCTCGGCCTGCAGGCCGTGCACGAAGCTCCCCAGCTCGTGTCCGCCGGGGACGAGACGCTCAATCCCGAGCCTGTGCGCGAGGCCCTCGTCGTCTCCGGCGAGCATCACGGTGCCCGCGGCCCTGGCCGCCGCGACCAGGGCCTCGGCCATCAGGTCGATCTCGCGGGACAGTCCGGCGACGGCGATCAGGCGTCCCGCGCGGCTCACCCCGAGCGCGAGCAGCCCTCTGTGTCTCCAGTCGCGGGCCTCCGCCGACAGGTGCCTTTCCAGGTCGGCGATCGGCGCGACGGACAGGCCGTCCTCTCCCGCCGGAGTCGTCGTCGTGGGATCGGTGAAGTCGACCAGCGTGTAGAGCCGCGCGTAGAGCTCGCCGGTGTCCATGCCGTCGCCGACGGGCACGAGCCGGTCGATCGTCCAGGAGCCGGTCGTGATGCTGTCGGAGTCCAGGATCACCGTGTCGACGCGGTCCAGATGACGCAGCGCGCCCCCGTCCAGCACGACCGTGTCCCGCTGCCCGAGCGCACGCACGACGGCGCCGGAGAAGGAGTCGCGGCTGAGGTAGGCGATCTTGGGGGTCCCCGAGATCAGGATGGACATAGGCCGCTGGCCTCTGCCCGCGATCATCCGCGTGACGGTGTAGGCCCCGACCGTCACCGGGCTGGCGATGTCGGCATACCGCTCGATGGGGCCGTGAGGCAACGGACACGGCCGCTCACGCGAGGGCGTCAGGATGTGGCGGTACGCCCCGACCCGGTCGGCCAGCTGCTCTTCCAGCCGCTCCCAGGCGTGCCGGCCCGCCCGCGCCTCCACATATCGGGCGGTAGAGGAGATCGACTGCACCAGCAGGCCGATCGGGCGCAGCGTCAGCGTCTGCGTGATGAGGGTAGCCGAGGTGAACATCGCGTTTGTGGCGTGCTTGCCCAGACGCTGGTTGAGCTTCTCGCGCAGGACCGGGGTCGAGTTCGCCAGGTGGAGCAGGGCGGGTACGGCCACGGGCAGCCGGGGAAGCCGCGCCGCCCTCCCCGCGAAGACCAGCCCGATGCCCGACACGCCGGCGGCCAGGCGGATGGTGGCGCGCAGGTGCTCGTCTCGCGGCTTGACCGGCTTGTGCCTGGCCCGCTCCTCCTGCTCGTCCAACTCCTCGGTGATCGCCAGCAATTCGTCCTGGTCGACCTTGTCCGGGTCGCAACCCACGAAGACCGAGCCCAGCCGGCCGTTGACCTCGGCCCGCTCCACGCCGGTGACGGCGCACAACCGCCTCTCCAGCCGGCGGGCCGCGCGTTCCGTGCCGGGGGCACCGATGCCGTGCAGGTCGATCCGCAGGCCGGCGGGGCACGGTCTCACCTGGCGAGGACATGGGACGACGTCCCTGAGAGGGTCGGGAAGAACGCCCCGAAGCAACGTCGCGGCCGTCGTCAGCACATGGGTCAGGAGCATCCGGTCGCCCGCATGTCAGTCATAACCCCTCCTTGCAAGGAGCCAAGGGGGGTCAAGCGTGCTCAGGCTCTGTGTGTGCTTGAAACGGCGTCCTTCCTACCTTTTCCTCCATCCGGCGCTTCAGAAACGCACACCATCAGGATTCGGGCAGGTGGCGGGGGAGATCAGGAGACGGAGAAGGTGGACCACGCGAGCAGGCCCAGCATGCGCGCCAGATTCGGCTGGACGTTGCGAAGCCTGACCTGTTCGTCGGACAACGACGCCAGGCTCCGCAGGCCGTACAGGTCGATGAACGCCAGGCCGCCGACGTCGACGACCGGGCAACGTCGTCCGTCCAGTGCCGGTAGCAGTGCCTTGACCATGGCGTCGCTGTTCGTGACGTCGATCTCGCCGGTCACCCTGATCTGATCGCAGCCCGAGGTTCGGATGTCGAGCCGTTCGTCGGCATAGAGAATGTCGGGCGCCGGCCCAGAATTAAGGCTGATCATGGAAGAGTTCCGCCTTCCTGTAGAGGGGCGGACCCCTTCGAGCATCATCGCCCGAGATGACGCCTGTCAACCGGCCGGAGACGAGGTTCTCCGTACGCTCTGGTCACGACTTGCGTGCCACGCCTCCCACGAACGTGTGATAGGTGATGCCCTGCTGCGGAACGTCGCCGGGATCGGGCCGCCACTCCGCGAGCGGGACGAGTCCCGGCTCGACCAACTCCAGGTCGCCGAAGTAGGCGGTGATCTCGTCGTGCGTGCGCCAACGCCCGGTGCCGAGATTCTCGTTGAACAGCCTTTCGGCGGCCGCGGCCTGCTCGGCCACCTCCGGATGGCGTTCGCCCGGGTTGTGGAAATGCGAGATCGCGAGATGACTGCCGGACGGCACGGCGTCACGGAAGCGCGCGACCGTGCCTCCGGGGTTCTCGTCGTCGTTCAGGTGATGCACGATCGCGAACAGCAGCAGGCCGACCGGCTCGCGAAAGTCGATGAGCCGCCTGACCTCGGGGTGATCGAGGATCGAGCCGGGATCACGGATGTCCGCCTCGATGACCGTCGTCTGCTCGTCTTTGGCCAGGATCGCCCTGCCATGGGCAAGGACGATCGGGTCGATGTCGGCGTACACCGTGCGCGCCTCGGGAGTGATCTCCTGCGCGATCTCATGGACGTTCCCCTGGGTCGGCAGGCCCGAGCCGATGTCGAGGAACTGCCGGATGCCGGCCTCTTTCGTCAGGTAGCGGACGACTCGCTTCAGGAAGTCCCTGTTCGACCGTGCGGCCGCCGGCGCGTCGGGTGCGATCTGCAGGGCCATCTCGGCCACCTGGCGGTCGACGGCGAAGTTGTCCTTGCCGCCCAGCATGAAGTCGTAGACCCGCGAAATGCTCGGTTTCGTGGTGTCGACCTGGTCGTTCTGGGTTCCGGCTTCAGGATCCGCGTCCGACATTGGCTCGTCCTTGGTCGATGTTCGGGAGCGATGGTCGAGATCACCATAAATTGCGATCTATTCGGCGGGAACGCGATCTGCGGCGAGGCGGGTCTTCCGTGCGCCGAACGGAGCTTGTCGTCTGGGGTCACAACGGATAGAAATTCTGTTCGATATCTGTAGTCGGACGGTTACTGTGCGTGGGAGTATTCAGACACAGTTTCGATCCGGGGCTCTTGAGGGGAGGCGGACGTGGCCGATCAGCGCAGGCGTCCGTCTCCTGCCTCTGGCGAACCTCTTGCTGGTCCTGAGTGGTGGGCGGAGGTGCGGGAACGGGCCCGGGCGTGGTCGTCGGACGGCAGTTCGGCGTTGAGCTCTCCGTCGGGGATCAAAGAGTGGTGGAAGGCCACGCTCGCGGAGAATGCACCCACGCTTTCTGCGCCGCCTGAACCCGCACAGCCGGGTACCGGACACCTTGCCTCCGTGGGCTGTGGCGAGCCGTCCGCCGCCGACGCTGTCAGGCTCACGCGAGAGGCGTCGTCCGAGCCCGCGTCAGGGGCTTCGGCCGAGCCGCCCATTAGCGCGGAGGCCGGAACAAAGAGTGCGGCAGAGCGCGGGGCGGCGCGGGAAGCATCCGATGGGTCGCCTGCCGGGGAGGGTTCCTCTGCCGTGCGCGATGAGCAAGGGCCTCCCTCGAAACCGCGCACCGCGCACAACTCGACCGAACCGTCAGGCTCCGCCCGGCCTGCTGCGTCGTCTGGTGAGTTGGTGG
>NZ_BOOR01000077.1 GCF_016863335.1 Planotetraspora thailandica
TGGATGAAGATCTTTTGGGCTGCTTCCGGTTGGTCGTGGCCGTCGGTGGCCATGTCCGAGCGCTGGAGAGTCAGACGAACACCGCGGGGCGAGGAGAAGGACGACCGTCAGTTGGCATCGACGAGAACCTCGCGCAGCTTACGCGCGAAGGCTTCAGGCTGCCCGGCGTAGCCGAACTCGCCACCGACGAAGCCGCCATGATGGCTCGGGAAAACCGTCAGCTGCTGACCGAGCAGCTTGGCCGTCGCCACGGAGGCGCGTCCGGTGAAGGTGTCCAGGGACTCTTCGCCCACTGCGATCAAAACCCGCGTCCGCGCCGCGGTAAGCGCGTCGACGTCGGGCCGGTAGCTGCTGACCGCCCAAGACCGGTCGGAGAGAAGCGGGTCGTCACGGGAGCCGTCATCCACGGTCGGCATCCCGAACGCGGCAGGATCCGGCGCGGGCTGGGCGAAGTAGTCTTCGGTGAATTCGCCCCGCCACGACGTCATCATGATGAAGGCCGCCATACCCGCGCCCCAGCCCTTGCCCTCGTATGCATCCCGGACGCCGGCACGGGCGCGCTCGGCAGCCTGGGCGTCGGGGAGCACCGGAATAAGCGGCGGCTCGTGCGCCACCAGGATGGTCACGTCATCGGGGTACGCCGCCACGAGGGCGAGCGCGGTCACCGCGCCGCCGCTGCTCGCGAACAGCTCGACCGGGCCCGTACCGAGCGCCTCGATGACGGCGTGCACGTCGGCTGCCTGGATCCCGGGCACATGGTCGAACCGGCCGTCCTTGCGGGTGCTGCGGCCGAGGCCGCGCGGGTCGTAGGTGACCACAGTGCGGTCAGAGAAGTGCGACGCCAACGTGCCGAAGCCGCTGGCGTCCATGGGCTGGCCGATCATGACCAGTGGTGGGTGTCCATCGGCGGTCGGCAGCGAGCCGTGGATGTCGTAGACGAGGTCGGCCTCGGGAGTCTCGAGCATCTGCGTAGTCATGACCTGTAGACCCCTTCCGCGTCGAAAACTCATCGGATGCTACGCGACTTCTGTGGGTGGTGGTCGTCGGGCATTCGACGAGTTTGCCGTTGGTGAAAATGCACCGGCGCGGACCAGGGCGACCAGGTGGGGTGCGTTGACCGCACGCCAGCGGGCCTGGGCGGGTTCGATCAGCTTGAAGGCCATGGCCAGCCCGGCCGCGCGTGACCACGACTCGGCCGACTCCCGGTACCGTCGGCCAGCGCGATGAGCTCCTTACGTTCGTCGGCGGGGCTGTCGGCCCCGGTGATCACGGAGTTGACCGAGCAGTGGAAGGCCGAGCAGCGCGCCTTCGCTGATCGGGACCCGTCGAACGTGTACTACGTCTACCTGTGGGGCGACGGCGTGCATGTCAACGTCCGCCTGGAGGAGCACCGGCTGTGTCTGCTGGTGATGATCGGGGTCCGCGCGGATGGTCCCAACGCCGGCACGAAGTCCCAGAGGACAGGCCGTGCAGGCAGAGCAGCGGCAGCACCTCGGTGATCTTCGGTGTCCTGCGCGCCCAGGGCGGCACGATGGCCGAGGAGAACCGCTTGCGCTCGCCGGTGACCGGGTCGGTGCGCTTGTCGTTGACACGGGGGGCCGCAGACCTCAATCGCGCCGGCGGCGGTGAGCACCTGCCGGGGCTGGTGGTAGCCGTTGCGTACGACCAGACGACGCCCATCCTCGTCGCGCTCGCTGGCGAACTGCGCGATGTAGGCGTCGACCTCGGCTTTGAGCGCCTCGGCGAGCATGCGGCGAGCGCCTTCCCGGACGACATGAGCTGTAGGCCGTATGCAGACACGTCGCCGCAGGTCGCCGTGCAGCAGGTTGGGGCACGTCGCGCCGACCCGAGCGCCGCTCCTGGTATGAAGACGCACCTCAGCTCGTCGTCCAGCGACAGAGTTTCTCGGGGTTGCGTACTACCCAGATGTGCTTGATCCGGTCGCCCGCGACCTCGAACGCGAACACCGTCACGGTGACGCCGTCTTGCTGAGCCACCAGACCGGGCTGACCGTTGACCGTACGCTCCAGGAACGTCATATTGCCGGGCCTCCGGTCGGCGATCTCGACCCAGGCGCGCGCGATCTGCTCGCCGCCTTCGATGGGGCGCAGGAAGGTGGTGGCGAGGCCGCCGCCGTCGGCGATCGCCGTGGCGTCGGGGTCGAGCAGGCCGATCAGGGCGTCGATGTCCTTGGCCTCCCATGCCTGCTTGAAGTCCCTGACGATGCCGGCCTGCTGGGCTGTCGGACTCGCGGGGCCCTGCGATTCGCGAAGGCGGCGTCGGGCCGAGGAGGCCAGCTGGCGGCATGCCGCCGGAGTCCGGCCGACGATCTCGGCCACTTCGGCAAAGGAGTGGCAGAAGACATCATGCAGGATGAACGCGACGCGTTCGGCCGGGGTCATCGATTCGAGCACGACCAGGAAGGCCATGCTGACCGACTCATCCAGGGTGACCCGGTCAGCCGGGTCGACGGTCGCACCGCCCGGCCGCCCGCTGATCCACTCCGTACACTCGGGCAGCGGCTCGGGGATCCACTCGCCCACATACCGCTCCCGCCTCGCGCGCGCCGAGCCGAGCACGTCCAGGCAGATGCGGCTGGCGACCCTCGTCAGCCAGGCGCCGGGGGACTCAATGGCGTCCTGCTGCTGCCGGGACGTGGCGTACCAGCGGGCGTAGGTCTCCTGTACGACATCCTCGGCCTCGGCCAGGGAGCCCAGGAGCCGGTAGGCGAGATTGATCAGCTGGCGCCGCTCGCTCATGATCGCACTCAGGCCGGGATCGGGCCGGCCGTGTCCTGGTTCGGATTGGGTGGTCATGGTGTCGACGGCTCCCTTGGTCGCATCTGCCCTCACCTGTTCGACGAGATAGCGCGCCGAACCGTGAGGTTGGCGCGTCGCCTGACATTCCGGGGGGCTGTGTCGTCGTACTGCCGAGACGAACACATCATCCAGCGAACAGGAAGCTCAGAGACATCATGACTACCTCAATGCCGGCATCACCGTTCGCCGACCCGGCACCCGCGCAGCGCCTGGAGCGGGCGGCCGCTGCGCTGACGGAACACGGTTTCACTGTGGAAATCCTCGACGACGCCGCCGCCGCGCGTACCCGCATCAAAGAGCTGATACCGGAGGGCGCCAGCGTGTTCACTGGGGCTAGCGAGACCCTCCGCCTGTCCGGCATCGAGGAGGACATCAACACCAGCGGGCGCTACGACGCCGTCAAGCCACGCGGCCTGGCCATGGACCGCGCCACCCAACTGCGCGAGATCTGGCTGCTGATGTCTACCCCCGACGTCATCGTGGGCAGTGTTGCTGCGGTCACCGAAACCGGCTCCCTTGTGGTGGCCTCGGCCAGCGGAAGCCAGCTGCCCGGCTACGCCGGCGCCGCCGCCCACGCGATCTGGATCGTCGGGGCGCAGAAGGTGGTGTCCGACCTGCCCACCGCGCTGCGCCGCATCGAAGACCACTGCCTCCCGCTGGAAAACGACCGCGCCATGAAGGTCTACGGCGAGCCCAGTGCCCTCAACCGCCTTCTCATCCTCAACGCAGAACCCCACCCCGGGCGCGGCACCGTCCTGCTGCTCCGCGAAACCGTCGGATTCTGAACCACCGGCATTCCTCGTTGGGGGACCCAATACATCGGCACCGCGCTCCTTAACGCCATCGCGCCACCACCCACGACCTGGCTGGCCACCTGCACGGACGGCCGACACCTCAGCTGGTCCAGCTCGCGGCGGGCCACAGCTACACCACGGTGTTCTGATGGTGCGCCGGCATCTTCGCAGCCGGCGCCGTCATCTGCGGCGCGCTGCTGCGCGGCGGCCCGCTGACCCGGCCCGCAGACATCCCCGCCCGAGAGCCGTCGCCGCACGCCACGGCGGGCGTGTGACCCGTCGCTGAACCCCGGAGAGTGCCCGGCGCTACACCGGCGCCGGGCACTCTGGTCCCGCGGCCAGGTCTCATCGTGCCGGCCATAGCAGGACGCCAACGAACCCCTCAGCGTCTGGCCGGCAACCCTCGCCGGGCGCATCCGCCTGGACCCGCTCGACCGATGACGCCCCCGGTCAGCACGGACAGTGGCGTCACCGGTAGCACCGCCGCGCCCCCGGCCTGCGAAACCAGGCCAGCGGCTTAACGGCGGCAGCGCCCGCGACGCCCCCGAATTCGGCGACTCGTTGCAGGCCGCCTCCGTGGTGATCATGTGCGAGCCGCAGGTCAAGCCAAGCATGGAGACCCAGGCTGTGGCGCGCGCTCATCGCATGGGCCAGGTGCGCAAGGTGCAGGTCCACAGGCTTCTCACGGTGAACACTGTCGACCAGCGCATGCTCGACATCCTGCGCTCCAAAACGGCACTCTTCGACGTCGACGAGCGGCGGACCCACGGGACAGGGCCAGGTCTTCGAGTACGACCCTCAGACGGAGCGGATGCGGGTGTTGTTCGCCTCCCCGGACGCCTCCGTACTCAACAATCCGGACAACATCTGCGTGAGCCCCCGGGGCGGCATCGTCCTCTGTGAGGACGGGAGTGAGGGTGAGTACCTGCACGGCCTGACCACCGACGGGGAGATCTTCCCGTTCGCGGCCAACAAGGCCGTGATCCCGGCCGGTGGTGTTCCTGGTAAGTCTGTCGCTCCTGGCGACTACACCGGATCGGAGTGGTGCGGGTCGACCTTCGAACCGAAGAACGGTGACTGGCTGTTTGCCAACCTGCAGAGCCCCGGTATCACCTTCGCCATCACCGGGCCCTGGCGTAAGGGCTCCCTGTAGCGGAAACACCACCCACGCCACTTCGACCGTGGTGGCGGATCCGCCGACGTCGAGCGTTTGAGAAGACCACGTGAGAATCGGCCCCATGATCAACCCCTTGATCATGGGGCCGAACTGGTGGGGGCTGGCTCTGGATGCGGGCCGCGATCCCCGCACCGCGCCTACTTGTTAACTGGCGGCACGACCGCAGCCTGGCCAGGCTTGGTCGAGGTGACCGGCGGGGTAGCTCTCACATGCGGCTGCCCACCGGGTTTGGTGTGGCTCACTCATGGCATGCACCCCGCCGGACACTTCATGGCGCGAGCAGCGGACGAGCGGGTTTGCCCTTCGCGTCCCCCTACTCTCTCCCGCAGTCGGCGCTCACCGTTCAGGTTGGCGCCTCTGCGCCGCTGATCTCAAACAGTGTCACGTCCATCTGTCAAGAATGCCCACGCCTTCCCTGACCGGGCGAGGCCAGGCAGGTAGGTTGCCCCGGATGGAGATCAGACGCACACCCGACCTCTATCCCGGGTCCGCGCCCCGAGGTACGGCGCCGCGACCCGTTTTCCTGCTGCCGACCACGCACAACGGCCCTGCGCCCGCAACGCGCAGGGCGAGGGCGATGATCGCCCGGGCCGCGGCCATGGTCACGGCCGTGACCCTCGGTGGTTGTGCAGGTCCGGGGGCAACCGACGGAGCACTGCCCCCCGCCCCCGGGCGGGCCGCCATGTCCACACCCGCCCCCACCGACCGGTCCCCCACCGCCAGACTCCTCGCCGCCGACGTCCCCATTCCCAAGGACGCCGCCCGCATCGCCGACGCCATCAAGACCACCACGCGCGCCCTGCGGAACGCCGTCGACGCCTGGACGAGGGACGGCGACACGGGTGCCCAGCCTCCAAAGCCCGCGGTCCTGCTCGCGCTGCACCAGCAGCGGATCTACCGCTACCTCGCCCGCCACCCCGACCTCGCCCGCCGGGTGTACGACGGGCTGCCCGCCGCGCTCGCCAAGGAGGCCGAGGAGAACGTGACGGCCATCGCGGACCTGTTCTCGCTCACTCGCCCGATCAGCGGGTCGGTGAAGTTCCGCGTCCAGCCCGCCGAGCCGGCGAAGGTGCTCCTCGGCTACTTCCAGCAGGCCGAGCGCCGGTTCGGCGTCGAGTGGGAGGTGCTCGCCGCGGTGATGCTGGTGGAGTCCGTGTTCGGCCGGGTGCGGTCCGACAGCTACGCCGGGGCGCAGGGCCCGATGCAGTTCATGCCCGCCACGTGGAAGGCGTACGGCCTGGGCGGAGATGTCCGCGACCCGCGCGACGCGGTGTTCGGTGCTGCCAACTACCTGCGCGCCTCGGGCGCGCCCCGCGACTACCAGCGTGCCCTGCATGCCTACAATCCCACCCAGCCGTACGTGAACGCGGTGTTGCTGTACGCCCGCCAGATCAAGCGCGACCCGCGAAACTACTACGCCTATTACAACTGGCAGGTCTTCGTGCAGACCACGAAAGGCGACCGCCGCCTGACCGGCCCCGACCCTTGGCGGCGTCGTCGACCGTAGGAGACCAGTCCGACCGCGCCGAATGCCTGCTCTCGGAATTAGGACGGTTCGGGGTGGGGTAGGCCGCGGTGATGGGGATCGGCCCCGATGAAGAGAGTTCGTCGACGGGGGCCTGCGGCGACGTCGGCTCGGCACGTCGGGCGCACCCACGGCGAAACAGGGGGACACGATGGGAATCATTACGCAGGACATGCGGAGCATTGTCGACAGCGCGAAGCTCGCGTTCGTGGCGACGGTCTGCGAGGACGGCTCTCCAAACCTGTCTCCGAAAGGGTCGTTGCTCGTCCACGACGACGATCATCTGGTGTTCATGAACATGGCCTCCCCCACGACGGTGGCGAACCTGCGGCGGGATCCTCGTCTGGAGGTGAATGTGATCGACTTTCTCCTCCGGCGTGGGTACCGCTTCAAGGGAACCGCCGAGCTCCGTGGCGAGGGTGACCCCGTGTACGCATGGTCCCGACAATGGGTGATGAACACGCACGGCCCCGCCTATCCGTGTCACGAGGCGGTGCTGATCCAGGTGGAACAGGCGCTGCCGGTGCACTCGCCCGCCTACACCTTCGGGCGCTGGAGCGAAGCCGACCTGAAGCGTGCCTGGGCCGACACCTACGGCTTGACACATGACTAGCGTGCCCGCGACGGTCACCGCTGCATACGTCGACGACCTCGGCCCGGCGACCCGGATCCGTGTCGGGACACTGCCCATGCCCACCGTCGGCAGCGGAGAAGAACTTCCATGGGACGTACCCGTTCAACCGGCCGGAACTGGCGGGCCGGTTGCGGGACCTGCGCGACCCTACCGCCGACGACGACCCGGAGCTGTGACGATCAGCGCGCCGTGGGCTGGATACCGGGCTGGGCTCTGGGACTCCTCGTGGGCCTTGGCCTTGGCCGGCCATCACCGGAAAAGCTCGATTTGGAGGCAGGGTGCGCCGCCGGGGTAGGTGTCAGGCGAGCAGGTGAAGGACCCGCCGGGCCTGCCGTTCCAGGGTTCCTGCGGGATTGCGGGCGGCGAACGGCCCGTCCGGGCCGAGCATGAGGAACCAGCCCAGCGCGAGCAGTCGGCGGAAGTCCCGTACGCGTTCGCGCTCCTGCCTGGTCAGCTCCATGGCGGCCAGCAGTTGCTCTGCGTCGAGGGTGCCGTCGACGCCTGAGATGTGCTCGCAGACTTCGGCGAGCTCGAAGGCGCGGTCGCTGCGGCCGGAGTCTTCCCAGTCGATGATGCGCACCTGGTGATCGTGGTCGTCCCACAGGTAGTTGGCATGATTGCCGTCGGACAGGCCGAGAACCGGCGGCAGTGGATCAGCGGTGAGCTTGTCGGGAGCGGTCGTGGCCAGCCACACCGCTCCCGCTCGGTATGCCTGGTGCGCGGCGGGCGTGTCGCCGAGGTTGGGCTGCTTGTCGGCCCAGGTGCGGGCCTTGGCTACGGCTGCGGCGGGTCCCCACGCGGCGGGTTCGACCGCCTCGACCACCGGCGTGGGGATCGCTTGGTGCAGCCGGGTCAGGGCGGCGGCCATCGCAGTGGCCTGTTCGGCGGTGACGTGCTGGCCGCGCAGGACGCGGCCGGGTAGTCGGGGTGCCGGTAAGAAACGTGTCATGAGCCCCAAACGAGCGGCACTGCCCAGGTCACCATCACGACCCGTCGGGGTCGAACCCTGCCCGGGCCCTGATGTGATCTTGTACGGAAAGATGGTCTTCTGCGCATGGCCGGCCTCCAGCATGGCCTGGTAGGTCGGGTGGGAGGCGGATTCGGTGAAGCGGCGCAGGATCGCCTCGGTGGAGGCGGTGCCCTGTTTGATCGCGGTCGCGTACTTGATCACCCAGAAGCGGCGCCGCACGTAGCGGATGTCGTCCTCGCTGTGGGCGTGGCCACCGGAGGCCACGGCCCGGATCCCGGTGTTGGTGCCGTACCCGTAGATGGTGAGCATGAGTCGCTCGGCCAGAACCTCGGGCTTGAGGTTGGATCCGCCCACCACGGAGGTGACGGCGTTCAGGCTGCCGGTGCGCAGCACCGCCTCCTTCAGCATGTCGATCAGCGGGACTGATCCCCAGCGGCGGCCCACCTCGTTCTTGATCTTGCGCAGGTTCCGTAGCTCGTCTGCAGCCTCGATCTTCGTCAGCTTGATCGCGCCGGACCGGCACCCCCATTCGGTAGCATTCACCCGCTGGGTGCCTCTTCTCTGCGACGGTTTTGATCTCGACAATCCAGATCATCGCAGGTAGGAGGCACCTTTCTGCTGTCAGGGCAGTTGAAGGAAGAAAGGTCACGCGTGGCGGAATTCGAGCAGATTCCTCCAGGTTCCGAGGTATTTCTTCCCTGCCAGGACCAGCCCGGCTCGCTCGGCCAGTTCGGTGATGTTTCCCTGTGTACGCTCGCGTCCCCCCAGGAACGTCCACATACTGAGGTCCATGGTCGTGTTGAGCGGCTGACCCGGCTCACCGTCGAGCATGGTCTCGACGACGACCAAGGCCCCGTCGAGAGGCATCGACTTGGCGCAGTTCTGCAGGAGGGTGACGACTTTATCGTCCGGCCAGTTGTGCAGGATGTCGGACAGGAGAAAGAGGTCGGCTCCCTCGGGAACCGATGCGAAGAAATCGCCCCGCACGGCTTCGGCCCGTTCGCCCAATCCGGATGCGGTCAGGCGCGCGGCGGCCGCTTCCACGGTCTCGGCTCGTTCGAGGACAGTCCCCCGCAGGTGAGGATGGGCCTCCAGGACGGACACCAGGAGGTGGCCGTCCCCTCCTCCGAGGTCGACGAGACGACGAAAACGCGACCAGTCAAACCCATGGACCAGCTCAGCCACCTCGCCGCGGATCCGCTGTTCCATCGATGCGTCGAACGACGCGCGCAGAGCCGGGTTCTCCGCGAGATCCGTGTAGAAGTCGCGCCCGTACATCCGAGTGTATCCGGCTTGGTCGGCGGTGACCGTGTGGAGCAGTTCGACTGCGGCGAGCTGGGCGCGCCCGACCGTGTTGTTCAGGTCGAGGGCGAAACGCATGGGGTGCGGGTCGTCAGCCCGCAGTTGGCGTCCCCACTCGGTCACCGCGTAGCGGCCGGATTCCTTGTCGTGATCGAAGGCGCCGAGGGTGACCAAGTGGTCGAGGAGCCGACTCAGCGACAAGGCGTCCACCCCGGCCCGAAGTGCGAGTTCGGCAGCCGTCGCACCTTCCTCCGCCACGAGGTCGGCGAGACCCAGCGTGGCCGCGACCCGGAGGGCCATGGGCGCGAAAAGGTCCGCCGACTCGACCACGGACTTCCGCTGTCCGTCCTGTGCCATGTGAAGCTCCTTGCATCGTGAAGTTCTCGGGAGACAGGAAGCACGCAGTGCGGCTGCCGCGGCGTCGTCATTCTCTTTCCGGCCCGGCCTCCGGCCCCTGCAGTGTCATAACGACAACCGTAGGAACGGCGCATTGGACTTGGAATGCTTCTAAGTCCAGTATTGCTGCGTGAGCGTCCAGTAGACCGACCCCCTCGAGGATGTCCTGACCCTCCTCGGCACGACCAGCCGCCTGTCTGTCGGGCTGGTGGCCGGCGGGCAATGGGCGCTGTCGTTCGACCCGCCGCTGGGGGTCAAGTTCAACGCGGTGCGCCGCGGCCACTGCGTGCTCACCGTCGACGGCGTGCCGGAGCCGATCGACCTGGCCGAGGGCGACTGCTTCCTGCTCACCCAGCCGCGCGCCTTCACCCTGGCCAGCGGGCCGGGGGTACGACCGCTGCCGGCCGGCCCGGTTTTCGAGGCGGCCACGGACGGTACGGCACGAGCGGGGACCGGCGACGACGTGATCTTCATCGGCGGCAGGTTCGACTTCGGCGAGCGGGCCCAGAGCTGCTGCTCGACGTGCTGCCGCCGGTGATCCGCGTGCCCGGCCACACCGCCGAGGCGGCGACCGTGCGCTGGGCACTCGAGCAGATCGACGCCGAAATGCGCGAACGGCCGCTCGCCTCGACCCTGGTCGCCGAGCATCTCGCCCTCGTCATGCTGATCCACCTCCTGCGCCTGCACCTGGTCGTAGCCCGGCCGGGCGAGACGTCCGGCTGGCTGGCCGGGCTCACCGACCCGATCGTGGCCTCGGCATTGCGGGCCATCCACGCCCGGCCGGCCCACGCCTGGACGGTGTCCCAGCTGGGCACGGTCGCGGAGGTTTCCCGCTCGACACTTGCCGCCCGGTTCAAGCAGGTCGTTGGGCAGAGCCCGCTGGAATACCTGACCGGCTGGCGGATCGAACTGGCCGCCGCCCACTTGCGCCGCGGCGACGATACGGTGGCGGCGATCGCCCGCCAGGTCGGCTACGGCTCGGAGAGCGCGCTGAGCGACGCGTTCAAGCGGATCACCGGCGCGTCACCGCGCGAGTACCGCCGTACGAGCACCTTGTGACCTCTCGATGTTGGTCACCCCGCGGACACCACCGACCTCAGCTCATGGGCGTCGCCTGACACGCTCCGCCAATGGCGGGAGACCAGCCGCCGACGCACGCACGAGCGAGGGGAGCACTGAGGATGGCCCTGCCCTATCCCTGCTGAATCTCCCGACCGGTCGGGCCCCGGCCGACGCCTTGAGCCACGAGCTCGTCCACCGCCGCGGCGTATTCGGCGCTCGATCGCCGCAGCTCGCGCCACTGGCGTTGCGTGACCTGGACCAGGCGGTCGCCGTTGCCGAACACGCCGTCCGTTGCCTCGGCGGCGTCGACTCGGCGCGGTCGACGGCGACCTTAGACGATCTGAGGGACAAACTCGCCGCGCATCGAGACGTGCCGATAGTCCGGGATTTCCTCGACCTCACCGCGTGAGGACGACGGGTGGAAACCTCATCAGTCAGAAATTCCACCGGCACCCGGCGGACGGTAGCGATTCGCCATCCGGGCCCACCGGGCTTCCAGAGAAACCTGACGCCGCATCCCAGAGCTGTGCTAAGCGGCCATGATCAATCTCAGCGCCAACCACGGTTCGATTGATCCCCGGGGTCGTATGAGTACCGTGCACTGCTCGCGACGTGAGTGCTCTGGTTGCCGTGCAGCCGCTGTTCACCCGGACCAGAGGAAGGGCGCAACCGTCCACACGGTGCAGGCCCTCGGCGAGGCTCACACTGTCGCGGGACACGCGGAGTCGTGGACGGGCAGGCCGTTCTTGCCTGGCGTCACTCGCCCGGGGCGCGCCGCAGGCCGTCGATGAGGACGCGCAGGTAGAGGTCGGCGGGGGTGCCATAGGCGATGCGGGCCGCGTATCCAACCCCGCACACCAGGAGGCGCAGGTCGGCGGCCTCGACGTCGTCCCGCACTCTTCCGGCCCTCCGGGCCCGGCTGAGCAGGCCGTCGGTGATTTGGTCCAGCTCGGCCTTCATTGCTGCGGTGTCGGGATGCTCATCCGCGGTCGTAGCGAGAACTTCCCGTACCCCGGCATGCTCGATCTCCAATCGGACCTGTGCGCGCAGGACCCGTTCCACAGCCTCCCACGGGTCGGGCTCGTCGATGGAGGCGCGGGCGAGGTCCAGGAGCTCCCGGAACGGTTCGGCGGCCATCGCCTCTAGCAGGGACCGGCTGGTCGGGAAGTGCCGGTAGACGGTACCCACACCGACGCCCGCCCTGCGGGCGAGATCGTTGTACTGCACCGGCAGGCCGGCGCTTTCTAGCAGGTGTCGGGCCTCGGCCAACAGCTTGACCCTGATGCGCAAGGAGTCTGCCCGGCGCGGGGGCTCATTCGTCGCCACCCCTGCACCCTACCGCGATCGGATCGACAATCCGAAAGGATAAACAATCCGTTCAGTGGTAAGGTGGTGTGCAGAGCCGGAGGGAACCTTGTCCCGCCGCATGAGCTGAAGCGATATTTGGGGTGTCCCTGTGCGCGTCTTTGTTACTGGTGGTACTGGGTATGTTGGCGGTGCTATCGCCTCACATCTGGTCCGTGGAGGGCACTCGGTAACGGGGTTGGCCCGCTCTCACGAGGCCAGCCAGCAGCTCGTTGAGCTCGGAGTGGAGCCTCGGCAGGGCAGTCTGGATGATCTGGATGTTCTTCGGACCGCAGTGCAGCAGGCAGATGTGGTAATTCATGCCGCTGTCGACTACTTCGATCCTGCATTCGAGGCTCGGGAAGGCGCTGCCCTGGAGGCGTTGCTTGCGGGACCCGGACGGTTGATCTACACCAGTAGTACTCTGGTTCTTGCAGACACCGGCTCGAATCCCGTGTCGGAGGAGGCCAGCGCTTCGCAGGCGACCCTGCAGCCTTTCAAAGTCGCTGGTGAGCGGCGCGTGCTGGAGGCTGGCGGCACAGTAATACGGCTGGGACTTGTCTACGGCCGCAACGGCTCGGTACTGCTCACGACTCTCTTGTCAACGGCAAGGGCGCAGGGGGTCTCGGCGTATGTCGGCAACGGGGAGGCCCGTTGGTCAACGGTTCATGTAGACGACGTTGCCGAGCTGTTCGCGCGGGTCGTGGACTCGGGGGATGCAGCCGGGCTGCTGGTGCATGCAGTGGAGTCGGATGCCGTCACCGTGCGGGAGATCACCGAGGCGATCGCACGCAATGCAGGAGTTCCTGCTGTCGCTCTCACCCAGGAGCAAGCCGCTGCGGCGCTCGGGCCCATGGCGGAGCGGCTCACAACAAACCTCTGGGTGGTTCCGGAAAGGGCCCGTGATCATTTGGACTGGCACCCCATGGGCAAAGGCATTCTGCATGACCTGGAGCACGGCTCATACCGTAGCTGACGTGGCTCGGGCGGCCAGATGGCGCCGGAGCGGGCGTGCCCACGATCATGCATGATCCGGGCCAGGCTCCTCGGCAAGGCCATCCGCATGGCACTCATGGGGGTTCGTGCACTTCGGGCAGGGCAGCCCTGTGGGGCTGCCCTGCCGCCGCCGGCGGCGGGCGTGGCCCGGAGCGGCGGGTCATGGGGCCGCGTGTGGTCACGCGGTGGCGGCCTGCTCGGGCCGAGGTGGTGTGGGGCTGCTCTGTCTCTGTGAAGTGGCCTGGTTGGCTCGATGTCGGGTGAGGCGTCTGGTCATGAGGGTGATGGTGGCCCAGGTGATGAGGGTTTCGGAGTGTTGGATGAGGCGTTCGTAGTCGCGTGCGTGACGGCGGGCGCGCATGATCCATCCCCAGGTGCGTTCGACGACCCAGCGGCGTGGCAGCACGACGAAGCCGGAGGCGTCCTTGGGTCGGCTGACCGGCTTGATCGTCAGCTTGAGGTGCTGCTTGGCCCAGTCGACGAGCTTGCCGGCGTAGGCGGAGTCGGCCCACACGATCGTGATCTCCGGGTGCATGAGACGCAGGCGGAAGAGGACTTCCTTCGCGGCTGCGGCGTCGTGCAAGTCAGCGGGTGTGACCATGACCATGAGGGGCAGGCCGCGGGTGTCGACGACCAGGTGGCGCTTGCGGCCGTTGATTTTCTTGCCCGCGTCGTAGCCGCGGGTGGCCCTGGAGACGGTCTCTGCGCCCTTCACGCTCTGGGAGTCGATCACGGTGGCCACCGCTATGGGCCCCTTGCCCATGTCGCGGCGGATCCGCCCCGAGAGATGGTCACGGATCTGGCCGACGATCCCGGACGCCGCCCAGCGGGCCATGAACCCCCAGATGCGCCAAGGCGGAAAATCCGCAGGCAGGGCCCGCCATTTGCAGCCGGTGTCCACGACGTAGCGGATGGCATCGACGATCTCGCGCCGGGGGTGTTTCTCCGGCCGGCCACCGCGGCGGGTCTCGCAGGCCGGGGTCGGCAGTAGCGGTTCGATCAGGGCCCATTCGGCATTGGTGGTGTCGGAAGGATAGCGGCGGTGGCGCATGGCGGTTTCGCTCCCTCCGGGCAGTTAGGCAGGCTGCCCGACCAGATGCCGGGCGGCCCTGTCGTGGTGGTCAGGAAGAGACGACGAGGTCGAGGGTGGATTCGATGGAGTTGAGCTGGGCGGTGATGTGCTTGACCCACTTGTCGCCTGGGTGGGCGGCGGCGTTCGGGGCGACAGTGCCGGTGAGGAAACGGCGGAACTCGGTGAGTTTCTCGGTGAGCACGGCCCGCTCGTATGCCTGAAGAGCGGCCGGTTCGGCGCCGAGCTGGTAGCCGTCGGCCCTGGTCCATATCAGCGGTGGCCAGCCGTTCTTGGCAATGATGTCGCGCAGGCAGGCCAGACCCGCCCGCACCTGGCTGGGGGATAGGTCGCTGGCGCGTACCAGCTGAGGGAACAGCAGTCCCGCGGGTCTGGCTTCGAACAGTACGAACCGGAGGGTGTCGGCATGCCGCTGGGCGGCCTGGCCCCGGCGCCGCGAGGCGCGGGGCACGGCTACTCGCCCCGCAGCATGCGGGCCAGCTCGCTGTCCATGTCGACCTTGCCCATGTCGACCGCGATCTCGATCCAGTCGAGCGTCGCCCGTACCTTCGCGACGTTCTCGTGCACGATCGTGCGCTCGTCCTCGCCGAGGGTGCGGTCGCGCAGGCCGGGAACGGCCCGGCCTGCCGCGGCGACGAACGAGTGGCAGGCGGTGACCAGGTCCAGGAACTCCACTGTCCGGTCGATGCGACGGACCGCCGGGGCGACGGGGCTGCTGTCCTCAAAGTGCTCGCGGGCCTGCTGGCCCCGCTCCACCTGGGCATGGTTGACCTGGTGGCGTGCGGTGTCGTCGCTCATCGCCTTGAACGCGACATCGGGACGCCGCAGCAGACCAGTGACCGCCGCGACGGCCACCTTGTCGTCCCGGGTGAACTCCTCGACCACCCGGACCTTGTCCTCCGCCTTGACCTGGGCGGCGACCGCCGGCCGCCGCAGCAGATCACTGGTCACCACTGCGGCGACGTCCTCGTCGCGGGCCAGGGTGTGGATCGCGGTGATCTTCTCCTGGGGAGAGATGGGGTGCTCGACCTGGCGCCCGACCCGCCGGTTGGCGTCGTCGACCGTCCACCGGTCCCTGCCCTCGGGAGGCTGCTTGATCGCGGCGAACCGCTCTTCCTCGTCAGGAATGCTTCCCAGGACCCGGTGGACCGTGAACGAGACCCCCGCCTGACGATGGTCCTTCGGCCAGCGGGACGCTGTCCAGCGGGCGTTCTCCTGGTCCGCACGCAGGCGATCGCGGTCAACCACGTCGACACCTACGTGCGATCGGGCGCGTACCCGACACCACTCACGTTCCCGTTCGTCATCGGCCGCGACGCGGTCGGCACGGTGGCCGCCGTGGGAGCCGGCGTGTCCGGCTTCACGGAAGGCGACCCGGTCTGGTGCAACAGTCTCGGCCACGGCGGCCGCCAGGGACCTTCGGCGACCTATACGGCTGTCGCGGCCGAACGCCTCTACCACCTGCCGGACGGTGTCGACCCGGTGGCCGCTGCCGCGGTGCTCCACACCGGCGCAACCGCCCACCTCGGACTCTCCCGCGAAGCGCGGTTGCGCATCGGTGAGATCATCGTCGTCGGCGGAGCGGCCGGCGGGGTCGGGGGCGCGGTCCTGCAGATCGCCGCGAGTGCCGGGGCCAGGGTGATCGCCGTCGCGCGATCCGACCAAGCCTCGTGGTGCCGGGCCAACGGCGCCCAAGAGGTCCTCGACTATCAGGCCCCCGACCTGGCCGGACACCTTCGCCGGGCAGCGCCGGACGGCATCGACGTGTATTGGGACATGCCTGCTCATGGCCATGATCGTTCACCAATTGGGAGGGATCCCATCTGGCACCAGCCGCAATGCCGCCATCTGATGCCCACGCCGCTTGTCGGCGTGGTGCGCGCCGCCAACGGCGGGACCGGCCGAAGAGTCGCAGCCCGCCGGCGGGCGGGCGCGCGGTCCAACGGATTGACGTGTTTCAGCCTATTAAGAAGCCGACAAGCGTGAAGAACACGAGGTAGGAAGCGATAACCACGCCGACCATGGCAAGAACCTTGAGCGGCGTTCCGAACTGCTTTCGGGCTATGGAGAGGTTTGCGAGGACGCCCGCCGCACCGATGGCTCCGCCGAGCGCTCCGCCGAGCCCCAACAACGCAATCGGAAGCACCGACAGCACCAACTGCCACCACCTGAGCCCACGGAACTTTGCCCAACGATCCGTACTGCCAGGGTTTTGTCCAGCGCCCGGTACCTGCTGCATGGGGGGATCCTTCTCTCTGTGGGCAACAGCGTCAGGTTCCCGTGGACACACCCACTAGGCCCTGCGTCTGTCATCGATCGAGGACGTGAGGAACCATAAAGCCTTCGGAAGAACCTTAGGAAGCCGCCCGGCTGAACTCATCTGGGGAAGCGGTCTACTACTCGCGCCGTGATCTCCGTCTGGCCAACTCGGCTCTTTCTTCCGTGGCCTCTTGTCTCCGGGGGTTCCCTACCTCCTCCTCTTGCCCCGCCGGTTTCTCCGTCTGCGCCTTGCTTCTAATCCGGGCGCGGTTCAGTGCCCAACTCCAGTGACGTCTCGTCCTTCTCCGGCAAACGCCTAACAGCTGGCCGAGGTTCTCCGCGCAGCAACCGCTATCCCGAGAAGTAGAAGCGGTCGCGCATAGTCGGCTTGGCTGAACATGGACACTCATACAGCCAAGCGCCTAGTCTTGCCGCGCTCGCGTGTAACGAACCGGCTATGCGGCCTCTCCCCCGGCCTGCAGGCCATTCTGCGCGAGCAACCTGCTAACCGCCTGCTGAGCGGTCACGATGTCCTCCAGCGCCCCCGGCACTCCCGTGAGGGGAGGCACGCCGGAGGTCGCCATCGCGTAAAAGGCCTCGAGTTCGCGCTCGAACGACGGAGTCACGTCGCCGAAAGCCAGGCTCCCCTCGGCGCTCACGTCGGTGAGCCGGGTGGACGCGCCCAGCAGGTACGGCGTCGGGAAGACCATCTCGAACGTGCCGGTGGCGTGGTGCACGGCCACGGTCTCCCGATACGCGGGATAGTCCTCCAGATAGTGCCAGTGGACGGCGTAACGCCCGCCGGCCCGCAACCGCCCCGTCATCTCGACCGAGCTCCCGCCCACGCCCGCCCAGGTCGTCACATGGTCGACGTCGGCCGGTCCGCCCGCGAGCAGGCGCAGCAGGGACAGGTCGTGGCAGATGCTGTTGAGGATCGTCATGTAAAGGCCGCGCGCCTCGGTGGTGGCGTCCCCGATGGCGGCCCTGACCAGCTCGTCGTCCTGTGCCCGGAGCCTGTCGATCACCTCGGCCGGCACGTCGGCGGGCGGCTCGGAAAGGCGGGCGAAGGCGAGCTGCGACCCGTCGCTGGGGTGCAGGACGGTCACCTGGACGGCACGCACGTCGGCGGGCCGTCCGGTCACCCGCCGTACGGCGGGGTCGTACTGCTTCATGTATCCGACCATCAGCCTGGGCCGTCCTGGATCCTCCAGGGCCGCGATCTCTGCCGACTCGGCGCGGGTGTAGGCCAGGGGTTTCTCGCACAGTACGGCGTAGCCCCGGCGGAGCGCGTCCACGACCACGCGCCCGTGCGAGCCCGAGGTCAGCACCAGTACGGCGTCGAAGCCGCCCGCGTCCAGCATCTCGGTCACGTCGGTGTATCGCCGGGCCACGCCGTACCGGTCGGCCATCCGCGCGGTCAGCGAGGCCGACAGGTCGCAGAGAGCCGTCACCTCGAACAGGTCGCCCCGCCGTTCCAGCAGCGGCAGGTGCACCGTCTGCGCGATGACGCCGAGCCCGGCCACCGCCACCTTGAGCCTCACAGCCCCACGCCCCTGAGGAACTCCCGGTTGGCCCGCTGGTCGACGAGGATCGCGCCGAGATCCTGCCCGGTGGCGGGCGCGTCCTGCTCGATCACGATCCAGCCCTGGTAACCGACCTCCCGAAGGGCGTCCGCGAACCCGGACAGATCCACCTCGCCCCGTCCCAGTGCGGGGAAGCAGCCGTCCGCCACCGCCGCGGTCAGGTCGCCGCCCCGGGCGAGCACCGCAGAGTCGGCGTCCTTGACGTGGACCTGGGTGACGCGGCTCGACCAGGCCTTGAGCGCGGCGACCGGGTCGCCGCCCGCGAGCCAGAGGTGGCCGGTGTCGAGGCAGATCCCGACATCCGTGAGCTCGAGGAGCCTCTCGACGTCCGCCGGCGTCTCGACGTCGGTGCCGAGGTGGTAGTGGAAGGCCGGTTCGAGACCGGCCTCGCGGCACACGTCGGCGGCGGCCTGCACGCGGGCGGCGAACTCCGGCCACGCCTCGGCGGCGATCCCGGGGACCGCGCCGCCGGGACGGGCGAACCTGGCGGTGTTGCTCGGGCAGGCCAGCGTCGGCCGGGGGGCGAAACGGGGATCGTCCACGGGCACGCTCGCGAATACCTCGAGCGCCGCCCGCAGGCCGGCGAGGTCGGCGTCGAACCCCGCGGCGTCGCCGTACCTCAGGTCGACCCAGCCACCCGCGAGCCCGAGCCCCGCCTTCGCGAGGTCGCCCGCGCCCAGGTAGCCGATCGGGCCGGAGTCGACCCCGTCGTATCCGGCCTCGGCCATGCCTGCGAGCAGTTCGCCCGGGCCGATCAGGTCGGTGTCGTGCCGGTAGATCCCGAAGTTGACGGGGGCGCTCGCCACCCGCGTGGTCATGACTGACAAGAGACTCCTCCGCTTCACGTGAAGGACAGGACCCAGGACCAGGTGTAGGTGCCGGGACCGACGAGGTAGGGCGCCAGCGTGTCGGGCCCGCAGGAAGCCGTGCCCAGGCCCCGGTGGGCGGCGTCTACGTGCACGACGCACCGCGTCAGCGGGACGAGTTCGTCGTGGTGCAGTGCCGCCGCGAGATCGGCGTCCCGGTGGCGGGTGACGCTCACCTGGCGCGGCTCGTCGAGATGTACGGCGAGCCGGGCCGCGCCGCCGGTCAGCGCGAACCGGCGCACCGCGTGCCTTCCGCCGCTCTCCTGCGGCCTGGCGTGGGGAGTGAAGAGCCTGTCCACGTCCGCACGGTACGCGCCGACCGGGCCGCCCGCGCAACGGTCGGGATAGGTCTCCCAGGGGCCCTGCCCGAACCATTCGAACGCGTCGAAGCCCGCCGCCGTCTCCCACACCGAGCCGATGCGGGGCACGTCGGCCAGCGCGTCGGGCAGCACGGCGGTCTCCTCGATCAGCACTCCGCCGACCGTCGGCGTAAGGACCTGCTCGTGCGCGATCGAGACGCCCCCCGCCGCCGTGTAGCGGGCGCGGACGACGACCCGCTCGCCGTGCCGTACGACATCGAGGGGTTCGCGGGTCAGCGCGTGCAGGCCCAGTTCCTCCCAGCGGGCGGCGTGCCCGCCGATGCGGTCGTTGTCGGTCGGCGCCCGCCACAGGCTGAGCGTGGGCGGGCTCGCCAGCAGGGGGTGGACGAGCAGTCCCTCCCCGTCGACCTCGACCGGCCACGACCCCACGCCGGCACCGGCGATCTGCTCCCCCGCGCGGGTGATCAGGTCACGGTCCTCGTCGCGCACCTTGATCTGCGGCAGGCACATCGTGGTTCCGGCGGGCGCCCAGGGCAGGTCGTCCCTGGTGGTCACCCTCAGGGTCAGCCACACCTCGCCGGGACCTGCCGGCGCGGCCAGCAACTCGGGCGGCACGTCGACCGTCGCCGAGCCGCCCGGCGGGATCGGCGGCAACTCGGCGGGGACGGTACGGAGCCGGTCGGCGGCTGTACGACCCGCCACCGCATCGCCGGAGGCGCTGAGCTCCCATTCGGCCGCCAGCCAGGACAGATCTTTGAAGTGCTGCCTGTTGTGCACCAGCACCCGGGAGGAGCCGTCGGGCTCGATCCGCACGGGGCCGGCGAGCTCGCGGTGCTCGTACATCACCGGCTTGGGCGTGCGGTCGGGGAAGACCACGCCGTCGATGCAGAAGTTCCCGTCGTTGGGGTCGTCGCCGAAGTCCCCGCCGTAGGCCCATCGGTAGCCGGGCTCGGCGACACCCGCCGCGTATCCGCCGTCAGGGGCGGGACGGCCGTCGGTCACCCGCTGCATCAGGCCGTGGTCCCAGAACTCCCAGATGAAGCCGCCCTGCAGGCCGGGGGTGGACTCGATGGCCGCCCAGTAGTCGGAGAGCGAGCCGTTGCTGTTGCCCATCGCGTGCGAGTACTCGCAGAGGATGAGCGGCCTGGTCTGCCTGCCGGAACGGGCGTAGCCCACGATGTCGTCGATCGAGGCGTACATCGGGCACGCGATGTCGCTGGCGGCTCTGCCCGATTCGTAGTCGTACCTGATCGCGCCTTCGTACTGGAGCGGCCGGGTCGGGTCGTAGCCGCGCAGCCAGCCTGCGGCGGCGTCGTGGTTGACGCCGTAGTCGCTCTCGTTGCCGAGCGACCAGATGACGACGGACGGGTGGTTCTTGTCCCTGCGCACCATCCGCGACACCCGGTCCAGGAACGCAGGCAGGTAGGCCGGGTCGTCGGCGAGCTCCGTCGCGTACGCGTGGCTCTCGACGTTCGCCTCGTCGACGACGTACAGCCCCAGCTCGTCGGCGAGGTCGAGCAGCGCCGGGTCGTTGGGGTAGTGCGAGGTGCGCACGGCGTTGAAGCCGAACTGCTTCATCGTCACGAGGTCGGCGCGCATGTCCTCGGCCGAGACCACCCTGCCGGTCCGCGGGTGGAAGTCGTGCCTGTTGACCCCTCTGATGTAGACGCGAACACCGTTGACCAGCAGGTCCCTGCCCACGATCTCGACCGTCCTGAACCCGACCCGGTGCCGCGACTCGTCGGCCACCGTCCCGTCGGGACGGAACACCCGCACGGTCAGCCCGTACAACTCCGGCGTCTCCGCGCTCCACGGGCGTACGGCGGGCACGGTGGCGCGCAGCCTGACCCGGCCCAGCCAGCCGGACACCTGTTCCCGCTCGGCGGCCAGGGCGGCGAACTCCTCGTCGACCGGCAGCTCGACCTCAGGCTCAGGGCCGTCCAGCCAGGCGGACACGCGCCAGCCTTCGGGCAGCAGGCCGCCCGCCGATCTGACCCGGACCTCCACGGTCAGGTCGCCCGCCCCGCCGTCGGCGAGACCGGAGCTGATGTGGACGTCGTCGAGATACAGCGGGTCGGTGGAGTAGATGCGCACGGGGCGGGTCACGCCGCCGTGCCACCACTGGTCCTGGTCCTCGACGAAGGTGGCGTCGGACCACTTGACCACCGTGAGCCCGATGGTGTTGGGCTCGCCGGGCCGTACGGCATGGGTGACGTCGAACTCCCCGGCGAGGTGGGAGTCCTTCCCCATGCCGACGTCGATGCCGTTCACCCGCGCGAGCACGACGCTCTCCGCGGCTCCGACGTGCAGGACGACGCGGCGTCCCGCCCACTCCGCGGGCACGTCGACCTCCCGCTCGTAGACGCCCGTCGGGTTGACCGCCGGCGGGTGCGGAGGGAGGTCCGGCCAGGGCATGTCGAAGTTGAGGTACTGCGGCAGATCCCTCACGCCGTGGACGTCCTCGAAGTCCTGCATCGTCCAGCAGCCGGGGACGTCGATCTGCGCCCACCGGTCGGACAAGGACGCGTCCGGGCTCGGCAACAGCTGGAACCGCCACCGGCCGTCGAGCGTGATCCCACCGCGCGGTACGGCATGCGCGGGCAGGCGGCGCCATCCGGTGATCTCGGGGGCCGCCCATACGGGCATGTCAGCCACGCAGGGCCCCCTTCATGGCATCGGCGACGAAGCCGCGGGCGAACACGGCGAACACCACGACCAGCGGTGCGATGGCGAGGAGCGCACCGGCCATGACCATGCTGAAGTCCGTGTTGTGCGACGTGTTGAGCTGCGAGAGCGCCACCTGGAGGGTCACGTTCGACGGGTCGGTCATCACGATCAGCGGCCAGGCGTAGTCGTTCCAGGCCCCGATGAAGGTGAAGATCCCCAGGAACGCCAGGCCGGGGCGGATGGCCGGCAGCGCGACGTTCCAGTACTGCCGGAAGAACCCGGCGCCGTCGAGACGCGCGGCGGCGATGAGCTCGTCTGGCACCGCGCCCTTGATGTACTGGCGCATCCAGAAGATGCCGAAGGCGTTGGCCGAGGCGGGGACGATGAGCGCCTTGACGGTGCCCACCCATCCGATGTTCACCATGATGACGAACTGCGGGATCAGCGACAGCTGCGCCGGGAGCATGAACGTGAGCAGCAGGATGCCGAACAACGCCCGGTGCCCGGGGAACTTGTACTTCGCGAAGGTGAAGGCCGCGAGCGAGTCGAAGAACAGGACCAGCACGGTCGTGCAGCACGCCACGATGACCGTGTTGAGCAGCGACCCCATGAAGTCGATGTTCTCGAAGACCCGGGCGATGTTGGAGAACAGTTCGGGCCCGAAGACGAGCTTCGGCGGCGTCCGGTACATGTCCCGCGTGGTGTTGGTCGCCATGACGGCGGTCCAGTAGAACGGGAACAGGGAGATGAGGACGCCCGCCAGCAGCGCCAGATGCAGGGCCAGCCTCTTCAGGCGAGTCGCGGTCACTACGCCGCCCCCTTGTCGCGGCGCTGGACGATGCGCCAGTTGATGGCGGTGAACAGCAGGATCACCAGGAAGACGGCCCAGGCGATGGCGGCGCCGTACCCGTAGTCGTTGTTGCTGAAGGCCTCGCGGTAGAAGTACAGGATCGCGGTGAGACCCGCCTGCCCCGGCCCGCCGGAGTTGGGGTTGATGGAGGCGTTGCCGCCGAACAGGACCTGCGGCTCGGTGAAGGTCTGCATTCCGTTGATCGTCGAGACGACGACGGTGAACAGGATGATCGGGCGGAGCTGCGGGATCGTGATCCGGAAGAACGTCTGGACCGGCCCCGCTCCGTCGATCTTGGCGGCCTCGTACATCTCCGTCGGGATCGCCTGCAGGCCGGCCAGGTAGAGGATGGCGTTGTAGCCCGTCCACTGCCAGGTGATGAGCCAGGCGATGACGAGTTTGATCGTCCACTCGTTGCTCAGCCACGGCACCGCGCCGATGTGCAGCCAGCCCAGGATCGCGTTGATCAGGCCCTGGTTGGTGCTGAAGACCGCGCCGAAGACGATGGCGATGGCCACCAGCGAGGTGACGTTCGGGATGAAGTACGCGATCCGGTAGAACGAGGTGAAGCGGACGCTGGAGTTGAGCAGGACCGCGAGCACCAGCGCCAGGAACAACATCGGGATCGTGGACATGATCCAGATCACGAAGGTGTTGTACAGCGACAGCCAGAACGTGGAGTCCTTCACGAGGAACTCGAAGTTGCGTAGTCCCACGAACTGCATGTCGCCGATGCCGTCCCAGTGCTGGAACGCGAGGTACAGCGAGAAGAGCACGGGCACCAGGCCGAACACCAGGAACAGCACGTAGAACGGCGAGATGGCCAGGTAGTGCGGCCAGTAGGTTCTCAGCGCCCCCCGCCGGCGCCCCGCCGCGGGGCGTGGCCCGGGGGGAGCCTCGCGGGGAGGCGTCGTGCGGGTGTTGGTCACGTCAGTTCACACCCTGACGCTCGGCGATCTCCTTGGCCTTGCTGACCGCGTCGGTCCAGGCGGTGTCGGGGTTCTTGCCCTTCGCCCAGACGCTGAGCACCTCATCGAAGAACGGCGCGGAGACGGCGGCGTCGGACGGCGCCTCATAGCTGACCGGGATCTTCTGCGCGGCGTCTCCGAAGACCTCGACGGTCTTCTGCCCGCCGAAGTACGGGTCCGGAGCGGTCAGCGCGGGCAGCGTGTAGGCGGCCGGGCTGGAGGGGAAGAGGGCCGCGTCGGTGAATCCGCGGGCCTGGTTCTCCGGGCTGAGGAGCCACGTGATGATCTGGAAGGCCAGCTGGGGGTTGCGGCACTCCTTGGGCAGGGCCAGGAACGAGCCGCCGTAGTTGGAGGGGCCGCCGGGCATGGCCGCCACCCGCCACTTGCCTGTGTCGTCGGGGAGGGCGTTCTTGAGGTCCTGCCCGCGCCACGCTGCGCCGAACAAGGACGGCGACTTGCCCCTGCTGGCGGCAGTGAACTGGTCCTGCTCGCCGGCCTGCGGGGCGGCGATGCCGAGCTGGATGGGCTTGATCGCCAGGTCCCAGGCGTTGCGGATGTGGTCCTGGTCGCCGATGAACTTGCCGTTCTCGTCGATGAAGCGCTTGGTTCCCTGGCCGATGACCATCTGGAAGATCGTGGGGATGTCCATGACCATGCTCGCGCCGGTGTTCGCCTGCTTCATCTTCACGCCGGCCGCGTAGTAGTCGTCCCAGGTGGACATGGCTGCGGCCACGTCCTCTGGCTTCGAGGGCAGCCCCGCCTTCTCGAAGTCGGCCGGGCGGTAGTACATCGCGGTGGGGCCGATGTCGATCGGGAAGCCGATGAGCTTGCCGTCCTTGGTCGAGCCCTGCTTCCACTTCCATTCAACGAACTGGGACGCGAGCTTGTCGGCGCCCAGCGTGTTGAGGTCGATGAACCGGTCGGCCTGGACCAGCAGGGACGCGATGTCCTCGCCCTTGACGCCGGTGATGTCGGGCACGAACCGGCGGCCGGTCAGCGTGGTCACCAGTTTCTGCTTGAAGTCGCCGCCGATCACCGAGGGCTTCAGCTTCGTCTGCGTGAAGTGCTTCACCGCGTCGGCGACGACCTTGTCGCTGAGGCCCGCGGGCCAGTACCAGAGAGTCAACTCCTTGGCGTCCGACCCCGAACCGGAGCCGCACGCGGCCAGCGCGGCCGAGCCGGCGGAAAAGAGGGCGACCTGAAGAAGCCGTCTACGGGAGAGTTCCATATCAGGGCCTTTCACTCAGGGATGACATCAGAAAGGAATGCGTGGTCACGGCGCAGGTCCGGGTCGCTGACGTCGCGCCACCAGCGGGCGATCCCGCTCCAGCCGGGCGCCGCCATCGACCCGCCGATGCCCTGCACCGACAACGCGGCCGACAGGTTGGCGAACCGGAGCCGGTCGGCGAGCGGCCACCCGGCGAGCGTGGCGGCGACGAGGCTCGCCCCGAACACATCGCCCGCACCGGTGGGGTCGACCGCGTCGACGACCAGGCCGGGCACCCGGGCGGACTCCCCCGTGGTGGCGTCCACGGCGAGCACACCCTCGACTCCGCAGGTGACGACCGCCAGCGGCACCAGTTCCGCCAGCTTCGCCAGCGCGGCCTCGGGGGTGTCGGTCCGGGTGTAGCTCATCGCCTCGTGCGCGTTGGGCATGAAGGCGTGGCATCCGGCGAGCTGGTCCAGCATCTCCGGAGACCACTCCTGCGACGGGTCCCAGCCGAGGTCGGCGAAGATCAGGCCGCTACCGCGGGCCGGGGCTGAGCCGAGGTGGATGATCGACGCGCGGGCCTCGGGAGGATCGGCGAGTGATCCGTCCGCGCTCGCGGGCGGGTCCTCACCGTGGGTCACCAGCGCCCGGTCTCCCTGGTAGGCCAGGGAGACGGTCACTGGCGTGCTCCAGCCGGACAGGCGCCGCGACGGGGACAGGTCGACACCCTCGGACTGGAGGGTGTCCCAGCAGTAACGGCCGTAGGAGTCGTCTCCGAACGCGGCCGCCAACGATGTACGCAACCCGAGCCGTCCGAGTGTGACGGCGAAGTTGGCGATGCCGCCGGGCCCCGACGCCATGCCCGTGGTCCACGTCTCAGTGCCCAGCTTGGGCGCGTCTTCAAGCCCGGTGAAGACCAGGTCGTAGAAGAGCAGCCCAGACAGGAACACGTCCACGTCTGCGGTCATGCGGCATTACCCACCTTGTGAGAATAATGAACTGGTTTGTGCTGGATTGGCGCCAACCGAGTACGCAGGATCGTGCACCTATGAGCAGTCCTTTAGCAAGAGTCTGACTGAAATTGCTCAGATTGACCTCTGGATGTGCGCGACTTTGCGCGCTAAGGTCGCTGACATGCTCAGGGACCGACGGCACGAGTTGATATTGCGCATCCTCCGATCCGATGGCCCGGCCACGGTCGAGCTGCTCGCGGAACGGCTGGACGCGAGTCACGCGACCATCCGGCGCGACCTCGTGCAGCTCGGCGAGGAGGGGCTGCTCAGGCGGGTGCACGGCGGCGCGATGCCGATCGACGACAGGGACGACCCGTTCGTGGACGTCGCGGAGGTCAGGTCGGCGGAGAAGGACGCGATCGCACGGCGCTGCGCGGAGCTCGTCAAGGACGGCGAGACCGTGCTGCTCGACATAGGCACGACCGCGCACCGGGTGGCCCGGCAGCTCAAGGGCCGCTCGCTGACGGTGATCACGAGCAGCCTCGCCGTGTTGGACGAGCTCCACGACGAGGAGGACGTCCAGGTCATGCTTCTGGGAGGGATGCTGCGGCGGGACTATCGGTCGCTGGTCGGCTTCCTGACCGAGGACAACCTGCGGCAGGTCCACGCCGATCGGCTGATCCTGGGCACCAGCGGGGTCCGTCCCGGTGGGCATGTCATGGACACCACCGTGGTGGAGGTCCCGGTCAAACGGGCCATGATCGCCGCGAGTGACCAGGTGGTCCTGGTCGCCGATGTCGGCAAGTTCCCCGGGACGGGCATGGCCAAGGTCTGTGAGCCAGGTGATCTGGACATCGTGGTGACGAACGCGCCCGTGGAGCCGGTGACCGGCGCCGCGTTGCGCAAAGCGGGGGTAGAGGTGATCGAGGTATGAGGCTGACCATTCTCGGTGGCGGGGGCTTCCGGGTTCCGCTCGTCTACCGGGCGCTCCTGGCGGACCGGGGGAAGGGCAGGGTGACCCATGTGACCCTGTACGACCTGGACGCCTCCAGGATCGCGACGATAGGCAGGGTGCTCGCCGAGCAGGCGGAGGGCGTCGCCGACGCCCCGGAGGTGCACGTCACCACCGACCTCGACGAGGCCCTGACCGGAGCAGACTTCGTCTTCTCCGCGATCCGCGTCGGCGGGCTCGAGGGCCGTGCCGTAGACGAGCGGATCGCCCTGGAGGAGGGCGTGCTCGGCCAGGAGACGGTGGGGGCCGGCGGCATCGTCTACGGCCTGCGCACGCTCCCCGTGACCGACCACATCGCCCGCAGGGTCGCCGCGCTCGCCCCCGACGCCTGGGTCATCAACTTCACCAACCCGGCCGGCACGGTCACCGAGGCGATGTCCCGCCACCTGGGCGACCGCGTTATCGGCATCTGCGACTCGCCGGTCGGCCTGGGCCGCCGCGTCGCGTCCGCGCTCGGGGTGGACCCGGCCGCCGTCTGGCTCGACTACGCGGGCCTCAACCACCTGGGCTGGCTGCGCGCCGTACGCGTCGAAGGCCGCGACCTGCTCCCCGGCCTGCTCCAGGACGAGGACGCCCTGACCTCCTTCGAGGAGGGCAAACTCTTCGGCGCCGAATGGCTGCGCACGATCGGCGCCATCCCCAACGAGTACCTGCACTATTACTACTTCAACCGCGAGGCGGTCACGGCCGCGCGAGCGGCCCGGCAGACGCGCGGGGCGCTGCTCATCGACCAGCAGCGGCGTTTCTACACCGAGACGACCGGCTCCGCGCTGGGCCTGTGGGAGACCACGCGGCTGGAGCGCGAGACCACGTACATGGCCGAGAACCGCGAGGCCGTCGGCGCCGGGGAACGCGAGTCCTGCGACCTGGAGTCCGGTGGCTACGAGCAGGTCGCCCTCGCGCTCATGCGGGCGATCGCCCTCGACGAGCGCACGACGCTCATCCTCAACGTCCGCAACCGCGGCTCCCTCGGCGCGCTGGACGGCGACGCCGTGGTCGAGGTGCCCTGCCTCGTGGACGCCAACGGCGCCCGGCCGGTGGCCGTCGACCCGCTCCCCGACCACGCCCAGGGCCTGGTCAGCAGCGTCAAGGCGGTCGAGCGCGCGGTCATCGAGGCGGCCACCACCGGCTCCCGCCAGGCCGCTGTGCGCGCCCTGGCCGTTCACCCGCTCGTCGACTCCGTCAAACTTGCCGGACGGCTCCTGGAACGTTACGAGCAGGAGCTCCCTCAGCTCGGCTACCTCCGCGGAAGGAACTGAACACCGATGCACGATGACCGCGAGCTCGTCGAGGCGCGGATCGACCGGGTGCTGCGCCAGCGCGTCGCCCCCGCGGTCCATGCCGAGCGCGTCCCTCTGACGCTGGCGGCGTGGCACGTCCCCGACGAGCCCGTGCCCGTCGCGGAGGCGCTGGCCGCGGACTACGAGCCGTTCGAGGCCGGCACCCGTTGGGGTCGTCCATGGTCCACGACCTGGCTCCGCGCGACCGGGACCGTACCGGCCGAATGGGCGGGGCGCCGGGTCGAGGCCGTCTTCGACCTGGGCTTCATCGGCGACTGGCCGGGCGGCCAGGCCGAGGCGCTCGTCTACGACCTCGAGGGAAGGCCCGTCAAGGGCATCGAACCGCAGAACCAGTACGTGCCCGTCGCCGGCCCCAGCAGGGGCGGCGAGCAGGTCGGGTTCCTCCTGGAGATGGCCGCCAACCCCGACATCCTCGCCGGCGACTTCCTCCCCACCCCGCTGGGCGACAAGGCCACGGCGGGAGACGAGCCGCTCTACCGCTTCGCCTACGCCGACCTGGCCGTGCTCGACGAGAACGTGTGGCACCTGCGCCTCGACATCGAGGTGCTCAAGGAACTCATGGTGGAACTGCCCACCGACAGCCCGCGCAGGCACCAGATCCTCCGCGCGCTCGAGCGCTGCATGGACGCCATCGACATCCAGGACGTCTCCGGTACGGCGGAGCAGGCTAGGGCGCTCCTCGTGGACGTGTTGTCCTCGCCCGCGCACGCGAGCGCCCACACCGTCTCCGCGACCGGGCACGCGCACATCGACAGCGCGTGGTTGTGGCCGATCAGGGAGACCAAGCGCAAGACCTCCAGGACGTTCTCCAACGTCACGGCGCTGGCCAAGGACTACCCCGAGTTCGTCTTCTCCGGCCCGCAGGCTCAGCAGTACACGTGGGTCAAGGAGCGCTACCCGGAGATCTTCGAGCGCATGCGCGAGGCGATCAAGGCGGGCCAGTGGGTGCCCGTCGGCGGCATGTGGGTGGAGGCCGACGGCAACCTGCCCGGCGGCGAGGCCCTGGCCCGCCAGCTCGTGCACGGCAAGCGGTTCTTCATGGACGAGTTCGGAGTGGAGACCCGCGGCGTCTGGCTGCCCGACTCCTTCGGTTACTCCGCCGCCTACCCGCAGCTCGCCCGCCTCGCCGGGAACGACTGGTTCCTCACCCAGAAGATCTCCTGGAACCAGACCAACAAGTTCCCCCACCACACCTTCTGGTGGGAGGGGATCGACGGCACCCGGATCTTCACGCACTTCCCGCCCGCCGACACCTACAACGGCACGTTCAAGGGCGACGAGCTGGCCCATGCCGTACGGAACTATGCGGAGAAGGGTGCGGGCGTGCGCTCGCTGCTGCCCTTCGGCCACGGTGACGGCGGTGGCGGCCCCACCCGCGAGATGCTGGAGAAGGCCCGGCGCCTGCGCGACCTCGAAGGCTCCCCACGCGTCGTGATCGAGGACCCCAACGAGTTCTTCGCCGCGGCCCGCGCCGAACAGCCCGACGCGGCCGTCTGGTCGGGCGAGCTCTACCTGGAGCTGCACCGGGCCACCTACACCAGCCAGGCCAGGACCAAGGCGGGCAACCGCCGCAGCGAGCACCTGCTGCGCGAGGCGGAGCTCTGGTCGGCGACCGCCGCCGTGCACGCCGGGTTCGCCTACCCGCACGAGGAGCTGGACCGCCTCTGGAAGATCGTGCTGCTGCACCAGTTCCACGACATCCTGCCCGGCAGCTCGATCGCGTGGGTGCACCGCGAGGCCGAAGCGACCTACGCCCAGGTGCGTACCGACCTCGAGGCGATCATCTCGGCGGCCGCCGAGGCTCTGTCCGGGACCGGGCAGGCCTCCTGGGTGCTCAACACCAGCCCCGAGGCGCGCGCCGAGGTCGTGACGGTCCCCGCCGAACTCGCGCCGCAGGGCGGCCAGACGCTCGCTGACGGCTCCACCGCCATCTTCGCCGAGGTGCCGGGTTCCGGCGCGGTACGGCTCGGCGCCGCCGCAACGCCCCCAGCGCGGGTGACCGTGACGGGAACTGTGATCGACAACGGCCTGATCCGGGTGGAGATCGACGAGGCGGGGCTGTTCACCTCGGTCAGGGACCTGGTCGCCGACCGGGAGGTGCTCGCCCCCGGCTCCCGGGGCAACCTGCTGCAGCTCCACACCGACTTCCCGAATCACTGGGACGCCTGGGACATCGACCGCCACTATCGGCGACAGCACGTCGACCTCGTCGAGGCCGACTCGGTGACCGTGACCGAAAGCGGGCCGCTCGTCGCAGCCGTCAGGATCGAGCGCTCCTTCGGCGCGTCCAGGATCGTCCAGACGGTCCGGGTGAAGGCGGGCAGCCCGCGGATCGAGATCGAGACCGAGATCGACTGGCACGAGCGCGAGAAGATCCTCAAGGCGGCGTTCCCGCTGGACGTGCACGCCGACCGCTCGGCGTCCGAGATCCAGTACGGCCACATCTTCCGCCCCACGCACACCAACACAAGCTGGGACGCGGCCAGGTTCGAGGTCTCCAACCACCGCTGGATCCACCTCGCCGAGCCCGGGTACGGCGTGGCCGTCGTCAACGACTCCACCTACGGCCACGACGCCGGCCGCACCACCCGGCCGGACGGAGGGACGACCACGACCGCCCGGCTCAGCCTGGTCAGGGCGCCCCGCGTCCCCGACCCCGAGGCCGACCAGGGCACGCACCGCCTCACCTACGCGCTGGTGCCCGGCGCGGCCGTCGCCGACGCCGTCGCGTCGGGATACGCCCTCAACATGCCGCTGCGGGTGCTGCCGGGCGGCACGGGCGACGCCCCCGCGCCGATGGTGACCACGCAGGGCCGTGCCGTACGGGTCGAGGCGGTCAAGCTGGCGGACGACCGCTCGGGCGACGTCGTCGTCAGGGTGTACGAGTCGCTCGGCGGCCGGGCCGCGACCCGCCTGCTTCCTTCCTTCCCGGTCACCTCGGTGGAGGTGAACGACCTGCTGGAGCGCCCGCTGGGCGACGAGTCCGTCGACGTGGACACCGACGGAGCCATCCCGATCAGGCTGCGGCCCTTCCAGGTGCTGACCCTGCGGCTGCGTCGCGCCTGAGTCACCACGGCCTGCCGGCTTCGGCCGGCAGGCCGTCCTCTCGGGCTCGTACGGGCCGAGATGTTTTCCGCCGAAACGCCCTACCGCCCATGCGCGCGGGTGGTCTCCCTGCGCCCCTGCCACAGTCTGTCGGCGGCGAGGGCGCCTCCGCCGCAGAAGGCGATGGTGAGACAGGCCGCCGCGAGGACCAGGACAAACTCGAAGCCGCCCTCGCTTACGAAAAGGCCCTTCTCGCCGTGAACGAAGACAATCGCTCCCAGCATGTTGAGCGCGAGCAGCGTACCGAACACCGGGAGCAGCAGCCCGAGCACCAGAGCCACGCCTCCGACTAGTTCGAGGGTCGCGACCGCAACGGCCGAAATTGCGGGAAGAGGAACGCCTACTGACTCGAAGAACCTGGTGGTGGCGCCGAGGCCCGATACTGCGAACTTGTTCCACCCGTGTGCGATGAAGATGACGCCCAGTGCGAGGCGAGTGAGAAGGAGCATGATCGGCCGTACCTTCTCCGTCACTGGAATCCCTCCCCTCAACCTTCACGTACCTAAACAGGAACGTCGCGAGCGGTGAGAGTTCAGGGCTAACAGCCTTGTTTGCGACGCTATGTCCAGCTCATTGGCCCTACAACCCTGTTCGGTCGATGATCCGCTCAGTAATCCGTGTGGCGGAGCCGCGAATCATCGCAATGATCGGCAGCGCGAACGTGATGACCGGCCCGAGCTGGATCAACGAGTGGAAGGCCCCGCCTGCGCCGATGGACAGCAGCACGGGCACGTATAACGCGATCTGCTGCTCTGAGACCCGCAGCACCGGCCACCTACGGCGGGACAACCCCGACGTCATTCTCCGCCGGTCGACTCGCCGGACGCTGTGGTCATCCCAGGTCAAAAGCCCTTACCTCGAAGACTTCTTCAGGAGCAAGTAGCTAGTCTGGGTGCACTGCAACGTTGCCAGCCAATCGCGACGGCCGGTCAGGTCCTCGTCGCGGCGGCCCGACGGCGGCGCGCCCTGACCGGCGGGGCCACAGCGGTGGCTCAGGCGGCCCGGACCCACCGGGCGGGCCCATCCGCAAGCCCGGACGCGGAGGGTTGAATCGCGGAGTTCACCACGCTTACGGCCGCGTTGTACCGCAGCGAGGAGGCCCGCAAGTTCCACGGTGTGGCGCCCGGTCGTTCAGGTTGGCCGCCGGGCTCGGGCGTGCTCCGCCGATCTTCCAGCTCAACCACGGGGCAGCACGTACCGCTGGACCGCGTTGGCGAAGCCCTCGTCGTCGTTGCTGGTGGTAATCCGGTGCGCGGCACGCTGTACCTCCATGCTGGCGTTGCCCATCACGATGCTCAGCCCGGAATGGGCGAACATGAGCACGTCGTTGGGCATGTCGCCGATGGTGGCGATCTGTTCGGCCGAAATGCCGTACTTGGACGCCAGGTACTGGACAACGGTGCCCTTGTTGGCATGGGGATGGGTGATGTCCAGGTAGTAGGGCTGGGAGCGGGCGGCCGAGACGTGGTCTCCGAACTGCTGATGCGCGGCGGAGGATGCCGTCGCGACCGTATCGTGGTCGTCGCTCACGCCGACGATCTTGGCGATGTCCTCGGTGAGGTCGTCATAGTCCGTCACCGGGGTCGGCGGGAACTGTACGGTCCGCGCTTCGCGGTCCACGTGCGGCCCGCTCAGGTCGCGGACGAACCAGTCGGCGCTGCGGTACAGCCAGACATCCAACCCGAACGACTCCAGCAGCGTGATCGCCGGGGCGACCACCTGGGGCGGGATGACGTGCTGCTCGATCACGGACATGTCGGGGTTGACGAAGAGGCCGCCGTTGAACGCGGCCATCGGGGTACTGAGTTGCAGCGGCTGGATCAGCATGGACATGCCGCGGGGCGGCCGGCCACTGGTGATAGCGAACAGGATGCCGGCCGCCTGCAACGCGCGTACGGCCTCGATGGCGCGGTCGGTGAGAACCTTGTCGTGGGTCACCAGGGTCCCGTCGACATCGGCGACCATCAGGCGGATGGGCGGTGTCATGGCGTGTCCGGCAGGTACCAGTGGTGCGGCGAGATAAGCCGGTGGATGGACTCCGGACCCCACGATCCGCGGGTGTACGGCTCCACGGGTGGCGGATCGTCCAGCAGCCGGGCAGACACCTGCCAGAGTCGCTCGATGCCGTCGGCGCGGGTGAACAGCGACTGGTCGCCCAGCATCGCATCCAGGATGAGTCGTTCGTACCCCGCCAAGGCGTGCTGGACGCAGAACGAGTCCGCGTACCGGAAGCTCATGGTCGCCTCGCCGAGGCGCATGGCGGCGCCGGGCTCCTTGGCCAGGAAGCGGGCCACGATCCAGCCTGGATCGTCGAAGTCGATCACCAGCTGGTTGCTGGGCGCAGCCTGGCCGGTACCGGGATCCAGCGCGAACATACGCATGGGTGGCTGTTTGAGCCCGAGAGTGATCACCCGTCGCTTCTGCCCGAGTGATTTGCCGGTGCGCAGATAGAACGGCACCCCCGACCAGCGCCAGTTGTCCACCTCGACGCGTGCGGCGATGAACGTCTCGGTCTGCGAGCCGGCGTCGACGCCGGGCTCGTCCCGGTACCCACGGTACTGGCCGCGAACCACGTGGGTGACGTTCAGCGGCGGCATCGCCTCGAAGACCTTGGTCGTCTCGTCTCGCAACTGTTTCGCCGCCAGCGAGGTGGGCGGCTCCATCGCCACAAACCCCAGCACCTGGAACAGGTGCGTGACGATCATGTCCCGGAACGTGCCGGTCTGCTCGAAGAAGCCGGCGCGGCCCTCGATCCCGATCGTCTCCGGCACATCGATCTGTACGTGGCTGATGTGGTCCCGGTTCCAGATCGGCTCGAACAGTCCGTTCGCGAACCGGAGGGCGAGAATGTTGGCGACCGACTCCTTGCCAAGGAAGTGGTCAATGCGGAACACCTGGGACTCGTCGAAAGTGGCGTGGATGGTCTCGTTGAGCGCGTGGGCCGACGCGAGATCCGTGCCGAACGGCTTCTCGATGATGACGCGGGCATTGCTGGCGAGATCCGTATCGGCGAGCATGCCGATCGTGGGCGCGAAGGCCACTGGCGGTACGGCCAGGTGATACAGCCGACGTGGCTGCCCGCCGAGCGCCTTCTCGGCTGCGGCCACCACGTCGAGCAGCGGTTGCGGCTGGGTCGGCTGGGCGGCGGCGAAGGACAGCGAGTTGGCGAACTCACGCCATGCCTCACCGGTCGGCTCCGCCAGCCCGAACTCGGCCACGGCGTCCTTGGCGTGCTGGCGGAACTCGTCGTCGGTCAGCGCGGACCTGGCCGAACCGATGATCCGGTACCTGGCCGGCAGCAGGCCCGCCTTTGCCAAGTGGAACAGCCCGGGGAGCAACATGCGTCTCGCGAGATCCCCGGTCGCACCGAACAGCACGATCACGTAGTCGTCGCGAGGTACGCCACTCTCCCGCTGCGGCGCCATAAATTCTCTGGTATGGGAGCCGGGTGCTCCATGCCGTACGCTCATGATCTTGGTTGCTTCGGCCGTCGCGGTTACCCAAGTTCCCGTACCCCGCTCGACGGGTCATACACCGAACACGCGCAACTGGGGCCACACCGGAGACCGTGTAGCTATGAGCGTCGAGCGAGAGAAGCAGGCCGCGGCAGAGGCTGCCGCGGAGTACGTGGTCGACGGCATTACGGTGGGCCTTTGGTACCAGCAGGGCCGGCCCGGGTGCGTGGCAGCGCATGGAGCTGGTGTTCCTGGCCGACTCATGACAGGTCGCGCAGGAGTTCCGTGTCGGCGGGGGCGGCGCCGCGCCGCACGACCGACACCTGGCCCCGTTGTTCGAATACCACGAACCGCACCGAGGCGAGCTCGTCAACGCCGTGCTGGCGCAACAGGCCATACAGGTCCTGGCGGGTCAGGCCGCTGCGGCGAAGCTCGGCGTCCAGCACCTTGCCGTCGGCGACCAGCAGTCGCGGCGGGTGGTCGATCAGCTTGGCCAACAGCGGCCGGAAGCGCAGCCGCGCGGTGAGCCGATGGGCGAGGAGGATCGTTATCAGGGTCGCCGCGCCGGCCAGGTAACCGGCATCATGCGCATTAGGCACCCGACCGACGATAGCTCCGGCGGCGACGGCCGCGACGAAGTCGAACGCCGACATCTCGGCCAGCGTCCGACGTTCACCGATGCGGAAGCAGACCACGGCAGTGACGTATAGCAGCAGGCTCTTGGCCACGACCCACCACAGGTCGTGCAGGGATCCGAACACCATCGACACGGTCCGCACGTCCCCATCCGAGCGCACGGCAAACGCCGGACGGTGGCCCGGGTGGCATAGCAGCAGCTGCAGGCTCTCGTCAGTGATGCGGTTCTTCGAGTAGTCGAGATACAGCCCGGCCGCCTCGGCGCACAGTCGCTCCCCGCGCTGCGGGTCCTCAGCAATTGCAAAGATCGTGATACATGTTCATCCGGGCGAGGCCGCCACGGCGGTCATGTGTTCGCGGCTACTTGTTCCCGGGCGGCCTGCGGCCCTGGGCGAACCAGTCGTACACCTCGTCTGGGACGTAGAAGTCGATGTCCTCGGGAATGCCGAAGAATCGTTTGGTCTCCTGTACGGCCTGCGGGCCGAGTGGCTCGCCGTGCGCCTTCGCGGTGTCTTCCACCGGGGAGCCGTACCCGATGTGGCTGTGCACGACAACCAAAGTGGGACGCTCGTGTTCGGCCAGAAAGCTGTGCAGTGCCCGCTCGACAGCGTCGAGGTCGTTGGCGTCCGCGATGGTCGTCACGTTCCAGCCGTACGCCAGGAAGCGCTCGGCCACGTCCTCGGTGAACGTGATGTCGGTGTGGCCCTCGATGGTCGTGTGGAATCCACAGCCTGACCGGCTGAGCCGCTCACCAACCCCGCCCACCGCCGCTGCGCAAGGGGCTCGCTGCCACCAGCCCACCCACTGTCCGATTTCCGGATTAGGCACTCACTCCGCGGCTGGCCTATGTTGCCCAAGCGAAGCGGGACGCCGTGGTGAGCACGTTCCACACAGTTGGCCCCGAAACTTAGTTGCCAAAGGTGGCGCGGGCGGGACGGGTGCGGAAGACTGCCTCGATGGCTGCTGAGTACGCCCAGAGTGACCAGTTCCGTGGTGCCCGTATCCACCTGTGCGACCTTGCCGGTCTCGAGATCCGCGATTGCGAGGTCAGCGGTCTGAAGATCGTCGACTGCTATGGGAGCGACGTCTACCTCGGTGGCGACTTCGAGCGTCTCGTCGTCAACGACGTCGACGTGACCGCCTACGTCGAGGCCGAGCTCGACCGGCGGCACCCCACGCGGGTGCTGGCGCGTGACGCCGCGTCCCCCGACGACTATCGGGCTGTTTGGGATGCCATCGAGACGCTGTGGGCGGCGACACTCGACCGCGCCAGGCTGTTGCCCGAGGCCAAGCTGCACGAGCAGGTCAACGGCGAGTGGTCGTTGGTCGAGACCCAACGGCACCTGCTGTTCGCCGGCGATGCCTGGCTCGGCAATGCCGTGCTGGAGGAGGAAGCGCCGTACCACCCGTTGGGCTTCCCTTACGGCGGGATGCCGCCCGACGCGACGGCGAAGCTCGGTCTCACCCTCGAAGCCACCCCGACGCTCGACGAGGTGCTCGCGCCGCGGCTCGCCCGCATGGCCACGATGCGGCGTGTCGTCGACGGGCTCACCGAGGCCGAGCTCGATCGGGTATGCGGTCGCAGGCCGGCGGACCCGTATCCCGACCATGAGTACGTCGTGCGCCGCTGCCTCAAGGTGGTGCTGAAGGAAGAGGCCGAGCATCACCGTTATGCGGTGCGCGACCTCGCCGTGCTCGAGACCGGCTGCGGCGGGGGTTCGCGCTCGAGTATGCAACGCTCAGCTGGAACGTGATCGGTGTGATGATCCTGGCCATCACCGCAATCAAGGCCCGGTCGGTGGCGCTGGCCGGGTTCGGCCTGGACTCGTTGATCGAGATCGGCGCCTCGGCAGTGGTGGTGTGGGAGCTGTCGAGCACAGGCGAGTCCCGGCAGCGCCGGGCGCTACGGCTGATCGCCTACGCCTTCATCGCCCTGGCGGTCTACCTGCTGGTCCAATCCACCTGGGTCCTGGCCTCCGGTCATCGCGCCGCGCACAGTCCCGCCGGGATCGGTTGGACCGCCATCACCGCCGCGGTCATGTTCGCCCTCGCGGCCGGCAAGGCCCGTACCGGCGCCGCCCTGGGCAACCTGGTGCAGGGCTGGCCTAGAAGAACTCGCGCCGCAGGTTAACCCGGTTGACCCGCCGCTCGCCCAACTCGTCGTGGAGCCGCCCTTCGAGGGAGACGGCGTCCTCGCTGAAGATCAGCGCGTGGATGTCAAACTTGAACGGCACCGAGGCGTCGCCCAACTCCCGGACCCGGTCCTCCGGCTCAAGACGGCGCGTCATGCCGATCTTGACGACGCTCTCACCGAAGGCGCCGACGTTGGAGATCACGTAGACGTAACCGGCCCGGATATTGGCCTCACGGGTTTCGACATCCGCGACCGCGGCTCCGATCTCCTCCAGCTTCGCCTTCAACTCCGCCGCCCCGGCTTCGTCCCCCTTCTCCAGCAGCTTGGCCAGCGCGGAACGATAGTGCGACTCCTCCTTGCGCAGGCGCGTCTTCTCGCGCTCGAACTCCCGCCGCGCGGCTTCCTCCTCGCGCTGCTGTTCGCGCTGCGCCCGTATCCGCTCCTTCTCCTCCTCGACCTTGGCGAGATAGTCCGCGGTCAACTCGAGCTCGTAGACCCCTAACCGGTGATAGTCGTCGCTGACGTGGATGTTCATGGTCTTGCCGAGCCGTACGATCGCATCATCGACTCGTGTGGTGCCCAGGGATCAGGTGCAGGGGACAGATACTGAAACTCGCCGGGACGAGGGTCCAGTGGATAGGGGCCGGCAAACGGGAACCCATCGTCGCCCCGCTGTAGCCCGTACTCATCCCACTGCAGATGGCAGCCTTCCACCCACCGCCACAGCCATTCGGCCAGCGTCGGTGCGACATGATGAATGCCCTGCTCGGGCGGCGGAGATTCGGGCAAGTGCTTGTCCCAGGCGTCCCAGTCGTAGTAGTAGACGGGGTATGGAGCGGTCAGCGAGACATACCAGTAGCAGGAGCATCCTGCGGGAGCCAGTTCCACCCACTGGGGCAGGCCCTCGCGACGATCGTTCTCGTAGACATGAGGCACTGATCGCGGTGGATAAGGGCTGCTCTGATCGGCGATCAGATGGGTGAATCCGTCCATGCGCGGCCCGAAGCCGCCGATCGCGATCTCGGTGTACATGCGTCGCAGCAGCTTGGGTAACGGCCGGCCCAGCACGTGTTCTACGGCGGTGACCTGCGTATCAGTCGCCGGCGCCAGGGGCGCCTGCCGCGGGGCATCCTGGTAGTGCTCCATAGCGGCCCATGATCCGGCAGGCAGCCAGACGCTGGTGGCGGACCGGGTGTAGGGGCCGAATTCCTGGTAGAGGTCGAGGTTGGGGTGACGCCGGTCCAGCCATTCGCACGAGACCTCAACCTCGTCGAAGCGCTGGGCGGGGTCGTAGGCGCGCTCACGCAGCACGTCCAACAGTCGATCATCATCGAGCATGCCGACATTGTGGCCACAGCCTCTGACAAACCACCCGCTGTATCTGGTTCCCTGCGACCATCTGGTTACAAGGAAAAGGCAGCTGCCTCGTCAGGGACGCGCCCTCCTGGTCAATTGGTAGATGCGAGCTGGCGGCGGCTGATCGTGTAAGTCGACGTTGCTGTACGGGTTGCTGTACAGCACTCCTCCGCGGGCCCACGACCCCTTCGATGCGAAGCAAATCCGGTGAGTCGATCTAAGTCGGGCTGAGTCGAACGGGGACGCCCTCACCTGCATGAACGCCCAGAGGAAGTCGCGATGAGTCCAGGAGCATCGCAACGTACTGGCTCCCTGATTTGGCTCCCCTGACTCCCCTTCAGGAGGCTCTTCTCGCGCATAATCCGAAGTGAACGGACGGTCCCGAGTGAGAGCCGCTGTACCACGTACTGAGCTGCAACCATCCTCGTCGGACCTTCGAGCTGAGCCGTCCTCCGCCCCCCTGACCCAGGGTCCCGGCATAGTGGCGTGATGGCTTGTTTATGACCGGGTGTCTGGTTCGCTCACCGGGATGCGGCGCAGGCACGGTTCCAAGATCATGTGGGTGTCGAATCCAGTGATCGCTGCGGAAGACCGTGCCTGCCTTGTCATCATCCTCGATCAGCGCCGCCCTGGAAGAGCTTTCACGTTTGCCGGCCAGTGACCGCGCGCTGCTGTCGGGCCAGTGCCCAGGCCTGGCGGAGTACCTGGCATGGGTGCCGGATCCGCGGAATCGGCGCGGCGTGCGGCACAGCCTGACGTCGTTGTTAATGGCGGCGGTGCTGGCCGGGGCGACGTCGTTCACCGCGGTCGGCGAGTGGGTCGCGGATGCGCCGCCGCAGGTCCTGGCCGCTCTGGGCGTCCGCCGTGATCCGCTGACCCGGCGGTTCGTGCCGCCGGATGAGGCTACCATCCGCCGCGTGCTGGAAGCCGTGGACGCTGACCGGCTGGATGCCGCCGTCGGGTCCTGGCTGGATGCGCGGCTGCACGCCGCCGGCCAGGCAGCAGGACACGGGCGGCGCCGCCGGCGGGCGGTCGCGGTGGACGGCAAGGCGGTGCGGGGCACCCGTCACGCCAGCGCCGACGGCCAGCCGGTGCACCTGCTGGCCGCCCTCGACCAGCGCTGTGGTGTTGTGCTCGGCCCGGTCCGGGTGGACGGCAAGACCAACGAGATCACCCGGTTCGCGCCGCTGCTCGAGCCGCTGGACCTGGCCGGGTGCGTCATCACCGCCGACGCCCTGCACACCCAGCGCGAGCACGCCGAGTTCCTTGTCACCGGCAAGAGGGCCCATTACATCCTGGTGGTCAAGAAGAACCAGCCGGGCCTGTACGCCCAGGTCAAGAACCTGCCCTGGCGGCACATCCCGGTCGCCTCCCGCCAGCACAACCGGGGCCATGGCCGCCAGGAGCACTGCACCCTCAAGGCCGCGGCCGTCGCCGCCGGGCTCGCCTTCCCGCACGCCGCACAGGCCATCTGCCTCACCCGTCAGATCCGGCCGCTGGACGGCGGGAGGTGGCGGACCGTCACCGTCTACGCCATCACCAGCCTGGACGCCCACCAGGCAACCCCCGCCCAGCTCGCCGCCTGGATCCGCGACCACTGGCAGATCGAGGCCCTGCACCACCTCCGCGACGTCAGCTACGGCGAAGACGCCTCCCAGATCCGCACCGGCAGCGGACCCCAGGCCATGGCCGCCCTGCGCAACCTGGCCATCGGCATCTTGAAAACGGCCGGGCACGCCAGCGTCGCCGCCGCCTGCAGGCACCACGCCCGGGACGCCACCCGGACCCTCGAAACCCTCGGACTGCGCCCAGCATGAGCAAAGCGGACACGACGCGGCTACGCCGAGGCCCTGGAGGTTGCTGTACTCCTCTGCCGTACCGTCACCGCCTGGCCCTCGCAGACGGTGAAGTTGCCGACGTGGCCTGCGCTCGCTCAGGTGACCCGCGCGGCCACCAGGGTCTCGAAGGTATAGGGCCGCAGGCCATCGGTACGGCCGGCGAAGTACCGCTGCTGGAGGTCTGCACGTGCGGGGTGGTCCACGACCTTTAGCCCGCACCGGCTGATCAGCCTCTCGATCTCGGATACCGGCCAGCCAGGCTGAAGAGGCTCGCCGGCAGAAGCCGCGATCGGCGTGTAGATACGGGCGAATTCCGTCCCCGCGTCGTCGAGCGCACAGTCCTCGGCCCGGTAGGAGAACACCACCTCAGACCCGGGAGCAGCCGCCGCGATCGTGCGCAACGTTGACTCGATCGCCTGTGCCGTCAGATAGGGGGCGACGCCCGTCCAGCAGAACATCGCCGGCTGCGCCCAGTCGAACCCAGCCGGGCCCAGAACATCCTGAACCGGTCCGGCCTCGAAATCAACCGGCACGAATACCTGCGAGTCGCTGAGCGGCAGGCCGAGCTCCCTGACCCGCTCGAGCTTCCAGGCCTGGGAGGTAGGGTGATCAACCTCGAACACCGTCAGCGAGCCGAGCAGATCCGGCCGCCGCCACGCAAACGAGTCAAGCCCCGCGCCAAGAATCACGTACTGCGTGAAGGAACCAGCAGCCAGCCGGTCCTCGGCGTACCGGCTGCGGGTGCAGACAGCCGCACGGGACTCGCTGCGGACCGGGCCGGGGAACAGCGGATCGAACTGGTCTCGCAGCTGCTGCCATACCGGGCCGACAAGCACCAGGGCCAGCACATCGTCCAGTACCCACGGCGACGCCGTCTCCAGGCGAAACAATCCACGCGACACGGCCGCAAACATCGCCGTCCTGCTCGGCGCGCTTTCCATGCATTCCTCCTCGCCGGCCAGAACCCAGCATGCTGGCCACGCCCGGCCACTCCGGCGCACTTCACAGGATGCGCCTGGAGCGCCCTGACGGCCATAGCCAGATCGCCTGGCAGCCACGATCTGCTCGCCATCGGGATCCTCCAAAACGGCCAGGCACGCCAGCATCACAGCCGCCTGCACGCCACCACGCCCGGGACGCCACCAGGACCCCCGAGACCCTCCGACTCGACCCGGCATGAATAAAACGGACATAACGCGACTATGCCGAGGCCTTGCCCCCTGACCACTTGCGAGAGTCTCCTCGGTAGGGATCACTCACCGACATTGGTGTCCGGCCTCAGCGGATTTCGGTGATCTGTCGTGAGTTCAGCCCTGGAACTCGTTGACGCCGAGAGCGAAGTCCCAATGGCCGAGCCCGTTACCGGCAAGGCCCATCGTGACCACACCCATACCTTCCAGCCAGTGCGCCATCTTCAAACCGCCGACGTCCAGAGGGCGCAACCCGAGGCTCTCGACGAACGTCGCAAATCTCGCCTTGGCCTGCGCGTCGTCGCCGGCGAAGAACACGTTGGGCCGCCCGTTCTCCAGGACGCCACGGAAGATGGTGTTGAATGCCTTCACCACGCTCGCGCCGGCCGGCGCCACCTTGGCGACCTCCTGCGCGACCGAGGTCTGCTCACTGTGGGCCAGCCCGTCGAACGTAGCGTTGAACGGGTTGCTGATGTCGACGATCGTCTTGCCTGCGAGGGCATCCCCGTACGCGGCGACCACCGGCACGACAGCTCCGTACAACAGGGAAGTGATGACGATGTCCCCGGCCGGGACGGCGCCCCACCTACCCGTCGTCGTACCGCCGCCCAGAACCTTGGCCAGGGCATCGGCCTTGGACTGATCGCGGCCCGTGACCTCGACCGTGTTGCCGCCCGCCACCGCGAGCGTGCCGATCGTACGGGCCATGTTGCCGGTGCCAATGAAGGTGATGGTGCTCATAAGACTGTCCTCTTCCTGTTCCCAAGGTCTCGCGTGTGAGTCAGATGGCGGTGACGCCGCCGTCGGCGACCAGTTCCAGTCCGTTGACGTATCGGGAGTCGTCGGAGGCGAGGAACAGGGCGATGGTGGCGATTTCCTCGGGGCTGCCCATCTTTCCGCGCGGGATGAGCGACTCGAATGCGGCCTTGGTTTCCTCGTCGAACAGTTCTTCCTGTTTGGCGGTGGCGACCTGGCCAGGGGTCAGGACGTTGACGCGGATCTTGCGGTCGCGCAGCTCGTTGAGCCAGACGCGGGCCCAGGCCTGCTGGACGGCTTTGCTTCCCGCGTAGAGGCTCCAGCCGGGGAAGGCACCGAGTGAGGCGTTCGATCCGGTCATGAAGATCGAGCCGTGGTCGTTGATCAGCGGCAGCGCCTTCTGCACGGTGAACAGCGTGCCGCGCGCGTTGAGCGAGAACGCGCGATCGAACTGCTCCTCGGTGATCTCGCCGAGAACGGCAGCCTCGCCCATCCCGGCACTCGCCCACAGCACGTCGATCGAGCCCTTTTCCCGTTTGACGGTGTCGAACAGGCGGTCCAGATCGTCGAGCTCGGACGCGTCGCCCTGGACGGCGGTGACGTTGCGACCGATCAGCTTGACGGCGTCGTCGAGTGCTTCCTGCCGCCGGGCCTGAATGAAGACGTAAGCGCCTTCCTCGACGAACAGTTTGGCACCGGCCAGCGCCATCCCGGCGGATCCACCAGTGATCACCGCTACCTTGCCATCGAGCTTTCCCATGATCACTCCGTTGAGTTAGCGGGTCTATTAAGTACACCGATCTGTTTACGTAACGTACCTGACGGTCGGCGCCGCCGCAAGCTATGTACACCGGTCGGTACCGAACGGCCTATGCTAGGGACATGACGGAGTTCGAGAAGGGCCCTCGGGGCCAGCGCCGCGGCCGTGGCGCACGCGAGCGCATCCTCAGCGCGTCACTGCAGCTCTTCCGCGATCAAGGCATCAACCGCACCGGCATGAACGAGGTCTGCGCCGCGGCCCAGGTATCCAAGCGGACGGCCTACCAGCATTTCGCCAGCAAGGACGAACTGGTCGCCGAATACCTGCGCCGGTTCGATCCCGACGTCATGCCAGGAGTGTTCGACCGCGCCGACCTCTCGCCGCGAGAACGACTTCTCGCCGCCTTCGCCATGCCCGCGTCCACGCCCCTCTGCCCCTACATCGCGGCGGCCGTGGAACTCCACGACCCCGAGCACCCCGCCTCCCAGTACGCACGCGACTACAAGACCGCCATCGCCGCACGACTCACCGAAACCGCCCGCGAAGCCGGCGCCCGCAATCCCGAACAACTCGGCGAACAACTAGCGCTGCTCATCGACGGCGCCGCCGCCCGCACCCGAGTCCTCAACCACGATTCCTTCCCCACCGCCGCCGCCATCGCCGCCGTGCTCATCGACAACGCCATCCCGGCTGCGCCTTCCGAGCAGTCCAGCGATGACCGCAGAGCTCCGGGGTCCGCCCCCGTTCCGATCGGTGGTTGATGACGACCCACTCACGCTTCGTCACCTGATCGCGACCACGACGGCTGCCGCCGACTCCTCGTCATCTACCGCGGCATCGCTTCGATGACCGATTCCGGAGACGCGCGATGCCGCGGCGTTCCGGCGCGGCGGTGAGCAACTGGATCAGAACGTCGCCGTCCGCTCCGCCGATGTCGGCGACGAGCCGGCCCTCCGGAAGGTGGGTACTCGACGGCATCCGGTTCAGATTTGTTCCGGTGAGCGTCGACCGACCGGCGTTGCCGAACCTGAGCGTCCCAGTCTTGCCGGAATGAATCGGCGCATGCCCTATGGGGCAGACGCGACCCGTACCTTCGCCTCCTCGAAGCGGCCATCGCGACCTTCCATCAACGCTAGAGATCACGGCTGTTACGTGAAAACGAAGCCCCCCGAAGCGTTTCGCCGGGGTCTGGTTCTCCTAGTCGGCTAGGTCAACCGGTTCACGCCGCCTGCGATTACCGCCTCGCCGAGGCCAATGCCGTTCGGATGGCCTCCTCCCCTGCCGACCGGCCCTGCTCATCGGACACCGGACCGTACGGAGTCCCCCACACCGGCGTGCCCGTCGCCTGCCGCCAACTGTCGGCCAGCGGTCCCGAGTCCACCACGCCGTACCCGACGGACTCGATGAAGCCGGTCACCACCGCCTTCGCCGGCGCGGAGTCTCCGGCGATCGGCAGATACGAACGGCCGGCCTCCCCTGCCGGACGGGCAAGCGACAGCAGGTGCTTGTAATAGATGTTGTTGAACGCTTTCACGATCATGGCGCCGGGGATGTACCGCAGCAGCAGCTCACTCGAGGTCAGGGACGTGCCGTCGAGCTCCGGGATATGCCCGTCACGCTCGGCGCCGTAGTTGCAAGTGTCGATCACCGCTTTCCCGGCCAGCGGCGCGGCCGGAAGGTGAGCGAAGGCTTTGACCGGTACCGTGACCACCACGATCTCACCGGCCGCCGCAGCCTCCGCGCTGGTTGCCGCGGACGCCAGCGGCCCCAGTGCGGCAACCATGTCAGCAAGCGTCTCCGGGCCGCGCGAATTGCTGAGCACGACCTTGTGCCCAGCTTCGAGGGCGAGCCGCGCGAGGGCGCCGCCGATGGCACCGCTTCCCAGGAATCCCACAGTGGTCACGATCTCAGCCTCTTTCGATCCGAGACCCTGCCGTCAGCCGGCTGGGAAGTAATGGCCGTTGTCCAGGTCGTCAAGCAGTCGCGGCTGAACCGGTTCCCACCCGAGGACCTGACGGGTGATGGCGTTGGACGCCGGGTAGCTGCGCGTGACGATGTTGGCGAGGAACCCGAAGTATCCCGGCAACACCAGTTCGTCCATGGGAATACTCAGGGCAGGCAGGCCCAGGCGGCTGCCGATCGCCTCGGAGATTTCCCGGAACGCGACGCCCTCATCCGCTACCGCGTGCCAATACCGGCCCGCCGGCCCCTTCTCCAGTGCCAACCGGAACAAGGAGGCGGCATCACGGATGTGCACGGCGTTCCACAGGTTCGCGCCGTCCCCGGGGTAGCCGGCGAAACCTCTCTCCTTCGCCAGAGCGATCAGCTGTACGAGGAAACCGCGACTGTCTGTGGTGCTGTGCGCGATGTTCGCGATCCGCACGACCGACGACCGCACTCCTCGTTCAGCGAGCCCGATCACGGCCGACTCCACGACATTACGAGCATGCAGAGTGCCTTTGTGCTCGTCGCGGACGGGCAGGGCCGGGTCCTCCTCGGTGGCCGGCCGGCCCAGGTCCTGCTGCCCGGGCGAGCCGATGCTGCCGGCCACGACCAGCGGTTTTCCGGTTCCCTCCAGCGCCTCGCCGTAGGCGAGCATGATGGGGACCTCCGCGGCGGCCACGGCATCGATTCCACCGGAGAAGAGCAGGTCCTGTCGATGCGCGACATGGATGACGCCGTCGAACTCCGCGGCCGTCTCCCGGAGCCCGGTGAGATCCTCGAGGTCGCCTCGACGCACCTTGGCGCCGAGCGCGGACAGCGCCGCTGCCGCCCCGTCCGACCGGGCCAGGCCGGTGACCTCGTGACCGGCGGCGACGAGCTCGGGGACGATGTGGGAACCGGAGTGGCCGGTTCCACCAGTAACAAGAACGCGCATGATAAGGCTCTCCGTGGGTGAAGAAGTGTGGGTGTGATCGGTTCAGCGGAGAGTGCTGATGCCGAGGGTGAAGTCGAAGGTCCCGACACCGTTTCGGGCGAGGCTGATCATCAGCAGGCCCAGCCCTTCCAGCCAGTGCGCCATCTCCAGGCCTCCGGCATCCAGCGGGCGCAACCCCAGGCTTTCGATGAACGCCGAGACGGTTGCCTTGGCTTGAGCGTCGTCGCCGGCGAACAACACGTCCAGCGAGCGGCCCGGAACCAGCGTGTGCCCGAAGACGGTGTTGAACGCCTTCACGACGTGTGCGCTCGCCGGGGCGGCGTCGGCGATCGCCTGTGCGGCGGACGCGCCGTCAGCGGTGACCAGCCCGGTGGCGTCGGCGTTGACCGGGTTCGTGAGGTCGATGATGACCTTGCCGGCCAGCGCGTCACCGTACTGGGTGACCACGGGCACGGCACTGGCGTTCGGGACCGCGAGGATGACGATGTCGCCGGCTGGGGCGGTGCCGAACGTTCCGGCCGTAGCGCCGCCGCCGAGCGCCGCGCCCATCTCCTTGGCCTTAGAGATGTCGCGGCCGATGATTTCGACGTCGTTGCCGCCCGCGACCACGCGGGCGCCCAGGGCGCGGGCCATGCCCCCCACGCCGACAATGCTGATGCCGCTCATGAGTCATGCCTTTCTGAAGCTGCGAAGGTCGTCAACGAACAAATCATCGGCGCCTCGGGAAGCGCGCTGTTCGGCGCTCGACCCGAACGTGCCACCGGCCGATCTCGGTGTCCAAGACCTCTTGTGGTGGTGGCGATAACCTGAAGGCATCACCAGACGGGGAGGCCTGATGGATCTGGATTTACGCAAGCTGCGCTATTTCGTCGCGGTCGCTGAGAGGTTGCACTTCGGCCGCGCCGCCGACGACCTGCACATCGCGCAGCCGGCCCTCAGCCGCCAGATCCGCGCGCTCGAGCATGACCTCGGCGCCCCTCTGTTCGTCAGGGACAGCCACGGCGTGACGCTGACCGACGCGGGCCAGCAGTTGCTGGACGACGCCGGCCCGCTACTGGCCGCCGCGCAGGGGGTCCGCCGCCGGGTGAGCGTTGCTGCGCGCGGCACCCGGCGGCTGACGGTTGGTTTCCGGGCCGGTGTCGCCGTCACACCAGCGGTACGGGCGTTCGAGACCCGGCATCCGGATGTGATCGTCGACGTACAGCGCATCGAGGGGGATGAACAGACCGCGATGCTGCTCGACGGCCGCATCGACGTGGGCTACGTACGGCTGCCGATCGACGAGGCTGGCCTGCGCGTCACCCCGCTGTACACCGAGCCGCGGGTGGCGGTGCTGCCCGCCGACCACCGGTTGGCCAGCAAGGAACAGATCACCGAGGCCGACCTGGCCGGCGAACCGCTGGTCTGGAACGCCGACCCGAGCACGCAGCCCACGAGGCGCCCGCACCCGAACGCCGGATACCAGGTGCGCGGGGTGGACGAGACGCTCGAGCACGTCGCAGCCGGCCGCGGTATCTCGTTTCTGGCCCGTTCAGCGACCGTGTTCTACTCCCATCCGGACGTCAGCTACGTGCCCATCCCGGACCTGTCCGCCGAACAGGTGTGCCTCGCCGTGCCGGCGGCACGCACCTCGCCTCTGGTCGACGACTTCGTCGCCGCGGCTCGGGCGACCGCCGAGATCACAGAGGAATGCGGCAACTACGAAATGTGGCAGCTCGGAGGCGAATCCGCCGCCACGAACGGCTGATTGATCCGGCCGGCCACAACAGCGCCAACCGAGGGCCGCGCTCACCGCGATGCCGAACACCACGCGTTCGATCGTTGCAGCGCCCGATCGGTGAACCGCAACACCGCACGACGGCGCGACCCGCCCGGCCAACATGCAGCCGAATGCACGATGACTGCTCTTGAATCCGCACGTACGCGTGGCCCGAGGTCACTCGGCGGCGTCTGGTCTACGTGCTGCCGCTTCGGACCTTGGTAGAGCAGACGGCGCGTGACGTGGCGGATTGGCTATTCAACCTTGGAAAACGTAAATCTCCTAACCCAGAGTGCGGGGAACCCGAGGACGAGGTGGTCCTTCAGGTCCTGATGGGTGGAGCTGATCGGCAGGATGACGCCAGGTCCAACAGCTGCACGAGATGCTCGTGCAGCCGAGCTGGTATCCCTCCCATACACTGCTGCTGCTCTCGATGGGCCTCTTCGCCGCCGGGATCTTCGCAATCTCGCGCCGCGACCTCAGCAAGAGCATGGCCACGGCGACCAAGGTCGTCACCGGCATAGGCGTCCTCGCCACCGTCGGCATGGCCGCGCACCTGTTCGCTGCGCTGGAGGCCGATTCCCTCGCGGCGGGTCAGCAGACGGCCATCTCCACGATGCAAACGTGGAACGAGACGATCATCGACACGCTCTGGGCACTGAGCATTCTGTTCCTCGCCGTCGCCGGCGGCCTCACCCGGACGGTCGGCAACCGCATCACGCTCGCGCTCGGCCTGGTCGGCGGGCTGGCCTACGCGCTCGCCTCCGCCACCATCGCGTTCACCGACCAGTTCGACCCCCTGTTCCCGGCCGGGTCGCTCATCGGCGTCTGGGCCGCCACCGTCGGCGTGATGGCGGCGACCCGGAAATGACCCCGAGCACACGCCGTATTTCACTCCCAGGAAATCGGCGAAATGGTTCCTGGTGGTAGCCCCCTAGCCAAGTAGGTGCCAGCACTCATGACGCTCCACTGTCGTTCGATCATCATCAGAGAGCGAAACAGGATCCTGATCACCTACACCGGAAGGCTGACGTGAAACATTGACGACCCGATTTCACTTCGGCGGCGAGTTCAAAGGTCCACGTCACGTCTCCTGACGTGCTGTCACACCGCCGTGATTCTCGTCACGGCGATCACAACTCCGTTGTTTTCAACTCCCGCGACCCGTGATGCGTGACCAATCACTGTCAGATGTTCAGGTTTAAGACGCTCACTGAGTAGGAGGCAGAATGCTGAATAATTCAATCCGACGATGTCTGGCCGCGGCGTCCGGAGCCGCCTTGGTGATGTCCGGTCTGGTGCTCGTACCGACACCCGCCGTGGCCGAACCCACGCCGGCCGCTCTGGGTCTCACGATCACGCTCAGGATGGACTGGTTCGAGCGGTTCGAAGTTCCCGATGACGGTATCAACGAGGAAGGCGAGTTCTATCCCGAGGTCAAGATCGGCGACGGCCCTGTGCGAGTCGCCGGCACGATCTCCGACGACGCCTTCCATCCGGCCACCCTCTCGCCGAGCCCCTGGGTGTTCACTGAACAGGTCAACCTCCCCGAAGGCCGGACCACTCTCGACATCACCGTCAGTATCAAGGATCTCGACGACACCTTCGGCTTCGGCGATGACCGGATGGACATCAGCCCGCAGAACCAGGACGTCGATCTCAACCTCACCTACAACGTGCTCACCGACACCTGGTCCGGCGACGGCATCGGACATGGCTCGGGTCTGGACAATCCGTGTTCCGACCGTGACGGAAAACCGCAGGGCCAAGCCTGCGCTGTGGGGGACGGCGACCCGAACTTCCCCGAGGACGGCGACGGCAAGCGGGCCGCACTCGGGCTGACCATCACCAGCAGCGGCCACAGCGACGCCGACCAAGACGGTATCGCCGACCGAGACGAACGCTTCGGCGTGCGCAACGAGGACGGTTCGATGGCCGTCGATCTGCCGGCCTTCGGAGCGGACCCCCTGCACAAGGATCTCTTCCTCGAACTCGACCACACCGATGGTGTAGAGCCGTCGCACGAGGCGATCGAGGTCGTGAAGCGCGCCTTCGCAGCGGCTCCCCTACCGAACCCCTCCGGCGGGGACGGCATCACGCTGCACGTCGACTCCGGCGGCCTGCACGACAAGAATGCCATGGAAGGCCCACCACAGGGCACCTGCGGGGACGGTCTGGACAACGACGGGAAGAACGGTCAAGACGGGGCGGATCCGGACTGCACCTTCCGCGATGTCGGCGTCGAGAATCCCACTCCCAACTGCGACAACGGCACTGACGATGACGATGACGGAAAGAAGGACGCCGAGGACCCGGACTGCCTCGCCGGGGAGAACCTCGGCGGTGGCAACACGGTTCCGGCTCTGGGCAACTGCGGGTTCGACGCCAAGTTCTTCCAAACCAAGGGCGCCCCGGGCAACAACTTCGCGACCGCACGCCAGCGAGTGTTCAACTACGTCATCTACACGACACCGGACGCGGACACCGACGGCGCCGGTCCCGACACCGGCTGTGGTATTGGCGGGCAGGGCAGCGGCACCGACATCGTTCTCTACCGCACCGACCCCGCTGCGCTCATGCACGAACTCGGTCACAACCTCGGTTTGCACCACGGTGGAAACGAGACACACAACTGCAAGCCGAACTACGTGAGCGTGATGAACTACGACATCAACTCCGGCATTCCTCGTGCAGGCGGCGGCCTGCTTGTCGATTTCTCACCCGCCCGGATCACGCTTGACGGCAAGTCGCGCGGCAAGGCGCCAATGGACCGCCTCAAGGAGGACGACCTCTACGAAAACCGGGTCCTGGACCCCGGGGACAACGTCAACAACTTCGTGTTCATGGACGACAAGGGTGTCAAGCGCACCACCCCGCTGAACGCGAACCCGGACTGGAACGGGGACAATCCGTCCGGGTTCGGCGATGACGGTGACCAACGGTTCGAGGTCAACATCGATGCCGCCGGTCCGGCCGACTGCAAGAACGACACAAAGAACAGCGAACTGAACGGCCACAACGACTGGAAAGCCGTCCAGGCCTACCTTCCGCATCGCTTTCCGGTGCCAGGTGGTCCTACGCCGCCGATCGAGACCGAGACCTTCCCCACGCGGGAGGAGGCCGAGCGCATTCTGCGAGTCAACAACACAACCGACCTCGCCGTGGCCATCGCCGACTCGCCGGATCCGGCCGCCGCGGGGGAAAGCCTGAACTGGACGATCACGGTGTCCAACAACGGCCCTAACTCGGCCACGTCCACCCAGGTCACCACGACGCTGCCCGCCGACGTGACCAACCCCATCACCAGCGTGCCGTGTGGGATCGCCGGCAAGGTGGTCACGTGCAACCTGAATGAACTGCGTCAGGGGGCTAGCAAGCAGTACACGATCAAGGCGGACGTTCCGGCTGACGTGGTCTACCGCAACGGCGCGCCGAAGACGATCACTGCCAGGTCCACGGTGGACAACCTCGCCGGTCCCGATTCACACACGGGCAACGACACCGCCACCGCGGAAACCAAGGTCATCGCCAAGGCCGACGTGAAGGTCACTGAGGCCACGGCCACCAGTCCGTTGGAGGTCCTCATCGGCCAACCCGGTTCGGCCTCGCTGGAAGTGACCCTCGGCAACGCCGGCCCGTCCAGCCCGATCGACACCACGCTGACCACGTCGGCCACCGCTGATTCCGGGGTGACCGTAACGCCGGCGACCGCCACCTTCGAGCAGACGGCCCTGACCGTGGGGTCCCCGCAAAAGGCCACCTATACGGCCAACCTGGAGTGCACCACGCCAGGGGTCAAGACGGTGAAACTGAACGCCACGCTGGCGTTGAAAAAGGCCGAGGACGTCGATCCGGACATGACCAACAACGAAAAATCGGTCTCCTTCCAGATCGACTGCGTGGTGCCGATCGCGATCAACGTCCGTCCCGGAGGCTCTCCCAACTCGATCAATCTCAACACCGACGCCACGCTGGCCGCACTGACAACCAAGGCGGGCGAGTACGACCTGCCGCTGGACTTCGATGCAGCCAAGATCGATGCATCCACGGCGCTGTGGGGTCTGCGGGACAAGCTGTTCAACACCGCCACTCCGACGGGGGCGAGGGAGGTCCACGGCAGAGGGCATCGGGAGCGCTCGTACGAGTTGGATGAGAAGACCCGCGATGCTGACACCGACCTGGTGCTGCACTTCAAGCCCAGCGGCTCGGGGCTGACCTTGACCTCGACGCGGGCGTGCTTGAAGGGCAAGTATCTGGCACCGGACGCGGGCGTCTACACCTTCCTGGGCTGTGACACGGTCCGTGTCGTGAACTGAGTAAATCCGCGCCTGGCTACTTCTAGGCAGACGGCCTGTCGGGAAGCCGATGACCCCCGACAGGCCGTCTTTCGGTGACAGCCGTTGTGCACTACAAACCCAGTGAGGGCCGCCCGCGTACGGGAACCCGGGAGCAACGGCTAGGGGTTGTATCAAAGTCCGCTGCCCGTGTGTGAGTCGGTCTGATGGCTGCGGACGTGTCGTAGATCGACAACGAGTGAGGTCTCCGGTAGGTGGTTAGTCAACCAAGAAAGGCCTCGGCCCAGTCATCTCCAACAAACAGGCGCACCGGTCCTCCCGTCTCCGCTACCGCTGGTCAGCAGCCTGCGGGAGAACTATCGGCGACCTAATGAATCAGTGCTCACGACCCAAGCGAGCGAGGGGCGTGGCACGACATCCCAGCAGCGATCAACTCTCCCGGCCGACCGGCAGGGGCACGATCTTTTGACAGGACTCAGCGTCCAGGGGGACCGAGTGCTCACCTGCCGACGGCTACCAGGCACCGAGTCTGCCGAACGGCGACTCGTTAACACTCATTAGGGGGACCTTCAATCCGAGCGGCCGGGCGGCACGTGCGGTGTTGAGCCGGCCGATCACGCGTTGGGACGCTCCCCCGC
>NZ_BOOR01000078.1 GCF_016863335.1 Planotetraspora thailandica
GAACTCGATCCGCCCAGCATCCTCTTGCTCCTTCCAGGAGCCGACGACAGCAGTACGCGAAGTGACAGTGGAAGTACGCACCTCCCGCCCTCTGATGGTGTTGATCGTCCAAGTGAGAGCTGCAGCCAGCACGACAACGGCTAACACGCGCATGCCCAAGCGCCGACGCGACCATCTTGGCTTTCGAGCAACCCCAGCCACATTCGCCTCCTCAACCACGCCCTGTCAGCTGGAGCCTAGCCTTGCGTTGGAGACCCGCTCCGCGGCACGAAGAACCAGCAAACGGACGGGGTTCGGTTACCGCAACTAACCACCGGTCTTTGCCATCCCGTCTGCCGTCGACCCAACCGCGGAGCGGCAGCGGGCCGGCGACGGAGGTGCAAGCTCGGCTTGACGTGTCCCTCCGCCTGTGCACCTTCCACGGTGATGGGACGCCAACGGTCACAGCCGGGCTTGCGGCGGAGGATGCGGTCTGCTGGGCTTGCCTGGGTCGATGGCGGGCGGGATGGCCACCAACCCCAGCCACTCCACAACCCGCACACCTGTTCGAACGCCATCCCGGAGCCGGAGAGCCCCCGCCGGAGGCACCACCACGCGCGGCCGGCACCTGACGGGCACTTCCAGCTCAGCCCGACGCACTGTGAGCGGACTTGTACTGTCGCCTGGCGGCCCATCCCCTCGTCCGCGCCAGCCGTCCGGCGTTGTTTGCGCGCTGTCCGCCGGGAGCGTCAGCGGGAGGCGGCGGCGTGCGCCGTGACGGCGGCGCGTGCGGTCCGGTTAGGGCCGCCTTGAAGACGTACAGAAAGTTCTCACAGAGGGGTTCAGCTAAAGGCTTGTCCTGTCCCGGGACATGCTTGACACCTCAGTCCCAAGACATCGGTGACAGGTGCCGTTTGTCGGCCAGTCTGTCGTGCGTCGTTTGCGGGCGTCGCGCGTCAGGAGGCCGGGATTGGCCCTGGTGGATATGTCCGTTGTCGAGCAGCGGTATCGGGCTGTGCTGGCGGTTTTGGCTGGTGCGTCGGTGACCGAGGTCGCCCGGGAGGTGGGGGTGGCTCGGCAGACGTTGTCGGGCTGTGTGTCGCGGTATCGCGAGTCGGGTCTGGGTGGTTTGGTGGACCGCTCGCGTCGGCCGCATTCGGGTTCCACGGATCTCCGCCACCGAGACGCTGAGGACGTCGGCAAGTTTCTGGATGACCGAGAGCCGATCAACCGGGCGTACTCCACGTTCGACCTGAGACACCCAGCTCTCGGACCGGCCCACGAGGCCGGCGAACTCGACTTGAGACCGGCCAAGTCGCTTGCGGTGGTACGCGATGCGCTCACCGATGAGTTGCGCGTCAGGCATCAGTGGTGATCGCTCCGTTCTGCTTGCCGTCGATGAGTGCCAGGAAGTCCACGCTGACGTCTTGGAGCAGGGACTCGCGAGCGGTCAGGAAGTGTCGAACGTGGTCTTGCTCCTCGTGCTCTTCGAACGCGGCGCGGTCGCGGTACAGCTCGTAGAAGATCCGCTCATTGGGCGCGCCTTCTACTTCGTGGCAGGTGTAGATCAATCGGGCGAATCTGAACCCGAAGGTGATTCAAACGCGCCTTGGGCACGCCACGATCGCCGAGACGATGGACACTTACGGGCACCTGTTCCCCGACGACGAAGATCTCGGTCGGGGCGCGGTCGAAGCCATGATCGCCGCCACGCTGGCGGAACAGCAGCACCTTGTAGCCGCATAGCCGCAGGTCAGGTGAGTGATAGCGGACGAGTCGGCCTGTAGGCCGGGTTCTGTGATCAGCCGGAGCTGATCGGCGGCCATCCATCTAGGACCGCCGTTGCCGGCGGCCTCAAGCGGTCTACCCGCGCGGCTCGGGCGAGCCGCCCTCAAACGTCGCGCGCGGAACGCCTCTTGCGAAGCGCCCCTTCTTGACCTTGCTCCGGGTGGGGTTTACCTAGCCGCCCACGTCACCGTGGGCGCTGGTGGTCTCTTACACCACCGTTTCACCCTTACCCCCGAAGGGGCGGTCTGCTCTCTGTGGCACTGTCCCGCGGGTCACCCCGGGTCGGCGTTACCGACCACCCTGCCCTGTGGAGCCCGGACCTTCCTCGGCAGGGCCGAAAGCCCTGACGCGGCCGCCCGGCCGACTCATCCGCTTCCAGCCTAGCGTGTCGGCCGGTTCACCTCTGCCACAGAAGTCACACCTGTAGATGTGCGGTGTCGTTGAACGCCCTCAGCACCGCGGGGCCGTCAGCGTAGTAGTCGATCACCGAGAGGCACGCCAGGTCGAGATGCATGCGATAGACCGCCTCGATGGGTGCTTGCAGGGCCGACCGCACGAGCATCTTGATCGGCGTCACGTGCGACACCACGAGCACGGTCTTGCCCTGGTGCTTCTCGACGATTCGGGCCTGGGCCCGTTCGACTCTGCGGGCCACCGCCGCAAAGCTCTCCCCGCCCGGCGGGGCGGTCTCCGGGTCCGCCAGCCAGGCCGCGAGCTCGCCCGGCCACGACTCCTGGATCTCGGCGAACGTGTGGCCCTCCCACGCGCCGAAGTCGGTCTCGCGGAGGTCGTCCTCCACCACCACGGTGACGCCGGTACGGCCGGCGAGAGCCTCGGCGGTCTGCCGCGCCCGGGCGAGCGGAGAGCTGACGATCACATCGACCGCGTACGGCGCGCGCGAGAGCCGTACGGCGGCGGCCTGCGCCTGAGCCAGGCCGCCGGCGGTGAGCGCGGGGTCGCCGAGGCCGGAGAACCGCTTTTCCGCCGACAGCGGCGTCTCGCCGTGGCGCAGCATGATCAGCGAGGTCGCCGAGCGGGTCGGCCGGGGCATCCACCCGGTGCCCTCCCGAGACGTCCCGGCGGTCGATGAGACCGAGTCCGGCGAATCGAGCCGGGTCGTCACGGTCGTGGAACCCGAGGAGGTCGTGGTGGCGGCGGAAAGGGTCTTGGCCTGCCATTTCTCTCCGCGGGCGGCGGCGTCCATGGCTTCGTTGGCGAGGCGGTCGGCGTGGGTGTTGCGCTCCCGCGGGATCCACGACCACGCGACCGTGAATTGCCGGGCGAGCGCCGCCGCCTCCAAGGCCAGCGGACGCAGGCCCTCGTGCTTGACCTTCCATCGGCCGGCCATCTGTTCGATGACCAGCTTGGAGTCCATTCGGACCTCGATCCGCTCGCCTTCCGCGCCCAGGGCGAGCAGCGCCTGAAGACCCGCGATCAGCCCGCGATATTCGGCGACGTTATTGGTCGCGACGCCGATCGACTCGGCGGCCTCGGCGCGGACCTGCCCGTCGGGGTCCTTCACCACGGCGCCATATCCGGCGGGGCCGGGGTTGCCGCGCGAGCCCCCGTCGGCCTCGACGACGAACCGCACGCCGGTGCCGCTCACAGCCCCGACTCGGCGGTGCGGACCAGGATCCGGCGGCATTCCTCGCACCTGACGACCTCGTCGGGGGCAGAGGAGCGGATGCGGTTGAGGTCGGCGATCGACAGGCTCGTGCGGCAGCCGAGGCATCGCCCGCCGTGCAGCATGGCGGCTCCGACGCCGGACTGGTCGCGCAGCTTCTCGTAGAGGGCGAGCAGGTCGGCCGGGACGTCGCCGACCATCGCGGCCCGCTTGCCCTGGATCTCGGCGGTTTCCTTGTCGAGCTCGGCGAAGGCCCCGTCACGGCGGTCGCCCGCGGCGGCCAGGGAGGCGCTCGCCTTGTCGCGCTCGGAGCTGAGGGTGGTCACCTGGGCATCCGCGGTCTCGCGCCGCTCCATGATTTCGAGCACGACCTCTTCGAGGTCTTCCTGGCGCCGCCGCAGTGAGGCGATCTCCGACTGGAGGCTCGCCAGGTCCCGGGGAGACGACACCTGGCCGGAGTCGAGCCGCTTCTGGTCGCGCTCGGCTCGGGTGCGCACCGCGTCCACGTCGGACTCGGCCTTGGACTGCTCCCTCGCCAGGTCGCCCGCCTCGGTCTCCGCCGCGATCACCTGCGTCGCGAACTGGGCGAGGCGCTTGGAGATCTCTTCGATCTCGCCGAGCTCCGGCAAGGTGCGCCGGCGATGCCTCAGACGGTCGAGCCCCGCATCCAGCTCCGCCAGATCGAGCAGACGCTTCTGTGCTTCGGGTGCGGCCTTCATCCCCATCCTCAATCCAGGTCTGTGGTCGTCCACACGTCGGTGACGACATCGGAGATACGCGCCTCAACAGTAATGCCCTTGGCCGCCATCGCCGACGTCAGACGTTCGGCCGCCTCGGCCAGCCAGGGCCATTCGGTCGCCCAGTGGGACGCGTCGACCAGGGCCGGACCGCCTCCCGCCTCCATGAACTCGCTGGCGGGGTGGTGGCGCAGGTCCGCCGTCAAAAACACGTCGACTCCGGCGGCACGCGCCGCTCCGAGCAAAGAGTCTCCGGCTCCTCCGCTCACGGCGACGGTCTCCACCGTACGCTCCGGATCGCCGGCGACCTTCAGCGACGTCGGAGGGAGACCCGAGGCGGCCCGGGCGGCGAACTCCCGCAGCGCCATGGGTGAGGGAAGCGTCCCGATGCGGCCGAGGCCGCGGCGCGGGTCGTCGGCGGACGGCTGCAGGGGCCGCAGATCAGGAGAGAGGCCGACTGCGCGGGCGAGCGCGTCCGACACCCCCGGGCTGGCGACGTCGGCGTTGGTGTGCGCCGTGTAGAGGGCGACGTCGTTCCTGATCAGCCGGTGGATCACGCGCCCCTTGAACGTGCTCGCCGCGACCGTCGTCGTGCCGCGCAGATAGAGCGGGTGGTGGGTGACGACCAGGTCGGCGCCCCACTCGAGGGCTTCGTCGACCACCACCGCGACCGGGTCGACCGCGAAGAGGACCTTCCGTACGGGCAGGGCGGGGTCGCCGCAGACGAGGCCCACCGCGTCCCAGGGCTCCGCCCAGGCGGGGTCGTACTGGGCTTCCATCTCGGCGATGATCTCGGCGAGAGAGCTAGGTGGCATCCGCGCAGACTATCGAGAACGGGAGGATCCCAGAAAAGAGAGGTAACGTCCCTTTGAACAACACGCTGCCGAGGAGGATCCACGTGGCCCTTGACCAGCACGACTTGCACAGGGACGCGATCGTCGCCGACACCCACAACGATCTGCTGATGGCCGTGTCGGCCCGGCCCCCGCGCAAATGGGGCTCGTTCTTCCGCGAGCAGTGGTTGCCCCAGCTCGTCGAGGGCGGGGTCGACGTCCAGGTGCTCCCGGTGTTCATCGACAGCGGCTTCCGCCCCGAAGGTGCGCTGCGCCAGACGCTGCGCATGATCGAGTGCGCGCATGTCCTGGCCGAGGAGAACCCCGAGACCGTACGGCTCTGCCGCGACGCCGAGGAGATCGACGAGGCGCTGGCGAGCGGCAGAATCGCCCTGGTGCTCGCCATGGAGAGCATGCCCGGCATCGACGAGAGCGTCGAGCTCATTCCCACCGTTCACCGGCTCGGGGTCCGGGTGGCCTCGATCGCCCACTGGGGACGCACCCCGCTCGCGGACGGCAGCGGCCAGGACGGCACTGAGTCGAAGCTGACGAGCCACGGCGTCGAGGCCCTCCAGGAGATGGAGCGGCTCGGCATGATCTTCGACGTCTCGCATCTCGGCGCGTCGGGCGTCGCGCACGTCCTGGAGCTCGCCACGCGCCCCGTCATCGCGACCCATTCCTCCGCGCGTGCGCTGCGTGACCACCACCGCAACCTCACCGACGACCAACTCCGGGCCGTCGCCGCGAACGGCGGCGTGATCTGCGTGAACTTCCTCGCGGCCTTCCTGACCCTGGATGCCCGCACCGCCACGGTCGACCATCTGGTCGACCACATCGAGCACATCGTGGGAGTCGCCGGCATCGACCACGTCGGCCTCGGGCCCGACTTCATGCGGGAAGTCCACCTCGACCTGACCCCGCCCTGCTGCGAAGGCTTCAGCTACAGCGAGATCGACGCCATGGCGGCCATCCCCGGACTCGAAGGGCCCCGGGGGCTGCCGCTGGTGACCGAAGGGCTGCTCAAGCACGGTTTCTCCGAAGAGGAGATCGTCAAGATCCTCGGCGGCAACGTGATGCGGCTGTTCCGCGCCGGACTGGGGCAAGGCCGCCCGTGAGCCTGGACGCCATGCTGGCCGACCTCGAGGAGCTCGTGGTCTGCGAGTCGTTCTCCAGCGACCACGAGGCCGTGGCACGCAGCGCCCGGGTCGTCGCCGCGCAGGGGCGCCGGCTGCTCGGAGCCGAGCCGGAGACTGCCGTGATCGGCGGAGTCACGCACCTGCGCTGGTCGTTCGGCACGCCGAAGGTGCTGCTTCTGGGCCACCACGACACCGTCTGGCCGATCGGCTCGCTGCGGCAACACCCGTGGTCGGTCGTCGACGGCGTCGCGCGGGGGCCCGGTGTCTTCGACATGAAGGCCGGCCTGGTGCAGATGTTCCACGCGGTGGCGTCGCTGCCCTCCCCCGCCGGTGTCACCGTACTGATCGTGGGCGACGAGGAGCTCGGGTCCCCCACCTCCCGGCCGTTGATCGAGGCGAGCGCCGCGAGCTGCGAGGCGACGCTCGTGCTGGAGGCCAGCGCCGACGGCGGCGCGCTCAAGACCGCACGCAAGGGCATTTCCCGCTACGAACTCCTCGTGTACGGCAAAGCCGCCCATGCGGGCCTCGAACCCGAGCTCGGGGTCAACGCCGGAGTCGAACTGGCCCACCAGATCATCGCCGTCACCCAGATCGCCGAGAAGGTCGAATCGTCCTCGCGTGCCGGGCTGGTGTCGGTGACGCCGACATTGATGTCGGCCGGGACCAGCACGAACACGGTTCCCGCGGCCGGCCGGGTCGCCATTGACGTCAGGGTGCCAGACGCCACCGCCCAGCGGCGGGTGGACGAGCTGATGCACGAACTGACCCCGCACACGCCCGGCGCACGTCTGGAGCTGAGGGGCGGACCGAACCGCCCGCCGCTCGACCCGTCCGCCTCGGCCGGGCTCTTCGAGATCGCCGGGCGGATCGCCGGCGATCTCGGGATGCGCCCGCTGGACGGCGTGTCCGTGGGCGGCGGCTCCGACGGCAACTTCACCGCGGGCGTCGGCTGCCCCACCCTCGACGGCCTCGGCGCCGTCGGCGGCGGAGCCCACGCCGCCGGTGAGCACGTCATCGTCGAGGAGATGCCGGCCAGGGCCAGGCTGGTCGCGGCGCTCACCTCACACGTGCTGGACGGAGGGTCCCGATGACCGGGTCCGCGCCGGGGGACGCGAACGGCACCGCCTTCCCGTCCGGCGGCGGGGCTCCTCATGGAACCGGCCACGTGCCGGGCCCTGACCTCGCGACCGAAGGGCCTGGACCGGCTCGGCAGGCCTCAGACGCGGCGATCAGGAGCGGGGTGCGGATCCGCGAACTGGCGGACTTCTCCGCCTTCAAGCAGGTGGTGAAGCTGTTCGACGACATCTGGCATCCCGACCCCTCCAATCCCGCCCTCACCCCCGACCTGATGCGGGCGATGTCGCACGCGGGCAACTACCTCGCCGGGGCCTTCGACGGCGCGACCCTCGTGGGCGCCTCGGCCGCCTTCTTCGCCGCTCCCCCCGGCCGGGTCCTGCACTCCCACGTCACGGGAACGGTCAGGCGCGGCGCGGGATTCGCCCTCAAGCTGCACCAGCGCGCGTGGGCACTCGCCCGGGGCATCGACGTGGTCACGTGGACCTGCGACCCCCTCGTACGGCGCAACGCCTACTTCAACCTGGCCAAACTCGGGGCCCGCCCGGAGGAGTACCTGCGGGACTTCTACGGTTCGATGGCCGACCTCCTCAACGCCGGCGACGAGTCCGACCGGGTGCTCGCCGTCTGGCGGCTGGACGAGCCGCTGGTCGCCGAGGCCTGCGCAGGCCGGCCGTACGTGCCGCCGATCCCGCCGGACGCGGTCGTCGGCGTGGCGGAGCACGAGGGACGGCCTCGGGTCGGCGCGACGGACGCTCGGGTCGTGCTGGTCGCGATCCCGGCCGACATCGAGTCCCTGCGCCGGCGCGACGCGGGCCTCGCCAGGGCCTGGCGTTATGCCGTACGGGACGTGCTGGGCACGATGATGACACAGGGCGCCCGTGTGACGGGATTCGCCGAAGGTTGCTACGTGGTGGAGCGCACATGAAGATCACAGGGGTGGAGCTGCGGCGGATCTCGATGCCGCTGGTCTCCCCGTTCCGCACGTCCTTCGGCACGGAGCACACCCGCGACGTACTCCTCGTGCGGGTGGTGACGCCCGAGGCCGAGGGCTGGGCCGAGTGCGTCGCGCAGGAGGCGCCCCTCTACTCGCCGGAATACGTCGACGGCGCCGCCGACGTGCTGCGCCGGTTCATGGTCCCGGCGGTGACGGCGCTGCCGCACGTGGACGCATACGCCGTCGAGCGGGCGCTGGAGCCCTTGAAGGGCCACCGGATGGCCAAGGCCGCCCTGGAGACCGCGGTGCTGGACGCCCAGCTGCGGGCCTCGGGCGAGTCGTTCGCGCGTTTCCTCGGCGCGACGCGGGACGCGGTGCCCTGCGGCGTATCCGTGGGGATCATGGACTCGATCCCCGCATTGCTCGACGCCGTCGGCAGCTACATCGCCGAGGGATACGTCCGGATCAAGCTCAAGATCGAGCCGGGCTGGGACATCGAGCCGGTCCGCGCCGTCAGGGAGCGGTTCGGCGACGTGTTGCTCCAGGTGGACGCCAACGCCGCCTACACGCTGACCGATGCGGCGCATCTGGCCCGGCTCGACGCGTTCGGCCTGCTGCTGATCGAGCAGCCGCTCGGCGACGACGACCTGGTTCAGCACGCGGAGCTGGCCAGGCGGCTGAAGACGCCGGTCTGCCTGGACGAGTCGATCCACTCCGCGGCGCACGCCGCCGCCGCCATCTCCCTCAAGTCGTGCTCGGTGGTCAACATCAAGCCGGGCCGGGTCGGCGGTTACCTGGAGGCCCGGCGGATCCACGACCTGTGCCGGGCCCACGGGATCGCCGTGTGGTGCGGCGGCATGCTGGAGACCGGAATCGGCAGGGCGGCCAACGTCGCCCTCGCGGCGTTGCCGGGCTTCACCCTCCCCGGCGACACGTCGGCGTCCCGGCGCTATTTCGCCCAGGACATCACAAAGCCCTTCGAGTTGCGCGACGGCCATCTCGACGTTCCCACCGGCCCTGGCATCGGGGTCGAGCCCGATCCGGGCGTCCTGGCCAAGGTGACGGCGTCGACACAGTGGCTGGTCGGTTAAACTGTGGGTGATTTGTCCGATTTTGATATCAAATCTCCATTTGCGAGGGCAAATTGACCTAGTGTAGTCATCTGATCACGGGGGGATCAGGTGAGCTTGTGGCACAGTTGGTCGGTTAGGGCGCGCCTGACGGTGATCGCGAGCATCGTGATGGTGCTCCTTTGCACAGCAGCGACCGTCTTCGTCCTTGTGGCCGTGCGCGGCACCGCCGAGAAATACAAAACCGAGGAGATCGTCGCCTCAGCCGTCCGCGTCAGCTATCTCGTGAGACGCGAACGGCTCCCGCCGGTCATCCTCGACGAGGACATCTCCGGGGTTCAGGTGGTGAACCCCCGGGGCCAGATCGTGTCGACCAGTTCCGAGCTGGTCGGCCGTCCTCGCATTGCCGCCTTCCGCCCGAACGAGGCGAGCGCGCAGGACCACAAGGTGCTCTGCCGCTCATCGGCGTTCCCGGAGCGATGCATGATCGTGGTCGCTCTGCGCGTGCCGCAGCCGGACGGGCAGTGGCTGGTCTATGCCACCGACGCCCAAGTGCCGTGGTACGTCAACCGCCAGTTGTTCTCGGCACTCATCGGAAGTTCACTGTTGCTGATCCTCCTCACGGCGTTCGGCACGTACCAGACCGTGGGGAAGGCACTCGCTCCAGTGGATGCGATCGCCGACAAACTCGCCGTGATCACCACGACGGACCTCGGCCAGCGGGTGCCTGTCCCCAAATTCGACGACGAGATCAGACGGCTCGCCGAGACGGCCAACCAGACGCTCGACCGGGCCGAGCTCGCCGTGGAGCAGCAGCGGCGGTTCGCCTCCGACGCGTCCCACGACCTGCGCAGCCCTCTTACGGCCATGCGCACCGAGATCGAGGAAGCCCTGCTCCACCCGGAGGCGGCCGACTGGCCAAAGACCGGCGACGCCCTGCTCGAGAGCCTCGACCGCCTGCAGGCCCTCGTCACCGACCTGCTTCAGATAGCCAGGTTGGACGCGGGGGCGGCGCCGAAGCTGGTCGCCGTCGACCTGGCCGACCTGGCCGCCTGTGAGCTGGACCGCCGCCAACGCAAGGTCGACGTTGTCAGGGAACTCGACCCCGGCGTGCTCGTCACCGGCGACCGGCTCCGCCTGGCCCGTCTGCTGAACAACCTGCTGGACAACGGCGAGCGCCACGCCACCTCGATGATGATCGTCAAGGTGTACCGCGTCGACGGCTGTGGCGCACTGGAGGTCGTCGACGACGGGGCGGGCATTCGCGCGAGCCAGCGCGAGGTGGTGTTCGAGCGTTTCACCCGTCTCGACGCCGCGCGCAACAAGGACGCGGGCGGCACCGGGCTCGGCCTGTCTATCGCCCGGCAGATCGCCGAGAGTCACGGCGGCACGCTGACGATCGAGGACAGCACGCTCGGCGCCCGCTTCGTGCTGCGCCTCCCCATCACGCACAGCGAATGTTGACCCGTCCCGCCAACCTTGGAGCGGCCGCGGGAGGCTTCTCGGCCATGGCCCAGGAATATCAGCCTCGGGACGCGATAACGCTGTGAACTACCACATTTACAAATAGCCCAATCGGCTTCATTGTGGTGCCGACGCGTTCGCAGCGAATGCCACGCGAATCACATTTACAACGGCGCAAAAGGGGCGTTTCGGCTGTAGGTGGATGAGCCGTCAAGAGAGAGGTCATGCGCGTGAAGCTGCAACCTCGGCAACAACTTCTGGAGGTCTGGGGGGCAGCCGCCCGCGCCTCGGTTCGCAACGGGACATGGACGTGGGGAGGCCGAGACGGCTCCAACTCTGTTTCCGATGCCGAGCAACTCCTGTGTTTTATGCATCCGGCCTCCGAACTGCCGGGCTTTCGGCTCGACACCCCTGATGAGACCGCCGAGGACGTGCTGGCGGCGCTGGAGAGATTCGGAGACAGCGTCGAGATCCCCCGCCTGCTGCTGAAGGTGATCGGCGAATATCTCGCCGCCTACACCGGTGTCGACGGACGCCCCATCTTCTCCGGCGGCAGCTATTTCCAGAGCGGCGAGGACGACGCGCAGGTCACGCCGGAACAGCAGCAACTGGACGTGGTGGACTCCTTCTCAATGTCCATCACGCTCTCCCTCGGCGCATTGGGCTTCCTCAAGGTCTTCCGTCAGAGCGTGCGCCGTGAGGACATCCGCGCGGAGATCCGCAGACTCGAGGAGCTCGCCGGCAAGCGCCTGTCCGCGGCCATGGTGGGGTTGCTGCGCAGCTTCACGGTCAACGTGTTCGATCCCGGCTCGGCGGCGGGTCGCGCCCTGCTGCGAACGGTCAACCAGACCGGCGCTCCCGAACGCCGGGTGCTCGAGGATCTGCGGCGCGAGTTGCGCCCCATTCGCGCGAACGTGCGTGACCTGACGATCGGATCCGGCGCCGAGGTCGACCTCGACAACGAGAACCTGTTGTTCGAGTGCGGCTGGACGTGGGGCATCGTGAAAGACGCCCCCCGCGTCGAGACGAGCGAGGACGTCGGCCCGCAGCCGAAGGGAATCGCCGCCGACCAGCCCTTCCTGTACTTCACCGTCAACGCCCTCGTCGGCGTCCAGGACCTGTGGTCGACCCGCACCAGAGTTCTCGGCCTGCTCAACGACGCCCAGCTCACTCTGTCCACGGCGCTCCAGCGCCGCTGGGAGATCACGCAGCTCTACTGGCGCACCGTCGCCATGTACGGCAAGGGCCAGTGGCCGCTGGAGGACATCCCCTGGAGGACGATCGACGAGAAGGAGTCGGACTACTACAGTCTCGGCGTCACCGCCATGGTCGTGCAGAGCCTCGTCAACAGCCGGGCAGGCGACGTCGACCTGAGCCGGGTGGCCGCCGTGCTCGAGGAGCTCGCCATCCGGGCGAGGATCATCCGCAGAGCGGTGTCGGGCGATCCGCCGGTCCAGCTCCATGCGCCCGGAGTCAGCGTCAACCTGCAGGGCAGCGACTCCCTCGGCCCGAAGATGATCTGGGTCGTCTCCGACTTCGCGATCACTTTGCTCAAGAGGACGATCTGGGCCGCCTCCATCGCGCAGAACACCGAGACCAGAGAGCGGTTATTGCGCCTGGCCGACGGCATCTGGCAGCACATCCTGCTGCGCCGGAGCAAGGACGGCGCGGGGCGCGGCCTGTGGGACCAACCGGACAACGCCTTCCCCAATCTCGAGACCCACCACGACGAGCCGTCGTGGTACTTCAGTGAGCGGGTGGTCGAGTTCCTCGTCTCGGCCGCCACGGCGAGCACGGAGTCGCCGCTGCGGAGCGAGGAGTTGGTCGACTTCGCCTACCAGATGCTGGGCGAGGCCGAGCACCTCCTGGACCAGGAACTCGTCACCCGGCCCCTCACCGCGGGGCAGACGATCCAGCCCAAGCTGCGCAGCATCCAGGCCACCCTCAACCGGGCCCGGTCGATCATCAGCTCCAAGCCCGCCACCGCCAACGCGCTCGTCATCAACGCCCTCCTCGACCTGGAGGGCCTCGCCACCGCCAGGGACAGCGCCACGGAGACGATCTGAATGCTGATCTTCGCCATCTCCGGCAAGGGCGGCACCGGGCGCTCGGTGACCAGCACCAACATCGTGTACCGCCACGCCCTGCAGGGAAACGACGTCTGCTATCTCGACTTCGACTTCGGCTCCCCCACCGCCGGGGCGATCTTCAGCGTCGGCGCGGTGGCCCGGGGCACGAGACGGCACGGGCTTCACGAATACCTCCGGGGTGACTGCGCGGAGCCGCACCAGGTGGACGTCTGGTCCGAGTCCGACCGCGAGGGGCTCAGGACCCGACCGCCCGAAGCGGGGCGGCTCGTGCTGCTGCCGGGCAGCGAGGGCGGCGGCGAACTGTCCGGAGGCAACGAGGACATGGTCCGCAGGTGCGTCCAGCTCTTCAGCCGGCTGAACGAGGAGTTCGACCTGTGCATGGTCGACGTGAGCGCGGGCCGTTCCTACACAGCCGAACTGGTGCTGAACGCCACGGCCCGGCTGCCCTCGATACCGTTCCGCTGGCTGGTCTTCCACCGCTGGACCCGGCAGCACATCATCGCGGCCGACGGTCTGGTCAGGGGAGACGACGGGCTGCTCGACGCGGGCGCCAGACTCGGTCACGATCCGGAGGCCCTTCGCGACCGCATCCGCTTCGTGCGCACCGCAGTGCTCGAGCCTGACGCGGCCGAGTTGGTGGGGTTGCGCGACGAGCAGCGCGCCTGGTTGTTCGCCTGCGACCAGGAGCTTCGGGAGCTGGCCGGCCGCCACAAGGTCGGCCGTACGGCCATGCTCGGCAAGATCCCGCTGGACCCCATCCTCCAGTGGCGTGAGCAAATCATTTCCGACGAAGACGTGCTCGCCAGCAAGATCGCCAATGCCGAGACGGCGTCGGCCTTCGACGAACTGGCCAAGAAGATCGTTGACGACACCGCGTGGGAGGGCCTGTGACGTCGGTCGACGCGACGTTCGGCGAGGTCGCGGCGGAGCGCCGGACGGCGTCGGCCCCTCTCTCCCACGTGTCCATCGAGCTCGGACACCTCTACATGGAGGATTTCGAGGCCGGTCCCGAGAGGTTGCGCCAGCAGTTCCGCCGGGTCGCCCCGTGGGCCGCCACGGTGCGGACCAGCTGGCAGGACCGCGTGCCCGGACGCAGAGCCCGGGTGAGCACGTGCTTTCTCATCGACGACTACTTCAGCCGTTTCAGCACGCCGGCCGAGCTGATCCCGATGGTGCTCGAGGCCGCGGCGGAATGCGACCTCACCATCGACTACCTGGCGAGGGAGTCGGCCTGCGCCGTGTCGGACGGCGTCGAGCTGGCCAAACTGGTCGAGGACCGGCTGGTCGACGACCCGTCGCCGGACACCAACGGCTCGCGGCCCCCGGTCAAGGAGACCGGCTGGTTATGCAACGGCTCGCGATCGCCGCAGGTGGGATCCGTCCAGGCGATGGGCAAAGCCCAGCGGTGGGCCCCTCCTGTGCAGAACGCCAAGCGCGGGCACTCCGTCTTCGTGGATGTGGAGTTGTGGGACGAGCACGGCGGGAAACGCACATGGTCGTGCCCCTTCCTCGCCGCCGTCTGGCAACTCCTGCGTCTCGGCCTGCTGCGGAGGGAGGGACGGCTGCCCGTACGGCCGGTCCCGCGCGACGACGCCTTTCCCGAAGACTGGGAGTCCCTCCCCGCCATCGTCCAGCTGAATCCGGCAGCGGCGCCGTTCAGCGCGTACACCACCCTGTCCGTCCTCTCCCCTCGTTTCCTGCCCGTCGAGCTGGCCGTACGCACGATCTTGAGCCAGGTGGCGGTGGACGGCGACGTCCTCGAGCAGGTTGCGGCCCGTAGCGGCGGCGAGGGCATCAAGCTCGAGGACGAGCTCGTGGATCGCATCTCCTACGTCTTCACCTAGGAGCCTTCGAGCTGATGCTGGTTATGGGGGAAGTCCACACGGGACTGCTGCAGAGCTCCGGGGAGATTCCCGAATCTGCGTGCCGTGACGTGCTGCACCTGATGTCGGGCGAGACCGTACGCCTGTCGCGCCGGCCGATGATCTACGCCGTTTCGCCCGACCTGCTGACGGGCGTCGACTGCCGGTTGCCGTCCGCGTCGCGGTCACGGATCAGAGGCGTCGGCACCGTGGTGTCCCATTCGTCCATCACGGGGGGACGTGTCGTCCAGGGCTCGTCCTACGCCCGGGTGGAGCGCGCCGAGACCGACCGCCGCCTGGCCTGGTCGCACTATCTCGCCCGTCCGGGGGTGATCGAGGTGCTGGGGAAGGCCAAGTCTTCCGACCTCGGCGACGGCTTCATCGGGGATCCGCAGCCCAACGGCCTCGACCTCGGCTCCATCAGCGCCCGCTTCATGGACGTGGTGCAGTCATCCCCGCTCCTCGACCGCCGGGCACCGTTCAAGGTCGCCCGTACGAAGGTCCGGTGGGTGGCGCAGCCCGGGGATCCGGCCATCCGGTTCACCCTGAACGCCGATCAGACCCGAACCATCCGCATAGCCCACTCGGGCGACTTCACCCCCGCCGTCGTCGACCTCTGCGAAGACCTCGCGCTGCACGACTGGCTGCTCACGACGTTGCTCCTGATCGTCGAACGGGCGCGGATCGGCGGCAGAGCGGGGCCCGAGGTGGTGGCGAAACTGGCTCCCGCAGTCGACCATCTCCTGCATCTGTGGATGCCGGCAGCCCGCGTCGACGAGGCTCTGGTTCCTTACTGGCATGGCCTCGAGGACCGGATGAGATTCACCGCCCAGTGGGAACGGCTCGTCCGCCGAATCCGCGACCAGCTCACTCTCAATGACGCGGCCATGCTGCGCTCTGCCCGTCATCCGTGAGCCGTGCGGCGACGCAGGGCCAGGCGGAAGCCCAGATCCCAGTAGGCGTTGCAGGGCGGGTCGTCCAATCTGAACGAAACGTGAGTGGCCAGCCTCTCTCTGCTGTACCACGACCCGCCGCGCACCACCCGCTTGCTCAGTCCGTCGGCAATTTCACGGTCTCCGTCATCACTCCATGGCAGTGACAGACTGCTGACCCATTCCCACACGTTGCCGCCCATGTCCTGCGGTCCGTCGTTCGCGCCGCCGCCGAAGAAACCTACGGGAATGGCACCGAAATGGACGATCCAGGGTTCGGGAGAAGAACTACTGAAGTCACGGACGACACATTTAGTGTCGTCGAAGGCGTCGCCCCAGGGATAGTCGCGTCGCTCGCCTGCGCCGTATCCACCGGCGGCCCACTCCCATTCGATCTCGGTGGGAAGAGAAACGACGTCGGCAGGTCCGACCCTGCCGGACTGGCGAAGCCGTGCCTGGAGCCACCGGCAATAGGCGTGAGCTTCCCATAAGTTGACGCCTACGACCGGAGCCGTGGGCAGATTGAATCGGGAGTCCTGCCAGTACAGAGGATGTCGGCGTTGCATGATCCGCCGGGCGATGCGCTCGGGCTGATCCTGTGCATAGGCAGCGAACTCGTCCTCTCCAAACTCCTTGACGAAGTTCAGATCCTTCTGCTGGTCCCACAGAAGAACGAGGCGGCCGATGAATTCAGGATCCTGCCGCTGCCAGCGGCCGGCGTCGTGCCCCACCCACCATTGAGGATCGTCGTAGCCGCCGTCATCGACGAACCGCCGGTACTCGACGTTGGTCACCGGGAAACGAGCGATCTCGAACGGTGCGACGCTCACGTTCCGCGGCGGGCTCGACGCGAGCCTCTTCCGCTCACTCATTTCCAGGGGGCGGTCGGTCCCCACCTTTCCGTCACCACCGGGAATCCGAACAAAACTTCCCATGTCATCACGCAGGCGGCCCAATTCGTCGACGAAGCGGGAATCGCGCACGCGGCTGACGGCGCAAAGCGCCCTCATGCGCGTGTCGCGAATCAGGTCGGATCGAGAGGCCACGGCCAGGAGGGTGTGAGCGCAGAAGGTCCACAGCCCGGTGAACGCCGGGTCATCAGGATCAGGTTCCGTCTGTCCGGTCACGGCGGCGCTGAACCCGTAACGGATGGCCGCTTCGCTGCCGATCTCCGCCAGCATGTCGCCGGCGAGGCATGCCCCGATCGCGGCCAGGGATCGAGCCTCCTGCTCGGAGTGCTCGGTCAGGAAACGCCGGGCGCGCCTGAGAAGACCCCGCGACAACATGAAGATGTCGGTGACGTTTTCCCCCGACGCCTGAGCGATGCTCGCGGCGTAGGCGAACACTTCGTTCCACTCGGGACGGAGAGCGAGGCCCCACCGATATGAACGGTCCACGAACTTGATGAGATGCTGGGCCGCGAGGTACTCCTGAAAGCTTCGGTGCGCGAACTCGAACACTCCGGCCTGCCGTTCTTGCACGAGACCGGCGGACGACGTTCCCACCAACTGGTCGACATATGCGTCGATGTACTGAGCGAGATCAGCCGCATTGAGGTAATGCGAACTGGCCGGCAGACCGGTCTCGACGTACCGGCGAAGCGTCGACCACTCGATCCGGTTGCCGTCCTGTCCGCTGATCGAGCGGTCGAGGGCGTCAAACGCCAGGCGGCCGACCAGATCCTTGAGAAGAACCGGGTCCAGACGGTCCCGGACCCGGCGCGCGCTCTCGCCCCGCCATCGCGGATCCACGAGCAGGTAGTCGACAGCCTGCCTGAGCACTTCCGCCCTGCCCGACTGCGCGCGCAACGGCTGAGAATCGACCATGCAAAGAACGGCGGCGAGGAGCGGGCTTTCCGCCACTTCTCTCAGCTCACTGTGTGCGTCCAGTACTTCTCGCGTGGCCGACACCCTCTGTGCGATCAAGGTGCTCTGCCCTCCGACGGCCGAGCTGTGCCATTGCTCCACATAGGTGTCGAGTTGGTCCTCGGTGAAACCGGCCATCTCCAGTACGGGCATGTTCCTCAGGGACCGCCGCGGTCGTTCGGCGAAATAGTCATCGATCCTGCATGTGATCAAAACCCTGTTGCGGGTCGAAAGAATCGCGGCATTCAGAAACGTGCGCAGCGGCTGAATAAGACCGGCGTCTACTTCGTCCAGCCCATCGAGAAAGAACCACAGATGCCCCGCCGCGCTGGCTTCCGTGAGTACATTGACGACTCCAGGGCGGCCCTGCGCGCCTCGGAGCCTGCCGAACAATTCCTCCAGAGAGGTCCAGACGCCCGAATCGTTCACGCTCGACAGCGGCACGTGGACAGGAATCCACCCGTGGCGGTGCAGGTTGGCCTCGTAGGCGTACAGATTGGCGAGCCGACGGCAGAGGGTGCTTTTCCCGAAACCCGGCGGGGCCGTAATGACCGCCTTTCTGAAGGTCACCATGTTCAACGCGGCGTCGACCTGCATGACAGTGCGTTCGGAGATGCCACGACGCTCCGAAGGAGGAGCCAGCGCAAGTGCCTTCCCGAATTCGGATACGGTCACCGTCGGCGGGATCCACACATCTTCGAGCCGGATCCGGTCCGCGCCGATGCCTTGCGGGTTGCCGAAGGCGAGATATTCGGTGTCGGCCAGGACGACGCTGAGATAGGCGGCGAGGTCCGCCGTCACGTTGAGTGCCCTCCTGGGCTCACGCTCCGCGTCGATGGGAATGGTCTCGTCAGTCACGGCACATCAATCCGCTTCGAACCGTACGGCCTCGCTCCGGCCGGCCACCTGCCCATGAATTGTCACCTCGGGGATGTAGGCGAGAGGTCCCAACGACGATCTGCGCCAGCACTCACCCGCCAGATCGACGAAATCGAGTTCGCACACCGGCTCTGTCAACGCGTGCACCGGTATGCGTGTACGAATACGACTGAACCCCGGCGCGATCGGGTCAAGGTGAGTGACATCCAGCTTGCCGACCTGCTTACCGGTCCCCCTCTCCCGAACAGTGAGGGTCCAGGCGTTGATGGGCAGCGGGGTCAAATTGTTGAAGCACAGATACCAACCCAGCTGACCTTGAGAGTCGTCGTCCAGAAACGACATCCAGCAGAACACTTGCGTGCGTTCCCGCCGGTCCTGCCGGGCGATGTCGTCCAACCGCGCGGCCTCTTGCTGCTTGATCTGCCGGAACGCGACGGCGACGGCGGCCACGGTCCCGATTCCCTGCGCCCATGAGCCGACGTCACCGAAGCGCTGATAGTCGATCACGCCGAAGCCGAAGATACGGAGCCCCCATAAGTGAAGGAGCAGAAGAAAGGCCACCGCCACGAGCAACGCGAGCGTCCATACCGGCGATCGCCATCGCAACCATCCTGGAACCCGAGCCCGGTTCAGCCTCTTCCTACCGTTGCTCCGCACCGGTCCATCACTCCCTAGCATGTGCCGAGCGCCGGGACCGGGTAGGGGGGAACTCGCTGTTCCAGCACGGCAAGCAGGTTCTCCGCGGCCATTGCGGCCATCCGGTGCACCGCCTGGTGGCTCAGGTAGGCGCAGTGTGGCGTGACAAGAAGGCGTGGCGTCATGGCCAGGAGACCGTAGGGGTCGTCGTGCGGCTCTGGAGTCGGCTCGATGTAGTACCCGTCCATCGCCGCTCCCGCGATGCGACCGGCCATGAGCGCCTCGCGCAGCGCAACCGGGTCGACCAGCTCCGCGCGCGCAGTGTTCACGAGAATTCCCGAGCCTCCAAGCAGGGTCAGTTCCTCTTCTGCGATCACGCCGTCGTTGTCGCCGGGCTTGTACGCGAGGCCGAGGCTGAGAAGGTCCACCTGCGCACACAGTTCCCGGATGGAATCGGCTCTCGTGTAACCGAGCCCGCGAAGCTCCGGCCGGATCGAGCGGTTCCAATAGGCGACGCGAGCGCCGAACGCCGACGACGCCATGCGCGCCACTTCCTGCCCTATCCTGCCCATCCCCGCTATTCCGACGCGCGCGCCGATCAACGATGGTGTGGCGACCTCGCTCCAGCCGCCTGCGCGAACCTCGTTGGCGCGCTCCGTCACCCGCCGAGTCATATCCAGCATGAGCGCAATGGTGAATTCGGCGACCGCTTCGGCGTTCGCGTGCGGCGTATATGTGAATTGCATGCCGACGGGATTTTCGGGCAATTGCATGAATGAGTGATAGCCGGTGCCCATGAAGCAGATGACCGCAAGCTCCGGCACCTTCTGCCAGACATCCTTCGTCATCCGCTCAGAACCGCCCTGGACGTAACCCCACGCGCCGGAGAGAGTCGAGACGATCTCGTCTCTGTCGAGAGTCCCGGGAATCGCTTCAATGACCAGGCCGTGAGCCTCAAGCACACGGGCGATTTCAGCGGGAAACGCGGCCCCGGTGATGACTACACGCCTCTTTTTCATCGCCACCCCTGCGCCCGGCCTCCCAAGAAGTGCCGAGCAAGCGCCGTACCTACGGACCCATCGTCATCCTCGACTATACGAGCGATGCCGAGCCGGATCCCGCGCCTCATATCGGCGTCACGCATCAGCTACATATGCGGCGGCGGGGAGATTGTTACGAGATAGCACATCGTCATGTTTCGGCCGTCCAATATGTGTGATGCCGGTTGCCGTATTTGAGATAGTTATCGGATCATCTTGACCATAATGTCCCGCCATGACGGGTATGTTGGCGGCGTCATGCGACGCTCCGGACGCGCGTCAGACAGTCACTTCGCGTGCCGGCGAAGGGAGGCCTCCGTTGACGAGAATCGCCGTCGTCACCGGTGGCGCGTCCGGGATCGGAAAGGCTCTCGCGACCGAACTCGTACGGCGAGGCGTCGACGTGACCGTCGCCGACATCAAGGACCACGAGGCCGTCGCGAACGAGCTCGGCTGCAACGGCTCCCGGGTCGACGTCACCGACGCGGAAGCCGTACACGACCTGATCACCGGGGTGAAGGCGCGGCACGGACGGCTCGACTTCCTTTTCAACAATGCCGGCATCGGCGTCAACGGACGCACGGAGGAGATGACCCTCGAGCACTGGCGGCGGTCGATCGAGGTCAATCTGGTCGGGGTCGTCCACGGCGTGCACGCGGCCTACCCGATCATGATCGAGCAGGGCTTCGGATGGATCGTCAACACCGCCTCTCTCGCCGGGCTCATCCCGGTTCCCCTGCTGGTGCCGTACGTGACGGCCAAACACGCGGTCGTGGGCCTTTCGACGGCGCTGCGGGCCGAGGCGAGCGCGCACGGGGTGAAGGTGATGGCGGTCTGTCCCGGGTTCGTCGACACTCCGCTGCTCGACAACATCAACCCCGGCCTGCCGCAGACGAACGTGGGCCGTCACACCCGCGAGATCGCCGTGGCGGCCCAGGGGTCGCTGTATCCACCCGACGCCGTGGCTCGCGATGTCATGCGTGGGCTGGAGCGTGATCAGCCCATCGTCATCAGCCCGGGATGGGCGAGGAACGCGTGGTGGATCACCCGCCTCTCGCCGCGGCTGATTCTGCGCCTGGCCGAGCGGGCGGCGCGGCGCGCACTCACCTGAGCCCCCTCCCCCCTCGCCGTGATCATGCAGAAGTTCGCGTACGGGCGCGCCGACCGGCCCACCCTCCGCGCGTGATCATGCAGAAGTTCGCGTACGGGCGCGCTGACCAGGCCCGTCTCAAATCGTGATCATGCAGAAGTTCGAGGAAACGCCCCCTCACCTGCATGAACCCTTGTCGTGATCATGCAATGCGGCTGCCATTCCCCCGGAAGAGAGGCGGCCGACGTGCATGATCACGACCGCCGTCGTCGCAGGTCGTACGGCACGTCCGCAAACTTCTGCATGATCACGATCGTCGTCGTTGCAGGCCACGCGCCATGATCCCGAACTTCTGCATGATCACGGCAAGGGGCTGGCGCTGGGGGTCGCAAGTTTCGAACAATCTTCGAATGTTTCGCAGCCGGAGAGCATGAAAGTAAAGAACTCTCGTCAATACGCCTGTGGGAGCGATCCCATCGTCCATCGCCCCCAAAACCGCTCTTGCGTGCAGAAATGGCCCCGAAAGTTTTCGGATACGCTCTCAGCCATGCCAGCGAAAAGGCGGGTCACGATCGCCCTCATCGCCCAAGAGGCGGGGGTGTCGGTGCCGACCGTCTCCAAAGTCATCAACGGCCGCCCCGAGGTCGCGCCCGACACCCGCCAACGGGTGGAACGTCTGCTCCACAAGCACGGCTACCAGCGCAGGACGGCACAGGGCGAGGGGCCCGTGGGGCTGCTCGACCTGGTTTTCACCGAGATCGAGAGCCCATGGGCCATGGAACTGGTCCGGGGCGCGGAGGCGGCCGCCCGTGAGGCCGGGGCCAACGTCGTCATCTCGGTGCTGCACACACACGCCGGGCCCGGACGTGACTGGCTGGAGCGCATCGCGGCCCGCCGTACCGACGGCGTGATCATCGTCGGCTCCCGCCTTTCCGTACGACAGCAGGGGCAGCTCACCGCCCGCGCGATCCCGTTCGTCGTCGTCGACCCGGAGGGCGAGCCGGCTCCCGGCGTCGCCTCCGTGGGGGCCACCAACTGGCACGGCGGCCTGGCCGCCACCCGGCATCTCCTCGAGCTCGGCCACACGAGGATCGGCGTGATCGGCGGCCCGGCCGACATGTTGTGCAGCAGGGCAAGGATCGACGGCTACCGGGCCGCGCTGGAGACCGCCGGGGTCGAGCCCGATCCCGAGCTCATCCGGTTCGGCGACTTCCTGGTCAATTCCGGGCGCGACCACGGGCACAGCCTGCTGTCCCTCCCCAACCCGCCCACCGCCATCTTCGCGGGCAGCGACCTGCAGGCGTTCGGCGTCTTCGAGGCGGCCCGCCAACGCGGACTCCGGGTGCCCGACGACCTGAGCGTGGTCGGGTTCGACGACCTGCCGCTGGCCAGGTCCGCCTGGCCGCCTCTTACAACGGTCAGGCAGCCGCTCCAGGAAATGGCCGCCCTGGCTGCACGCATGGTGCTCGCTCTCGGCCGCCGGGAGACGTTGGAGGCTCGGCGCGTCGAACTCGCCACCGACCTCATTGTGCGCGAGAGCACCGCCCCTCCGCGATGACTGGGGTTTGTCCAGGGTTGCCGATGTTTCGCGCTAAAGTTTCCCCGTTATTTGCTGGGGTTTCGCGAGACGGAGCTGACGGTTGCGGGGCGTACGTGGAGCGGCCGTCACGGCATTCGCCGCGGCTTTCACATTGACATCTGTCGGACTGCCGGCCACGGCGCTGGCGACCGGGCAACCCCGGCAGGGGCAGACCACTGAGCTCGCCCAGCACGCCAACGTGCGTGAACGCCAAGCCCAGCTAGAGCAGCGGCCGTGCCCGGCTGCGGTGCCGGTCGGCACGACCTGCGGTTTCCTGCTCGTGCCTGAACGGCGGGACGTTCCCGACAGCAAGATCATTAAGGTCGGCTACGCCGTACACAAGTCGACCGCCGCCGACCGCAAGCCCGACCCCGTCGTCTACGAAAGCGGCGGCCCCGGATCCGCGTCGTTGCAGCAGGCCAAGCTGCTCGTCCAGTCCGTCCCCGACCACGACGTCGTCATCGTCGAGCAGCGCGGCGACCGCTATTCCTCGCCCCAGCTGAAGTGCGACGAGATCGTCACGGGCCTGGTGCAGACGCTCCGGACCCCCGGCCAGACGGCACAGGAGACTCCGGCGATCATCCAGCAGGCGGTGGCATGCCGCGACCGTCTGCGCAGCCAGGGAATCGACCTCACCGGCTACCGGACCGCCGAAATCGCCTCCGACCTCGTCGACCTGCGCAGGGCGCTCGGGTACACCCAGTGGAACCTCTTCGGCGTGGGCTACTCGACCCGGGTGATGCTCCAGGCCGCGTCCCATGACCCCAGGGGCACCCGGAGCGTCGTTCTGGACTCCTTCCTCCCCGCACGGTCGTCGTCGTACGGCGACGCGTGGCCCAAACTGGCGGCGGCCATCGCCAAGATGGGCCTCACCGGGCGATTCGATGCGATGGTCGCCCGTCTCAACGCGAGTCCGGCGACGTTCGAGACCAGGGATCCCCTCACAGACGGGCGCGTCGCGGAGACCCTGAACGGCAACGACGTGGCCACGATTCTGGCTGAGTCGCTGGACGACTTCCGGGCCATCCCGATCATCCCGTCGCTCGTGGACGGCGTGGCCGACGGCAAGACCGGGCTGCTGCAGCCGCTGGTCGACCAGGCGGGCGATGCGCTGACCTCGCGCGAGTGGGGCCTGTACTACGCCGTGAGATGCCAGGACGAGCCCGCGACCACGACGGCGCCGAACCGTCCCGAACTGTTCACCGACACGGTCGACCGCGCGGTGTGCCAGGCGTGGGACCTTCCTCCGGTGCCGAAGGGCACGACGCCGGCCACTCCGGGAACGACCCCGGCCACTCCGGGAACGACGCCCAGCGGTTCCGGCGGCGCCAAGTCCGGCACCGCCGGCGCGGGCCGGGAGCGTACCGGCTCGGGCACGACTGGCTCGGCCCGCGGCACGGGGTCAACGAAGACGGGCACCGGATCGACCACGAAGACCCCCACGACCGGCACCGGCACCGGCGGGAACTCCACCGGCACGAAGACCCACGGCACGACGGGGACCACAGGCGGGGTCACGACGACGCAGACCGGCACGCGCCGTCCGGCTACCGGAGCGACTCCGGGCGCGACGCCCGGCGGTACGCGCGGGACCGGTTCCGGCGCGAACGGCGGCGCGGGCACCGCATCCCTGGGCACGGGGAAGACGGGCGTGAACGGGACCACCAAGACCGGAACCAGGACAGGCACCAAGACCGGTTCCACGGTTCCCACACGCGCCGCGCAGGCTCCCCTGCCGCCGATGCTGGTCGTCGGGGGCCAGTTCGACGCCACGACGCCGCCGGAGGCGGCCCGGCAGTCCACTTCGCGCGCCCCGTCGGCCCGTTTCGTCGAGTTCGCCGGTGTGGGGCACGGGGTGTTCCAGTCCAGCGATTGCGGCCGCCGTACGATCAGCACCTTCCTTGACGATCCTCACGCCGCCGCGCCGTGCGATCCGGCGAAGGTGCCGGAGCCGATGGTGCGCCCGGGGACGCTGTTCCTGACCTCGTCGGTGTACAAGATCATGCAAGAGCCGGTGATGGTGGCTCCGCTGGTGCTGTTCGCGCTCATGTCGGTCGTTCAGCTCCTGGGCGGCCTCGTCGGGATGGTCCGCCGTCGTGGCGGCTGGATCACGGCTGTGGCCGGCGTGTCCGGCGTTGTCTTCATCGGGCTGGCCGCCCTGAGTCTGGGGAACAGCACGGAGGCCATGCTGACCATCGGCATCCCGAAGCTGCTTCCCTGGCTCGCCGTCCTCACGGTCGTCGCGACGGTGGCGTCCACGGTGGCGGCCTTCCGGGATCACGCCCGGAGCATCGCGATCGTGCCGAGCATGGTCGGGCTGGCCTTCATCGCCTACACGTACGGCTGGCTGATCGGCTGATCACGGGGCGTTGAAGGCCCCCATCGGTGGTGATCATGCAGAAGCTCGCGGACATGACACATGGCCTGCATAAATCCCGATCGTGATCATGCAGAAGTTCGGCGATATGCGTCGCGAGCAGGAGAAAAGCCAGACGTGATCATGCGGACGGTCCATATCGCCCGGGCGTGATGCCGGGCGTGCGCCCGGGTTCGCGTGGTCGAGACGAGTGCCCACACGGCTGACCCGCGTCCCAGGCCGTTCACCACGCCGCCCTCCGCGAGACTGTGCATGATCACGATGGGCGTTTGCGCAGGCCGTACGGCATCTCGGCGAACTTCTGCATGATCACGGTCGATGAACGCCCTGGTCAAAGCCCGATTCCCCGAACTTCTGCATGATCACGCCCCATGTGGGGTGACCCACGCCCCATGGGCAGCCCTCCCCTGGAGGGTCCACCCATGGGGGGGTTTGGCTCGGGGCTCTTAATGGAGGCTTAAGGGGGGATCAAAGGCTTACTATCAAGAAAGTTTCTTAATAGAAGACATTGACGGGCCAGTTCACGGCGGTTTACTTTCCGATCAACCCCTGGGGGCGGGGTGTTCGCAAGCTTCGCCTATCGGAGGTGGACCTGTGCGCCTGCGCGCAGCAGCAACGGGAGCGGCGACGCTCGCTCTCCTCGCCGGAATCCTGGCCGGCGGACTCGGCGGCATCACGACCGCCGGCGCCGCCGCCGCCGACAACGAGACCTGCAGGCCCGACGGCCTCTACCGCACTCCCGGTGTCGACGTCCCCTACTGCCTGGCCTACGACGAGACCGGCAGAGAGAAGAACGGAGCCGACCATCCGCGCCGCATCATCGGCTACTTCACCGGCTGGCGAGACGGCGCAAACGGGCAGACGCGCTACCTGGTCGACGACATCCCGTGGGGCAAGGTCACCCACATCAACTACGCGTTCGCCCACGTGGGCCCGGACAACAAGCTGTCGGTCGGCTCGAACACCGCGGCCAACCCGGCGATCGGCGAGACCTGGCCGGGCGTGCCGGGGGCGGAGATGGACCCGGCCTACTCCTACAAGGGACATTTCAACCTGCTCAGCAAGTTCAAGAAGCAGTACCCGAACACCAAGACACTCATCAGCGTGGGCGGCTGGGCCGAGACCGGCGGCTACTTCGACGACGCCGGAAACCGCCAGTCGAGCGGCGGCTTCTACACGATGACCGTCAACCCCGACGGCTCGGTCAACCAGGCCGGCATCGACACCTTCGCCGACTCCGCCGTGGCGTTCCTGCGGACGTACGGCTTCAACGGGGTCGACATCGACTACGAGTACCCGACGTCGATGAAGGACGCGGGCAACCCGTTCGACTGGACGATCGCGAACGCCAAGCGGGCGAGCCTCATGAAGGGCTATGCGGCGCTGATGAAGACCCTGCGCCAGAAGCTCGACACCGCCTCGGCCGCCGACGGGAGGTACTACCTGCTGTCGGTCGCCGCGCCGTCGTCCGGCTACCTGCTGCGGGGCATGGAGACCTACCAGGTCACGCAGTACCTCGACTACGTCAACATCATGTCGTACGACCTGCACGGCGCATGGAACAAGTACGTCGGCCCCAACGCCTCCCTCTTCGACGACGGCAAGGACGCCGAGCTCGCCGCCGCGGGCGTCTACACGACCTCGCAGTACGGCGGCATCGGCTATCTCAACACCGACTGGGCCTACCACTACTTCCGCGGGTCGATGCCGGCCGGCAGGATCAACATCGGCCTGCCGTACTACACACGGGGCTTCAAGAACGTCGCGGGCGGCACCAACGGCATGTGGGGTACGGCGTCCTCCTCCGCCTGCCCGGCCGGCGCGGGCCTGACGACGTGCGGCGACGGCGCGGTCGGCATCGACAACATCTGGCACGACCTGGACACGGCGGGAAAGGAGTCCCCCGCGGGCTCCAACCCGATGTGGCACGCCAAGAATCTCGAGCAGGGCATCCTCGGCGACTACCTGCCGGCGTACGGCGTCACCGACACGTCCCTGACGGGCACCTACACCCGCAACTACAGCTCCGCGCTCGTCGCCCCCTGGTTGTGGAACTCCACGAAGAAGGTCTTCCTGTCCACCGAGGACGACCAGTCGGTCGCGGCGAAGGCCGACTACGTGGTGTCCAAGGGCCTCGGCGGCACCATGGTCTGGGAGCTGGCCGGCGACTACGGCTGGAACGCCGCCAAGGGACAGTACGACCCCGGATCGACCCTCACGACGGTCATGTACGACAAGTTCAAGACGGCGTCGCCGTACGGGAACGTCCGGGCCACCACGCCGATCCCGAGCCAGAAGCTGGACATCTCTGTCGAATTCCGCGACTTCGCCCTGGGCGACAACAACTACCCGATCAACCCGAAGATCCACATCACGAACAACTCATCCGTGACGCTTCCGGGCGGGACCGAGTTCCAGTTCGACTACGCGAACTCGGCTCCAGGAAACGCCGCCGACCAGTCCGGTTTCGGCTCCTCGGTGATCCGCCGAGACCACACCGCGGCCAACAACATCGGAGGCCTGAAGGGCGATTACAACCGGGTCTCCCTCAAACTGCCGAGCTGGCAGACGCTCGCGCCGGGCGCCTCGGTCGACGTCGCCTTCGTCTACTACCTGCCGACCTCGACCCCGTCGAACTGGACGGTGACGTTCGGCGGCGCCACCTACGGCCTCCTTCAGGACTACGCGCGCGGCGGCACGGTCGCGACCCCCTCCCCCACGCCGTCCCCCTCACCGACCGGGTCGTGTGCGGCGGCCGCCTGGTCCTCCACGCAGGTCTACACCGGCGGCAACCTGGTCTCCCACAACGGCCACACGTGGAAGGCCAAGTGGTGGACGCAGGGCGAGACCCCCGGCTCCGCGCAGGTCTGGGAGGACCAGGGCGCCTGCTCGGGCGGGACACCCAGCCCCACACCGACACCCACGCCGACACCCACGCCGACACCCACGCCGACACCCACACCCACACCCACACCCACGCCCACGCCCACGCCCACGCCCACGCCGACCGTCCCCGGCACCTATCCCGCCTGGGCCGCGGGCACGGCGTACGCCGCGGGTACACGCGTGAGCTACGGCGGAGCGAACTACCAGTGCCTCCAGTCGCATACGGCGATATCCGGCTGGGAGCCCCCGAACGTCCCGGCGCTCTGGAAGAGGCTCTGACCCGCCGGCGACACCGACCTGCCCGGCGTGAGGGGTGACCACCCCGCGGCGGGCAGACGCCTCCGGGCCGCGCGAGACCGGTGACGCTCTCGCGGTCCGGAGCACCCCCCAGCCGATGCCCGGTGATCGACCGATCACCGGGCATCGGTGTCCCACCGCCCGGGAGAGGCCGGGCGTGATCAGTGGGACCATGGCTGGGTCACGACTCACCCAGCGGAGGACATAGAGGTGTTCGAGGTCGCGCGTCCCGGAGCGTCCGGCCGCAGTCCGATCGTTCGCACGGCGGTCGTCGTGCTGATCGCCTGCGCCGCGTCGTTGTTCCTGGCGACCCCTGCGCAGGCGCACAACGTGCTGATCGGCAGCGATCCCCGCGAGGGCGCGTCGCTACCGGCCACACCGGGCAAGGTGACACTCACCTTCGATCAGGCGGTTCGGCCAGACTTCGCCAGGATCGCGGTGACCGGCCCGGACGGCGCCCAGTATGAGCAGGGCGACGTCGGCGTGAGCGGCGACAGCGTCTTCATCGCCCTGCGTCCCCAGGGGCCCGCGGGAGCCTACGTCGTCTCCTACCGGATCGTCTCCAACGACGGCCACCCGGTCACGGGCACCGTGCCCTTCACCGTCGGCGGAACGGCTGCGGGGACGCCGGGCGCCGCAGGACCGGGAACGGCCCCGGGATCGGGCACTCACCTCAGCGCGAACCCGCCCGGCCTCGGCACGCCGCCTCCCGTCGCCCCCTCCGGCGGCGCCTGGGTGTGGGGCCTCCTCGTCGCCACCGGCGTGCTGCTCGCCCTGGCGACCCTCGGCCTCGTACGGCACGACCGCCGCGTCGGCCTGGCCGCCGGCGGAACGGCCTCCGCGGGCGCAGTCAGCCCCCAGAGAACGCGAACGGCGAATCCGGGAACCGGGACCACGGGGGGCGGATCATGACCGTCGCAGCGCAGAGGCGCCTCGGCGGATCCGCCGAGGCTTCCCGGTCCCGGCTGCCGGTCGCGGGAGGGATCGCGGCCGGGCTCCTCGCCGTGCTCATCGCGACCTGGCTCACCCGGCCCGGCCCGACGCCGGGCATCCCGATGCCGGGCGGCCTCGTGGAGTACGGCCTGCCCGTCTCCCGGCTCGTCGTCGACCTGGCGGCGACGGCGGCTCTCGGCCTCAGCCTGCTGCCCAAGCTGCTCGGCTTCGACGATCCCGATCGCACCGAGCCGATCGCGGCCAGGGCCAGGCACTGGGCCGTGTTGTCGGCGCTGATCTGGTGCGCCGCCGCACTCGTCGCGACCGTCCTGAGCGCGGCCGAGGTGCAGCCGGGCACGGTGCCGGACGTCGCCGACTACGTCGACCGCATCGGCTCGGGTCAGGGCCTGGTCGTCAGCGCCTCCTGCGCGCTGGCCTGCGCCACGGTCGGCATGCTGGCCGTCAGGTTCGGCGAGAAGGTCCCGGCCGAGTTGCGCGTCCTGGTCGCGGGGTTCGGCCTGCTGCCCATCCCCGTGACCGGCCATGCCTCGAACTGGTACTGGCACGACGTGACCATGGTCTCGATGGAGTTGCACGTCATCGGGGCCTGCGCGTGGACGGGCGGGCTGGCGGCCCTCACCGTGCTGCTGGTGCGCGACCGCGCCCTGCTGGCCCGCGCCCTGCCGAGGTTTTCCCGGCTGGCCACGGTGGCGCTGATCGTCGTGGGGCTGTCGGGCGTCTTCAACGCCCTGGTGGAGCTTCTGCTGTCGCCCGACCGGGCGTTCCCCGAGTCACTGGTCACGACGCGGTACGGCTGGCTCGTGCTGGCCAAGACCGTCTTCGTCGTCGTGATCGCGCTGCTCGGCGCCAACATCCGCTGGCGACTGCTGCCCGCGATCAGCCGGCAGGCGCCCACCGCCCTGGCGAAGTGGGCGACGTTCGAGATCGCGGTGATGGGTTTGGCCTTCGGCGTCGCCGTGGCGCTGACCAGGGCGCCCGTCACCTGATCGGGTCATGAGGGCCCGCGCGAACACGCCGCCGCCCCCGGGGAGGTCCCCGGAGGCGGCGGGTTCACTTGGGGGGCATTCGCCGGAGACGGCCTACCGGTCGGAGCCTCCGTCGGCCACCGGCCGCGCCGCCACTCCGGACGTACTCGTCTCCGGAGCCGGGGCGCCGCCCGTGCCCGCGGCCGCGAGAGCCGCCTCCCCGTCCTTCTCGTCCGCCGCCGACCGGTGCCGGCCCGCGAACCATTCGATGGCCAGCCACACGACCGCCAGCGACGCGGCCGCGATCGGCCACGAACCCGCCGCGTACGGCGGAGCCTCCAGGAGCCGGTCCTGCACGGCCAGCCCGCCGTACACGCCTGCCGTCACGAGCACGGCCCCGAGCACCGGCCGCAGGTACGGCACGCGCACGAAGAACGCCAGGTCGACGCAGAGCCCGGCGAGCACGAAGAAAAACGGGATCGCCGACGGCGGAAAGGTGGTGCCGACGAGCAGCGGCCACACCAGGCAGCGGTAGCCGACGTAGATCGCCGTCACGGTCGTCGCCGTCCAGCGCCTGCCGACGAACATCCGGGCCAGCACCAGCACCGCCACACCGGCCACGCCCGCGTAGACCGGGTAGACCCACTCGGGCACCGGCAGCGAGAACTTGAGGATCATCGCGCGGTCCACCGCCCGGCCCATCTGGTTGGCCGCGAACTGCAGCAGGCTCGGCTCCGCGTACGGTTGCCCGCGGTCCCACGAGGCCACCTCGAGCACGCCGTACTCCTGCTGCTGCTGGGGGAAGTGCACGTTCTCCAGGATGAACGTGAAAAGCGCCACCAGCACGACGGTCCGCCGCCGCTCGGAGATGACGGGATAGGCCGCCGCCCCCCGGTACCAGCCGCGGGTCACTCCAATGATCATCAGAGCGGTTCCGAGGTACAGCAGCGCGTGCGACGGGCTCCAGGCGGTGATGTCGAGCCCGTTGACCCGGTGGTTGATGAGGTCGAGCGGGATCGCGATGAGAAAGATCCCCGCACCCCACTGGATGAACCGGGAGGCGATGCGGTCGACGCCGTAGCCGGTGTACCAGTGCACGATCGCGAGCCCGACGGCGATGACGGTGCCGACCGAGTTGATCAGGTGCGGCGGAGCGAGGTCGTCGCGCAGCCACTTGAAATGCCACGAGACGTCCCAGGACGCCCCGAGCACCTTGAGCACGAACGCCACAAGCCAGCCGAGGTAGAGAACCCGGAAGAGATCCGCCGGAGTCTGCCTGCCGGCATCTCCACGCGTCCAATAAGGGAGCGCCCATTCGATGAAGCGGCGGGGGGCCTGCCTGAGCGTCGTTCCTGTTGTCACGCGCGAAATGATGCCGGTCCCGTGGTTGCGGGCGCAATCGGGGATGTCCCCTATGCGAAATTTATGCATCGGCCCGCCGGAGTCGCGCGGACCGATCTACCCGGTTGGCTAAGTAGCATCGCGATATGACGTTTCCGGGCGGGCGGCGGGCCCTGACAGCCGTGGCCGCACTGATCCTGTTGGTCGCCGGCAGCCTGGTCTGGGCATTCTGGCCGTCCGGGCCACCCGTCCGGGGGCAGGACGTGGCCATCCCGGTCGTGGACGGCCCCGCCGACGACCAGCACGTGACGCTCGACGCGACGTTCTTCCCGCCGCCCTCCGGCGGCAAGGCCCCCGCCGTACTGCTGGCCCACGGTTTCGGCGGCAGCAAGCAGAGCGTGCGCGACGAGGCCGTACGGCTGGCCGGGCAAGGCTATGCCGTGCTCACCTGGTCGGCCCGCGGGTTCGGCAGGTCGACCGGGGAGATCGCGCTCAACTCCCCCGACTACGAGGTCAAGGACGTGCGCCAGCTCGTCGACTGGCTGGCCAGGCGGCCCGAGGTCCGCCTGGACCGGGCGGGCGACCCGCGTGTCGGCATCGCGGGCGGTTCCTACGGCGGCGCCATCGCCCTCATGGCGGCGGCCTATGACAGCAGAATCGACGCGATCGCCCCCGAGATCACCTGGAACGACCTCGCGGACGCGCTCTTCCCCGACGCCGGTGGCAAGGGCCCCATGAACGGCGTCTTCAAGAAGATGTGGGCAGGGATCTTCTTCAGCTCGGGCGGCAACGGCCTGTCGACCGGTGACGGGGAGTCCGGGCTGGCGGCGCTGGCCGGTGCGGCGGGATCGTCCGGAGCCTCGGACCCAGGCGTCGCGGACACCGGCACCACGGGCACGGGGTCAGACACGGGGTCAGGCTCCGAGTCGCGCGGCGCGGGGACGGCCTCCGGGTCCGGGACGGGCACTCCTCCGGACGTCCAGCAGGCTCTGACTCCTCAGCAGGTGCAGTGCGGGCGTTTCCTCCCGGAGATCTGCGCGATGTACCAGACCGTGGCCGCGACCGGCCGGGCCACGCCCGAGGCCCTCGACCTGCTGCGCAGGTCGAGCCCGGTCTCGGTGGCCGGGAAGATCAGGATTCCCACCCTGCTGATCCAGGGGCAGCGCGACTCGCTGTTCCCCCTCGGCCAGGCCGACGCGAACGCCCGGCAGATCGCCGCCACGGGAGCCCCCGTCGAGGTGGCTTGGATCAGCGGCGGGCACGACGGCGGGGACGGTGAGCCCGACTGGGTCTTCGACCGCACCGCCTCCTGGTTCGACCGCTGGCTCAAGAACCCGTCCGGTGCCGCCCCCGCCGGCTCCGACGTGTTCGCGGTCAGCCGGGACGGCGGGCGCGACCCCGGCACCCGCAGGCCCACGGTCGTCCACGCGGCCGCGGACGCCTACCCCGGCATCTCCGGGGCGACCACGCAGACGGTGAAGCTCTCCGGACCCGACCAGCAGGTCGCCAACCCGCCCGGCGGCTCACCGGCCTCCATCTCCTCGGTGCCCGGCTTCGGAGGCCTGCTCGGCGGCGGCTCGTCCAGCTCCGGCGTCTCGGTCGACGTCCCCGGGCAGGCCGCCGCGTTCGAGTCCGCGCCGGTGGCCGAACCCGCGCGCGTCACCGGCAGCGCCACCGTCCAGATCAAGGTGTACGGCACGGGCGACGCGGCGCTGTTCGCCAAGCTCTACGACTCCTCGGGCGGCCCCATCGCCGTGCTGCCCGACAGCCTGGTCGCGCCGTTCCGGGTGACCGCGAGCGAGGCGGGCACCCCGGTCACGGTGACGCTGCCCGCCATCGACCACACCTTCGACGCCGGTCACCGGCTGCGGCTGGTGATCACCACCACCGACCTCGGGTATTCCACGCCGGCCGAGCCCTCGGTCCACCGGATCGGGCTCGCCTCCCCGGACCTCAAGCTGCCCGTGGACCCGGGACTGATCACGCCCGCGACCGGCCCCGCCTGGTGGACATGGGCGATGCCGCTGGCCGCCGTCCTGATCGCGGCGGCGCTCGTCCTCACCCGCCGCGCGCGGCCCGCCAAGGCTGGAAGCCGTCCCGACCTCGCCGAGGTGCCCCTGGTCATCACGGGTCTGGGCAAGCGCTACAGCAACGGCGAGAAGGCCGTCGACGACCTGTCCTTCCGCGTCGAGAAGGGCCAGGTGCTCGGCCTCCTCGGCCCGAACGGCGCCGGCAAGACCACCACGATGCGCATGCTGATGGGCCTCATCCTCCCCGACGAGGGAGAGATCAGGATCTTCGGCCATCCGGTGGTGCCCGGGGCGCCCGTGTTGTCGCGGCTCGGCTCGTTCGTCGAGGGCCCCGGCTTCCTCCCGCACCTTTCCGGCCGGGCCAACCTGGAGCTGTACTGGGAGGCCACCGGACGGCCGCCCGGCGACGCGCACCTGGACGAGGCCCTGGAGATCGCCGGTCTCGGCGGCGCCCTGGAGCGGGCCGTGCGCACCTACTCGCAGGGCATGCGGCAGCGGCTGGCCATCGCCCAGGCCATGCTCGGCCTGCCCGACCTCCTCGTGCTCGACGAACCCACCAACGGGCTCGACCCGCCCCAGATCGCGGAAATGCGCAAGGTGCTGAAGGCCTACGCCGAGCGTGGCCGTACGGTCATCGTGTCCAGTCACCTGCTCGGCGAGGTCGAGCAGACCTGCAGCCACGTGGTCGTCATGCACCGCGGCCGGCTGGTGTCGCAGGGGCCCGTCGAGGCCCTGCTCGGCGCCTCCGTCGCCGCGAACGGCTCCGGCCCCCGCCTGGAGGACGTCTTCCTCGACCTGATCGGAGAGAGCCGATGACCGCCCCCGTGGCAAACGCCCAGGGGTTCGCCCCCGGGTACGCCCCCAGCAAGACGCTGCCGCTGCGCGTGGAGATCGTCCGCCAGTTCAGGCGGCGCCGTACGCTCGCGATGTTCGGGCTGCTGCTGGCCCTGCCGTGGGTGCTCGTGGTGGCCTTCCAGTTCGGGCCGAACACGAACAACGGAAACTCGGTGCGGCTGTCGGACCTGGCGACCGCGGGCGGCCTCAACTTCGCCGCGTTCGCGCTGTCGGTCTCGGCCAGTTTCCTGCTCGTCGTCGCCGTGGCGCTGTTCTGCGGGGACACGGTGGCGAGCGAGGCGAGCTGGTCGTCGCTGCGCTACCTGCTGGCCGCCCCGATCCCCCGCGACCGGCTGCTGCGCCAGAAACTGATCGTCGCACTGGGCTACTCGGCGGCGGCCGTGACCGTGCTGCCGCTGATGGCGTTGGCGGCGGGCACCCTGGCCTTCGGCTGGCACGACATCAGGGTGCCGGGCACCGGCGAGATCATCTCGGCGACCGACGCGCTGCCGAAGTTCGCCCTGGTCATCGGATATGCCCTGGTGAGCCAGCTCGTCGTCGCATCATTGGCCTTCCTGCTGTCGGTCAGCGTCGACTCCCCGCTCGGCGCGGTCGGCGGCGCGGTCGGGCTGGTCATCGTGAGCAGCATCCTGCAGGCGGTGGAGGCGCTGGGGTCGGTCCGCGAGTTCCTGCCCACGTTCTGGAACACGGCCTGGCTCGACGCGCTCTCCCCCCAGCCCGACTACAGCGGCATGATCAAAGGCGTCTCGATCTCGGTTACATACTCCGCAATCCTGATCGCGTTCGCGTTCCGCCGGTTCCGCCGCAAGGACGTGGTCTCATGACCTTCCGTACGGCAAGCCGGCCGGGCACCTGCAGAAGCGAATGCTTCATCTGCTGACACTGCGTCCTCGGCCACGGCAGATCTGCCACGGAAGCTTCGGCAGATCTGCCACAGACCCTTCGGCAAATCTGCCACGAGACTTGCGGCAGATCTGCCACACACATGATTACGCTCTCGTAATCTAGGCGCGTGGACATCGATGAGCTGACGGTCTTCCCTCGGCGCGCGGAAGAGATGGCCGCGGAGGCGCTCGCCGACACTCGAGTGGTTGTGATCAGCGGTGCTCGGCAAGTAGGCAAGAGCACGCTGGCTCAGCGGATCTCGCGAAGCAGGCCAGGCTCACGCGAGCTGTACCTCGACGAAGCGGCGGTCCGCGCCGCCGCGAGGCAAGATCCTGACGGGATCGTGCGTCACGACGGGCTCCTCCTCATCGACGAGATCCAGCGCGTGCCCGACCTCCTCCTTTCCATCAAGCGCGAAGTTGACGCCGATCCACGCCCTGGGCGCTTCTTGTTGACGGGCTCGGCCAGGCTTCTGGGACTGCGCGATCTTCCGGACGCCCTTCCAGGCCGGTCGGAGACGATCGAGCTGTGGCCGCTGTCCCAGGGTGAGATCGAACGGAGCCCCGACGGATTCGTCGATGCGGCCTTTCTGCAAGGTCCCGACATCAAAGCTCCAAAGTCCCGGTTGCGGCGAGCCGACTATGTGGATCGAGCTCTGCGAGGCGGCTACCCCGAGGCCGTTCACCGCTCGTCTCACCGGCGGAGGGCACGCTTCTTCGAGTCCTACATCTCCGATCTGATCAGTCGCGATGTGAAACTGCTGTCCGACATCGAACGCCCCATCGACATGCGGCGTCTGCTCAACGTGCTTTGCGCCCGGATGGCAGGGCTGGCGGTCGTCGACAACATCAGCCGCGATCTCGGACTGCCTCGCAACACGGTGAAGCGATACATCGACCTGCTCGACCTCGTCTACGTCGTCAGGCGGATCCCGGCCTGGTCGTCCAATGCGACCACCCGCGCCATCGCGACGCCGAAGCTTCTCGTCGTCGACTCCGGGCTGGGAGCACACCTAGCGGGCCTCACTCCGGCGCGGACCACCGACCTATCCGTGCCCGTAGGGCCTCTGCTGGAGAACTTCGTCCTCGGTGAACTGGCCCGTCAGCTGACCTGGTCTGAGGAACCAGCCCGCCTCTACCACTATCGCGATCGCGACAACGTCGAGGTGGACGGCATTCTCGAACGAGCCTCCGGCGAGGTCGTCGGCATCGAAGTGAAGGCGGCTGAGACCGTACGCGCCGACGACTTCAAAGGGTTGCGGCACCTCGCTCGAAAACTCGGCGACCGAATGACTGCCGGATATGTCCTCTATGCCGGCCAGGAAACGCTCCCCTTCGGGGATCGGCTGCGTGCCCTTCCGCTGTCTGCCCTGTGGCAAGCGGAGGCAGACACCTGACCCGGCGATTCGCGCGTCTGCTGCCGGAGGTTCCGTACGACCAGAGGATGCGCAGAGCCCGGAGCGGTGGAGGACCCTTACGGAGATGTGTACGGCGGGGCAGGCGGCCCTCGTTCGGCTCCTACCCCGCATCAGCGCTCGGATCGGCCGTCGCGCCACCCGAGGCCGATGATCAGTCCCAGTGAGGCGGGCGTTCCTCCAGGTAGTGGGAATCGTCGGAGCCCGAGCTCCACTCGCCCCACCCGAGGTCGGTGTCGTCACTGGTCTGGTCGGGAAGCACCGGCAGTCCCTCGTCGAAAAGGTCCACCGGACGCATGTCATCCGGATGCTGCGCAGTCACGCTCCAATGCTATCCACCGGGCGCGACGGCGCGGCAAAGACCGGATGACTTCCGCCCTACCAGCCCCCGGGCGGGCCCTACTCGGAAAACGGACCGCCCATGGGGTCTTTTCCCCCGGGGCGGAAACCTCGCCAGCGCACATCCGGACATCTATCGGTCCTCAAAGGTACGATGCGTGAACAGACAGCACGCCGGACGACCCCCCCCCGTGAGGCGGCATGGCAACGCCATCAGGATGGCGACGAGAGGGCAACCTGCCCAACGAGCTGACCAGCTTCGTCGGCCGAACGCGGCTTCTCGCCACGCTCAGACAGCGGCTCCAGGAGTCGCGGCTGGTCACGGTGACCGGGATCGGCGGAGTCGGCAAGTCTCGAACAGCCCTTCGCATCGCCCACCAGATCCGCAGGCAGTACCGCGACGGCGTCTGGTACGCCGACCTGGCCCGGCTGCAGGACCCCGGAATGGTGCACCACGCGATCACGTCGGCCCTCGGAATCGCCGACCAGTCGTCGCGGGCCGGTTCGGACTCGCTGACGGAGTGGCTCGCCGACCGCGAAATCCTTTTGGTGCTGGACACCTGCGAGCATCTGGTCGAGGCATGTGCGCAACTGGTGGAAGAACTGCTGGAGGCGGCACCCCGTCTAAGGGTCATCGCAACGAGCCGGCGTTCACTGAACGCACGGGGCGAATACACCCTGACAATCCCTCCGCTGACGATCCCAGGCGATGACCCGTCGGAAAGCCCGTACGACAACGAAGCACTCGCGTTGTTCGTCGAACGCGCTTCTGCCGTCATGCCCGACTTCGTGCTTGACGAGAACAACGTCGACGCCGTGGCCGAGTTGTGCCGCCGACTGGACGGCATCCCCCTCGCGATCGAGCTTGCCGCGGTGCGGCTGCGCACGCTGTCGGTCGAGCAGATCCTGGCGCTGCTGGCCGACCGGTTCAGCCTGCTCGCCGGTGCCAGCCGTACGGCACTGCCGCGGCACCAGACGCTGCGCGCGGCGATCGGGTGGAGCCACGAGCTGTGCGAACCGGCCGAGCGCCTGCTGTGGGCTCGGGCATCGGTGTTCTCCGGAGACTTCGAACTGGACGGCGCCCGCCACGTCTGCGCGGATGAGAACCTGACCAGCGATCAGATCCTGGACGTCATCTACGGTCTAGTGGACAAGTCCGTCCTGCTGAGCTTCTCCACGCCGGCCGGCCAGCGGTACCGGCTGATCGACACCCTTCGCCAATACGGCGCGGAGTGGCTGGACAAACTCGGCGAGACCGAGATCCGGCGCGTACGGCATCGCGACTACTACCTGCAACTCGCCGAGCGTGGCGAGAACTCCTGGTCCGGTCCTCGCCAAGCGCATTGGTACACCCGGATGCGCCAGGAACATGACAACATCCGGGTCGCGATCAACCATTGCCTTTCCAACCCGGCTGAGGTTCGCGTCGGCCTGGAACTGCTGTCATCCCTTTGGTACTTGTGGATGGCCTGCGGATTCGCTCGCGAGGGGCGTGTCTACCTGGAACGCGCGGTCGCTGCGTCTCGCGCCCCGAGCCAGGAGCGTTGCAAGGCGCTCTGGGTTCTTTCGTACATTCGCAGCGCCCAGGGCGACATTCGCGGGGCCGTTGAAGCAGCCGAGCAGTGCAGTTCCGACGCCATCCAGATCGGTGACTCCGGTGCGGTCATCCTCGCAACGAAGATGCTGGGAACCGCGGCGTTTCTCGAGGGCGACCTTAAGAAGGCGGTGGCGCTGCTTGGAGTCGCCATCGAATTCCACCGCGGCGGCCGGGGACTCAACCCCGGGTTGCTCCCCGCCATCGTGGAATTGGCTCTCGTCCTCACCGCTCAGCAGGACTTCTCGGAAGCCGAGACGCTTCTCATGGATTGCCTGAAGATCTGCCAGGAGCGCGGTGAGCTGTGGTTGCGTTCTTACGCGAACTACGCCCTGGCGCTGACGCAGCGCGCCACCGGCCGGATTCCCGAAGCCATGAGTAGCGCCCGTGAAGCGATACGGCTCAAGCGTTCCTTCCACGATGTCCTCGGAACCGTCATGACCATGGAATGCCTGGCGAATCTCGCCGCCGACCTCGGCGAGGCCGAGGAGGCGGCGCAGATTCTAGGCGCGGCTCAGACGAACTGGGAGCTGTTCGGCCTCCCCCAATTCGGTTCCCCCTTCTTCACCGCTGACCACGAGCGGGCCGTCAAGGAGTGCCATCGCATCCTCGGCGTGGACGCCTACCAGGCCGCGTTCGAGGTGGGGGCCCGAAGAAGCTTTGAAGACGCCATCGCCTATGCCCTAGGGGAATTGAACTTCACGGATTGATTCATGCTTGCTGAGGCACGGCGGCAGCGGGCCAGTAGGTGGACTGCGGCCATGCACCGATGTAGCGCGTGCTTCCCAGCGAGTAGTCGATATGTCCGCGAACCCAGTGCTCGAGGCCTTCCACATACTTCAGCACCGCAGGGGAACCCCACTGCTGGATGTGGGCGCGGAGTTCGATCATCCGCGCGACCGCACGGTTGTGCATTCTGTCGACCTCGTCCAGAGCGGCTTGTAGCGCACAGTGACGATGGGTGATCAGAACATTCACCAGGTTGTGCCGGGCGGCGTCGTGTTGCTTCTCCTTGGCATAGGAGAACAGGTCGTTGTCCCAGACAACGAGGTCGTTGGCGTGCTCTGTGATCTCTCGTATGTCAGGGTGATGCCATTCTTCCGCCGTAAGCCGGAAGCCTCCTGCTATATCGATGAGCGCGTAGACCGGATACATGGCACCGGTGCGCCGGCGCATGAACACGTAGTCGTCAGCGGTCGGCACGACGTCGGCCTCGCGGTTGGCCGCCTCCCACACCTGCGCGAATATGTACTCTCGCGTGGCGGTACACCAGCGGTCGAGTTGGTCCGGCTGGGCGTGGACGGCGATTCGATCCTTGAGCTCAAGCAGCGTCCGAGCAAACACGTTATCCACCTTGTCCGGCCGCTCTAAGTCGTCGAGCACCCGGAACATCTCAGGAAGCGCCCGGGCGATGAGACCGGTGTGACGGCTCATCCGCTCGGATTCGCAGAACCCGTCGTCGAAGGCGAACAGCCAGATACACCAGTCCATGAGAAGGCGGAGCATCTCCCGATCGGCCAGCGGGTAGGCCCGAGCGGTCAGCCATCCGAATTTCGCCCTTTGATAACGCTCAATGTGGTCTTCCCTGTCGAGCATGCCCGTCTGGACCAGCCAAGCGAAGCTCTCCAGGTTCACCTCGTCGACGTGCGGATTTACCGCGCTGGGGAAGGGGCAAGTGAGAGGCGGGATGCGGATCGGGCTCTCACCGATCTGATCCACAGAGGTAGTCGCCATCCGCCAAGCATGACCATTACGCCGATAAAGCGCTAGACCGCTAGGCTTTTAGGAAATTTCGGACCTCTGCCTTAGCGGGACCCTAACGCACCCTTAACAAGGCCAGCATGTCGGCGCTGCCGAACATCCGGGCGGTGTCCAGCGCGGACGGCGTTCCCGCGGACGGGTCGGCGCCCGCGTCCATGAGGGCCTTGACGACGTCGGGTTCCTTCTTGAACACGGCACCGGCGAGCGGCGTCTGTCCCCGGTCGTTGGCGAGGCCGGGGTCCGCCCCGCGCTCGGCGAGGGCACGCACGGTGGCCGCGTGGCCGTGGTAAGCGGCCAGCATCAGCAGCGTGTCACCCTTGTCGTTCCGCAGGTTGACGGGCACGCCGGCGTCCACGTAGGCGCACAATTGCTCGGCCTTCCCCGCCCGCGCGAGGCCGAACAGTTTGGTCGCGAACTCTTCCAGCTCCCGATCCGGCTCCATGTCGCCCATAGTCCAACGGTAGGGTCACCCACAACCGCGCGGAATCCAGGCGGCTCGCCAGGGGTTCACTAGGTAGCAGTAGGTAAAGAACCCCTCTGAGAAAGGCTGGAACACGGTGTTCGACCCCACGGATCTCTACCGGCTCGACGGAGATGTTCCCGAGCTGACCGATCCGGTGCTGCTCTACCACTTCGAGGGGTTTGTGGACGCGGGAGGCGCCGGCAGGCTCGCTCTCGGGCACCTTCTCGCGGAGCTGGAGCACCGGGTCGTGGCGACCTTCGACGTGGACCGGCTCCTCGACTACCGATCCCGCAGGCCCGTTATGACCTTCGACTCCGACCACTGGGTCGACTACGACGGGCCGGAGCTCGCGGTCTACCTCACCCATGACGTGACCGGCACGCCGTTCCTGATCATGACCGGTCCCGAACCCGACCGGGAGTGGGAGCTGTTCACCGAGGCCGTCGGCATGCTCGCCACCCGGCTGAAGGTCGCCAAGCTGGTGACCGTGCACGGCATCCCCATGGGCGTCCCCCACACCCGCCCGCTCGGCCTGACCGCCCACGCCAGCCGCGGCGAGCTCGTCTCCGGGCAACCGAGCCCCTTTGGCAGGGTGCAGGTGCCGGGCAGTGCGGCAGCCCTGATCGAGCTGCGGCTCGGCTCCAAGGGTCACGACGCGCTGGGGTACGCGATCCATGTGCCCCACTACCTCGCCCAGGCCGAATACCCCCAGTCGGCCGTCGCCGCGCTGGAGGCGATCACCCGGGGCACCGGGCTGGTGTTCCCCATGGACAACCTCCTGGGTGCGGCCGCCGAGACCACCGAGCAGATCGAGGAGCAGATCAGCGCCTCGTCCGAGTTGTCGGGCGCCATCCAGGGCCTGGAGCAGCAGTACGACGCCTTCCAGACCGGCACCCAGCGGGAGAGCCTCCTCGCTGAGAGCACCCCGATGCCGACCGGCGACGAACTGGCCGCCCAGTTTGAGGCTTTCCTCGCCGAACGGGACGACCACGACAACTGATACATCCCACGTAAAGTTTCCCCATGCCGACTTCTGAGATCCGCGTCGGGCTGGTGGGTTACGGCCCTGCGGGTTCGTTCTTCCACGCGCCCCTGATCGCCGCCACCCCCGGCCTGCGCCTGGCCGCCGTCGTCACCCGTGACCCCGCCAAGGCCGATCTCGTACGGCAGGCCCACCCCGGCGCCGAGGTCGTGGGCTCCGCCTCCGACCTGTGGTCCCGCTCCGACCTCGTGGTGATCGCCTCGCCCAACAGCACCCACGTGCCGCTCGCGCAGGAGGCGATCAAGCAGGGCCTGCCCGTGGTAGTGGACAAACCACTCACGGGCACGGCCGCCCAGGGCCGCGAGCTCGTACGGCTGGCCGACGACCACGGTGTGATGCTGACGGTGTTCCAGAACCGGCGCTGGGACGGCGACTTCCTCACCATCCGCCGGCTGCTGCCGGAGCTCGGGGAGGTGCGCCGGTTCGAGTCGCGGTTCGAACGCTGGCGCCCGGTGCCGAAGGGCGGCTGGCGCGAGATGGGCGGCGCCGACGACGTCGCGGGCGTGCTCTACGACCTCGGCAGCCATCTGGCCGACCAGGCGCTGCAGCTGTTCGGACCGGTGACCCACGTCTACGCGGAAAGCGATGTCAGGCGGGCCGGGGTCCGGGCCGACGACGACGCGTTCATCGCGCTCACCCATGCCGGCGGAACACGCTCCCACCTGTGGATGAGCGCGGTCGCGGCCGACCTCGGCCCCCGGTTCCGGGTGCTCGGGTCGGCGGGCGCGTACGTCGAATGGGGGCTCGACCTCCAGGAGGAGCGCCTGCGTGCGGGTGCACGGCCCGGCGACGACGGCTGGGGCACCGAACCGCCGGAGCGCTGGGGCACGTTCGGCGCCGGGGACGACGTCCGTACGGTCGCGACCGAGCCGGGCGCCTACCAGGAGTTCTACGCGGGCGTCGCGGCGGCCCTCCTGGAGGGCGCGCCGCCTCCCGTCGCCCCTGGCAGCGCGATCGAGACGATCGCGGTGCTGGAGGCCGCCGCGCATTCGGCGGCCACCGGGCAGACCGTGGCCCTGACCGAGACCTTGAATGAGGCTCCCACCGGGGCCTGATCGAAGAGGCTCAGACGAGCAGGCGGGTGCGCATGGCCTCGGTGTCCCGCTCGGTCCACCCGTGGGCGTCGAGCCAGCCGAGCGGCCCGCCGAACCGGTTCTCCAGGGTCGTGAAGAACTGCGCCATGTACTCCGGCCGCGGCAGGTGGCTGTCGGCCGGCTTGCCGTCCAGGTCGGTCCGGTAGGTCTCGCTGGCGCGCAGCCTCGCGAGGATCAGCTCGATGCGCTCGCCTGTGGCGGCGTAGTCGGCGATGATCGCGTCCTTGGTGACCCCGGCCACGGCAAGCGCCAGGGCGCTCACCACACCGGTCCTGTCCTTGCCCGCGGCACAGTGGACCAGCGCCATGCCGTCGTCCTTCGCGAGCACGCGCAGGGCGTGGACGACGGAGTCGGGGCGGTCACGGAGGTAGCCGTAGTAGTAGCCGGTCACCCGCAGCTCGGCCATGGCCCTCTCGTCCTGCGGGTTCTGCCAGGGCAGGGCCCGGGAGTCGATCGTGTCGGCCTCGGCGTCGGTGTACTGGCCGCCTTCGGCGAACAGGCTGAGGTGGTGAATGCCGACCTCGGGGAGACGCAGGAGCGGGCCGGGCCCCTCCATGCGCACCTCGGCATCCGACCGCAGGTCGACGACATGCCGCAGCTTGAGCTCTCCGACCAGCCGCGTGACGTCGCTTCCGCTGAGCCCCTGAAGGTTGTCGGCTCGCAGGATCCGCCCGAACCGCGTGGTCGCACCGTCGGCGGTGGGGAGACCTCCGAGGTCTCGCACATTGACAGCACCGTCGAGAACTATCCAACGCTCTTTGTTGTTCATCACTTAAGAGAGTATCCAGAGGTATGTGACGGCCGCGTGATCCCACGATGAACGCCTGTCATACCCGGCATCAGGGACGCATGGCGCGTTCGAGCACATCCTGGGCGCGGGATACGCCGGCCTCGTTGGCGAGGCTTCGGTAGATCTCCAGCGCCTGTTCCACGGGTTCGCGCGCCTCCTGCCGACGGCCGGCGTCGAGGAGGGCTTCCCCGAGCGTGCGCAGGCTGCGGGCCAGCCACCAACGGTCGCCGAGCTCCTCGAAGTCGCGTACGGCGCCGCGGAGAGCGAGCACGGCTTCGGAGGTACGGCCAAGCCGGGCGAGCACCTGCCCTTCGGACAGCCCGGTCCTGGCGACGCCCCAGGAGTCACCGAGCTTGGCCAGCTTCTCCTTGGCCCGGCGCATGGAGACGTATTCCTGGAGGCCGTTGTTGGGGTCGCCGATCTCGCCCGCGGCCCGCAGACATCGGGCCTCCTCCCACTCCTCGTGGCGGTCGCGGAACGCCTTGATCGCGAAGCGAAGGGCGTTGCCGGCCAGGATGAACCTGCGCTCGGCGTCGGCGGTCCGCCCCTCACTCGCCAGGGCGCGCGCCTCGGCCGCGAGCACCTCGCCGAGCACGCGCTGCGTCTGGGCCTCGGAGTACCGGTTGCCGTCGGACTGGAAGACGCCCAGGGAGTCTTCCAGCAGTTGCCGGGCCTCGCCGTACCGGCGCTGGGCCAGCCGCAGCTCGGCCAGGTTGCGCTGGGTCCTGGCCTGCCACCACCGGTCGTCCTCGGCGCGGAAGGCCGCGATGGCGTCGATCAGGTAGCCCTGGCCGCGGTCCAGGTTGCCGTCGCTGAAGAGGGTCATGCCGATCGTCCGGGTGGCCCGCGCCGCCCACCAGGTCTCCCCCAGGCCCGTGAAGATCTCCAGTGCGCGCTCGGCGTCCTGCCGCGCGTCCTGCGACCGGCCGAGGCCGCCGACGACGGCGGCTCGCTCCAGCAGGGCGATGCCCGGGGCCCGGGAATCGTCGGCCAGAGGGGCCGCCTCGCAGACGATGTCGGCGACGGCCTTCCAGTCCGACCAGTACGCCCGCAGCGAGTGACTCAGCGAGCAGAAGGCCCGGCCCGTGCCCCACGCCAGATCCCAGAGCTCCGATGAGCGGGCCTGGTGGATCGCCGACAACAGGGCCACCCGCTCGGCGGTGAACCATCCCGCCGACGAGGTCTCCGCCTCCGACGCCGGCCTGCCCGTGTCCGGGCCCCGCCGTACGCCCCGGCGCCGCCAGTCCTGCGGCCAGCGGTCCGTCGCCGCCCTCTCGGCCCGTCGCCGATAGCCCGACAGCACCCGCTCGATCGCCGCCCGCCGCTGCGCCTCCGGTTCCTCCTTGGCCGCGAGTTCGCGGGCGAACAACCGCACCAGATCGTGCAGGCGGTAGCGCATCGCCCCCGTCGCGTCCTGGCCGGAGCATTCGGCGAGCTGGGTGTCGACCAAAGCTTCGAGCTGGTCCGCGCCGTCCAGCTCCGAGGTGTCGAGCAGGTCGCCGGCCACCCACCCCTGCACGTCGGGCGCGGTGAGCAGGCCCATCAGCCGCAGCAGGCGGCGCTGGACGTCGGTGCAGTCCTCATAGCTGAGCTGCAGCGACGCACGGACGCTCTTGTCGATCTTGCGGCCCAGCTCCAGATGGTCCAGCCGGCGCCGCTCGTCGCCGAGACGGTCGGCCAGCTCCCGCAGCGTCCAGTTCTCCCGCGTCGCCAGCCGGCCGCCGCAGATGCTGATCGCCAATGGCAGCCGGTCGCACAACCGCACGATGGCCAGCGCGGAGTCCAGGTCGGCCGCCACCCGCTCGTCGCCGGCCAGCCGGGCCAGCAACTCCACTCCCTGCGCCTCGGTGAACGCCCCGAGTTGACGGTCGTGCCGATTGCGCAGGAACAACGGCTGCCGCGACGTCACGATCACCGCGCATCGCGGCTCCGGCGGGATCAACGCCGCAACATGATCACCGTTTTGCGCGTTGTCCAGAAAAATCAGGATCTGTCGATTCTTCGTCCACGTCCACCAGAGCTTCTGCAGCTCCGCCAGCCCGCCGGGGTCCGTGGTGAGACGCACCCCCAGCGCGCGCAGGAACCCGAGCAGCACGTCCTCCGGCTTGGCGGTGCCGTCCGGGCCTCGCAGGTCGAAGTACAGCTGACCGTCGGGAAACGCGTTGATGATCTCGTGCGCGAACTTGGTCGCGAGGACCGACTTGCCCACCCCGCCCTGGCCGTAGATCGACACCACCAGCGGCGCGTCCCCGCCGCGATCGGCGAACCGCTCGCGCAACTCGGCCAGCACCTCGCCACGTCCGGTGAAATGCGCGATGGCGGGGGGCAGCTGGCCCGGGGCTGGAACCGCGTCCGGGAGGGGTGGCCGCCGCGTGTCGGGCCGGGGCGCCGCGGCGATCCAGGCGAGCCAGCCGGCCAGCAGGGCGACGACCACGGTGATCGCGATACGGGCCGTGACCGGAAAGTTCAAGATGCCGAGCGAGGTGCCGAGAGCGCTGGCGACGGCGGCGAGGGTCCCCACGGTGGCGGGACCCGCGATCGACGGGCGGCGGCGGGCAAGGGCTTTGTCGTCGGAGCGGCGCATCCGTCGTTTCCTTCGGGGGCATTCGTGGCTTCGTGGCCCCGAGCGCGTCGAGGGCCGCGAAGATGACCGCGTCTCACCCGTGATTCAAGCAGAATCGATCTACGTTCGCGCGGCGAGAGGCCGTAGATCGTCTGCACTGCACAAAACATGGGTAATGTATGGCCCCGCAGATCCGTCTCGGTTTGATCCGAGGCGCGCCTCTTCGGGGAGGAACCGGATGGCACGACCGGCTCATCGGCTGACCGTGGCGACCCTGGCTCTCGCGTCGTCGATGGTCGTGACCGTTGCTGCCGCGCCTGCGCCGGCGCAGGCGGGCGGCCCGAACAGTCCGGCCACTCCGAATCCGTCGCCACCGGTGGCGTCGCCGCCCGCCGTACCTGAGACAGAGCCGCAGCACATGGTCGGCTCGTGGTCGACGGCGAGCAACGCGATCCTCACGGCCGTCGGCGGCCAGACCGTCCGGATGGTCGTGCGGGTGAGCATCGGCGGCCCCGCCGTGCGCGTGCACCTGTCCAACGCGTACGGCCGTGCTCCCGTGACATTCGAGAACGTGCACCTCGGCAGACACGGGACAGGCGGGCGGATCGAGGCGGGAAGCAACCGCCCGGTCACGTTCGGCGGCCGGTCCTCGGTGACCGTGCCCGCGGGCGCCGGCGTGTGGAGCGACCCGCTCGACGAGCCGGTCGCCGGCGGCGAGGACGTCGCGATCAGCGTCTACGTGCCGGAGTACGTCCAGGGGGTGACCGGTCACGATCGCGCGTACGCGACCACGTACATGTCCGGCCCCGGAGACCACGCGGCCGACGAGTCGGCGGACGAGTTCACCTACGTCAGCAACCAGTGGTTCTTCGTGGACCGCCTCACCGTGCAGGCCGACTCCGACGTGCGCTCGGTCGTGGCGCTCGGAGACTCCCTGACCGACGGGACGGGCCAGGCCAACGACGTGAACCGCCGCTGGACCGACTTCCTGCACCGCCGGCTCGTGGACGCCTCCGAGACGCTCGGTGTGCTCAACTCCGGAATCGCGGGGAACCGGGTTCTGCTTCCCACCACGGGGCCGAGCGGCCTGTCCCGCTTCCAGCGCGACGTGCTGTCGCAGCCCGGCGTGCGGACCGTCATCGTCTACGAGGGCATCAACGACATCGCCCGGGGCTCCTACACGTCGGCCAAACCGCTGATCAACGGATACAAAAAGCTGATCAGGGAGGCTCACGCGAAGAAGCTCAAGGTGATCGGCGCCACGCTCACGCCGTTCCGCGGCGCCGGTTCCTGGGCCAGGGAGAAGGAGCGGCTCCGCCAGCAGGTCAACCATTGGATCAGGACGAGCGGCGCCTTCGACACCGTCGTCGACTTCGACCGTGCGGTACGCCGCCCCGGCGCACCCGACCGCCTGGCCCCGGCCTACGACTCCGGCGACCACCTTCATCTGAGCGACGCCGGGCGGCGCAAACTGGCCTACACGATCCCGCTCCGCGAACTCTGATGCGCGCGGAGCCCGCCGCGGTCGCTACCGTATGGCCATGGTCGCCCCCCTGCACCCCGATGACCCCACCGTCCTCGGCTCGTTCCGCCTGAGCGCCCGCCTCGGAGAGGGTGGCCAGGGCGTCGTCTACCTCGGTCACACCCCGGACGGCGAGCCGGTGGCCGTGAAGCTCATCAAGACCGGGCTCGATCCGGCCGTACGCACTCGCCTGTCCCGGGAACTGGACGCGATGCGCAGCATCGCCCCCTTCTGCACCGCCCGCGTGCTGACCGCCGAGGTCGACCGGAGCGAGCCGTACATCGTGACGGAGTTCGTCGATGGGCCCTCCCTTCAGCAGCGCGTCACCGACGGCGGGCCCCTGCGGGGCGGCGAGCTCGACCGGCTCGCCGTCGGCACCGCCACCGCCCTGACGGCGATCCACGGAGCCGGGATCGTGCACCGCGACTTCAAGCCCGGCAACGTGCTGCTCGGCCCCGACGGGCCCCGTGTGGTCGACTTCGGCATCGCACGGCAGGGCGAGAGCGACACGATCACGGCGGGCCCCATCGGCACCCCCGCCTACCTGGCCCCAGAGCAGATCTCGGGAAGCCCGGCGAGCCCGGCGTCCGACGTCTTCGCGTGGGGTGCCACGATCGTCTTCGCGGCGACCGGCAAGCGGGCCTTCGACGGCGGCACCGTCGCCTCCGTCCTGCACCAGATCATGACGACCGACCCCGACGTTTCCGCCGTCCCCGCTCCACTGAGAGACACGGTGCAGCGGTGCCTCGCCAAGGATCCCGCCGCACGGCCCACGGCCCGCGACCTGCTGCTCGGTCTGGTGGGGTCGACCCCCGACCCTCTCGCCGCGGGGGCGGCGGTCGCCGACGCCACGAACGCGGCGGCACAGCCGCCGGCGACGCCGTACGGCGCGCAGCCTCCCGTCCCGCAGCCTCCGGTCCCGCAGCAGGGAGCCACGCCGATGCCCGGGCCGTACGACCCGCAGCCGGCCGCGCCGTACGGCACGCGGGCGGCCGAGCCGCTCGCCACCGAACCGGCGGGGAACGGGCGCCGCAGGTCGCGGAAGGGCCTGATCGGCGGACTCGTCGTGCTGGCGGCGGCCGTGGTCACGGCGGCCCTGGTCCTGCCGAGCCTGCTCCCCTCCTCGAAGGGCGGCGTCTCCAGGGAGTCCACGCAGCCGCCCGCCTCCGAGGTGACGCACGGGACCGACACGTATACCGACCCGGCCACTCCCGGCACCGGCGACGGTGGTGACGGCTACGGCAACGGTGAGATTCCCGCGGCGTTCGCGGGCACCTGGAGGGGGCACATCACCGGGACTCCGGCCATCGCCACGAGCGAGTACGACCTCGAGATCGACCTGGACGCGGGCGACGACACCGGCAAGTGGAAGCAGACCTCGGGCGACTGCGAGGGCAAACTCTCGCTCACCGGAGTGACCGCCGCGGCGCTCACCTTCCGCCTGGAGGATGCCGGACAGTGCGTCCCCGGCACGGTACGGCTGGCACGCCAGGGCGACGGCCTCTCATACCAGTGGAGCGACGACCTCGGCCTGCTCACGGAGAACGGGGATCTCACCAAGGTCGAGTAGGCGGGCGGCATGATCACGCCCTGGGGGTGAGGGCGGGGAGCAGAGCGTCGAGGGAGTCGATCACGAGGTCGGCCTGAGCGGCCTCGGGGCGGGTGGAGTGGATGAAACCCCATGGCCCCCTGCGCAGCAGGGCCGCCCGCATGCCCGCCTTCCTGGCCGGGATCACGTCGTTGTCGAGCCGGTCCCCCACGTAGAGGATCTCCTCGGAAGCGTGCCCGGCCACCGCCGTGACCTTGGCGAAGAACCCGGGATCGGGCTTTTCGACCCCCCAGGCCGCCGAGGTGTGGACGGAGTCGACCGGCAGGTCCATCGCTACGAGGGCGTCGAACGCCTGAGGCGGCTGGTTCCCGGCGACGATCAAGCGGAACCCGGCGCAGCGCAGCCCGGCCAGCCCGCTGCGCACGTCCGGATACAGGTCGTCCTGATCGAAGTTCTCCCGCAGGCCGGCGGGGTCGTCCGCCCGCCACGCCTCGATCTCGGCGTCCAGGTCGATGCCCGGCCTGACCAGCTCGAACGCATCCCGGAGCGGCCGGTCGACCGCTGCCATGGCGCCGATGAGGCCCATGAAGGTCGACCGGGGCACGGCCAGCCTGTCTGCCCAGCGCGTCCAGATGCGCGTCTCGTCGATCAGCGTCTCGCCCACGTCGAAGACCAGCGTCCGGATCACTGTCGCTCCTCATCTTTCGTCACTATTTCGTCACTATCGCGGACACTCTAGGGGGCGGTCTCCTTCGGGCCCCCACCTCGTCGTAGAGTCCCGATTCATGAGTGACACCCGATACGCCGTGAACGGCATGGTATGCACCGTGGATCATTTGGCGTCCTCGGCCGGCGTGATCACTCTCGACCGTGGTGGCAGCGCCGTGGACGCCGCCATCGCCGCCAACGCCGTCCTCGCCGTCACCTCCCCGCACATGTGCGGGCTCGGCGGCGACCTCTTCGCCCTCGTCCACGACGGATCGGTCACGGCGCTCAACGCGTCGGGCCGCGCCGGCTCGGGCGCGGACCCCGACCGGCTCCGCGCCGAGGGCCGGGACCGCATGCCGCACCTGAACGACATCAGGTCGGTGCCCGTGCCCGGCTGCGTCGACGGCTGGGCCGCGCTGCACGAGCGCTGGGGGCGGCTTCCGCTCTCCGACCTGCTCGCCCCGGCCGTCCGCCTCGCCGCGGGCGGCTTCCCGGGCTCGCCGCTGCTCGCGCCGGGAGGCGAGTTCATCGGCTCCCTGCCGGGCGCCGGAGACTTCGCCTCGGCCCGCCGGGCGGGCGACGTCATCCGCCGCCCCGGAGTCGCCAGGACGCTGGAGGCCATCGCGACCGGCGGGCGCGCCGCGTTCTACGAGGGCGAGTTCGGCGCGGGGCTGCTGGAGCTCGGGGCAGGCGAATACACCCCCGCGGACCTCGCCCGTTCCAACGCGGACTGGGTCGACCCGATCGAGGTCGAGGTCTTCGGCCACCGGATCTGGACCATCCCGCCGAACTCCCAGGGTTATCTGCTGCTGCTGTCGCTGGCGATCCTCGGCAAGCTCGACCTGCCCTCCGACCCGTCCGACCCGCGCTGGGCGCACCTGCTCGTCGAGGCGGCGCGCGCGGCCGGGCACGACCGGCTCGACGTGCTGTACGAGGGCGCGACCGCGCCTCTGGAGTCGGCCGACGCCCGGCGGGCACGGATCGACCCCGAGCGGCGTTCCCCGTTCGCGGACCACACCGCTCCGGGCGACACCACCTACCTGTGCGTCGTGGACGGCGACGGCCTGGCCGTATCGCTGATCCAGTCGAACGCGGCCGGCTTGGGCAGCCTCCTGTTCGAGCCCCGTACGGGGATCAACCTCCACAACCGCGGCATCGGCTTCTCGCTCACGCCCGGCCACCCCGCCGAGTACGGCCCCGGCAAGCGGCCTCCGCACACGCTCAGCCCGGCCCTGATCACCCACCCGGACGGCAGGCTGCGCTCGGTCATCGGCACGATGGGCGGCGACGCCCAGCCGCAGATCCTGCTGCAGCTGGTCACCCGGCTGCTGGACCTCGGCCAGACGCCGGGAGAGCTCATCGCCGCGCCGCGGTGGGTGCTCGGCACCGGCGAGACCGGCTTCGACACCTGGCGGCCAGGCGCCGAGGTTGTCGTCGAGGTCGAGGACGGCGCCCCGTGGTCCGACGGCCTGCGCGAGCGGGGCCACGCCGTGACCGCCGTCGAGTACGGCTCCAACTTCGGGCACGCCCACGTGATCGACGTCCTCCCCTCTGGCGTGCTCGCGGGAGCGGCCGACCCCCGGGCGCTGATCGGCGCCGTCGCCGGCCTCTGACGATCTCAGGGCCTCTGCGTGCGGTCGCCGGCCGTACCTCGGACGACCTGCCGTTGTTCTGAACCACCCACCGTTCTGGACCACCCACAGCATCGACAGCTGAGCGTCTGGGTTCCGCACCCTGTCGGGTCGGCTGCCTCGGGCGGCCGACGGTCCTTCAGAAGGGAGGCGGATCGTCATTTGGTCCGAGTGGGCTTGGTCGGTCAGGCGAAGTGGCCGGGCTGCGA
>NZ_BOOR01000079.1 GCF_016863335.1 Planotetraspora thailandica
CCCCGTCCGCTACTCCGACCTCGCGGACGCGATTCCCAGCATCTCCCAGCGCATGCTGACACTCACGCTGAAACAACTGCGGCGCAACGGGATCGTGACGCGCACCACCTACCCCGAAGTACCGCCGCGCGTCGAGTACGCCCTCACGGAACTCGGCGCTTCGCTGCTCTCCACCGTCCTGGCCCTGGCGGCCTGGTCCGCCGACCACCATGCCGAGATCCGCCGCCACCAGACCGCCTTCGACAGCGCCACCACGGCGTAGGAGGCAGCGCGCCGTCAACTTGAGGTTGACGCAAGCCCATCGTCAACTTATGGTTGACGCATGGAGAACAAGCCTCGCCTGGACGACCTCATTACAGCGATCAAGACCCGGCACCCGGATGGGGACGCCTTACAACAACTGGCCGACGCGGTGGTGCTCGGCGAGCATCTCGGCGAGCTGGCCGACCACCTGATCGGCCATTTCGTGGATCAGGCCCGGCACTCGGGCGCCTCGTGGACGGACATCGGCCACAGCATGGGCGTCACGAAGCAGGCCGCGCAGAAGCGGTTCGTGGCCAAGGAACGCGACGGCTCGCTGGGCGACCACCTCAAACTCTTCGCCCGATACGACGACGCGGCCCGCCGTGCGGTCGTCGGTTCCCAGGAGGCGGCCCGGCAGGCGCGGCACGACCGCATAGGCCCGGAGCACATCCTCCTCGCGCTGCTGAACGAGTCGCAGTCGCCGGGGGCCAGGATCGTCGAAGCGCTGAGCGGAGCGTCCGACGCCGTCCGCGAGTCGATCGCCGGAACGTTCGGGCCTCCCGGGGAGTCCGCCCTGCAGGGCCACATCGCGTTCGCCGCGCAGAGCGTCAAGGCCATGGAGCTCGCGGGACGCGAGGCGCTGCGCCTCGGCCACGAACACATCGGCACGGAGCACCTGCTGCTCGGCGTCCTGTCCCTCAGCGACAGCCCGGCCGCGGCCGTCCTCGAACAGGCGGGGGTCACGAAGGAAGGCGCCGAGGCGGAGATCGCACGGCTCGAACCGTAGTTCCTCGGAGCGCCCCGAGCCCGGCCACCACCGGGTCGCCGAGCTCGGCCTGATCAGTCCTGCGGGCTGTAGGGCAAGTCGCTGAGCGACGAGATGTTCCGGCTGGTCATCGCCGGAGACCTCGGAGAACCGGCCGTCACCACGTATCCTCTCAGGGACGTCGCGTGCGCCCACCGTGATCTGGAGTCGCGCCGCACGACGGGTTCACTCGTCCTGACGGTCTGAAAAGACGTCGATTCCGACAGGACCGAGTCAGCGTCGGGCGGCCCTGTTGGTCTCGATCTCCTGCTGGTGGTCCTGGGCCCAGGCGACCAGCGAGAGGGAGCGGCAGAGAAACTCTCGCCCAGCGGCGTGAGTGCCGCCCAGCCGCCCGAAGAGGTCACGCACGAACGCGACCCTGCTCTCCTTCGGATCGCAGACATCGGTCATCACTTCGCGTATGGGCTTGTCCATGTTCACCAGCTTCGGTGCCCGGCAACGGCTGTGGGTTCTACAAGCGAAGGACCTCGGGTCCTAGTCCCACCGCCATGCGAAAGCCGGGCTCCGGGGCCGCGCTCAGGAATGCGTTCCGCTGTGGCCGGCCTCGGGCGCTCGGCTCGGCAGGTGAGCCCTGGCGGTCGCCGCGGCGTACTCGTCGGCGGTCATGCCGAGATGAGGGTATTGCCGGTGGAGGTCATGCTGGTCGTCGGCCCACTGCTGGTAGTCACGCCGGACCGTGGCCTCGTCGGAGTCTATGGCGTGGGCGATCTCGGCCCAGGTGACCCCGGCCAGCAGCGCGTGGTGGATGTTGGCGGGATGGCGGACGGTCCGCGCGATGCTCTCCGCAAGCGCCAGCAACTCGATGTGCTCGGCCGCGGTGAGCGGCGGCCGGTCCTCGGCTCCATGCCGGGCGGGGTCATAGATCCCACGGGCCACCAGCTCGACCCGGGCGCGAGCCGACGCGTCCTGGGCGGCCAGCTTGTCGTAGCGCTCCAGTTGCCGGCTGACGGGCATGTCGTAGCGAGCGTCGCGCCAGGTCGTGCTGTGCTCAGGCGTGGTCATGACGATTTCTCCAGGGCGAGGACGGCTTACCCACCTTAACGACCACCCCGGACCAGCCGGGCCTGTGCTCAGAAGGTGATGACGGTGGCCTGTTCGAGCGTGAAGCGCAGAAACTCGTCGCGGGCCACCTGCAGGTTGAGCCCGCGACGTGCGAGTTCCACGTCTGTTCCGTCAGCGCGGGCCGCGTTGAGGCAGGCCCCCACACGGACACCGTCCGCGATCAGTTCGTCGATCTGGCGGTTGTAGGTGGCGCTCGCTTCGGAGGCATCCCCCTCGGAGAGGCGACGCTGGGCCGGTCCGAAACAGAAGACCTCCACGCTGCAGCCTCGCTCGGAAGCGACCTCCTGGATGCGCTGGGCTACACGTGTCCCTGTGGCGATCGAGTGGTCGTCGTCGTGAAACACGTGAATGACCGTCTTCGGCACCTTGTCGCCTTTCGAAGGTTTCGCCTGATGGACGGGGCAACGCTAGCACCGATCTCAAAATTCGGGATGATCGTCTCATAATACGGGCAATCGCCGTGTACTGCCGGGTGTGTTCACCGACGCAACCGGCAGTCTTCTTGTTCGCGCCCCACCCTCCTCGGCGCACGGAGCAGTGATAGGACTCCCTATCCACTATTGACTTCCCTAATGCCATTAGGGAATCCTTTGACATGTAGATCGACGGAGGAGAGACGTGGACCGGCGGGCACGCAGGCGCGAAGAGACCATCAAAGAGATCCTCGACCTGTCAGTGGAGGTCATGGCGGAAGAAGGCGTCGCCGCGCTGAGCCTGGCCGAGGTGGCACGGCGGATGGGCATGCGGACGCCCTCGCTGTACCAGTACTTCCCGTCGAAGACGGCGATCTACGACGCGCTGTTCGGCCAGAGCGCCCGCGACCTCAACGAGACCCTGCACAAGGCGACGGCCGGCCTGGACGTGCTCGATCGACTACGGATCGGCACACTGAAGTTCGTCGAGTGGACGCGGCTCAACCCGGTGCGCGCGCAGTTGCTGTTCTGGCGGCCGGTTCCCGGATTCGTGCCGTCCGCCGAGGCCTTCGCTCCCGCCGTGGACAACGTCACCGAGGTGCGCACCGTCCTCGAGGACGCCGTCGCCGGCGGCCGCCTGCACCCCGCCGCCGCCACCGATGACGGCGTCGCCCTGCTGAACACCCTGGTGGCCGGAGTCATCAGCCAGCAGATGGCGAACGAACCCGAAGCCCCGGTCGGCGAGGGCCGCTTCGAGCGACTGACGCCCACCGTCCTCGACCTTTTCATCACCCACTACGCACCTCACGGAGGAGGCGACCAGCCATGACAGCGGAGGCCGCAGTGCACGTCGGGTCCGTCCCGATGACGAGTCCGTCAGACGCCTACGACCTGCGAGCGGCGGAGCTCGCGACTTGGGAAGGTCTCTTGGCCGACCTGACCCCGGCCGACTGGGACAAGCCCACCGTCTGCGACGCGTGGACCGTCGGCGACATCGTCCGCCACCTGGTCGCCCAGGCCGAGGAGCAGATCCGGCCCTGGCTGTTCCTCTTGCGCGACCGCAAGGCGACCCGGGCCTATCCGGATCTGCCGCAGCTGGACGCGCACATGCGGTTCGGGGCCGCGCTCCACGCTGACAGGTCCCGCCAGGAGGTGATCGAACGCTTCCGGACACTGTGGCCCCAGGCCAACCTGGCCATGCGCCGCCGCCCCGCCCTGCTTCGCCGTATGAGCTTCCCCTCGGAGGACGGCCAGTACGGCGCCTTCCGGCTTTCCCTCGCCGAGGTCTACGACGTGTTCCTCCCGCGAGACCTGTGGATGCACCGCGACGACATCAGCCGGGCCGTCGGCCGGCCGCCGGAGACGGGCTCCCACGACCGGCTCGTCGTCGAGCAGGTCCTGCGCGACCTGCACGCCCGCTGGACCCGGCACCCGGTCACGCTCGAGCTGACCGGTCCCGCGGGCGGCACCTTTGAGATCGGCGACGGCACCTCGGACACGACCGTCCGGCTGGACACCGTCGAATACATGCGCGCCCTCTCCGGACGCGCCGGCGCCCCTGCCGCCTCGGTCGTCACCGGCGACCACGACATGGCCGCCCCCGTGGCCACCGCACGCGTCCCGTTCTGACCCCTGCCTCCGCCGGGCAGCCTCACGATCCGGGCGGCTGCGTCGTCATGTCATGCAACAGAATCCCGAAGGAGAGGGAAGCCATGACGCAGCAGACAGGCATCGCCCGCACCGACGCCGACTACCGACGCATCGGCATAAGCCCGGACGTCGTCGCCGAATGGGAGGACGGCGCCCGCACCGACGGGCGCCGGGGCACCTACGAGTGGTGGTACTTCGACGCCCACCTCGACGACGGCGCCACGCTCGTCGTCATCTTCATGACGAAGGACCTGTCCACGCCGGGCAAGCCGCTGAGCCCGGTGATCCGGCTGAACCTCGACCTGCCGGACGGCCGCCGGTACAACATCATCCAGGACTTCCCCGCCGCGTCGTTCTCGGCCCGGACCGACCGCGCCGACGTCCGGATCGCCGGAAACGTCTTCTCCGGCGACCTCGCGCACTACGAGATCCGGGCCGACGTCGGCGGTGTGCGGGTCGACGTCACCCTCGACGCCGAGATCCGGCCGTGGCGCCCGCACACCGGCTACCTGGTCTTCGGGGAGAAGCGAGATCTCGAGTTCTCCTGGCTCCCCGCCGTTCCCCAGGGGACGGTCCACGGCTCCTACGAGGTCGCGGGCGTGCGCACCGAGGTCATCGGCATCGGCTACCACGACCACAACTGGGGCAACGTCGGGATGATGTCGATCATCCACGACTGGTACTGGGCCCGTGGCCAGGCCGGTCCCTACTCGGTGATCGCCTCCTACATCACCGCCCACGAGAAGTACGGCTACGAGCCGATCCCGATCTTCATGCTCGCCCGCGACGGTCACGTCGTCGCCGCCGACGCGTCGCGTGTCCGCTTCGAGGCGCTCGACACCTATCTCGACGGGAAGACCGGCAAGCCCGTAGCCCGCACCACTCGATATCACTACGGCGACAGAGACAACGGCTACGTCGTCACTTTCACGAAGCACCGCGACCTGGTCGCCAACACCTTCGTCGAGCAGATGAAGGGCTGGCGCAAGGTCGCCGCGCGGCTGATCGGCGTCGACGGCGCCTATCTCCGCTTCACCGGCGACCTCACGATCGATCGCCTTAAGAACGGCGAGACCGTGGAGACTTTCACCGAGGCGGCGATCTGGGAGCTGATGTACTTCGGCCACGCCCGCACCGAGACGCTCAGGCGATCGGGTCCCGCGAGCTGACGCGGCAAAACCGTCAGCGGGTGGCCGGCGCGCCGCCCACATGCACTGCCCGCTCCAGGGGACCAGTCCGTGACCGCTGCAGGGGCAAGCGGCTCATGCCACCCGCTGCGGCTGCTCCGACGTCCGGAGCAGCTCCACGATCGAGTCGTGGATCCTGTGCTCGTACGGCTGGCGCGAGCCGTACCCGATGGAGGCAGCGACGTTGCCGCCCGCCAGCCTGCCTTGACGCAGGGCATGCTGCCCGCTCATCGGGGTGATCTTGCCGGGCCTGGTGAGGTCGGGGACGGCGGCCACGTCGCCGCAGGCGTAGATCTCGGGACGGCCAGGCACGGCGAGGTGCTCGTCCACCCTGATCCTGCCCTGCTCGGCCGCCAGCCCGAGGTTGGTCACGAGCGGATCGGGGCGGACCCCGAAGCTCCACACGATCGTGCGGGTGGGGATGAACTCGCCGTCGGTGAGCCGCAGCCCCCGGGAGGTGACCTGGCCGAGCGAGGTCTGCGTCCGGACCTCCACGCCCCGCGACCGCAGCATCCGTGCCGTGGTCCTCGACAGTCGGTGCCGCATGTCAGGCAGCAGTCGCTCGGCGGGATCGGCCAGGATCCAGCGGATCGGCTGCCCGCGCAACCGCGGGTCGCGGCAGGCCATCGACTGGGACAACGACTGCCCGGCCGAGGCCGCCGCCGTACCCGCGTATCCCGCGCCGAGCACGACGAACGTGCAGTGCGCCGCGCGTTCGAAGGGGTCGGTGCTCGCGGCGGCCAGCGAAAGCTGCCGGTGGATGTGATCGCGCAACTGGAGGGCCTGGCCGACGTTGTGGAAGCCGACGCTGTGCGCCGAGACCGCGGAGACCTGGGCGACTTCGCTCACGCCTCCCGCCGCGACGACCAGCCGGTCGTAGGCCAGCACGCCGCCGTCGTACAGCACGCGCTGGGCGGGGGCGTCGATGTGGGTGACCGTGCCGAGCACCACCCGCACCCCCGGCAGCGTCTCGGCCAGCGGCACGCCCACCCGATCCGGCCTGAGGGCGCCCGTCATCACCCGCGGAAGGAGTTCCGGATGCACCCCGACGCCGGTCGGGTTGACCAGCACGATCTCCGCGCCGGCTCCCACCCTGCGCGACAGGGTACGGGCCGCCTGGTATCCGGCGACGCCGGCTCCGACGATCACGACCTGTGGCCTGTTCGGTGTCACTGTCATTTCCCCGAGGTGATCGCCGGCTCCTGGTTCTCCTGCCGCGCCGGCACCAGGAGTTCGTGGAATCCGCCGTCCGGAGACCGCATGATGACCCCGGTCTCCACCCCGTGCTCGGCCACCTCGTGATCCGCCTGCTGAAGCGCGAGGCAGATCCACCGGGTGACGACGAAGGCGATGACGGGGCCGATGACCACGGCGAACCTGAAGAAGATCGTCACGGCCTCGACCGAGAGGTGGAACTGGACGGCGATCTGGTCGTTGGCCGCGGCCGCCCACAGCAGGCCGTAGAACGCGACGCCGGCGACCCCGATGGCCGTCTTCACCGGCGTCTCGCGCGGCCGGTCGAGCAGGTCGTGCGCGCGCGTCTCACGCGCCACACGGCTCGCGGTCTTGGGCCGGCCCTGCGCGTCGCGGCGGCCGCGTCGCGAAACGAGGAAGCGCTCGACCACCGGGGCGGCGGCCAGAACGGTGAAGAAGACCCCCGGTATCACCAGTGTGGGGATGAGGACCGCGAGGCTGAGCGTGTAGTGCCCGATGTTGAGTTCCCATCCGGGCATGATCCGGAGGGCGCCGTCGAGGAACCCCATGTACCAGTCGGGAACCGAGCCCGCCGAGACCTGCGACGGCCTGGCGGGGCCGTACAGCCATATGGGGGCGATCTGGAACCCGAACCCGAGGATGATCAGCGTGCCGATCGTCGCGAGCGCCATCATCGGGCGGACTCTCCGCCGCGACGGCAGCGAGGCGACGAACCGGGAGTGGCCGTGCCGCCGCACCAGCAGTTCACGGGCGATCAGCACCGCGGCCACGACGACCGCGATCAGCAGGTGCCCGCCGTACATGACCGGAATGACCCTGTCACCGGGGAAGTCCGGGCCGAAGAGCAGCGAGACCGCCCAGGGCCCCACCACGGGGATGGCCTGCGCGACCGAGACGATCAGCCACATGCTCCCACCCGACAGCAGGTCGTCGGGCAGGGCGTTGCCGGTCTCGCCCGCGGCCATGCCCAGCGCCAGCAACGTCACCCAGATCAGCCACTGCCGGGTGCGCGGGCGGCGGAACGCGCCGGTGAGGAACATGCGCAGCAGCTGCAACACGACGGCCGCCACGAAGACGAGCGCCGCCCAGTGGTGGACCTGGCGGATGAGCAGGCCTCCGCGCACCTCCATGCTCAGATGCATGGTCGAGTCGAAGGCCTTGCTGACGAAGAGCCCGCGCAGCAGGCCGTACGAGCCGTCATAGGTCACCTGGGACATGCCGGGGTCGTAGAACACCATCAGCACCACCCCGGTCACCGTCAGAACGACGAACGACCAGATGGCGATTTCCGCGAACATGAACGACCAGTGGGAGAACTGGAACGAGCGGCGCTCGGCCGACGACGAAAGCATTCGGGCCCCCTAACCTTTGCCTCACCTACATGACGGAATGGGGCCGGGAGGTGTGACGACGATGTGGCGCCGGTGACGGTGATTCCCGTCACTGCCCTCGGGTCCTCCGTCGTGAGCAGCTCATTCGCGCAGCGCAGAAGGCACCGGACGACGGTTCCCCCTGACGGGGGATGAGGTTCCCTCGTCGGGGGGAACCGTCCTGCGCCGGCGGCCGGAAGAGTCGACGACATGGCACTCAGATCCGCAAGACGGTGGCCGTGTGCGGCGGCGGCGTGGACCTTCGCCTACGGCGTGGCCAACGTGTGGTGGCTGGCCGACCCCGGGTCGCCGTTCGCCCCTCCTGACGAGCCGTTCTCGCCCGGCCGGTGGGCCGCTGTGACGCTCGCCTTCTCAGCCGCGGTGGTGTGCTCGCTGATCGCAGGGGGGATCGAACGTCGTTGGCCGGCGCCCGTTCGATGGACGCTGGTGGTGGCGGCGTGGGTGGCCGGCGTCGGCCTGATTCTGTACTCCTACATGCTCGCAATCAGTCTCGCCGCCCTGCTGTTCGACCAGTACGACGACTGGGCGAGCCTGCTCACCCGCGCGGCCGGGATGACGGGCGGCGCGCTGACACTGGCGTGCGCCGTCGCCGAGCAGCACCGGGTCCGACGGGCCTGCTCCGGCTGCGGCCGGGTCCATGGCCGCTCGCCCGAGCATCGCACCGACCCCACACCCAGGTCGGCATACCTCGCCGCGTACGTCGCGGTCGCCGGGTGCGCGGCCCGCGTGACCGCGGGAGTGCTCGACGACGTCGAGGCGGGCAGGCCGTTGCCGCTCGCACTCGATTCACCGTTCACGCTCTTCGTCGTTCTGCTGGTCCTCGCCGGCACTTTGCTGCCGCCGGCACTGGTCCATCGCTGGGGGCGGATCTGGCCGCGCTGGGTGGTGCCGCTGGCCGGGCGCGGAGTGCCACGATGGCTCGTCCTCGGCCCTGCCTTCTTCATCGGCGCGAGCCTGACCGGCTACTTCGGTCTGGCCGGGATGACGGCGTGGATACTCGGCAAGGGCAACCTGGCCGGTGCCCCGGTCTGGAGGCTGTCGATGGAGATGTTCGGGTACACGCTGTGGGGCCTGGGCCTGCTCGTCGCCGCAGCCTCCTACTACAGCCTGACCAGGCCGGACTGCCTTCTACCCGGACTCGCCAGGCCATGACCGCCACGCGGCGAAGGAGGCCGGCCAGGTGCTCATGGAAGGCCGATGACCAGGCGTAGGGAGCCGTGGAACTCGGGTTGGTCGCGGAGGTGGCCGAAGCGGGCGTCCCAGGCTCCGCTCTCGAGGTCGGCGCGCAGGTGGTCGACCGCGCGCTGTTCGGCGGCGTCGTCCACGAAACCCCAGGCCGACTGGGATCTGCGCACTTCAGGTTCCAGAAAGCGTTCCGGGCGGGCGTAGTAGGCCTCGGTGAATCCGTCCACGCAGTCGAGCGGGATCGGGACCGTCTCCACGCGGCTCGTCGTCCCGATCCGTTCGGCGATCCAGTCGATCTTCGGGTATCGGCGGCGCTCGGCGGCGATGAGTTCAGGGGCGTACTCGGCCAGCCACAACAGGTCGAGTGCGTCGCCGTCGAAGGTGAGCACGACGACCGGTCCGCGGCTGACCCGGCGCATTTCGCTCAGGCCCTTGGCGGCGTCCGACCACTGGTGAACGGTGACCGAGGCCAGCGCGGCGTCGAAGACCCCGTCGTCGAACGGGAGGTGTTCGGCGATCGCATCGAGCGCGGGCACCCGGTGCGCGGGTCGCTGCGCCCGCATGACTTCCGACGGTTCGACCGCCACGACGTACCGGTCCTCGGGCTCGTAGGATCCGGCCCCCGCGCCCACGTTGATGAGGCTGCGCACTGGACCGATCGCCGCGTGCACCTGCGCGGCGATCCGCGGATCAGGCCGGCGCTGTACGGCGTAGCCGTGCCCGTGGCTGTCGTAGTCGAAGTCGCCCGCTCGGGTGACCGTCATACGGTGCTCCTTTCAGCATCCAACGCGGCGGCGATCGCGCCCGCGGCCGCGAGGGTCACGCCCAGTCCCCTGATCTCGTCGCATCCGCCGCTCGTCAGGCGGGAAACGGCGTCCTCGGCCAGGACCAGGCGGTAGTCGCGTTCACTGCCCTCGATGAGCGTCGCGCGAGGGCAGTTGGGGAAGTTGCAGCCGGCGACGACGAGCGTGTCCACCTCCCAGTCGCGGAGGATCTCGTCGAGCGGAGTCCGGTAGAAGGCGCCCCAGCGAGGCTTGAACAGGGCGTACTCCTGCGGGCCCAAGCGCTGCGGACGCCCGCTGAGCAGCAGGTCCGCGTCCAGCGGCGGAGCATCGGGCGGCAGCAGCGGTTCGGCCAGGGCGCTGCCCTCGCTGCCGGGGAGGACGATCCGAGCGCCACTTGCCAGCAGGGACCTCCGGACGAGGTCGGCGTCATGACCGTCGGGGTGGTACAGACGGACGATGTGCACGATCGGTCGTCCGGCACGCCGGAACGCCGCCGCGAGCTCGGCCATGGCCGGCAGCAGTTCGGTGGTGCCGGCCACTCCATAGGGCGCATCGGAGAGGAAGTCACGTTGCACGTCGATCGTCAGCAGCGCCGACGACGTCCAGTTGGGTGTCAGGTGGTGGTCGATCATCACGGGTTCACCCCTACGGGCGTAGATCGCCGGACGGACGTCGATTTTCCACAGGGCCTCGTCACGTCGGCAGGGCTCAGGACCCGCCGAGGTCGAGCAGTTCCTCGTGGAAGCCGCCGAAGCCACGCTCTCGATCGACCAGATGGATCTCCAGGATCCAGTGGCAGCGTCGACCGGCACGGTCGGTACGGCGCATCGGTGTGTCGTTGCCCGGGGCGATGTACGACTCGATGTCAGCGCCGTCGATCTTCTCATGTGGGAATTCGCCCACCAGGTGCCCCGCGATCGTTCCGCCGAAACCCCACCCGGCCTCGGTGGTCAGCCGTACGACCTCGGCGAACAATTGCTCGCCGGTGATGTCCGGGTCGGCTTCGAAGTGGTGCCGACCGGCCGCGAAGATCACAGGCAGGTCGTCTCTGAGCCGGTGTTTGACCGGGTCGTCCCCGAGGACGAAGGTCCTTCCGAAGTCGGCCTCCCACTCCTCGAAGATCGGTCCGAAGTCGGCGAACGCGATGTCGTCCTCGTCGATGACGCGGTCCGGAGGGTTCTCCCTGTACGGCTGGAGGGTGTTCGGCCCGGACCGCACGATCCGCTTGTGCCAGTGGCGCGTCGTTCCGAACATCTCGTTCGCCAAGTCGCGGATGCTGTCACTGACCATGCGCTCGCCGCGTCCAGGAGCGATCAGACCGCGACGCTCGACTTCGGCGAACAGGTCGGCCGCCTTGGCCTGAGCGTCCAGTAGGCGTGTGGCGCGTGCGGACTCGTCCATCATGCGCCGACGGTACTCATCCGCTTGCCGGCCCGGCAACGGAGTATCAGCCCGATTGACCATGTCCGTACACCAGCGCAGTGGGTTCCCCGCTCCGATCGCCCCAGCGGGTCACATCTCCGCCACCTCGGGGCGATGCAGGCCACTGTGCTCGTCATCAACGGCGCTGCCGCCCCGACGCGGCTCGTGGGCACGGCGGTACGGCGTGCCCGAGTGAGAACTGACCGGCGTGCGGTCAAATCTTCGCGACCGTCACACGAACCGCTGGACGAAGGCGAGCGCCGTGTCGCAGACCTCGCGCCAGCCGTTGTCGATGGTCAGCGAGTGACCACGGTTCGCGATCTCGACGATCTCGGTGACGGCGTGCTCGTTGTGGACCTGCTTCTTGTACGAGGCGTTGGTGATGGCCCACGGCACGGTGTGGTCCTTCTCCCCCGAGATGAGGAGCAGCGGGCCCCTGTTCTCGGCAGTGCTGTCGACCTTGGCCTCGCTCCACGGGTTGAAGTTGGCCACGGCCGCCTGGAACAGCGGAGCGCCGGGCGCCGGGACGGAGAACGTCTCGTACAGTTCGCGCGCCTCGTCCTCGGAGACGGCGTTGGCGAAGGCGTAACGGAACTGGTCGTAGGTCAGCGGCACGGCGCGATGGATGTTGGCCGGATTGGTCAGGACCGGCGCGGCGGAGCGCAGCGACGAGATCGGCAACGGCAGCACGCCCTGGAACGGCGCCGGGTCGATGGCCACGGTGGCGCAGCCCAGGCCCCGACCGGCGAGGATCTGGGCGAGCAGCCCGCCGAACGAATGACCCACGATCGCGGGCCTGCGCTCCAGCTTGCCGATCAGCTCGGTGAAGTGGTCGGCGACCTGCCCGACCGTCTTGCCGGCGAAGGCCTCGGGGTGCTCCTTGGCCTCGGCCACGGTTTCCGGGTCGTCGGGCCAGCCCGGCGTGACGGGGGCGAACCCCGCCTCGGCGAAGACCTCCGCCCAGCGGTCCCAACTGCTCGGCAGCAACCACAGGCCGTGCACGAAGACGACCGGGATTTTGCCGGAGGCGTTGGCCTGCTCGATCTGCTGGATGTCGTGCTCTGCGGACATGAAGACCCTTTCCGGTCAGTTGGCGGTCTTGAATACGTCGGCGAGGAAGGCGATCGCCTGGTTGATGGCCGCCTCGGCGGCGTGGGTGCCGCGCAGGGCGTTGAGCATGACGAAGTCGTGGATGACGCCCTGGTAGCGGACGGCGGTGACGGGCACGCCCGCCTCGCGCAGCTTGTTGGCGTAGGCCTCGCCCTCGTCGCGCAGCACGTCGGCCTCGGCGGTGATGACCAGCGCCGGGGGCAGCCCGGCCAGGTCCTCGGTGGTGGCGCGCAGCGGCGAGGCGGTGATCTCGGCCCGTTCCGTCTCCGAGGTCGTGTACTGGTCCCAGTACCACTGCATGGCGTCCCGGCGCAGGAAGTAGCCCGTGGCGAACTGCTGGTACGACGCGGTGTCGAAGTTCGCGTCGGTGACCGGGTAGAACAGCACCTGCCCGGCCAGCGTGACGTCGCCACGCTGTTTGGCGGTCAAGGTGAGGGACGCGGCCATGTTGCCACCCACGGAGTCGCCTGCGACCGCGATCCGGGAGGCGTCCAGGCCATGGTCCGCGGCATAGGCGACCACCCACTGGGCGGCGGCGTAGTTCTGTCCGGTGGCCACCGGGTAGCGGGCCTCCGGCGACAGGGTGTAGTTCGGGAACACCACCGCGGCGCCCACTCCCAGCGCGAGCTCACGGGCGAGCCGGCCATGGGTGTGGTCGTTGCCGAACACCCAGCCGGCGCCGTGGATGTAGAGGACGACCGGCAGCGGGCCCTCGGCTCCGGACGGGCGGAAGACGCTCAGCGACAGCCCGTCGGGGGTGGTGATGGTCTCCTTCTCCGTGCCTGGCACCTCGATCTCGGGCGACTGCGCCTCGTCGACGGCCTTGCGGCCGTCCGCCGGCGGAAGTTCAAACAGGTACGGAGGGTTGGCCGTGGCGTCCGCGAAGGCTTGGGCGGCAGGCTCGAGGACCGGCTTGCTCATGTGTGTTCTCCCAACGGTTCGACAGGTGTGCAAACGGGGTCCACGATGCCCTCCCTGGTCGGAGGTTCGAATCCTTGAAATTCCTTAGCCTTCGGGACGCCCACATTGATCGTGATCATGGAAATCCCCAGTCGTCCCGACCCCGATCAGCCGCGCTATGTTGTGGCCATGGTCCTGCGTGGGAGGAAGGCGGAGCTTGCCGAGCTCGCGGGTCTCCTTGAACGGGCGCGAGCGGGCCTGAGCGGTGTCCTGGTCTTCAGCGGCCCGGCCGGCATCGGCAAGACGGCCCTGCTGGACCACGCGATCCAAGTCGCCGGCGACCTACAGGTCACCCGGGTGGCCGGGGTGGAAGCCGAACAGGAGCTGGGATTCGCCGCGCTGCACCGCCTCCTGCTGCCGTTCCTCGGCGAACGCGGCCGCCTCCCCGCGCCGCAGCGCGACGCCCTGGAGACGGCCTTCGGGCTGCTGAGCGCGCCGCCGCCGGATCGTTTCCTGGTCGGGCTCGCGGTGCTGACCCTGCTCGCCGAGGCCGCCGCGAACCGGCCGATCCTCATGGTGTGCGATGACGCCCAGTGGATGGACCGTGAGTCCCTGGAGGTCGTCGCGTTCGTCGCCCGTCGCCTGTACGCCGACGGGATCGTGCTGCTGTTCGGCGTGCGCGACGACGACACCGCGCGTGATTCCCTGGCCGGTCTTCCCGAGTCCCGCATCGAGGGACTGTCGGACGACGACGCCGCCGCGCTGCTCGGCTCGTCGCTGAAAACCGAGATCGACCGCGTGATCGTCACGCGACTCCTGTCGGAGGCCGACGGGAACCCACTGGCCATCCGTGAACTCGCCCGGGCTCTCGCCGGAGGCGACCAGGTGGACCCCGTCGCCCGCGAGCCGCTGCCGCTGAACCGCAGGCTCGAAGCCCGTTTCCTGCGCCGGGTCAGCGACCTCGACACGCTCACCCAGCAGGTCCTCCTCGTCGCCGCCGCCGACTCCAGCGGAGACCTGGCTCTCGTACGGCGCGCAATCCGGAGGTTGTCGGCGGCGCAGGAATCCGCCGTCGACTCGGCCATCGAGCAGGCCGTACGAGACGAGCTTCTCGCGCCGGAGTCGGGCGAGCCCCAGGCGCACTTCCGCCACCCGCTGATCCGCTCGGCCGTGTACGGCGGCGCCCTCTGCCCCGGCGCCGGCAGGTGCACGCCGTACTGGCCGCGGTCACCGATCCCGTCAGCGACGCCGATCGTCACGCCTGGCACCTGGCCTCGGCCGCGGACGGCCCCAGCGAGACCGTGGCGGCCGAGCTGGAGGCGAGCGCCCAGCGTGCCCGCGAGCGCGGCGGCCATCTGGCGCAGGCGGCGTTCCTCCACCGGGCCGCCGAGCTGACACCGCCGGGAGCCCGGCGCAACGGCAGGATCCTCGCGGCGTGCGGCGCGGCCCTGACCGCCGGCGCTCCCTACCGGGCCGAGGAACTGCTCGACCTGCTCACTCCCGACCTCGGTATCGCGGTTCTCGACGCCCAGGCGATGCGGCTGCGCGGCTTCCTCAGCGTCATGCTCGGACGCGAGGGCGCGGTCGCCTCGTTGCTGAAGGCCGCGCTGATCCTGTCCAACTCCGATCCGCGTGCCCGGCGCGACACACTCCTTGAGGCGTTCGACGCGGTCAGCGTCGTCGCGCGCATCGGCACCGGGATGAGCGCCCTCCGGGTGGCCAGGGCCGCACTCGACGTGCCCGCCGTCTCCGACGGCCCCGGCGAGCCCGACGTCGCCGATCTGCTGCTGGCGGCCCACGCCAATCTCGTCGCCGTCGGGTATGTGCAGGCGGTGCCGCTGATGCGGCGGGGGCTGACGGCCATGCAGGCCGAGGACGCCGAGACCGGCGACGCGGCCCGCTGGTTCCTGCTCGGCATCCTGCTCGCTGTCGAACTGTGGGACATCGACGCCCTGGCCGCCTGCTCGGAACGCTACTCCGCGGCCGCGCGCAGGCAGGGAGCCCTGCGCATGCTGCAGGCGGGCGCGCACGGCTCGGCCACCTCGGAACTGGTCTACGGCCGATTCGCCGCCGCGGAAGCCCACTTCGCCGAGTTCAAGGACGTCGCGGCAGCCATCAGCGCCGACCTGCGCTTCGCCGTACCGAGTGATGTCATGCTGCACGCCTGGCGAGGCGACAGGGACCGCACGCTGGCGGCAGTGGCGGCGCAGGCGGGACCGGGCGCCGAACGGCCCGGCGGGCTGCAGGTGCAACTCGCCCGCAGCGCTTTGGTGCTGCTCGAACTCGGGCACCGCCGTTACGCCGAGGCGCAGGCGGCGGGGGAGATCATTTTCGCCGAGGATCCGCCGCATTTCGGCAACGGGATGCTGCCCGACCTCGTCGAGGCGGCGGTCCGCAACAACGACGCCGCGGTCGCGCGGCCGGCGCTGGCCCGGCTGGCCGAGCGTGCCACGGCGAGCGGCACTCCGTGGGCGCTCGGCGTGCTGGCCCGAAGCCGCGCGCTCCTCGCCTCCGACGACCGTGCCGAGAACCTCTACCTCGAGGCCATCGGCATCCTGAAGCAGACCTCCCTGGCCACCGAACTGGCACGCGCACACCTCGTGTACGGCGAGTGGCTGAGGCGCCGCCGACGCCGGAGCGACGCCCGCGACCAGCTCCGGACCGCCCACGACATGTTCGTGGGCATGAGCGCCGCGGCGTTCGCCGAGCGTGCCCGGACGGAACTGGCCGCCACCGGGGAGAGGGCACGCCGACGCGATTTCGGCACGGCCCACGACCTGACCCCGCAGGAGCTCCGGGTGGCGCACCTCGCCTCCCAAGGCGCCACCAATCAGGAGATCGCCACCGAGTTGTTCATCAGCGCCAGCACGGTGGAGTACCACCTTCGCAAGGTGTTCAGGAAACTCGGCGTCAGCTCGCGGAAGCAACTCCTGCACGCCCTGCCCGCGTAGCCGACCGCCTGGCGCGAAGGTGAGCACGCTTCCATGTGATCTGCTGTGACGCCGCCAAGCTTGCGTGCATTCGGTGTCACACGAGCGACGGCCGGGTCGGGTCCAGCAACTCGCTGACTCCGCCCCGGTCGAGTGCCACGATGAGCGCGTCCGTGCCCTGCGACACCTTCAGCATGACCTCGGCCGGATGCAGCGGTACCAGCGCGAGCAGATTAATCAGTGTCCCATCCGCGACGTCGATCGTCCGCGCCTCCGGCCGCACGTTGAGCATCGGCGTGATGACCGCCCCGGCGAACGGCGCTCCAGGTGCATACGGCAACGCGGGATCCCCGTTCGGTAGGGAATGCCACTCGCCGATCCACGTCCCGTACTCGTGCGGGAAGCGAGCCACCTGCTTCAGCACCCGCACCGGCCACCCCGTCCGCTCGTCGTGCAGCGCCGCCTGCGTCAGCGGCCAGTCCGCCGGCAGGCACAGCATCAACTCCGCATACGGACTGATTCCATGCCCATCGGGCACCGTCATCGGCCGCTCGCTCATCCCCGATGTGACCAGCGCCTGGTACGGTCGCTCCGCCGAGGGGCCGACCACGTAGACGTGCACCCCGACAAGGTGCGAGGCGATCTCGTGCAGGACGAACGCGACCGGCCCAAAGTGCGTGGCAACGTGCCGGTCGATGGCCTCGGCCACCTCCTGCCGCTGGCCGGCAGCCGCCACGAACCCGTCATACCGCGGCTCATGACGCACAATCCCGGCCCCAGACACCTCATCCATGATCGCGCAGTCTAGAGCAGTCGCCAGACACGCCACCGGTCGTGTTGGGCTTCCTGTCCCCGGGACATGCTTGACACTCGCGTTTCACCAGATAATCGACACGATCGCATCGGAGGCTTGGTCGCTGCCTCGCTAAGCGACCAACGGCTTCCAGCGCTTCAACACAGCCCGTTCACCATTCGGGGCAGGCCACACCTGCACCCGCAACCGTTCCATCGTCTGCTGGTCATCGTCGGAGTCGATCCCCAAGCGCTCTGCCTCAGCCAGGTTGCTACTCGCCACCCGGACACGAACCGGGCCCACGGGGACCTCGAACCTTGCAGCGTCCGGCTCGTAGTCAGTGCAGCCCATGATCACGATTCGGCCTGACGGAACCTGCATACTCCCCTCGACTACATGGTCGAAGTCGGCGAAGTCGTCCGCAGGCGGTGCATCCAACACCTCGACTCGGACGGCCACCGTCACGTTGACCGACGTGCCAACCGCTATAGCGTCATCGGCGACGGCCAGTCGGTCGGCAGACGTCTCGTCGGTCCATGTCTCGCCCAGGTCGCTCGTCGAACCGTCGTCTATCAGGTGGAGCTGGTGGTAGTCCGCGAAGATCTCCAAATCCAAAGAAACCACGCCGTCCTCCGCAACATCGCCGGACCCGAAGTCTTGCGTATCTAGTCAACTGTCAGGCATCTCGTGGGACCAGACAGAGTTCGGCGGCCGTTGTCCTGTCCCGGGGCCGACAGGGATCGGCATCTTGCCGAGCGGACCGCACCGGGTGACCATCGGTACGGGTGATCGGCTCTCAAAGCGTCCGGGCACCGGGTGGAGATGGTCGAACATGGGCAGGCGCAAAGGCAGCCCCCGCCGCCGCGACCGTAAAAGGCCGCAGCACATTCCCCGCATGCAGCGAAACCTGGTCCGTGACAAGCCCCACCATGTCCTCCGTTGGCAGCCCGACTGGCTCCACGTCGGCTTCGTCGTCGTCGCGGTGCTGACCCCACTCGCCTTCGGCCTGTCGGCCTCGTTCCTCCCGCATTCGTCGAGCGACTCCTTATGGGAGATGCTGTCCTGGTGCGGAGCAGTGGCCGCCTTCCTGATCTGCGTGCTCCATGGTCTCAGCGAGGAAGACCCGCTCCCGCAGGGTGCAGGGTGGATGAGCCACACGTGGCTGCTACGGCTGGTGCTGGGTCTTCTGTCGGTGATCGCCTTCCTCGTCCCGCCTGCCACCGGGGCCGAGATCCTGGTCAAGCACCTGCCTCCCGCCGTTGAGGCGGCCGCAGGCGAGGGCGCGGGGGGCACCTTCACTGTGACGCACCGTTACTGCCGCAGCGCGTGCAGGACGTGGGGTGAGTTCGACTCCGACGACGGCCGCATCAGGGTCACGTCCGTCGACGTCGGCTTCGGCATCGGTACGGTTGGAGAGCGAGTGCGTGCCTTGTATAACGACGGGCGCGTCTACCTTCCCGGGACGAAAGCATGGATCCCGGTGGCGGCTTGGTTTCTGAACGACATGGCGCTAGGTCTGCTGGGTATCGCCCTGGCGTGGCAGTACCGCCCACATCGTCTTCCGGCATCTCTGAAACGCACCCGGACAGGCAGGGCCACTGCACAGTAGTGGGCGTCGGCATCGGGTTCGCGGCGACGCCTCATTCGCCCGTTCACCGCTGTCGCCGGTCGTGCGGCACTGGGCCAGCCATCCCAGCCGCCCTGTTCAGGCTGGTCAGCCGCGTAGCGGGCGGAAGAACCCGCGGATCTCGGTGACCAACTCCTCCGGCCGCTCCAATGCCGCGAAATGGCCGCCTTGGTCGAACTCGGTGAACCGGGTCAGACGGTAGCAGCGCCGCACCCATTCCTCGGGCGGCGTGAAGTTGTCCTTGGCGAAGGAGGCGAACCCGGTCGGCGTATCAACATAACCAGGCACAAACCTGCCGAGCATGCCCTCGGTGTGCATGGTCTCGTAGTACAGGCGGGTGGAGGTGGCGATGGAGTTGGTCAGCCAGTAGAGGGTAATGTCGGTGAGCATTTCGTCCTTGCTGAACACCGACTCGACGTCGCCGCCGCAGTCGCTCCACGCCCGGAACTTCTCCACGATCCACCCGGCCAGCCCGGCGGGGGAATCGGACAGCCCCGCCGCGAGCGTGGACGGCCGGGTGCCCTGGATTTGGGCGTATCCACCCTCCGCGGAGAAAAACTGCTCGGTCTCGGCCACGAATGCCTCTTCGGCGGGCGTGAGCGGGGCCGAGTTCTCGTCCAGTACCGGCGTCGCCCCCATCAGGTTCAGATGGATGCCGGCCACGGTGTCGCCGTGGTCGCGGCCGAGGCGGCTGGTGATCTGCGCGCCCCAGTCGCCGCCCTGTGCGCCGTAGCGCGAATAGCCGAGCACCTCGGTCATGAGCTGGTTGAACAGGTTCGCCATGGCCGTCGGGGTCATCCCGGGCGTGCCGGGATGCGAGGAGAAACCGTAGCCGGGCAGGCTCGGCGCGACCACGTCGAACGCGTCAGCCGGATCCCCGCCGTACGCTGCCGGGTCGGTCAACGGCCCGATGATCTTGTGCACTTCCCAGAACGAACCGGGCCAGCCGTGCGAGAACAGCAGAGGGAACGGGCGCGGCCCCACTCCCTTGGCGTGCACGAAGTGCACGGTGTTGCCGTCGACCTCGGCGAGGAACTGGGGAAGCGCGTTGAGTCGCTCCTCAGCCGCGCCCCAGTCGAACTCGGTGCGCCAGTACTCCAGCAGCTCGGCGAGGTAGCCGGGTGGCGTGCCGTGCGTCCAGTCCTGTCCAGACAGTGCCGGCGCGAACCGCGTTCTGGCCAGCCGCTCCCGCAGGTCGGTGAGCTGCTCGGGACTGGTTTCGCTGCGGAACGGACGTACCTGCGCCATATGACCTTTTCCCTGGACGTCGAAATGCCTCGTGTTCGGCATGCCAGCGCGCGGGCATGCGCGATCCATGGGCCGCGGCCGGTGCTGCACTGGGCGGGTGCCCCCGGCGATGCTTCGGGGGCACATTCAGGTTTACGCCGGCTGTGCGGAGTTACCCAGACCCCCGCTTTGCCTACGTCCCATGTGACTACCACCAGCAGAGACAGGCTGACGGGCCCAATCGGGAACACCCGACGCAGCGGTTAAACGCCCAGGCCGTGATCTTCCTTTCTAGCGGTCGTCCACGGTGATGCGCCCCCTGACCCTTATGCAGGCCAGGGGGACACACGGGGATGTGAACGCTTTGGCACCGTTCAAGATGCGAGTTCGACCTTGAGCAGCGCTGCCAACTCCGACGGCATCGACAGGAACGGACTGTGGGAGGAATCCAGGCGATGCACCCGCTTCGCCCGCTGAGCCATCGCCTCCTGAGCGAACGGCGGGATGGCGTTGTCCGCCGTGCAGATGATGTAAGTGCTGGGAATGGTGTGCCAAGCGGCCCTGGAGACCGGTCCGGTCTGCGAGGAGTACGACGCAGGAACCAATTTCTCTATCGCCTCCGCGGCGAGCTCGGGATCGACGTCACCGTAGAAGACGTCCTTGGCCTCGTCCTCGGCCACCCTGATGACGCCGCCCTCGGGGCCCTCGTCCTTGCTGATCAGCCACCACGACGGCGGCACACCGCCCGCGCTTCCCAACAGGGATTCTCCCTCGTCGACCATCGCGGCGGCGAGGTAGACGATTCGATTGACGTTATCCGCACCGGCCAGCGCCTCGGTGACGACAGATCCGGCGTAGGAGTGCGCCACGACGACGACAGGTCCGTCGATCGCGGCTACAGCGGCGGCAACCGTATCGGCGTCGTCTTGGAGCGTGCCAAGTGCTCCAAGGTCGCTCCCGCTACTGGGACAAGCGACCGTGTGCACGTCCACGTCGGGGAGCTGCTCGATCACCCGGTCCCATACCCACGGACGGTGATACGCGCCATGCACGAGAAGGAGTGTCGGTTGCGTGCTCATAGGCCCTCATTAGTGCTCGGGGAAAAAGTGGCCACGACATGGATTTCGCGCCCGTTGACTTACATGCGCCGCCAACGCCGAAAGACGTGACCTCGTGGGATCAGCGGCAAATATAGGTTTTATACCGAGCGGTAACTTGTCTTCTCGTGCAAGGCTCCTTGCCCTCCTGTGCAAGGCTCCGTGTACAGGTCCTGGTTGCGATGGAACAACTGGACGAGGTCGTGGCTTTTCGACCAGGCGGTGTGGGCGCGCGAGTCCCCCGCCGAGGCGGAAACCGACACCGCCCTGGCGGAGAAGGGCGACGCTCGCCGAGCTTTTCTTTGATGGCTTCCAGTGAGTCCGGCTGTCACTCTGTTTCGGCTGGAAGCTGACGATTCCCATGGCGCCACTCGCGAGGGCTTACACCGTAGGCGGCTTTGAATACGCGGCTGAAATGGGGCGCGCTGGCGAACCCCCACCGGTAGGCGATCGCCTCGATCGTCGTGAACCGATGGGCAGGCGAGGCCAGTTCCAGTTTGCATTTCTCCAAGCGCTGAGACCTGACCCAATCACCGAGCGAGATACCGGCCCGAGACAGAGTCAGGTAGAGCTGGCGCACGGAAATGTGGTGCTCGGCGGCGATACGCTCGGCGCTCAGATCGCGCTCGGCCAGATGGAGACGTATGTAAGTCATGACACGTTGCAGGAGAGCGTGATGCAAAGGCTCCCTGGCCAGATCGTCACGCCCAAGGCCCGTAGTGACCACAGCCCTGATCAGTTCGATACAGGGCTGCGCCAACAGACCGGCGTCAGTCTCGCCGATAGCGGACTGGTTGCGGACCAACCGTGAGATGAACGCTGCTGCGGTATCCGCAACCGGGCGCTCCACACCGAGCCGCACAGCTGTGATCCGACCGAGCAGGGATGGTGGGAGACCAAGGAGGTGATTGGGAACACGAACGGTGAACGCAGTTACGGCGCCCTGAAAGAAAACATCGTAAGGATTCACGTTCTGGAGCAGAACCAGATCTCCCGGCCGTATTTCCGCCTGCCTGTCGCCCTGGGCGAATCGGGAGACTCCTGATTTCTGCAGACCGACGAAAATGTGCGGCTCAACGTCATCAGTCATTGGGCCGACGGTCCGCCGAATGGCAGTCACGTTCCAGTGGATGCTTGAGATTTCTACCGAGCCCAGCGCGCTGGTCGTCGTAACGGCCTTGATACGATCCGGATTCGAGGGAACATCCACCTCTGATCGGCCATTTAATGCCCGCGAGGCTTCGCGGATCGCCTCTGCACGATCATTTGGAGGCAGGGACCCCACGTCAAATCGAACTGCCATGTGGAACTCCTCCCGCATGAAGTGGCCGCCGTCGCGGCGTTCCAACAGCGCGTTACCGCGGCGCAGTGCTCGACGTCCGGCGCAGCGACCGAAGCGCGACTCGGTGACAGCGATCAGGCGGGCCAGGGTCTCGGTGTAGCACGGCCAGTCGCCAAGTAGCTATGACGCACGATCCGGTTCGAATGTTCCTCAGACCCTGGGATGTCACCGGAAGACGGCAGGAATGGGCTGCGTCATCTCGCACGTGGTGTGCGCGCCGCCGTGCCACGCCTCGACCGGGGCGTCCCAGTCGATCAGGTGCCTGTGTACCGGCGCGAACAATCCGCTCACTTTTACCGCGCGAGCAGAGGGAGCGCTGGGAAGGTGTGGTCCTGCCACAGCAGCCGCGAGGTCTCTTCCGGGTAGGCGGTGACCATCGACGGCGTGTCGAAGAGCTGTGCGAGGCGGTGGTCGGGGTCGTACGGAGGCCAGCCCGGGTCGCCGTGAGCGGCGAACGCCGTCCACGCCCTGCGGATCTGCGCGGACAGCTCCTCCGCCACCGGGGAGGGCGGGTCGCCGATCAGCACGGCGGGCTGTCCGCTGCTCAGGTTGCCGAAGACGAGCGGCACGTCCAAGCCGTGACAGGCGCCGAGGCCACCGCCCAATCCCGGGGCGGACCAGGTCAGTTCATAGAGGTGGGCCCGGCCGCCGCCGGCGATCTGCGCGTCGGCGAGGTGGAGGCTCGGCATGCGGAACAGCCAGTCCCCGTTGACCAGCTCGTACAGCTCCTCGTCGGTCGCGGCCGGGAATGCCTCCCGGTAACGGCGTGCGCCGTCCGGGCCGGGGGCGAGCAGGTGCAGAGCGGTCTCGGTCTGCTCGTGCGTGACCTGGCCGAGCACGCCGTCGATCAGGCTGAACAACCGGTGCTCGTCACGAGTGTGCCCGACGAGAAGTCCGACGTCCCGGGCGGCGCCGTCCGCCAGCGCCTGCCAAGGCGTTGCCGGCAGGACGTCACCGTCGACGACCGGTGCGAACGGGATCGGCCGGTGTGTGATCTGCCCCCAGCGCTCCCGCCATTGCACCGTCTTGGCGAAGATCGCCTCGCCCGCGGCGGGTAGCCGGGCCGGGGGCACTGCCGACAGGCCGGACACCGTGGGCCGTACCCCCAGATCGGCGGCGCAGGCGGCGGCGATGTCGGCGGCCAGCTCCGGGGAGAAGTACGTCCCCGGCACGCTCTGCGCGACCGCCCGGCGGAAGAGTCCGGCGGCGCGCGGCATGGCGAGCAGCGCGGCGACCGATCCGCCACCCGCCGACTGCCCGAAGACCGTGACCCGGTCCGGGTCGCCGCCGAACACCCGAATGTTGTCGCGCACCCACCGCAAGGCCGCGACCTGGTCGAGCAGTCCCCGGTTGGCCGGGGCTCCGTCGATCTGCGCGAAACCCTCAATACCGAGACGGTAGTTGAGGGTCACGACCACGGCTCCGCTGCCGGCCAGGTGCCCGGCGTCGTATTCCGGGAGGCTGGAGTTGCCCATGGCGTAACCGCCGCCGGGGATCCACACCATCACCGGGAGCCCTGTCGCGGGATCCGGTTCCGGTGTCCAAACGTTGAGCGTCAGCCAGTCGTCGCCGTCGGTGTCCTGGGACGCTCCGAGCAGGCTGGACTGCGGGGGCGGCGGGCCGTATGCGACCGCCGGGCGCACGCCCTCCCAGCTGCGCACCGGCTGCGGCGCGGCGAAACGGAGGGCGCCGACCGGCGGCTCGGCGAACGGGATGCCGCGGAAGACCGCCAGGCCCGCCTCCCGGCCGCCGCGGAGGACGCCGGCCGCCGTACGGACTTCCGGCTCGGACTCGGACGGCTTGCTGGATGCGGTGACGGCCACGTTGCGGTTTCCTCTCCGTTCCTGCTTGGCCGAGCATCCCAGCGCGCGTGATCTGCGGGCAAACCATTTAGGGGCAGCCCACATGAGCCTGAAACCCACGTTAAGTTGATCTTGAACGGGTCCCGGAAACGACCTCGCTCGGCTATCCAGGGAGTTGGCGGCCATCAGCCCAGCGACGTCATTGCTGATCGATGCGGCGGCGCTGCCCGGCGTGCGCCTAACCCGCGTTGGGGCGGCGGGCCGTGCTGAACCGGCGTTGGTAGGCGGCGGGGCTGATCGACAGATTCCTGGCGAAAACCCGTCGCATGCTTTCGTAACTGGGGAACCCGGCAAGGATCGCGGCCTGCGTCGCGGTGTGTCCTTGGTCGAGCAGCGCCCTGGCCATGTCGAATCGGATGTTCTCCACGTAACGGGCCGGTGTCGTGGACAACTCGTCCCGGAAAATCCGGGTCAGGTGCCGGGTGCTCACATTGAGATGTTTCGCGAGTTCACCGAGCGAGTGATCCCCGGAGGGGTCCGCCGTCACCACGTCGGTGACTTTACGCAGAGCCGGCGAGCGGGGCGGCGGTCCCTGCAGCGGTGCCGAGAACTGGGACTGGCCGCCCGCACGCTGCATGTACACCACCAAGGCGCGGGCGACGTCGCGCGCCAGGTCCGGCCCGTGGTCCTCTTCGACGAGAGCGAGCGCCAGATCGATACCGGCCGTCACCCCTGCCGACGTGTACGTGGTGCCATCGCGAACGTAGATCGCATCGGGCTCGACACGGCACGTCGGACACCGGGCGGCGAGCTTATGCGCCACCTTCCAGTGCGTGGTCGCGCGCTTGCCGTCGAGGAGGCCGGCGGCGGCCAGGATGAACGCCCCGGTACAGATCGACACGACCCGGCCGGCCGCGACCGCCGGTATCCGCGCGGCGTCCGCCAGGTCGCCGGGGACACAGGCGCGCGGATACAGGTCGGACCCGGCCACCAGAAACGTGTCGAAAGCCGGCTCCGAGGAGACGGCGCCGTCGACCGCCATCCGGACCCCGAGGTTCGACGTGACGTCCACACCCGTCGGCGACAGCAGCACGATCCGATAGTCGGCACCGAACCGGTTCGCCTCCTTGAACACCTCCGCGGGACCGGCGACGTCCAGCAACGTCACTCCGTCGTAGACGAGGATCGCAACCCAATGGGGGGCAGGGTTCACCACTGCGGTCCCTCCGAAGCCGGATCCGCGCGGTGACCGGCCAGACCCCGGCGGCACGAACCGCCGCCGGGTCGGCGACGCAGAAGGCGACACAGAAGGGGACAAAGAAGGCATGGACACCGTTCCTTGGTAGCACACCGTTACCGGAGATCACGGAGACCCTCCTGGGCGGGGTTGCCCAACCGGCAGCGGGCGCCAGACATGGTGGAGCACACGGCTGCGATTTCGCCCGGTCCGGATATAGGTGATTCCTGGCCGGACGAAGGCGGCGCCGTACACCGATCGGTAGGCAGCATGGAAGTCGGACACACGGCCCCACAGCGGACACCCGTCGCGGAAAGTCAGAGGTCATGCCAGAGGTCATCGCGGGGTTTTCTGCGAGCCTGCGTCAACGGGCTCAAGGACCGCCCCGAAACCACGAACGGCACCGTGAACTCCGACGTGCTCGAACACTTCATTCCCGGCTTCCGGCGCACGACGACGGTCGAGCGCATCCTCGGCTCGCCCTGGCCGAGCTGACCGGACATCACACAGGAAAAGGATTTCGAGCATGCGAGCGATCATCGTGCGAGACCGTGACGCGGGTGTCGGCGGCCTCACCCTGACCGACATGCCTTACCCGCACGCTGCAGAAAACGACGTCATCGTGCGCGTGCACGCAGCGGGCTTCACCCCCGGTGAGCTCGACTGGCCGGGAACCTGGTCCGATCGCGCCGGCCGCGACCGAACACCCAGCATCCCCGGGCACGAGTTGTCCGGAGTCGTGGTCGAGCTCGGCTACGGAACCACCGGCCTCACCGTGGGCCAGCGGGTGTTCGGACTGACCGACTGGACCCGCAACGGATCTCTGGCCGAATACACCGCGGTGGAGGCTCGCAACCTCGCCCCCCTCGCGGCCGACATCGACCACACCGTGGCCGCCGCGCTGCCCATTTCCGGACTGACCGCATGGCAGGGACTGTTCGACCACGCCCACCTCACGACCGGCCAGACCGTCCTCATCCACGGCGCCGCGGGCGGCGTAGGCTCGATCGCCGTTCAACTCGCGCGAGAGGTGGGCGCCCGCGTGATCGGCACCGGCCGAGCCGACGACCGTGATGTCGCGCTCGGCCTCGGCGCGCAGACCTTCCTCGACCTGGACGCCGGCGATTTGCGGCACGTCGGCGAGGTGGACGTGGTGTTCGACGTCATCGGCGGCGACATCCTCGAGCGATCGACCGAACTGGTACGCCCGGGCGGCACCCTCGTCACCATCGCCATGCCACCTACCGTGCAGCCCAAGGACGGGCGAGCAATCTTCTTCGTCGTCGAACCCGACCGCGCCCGGCTGACCGACCTCGCCCAGCGCCTCCGGGCGGGACGGCTCAACCCCATCGTCGGCGCCGTTCGACCGCTTTCCGAAACAGCCTCCGCGTTCGCCCGCCACCGCCGCACGCCCGGCAAGACGATCATTCAGGTCGAGGACGAACAGTGAGCGCAACGCTCGTGATCAGTGCGTGAATCGCCCGATTTCGCAGCCCACCCCTTAGATCAGCTGTTCCGTGGCCAGTGACACGGACAGAAGCCGATGCCAATCCCGGCAGCGGTGAGATGACGTACGGAGCACCATGAAGCAAACCCCCGAGGCAGCGCCAGGATACGAGGACGCGGCTCTTGAGCAGGAGCGCAACTTCGGCAGGCTGTTCCAGATGATCACCGGCCACCAGGTTGCGCAGATCGTCCGGACGGCGGCGGCCCTCTCAATCACCGACCACATCGCCGCCGGGGCACGTACAGCCGATGAGGTCGCCGAACGGGCATCCACCCATCCGGCCACGACCTACCGCCTGATGCGGGCGTGCGCGTCGATCGGGCTGCTCGCCTACGAAGGGGACGGCAGGTTCGCCACCACCCCGATGGGAGAACTGCTTCGTGAAGGGGTCCCGGGTTCACTGCGCGACACCACCCTCCACCTGGCGGGCTACTCGACCTGGGTGAGCTGGGCACACCTTCCCGAAGCCGTACGCGAGGGCAGAACACAGGTATACAAGGCACTGGGCATGGACCAGTTCACCTACTTCTCCCAGCATCCGGAGGAGGGTGACGCCTTCGCCTCCAGCGGGTCGAGCATGTCCGAGATCGTGGCCGCCGAGGCGGCGAGCATGCTCGACATCTCGGGTGTCTCATCGGCCGTCGACGTGGGCGGCGCCAACGGCCGGCTCGTGCTCGGGCTGATGCAGGCCAATCCCGCACTGCACGGCATCGTCCTGGACATGGCGCATGTGACCGGCGCGGCCACCCGTGCCGCCAAGGAACTCGGCCTTTCAGACCGCTTCGGTGCGGTGGAGGGCGACTTCTTCAAAGAGGTGCCCGCAGCGGACCTGTACCTGCTGAAGTGGATCCTGCATGACTGGGACGACGAAGCCTGCGTTCGCCTTCTTCGCAACTGCCGTGCCGCCGCCCGGCCCGGAGCGCGTGCCGTCGTCTTCGAACTCGTGCTCGGCGAGGTCGGTACGCCGGACTTCGGTGCTGTGGCGGACATGAACATGCTGTCCGTCACCGACGGAGGCCGGGAACGACACCTACACGAGTACGACGCCCTGTTCACGGCCGGGGGATGGCGTCGGGTCTCTGCTCGGCCCACTCGCTCACCGCTTTGGATCATAGAACTCGAGGCCGCCTGACGCCGTCCTGTACTGGCGCAGCCGCAGCTGTCTTGACCTGTTGCGATGGGCTAGGACCTCAGGTGCTCGACTAAGATCATCCCGCAAATGACCCGTGTTCAGGTGGGCGGCCATCAGTCAATCTGCCGCCGACGCTGCTTGGCTGTTGGGACACATCGAACAGCCCGGCGCCTTCGCCTCCGCGATCACGAGATCACACGTGAGGCCCGACAAGCGGCAACGATCTGAGGGAGGAGGACCACATGTACGTGACGCAGGCGCTGCACCGCGCGCTGCAGCAGACTCCCGACCTGCCCGCCACTATCAACGGGGACCGGATCCGAACCCATCGCGACATCGCCGCCCGCGTCGCGCGCCTGGCCGGAGCGCTACGCGAACTGGGAGTCAGCGAGGGCGACCGAGTCGCGATCGCGGCCCTCAATTCCGACCGCTACCACGAATACCTCCTGGCCACGTGGTGGCGAGGCGCCGCGGTGACCCCGATCAACACCCGTTGGTCCCCCACCGAGATCGGCTACGCGCTTCGGGACTCGCAGACCGCCGTGCTGCTAGTGGACGACGCCTTCGCCGCCCACGTTCCGGCCCTGCGCGCCGCCGCTCCTACGGTGACCACCGTGATCCACTGCGGCGACGGTCCCACCCCCGACGAGACGCTTTCCTACGAGGAACTCGTCGCTGCGGCGCCACCGGTGCCGGATATAGGCCGAGGTGGCGACGCCCTCGCCGGAGTGTTCTACACCAGCGGCACAACCGGCCGGCCCAAAGGGGTGATGCTCAGCCACACCAATCTGATCACCTCAGCGCTCGGCACCCTCTCGATGCGCGCCCTGGCACATCCCGGTGGGCGCTTCCTTCACGTCGCTCCCCTGTTCCACCTGGCCGGCCTGGCCTCCTGGATTGCGCAGAGCATGGTCGGCGGCACTCACATCATGGTGCCTGCCTTCGACCCGGTTCGCGTTCTGGCCATCGTGGAAGAGCATCGTGCGACCTCCACCTTCCTAGTCCCGACGATGATCCGGCTGCTGGCCGACCACCCTCGGCTGAAAGACCACGACGTGTCCAGTCTGAGAACCGTCACCTATGGCGCGGCCCCGATCTCCGAGGTGCTGCTGAACCGCGCCATGCAGGCGTTCCCTGAAGCCGGCTTCACCCAGGCGTACGGCATGACTGAGCTGGCCCCGGTGGCGACACTGCTCACCGCGGGGGAGCACCTGACGGGTGGCGAGCTGCTGCGCTCGGCAGGGCGAGCCGCACCCCACTGCGAGGTTCGCGTCGTCACCACCGACGGTCGACCCGCCCCGGCAGGCACAGTCGGCGAAGTCACGGTCCGAGGTGACAACGTGATGCTCGGCTACTGGGGCAGGCCCGAAGAAAGCGCAGCCACGGTGCGCGAGGGATGGATGCACACCGGCGACTGCGGATACCTCGACGAGCACGGCTACCTCTACATCATCGACCGGATCAAAGACATGATCATCACCGGCGGCGAGAACGTCTACTCCGCAGAGGTTGAGAACATCATCGCTCAGCATCCCGCGGTGGCCTCCTGCGCCGTCATCGGCGTACCGGACGCGCAATGGGGAGAGCGAGTGCACGCCGTCATCGTCCTGCGCCCCGGCGCGACCGCCACCGCCGAGGACATCAGGACCCACGTCAAGAACCACATCGCCGACTACAAAGCGCCGCGATCTTGCGAGTTCCTGGACGCATTGCCCGTCTCCGGGGCAGGCAAGGTTCTCAAGAGAGAACTGCGCGAGCCGTACTGGGCCGGCACCGACCGCACCGTGGGCTGAGTCGAAGCCCTCGCTCGCCCTTCTCTCGCCCGCTGAGCCTGGGCGTAAGGTCACATCCGTGGGTTCGATGGCTGGAGGGGAACCTCCCTCAGGCAACGATCCGCTGATCTCTGGTCCAGCAGGGCCGTTGATGGGACGCGAACGTGATCTCGCCCGGCTCGGCGACTTCGTTGACCACACCGAAGTCCAGGGCGGCGCGTTCGTGCTGTTGGGCGAAGCCGGGGTCGGCAAGTCCGTGCTGTTGGAGGTCGCTACAGCACGCGCGCAGGCAGCCGGCCACAGGGTGTTGCACGCCTCCGGCTCGCAGTTCGAGGCCGAGGTGAGCTTCGCCGGCCTCCACCAGATTCTCCACCCGCTCTTCGCAGACCTGCCGAACTTGAGTCCGGTGCATGAGCGGGCACTGAGCGTCGCCTTGGGGCTGGGGGAAGGAGCACCGCCAGGTCAACTCCTGGTGGCGAACGCGGCTCTGACTCTCCTCCGCCAGGCCGCCGTCCCTCGTCCACTGTTGGTGGTCATCGACGACATCGCGTGGCTGGACCGGGCCAGCGCCGTCGTTCTGGGCTTTGTGGCGCGCCGCCTCACCGGCAGCCGAGTCGCGCTGCTCGCGGCATCCCGCTCCGGCGAGGAGAGCTTCTTCGAACACACCGGACTGCCCGGCTATGAGTTGCAGCCACTGGCCGAGCCGGACGCCACAGCCTTGCTGAAAGCGCACTTCCCCGCGCTGGCGCCGCGGACTCACCGGCGGCTGCTGGCCGATGCTCAGGGCAACCCGCTGGCCCTGCTGGAGTTGCCGGTGGCGCTCGACGGCGTCCAACGGGTCTCGGGCAGCGCGCTGCCTCCGGTTCTGCCGCTCAGCGGGCGTCTGCAGGCGGTGTTCGCCTCACGGATCAAAGATCTGCCCGCCGCGACGTATGACCTGCTGCTGCTCGCCGTTCTAGATGGCACCGGCGATCTGAACGTCCTGCACGCGAGTGAGCCCAGGACGCAAGAGACGGACGTGTTGGGCCCTGCGGAACAGGCGCGGCTGGTCCGGGTCGAGCAAGGCGCCAGAAGACTGGTCTTTCGCCATCCGCTGATCGGCTCGGCGGTGGTGGAGTTGTCAACGGGCGAGCAGCGCCGCCGGGCACACCGGCTGCTAGCCGAGCGGCTCGCCGACCGGCCTGAACGGAGGGCGTGGCACCTTGCTGAGGCGGCCGTGGGCGCCGATGAGGGGGTCGCCGCGCTGCTTCAGGCCGTGGCACACGCGAACCTGCGGCGCGGTGACAGCGTCCGTGCCATCACTCTGCTCCTGCGCGCGGCCGAGATGAGCCCGGCCGACATCGACCGGGCCGGACGGCTGGGGGAAGCCGCCTATCTCGGCGCGATCGTGAACGGTGACCTGCGCGATGCGCCGCACCTGCTGGAGTTGGCTCGCCGCGCGGACCGGCGGGGCGAGTCGCTGGCCACCGCGGTTGCCGGCGCCTACCAGCTCCTCAACGGCGACGGTGATGTGGACAGCGCGCATCGACTGATGGTCGGCGCGATCGAGATGCTGGCCGATCCCGGGGACGCCCACAACAAACCCCTCATCGAGGGGCTCTATACCCTGCTCATGGTGTGCTATTTCGGCGGACGTGCCGAGTTGTGGGAACCCTTCCACGCTGCGATCCGTCGTCTCAGACCAGGGCCTCCTGAGCTGTTGGACATCCTTGGCAAAACCTTCTCGGATCCGGCTCGCCTGGCGCCGCCGGTGCTTGATCGGCTGGACGCCGCCATCGCGGGCCTGAAGCAGGAGGTCATCCCAGCACGTATCTCCCGCATCGGCATCGCCGGCTCTTACGTCGACCGGTTGGGACAGTGCCGCGAAGGGTTGTGGCGGGTTATCGGCCACGGCCGCGACGGCGGAGCCGTCACCTCGGCGATCGAGGCGCTGTTCCTGCTGGGAAACGACGCCTTCCTCGTGGGTCAGTGGGAGGAGATGGAGCAGGTCGTCGACGAGGGCCTGACGCTGTGCGACAAGCACGGCTACCGGCTGTTGGCCTGGACCGGGATCTACCTTCGGGCGATGCTGGCCGCCGCGCGCGGGCAGGCGGACACCGCCACGGTGCTGGCCGACCAGATGATCCGCTGGGCGACACCGCGAAGAGCACGCGCGCTCCAGTGCTACGCCTGGCAGATCAGAGCGCTGGTGGCGCTGGGCAGGGGGGATTTCGAGGATGCCTATCACCAGTCCGCCGCCATCAGCCCGGCGGGTGTGCTGGCCTCGCATGTCCCGCACGCGCTGTGGAGCATCACGGACCTGGTCGAGGCCGCCGTGCGAACCGGCCGCCACGCCGAAGCGGCCGCTCATGCGGCCGCCGTGGGCCGTGCCGGGCTGGCCCTGATCTCGCCGCGACTGGCGATGGTCGCCGGCGCCTCGGCGGCGATGATCGCTCCCGACGGGCAGTACAGCCGGTTGTTCGAGGCCGCACTCGCCACCACCGACGCGGAGCGCTGGCCGTTCGAACGGGCCCGCCTCCAGCTCACCTATGGTGAGCGCCTGCGCCGCGACAAGGCCACCGCCGAGGCCCGCACACAGCTGGCGGCCGCGGTCGACACGTTCCGCAGCCTGGATGCCCGGCCCTGGACGGCCAGAGCAAGCGCTGAGCTGCGGGCAACAGGCCTGTCCATCGGACAGGGCAAGGCCGCTGCGGGAATGGCCTCGCTCACTCCCCAGCAGCAGGAGATCGCCGTGCTCGCCGCCGCGGGACTGACCAACAAGCAGATCGGCGAGCGGCTGTTCCTGTCTCCGCGTACCGTCGCCAATCACCTGTACCAGCTGTTTCCGAAGCTCGGTGTCGCCTCCCGGGCCGCGCTTTCCGATGCGCTGACGACCGCTCCTGTTGATCTGCCCAAAGGAGACGGCGAAGAGCAGGCCTCCAGTCGGTAGCCCGGACACCGATGCACGGTAGGCCCGTAGGCGGAGGCCGCCCGTGCGATGTCGCGCTGGGCCAACGACGAATCCAAGTCAAATTACTCAATCGAGCCTTTCGTCCTGCGATCTAGCGTGAGTGCCATGCCCAAGGTGTCTCACCGGCGAAGGAGCTGATCATCACCACCCCACCCGATCGCGCGGAGCCACCACGTCGTCACCGGCACGCGGCGCGCATGGGTCTCGAACGGCTCGTCGACGTATCGATGGCCGGCCCGGCCGAAACGGCAGGGCGGCGCGCGGGACGTGGAAGGTGAGCATCATCCGTGACCTGGTGGGACGAGACGCCGAACTGCGCGACCTGTTCTCACTGCTGGACGGCGTGAAGGAGAACGGCGGCGCGCTCGTGTTGAGCGGCGCGCCTGGCGTCGGCAAGTCGGCGCTGCTCGGAGCCGCCACGGCCGAGGCCGAGGCGCGGGGCACGCACGTGCTGACCGTGACCGGCGTGCCCGCCGAAGTCCAGGTCCCGTACGAGGGTCTGCGCAGGCTGCTCGCGGGGGCCGGGCTCGCGCCCGGCGACCTGGACGGCGGGGCGCTGCACACCGCCATGTCCGTGCTGCACCGGCTGTCCGCGCTGGCGGGCGACACGCCCGTGGTGCTCGCCGTCGAGGACGCGCACTGGCTGGACGAACCGAGCTGGGAGGTTCTCGCGTTCGTCGGCCGCCGGCTGCGTTCGGACGCCGTGGTGCTGCTGGCGACGTCGCGTGACGACGCCGACGCCCAGGCCAGGCTCTGCTCCTCGGGGCTGCCCACGCTGACGGTGCCGCCGCTGACCGACCAGGCGGCGGCCGAACTGCTGGCGAGGATCGCGCCCGACCTGGGCATCGCGCTGCGGGCCCGCGTGCTGGCGGAGGCGGTAGGCAACCCGCTCGCGCTGAGGGAGTTCGCCGCACTGGCGTCCCGGCAGGACCAGGAGTTGCTGGCCTCGAGCAGACTGCCGTTGACCGAGCGGCTGGAGCGCGCGTTCGCCCAGGCGCTCGCCGCGCTGCCCGCCGGCACCAGGACTTTGGCGCTCGTCGCCGCCGTGAACGAGGACGACGCGATCGAGGAGAACACGCGGGCCGCGTCCCTGCTGGCGGGCACGCCGATCGACACGACCGCGCTGACCCCCGCGATCCGGACGGGACTGGTCGTGGCCGACGCCGTGCGCGTCAGGTTCCGGCACCCATTGATCAGGTCGGCGATCGTCCAGGCGGCCGGGGCCGACCTGTTACGCGATGTGCACGCCGCGCTCGCCGCCACCCTGCCCGATGAGGACGACCGCAGGATCTGGCACCGGGCGGCCGCCGCGACGTCCCACGATGACGACATCGCAGCCGGGCTGGCCGCCGCCGCGCTGCGCGCCCACGCCAGGGGCGCGTCGGGGTTCGCGCTGGAGGCGATGGAGCGCGCCGCATACCTCAGCGCCGACCCGGCCCGCCGGGGCGCACGGCTGATCGACGCCGCCGTGATGGCCTTCGATCTCGGCGATCGTGCCACCCTGGAACGCCTCTTCGGCCGCGCGGAGGATGCCGATCTCGCACCGATCGACCGGTCCAGGCTCTCCTACTTCCGCGGCACCACCGTGCATTACGTGTGGACCGGCGTGGACCGGTTGTCCGAACTCGCCGGCTTCCTCGATGAGATGCGCGCACGCGACGGTTCAACGTTCGCGCTGAGCTGGCTGACCATGGTCAGCATGCGCTGGTTCTTCTCCAACCCCCCGCTGGACGCACGCGCGCCCCTGCTCGCCGCGATCGAACGGCTGGCCGTATCGCCAGACGACCCGCAGATCGTCACGTCGATCGCGCTGATCGCTCCGGTGGAACGCGGCAGGCAGACCCTGGCCCGGCTCGACGCACTGAGCCGGGCGAGCTGGGTCAGCCCGCCCCACCTGCAACTGCTGGCCATGGCTGCGAGCGCGATCGGGACTTTCCCACTGGCCGCGCGGCTGTACGCGGAGGCGATCACCGGGATGCGGTCGCGGGGGCCGTTCGGGTCGCTCGCGCAGTCGCTCGTCGGGCAGGCCACGGCGGCGGCACGGCTCGCCGACACCCGGCTCGGGATCGTCGCCGCCGCCGAGGCCAGGGCGCTGGCCACGGAGACAAGGCAGCCGCAGTGGGTGCTCACCGCAGACGCCGTGTCCGCCGAGATCCACGCACTGCGCGGCGACACCTCCACCGCACGCGACCTCGCCGCACAGGCCGGACAAGCGTTCCTGTCGATCGGCGCGCACCCCATGCTCGCCCTCGTCCAACTCGCGCGCGGAGCCGCCGAACTGGCCGACGGAACCTTCGACGCCGCCTGGGACGCCCTGCGCCCGATCTTCGACCCCACCGAGATCAGCTACAACCAGTACATGCGACTGTGGGCACTGCCACACCTGGCGGAAGCGGCCCTGCACAGCGGACGCCAACAGGAGCTGCGCGCGGTCGCCGAAGAGCTCGCCCCGATCATCGAGGAGAGCGGATCGCCGATCGGGCACGTGGCACTCGCCTACATCAGGGCCGTCACCGCCCCCGACGAGACCGCCGAGCAGCTGTTCACCCGGGCGCTGCGTGAGGACCTGGTCGGCTGGCCGTTCGAACGGGCACGACTGCGCCACGCCTGGGGCGCATGGCTACGCCGCCAACGCCGTTCCACCGAGGCCCGGGCCCCACTACGCGCGGCGGCCGAGACGTTCGACGCCCTCGGCGCGGTGCCCTGGGCCGAACGCGCGCTGCGCGAACTACGCGCCAGCGGCGAACGGATCCGCCGCAGGCACGATACCCGCGACCGCCTCACCGCCCAGGAGCTCCAGATCGCCCAACTCATCGCCGAAGGGCTGACCAACCGCGACATCGGCCAACGGCTGTTCGTCTCGCCCCGCACGGTCAGCACGCACCTGTCGCGCATCTTCCCCAAGCTCGGCATCACCACCCGCGGCGAACTGAGCCGCCTCATGGCCGCGCGGGAGGGCGATTACATCATTTGACGTACGCGAGGAGAGAAGTCCGATTCCTACCGTTAGATGCGTTCCACTCCTTCTTTCCTCACAGAGGAGCGCCATGATCCGCAACATCGTGCTCGTGCACGGCGGCTTCGTCGACGGCTCCGGCTGGCAGGCCGTGTACGACCTGCTCGTCGCCGACGGCTTCCGCGTGTCAGTCGTGCAGCATCCGACCCTGTCCCTCGCCGGGGACGTCGCCGCCACCCACCAGGTCGTCGACGCCCTGGACGGCCCCTGCGTCCTGGTCGGCCACTCCTACGGGGGCGTCGTGATCAGCGAGGCCGGCAGACACGACAAGGTCGCCGCACTGGCCTACATCGCGGCCTTCGCCCCGGACAAGGGCGAGTCGGTCAACACGCTCATCGCCGACCCGCCGCCCGGCGCGCCCGTCCCGCCGATCCTGCCCCCGGTCAACGGATTCCTCTTCCTCGACCGGGAGAAGTTCCACGCGTCGTTCGCGGGGGACCTGCCCGCCGACCAGGCGGCCTTCATGGCCGACTCGCAGGTGCCGTGGGGCGTGGACGCCCTCGGCGACACGGTCACCGAACCCGCGTGGCGCGCCAAGCCGACCTGGTACCTGGTGGCGACCGACGACCGGATGATCCCGCCGCCCGCCCAGCACGCGATGGCCCAGCGCGCCGGCGCGACCGTCGCGGAGACGCCGGGCAGCCACTCGGTCTACCTGTCGCAGCCGGCCGCGGCCGCCGACCTCATCCGCCAGGCCGCCGCCTCCTGATCACGGCCGTCATCGGCCTCGCACCAAAGGGCGATCGTCGCGTCGACGCCCTCAACGGGGCGCGCGCTTCCGCACCGGACGCCACCCGAGGCACCCGCCGGGGCGCCCGCCCCGCAGACCGCTTTTCCTGCGATTTCTCACACCGAGCGACCGAGCCGGCAGGCACTGGATCGCCCGCACAGCACCCAGCGGATCGCTCCTCCCTATAGCTAGGAACCAACTTCGATGAACAGAATTCACCGCCGCGCGCTGATGACCGCCGTGGCAGCCGTCGCCGCCATCGCGGCCATCATGCCCACCGCCTCCGCCGCCTCCGGCCCGGCCGCCACAGCGCCGGCGTCCCCCAAGCCGACGGTCGTCCTGGTGCACGGCGGATTCGCCGACGGCTCCAACTGGAACGGCGTGATCAAGCGCCTGGAGAAGGACGGCTATCCGGTCGTCGCCCCGGCCAACCCGCTGCGCGGCCTGCCCACGGACGCGGCCTACATCTCCAGCTTCCTCGACTCCATCAAGGGCCCGGTCATCCTCGCCGGCCACTCGTACGGCGGAGCCGTCATCACCAACGCCGCGGTGGGACACCCCAACGTCAAGGCGCTGGTCTACGTCGCCGCGTTCGTCCCCGACAAGGGTGAGCAGCTCGGCGTCCTCATCCAGAAGTATCCCGGCAGCGAGATCCAGGCCGCCCTGAACGAGGTGCCCTTCACCAACGCCGACGGCACCACCGGCACCGACCTCTATCTGCGGCCCGACCGCTTCCACGACGTCTTCGCCGCCGACCTCCCCCAGAGCGTCACCCGCCTGATGGCCGCCGAGCAGCGCCCGTTCAGCGCCTCCTCCTTCACCGACGTCACCACCGGCGCTGCCTGGCACACGATCCCGTCCTGGGGCATCGTCGCCACCGCCGACAAGTCCATTCCCCCGGCGCTCGAGCGGTTCGAGTACCAGCGCGCCCGCTCCCACGTCGTGGAGGTCAAGGGAGCCTCCCACGTCGTCATGATCAGCCACCCCGCAGCTGTGGCCGATGTGATCGAGGACGCGGCCGAGCACACCAGCTGACCCATTCACCCGGCTGCGCCGGCATCGGACCCCCGGCGCCGGAGCAGCTCGGTACGACTCGCCCACCGAACCGCTGAGGGAGAGACTCTTGAAGTAATCGAGCCTCGCCGCGACCTGCGACGAAACCCTGAACCATCGGGATGAACTGCAACGGCCGTCTCGGCGGTTCTGGGCATTTCGCGGCGATCACAGTGTCATGTGCCCTGAGTGTGCCCTGGGTCAGCGGTGGCGTGTCGCGAGATCGCTACAGGTGCAGGGTTCCGCTGCGGGCGCGGTGCTCAAGCGGTGAGTGTCCGTGCAGCTGGCGGAAAGCCGTGCTGAAGGCGCGGACGTCGGGGTACCCGCACGCCCTGGCCACCTCTGTCACCGTGGGGCCCGCGTCGAGCAGCAGGGCGGCGGCCAGCTCGAGCCGCATCCTGCGCAGGGTCGCCATCAGGGACGCGCCTGTCTGCTCGCGAAACAGCCGCTCGGCGTGCCGTTCGGACAGGTGGACGGTGGCGGCCACATCCCTGACCCTGACCGGCCGGCACAGGTTGTCGGCGAGGTGCCGCCGCATCGCCGCCACCACCTGGGACGGCCGGTCCCTGGGAGGCGGCTCGACCTGCAGGTCGTCCTCGTTCGCGAACGCCCTGGCGGTGTCCACCACCAGCGCGGCGCCGAGACCGGCCAGTCCGGCGTCGTACCCGGACCGCACCGGGTCGGCGTACCCGGCGAGTGCGGTGACGACCTCGGCCAGCGAGCCGGTACGGCGCGACACCACAGGACCGGCGGGGTCGGTGAGGCCGGACCACCAGCCACGCTCGTCCGGACCCGGAGCCTCCCGGCCGCTCCGCAGGGTGAAGCCCCAGAAAGCGATGCCGAGCGGGTCCTCCCGGCTCGACTCGATCTCGTGCACATCACCCGGCCTGGCCAGGAACACCTCACCGGTGCCGACGTCATGGTGTTCCCCGCCGACGCTGAACCGGCCCGCACCGGTGTAGGCCAGGCAAACCTCGTGGAAGGAGTGCCGGTGCCAGTAGTTGCGCCAGGCGGGCTTGGTGTAGAACCCCCAGCTGACGAAGTCAGCCCTGAACCCTCCGACCTGGCAGGTGTCCAGCAGGCCGGTGAGGTCGGGCAGCCGACCCGCACCGGCCACGTCCGCCAAGCTCAAGCCTGTCTCCTGCCCGTCGGGTCCACTCCCGACAGCATCATGCCCTGTCCCAGTGACCAGTCGTGCGCCTGGATCGCCGGTGGGTCGGCCGGGTCGCGGAACTGCACCAGCCAGGTGGTCCTGGCCTCGTCGCTGACGTTCACACCCGAGCCGTGAACGGTCAGGTAGGAGAAGAACAGCACGTCCCCCGCCTCCGCGGGCAGTGGCGTCGCGGCCTCGAACGGTACGTCGGTGAGGTGATGGCCATCCTCGGGGTCGTGCTCTCGCGGCCCCTGGAGGTGGCTGCCCGGAACGACGCGGACGCAGCCCTTGTGCTCCGGCGCGTCGTCCAGGTGGAATATCGCGGCGCCGACCCGATGATGGGTGTGGGGGAAGAACGGGTGGTCCTGGTGCAGCGGGAACGGCGAGCCGTTCTCCGGCGGCTTCACGAACAGTTTGGTGTGGTGCAGCTGTACGTTCGGCACCCCCAGCACGGCCGCGGCGACGGAGGTGAACCGCTCGTCCACCAGCAACCGGGAGAACGCCGCCGCGTAGAACTGCGCGTCATGCAGGTGCTGCAGCCGCGTCGGCGCACCGGCCGTGAGCGCAGCGGCCGAACCCCAGGTCGGGTCCTCGTCTTGGTCCTGCTGCCCGAGCAGGTCATGGGCGACCCGGCGGTAGGCCGCCGCCTCATCCCTGGTCAGCAGGCCCTTCACCAGAACGTACCCGTGCTCGGCGTAGTGGCCGGCGAGAGTTCGCAGATCGATCGTGGTCACGGTCATCGTGTCCTCCAGTCGTGATCGACATCGACACTTCGTGGTCGACATCGACACTAGGAAGCCGGTGCTCGCCGCGACATGCTCACAGCGGACAGCGATGTTCGCAAAACGGACAAGCGATCGGCGCTGCTCCGACCTGCCGAGGCGTCAGGCCTGGCCTTGCGCTCAAGAGTCTGGCCGACGAGGTGCGACCAGATGCAGACCCAACTGCGAGAAGCAGCGGCGAACTGTGACGGGTTCCGAACGATGAGCTCACACGCCTTGCTGTCAGACCCCAGTCCACCCTGGACTGATCAAGCCGCGCCGCGATCTGCGGCAGCGGCGTGAGACCGCCCTCGCCGTACGCCAAAAGCCGGCCGCGCCGCCCGGGCGGCCGGCGCCTCCGGGCGCGTGGTTGCGATGGTCGCGAGGCGGTCAGTGCAGGAGTTGGGCCACCGTGCGCTGAAAGCGAAGTATGGGTTCCACCGAGGACGTAGCTTTGGCCTTTACCGCGCCGCCCTCGAAGGCATCGACGATGAGCTCGGCCAGGTCTCTGGACGAGATGCCGGTCGTCAACTCGCCGGCCTCTTTCGCTTCGTCGATCAGGGCCGCCAGCTTCGCCACCCAGTCGTCGAGGTACGCGCCGACGGCGGACGCGACGACCGGGCTGTGGGCGGGAACCTCGCCGGCGAGATTGGCCATCAGGCATCCGCGCTCCGCGAACACCGCGAGCCCGAGAGCGACGATGTGCGCGAGGTGTTTCTCGATCCGCTCGCGAGGACTGCCGACGGTCGGGCCGGCGAGTGATTCGAGCCCGATGTTGTCGACGTAGCGGCGCAGGGCCTCGACCGCCAGGAACACAACTCCATCTGGCGCAGGAACCCGAACGGCACCTACCAGACCATCGCCCAAAGCGACGACCTCCACTGGGTCGACACCCTGTCCGTCGCCTCCAACCGGCACCTGTACGCCATCGCCAACCAATTCGACCGGCAGGCGCTCTTCCACAACGGCCAGGACCTACGCCGCAAGCCCTACCTCCTGGTCCGCCTGCCCATCGACGCCGGGCCGGTCAGGCTCGGGTGACCTCTCCGGCTCGTGTCACGCGGATGCCGGCTCACAGGCGGCGACGCACTCCACTGTGGGCTCTGATGGACTCGGCCGCAGTGTCTCTTGCTCCCGGATCCTGGAGTTTCCACCAGCGCGGGGAGTGAGGAGAGCGCGGGTGGGCCCGCCGACCGTCAGGTCGGCGGGCCCGATCCTCGTTGTAGACCTGCTGTCCGGTCAGAAGGTTGAGCTCGCCGAGGAAGTCTCCGGGGCCGCCCCGCGGTAGATCAGGCGTTCCGGCTCGATCGCCGTCGCGTCCCGGACGATGTCCGCCGTCGCCGTCCGGAGCAAAAAGAAGCATTAGGAGTCGTCGCCGGAGGCGTACAGGTTCCGGCCGGCCTCGGCGTGCTCCTCCTCGCCGTATCCGGCAAGGCGGCGGAACTGCTCGTCGTCGAGACCCGGTCCGCGCCGGGCCGGACGGTGGCGCTTCGGCCAGGCGACGGTTACGACGTACAGGAGCAAACCCGCCGACGTGAAGACGAAACCGGCCCAGACAGTGGACAAGGTGCCCCAGCCGGCCTCCAGGGTGACCGCGCCGCCGATCGCGCCGAGGGAGTTGGCCAGGTTGAGGGCGGCCAGGTTGAGCGCGCCCATCAAGGTCGGGGCGTCCGGCGCGAAGCCGGTCAGCCTGACCTGGATGGTGGGGATCGCGAACATCATGGTCGCGCCGACGCCGAACAGGCACGGCAGCAGGACCAGCAGATCGCCGCCCGCCACGCCTATCAGCACCAACAGCGCCAGGACACCGCCGTACCCCCAGATCAGGCCCCGGTGCTCGTACCGGTCCGCGACGCGCCCGCCGAGGTGGTTGCCGACCGCCATGCCGAAGCCGAAGACGGCCAGGGCGACGGGGATGAGCGCGGCGTCCCACCGCGCCGCGTCGGTGACGAAGGGGCCGATGAACGTGTAGACGGCGAAGATGCTGGAGATGCCGAGCGAGGCGACGGCGACCATCAGCCAGACGTTGATCCGGCGCAGGCCGTTCAGCTCGCTCCTGACGGGGCTGCCGTGCAGGTCGTCGGTACGGGGCAACCAGGCGACCAGTGCGGTGCCGGCCAGCAGGCCGACGGCGACCACGGTCCAGTACATGACACGCCACCCGGCGTGCTGGCCGATGAAGGTGCCGAGCGGCGACCCGGCGATGGTGGCGACGGTGAGTCCCCCCATCACGGTGGCGAACGCCTTGCCACCCTTGCCCGGCCCGTACACGTACGCGGCGACGACGGCCCCTGCGCCGAAGAACGCCCCCTGGACGCTGCCTGCGACGAAGCGGAAGACGACGAGCAGCACGATGTTCGGCGCCAGCGCGGACAGCCCATTGCCCACCAGGAAGAGCACGACCAGGCCGAGCAGCAGCGTGCGCCGGTTGACCCGGGCGGCGAGCAGAGTGATCAGCGGAGAACCGATCACCACCCCGAAGGCGTAGGCGGTGATCGCATACGTGGCGACCGGGATCGACACGTCCAGGTCGGCGGCGAAGAGCTGGATGATGCCGTTGCTGCCGAACTCGCCGGTGCCGATCGCGAAGGTGCCCAGTGCCAGCGCGAACAGAGCGAGCCTGGGGTTGACGACGGGCTTCTCGGCGGACGTGTGCCGTTTCTCCTCGGCGTCGCACTGGCCTTCGTACGCTCGGACGAACATGGTCAGCGGGCCGCTTGCTTGATGAGGTCGGCGGTCACGGCGGGTTGGGAGATCATCGCGACGTGCGAGGCACCGACCTCGCGCACCTGCGACCCGGCCCGCCGCGCCATGAACCGCTGCGCCTCGGCGGGCAGCACCTGGTCGTTCCTGGCGACGAGGTAGTAGGAGGGAATGGTCTTCCACGCCGGGGCTCCGGAGGGCTCCCCGAGGGTGCGGGCGTCGGCGGGCCGCTGGCCGGCGTGCATCAGGTCGGTGGTCGATTTCGGTACGTCGCCGGCGAAGACGTCGTGGAAGAACTCCTTCTTGATGTAGCCGTCGACGAGGCCCTCACCGTAGGGGCGGAAGTCCAGCGCCGCCTCGCTGAGCTTGCTGCCCGGGAACCTGGTCTGCAGTTCCAGCAGCGATTCGCCCTCGTCGGGGGCGAACGCGGCCACGTAGACCAGTGCTTTCACGTTCGGGTTGCCGGCCGCGGCGTTCGTGGCGACGATCCCGCCGTAGGAGTGCGCGGCCACGACGATCGGGCCGCTGAGGGTGGCGAGAACACTGGCCAGGTAGGCCGAGTCGGTGGCCACGCTGCGCAGCGGGTTCGCGGGCGCGATGACCTGATAGCCGTCGCGGATGAGCTGGGCGGCGACGTCGTTCCAGCCGGAGGCGTCGGCGAACGCGCCGTGCACGAGGACCACCGTGGGTTTGGGCTTGGCTCCCGTCCGGGAACGCGCCTGCGCCTCGGACGTTCCCAGCAGCGCGCCGGCCGCGACCGCGGCGGATCCGACCAGCACGGCTCGGCGAGTCGTCGTCATGATGTTGCACCTTTCACCTCGAATTGCAGTCAATGTAAATCCTGGGCACTTGACGATCACTGAACGAGCGATTCAATCGTCGTCCAGTACGCCGATTTATCCTGCGGCCATGAAATCGGCGAAAAGCGAAAGCGCCCGGATCTGGGGCCTGCGGTTCCACCTGCTTTTCTACGTCCTGAGCAATCTGGCTCAGGTCATCGTGTGGTGGGTCTACGACCCCGACCACTTTTTCTGGCCCCTGTGGTCGATCGTCTTCTGGGGCATTGGGCTGGCCTTCCATTTCTGGGGTGTCTACTCGCCGCCCAAATCCAGAACCGAGTACTGAGCCGTGTCGTTATTCGCCGAATTCGTGCGCGCCCCCATGACGGTCGGTGCGGTCGCGCCGAGCGGTCCGGCGCTGGCGATGGCGGCGACGGCGGTGCCCCGGACCGGTTCCCCTGGGCACCACCCGCGCGGGCGCTGCTGCGATCCCTGCGGTCACGCTTCGACGAGGTCGTCGTCAGCCGGACGGTGTGGACCGACCTCCCGCCCGCGCTGGTCTACTACCGCCGTCGCCCCAACACCCGCTGAGCGGTCAGGTCGGCGAGCAGTCGCTCAGCGTGGTGCGCGAACAGGTGTGCCTCACATTCGACGGACGACGTCCGGGCCCGTTCGGGGGCGGCTCGGACGGCGAGGGAAGGGGCGCCGCTCGCCCGCAAAAGCCACGGGGTCTTGATCGCGCTCCGCATCGTTCGGCCTGCGCTGTCTGGGTCAGACGGTCTGGAGCAACGGCAGGCTGCTCCGCACGGAATGCCAGAGCTTGTCAGCATGCCCCAGAATGTCCGCCATGGATTCCCCCTTGGTCCTGGCCAGTCTGCCTTACGCTCTCGGCATCGTCATGCTCGGCCTGGGTCTCGGCCTGACCCTGGACGACTTCCGGCGGGTGGGCCAGTATCCGAAGGCGGCCGTGATTGCGCTGCTGTGCCAGATCGTGCTGCTGCCGGCGATCTGCTTCGGCCTGGTGGCGGCGTTCCGGCTCCCTCCAGAACTGGCGGTCGGGGTGATGGTGGTCGCGGCGTCGCCCGGTGGCCCCACGGCCAACCTGTTCAGCCACCTGTTCGGCGGGAACGTCGCACTGAACATCACGCTCACCGCGGTCAACTCGGTGCTGGTCGTGGTCACCCTGCCGATCGTGGTGAACCTCTCGGCCGGGTACTTCCTCCCCGGCGGGGCCACCCTCGGGCTGCAGTTCGACAAGTTGCAGCAGGTCTTCGTCATGGTGCTCGGGCCGGTCGCGGTCGGGATGCTCGTGCGCGCGCTGGCACCGAAGGTGGCGCAGCGGCTCAACCTCCCCGTCCGGGTGCTTTCAGTCGTGGTCCTGGTCACGGTCATCTCCGCCGTGCTGTACGGGGAGCGGGAGAACCTCGTCGACTATTTCGTCTCGGTCGGGCTGGCCGTGCTGGCTTTCAACATCGTGAGCCTGCTGATCGGCTACGGCGTGCCGCGCCTGGCCGGCGTGGACCACGGCGCGGCCACCGCGGCCGGGTTCGAGATCGGCATCCACAACACCGCGCTCGCCATCACGATCGCGCTGAGCCCGGCGCTGTTGGACAGCGCCGAGATCGCCATCCCGGGCGCGGTGTACGGCATTGTCATGTTCCTCACGGCGCCCGGGTTCGGCTGGTTGATCAGCCGTCGAACTCGAACGCGTGCCTCACTGTGACCCTTCTCGGCCCGTGTGCCCTGATGTCGCCATCCGGCACCGGAGGCGGCTCCCCGCGACGGTGTCGCCCGTGCTGAGCAGTGCGATCAGAGCTCGGCGAGGAACCTCTCTGCGCGGCGGGCGAACAGGTGCGACTCGCGTTCGTTGGACTGGTCGCGGGCTTTTTCGGCAGCGGCTCGTACGACTTCCGCGGGTTCGCCGCAGGCCTGGAGCAGGCGCGCCCGCAGCAGCAGGACAAGTCCTTCGGCGTAGCGTTGGCCGTAGGCCTCCAGGGCCTGGTCCGCTCGGTCGAGGGCGATGGCCGCCTTGTCCGGACTCCCGGCGGCCAACCACATCTCGGCGAGCAGTCCGTGGTGGTAGGCGACGCCCCACCGCGGCGGGTCGACCAGCGTCCCGGCCACGAGCTGTTCGGCCTCCGCCGCGATACCAGCCGGGTCGTCGCCGGTGAGGGCACGGGCCCAGTACCAGTTCAGCCGGATGTAGTGCTCCTGCTGGATGGCGGCGCGGCCGGTGCCCACGGTCGTCCACCGGTCGATCGTGCGCATCACCCACCCCGCGTCTCCGGCCATCGAGGCGATGATGGTGATGTAGTACGCCCAGGTCGCGACCGCATACGAGTCGTCGGGGCCGTTCCACTTGCCGATCATGGCTCCCGCCGTCTCGACGTCACCGTGTAGCGCCGTCACGACGGCCAGCCAGCCGGGCCACTCACCCGAGACGTCACGCCGGATCGGGCTCTCGCTGTGCGAGGAGACAACCCCGTCGAGAAGGGCGGGGTTGTTCTCGCTGAAACACCGATATGCCTCGCCGATGTTGCCGATGTCCCACTGATGCAGGCCCCAGGCTTGCCGGCCGTACACTCGGACGACCGGATCGAAGGACGCCTCCCCTTGGTCGTACAGACGGCGGACCAGACGAACGCGGTCCCACTCCAGGAAGGTGTAGGCCCCGAACAGGCGAGCGAAGAGGAGGCCTGCGGCCTCTACCTCCCGGCCGAGTTGGCGGGCCAGAAGTTCCGCACGCTCCAGCAGATCGAAGGTCGTACCGCCGAACCCGGCTTGCCGACGCGGGGCGATGGCGAGGAGCGAGAGGGCGGAGAGCTCGAGTTCCGGGAGCCCGGCGGTCCGCGCGATCTGGGCGGCTGATTCCAGGTGCCGATCTGCGGCGGCGAACGCGAGCTTGGCCGCCGCGCGACGACCTGCGCGCTTCAGCGCCTCTGCGGTACGAACCGGGTCGGCGAGGGGCCTGGCGGCCCACAGGTGGAAGGCGAGGCGTTCGGTGATGGACTCGTCGTCCGCTTGGCTTTCTTCGAGCGCGTCCGCGACCCGCAGGTGCAGCCGGATGGCCCGCCCGTGCGCCGTGGTCTCCGTGACCGATTCGCGAACCAGGTCGTGCGCGAAGCTCCACGCGAACGGGTCCTCCGGCTCCGATTCGAGCAGGCCGAGCGCGCGCAGCGGTTCGAGGCGTTCGAGACATTCCGCGAGGTCGGCACCGGCGGCGCGGGCGAGCAGGCCGAGGTCGACGTCGCGGCCGATCAGCGCCGCGACCTGCAAAAGGTCGCGAGCGTTGTCGTCGAGGCCGGCCATCCGATCGCGGACGACGTCTCGCACGGTGGACGGCACCCCGGCCCGAGCCGATGCGTCACCGTCGCCGAGCGTGCCACGGTCGCTGAGAAGCCGCGCCAGTTCGCGGACGAAGAAGGGATTGCCGGCGGTGCGAATGTGGATGTTGCGGGCGATGTCCGTGCTGGGTTCGTGGCCGGTCTCGCGGCGGATGAGTTCGGCCACGTCGGTCAGGCTGAGCGGACCGAGCCGGATCCTGCGATGGCTGGGCAGCCGGCTGGCCGCGGCCAGTGCCCGCGAAAGGTCGGAGCCGGGTGTCGGTGCGCGGTCGCGAAGGGCGCTGATGATCGCTGTGCCGGTGGGTAGCCGGCCCACCACGTGGCCGAACAGCTGGAGCGAAGCGGCATCGATCCATTGAAGATCGTCCATGACCAGCAGCATCGGCTGTTCGGCCGAGGCCTGGCCGATAACAGTGACGATCTGCTCGAACAGGCGGAACTGGGCACGGCTGCCGGCAACCGGCGGCGCGGCGTCATCGTCTCCGGATTCGAGGAAACCACCGAGTTCGCCGGCCCGCCACTTCTCACGCGCCGACGCGGGCAGGCTGTCGACGACAACGGTGAGTGCCTGCTCCCATGGCCACATCGATGGTGTTCCGTCACCTTCCAAGCAGGGAGCCCAGACGACGAGCGCGCCACGCCGTTCCGCGACGGCGGCGGCCTCTTCCAGCAGGCGCGTCTTCCCCGCGCCCGGTTCGCCTTCGACGATGCCGAGCCCGGTGCGGCCGGAGAGCGCCGCCTCGATGGCCTGCCGCAGCACGCCGAGTTCCTCGCCCCGGCCGACCAGTCCGGGTGCCTGCCTCGCCGGTGCCCGGTCACCCTCGTTCTCCGTGCTCGTCACCACCGGCGGCCTTGAGGTCTGCGTCAGCACGCGCAGGTGCGCGGCCTGCAGCGCCGGACCGGGGTCGATGCCGAGCTCCTCGGCGAGGCGGTCACGGACCGCGCGGAACGCTGACAGCGCCTCCGCCTGCCGTCCAGCGGCGCCGAGGGTGGTGATGAGGCCGGCATGTACGGGTTCGTGGAACGGCGCCATCGACGCGGCCAACTGCAACGGCGGGATCACTCGCTCCGGTCGATGTAACGCCACGGCCAGTTCGGCCGCTGCCGCGCAGGCGGCGTGGAACTCGTCGTCGAGGGCGGCCAAGACCGGCATCGCGATCGATCCATGGGAAAGTCCGTCCCCCGCGGGTCCCTGCCAGAGGCCGAGCGCTGTGACGTAGTGGTCGAGCGCCACTTCGCGAGCTTGCTCGGCGAGGGCGGCCTGGGCGGCTTCGAGGAGTTCCCGGAACGTGACGAGGTCGAGCGTGCCGGGTCCGGCGCTGAACACGTACGCGTCGCCGCGGCGGTGCAGGTACGTACCGGCTGCCCGGGCGGGGACCGCGGGTTCGAGCACCCGCCGCAATGCCCCGATGTACTTCTGGATGATGTTGAGCGCGCTGGCGGGGACGTCCTCGGCCCAGATCAGGTCGATCAATTCTCTCGTGCTGACCGGACGGCCCACGCGCGCCAGGAGCAGGGCCAACAGCTGTGCCTGCTGTCGGGGGCCGGCGTCCAGTTCGACGCCGTCGCGCCACAACCGCAACGGACCGAGGATCTGCAGGCGCAGCGAACCGGCGCCGACTAACAGACCTTCGCCGTCGGGCCTAACGGGACGCGCTGGCCCAGTCACGTCTGTCGACTCCCGGATGGGCATTACAGATTTGTCCGCCTGCGACCCGTTTGGGACCGCAGTGTGCACCGAGTCTACTAGTCCAGGATTGGTCGTAGAAGGGTCGGCAGACACGCCACCTCAAGCCGGGTTGAATGAACGAGCGGAACGCCGGGAAGGCGTGATCGAGCACGCCTGCCGCGACGAGCACCAAGTGGTGCCGACCTTTTAGATACGTATGTTTGTGGGCGAGAACGGCTGCGACCTGAGCCCGCCGGCCGCCTCTTGGTGACGTCGATCCACTTCAAGTGAGCCGTCGATAATTGGCGTTCCGGCATGATCAATGGCGAGCATCCAGCGGGCGAGGTAACGGTCCCGCTGCCTTCGATCTGCGGACCATCTACGCTCACACCTCCCTCGACGACAAGGGCCGGGCCCTCGTCTCGTCCTCCAACTCCATGAGACGGACCAACGGTGTCAGAGTCCCGCTACCCAGTCACCACAAGGGCGCCCCCACTCTTCAGACCATCGCGTACTTCGACATGCGCATCTTCCACAGTGCGATGCAGGAGGTGGCCAATTTCCTTTCTGGGGACACAGGTGGGACTCAGCGAACATTTCAGGATGCGCGACCAGCATGACTGAGGACGTTGCTGTCAGCGTTGCTGCCACTGGAGATCAAAAACGCCCCGGCCGTGATCGGCTCGGGGCATTCGTGCTGTTCAGGTGCACCGATTAGGCCCTCTTTGCGCCCCGTTCAGGGCAAGCCGTAATCCGCTATGACACGGTGATACAAGAGGTTATGCCAGGTGGGGGCCTCGGGAAGAGGCTCGAGCCAGTCGTGGGAGGTGATGCACCTTGAGTGGTCCCCTACGCGGAAGCGAGCCTGATCATCCCTCACCTGAGGGGGTCACAGAACGAAAAGTAGTCAAGCCGACTCCCCCCGAACCTATGGAGGACGCCGGGACCGGTCTGGATTACGGGATTCGGCCGGACCGCACGCCTGGCTACCCACCCCATCCGAGTGGTGGTGGGCCTTTCACATGTGCGCGGCCGAGAGGACTCGAACCCACAACCTTCTGATGCAGATGGACGCACCGCCCACTCGCAACGCCGAGACCAGAAGGGCACAGCTCATGACCGAAATTATCGCAGGGGTGGAGGTTCCCGAGACGGCGGCGGTCGCCGAAGCCACACGCCACATCCGGGAGATGACCAGCCCCCTCATCTTCCATCACTCCCGGCGCGTCTTCTTCTTCGCCGCGCTTCACGCTCGCGACGTCGGTCTGCGGCCGGACCCGGAGCTGCTCTACCTGTCCGCCATTTTCCACGACCTCGGCCTGCTGACGCCCTTCTCCGACGTGGAGCAGCGCTTCGAGCTCGATGGCGCCGACCACGCACGCAAGTTTCTGCTCGACCGCGGTTTTCCGGCCACGGCCGCCGACGTGGTCTGGGAAGCGATCGCGCTGCACAGCACGCCGGGGATTCCCGGCCGGATGGGCCCGGAGATCGCCGCCACGCACCACGGCGTGCTGACCGACGTGCAGGGCGTGGGCTTGGACAAGCTGGATCGTGGCCTGGTGGACGAGATCACCGCTGTTCATCCGCACGGCGACTTCAAGAACGGGTTCCTGCAAGCCCTTCTCGAGGGAACCAGAGACCGCCCGGACACCACCTACGGCACCATAAGTGCGGACGTATTGGTGCACTTCATTCCCGGTTTCCGTCACGTCAGCATGGTCGAGCGCGTAATGGGTTCGGCCTGGCCGAGCTGATCGGAACAGAGGCGCGGGGAACGGCTCAGCTTCGAGGAGATCGGTTCCGGCCTTCAGCAGACCGTCTGCGCCGATGACCTTCAGGAGTTCATAGACCTGCTACACGAGCAGGAGGCCCGGCGAGAAGCGACATGACCGATGGCCTACCCCTGCCCGCGGAGTACCACGGCATCCACCCTGCCCCGACGCAGGCTGGTTATGAGCGTGTCGACTGGCGTGAGCCACTCCCCCGGGCTGCCCGCGTGCGCGTCCTTAAACACACCTGCGACTGTCGGCCCCTCGCCTATGAGCTGTGCCAGGCCGGAGAGCCTCGTCGGTTCCCCCTGCAGCCAACGCGCGCTTCACGGTGTGGCTCGCGGCTCGGATCTCGACGAATCCCCTGGCCATCAAGACCCTTATGGCCTCCTGTGCCGACCCTCGTTCCAATCCGGCGGGCAGGTCACGCGCTGTCCGCATGTCTTCCGAAAACGTGAAGCAGGGGCAGTGGCCTTCACGTTCTTCAACGCAGTGCGTGTGCTTGCAGCTGTGGTCGTGCCGGTGATCGCGGGACCACACGTGGAAGTCTCGCCTTATGCCTCGCGCACGCCGCGCTGTCCGATACTCCTCCCACCGTGACAGCGTCCGGGGAAGCTGCTGGACACGTGTCACGGGTACAGACCTGTGAAGCCCGCTCTTGATGAGCGCGCCGTCGTTCATCCTGAGAACCATTGCCACAGAAATGCAGCCTTCTACGAGCGCATCCCACGACTTACGTGGCCAAGGGATCACGTAGTGGGTTCCACCCGGAGCAAGATGAGCAGCCAAAAGTTCAATGGCCTGCGGCTTGGCAGAGTGTGAAGTCTCACGCAGCAACTCGATCATCGTGGCCGTGTCGACGGCTCGAACTGTCCGAAGCGCCTTGGGTAACACCGTGCCGTGGTCTGGATCTTTCGCCACAGGCCAAGGAAGTAGCCACACAGGTGTCAGCCTGTCATGGACCGCCGAGCCGTGAAGGTGCAGCCGTTGCTGTCAGCGTTGCTGTCACTGGAGATCAAAAACGCCCCGGCCGTGATCGGCTCGGGGCGTTCGTGCTGTTCAGGTGCTGTGGTCAGGGGCAGGGTCGAACTGCCGACCTTCCGCTTTTCAGCGGACCAATCCCCCTGTTGGCCGCCTCTGATACAAGGTCAGAGGGTGCTACATGGCCGTCGGCGTGTGCTTGTGGTGGCCGACGTTGTCGTCAGGGTTGTCGTCAAGCGCAACCCGCGAAGCGGGAACATCCGGGCGGCCTTGAGCAGAAGAGAAGCCTGTGAGTTCACCGCCTGATTCTGGTCGACCCTGGCTCGTGTTCATCAGGTCATCCCGGCTAGAACCTTCTGTTTACAAGGTCCCCAAACGATCTCCAACGGCGTTCGAATCGGTTCGCGGTGCTGGTCGACGACGCCGCGGCCGTTGAGGCCCGTACGGCTCGATCCGGCGTCGTCTGCACCGGTGGCTCCCAAGATGGCTCCCAAAGCACACCGAGCCACCTATAGAAAAGGCGCTGGCTGGCTCGTCGGGCTAATCCGACGACCTTCTACGCTGACGGAATT
>NZ_BOOR01000080.1 GCF_016863335.1 Planotetraspora thailandica
CCACTAGTTAGGTGATCAAGCGGTAACAATCGGTTTCGGTCTGAACATGTGACTACTCACATGGAAGAGCGGCTAGTTGGCACCTGATGTTCGGTGTCCGCAGATTTGGCATTGTGGCAACCGCGGTGACGTGGACGTAACTGTGTGCGGAGTCTGACCCGGTGCGTCGAGCGCCGAGGGGTCGCGGCTGAAGGTCTCCGCTGTGCCACGGTCACATGGTGATGAGCGTGGCTGACGCAACGCGAGCCGCAGTTGGGTGAGGTGCAGTCCGCGTTGCGTCGGCAGGGTTGTATGGCGCCCAGGCGGGCTCACGGAGGGCAGGGCAGTGTTCGGGAGTTGGATGGTTCGCGATGTCGATCATGCGGTCGAGAGCGTCGCGTGCGGCAGCAAGGTCGGCCATGGCGGCGGTGATGCGGTTGCGCTCTGATGCCAGCAGCTCGAAGGCCTTGGGGGAGGCGTGCCCGGTATCGACGCAGGGCAGCAGCTGCAGGATGGTCCGGCTGGGCAGGCCGGCGGTGAAGAACTGCTGGATCAGCCGGACACGTTCGACGGCTGACTCGGGGTAGGTTCGCTGGCCGCTGGGGGTGCGTTCCGAGGTGAGCAGACCCTGCTCTTCGTAGTACCGGAGAGCTCTGGTGCTGACCCCCGCCTGGTGTGCGATCTCGCCTATCCGCATCTGCGTCCTCCTCCGGCTTCGCGGTTCTCGACTTGCCCTTGACGTCAATGTGAGGTTTTAGGGTAGCCGATGCCGGGCCGGATGCGGCTCGCCGAACCCGAGAGACCTATGCAGGAAGTAAGGAACCCATGAACGTCACCGACCAGATCGCCCTCGTCACCGGAGCCAACCGCGGTATCGGCCGTCAGTTCGTGCACGAACTGCTCGAGCGCGGGGCGAGCAAGGTCTACGCGACGGCTCGCCGCCCCGAGAGCCTCGACTTCGACGACACCCGGGTGGTGCCGCTGCGACTCGACATTGTCGACCATGAGTCCGTCATCGCGGCAGCGGCGACCGCGCGGGATGTGACCCTCCTGGTTAATAACGCCGGCATCGCGACCGGTGCCGCCCTCGTCACGGGTGATGTGGACGAGGTCCACCGCGAGATGGACACGCACTTCTGGGGCACGCTCGACGTGATCCGCGAGTTCAGCCCCGTCCTTGCGGCCAACGGCGGAGGTGCAATCGTGAACATCCTGTCGGCGCTGTCGTGGTTCGCCGGCCCGGGCACCGGCTCGTACTCCGCAGCCAAGGCTGCGGAGTGGAACATGACGAACGGCGTCCGTCTCGAGCTCGCGGCTCAGGGCACGCTCGTCCAAGGCGTCCTCCTCGGCGCCGCCGACACGGACATCATGGCCGGATACGACGGACCCAAGATCGATCCCCGCGACGTGCCGCGCCGCTCGCTCGACGGCCTGGCCGCCGGCTTGATCGAGGTGATCGTCGATGACTGGACCGCAATGGTGAAGGCGTCGCTCGTGGGCGACCCCGCCGCGTTCTACGCACAGATCACCGAGTTGCTCGGTGCGAGTTGAGCAGCTCGGTCGGAGCTTCCTCTCGCGGAATCGAACATGAGACCGCCTCCGGGTGCCTGCAGCAGCCGACGTGCGTGCTCGACGACGCTGGCGGCGGCGGGATATACCGCACGTGGGAAGACGACGTTGCGGGCTTCGGTGAGGAACCCGCCCGACGCTAGGGCGGCGATCTGCCGGCGGACGGCGGGTTCTGCAAGAGAGCGCCGTCCACTGGCCGTCGACGACCAGCAGCGCAACAGCAGACTGTGGAAGATGGAAGCTGGCTGATCCTTGGTCAAACTGTCGATGCTGGACCGCTCGCGGACACGCGATCGCCCCGAGACCGTCCCCGACATCCCGGGCGTCGTGCCGCTGGCCCTGGATGTGACGGATGACGTGGCCGTGATCCGGGCCGCGGGCACGGCCGCCCGATACGACCTTGCTCATCAACAACGCCGGGGTGTCGACCTTCGCCCGGCGACCGTGCAGCGAGTCAGCGAAAAGTCAGCGAACCTGCTGACACTGAACGGCCACGCACCCCACAGGGCAGCATCCGGGTTGCACTTGACGGCACTGATTGGCGCTTGGACATCTGCTCCGGCACCCTTACCCAGGGTTCGCATCGAAGGGGTCGTGACCCGCAGGAGTGCTGTACAGCAACCCGTACAGCAACGTCGCCTTACACAGTTACGCGCCACCGGTCCCCATCTACCAACCGAACAGGGCGGCGTGTCCCTGAACGAAGCACCTGCCCTTTCCTCGTAATAAGGGGGATCTTGGGTTCGACCTATTCGGTCGGCGCTGGCCCTGACCCTCCGCGGGCCAGTGTCTGTGGGCCTGTCCGTGGTGTGCTCTTGCGGTCCTAGAAGTCGCGCCACTCGTCTAACCAGTCAGCTGCTTCGGAGTCGGGGATGTTGGCGCGCCGCGCTAGGTCGAAGAACGCGTCGGCGGCCTGTTCCCGTCGGAGCGTGTCGATGATCTCGTAGCGTTCATCGATTGCGTTGAGTTCCGCGATCAACTTGTGAAGGACCGGCCGTGCATTAGTGCCCATGGCGTCGCCGGAGGGTAGACGGTCGATGGTGCGAAGTGCGGCGGCGTAGGCCTTGCAGGCGGCGGTGCCCGCCTGTTCGTCGTCGTCCACCCAGTCGCGCAGGGGGTTGCTGACATTGGCCGCCAGCCAGGTGTCGGACTTGGCGCCCCAGACAGTCACCCACACGGGCGTGCCTTTGTAGCGAGCCTTGACGAGTTTGGCCTGACTGCGCCGGATTCCCCCGATGCTCAGTCGGCGCAGGGGTGTCCCGGGGCGCGGCAGCGATGACGCCTCGACACCGTACGCATCGGTGAGTTGCAACGTATGCAACCGCCGAAGCCCGTGCAGGTCGACAGCGTCCAGCAGTTGACCATGTGGCCCGGTCCACGTGATGGTCAGTTCCTCCAGGTCGGCCGCGGCACCTAACCCGGTCAGGGACAGGTCACCGGCCACCTGGAGATCGAGACGGCGAACCCCGTGCAGACCGCTCGGGATGGCATGGCCAGGTGAGGTGGCCAACAGTCGGATCCATCGACCGTCCTCGGCTGCCTCAACTACCTGGGGCGGATCAGAGGTCAGCCGCAAATTCATCAGCCCGGGCGGAAGGCGAAGGCGCCGCAGCCCATTTCCAGAGATCGTCACTGCGGTGAGGTGTGTCGCGCTCAGGTCGATGGTGCTCGGCGGGTCGTTCCAGATCAGATCCACGATGAGGGGGCGGGCGGCGATAGCTTCGGTAAGGCCGTGATCAGGTCCTGACCACCTCAGGGTGGTCAGGCGCGGAAGCGCGTCCAGGCCCGACCAGCGGACCTGGGGGAGGTGCGCTGTAAGGTCGACATCCCAGATTGTCGCTCGCATGGTCTGCGGCTCGTCACCGAGATTGACCACGACTGGGTTGTTGGTGGCGTTCTTGTAGGCCGCCTTAGCCTCCGCAGGCACCAGCAGGTCCCATCTCCGCTGGGAGACGACATGCAACGAGAGGCTCTCCCATGCACCGAAAGCGTTCACCGTGCCTGGTGCGTCAGGGTGAACCGGTAGGTGTCCGAGCCAGACGAAATCAGGCGGAGGGCATCGGAACGGGAGACCATGCAAGCGTTCGGCCTGGCCGACCAGTTGTGGTGGTCGAGAGTCATAGGGCCAGCCGAGGCCAGGTCATCCAGGGTGGGTATCGCATCAGAATGCCAGTCGAGCGCGCACACAGTCAGGAAACCATCGGCGTTTAGCCCGCTCACCTGACAAGCACCGTAACCGCCTAGCCGAAGGGGCATGGCCGCGACGTCCCCCATTTCCAGCATGGCCGGGAGGCTAGCAGCCGGCTACGACAGGGTGAGCCGTGCAGGAGTGCGGTTCTGTACGGCCGAAAACCGTTTGCCTCGCGCGGCGGGCTCAGGGGAACGTGGTGTCCATGACGTTCTGACGGACACAGCAGCACCTGCTACTTCGAGATCCCACGGCGCCGACCCATGCCGTAATGCCGTCCGCCCATACCCTTCTCAGCGAAGAGTGCGTCTTGTCTCAGCAACACTCCCGGCAGGAGTTCCCGCTGCCGTCCAACTCCGTCATGGGTTCGGCCACAGTCACCGTGTTCGCTTCCCCCACAAGCTGGATCGAGTCCGGCGCCCTCGCGCAGTGCCACCAGGTGGCCGCCCTCGACGGCATGATGCACGTCGCCGCCATGCCGGACCTGCACCCCGGCAAGGGCGCCCCCATCGGCGCCGCCATGGCGTCGACCGTGTTGTATCCGTTTCTGGTGGGCTCCGACATCGGTTGCGGCATCGCCGTGTTCCCCATCAAGCTCAAGCGCGCCGTACCGGCGAAGCTTGCCGCCCGGTTCCCCGACCTCGACCGCGCGCTGGACCCTGAGCAGAATGCCGATGACCCGGCCTGGGCCGTTGTGAAGGGCGATATTCCCGCCGGTCACCTCGAGGGCCTCGGGACGGTCGGCCGGGGCAACCACTTCGTCGAGTTGGCGCGGATCGAGACCGTCTTGGAGCCGGGCCACGCGAGCCGTCTCGGGCTCGCCGCCGGCGACCTCGTTCTTATCGTCCACAGCGGTTCCCGAGGGCTGGGCGAGAGGATCCTGCGGGCGCACACCGAGGTCCACGGCGCGGGGCCCGCCCCTGATCCCGCCGCCTACCTGGCGATGCATGACGACGCCGTACGCTGGGGATCGCTCAACCGGCGGCTGATGGCCGCCCGGGTAGCCCATGCCCTGGGGGCCGAGCCCACCGAGCCGATCGTCGACCAGTGCCACAACCTGGTCGAGATCCGCGACGAGGTCTACCTGCATCGCAAGGGGGCGGCGCCGGGTGACGGCCGCGACGTGCTCATCGCCGGCACGCGAGGCACCCCTTCCTACCTCGTGGCCGCCCACGCCGGGCCGGACGCCAACCATTCGGTGGCGCACGGCGCGGGCCGCAAGATGTCGCGTGCGGACGCCCTGCGCCGGGGCCGGGCCAAGCACACGGTCGAGGAGCTGCGCCGTACGCCGGTGGGGTCGCTGGTGGTGTGCGGCGACCGGCAGCTGCTCTTCGAGGAGGCACCAACGGCCTACAAGCGCATCGAGCAAGTGATCGCCGACCTCGTCGACCATGACCTGGCTACGCCCGTGGCCACCACGGTCCCCCTGGTCACCTACAAGACGCCCGACCTCGGGTCCACGCCCCGACGGGATCGCCGGGATCGCCGCCGCACGGGAGGCCGGCCGTGAGCGTCCACCTGCTCCTGTCGGCCGGGCGTGGTCCGCAGGAGTGTGCCTGGGCGCTGGCCCGGCTGCTGCGCCGGCTGGAAGCCGACGCCACCCGGCAGGATCTGGAGACCCGTCGGGCCCAGACCGTTGCCGGTGACCGGCCCGGCACCTACCGATCGGTCCTGGTCCAGATCGCAGGAGCCGGCGCCGAGATGTTCGCTGCCTCGTGGACCGGAACTCTGTGCTGGCAGGCCCCCAGCCCCTACCGGGCCAACACCGGCCGAAAGAACTGGTACGTCATCGCCCAAGCGTGTCAGGTCGACACCCCGCGCACGACGTTCGCGGAAGCAGATGTCGACATCGTCGCCTGCCGCACCGGCGGCCCCGGCGGTCAGCATCGCAACAAGGCCAGCACGGCGGTACGGGCGACTCACCGGCCTTCGGGGATCGTCGTCGTGGTCGACACCGAGCGACAGTTCAGCCTCAACCGCCGCATCGCCATGCAGCTGCTGCGACAGCGCATCGAGCAGGGCGACGTGGCGGCGGGGCGCGCCGTCACCACCGCTCGCTGGCGCATCCACGATGAGCTCGTACGCGGCAATCCCACCCGTATCGAACGGCCGGAAATGTCGGAGCAGGACCTGGCCCCGCAGGAGCAGACTCGCCGTCGACGGCGGCAGTCCACCCGACCACGCTCACCGCGGTAGGAGAATCGCACCTGACAACATGAGGGTCGCTAGGGCAAGAGCGCGCGTCGTCCGCTCTGGTGGCTTCCAGGGTGGCTCCCAAGTATGCGGTCGCCAGCCTTACGGCGATGGGAGGAAGATGCGAGCGACCTCCGCTGGATGGGGAGGGAGGCGGGAAGGCAGTCATCAACGAGTCCAACCACGCCTGATTGACACCCTGCTCAGACCGACTATGACGGCACTCACAGCCAAGGGTTCGCTGCCGCCCGCCTGGCCAAGGTGAGATTTTGGGTCAGACCCCCAGGGGGGTCATGTTGCGCCTGACGTCCGACAATCAAGGGGCCTCAGAATTCGGTGGGACGGCGCTGACGCTTGTCGTATGGACGTCGTTCCCGATCGTCTGTAGGGCAAGGAGGTGATGCACGTGAAGTACGTGCTGATGTTCATCGAGACCGAGCAGTTCGAGAAGGACTTGGCCGCCATGGACGCCGATGAGCGGGACTCGGCCTTCGAGAAGGTCGGCCGTTGGCTGGCCGAGCACCAGGACAAGATCACGCAGCGGGGAGCCAAGCTGCAGCCCGCCCACACTGCCACGACGGTCCGGCTGGACACGGGCAGCGAGCCGCTGGTCACGGATGGGCCGTTCGTCGAGGGCAAGGAGGTGATCAGCGGGTTCCTGGAGGTGGAGCTGGCCGATCTGGACGAGGCGATCGCGATGGTCAAGTCCTGGCCGGGCTGCCCCGTCGTGGAGATCCGCCCGGTCGAGGGATGAGCGACGCGCAGGAGGCGCTGGCGCAGGCGGTCCGCGAGCACGCGGGCCGCCTAGCCGCCGCACTGATGTCATTGCTCGGCGACTTCTCCGCCGCCGAAGACCTGGTCCAGGATGCAGTCGAGACGGCGCTCAGGCGGTGGCCGGTGGAGGGCGTCCCCGAACGGCCGGACGCCTGGCTGTTCACCGTGGCGCGCCGGCGCGGGCTCGACATGCTGCGCCGCGAGGCCAACTACCGGGCGAAGCTGGCCCAGGTCATCTGGCCGATCATGCCGGAGCCGGACGATCGGCTGCGGCTGATCTTCACCTGCTGCCACCCGGCGCTGCCACGGGAGGCGCAGGTCGCTCTGACCCTACGCGTGGTGTGCGGGCTGACAACGCCGCAGATCGCCGCCGCCTTCGTGGTGCCCGAGGGCACTGTTGCCCAGCGCATCACCCGCGCCAAGCGCAAGATCGCCGATGCTGGCATCCCATACCGGATCCCATGCGGCGAGGACCTGCCCGCGCGCGTCAACGAGGTGCTGACCGTCATCTACCTGCTGTTCAACGAGGGCTACCTGGCCACTGCGGGCGAGCGGGCGCACCGTCGTGACCTGGTCGACGACGCCGAATGGCTGGCTGCGCTGCTGCATGGGCTCATGCCGGACGCACCGGAGGTGGGTGGCTTGCTGGCGCTGATCCGCCTGCACCGGGCCCGCACGGCGGCCCGCTTCGACGCCGCTGGCCACCTGGTCCTCCTGGCCGACCAGGACCGCTCGTTGTGGGACCACGACGGTATCGCCGCCGCCATCCGGCTGCTGACTCGTACGGCACAGCGCCACCTGTCGCCCGGCCCATACCAGATGCAGGCGGCGATCGTGGCCTGTCACGCGGAGGCGCCCCGCTGGCAGGACACCGACTGGGAGCAGATCGTGGTCCTCTACGACATGCTGCTGCTCCTGGCTCCCTCCGCGGTGACGCGGCTGCATCGGGCGATAGCCGTACGGCATGCGCAAGGACCGAGAGCAGGCATGGCGCAGCTGGACCGGATCGGTGACGCCCTGTACAGGTACGCACTCTTCCACGCCACCCGCGCCGAGTTCCTGCGCGAGCTCGGCAGGCACGACAAGGCGCAGGAGGCCGACCGGCGGGCGCTGGAACTGACCGCCAACCCGGCCCAGCAGGCGCTGCTGGAAGAGCGCCTCACGTGGGCTTAAAGATCTACCTAAGCCTGTCGTGTGGCGTCGGCTCCCGACCGTCTCCGCTGTAGAAGCCCTCACAGAGGAGAGGAGACATGAACCCGACGATGAGCATCATCGACATCGTGGTGTCCGACCTGGATGCCTCCGTCGCCTTTTACGCCAAGCTCGGCGTGGAGTTCAAGGTCGACCCGCCCTACCCCGAGCACGCTGGTGCTCACCTGCCAGGCGGCCTGCACCTGATGCTGGACACCGAGAACTTCACCCCAAGTAGCTGCACAGCCGCCAGGCGGCGGCGCTGGGTTGCGTCCACGGGTGTGGTGACGCCTCCGGCGAGGGCACTCCGGCACTGGGGTTTTTCCTGCCTCACTCATGCTCTGGCAAAGAAGCCGCTTGCGATGCCAACGACCGAGGACAACGATCTATGCATGCCGTACGTGAACGACTTCGGAGATGGGCGTCTGTGGGACCGTAGCGGCCGGCCGTGGCACCGTATGGCCCAATGGTTAGAGCCGGACGAGGCGGCTGGACTGCTCGCAGAAGGCGCTACATGGCTCGTGCAATGGTGCGATGAAGGCCTCACCTGGGGCGATTCCTCAGACGTGCCCGCCGCAGAACTCCTGGTACACATGGTGGACTGGAGACGTGCACAGCGACTGAGTCGTAAACGGACCGTACCGACGGTCATCGTCGCCGAGCACTGGCAGAACGAGGCGGGCCATGACCTCGTCGCATTCCACGAAAGCGGACCGTACCCGCGGGCAGAGAATTGGTTCGCCTAATGACGGGGTCTCATCGATGTCGTGGACGCCGCCGAGGGCACATGCAGGGCACATGACCCAAGCTGAACTGAATCTGAAGCCTGTCCTGGACGCGAGCCGCCTCAATGCCCGAACTGTTGCCGGACGCCTGACCACGACGCGTCCTCGCCGCCTATTTGTACTCGCGGTAGGTGTAGCCACCGGTGCGAAGGCGGCCGGCCTGGCTGCCCGCAGTCCGCTCATCAGGCACTTCCGAGGAGACCGGCCACAGGAGTTCCGTGCCTACCTCCGTGCCGTGACCAACGTCGGCATCTCGCTCGGCGCCCTGCTGGCAGGCTGGGCCGTTCAGGTCGGCACCCGCCCGACCAGGTGCGGATATAGGTGAGGTCGGTGACCCACAGCCGGTTCGGCGCTGGCGCGTGAAAATGGCGGTTCACCATGTCGGCCGGCCGACCGGCCAGATCGGCTGTGGTGGTGGTGCTCCGGGCCTTCCCGCGGACCAGCCCGACAATGCCCAGCTCGCCCATCAGCCGCTGGACCGTGCACCGGGCGACCGCATGCCCTTCACGGCGTAACTGCCGATAAACCTTGCGAGCGCCGTAAGAGGAATAGTTGTCCTGATAGATACGGGTGATCTCCGCCTTGAGCTGCTCGTCGCGCACTGCTCGCGCGGACGGCGGCCGGGTAGAAGCTGCGTAGTACGTCGAGGGCGCGGCCTGCAAGACCCCGGCAGATCGGCTCAATGCCGAACCGGTCGCGGTGAGCGTCGATGAAAGCGTTCATCTGGGCGGTCGAGAGTCGAGTTCCCTGGCGAAAAAAGCCGACGCCGCCTTGAGGATCTCGTTGGCCCGGCGCAGCTCGCGGACCTCGCGCTCCAGCTCAGCGATCCGTTTGGCCTCTTCTGTCGTGGTACCCGGCCGCTGACCACCATCGATCTCGGCCTGCCTGACCCAGTTGCGCAGCGACTCCGACCCGATGCCCAACGCCGGGCAACGCGAGTGATGACACCGAACGACTCCGGACTGCTCAGTGGCCTCCTGCACCATCCGAACCGCCCGCTCTATCACCCGGCGGATACCGACGCAGGGAGGGATGCGACGAACCAGATCGACCCGACATGGGCTTCATCCTTTCCAACCGATGAAGCCTCCAGCAACCCCAGCGCGGTTCACCGCGCGGGGTCGACCGGCTCGGGTCGACCCCGCTTGCACAGTTGCTCCGACTACAGCGGTCCGGGGATTGGCCCCGTGAAGCTACGGCCGAGCAACGCTGATCGTGTCACGGGCCTGGTCCTTCCACGCTTGCCCGTGAGCTGTGACCGTGGGGTCGTTCACGATTGTCGTCGGGGCATTGTTGCTTACGTTCACGGTGATCGTGATCGGCGGATAGTCCGAATACGGGCCCAAAGTGTCGCTACGGGTGCACGTTCTCGTCCTCGATCCGCTGCAGGTCCAACCTGGACCCGACGCCGCCGTGGCCGTGAGGCCGGCTGGGATCACGTCTTGTACCGTGACCGTGCTTCCGCCGATGGGATCGGGATCGCTCGGCTTGCCGCTGGTGTTCGTGACCGTCAGCGTCAGTGTGCCGGTCTGTCCCGGCACGAACGTAGAAGGGCTGTGGGCTGCGGAGATTGCTATGGGGTCCGGAGCGACGAACCAGGGCTCCGGGGGCGTGCCGGGGCGTTCCAGGAAGTTGTACGGCACGGGGTTGGTGATCTGCGGAATGGGTTTGCCGGAGGAGACATACCGATCGGCCACGACCTGGCCGGTGTGATCGACCTTGCCCCAGCAGTAGCCCATGGCGCGGGCCGCGGGGAGGATCTGTCTCACGGCATCCACCGTCGCGGCCCCGGCCGGCGTGTCGATCGGGCCATCGTGCAGACCGATGATGGCACCTGGATGCAGTTGGCCGAGGATCGAGTCGCGCGTCTGCTCCGCGGTCGTGTCCGGCTCGTAGTCGGCACCCGTTTCGATTCTGGTGAGGAAGTAGGTGTAGCCCTGCGAGCTCACGACCTCCTGCGTATGGGTGTTGGCGCTGCCGAACGGCGTTCGGATCCCCTTGAAGGTGAAAGGGGCACCAATCGCATCGAATGCGGCCTCGTTGTGTTGCACTTCCTCGATCTTCGCCGCGTCGGAGAGCGCGTTCATATCGGTGTGGTTATACGTGTGGTTGAGCAGGACGTGGCCCTCGCTCCGTGTAAACCTCTCGATCTGCGGGTTGGCCTCTGCTCTCATGCCGAGATCGAAGAACACTCCATGAACCTGGTTGTCACGGAAGATCTGCAGGGTCTGTGGTCGGTAGACCGATGGCCCGTCGTCGAAGGTGATCGCAAGGCGGTTGGGGCAGGAGTTGGGGATCTGGTTGTCGTTCTCCGTACCCACGTCCGAGCGTGAGGCGGCCCTTTGGATCGCGCGTTGCTGGGCCGGCGACAGGAGCCCTTCCCTGACGAACTCATCGGTAGCGTGGGCCACGGTGGAGACAAAGCTGCCGTGGTTCTTGAAGGGTTCCGCATTCCAGATGACGTCGAGCAGCGTGCACCCGTCGGCGCGCTCAGGGTTGCGGACGCCCGAGTCAATCGCCGGTACCGGCGGCGCGAACGACACCGCCTCCTCCGGCGACCACCCATTGGGACAGGCGTCCCGCGTCACCGGGATGGAATCGGTGGCGGAGCTAGGAGTCTCGTCCCCACCACCGGCAACCGTGGGGGTGTTGGTCAGCAACGCCGCTGCATTGGTGGCCACTTTCACGGTGATCGTGATCGGAGGGTAGGAGGACCCCGCGCGCAATGGGTCGCTGCGCGTACACGTGATGGACGATGCGCCGGAGCAGGTCCACCCGTTCCCGGACGCGGCGACCGGCCCGGCACCGAACCCAGCGTTGTTGACAAGCGCTGACAGGCCGGCCGGTAGCACGTCGGATACGGTAACCGCGCTTTGGGTCAGGCCATCCCCGGAGTTCGTGACCGTCAGCTGAAGAGTTCCGGAGTACACGGTTGTGTTGTCGGGCTGTCCTTTGAGAAATGTGTCGAGGCTGTGGGTTGCGGAGATCGTGAGGCTCGGGGCCGCCAGCGCAGCAGATGCCGGCACGTGCACAAACGAAACCGTGAAGACCGTGGCGATTAGGAGGCTAAGACGCGACATCAAGCGTGTCCCTCGACCCCGCGCCCTAGAGAAGCATCTCATGCGAAGTTCTCCCATATTTGTCCGACTGATCCGGCTGCCAAGGTTGCATCGGTCAGTAACCATCGCTGGTCCGGCCGCTCGTGGATCCGGGTCAAAGGGCGGGTCCCTGCGTCGATGCTCAGGGACCCACCCTCGTTTTTGGCGCAGTGCTGGTCAGCGCCCTGACAGGGTCACGGTCGGCGTGTTCCAGCCGGACACGTCGATGCTGGGGGTCTTGCCGGCCAGGTCGGTCTGACGGTACGTGGCCGTCACAGTGAGCGACTCTCCAGGCCAGATCGACACGTAGTTGTCGCTCCACGTGACCGGTGTGACGGTGTCTCCGCCGGGGCCCTGGCGAAGGGTGAGGTTCACGAAAAACGCGATCTTGTCGGAGGTATTGGTGAGGGCGACCGTCGTCTCCCCGGTGCCGTCGCGGCTCTCGCGCGAACTCGTGCTCGTGCTCACCGTGGCCGGAGCCAGGTCGGCGAGGTCGGACAGCCCGGCGTACTGCGTCGTCGGCGTGTAGTACCAGTCCGACTTGGCGTAGTTGATGACGTCGGGTTGCGTCGACAGCCAGTAGACGTTGCGGCTGACGGTGGCCCCGCCGCGGTCGGTCATGACGAGCTTGACGAAGTACGTCCGCGACAGATCGTTCAGCTGCGGGAGGGTCAGCAACCTCTCGGACCGGTTGGCGGACAGGCTGACGTCGCCGACCCGCTTGCTGTACTGCAATGTCCCGTCGAGGTTGTAGACCTCCGCCGAGATGGTCAGGTCCTTCGCGGGTTCGGCGGTCTGGTTGACCCCGACGACGGAACGGTCGTCATAGGAGTACTGCACGTGCAGGTTCTCATTCGCCTTTTTTGCGCCGAAGTACGAGCCTGCCGGGTTCAGGTAGTAGTCGTAGAGGTGCCAGTTCAGCGACGGCCAGGCATTATTGAGCATCCAGTAGATGAGCCCGGTCGACGGCTTGCTGGTGTCGTTCATGTTCCGGATATATGCCTCGAACTGCGCGCGCACGTTCTCATAGTTCGCCAGCTGCGCCTTGGCGACGTAGTCCTCAAGGCTCTTCGGCGCGCCGTAGCGGCCCGCCAGCGCGTTGCTGAAGAGCTTGAGATTGGTGAACGTGGACGAGGGTGCGGCGTGATACTGCGCGGCGTTGAAGTCCTGCCACAAGGCGTCCTGTTCGGCGGGGGAGAGCATCTTGCGCAGGCTGTCGAGCGTCGGGATGCTCTTGCCCGCGCTCAGCTCGGCGTTGAAGCCCTCTGCGCCCCCAACCTGCTTGTTGTACCAGTAGTTCGGCGGTACCCAGTCGTATGGGCCGGACATCTTCATTCCCGACTTGCCGGTGATCGCCCCCGTCGTGGTCGCGGCGGAGGGGATGATCGGGTTGCGCCAGTCGTTGTCCCGAAGCGTGTCGACGTAGAGCTTTTCGATGTCCGCCGGCGGAACCTTGTCGCTGCCGATCAGGAAGGCGATGACGCTCGGGTGGTTGCGCAGCAACTTCGCCTCGCTGGCCATCAGCTCCCCGGCGACCCGCCGGTCTTCATCGGTCCACTTGTTCGTGCCGGTCCACTTCTCCCACTTATGGCAGCATTCCCAGCCCGGCATGATCATGATGCCGTAGCGGTCGGCGAGTGCGTAGAACTCGTCGCTCTCCAGCTTGCCTTCGGTGCGAATGGTGTTCAGTCCGAGGTCGACGGCATAGCGGAACTGGTCTTCCATCTTGCCGAGCTCGGGCCGCAGAAGGAGGTCGGACGCCCAGCCCCCGCCCCGGATGAGCAGCGGCTTGCCGTTGATGACGAACTGGCGACCGTTGTCGGAGTTGACGTGCGAGGTGACGTCGCGGATACCGAAGGTGGTGTGCGCCCGGTCGGAGAGATCTCCGTCCACGTGCGCCGTCAGATCGAGGTCGTAAAGTGGCTGCTTGCCCATCTGCGCGGGCCACCAGATCCGCGGGTTGTCGATCGAGAGCTGACCGAACTCCTCAGGGGTGAAGACGACCGTCCGCACCTCCCGCGGCGTCAGCGTGACCGCCTTCTTGACCGCGATGTTGTCGATCTTGCCTTCGACGGACACGGTGCGGGGCTGGTCACCGGCGTTGCGCACGTCTACCTTGACGGTCAGGTCGGCATGGTCCAGGCCTGGCAGGGCGACGTCGGTGAGCACCCGCGGTTCGGTCAGCGACACCGGCCCAGAACGGACGATCTCCACGTCACGCCAGATCCCCATGTTGTTGTCCGGAGGGGACTGCGCCCAGTCGATCCAGCCGATGGACAGGTCCCGGTCGGGATCTGCCGGATACGACTCGATCGCCAGCGCGTTCTTGCCAGGGCGGACGAGGTCGGTCACATCAAGTTCCTTGATGTTGTACGCGCCGACGACCTCATCCTTCGTGGCCACCTGCTGTCCGTTCAGCCAGATGTCCGCCCGGGAGATGATGCCGTTCAAGCGGAGAGTCGTCGTCAGGCCCGGCTTTCCGGTGACAACGAACTCCTCTCGGTACCACCAGGGAACCTTGAAGTCCGCTTTGTCCACGTTATCGCGCATGTTCGTGGAGTAGAACATGTCGGGATAGCGGCCGTTCTCCACCAGGCCGGCGAGCACCGTCGAGCGCGGGGACACCGGCAGCCACCCCGTGTCCTTGAAGTTGGGCTGAGATACGTCCTCACCGCCCGACCTCACAGCGCTCGACGACTTAAGCTTCCATCCGGCGATCGGGGTGGCGTTCCCGACCGCTCCTTGAACGATTGTGGGCTGACCGGCTCCCACGGGAGGCCCATCGGCCGCGCCGGCGGCCGAGGTGATACCGATTGAGCTCAGGCTCATCGCCAGAACGGCCGCGAAGGCCGTTCTGCGGCGAAGGCTGCGGCGCGCCGATAATGATCGCGGACTCTTCAACAGCAACACTCCGATCTCCGTTGCACGGGGGGCGAGACCAGGAAAGGAGAAGGCTGTGGCGGTGTTCGCACCTGATGTGACACGGCGACCTCCGTTCCCGGGTCTGCGACTACCAAGGAGGTGTCCCAGCGAAACTGCCGTCGTTGATAGTTTGTAAATCTCCCTAACGAATGTCAATGATCTTTCCGTGCCCAACTCGCCCGAGGGTCGGGACTGTCCAAGCCCGCGGTCTCGTTCGCGCTCGCCAATATCGAGCGGGCCGGGCTCGTACATGTCGTGGGTGCCGTCACCAGACGTCTGACTCCTCTTCAAAGAGGCCGAGCAGCGGGCGGAATGCGCCCGATGCACTGAATGGGTGAGACGCTCGGCTGTGGGGAGCAGTGGTCTGCCACCTGGGGCGAGGACTATTCCTGTCCGCGTTCACCTGACGGGCACGCAGTCGCCGACAACCGCATCGAGGTAGTCGTTATCGGCGACTGCACGAATGTGGCGCGACTGTGTCCCGCCCGGAACTCGAATTGTGGATGGTCGTATAGGCACGAGCGGTGTGCGCCCGGCTCTTGCCGATCTGTTACGAGCACATCAACCTCCTGGGTCGCTACGCCTTCACCGGGCCGACGCCGGTGTGGGGCTTCGCCCGTTCCACGACAGCCAGGGCACGCAGGGGTGAACGGCAGCGGGCTCCGGCGTGACGGTGGTCTGCGGGGCGGGTCGGACCGGGCATGTTCGCCTCGACGAGGGCCGCCCCCGGCGACTGGGTGGCATGGCAGGGGCCGGCAAGGGTGGCGTGGGAACGACGGGGCCCTGACCAGGTCGTAGTGACTTATAGCATGCGAACGTTCGGTTGCTATCGGCCTCGGAGTGAGGCAGTCTGTACGTCATGAGTCCACGTAACTCGTTGGCTGGTGCGGCAGCGGCGCGCCAACGCATCCTCGATCGCGGGGTGGCCGTCGCTTCGGTCGAAGGGCTGCGCGGCCTGTCGATCGGGCGTCTGGCTGCTGAGGTGGGGATGAGCAAGGCCGGTCTGATCGGGCCCTTCGGAAGCAAGGAGATGCTGCAGCTTTCCATCCTGGAACGAGGAGGAGAGCTGATCGCCGAGATCATGCTGGAGCCGGCGGCAGCCGCGCCTCCGGGCCGCGCGCGGCTTCAGGCTCTGACCGAGGGCTGGATCCGCTACATCTCCGCGGAACCGGAACACTTTCCGGGTGGTTGCCTGTTCACCACGGCGACCTTCGAGTACGACGCACTGGACGGCCCGGTGCATGACGCGGTCGTCGACGGGATGAATCGATGGCGCGCCTACCTGGTCGAAGCGACACGTGAGGCGGCGGAGCTGGGCGAACTGCCGGACGGCGCCGACCCCGATCAGCTGGCGTTCGAACTGATGGGCCTGTTCACCGGTTTCAACATGTCGGTGCACCTGTTCCACGATCCCGACGCTGTCGCGCGGCTACGGCAGGGCGTCGGGAGACTGCTCGGAACGTAGGCGCCAAGCCGACTCCACGTTCATCCCTTCAACGCGTTGACGGACTCCCTCGCCTGGGCCGATCCCGCTCAGCGGGCTGGTGGGCGGGTGGCGGCGGCGCCCGCAGGGCCGGCACCGGTGCTGATCACAGGCGGGGCGGCCTACGCGCCCACCACACGCCTGACGGGGCTGCGGCCCGAATGGCGGGAGATGGACCGGCTCCGCGGCCAGGACCCCCGCCGTACCAGCGCCAGGGAAAGTACTGATACGACGGACGTAGGCAACGCAGTTCAGGATCGGGTCCGGCCCAAGTAAGCCCAGAACGATGCTCGCCTGGCTCACCGGGATACCGGCCTACCGGGAGGCCGTCACCGACGTCGTCCGTAACGACTACTGCGGCTTCCAGCTCACCTGACAGGCCCACCACGCCGTCCCCCCTCCGATCCGGACGGCGTTCCGTGCAGGAGGAAGCCGGAGCGGCACTGGCCCAGATCGCAGTCGACTTCTTCAGCCAATCTTGAAAGGCCTTGCTGCCGGACATCACGAAGGCCGCAGCCGCGCCTTCGGAAGGAACGAGGCCCGCGGCCACAACGGCACGGGCGGGCCATGGAAAGGAAGACCTGCCATGAGAATCCACGTCGACGGCGTCAGCCTGGAGGTTCAGGACAGCGGCGAAGGACCGGCTGTCCTGCTCGTCCACGGATTCCCCGACACGCACGCGCTCTGGCGCGCCCAGGTGCACGCGCTGAACGCCGCCGGATATCGGACCATCGCCCCCGACCAGCGCGGCTACGGAGCCTCCGACCGACCACAGGAAGTGGCCGACTATGGGATGGAGGAGCAGATCCGCGATCTCACCGGCATCCTCGGCGTGCTCGGCGTGCCCGAGGTCCACCTCGTCGGGCACGACACGGGCGCCGCCATCGCCATAGCCTTCGCTGCCTTCCTGCCTGAGCGGGTCGTGAGCCTCACGAGCCTGTCCGTCGGCCACGCCTCCGCCTTCGCCGCCGCGGGCCTCCCACAACGCGAGAAGTCCTGGTACATGCTGGCCTTCCACTTCCCCGGCCTCGCCGAGGAATGGCTCAGCCGGGACGACTTCGCCGCCCTGCGCGACTGGACCAGACACCCCGAGGCGGACGAGGTCGTCGCCCGGCTGAGCGACCCCGCTGCGCTCACCTCGGCCCTCGGCTTCTACCGCGCCAATATCACCCCCGAGTCGCTCCTCCTTCCCGCGAACACGCTTCCGCAGCTCAAGGTGCCCACCATGGGTGTGTGGAGCAGCGGCGACCGCTTCCTGATCGAGGAGCAGGTAACCGGTACCGAACGCCATGTCACCGGCCCGTGGCGCTACGAACGCCTCGAAGGTGCCGGCCACTGGATGACCCTGGAAGCCCCCGAGGAGGTCAACGCGCTGCTGCTCGACTTCCTCGGGAGCGTCCGGCGGTAGGGACCGTCAGGGGCCGAGGTCGGATCACAGCTCGGCGACCGTGGTCACCGGAGCACGGCAGGCCCGCATAACGACCTGCGCGTTTTCCCTGATGGGCTGCGCGGACGTGACGCTACCGCCAATTTCCGGTCGCCGCCTATCGGCCCGACCTGGGGGGAGGCACTCATGCGGGGGAAGCCCATGTCGTTGGCCTTCGGCTCGGCGCTGCTCACTCTCGCCATCATGCAGATCGGAGTCCTCAGACCGCGTCGGCTGGCGCGGATCACTTCAGGACGATGACGCTCCAGTCGTGCCAGGTGCCGACGGCTGTGAGCGCCAAGTCGAAGCCCGGCGCGAAGTGCTGGTACAGATGCAGCTCCCACCACAAGCTCAAGTGCTGCAGGGATAGCAAGGGTCACGTCAGGTGCCCGCAAGTCGGCAAATGTTAGGAGCTGCCCAAAAGGGGCGGCGGATGTGAGGGCCAGGGGGCGAGCCACGTGCCGCCCCCTTGGACACACCACTAGAAAATGATCGCTGCCCTTGGCTTTGAGATGCGCGAGAGCAGCAATGGCCTCGATCGACTTGCCCAGGCCCATCTCGTCACCAAGGATCACGCGACGCTGGGCGAGGGCGAAGTGGGCGCCGAAAGCCTGGTAGCCGCGACGGGAGACCCTACGGTGGGTGTCATCGAGCGCTTGAGCGTTGACCTTCCCGGCCAGATCGTCGGGGAGCAGACCCTGAGGCGAATCGACGGGTTCTCCAGCCAACTCGGTGAGCAGGATGTAGTACTCGGGGGAGCGGAACTCGAAGTCCGTCCACGCCTTGAACTCCGACACCGGCGGGCGTAGCAGGTCAGTGGTGACCTGGGTGAGCAGGAGCTGAGTATCGCGGACGCCCTCCAGCAGCCCAGCGATCGTCGTCAGTGCCTTGTGGGCGATCTGACCCAAGCAGCGCGTGAGCTAGAGCTTGTTCCGCCACCCTGTGCCGGCGCTACGGCGATGGCACCCTGCCGTCAGGGCTTGCCCGCGGTCGCGACGTTGCTCGGTTGCGGGAAGGCGAGGCCGTCGTCGTCCAGCGCCGTCGCCAGGTCGGCGGCCACCTCGGCCACGATCGCCTCCAGCACCGCCTCGCCCTGATCCGCCAACGGTCCGAGCATTGACGGCGCGCCCGCCACCGCCGCGTGCACGAATGCCTCGGCTGAGGGGAAGCGGCTCATGTGCGCCTCGGAGCGGATGCGGATGTCGCGGAATCCCGCGTCCGACAGCAGAGCGCGTAGCCGGCGTGCGTCGCCGAGTGAGAAGGGCGGAAGTACCGCCGCTTCGGCTCCGACCCGCCGTGCCAGCGCCTCCTCCAGCGCGCGCCAGCCGGGGGTGTCACGCGTGGAGCGCCAGACGCTGAAGAGGGCCCGCCCGCCCGGCGCCAGCACGCGGTGGGCCTCCGCGAGTGCGGCGGGCCTGTCCGGGAAGAATTGCAGTCCCTGCTGGCATAGGACCACGTCGAAGGCGCCGTCGGGGAAGGGCAGGGCGGCCGCGTCGCCCTCCCGCCACTCGATCGGCAGGTCGGCCGCGGCGTCGCGGGCCGCCGCCAGCATGCTCGGATTGACGTCGAGCCCGACGATCAGATCGGTGCCATCGGTGCGTGCCACCGCTCGCGTGACGATCCCGGTGCCGCAGGCCAGGTCGAGGACCCGCTCGCCGGGCCGGACGGCCGCCAGCGCGACGAGCTCGGGCGTCCAGGGGGTGAAGACCGCAAGGACGATCAGCCGCTCGTAGACATCTCCCGCGCTGCCTGCCTCGCCAGCGTACTGCCGCGATGTCATAGTTTGTCTCTCACCCGCTAACGACTTTTATGTCTAGGCGCCCGGAGCTCCCGCCACTCACAGCTACTTCACCTCTGGTGACGGCGACCCGAGCGCCCGACCAACTCGAGCGGCCTGGGGGAGCGGGCACATCCGCACAACGGCGGACCGGATTCCGCGTGGCACGTCTGCCCCCGTGCGACCGCGCCCGGACTGGTCGGTGACCGGGAACCGGCAGACGGCGAAGCCGTGTCGATCCCCGGTCCCGGTCTTGCCGGCGGCTACTTGGCCAGGAAGCCGAGCAGCTCGGAGTTGACCTCGTCGGCGTGCGTCCAGGCGATGTTGTGCGGACCGCCTTCGATCGTGACGAAGGTCAGGTCTTTGATCAGCTTGGGCAGTCGGGCGGCGGTCGCCTCGTAGGGGAGGATCCGATCGGCGTTGCCGTGGATGAGCAGCGTGGGAACGTCGAACTTGGGCAGGTCACCACGGAAGTCGGTGAGCCAGGCGTCGACGCAGGCATGTGCGGCGTACGGGGAGGCGCCGATGGCGACGGCGAAGCTGTTCTGCCAGGCCTGCTCGCTGATCCGAGTGCCGCCCAGGACGTCGACGTTGTAGAAGTTGTCGAGGAAGTTCTTGAGGTAGGCAGGCCGGTCCTGCACGACCGCGGCCTTGATGCCCTCGAAGACGGACCCGTCGACGCCTTCCGGGTTGTCGTCGGTCTTGAGCAGGAACGGCGGGATTGCAGCCATCAGCACGGCCTTCGAGACGCGCGACGAGCCGTAGGTGCCGAGGTAGCGGGTGACCTCGCCACTGCCCATAGAGAAGCCCACGAGTACCACGTCGGTCAGGTCGAGGTGTGTCAGGAGTTTGTCGAGGTCGGCCGCGAAGGTGTCGTAGTCGTAGCCGACGGTCGGCTGGCTGGACTTGCCGAAGCCGCGACGGTCGTAGGTGATGACCCGGTAGCCCGCGGCGAGGAGCACCCGCTCCTGCTTCTCCCACGACGCGCCGTTGAGCGGGTAGCCGTGAATCAGCACGACGGGCTGGCCCGAACCGTGGTCCTCGTAGTGAATCTCGATCGCGGCGCTGTTCTCTTGCCCCACGTTGATGAACGGCACGATGTCTCCCCTAGAAGTCGTAGAACGATCGTTTTCCACGACGCGGCAGCACGCCGCGTCGATTCATCACGGAAACGCCAGCAACGTGACCCATCGGTCCGGCAGGAGCGCCCGTCGCTAAAAACCTACCAGACAGAAAGGTTTCATCCATGGCCGCCCGCTGCGAGGAGGTCGGCGACCATCGAGCGGGCCAGCGTGATGGACGCTGTGGATCGTGCGGTCTTCACCCCCGCGACCCCGCCGTCGTAGACCACCTGCACCCGCTCGACCAGCGCGGCGCCGTCGCCACCCCGGGCGGACAGCGCCTCGGCCCAACGGGCCCGGACCCAGACCCGGTGCGTCTCCACGGCCTCGGCCACGGGATGGCGGGGGTCGGGGAACTCGGTCAAGGCGTTCAGGTACAGGCAGCCGCGGAAGTTGCGCCGCTGTGCCGCGACACAGGCCAGGTCGAAGGACAGCAGCACCCGGCCCGGCCCAGAGGGCACACCGGTCGCGGCGGCCCGGTAGGCGGCCCGGTCGAATGAGTCCTGCCGTTCGAGATAGGCCACGACAAGGGCCTCCTTGGACCCGAACGCCTGGTACAGGCTCGACTTGGCGACGCCGGCCTCGGCGATGATCTGGTCGATCCCCACGGCGCGGATGCCCTGGAGGGCGAACAGTCGGCTCGCGGTCTCCAGCAGACGTTCGGCCGGGCGTGCGGGTGAGAGGGCGGACACCCTGGAAGTCTACGTGCCTCTGCGCCATGCCGTACCATGCATAAGACCGACCTGTCTGTACGATGCCGGACCTCTGGAGACGTCATGGCGCTGTACCTCATCGAACTGGCCACGCGGACCTCGGCCCGGTCCCGGATCGAGGCCGCCGTCGTCGAGGTCGGACTTCAGGCGGCCGCTTCGGGCGGCGAGCTGATCGAGTCACGGGTGGCCGCCGACCTGTCGCGCGTCGAACCGATCGCCGAGGCGGCCGGCCTCGGCCCCTTCAGAGTGACTGATAACACACGAACGTTCGTCTGCTGGTGTTCTTCAGCTCGAACAGGCTGTGTGTCATGAGTCCTCGCAACTCGCAGGAAGGCCCGGCTGCGGCGCGCCGGCACATCCTCGATCGCGGGGTGGCCGTCGCTTTAGTGAAAGGGCTGCGGGCGCTGTCGATCAGGCGTCTGGCGGCTGACATGGATATGAGCGAGGCCGATCTGATCGGGCCTTTCGAGAGCAAGGAGACGCTGCAGCTGTCCATCCTGGAACGAGTAGGGGAGCTGATCGTCGAGATCGTGCTGGAGCCGACGGCGGCGGCGCCTCCGGGCCGTGCGCGGCTTCGGGCTCTGACCGAGGGCTGGATCCGCTACATCTCCGGAGAACCGGAACGCTGCCCGGGTGGTTGCCTGTTCAGCATGGCGACCTTCGAGTACGACGCGCTCGCCGGTCCTGTCCGCGACGCGGTCGTCGACGGAATGATGCAATGGCGCGCCTACCTGGTCGAAGCGACACGTGAAGCGGCAGACGTGGGCGAGTTGCCGGACGGTGCCGACCCCGATCAGCTGGCGTTCGAGCTGATGGGCCTGTTCACCGGTTTCAACATGTCGGTGCACCTGTTCCACGATCCCGACGCTGTCGCGCGGCTGTGGCAGGGCGTGGGGAGACTGCTCGGGACGTGAGCACCTTGCCGACTCCGCGACGGGGCCGGTGCCATCAAATGATCTGTATGTATTCTTCGGCGCCGAGGAGGAACCGTGGCCGACCGACGCGACCACTGGTCATGCGCCGACTTTCGATTCTTCCCTCACTCCATCCGTCTCCGATACGCCCTCATCGTGGGGATAGTGCTGCTGGTCGTGCTCACGGTCATCGGCATCTTCGTTGACGGCTGGATCCGCTCCACGATCGACAACGACGTCTTCCACGACACGCGCCGGGCCGCCTTCTCCTGGGCCGACGCGATGCGCCCCGGGCACATACCGCCGACCGAGTCGGTGCGGCACGTCGACTACCTCCAGCTCGTCGACGACCAGGGACGGGTGACGGCGGCCAACCCGGCGGCGGCGGGCAAGCCACCGTTGAGCACGGTCCGCCCGCCCGCCGACGACCGGCTCCTCGACCTCTCCGTGCACCCGTCCTGGAGCGACAGTCGCATCCTCGTCACGGTCTTCCGGCTCAGTCCGCAGGCGTCCTCCACGGTGTGGAGCGGCCGGCCACATTTCGTCTACGCCGGTGTCGCGCAACCCTCCGGCCTGGGGGACCACCTTGTGGAAGTCGGCATCGGAGCCGCGATCCTCCTCGGCTCCGCCGCTGGGGCCTGGGCCACCTGGCTGCTGGTGGGCCGGACCCTGCGCCCGGTGCGGGCGATCAGCGACAAGATGGGCGAGGCCACGGCCAGGGACCTGAGCCTGCGGGTCCCGACACCGCCCGGCAACGACGAGATCGCCCATCTCGCGCGCAATTCGAACAGGTACCTCGAACGGTTGGAGGAGGCAGTGTCCTACCAGCGGCGTTTCGCCTCGACGGCCTCGCACGAGCTCCGGTCGCCGGTCGCCGCCCTGCACACCCAGCTGGATGAGGCCCTGCTCTACCCCCAGGAGGTGGATCCGCGTGAGACGATCGAGACGGCCCTGCACACCACGGAACGCTTCCAGGCGATCCTCGACGATCTGTTGGCTTACACCAGGATCATCGAGACCCGCGTGTCCGCCGGCGAGCCGCTCAACCTGCCGGCCCTGCTCCAGGAGGAGATCAGCTCACTGTCCTTCGGCAGGCCGATCCTTCTCAAGGCGACGTGCCGCCCCACCGTTCTCGGAGCCCGGGTGCAACTGGCCGGCGTACTGCGCAACCTGTTGACGAACGCGCAGCGGCACGCGCACTCCCGCGTCGAAGTCACCGTGGCGTGCGCCGGCGAGCAGGCCGTCGTGACCGTTCAGGACGACGGTGACGGCATCGCGCCGGAGGACCGGGAACGGGTCTTCGAACCGTTCGTCCGCCTGGCAGAGGGGCGGCGCCTGGATCCCGGCGGTGGCGGGCTCGGCCTGGCCCTCTGCCATGAGATGGTCAACGCCCACCACGGGTCTCTCACGATCGAGGACTCCCCGAAGGGAGCGCGGTTCGTGCTCCGGCTCCCGCTGCTGGACCGGCCTCGGGAGCCTGTCCAGCCATAGCCTGTCGATCTCCGCAGCGTTCGGTCCGCCAAACGCGCGAGCTGAGCGCCGACCTCGTTCGGACGGCCTCCGCAGCCGGAACGCGATTCTCGACGCCGCCGCAAGGCTGGCCACGGTCGCGGGACTCTACAGCCTGATCGGGTTGGTTCGCGACCAGGCTGCCGCCCGTACTGTCGTGACCGAATCCCGGTTGGCTTCGGCTGACCTCCGCTCCTAGGGTGGGTGACCATGGTCAACGGAACCGTGGAACCGGGTTTCGAGCAGGTAAGGGACGTTTTCGCCGATGTCCTGAAGCGACAGGCTGGAGGAGCGGGGGCGGCGGTTGCCGCCCAGTTGGACGGCCGATGGATCGTCGACCTGTGGGGCGGCCCCGGCTGGTCACGCGACAGCATCGTCATGCCGTACTCCGTAACCAAACCGTTCGCAGCGGTCTGTGTGTTGCTCCTCGTGGATCGGGGCGTGCTGGAGTTGGACGCCCCGATGCGGCGCTACTGGCCCGAGTTCGCTGTGCCGGCGACCGTACGACATGTCCTGTCGCACCAGGCGGGCGTGGTGGCACTGGACCAGTTGGTACCCACCGAGACCTTCTACGACTGGGACCGGATATGCGTGCTTCTTGCCGCGCAGGAGCCGTCGTGGGAGCCGGGCACCGCGCACGGCGAGTCGGCATTGTTTTACGGGCACCTGGTCGGCGAACTGGTCCGGCGCACCGACGGGCGGACGCTCGGCCGCTTTCTCGCTGAGGAGGTCTGCGGCCCTCACGAGCTGGACTTTCACATCGGCCTCGGCCCAGCTGAACAGGCACGGGCGATCGAGCTGACTGGCTTGACCTCGGCCTACCGGGCTGCCGCGCTGGACGGCAAACCCGACCTCTACCACCGGGCGATCGGCAATCCGCCCGGTGCCCAGGACCCGGCTGTGGTCAACTCCGCCGCCTGGCGGGCCGCCGAGATCCCCGCTATCAACGGCCACGGCACCGCCCGGGCAGCCGCCGGGTTCTACGCCGCATTGCCGCGGCTGCTGTCAGCCGACCTGCTCGCCGAGGCCACCACCGCCCAATGCTCGGGGATGGACGCGGTCTTCGGGGCACAGGCGACCTGGGGGCTGGGCTTCGGCATCTACGGTGACGACTACGGTATGGGCGGCCTGGGCGGCAACTATGCCGGCGCCGCCGACGGCTACACTTTCGCCTTCCTCACCGGCCATGTCGGCGATTTCGATCGCGCCACTGACCTGGAGAACGCTCTGCGCGCCGTTCTCGGGCTCGGCCCGATCCCCGAGTAGACCGGGCGTGGCGGCGGAAGACGGAACCTGCGATCGGGCCTGGCGGCCCTAGGGTCTCGGTCCACCAGCTAGGGACCGGATGACAAAGGCTGGTCATCGGACGGCGTGCTTTACAGCAACCTACACCGGCGTGGCTGACCGGCCGCTGCCGGTGACCGAGTCCGCCGCCGCGCGGCAGCTGTCGCTGCCGTGCTACCCGGGCATGACCACTTCCTTCGGCCGGGAGGCCGTCCTGGAAGCGCGCCAGCTCAGGGCCTAATGAATGGCTGTCGACGAGCCACCGAGAGGTGTAGTGGTCGAGAACCGTGCAGGCGGCATCGAAGTAGATCAGGACGACAGGCCGGCTGACTTCGACCCGATGGTGATCCCGGTGATAGGCCTCGTTTCGGTAGTCGATGCCTGAACCGGATACGGCGCGGGGCCCCGGTATGAGCCGGGACCCCGCGTTTCCACGTCACCCGATCATGGAAATGACCCGTTGTCCCGTTTATCCCCCCATCGGGGCGAGCAGTTTCTGCATCCGGTCGATCTCGATGCGCTGGTCGGCGTCGACATGGCCGGCGAACTGGTCGATTTCCGGTTCCTGGCCTCCCTTGTCGGCATAGAGCTGCTCCACCATCTGCAGCGCGCCCATGTGGTGCTGAATCATGTACCGGTAAAACAGCCGGTCGAATGTCGCGCCCTTGGCGTTCTGCAGTTCGGCCATCTGCTCCTCGGTGAGCATTCCCGGCATCAGATCGCCGCTCTGATGGTCGTGGCCGGAATCCACGCTGGGCACCTGCTGGAGCCGCGCCCGAAGCCAGCGCACCATCAGCCCGATCTCATCCTGCTGCGAGACCTCGATCCGCTTGGCGAGCCGCGGGAGGTCCTTGCTCGCGCTACGGCCCGCGACCAGACCGGTCATCCGCAACGCCTGGGAGTGGTGTCGGATCATGCCTTGCATGAATCGCACGTCGGCGTCGGTGTACTCGCGTCCGTCGGAGCGCGGCACCTCGTCGGCGGGAAGTACCTTGCTGGTCTGTCCTGGCGCTCCCGGCTGAACGACGGTCGCTTTCGGGCCTTCGGCCGTACACGCGGTGAGCGTGGCAGCGATCAGCAGAGGCGGAAGGAACCGCTGGAACAGTTTCGATGACTTCATGGTCTGCGCTTGCTTCCGAACGTGCTGGGGGCCGGGCTAAACCGGAGGATGTGACACCTATAGCACATTTACCGAAAATTCAGTTACTGTCTCCCCAGCATCGCGTAGATCTTGCCGGATTGGCTGGACATAAGACATCCAGTGGTTAAGTCACGCGGCGCGTAGTCATGCCAGAAAGACCCAGAAAAGGAGGGTGCGACCGATGCATATCGGCCGTACGGCACATTGGGGACGTGCTTGGTTACGCAAACTCAGTGTCATCGCCGCGGGAACGGTCCTGGTGGGACTCATGCCCGCGACGGCGATGGCCGATGACGCCGATCCACGAATCGGGCTGGGCGCCGGGTGGCTCGATGCCCAGCAGGCCGCCAGCGGGCTGGAGCTCCTGGCCCACCAGGATCGGCCCGAGGGCTTCTACCAGCCCTCCAACCCGGGCAACCTGTCGTACGCCAACTCCGACATGGCGTTCAGCGGCAAGTACGCGTTCGTGGGCAACTTCAACGGCTTCAACATCTACGACATCTCCGCACCCTCGAACCCGGTCCTGACCACGTCCGTGGTGTGCCCCGGCGGCCAAGGCGATATGTCCGTGTACGGCAACCTCCTTTTCATGTCGGTGGAGGAGACCCGAGGACGGCTGGACTGCGGCACCCAGGGCGCGAGTGGCACGGTCAACCCGGACCGCTTCCGCGGCGTCCGCGTCTTCGACGTGAGCGACATCACCAAGCCGGTCCAGGTGGCCGCCGTGCAGACCTGCCGCGGGTCTCACACGCACACTCTCGTCACCAGCAAGGACGACCCGGAGAACGTCTACGTCTACGTCTCCGGCACGGCCGGTGTCCGCTCGGGCGCCGAACTGGCCGGCTGCGCGAACACGGCGGCGACCGACCCGAACACGTCCCTGTGGCGGATCGACATCATCCGGGTGCCGCTGGCCGCCCCGCAGAACGCCTCGATCGTGAACCAGCCCCGGCTGTTCGCGGACCCGGAGACCGGGGCGCTCGACGGCCTGCAGAACAACCCGGCCACTCCTCAGCACCCGTCCGGCTCGAACTGGTCGCCCCGGCCGGTCACCAACCACTGCCACGACATCACCGCGTACTCCGAGATCGGCCTGGCTGCGGCCGCCTGCGCGGGTAACGGGCTCCTGCTGGACATCTCCGACCCGGCCAATCCCGTCCGGCTCGACGAGGTCTCGGACCCGAACTTCGCGTACTGGCACTCGGCCACGCTGAACAACGACGGGACGAAGGTCATCTTCACCGACGAGTGGGGCGGCGGCACCGGGGCGCGTTGCCGGACCACCGACGAGCCTTCGTGGGGCGCGGACGCGATCTACGACATCGTGGACGGCAAGCTCAAGTTCGCCAGCTACTACAAGCTCCCGGTCGCGCAGACGACGCAGGAGAACTGTGTGGCGCACAACGGCTCGCTCATCCCCGTACCCGGACGGGACATCATGGTCCAGGCCTGGTACCAGGGCGGCGTCTCGGCGTTCGACTTCACCGACTCCGCACACCCGCGCGAGATCGCGTTCTTCGACCGCGGCCCGATCAACGCGAGTTCCCTGGTCACCGGCGGCTTCTGGTCCGCGTACTACTACAACGGCCATATCTACGGCAGCGAGATCGCCCGCGGGTTCGACGCGTTCGCGCTGACCCCGAGCGAGCACCTGGACCAGGCGGAGATCGACGCCGCCGCGACGGTCGGCTTCGACAGGTTCAACGCGCAGCACCAGCCCAAGCTGAGCTGGCCGGCGAGCTTCGAACTCGTGCGGGCCTACTACGCGCAGGCACTGCGCACCGGCACCCTGAAAGCCAATACGGCCGCGAACGTTCGCAAGTTCGTCGACCGGGCGGAGCGGTTCACCGACGGGCCGCAGAAGAAGGCCGCCGTGGCGCAGCTTCGCGCCGTCTCCCACCAGCTCGACACCTCCGTCAGCGCGCAAGCCACGCTGGCGAAGTCGCTGAACGACCTCGCCGACGCGCTCGACCGTACGGCATAGCGGACGAGAGGGGGCGCCCCGCCCGGCGCGTCCCCTCAACTCCGTCGTGCGATCAGTCGCCGGCGGTTCAGCGTCGGCGATGGCGACGACTGGCAGTGATGATGTGGATGAGCGCCTCTCGGCGGGGTTTGACCCAACGACTGACAGTGAGGTCGGGAGACGGCGCTCTCGGTGATGTCCCGTCGGGCCTGCTCTTGATCTGAGTGACTATTTGAGTGACAACGGCCACGGACGCCCGCAGGGTGGTACGGACGTCCGTGGACTGTTGGCTGAGGTCAGGGCCCCTTGCCCAACAGGTCGGCAATCTCGCCAATCTGCTTCACACCGAAGAGGTCACTGGTTCGATCCCAGTGTCGCCCACCAGGTTGTCGCAGTTCAGAGGCCGGATCCCATGTGTGGGAGTCCGGCCTTTTGATCGTCTGACCCCGATCTGACCCTCGGATCGACCGTCACTCGCCAGTATCCAAGATCGGATGCTGTGGCTTTTTTGTTGTGTCACCGTGATCGAGCTCTCTGACGGCGGTCGCCAACTCGTGGCCGGCTTCATCATCAGCGCCGCGCGCCTGGAGCGCGGCCGGAGTAGTGGCTACGACGCTCAGCCGTAGGGGTCGGCGTCGCTCATCGCTGTTTGGCGGCTCTGCAGCGACTTTCTCATGCTGCGACGATTTCGGCGGGCTCTCAAGCAGAACTTGCCCTGACTCTCACGCCAGGGTGTCTTGTCTCGGGTAGGCGCTGCCCGGGACACAAGGCCCTATCCAAATCGGGCATTGGGGGATGAATCGGGCATTTGTATGCCGTCCTTTATTTCCGTGCGGCACAAAGAATTGTTCACGCCAAGGGCTGTCGCATAGCGATTGAAGCCTGTGGAGCCTCGAGTCAATGGATGCGTTTAGTGATTGACCAGGTGCAGGCCGACACTGTATTGGATGCTGAAAACTCAAACTATGATCAACATCACTCTCGCCACACGTGTGCGCAGGGGTGTGTCCCGGACTCGGATGATCTTACTTACCCTTTATTTCTAAAGGCCCTGAACGGCTGGTTAACCTGACGCTTACCTAGTGCCGTCGAGTAAGCGTCGATGCTGCAGGTTGTGACGTTGATCGTTTGTTCACTTAGGCGTGCTTGAACCGTTATGTCCCTAATTGCTTGACTTTGCCCGGTCATGAAGAACATGCCCAGGGCGGGGAAACGATGGTGTGGGGCGATATGCGCCGTCATGTCAGAACGCGGCAATGGCGAGGGATTGGCCGCAGGGCATTCGTCGCCATGGTGCCAACGGTGCTAGTGGATCCACTTCTCGTGTTGAGCGGGGCTACGCAGGCCGCTGAGGTGAATACGACGTCTAAGTCTGCTGCTGTTGCCTTCCGGCAGGACGCGGTGTCTGCGTCGATGGCGGCGCGCACGCAGAAGGCGCGCGTTGAGGTGACCGACGAACGCACCGAAACCACGACCGTGTGGGCGAATCCGAACAGGTCGTTCACACGGGAGCAGTCGTTCGCGCCGATCCGTGCTCGGGCGGTGCTCGGCATCCCCTGGAGCGCGGTTGGTGCCGCGACCATCTCGCCGATCACTGTATGGGCGCCTGGCCAGGGTGGCATCCCGGCGGACGGTGTCGCGTTCGGGGCGGTGGTCCAGTGAGGCGTCGCAGTAGGGCAGAGGTAGAGACAGCACGGACGATGGGGAGCAAGAGCGTGCCTGGAGCCAGGTGGCAGCGCGGGAAATGGCGTGGTGGGTTCGTTTCTGCCACGGCCGGGATGGTGTTTGCGGCGGGGCTGGTGGGCTACCCGGCGCACGGCCCGGTGACGGCGTCGCCTGCGGCAGCGGTCGAGGCTGACCCGGCTGCGCCTGCGTACTCGGAGAATGACGCCCAGAGCGCGGCAACCTCCACTGGCAAGCGGGTGGAGGCGTTGAATCTGCGCACGGATCGCAGTGAGACGTATGCGCAGCCGGATGGAACTTTCACCACGGTTGAGCATGTGCAGCCGGTGCGGACGTGGCAGGGCGGCAAGTGGGAGGATCTGGACACCACACTGGTCCGGCGTCCCGACGGGACGTGGTCGCCCAAGGCGGCGACAGTGGGATTGTTCATATCCGGCGGTGGTGATAGCCCGTTCGTGACCATGCGCCAGGCGGGGAAGACGATGTCGGTGGGCTGGCCCGGGTCGCTTCCGCAGCCGCACGTTCAGGGGAACACGGCAACGTTCAGCAATGTGCTTCCGGACGTCGACCTGGTGGTCCGGGCTGACGTTGACGGCTACTCGCACCTGCTGGTCGTCAAGTCCGCCGAGGCTGCTGCGAACCCGGATCTCGCTCGGATCGAGTTGCCGGTCGAGACCGGCGGAGTGCGTCTGGAGGAGCAGCCCGGGGGCGGGATCGCCGCGGTGGAGTCGGGCGCGGGAGGCCCGGTGTTCGAGGCTCCCGAGCCGATCATGTGGGACAGCAGCACCGCGGCGGCACCGGCCGGTGTGATGTCGAGGGCGACTTCGGCGGGTGTGAGCGGGGAGTCCGAGCCGGGGGATCTGCGGGAAGGTCCTGGCGATGACTCCCAGGTGGCTCCCGTCGGACTGGAGGTGCGCGACGACGCGTTCGTACTGACGCCGGATGCTCAACTGCTGGCTTCGGCGACCTATCCGCTCTACATCGACCCGGTGGCCAAGACCTACACCCGGTCCGGCTGGGCGATGGTCTCGTCGTATCACTCGAGGCAGGAGCACTGGAAGTTCTCCGATGACGAGGGCGTGGGTCGGTGCCCGGCCGATGTCTCGTCGTTGTGCGCGAGCAGCAACGATGTGAAGCGGCAGTTTTATGCGGTGCCGACTTCGTCCCTCGCAGGCAAGGACATCATCTCGGCAGAGTTCGCCATCACGCTGACCAGCGCCTACAACGGCACGGCCCGCTCGGTGGCGCTGTCCCGAGTGAACAGCACCGGCTCAAGTGCGATCAGCTCCTCGACCAACTGGTCCAACCAGCCCTCCTCCAAGGCGGCCGTCGACACCGCGTCGACCTCGGCGCGGGCGGGATCGTGCACCTCGACCAACCAGAACCTGCGGTTCAACGCCAAGTCGGCGGTGCAGCAGGCGGCCGACTCGGGCTGGGCGACCACGACCTTCCGGCTGGCCGCGGGCGATGAGTCGGGCTACGCCTACTGGAACCGGTTCTGCGGCAACGGCCAGCTGGAGGTCACCTACAACCGGCCGCCGCTGGCGCCGTCGCAGTCCACGATGTCCATCAGCCCCGGTGGAGCGTGCGTGCACGGCGCGTCCCGTCCGTACACCGACTCCCTGCCGATGATGTACGCGACGATCCAGGACTACGACCACAACGACAACCCCGGTCAGACTGAGACGCTGAAGGCTCAGTTCGAGGTCTCCTGGACGCCGAGCGGTGGCAGCACGGTCACCAAGACGTTCACCACCGGCACTGCGACGACCTCCAGCGTCAGCAGTTCCAACACCCAGACCGGGCAGCACATGTTCTCGGCGAAGGTCGGCACCTCTGGTACGGTCTCCGCGCCGAGCACCTACACCATCCCCGAGAACGTCGTGGTCTCCTGGCGGGCGCGGGGCAATGATGGCACGGCCTGGGGAGATTGGTCCCCAGTGAAATGCGAGTTCATGTACGGCCACACCACGCCGGCCCCGCCGGAGGTGACGTCGTCGCAGTACCCGGACGACGACCAGTGGCACCCGGGCGTGGGTGACGAGGGCAGCTTCACCTTCACTTCAGCCTCCTCGGACGTGGTCGCCTACCGATACTTCTTCGATGGTGAGCCTCAGCTCACGGTGAATGCGGGCACTGGCGCCGGCAAGCCGGCGACGATCCGCTGGACGCCCATGTGGGAGGGCCCGCACGATTTGACGGTGTTTGCGGTGGACGCAGCGGGCAAGAGCCAGAAGAACCCAAACGGCTACCCGTTCCTGGTGGGCGCGGGCCGGCTGCCGGCGGCCGTGTGGAAGCTGGACGACGCTGCGGGCGCGCCGCAGGCTGCGGGACGCCCGGGTGATCCTGTGCTGACGGCGGGTTCCGGCGCGATCTTCGGCGTCGACCAGCAGGGTGACCAGAAGAGCCGGGTCGCTGTGAAGCTCGACGGCACCGACGGCGGCTACCTGTCCACCAGCGGACCGGTGGTGGCCACGGACAAGTCGTTCGCGGTCGCGGCGTGGGTCTACCTGCCGTCGTTGCCGAGCCAGGACATGACGGTGGTGAGCCAGGATGGCACGGGTGGCGCGGGTTTCAGCCTCGGCTACGACGGCGCTACCCAGAAGTGGGTCTTCCGTACGCCGGTGACGCCGCTGGACTCGATGGGTGACTGGAGGGTCGTGGACAGCACGCCGGCGGTAGCCGGGATCTGGACCCACCTGGTCGGTGAGTACGACGCGGTGAAGCAGCAGCTGCTGCTGTACAAGCAGGGCGTTCCCGCGGCGGCTCCGGTGTCGCGCCCCACCCCGTGGAACGCGGACGGCGGCCTGCAGATCGGCCGGGAGCTGGCGATGTCCGGCTACACCAATGCGTTCACCGGCTCGGTGTCCGAGGTCCAGGTCTACGACCGGATGGTGTCGGAGGAGGAACTGGCCGCGGCACAGGGCAGTCCGCCGGAGTTGGTGTCCTACTGGCCGCTGGAGGACGTGCTCAACGGTGTGTCCCCGGAGGCCTCCGGCCAAGCCGGTCTGGCCCTCGGCAGCGGCGCGTCGATCTACCACGTGGACGCCTCCTGCGAACCGGAGCTGGATCCCGAATGTGCTGCTCCTGAGTCGGCCCTGACCGGTGACGGACACCTGTTGCTTGACGGCACCCCTGAGTCCTACGCCTCACGCGATGCCGGACTCCTGGCCCGTCGGGGCAGCTTCGCCATCGCGGCGCAGGCCCGGATGGGTTCGGCGCTCCCGAGAGGTGACGAGACGGTGATGTCGCTGGCCGGCCCGAACGCCACCGCCGTGGTGGTTCGGTACTCCGCTGCCCATGGCAAGTGGCAGCTGGTGGTCACTGATCAGGACGCCGCGACGCCCCAGGAAACCTCGGCTGACGACAGTGCGGGGTCACCGCAGACCACGGGCCGGGGTGACCACCTGACACTCGCCTTCGACGCGGTGACCGGCGTGGTGAGCCTGTACGTCAACGGGCAGTTCGGGGGTTCGCAGGTTGTGTGGCCGAACACCTGGGATTTCTCCACCGTCAGTGTTCAGGTCGGGCGCAGGCTGACCGGCTCAGTCGGCAGCGAGTTCTTCTCCGGAGCGCTGGACGAGGTCCGGGTCTACCAGGGCGTGGTCGATGCCCGGCGAGCCGTGGAGATCTACGCGGCCTCCAGCAGCGCCTGATCGCGCACCAGAGGGGCGGGCACGGCAGCCCGCCCCTCCTAATGGCCTCCTCGAGCTTGGCTTCGGCGCGCTGCCAGGCCTTATCGGCTTCGCGCTGGGTTGAGTAGGACGCAGACGTTCAGCTGCGTAAGGCTGCCCCCCGGGACGGTTCGCATTTGCCCGCCGGCCAGGTCGGCCTCGGTGGGGGGTGAGGAAGAGGTCGGTGACGTCGTCTTGGCCTGTCGTGGCGTTAGCGGAGTAGGCAATCGGATGCGGTGCTGTTGCGGCGTTCGTCGCGTTCTCGACGGATGTCGTGGACATTGCGCCGCACCCGGCCGCGACGAGGCCCAACAATCCAACGGATGAGGGTATCCAACGACTCATTTTCAGCGCTCCGTTCTGCAGGGCTTTTGCATGCAGAGACCTGAGGCAAGAACGCACGTTGTTTCAGCTGTGACTCCGCAATATTGATGTTTCTCAAGCGCTTCTTTGGGTGATCTCGGTGCTCCAAGGTGGTCTGTGGGTTTTTGTGCGCCGACCTATGCGATGGCATCGCCCGGCATGAAAGCGCAGCTGAATTGCAGGTTTTAGAACAGCTGCGACATGGGTGGGTCTTCTCCGGCGAGCCAACGCTGGACGCGCGAAGTCGCATCACATCCGCACGCATGAACCGGGTTCCGGGTCTTGGGGACTAGCCACCTGGTGACTGGCGATTCACTTGAGACGTAGGGGCTAGTTCAATGGGCGATAAACTGGCCGCAGTGTGTCATTTCTGCTTAGCCGGTCAACGCGTTGTCCGATACGCGCGTCATGAGTCTCTCTGGCCGTTAAATTAAGAACGCCGGATCGCGGGCAACGATCCGGCGTTCTCGTACCGAAGGTGATTTCCCTCAGTCGTAAACAGGGCGTTTACGTCGACCACTTTACCTGCCTATGCGCCGGTATGTTGGTTGTCTGGTTGATCCCTTCGGTTTCCTTCAATCCGAAAGGGTCAACGAGTGAGACTGGGCAAGGCGGCGATCGTCTCGATCGCGACACCGATCACGGCTGTGGCCGCGTGGCCGGAGTACCCGTGGGTGACTATCGGCATTGCGGCCGCGGCGGGCGTATCCCTGGTGGTGTTGCTTGTCGTTTTCGCCAGCAGGGGTGGAACCGTAACCCTCAGCGCAGGTAGGGGCGATGGGCGCAAGGCTGCCTCCGTCCGCGTCCCTGGACGGCGCCCGCCCCGGAAGGGCTGATTCATCAAGTAGTCGATCTTGTGGTGTCGCAAGGCGAGGGCCTGATCCACTGGAGTGGAAGGGCCCTCGCGGTCAACGGAGCGAAGTTGTCCAGTGATGGCCCCGCACCTTCCTGACGACGTTGACGGTCTCGGCAGTAAGAGAGCCTCCGGGGAGCGTTGAACCCCTGGTTTCGTTCTACAGGTTGATGCAGTTCCTTTGGAAGTGCGCGCCGAAAGGTGAAAGCGGAGCAGCCAGCCAGCCGAGGACGGTCGGGCGGTCGCCATGTTGGGGCTGGAAATTGCAGAGGTCGAGGTTGTCAGTTCGCGCCCGATTTGATCCACGCGGGGAAGCTGACCTGCGGTGGATCAGATAGGTCTGGAGAGGGCTCCGGCTCGTAGTCCCATTCGATCTGATCTATTTCGCCTGACTGATGACGCCAGACGTGGTGCCGAGCGTAGACGCTCATGTTGTCGGTCAGTAGGTAGACGAGAGCCGTCGCCGGGACTGGGACCTGTGGTCGGCAGCGGGGTCGAGGCGGGGGCGAGTTCATGGAGTGGTTGATGGGGTCTGTGCCCGTTTATGTGCCACATTGGCGTGGGCGCTACTGTGCCGTCATGTTGATAGGACGCCACCTTGAGCGCGCCCGTTTGGAGGAGCTGCTGGCGAAGGCCCGCGAAGGGCGGAGCGGGGCGTTGGTCGTGCAGGGTGAGGCGGGGATCGGCAAGTCGACCATGCTCGAGGATCTGGCGTCGGTCGCGGACGGGATGGGGGTGTTACGGGGGTCCGGCATCGAGACCGAGGCCGAGTTGCCATTCAGTGGGCTCCACCTGCTCTTGCATCCGTTCGTGGACCGGCTGGAGGTTTTGCCGGGCCAGCAGGCGGCCGCCATGCGGTCAGTGTTCGGGCTGGCCGAGGTTCCGGTGCGCGACCCGTTCCTCGTCGGCGCCGCGACGCTGACGCTGCTGTCGGACCTCGCCGCGCGGCGGCCGCTGGTGTGCCTGATCGACGATGCTCAATGGCTGGATCGGGCGTCCTCGGACGCGTTGTTGTTCGCAGCGCGCAGGCTTCATGAGGATCCGATCGTGATGGTCTTCGCGGTACGGGACACCGCACAACCGTTCCTCACGCCGGGGATCGAGGTCATGCGGCTGGACGGACTGGACCGTGACTCCGCCGTGGAACTGCTGGCGGAATGCGCGCCCGAGCTGACCGTTCCGGTGCGTGACAGGCTCCTGGACGAGGCGGGCGGCAATCCGCTGGCCCTGATGGAGCTTTCCCACGCGTCGAGGGACGGCCTGGCCACGCCGGTCGGTCCGCTGAGGATCGCCGGACGCGTGCAGGACGCCTTCCGGGCCCAGCTGGAGGAGCTGCCCGCTGCCACCCGTCTGCTCCTTCTACTGGCGGCGGCCGACGGCGCCTGCGAACTCGATGTGGTTCTGCGGGCGGGCGTCGCCCTCGGTGTGTCACCCGTCGATCTCGGTCCGGCTGAAGAGGCCCGTCTGGTCGTGACGTCAGCCGACGAGATCAGGTTCCGTCATCCGCTGATCCGCTCGGCCGTGTATCAGAGCGCTCCTCATCATCAGCGCATCGCCGTACATCAAGCCCTGGCTGGCGCGCTGTCGCTTGTGGCGGACTCCGACCGCCGCACGTGGCATCGGGCCGCCGCGGCCACCGGCCCCGACGATGAAGTCGCCGGCGAGCTGGAACACACTGCCGAGCGAGCCCGAGATCGCGGTGGGGCGGTGGCGGTCGCCTTGGCGTACGAGCGCGCCGCACGGCTCAGCACCGGCCAGGAGGGCAAGGCACAGCGCATGGTCCGCGCGGCCCGCTCTGCCTACGACGCCGGCCGCCCGGAATGGGCGACCCGGCTGGCGACCGAGGCCGCTGCGCTGACCGGCAGGGCCGCTGTCGTCGCCGAGGCCACCTACGTGCGTGCGCAAGTGGCCTACGAAAGCACCTCGCCGGCCGCCGACGCAGCCCTGGCTTTGGAGGGCGCCATGCTGATCACCGGCAGCCATCCGGAGCGGGCGGTGTCCATGCTGACCGAGGCCGTGTGGGCGGCCCGCGACGCATGCGCCCATGATCTCGTCAAAGAAGCCGTCGCCCAGTTGGAGACCGTCCGGCTGCCCTCCGGCGCAGCGCTGGCGCCCGTGGTGGCGGCCCTGATCGGGTACGGCAGGCACGCCGACGGTGATTTCGGCGCGGCGGTCGTGCCCATGCGCGCGCTGGTCGAGGCTGTCCGGACCGGAACCGTCCAGGACTTCGTCGAGCGGGTGATCGCCGGATTCATGGGGCTGCTGACCGCCGACGACGTGGCGGCGACGGACGTGCTCGAGTCGCTGGCGGCCGACGTCAGAGCGGACGGGTCGCTCGGCTGGCTTCCGTACGTGCTGGAGCCGCTGGCCATCGGCCGGCTGCTGCGGGGCGACTTCCGCGGCGCTCAGGCCGACCTCGCTCAAGGCATCTCGCTGGCGTCCGACATCGGCATGGACATGCAGGTGACCGTACTGAAGGCCATCGCGGTGTGGCTGGCCGCCGTCATCGGCGACGCCGCCGAGTGCCGTGCGTTGGCCGCCGAGGTGCGTGAACACGCTGCCCTGCACCCCACCAACGCGGCCCTCGCCTCGTGGGGCGTTGGACTGCTCGACCTCGCCGAGGGACGTTCCGAGCAGGCGCTCGACGCGTTCGAGGAAGCATGCGGGGGCCCTGCCCGGCACGATCTGCTCATCAGGGCCGTACCGGATCACGTCGAAGCCGCCATCCGCACCGGACGCGCCGACCTGGCCCGACGACACCTGCCGGCCTTGTCGGCGTGGGCCGGGCACAATGACGTCGGCAAGGCTCTGGAGTTGCGCTGCCAGGCCCTGCTCACCGACGGTGACCAGGCCGAACGTCACTACCGCGCCGCGCTGCGGCTCATCCCCGACCGGCCGTACGAACTCGCGCGGACCAAGCTCGCATACGGAGGATGGCTGCGCCGCCAGCGCCGCCGCTCGGAGGCTCGCGCCGCTCTGGCGCAAGCAGAGGACACCTTCGCCAGGCTCGGCGCGGCACGCTGGGCCGAGCGCGCCCGCACCGAACTGACGGTCCTCGGCGACAGACCCGTGGCCCACGCCCAGGCCGACGACCCGCTCCAGCGGCTGACCCCACAGGAACTCCAGGTCGTGCGACTGGCCGCAGCCGGGTACAGCAACAGGGAGATCGCGGCGCGCCTGTACCTCAGCCCGCGCACCGTGGGACATCACCTCTACCGCGCTTATCCGAAGATCGGCGTGACCCGCAGGATGGAGCTCGCCAAGCTCGAGCTGTGAGCCGTATCAGTCGACCTACTTACTCGTCACCATGGCCGGCACCCGCCGCGGACCGGCCTGAGGTACGCCGCTCTCGTCGCCGCCCGTCCTGGTCAGCGGATCTGTCAGAACAGTCGTGAGGCCGATGCCCGCCTTGCCATGCTGTCCCTAGATTCGAGCCATCGAACCGACGAACGGAGACGCACATGCTTCTGGAGAACAAGACCGCGGTGATCTATGGGGGCGGCGGAGCCATCGGCGGCGCGATGGCGCGGGGCTTCGCAGCCGAGGGAGCGCGAGTCTTCCTCGCCGGACGCACTCCCGGCAAGCTCGACACCGTCGCCGCGGACATTCGCAGTCAGGGCGGCCTGGCCGAGACGGCGATCGTGGACGCCCTGGACGAGAGCGCCGTCAACGGCTGGGTCGACTCCATCGCGGCACAGACCGGCAGCATCGACGTCTCGGTCAACGTCATCTCCCAGGACGCGCTGTTCGTGCCGCTGCTCGACATGCCCGTCGCCGACTTCGGCCGCGCGATGGACAAGGTGGCGCGCTCGTTTCTGCTGACCGCAAAGGCCGCGGCACGGCATATGGTCAAGCAGGGCTCGGGAGTCATCTTGCACTTCGGCGGCTCGGACCCGGCCAACTCCTCGCCCGGCCTGGGAACCGTACAGGTCGGCTGCGACCTGGTCGAGGCCATGCGCCGCCAGTGGGCCTGCGAGCTCGGCCCGCACTCCGTACGCGTGGTCTCGATGCGTACCGGTGGGATCCCCGATTCCCTGGGCGACCTTCCCGAGATGGCGCCCTACAAGCAGAAGATGGTGGATGCGACGCTTCTCAAGCGAGCCGCGACCCTGGACGATGTCGGCCGAGTCGCCGCGTTCTTGGCGTCGGAACACGCCAGGAGCATCACCTCCACGCAGGTGAACATCTCCTGCGGAGCCCTCGTCGACTGACACGACAGGTGCCGGGGAGGCATAGACCCTTACCCGCGGACCGATGCCGCGGGCTGGGACGAGCGTGAACGCGATGCCTCCCCCTGGAGGGACCCGCGCAAGGCAACCTGCGGAAGCGACATTCGGAGAACAGCATGAACAACGACGTCACCCAGTACATCAACAAGACCGCGCCCTGGCAGATCGACGTCTGCGAGAAACTGCGCGCAATGGTCCACGAGACGGTTCCCACGGTCGAAGAACGGCTGCAATACGGCAAGCCGCACTTCCTCAAGAACGGCCAATTCGCGGCCGTCATAGCGGTCTCCCGGAACAAGGTGTCATTCATGGTGTTCAACGCCACGGACATCCCTGTGGTCAAGGGCTTCATCCGAGCACTGGGCCAAGGGGAACGCAAGGCCGTCGACATCGAAGAAGGGCGGGATGTCGACTACACGCGCCTCGCCGACATTCTGGGACAGACCACGGTCGCTTTGTGAGCAGGCCGGCTCGCCCCATCTGATCTCGCTGCTCAGCTTGTCGTTTAAGGAGGTTTTGATCCGCGACGCTCACGCTCGAAAGTCCTCGCTCGCCCCCCTGATGGATCGGACCGTTGACCAGGTTCAATGCTGCTTACCGCCATGTGGTGCAGGGAGGCGGACGCCCACACGAGGTCGGCAGGGCCGAGGGCCGGCCACGTCTGGTCCAGGTCGGCTTGGATGGTGCGGATCCGGTCGGCGACGCCGAGGCGGGTGATGAGCCGGAAGTTGCCGCTGGTGATGCGGGTGCTGTGCGGCGGAGTTTTCGGCTCTGCGCAGGTGCTGATGTTGTCCGGGATAGGTCCGGCGGACGAGTTGCGCAAGCACGCCATCGCGGTGGCCGTGGAACTGCGGCTTCGGCATCATCCCCACGGTACTGAGCACCCCGCAGCCGTGGCACCGTGCGCCTCGCTTCGGCCGGACCCCGGGGCCGCCCCGTTGATCGATCCCGCTTTCTTCAGCGAACCCGCCTTCCTGCGCCGCACGACGCACAGCGCGGCCCACCCCGTGGGAACCTGCCGCATCGGACCCGACGCGGCGTCGGCCGTGGTGGACCCTCAACTGCGCGTGCACGGAGTCGCCGGGCTGCGGATCGCCGACGCCTCCGTGATGCCCTCGCTGATCGGGGCCGACACCGACGCCGCCGTACTGGCCATCGCGGAACGAGCGGCTGAACTCCTGCTCGGCTAGGAACCTGCCGAGTCCTGGACGATGCGGCCGACGGCGGTGACGACGGCTGCCCGCAGTTGCTGCCACCGCTCGGCCGTCCACGGGGCGCCGCTGTCGGCGATCTGGAGCGCAAGCGGGGTGAGCACATGAACGTGGTTGACGGCCCAGACCACGGCATAGAGGTCGGCGTGGTCGAGTGACTGGCCGGGCTGGGCCGCGGCAAGTACGGGCGATTCCGAAGTCGATAAGGACGACCCTGCGCGGGGTGAGCAGTACATTGCCGGGTTTCACGTCTCGATGGAGGATGCCTTCGGCATGGGCGTGGCCAAGGGCGTCGAGCAGTTGGCGGGCGATCCGTGCGACAAGGAGAGGGGAGAGCGGTCCATTTCTGCGGATGACTTGGTCCAGCGTGAGTGAATCACGGACGAACTCCATCACGATCCAGAGCCGTCCGTCGTTCTCAACGACGTCGTAGACAGTGATGATTCCTGGACGCGCCAGCCGGGCCACCGACCGTGCTTCTTGGAGCGCAATCCGGCGTACGGAGATGTCGTCCAAGGTGACGGTCATTTCCTTGACCGCAACATAGCGGTCGAGGAGAGCGTCGTGGGCCAGCCAGACGACTCCCATTCCTCCGCGCCCGATCCGTTGGATCAATTGGTAGCGCTCGACTCCTCCACGGATACCCATAAGAGAGATCGTGGCAGGTGGGACCTTCTTCGCGGGGTGCGACCGCGTCCGGGTCAGAACTCGGACGCTCGGACAGCTAGGACTCCGCGGGTGCGGCTCGGGATGCGCTGCACTTCTCCAAGTGCTGGAGTTGCTCGTCGGGCTGAGCGGCGGGCTTGCGGTACACCTGGGTCTCGATGCCCAAGCTGAGTTCGCACTGCGTACGGAAATAGTGCTTCTGGGCTTCCTCGAACAGCTTGGCGGTGGTCTCCTGCGAGCGCATGAAAGCCAGAAGACCCCACCCCTCCCGCAGCCTCAGGACGATCTCGTCCTGTCCGAAGACCGGCTCGGAATCTCCGGTGTTGCGCACGGTGGTGGCGAAATGGTTCTCCAGCTCGAAACCGAACTCCCCAGCGCGTCGCGGAAGATCGGTCAGGATCGTGCGGTCACCGGGGTAGTAGTGGTCGTGCATCTCGACCATGCGGCGGATCTCGTCCGGCCCCGTAAAAGTGTCGTCGTTCACGTCGACGACGTACAGCAGCCCGCCCGGCCGCAGCACTCGCCACATCTCTCGCAGAGCGAGGTCAGGGCTGCGGAGGTGGATGAACAGGAAGCTCGCCATGACCACGTCGTGGGACGCGTCCGGCTCGCCGGTGGCGTAAGCCGTCCCGCGCCGTACGTCCAGCTGGGGGAAGGCGGACCGCGCTGTGGCGCGCAGGTCGGGTGAGGGTTCGACACCCCGGATGCGGTAGCCGGAGAACGGCGGCTCCTTTGCGACCGCCGCGAGGGCGTCTCCCGGCCCGGTGCCGACGTCGAGCAGCGAAGCGGGCGGGGGAGGGAAGGCGGTCGCCATGAGCCGCGGCCGCTGCTCGGCGGCCATCAGCCGGCTTTGTGCGGCGAGTCTGGGCAGCTCCTCCTTACGAGGCAGCGGGTCCAAGTAGATGTTCTCCGCCCCCAGGAGATCTCCCGCCAGCAGGTGTTCCCGGTCGGTGTCCGCAAGGAAGGGGACGAGCGAGGGGACGGCTATCCGGGTTCCGTTGTGCATCGACCGCTTGCCCAGCGCACGGTATTCGACGTACAGCTTCTCCATGGCCGCTGCGCCCTCGATGGTCATCACCGTGACGGCGTCGGCGCCGGAGCCGATGTCGGCATGCCTGACGAACCCTCGCCTGGCGTACCTGTCGATGAGTCGGCGATGAGTGCCACGAACGGTGAGGAAGAACCGGACCGGGCGCAGCGACTCGGAGATCTGCAGCATCATCGACGTGCCGAGCTGTTCGCTGATTAGGGCGCCCCGATACGGGGCCTCCTCCAGCCGCTTGCCGATCTGAACCGACAGGCCGTCGACTTTCGGCAACTCCAGATGGGTCAGTTCGGGTGCGCCGGGCTCGTAGACGTAGGCGGCCAGCGCACCGATGGTCTCGTCACCGGACAGGGCGCACAGGTGAAGGCCGTCCGGGTCCTTCGGGTGATGCACCATGTCTTCGCCGAAGCCCTGCTCGGCCATGTACACGCGCCGCCGGAGGCGCGTTATCGCCTCACCCGCATCGTGCCATTCGACCCACCGCGCTCGTAGGGCGGCGTCATCGTGCATGGCCTGAGATCCTCTCGGCGTATGGATGAGGGCGCCATAAGGATGACATATGACTCTTGAGCGACATATGTTTCCATGCGTCCGTTTAATCTCTTTGGATAGCAGAAACGGCTTACCGGACCTCGTCTTCTGAGTCATGGATAGCGCTTGGAGAATGGCGCGTACGCCGGGGCGGCCAGGGTCGTAGCACTCCGCGTGCGCCTGGCCGTCAGTCTCGCCATCGACATAGGCGTGCACTTCGGCGAACTGGACCCGCCATCGGCTGTGGCGGCAGAGGCCTCCCCGCCCGCTGGGCACGCTGACCGTGGCCATAGCGGTGTCGAAGGAGTCTCTCAAGGCACATTAGTGTTGCCGCGTCGCTAGCATGACACCTTCTGTCACTGAGCGGAGCGATCCGGATACTTAGGGAGCGGTCGTGGTCCATGCCGTTCGATCCGAGAGGTGCTCCTGTGACCCGTTCTCTCCGTGAGTCCAACGTCGCTGCCCTTTTCGCCCTGCTTGACAGCACTGGCGATGGGCAGATCGCTGCCGATGACTTCAAGCGCATCGCCGACGGGGCATGTGCCGCGTTGGCCCTCGACCCGGGTTCGCGTCAGCACCAGGCACTTCAGCAGTTGTGCGCGGACTGGTGGGAACACATCCGCGAGGACGCCGACCTCGATGGCGACGCCGTGGTGAGCGAGTCGGAATTCATCAAGGCGGTGGACCACTTGGTCGCGAGCCATCCGCAGTTCCAGCAGATGACCCTCGCGCTGTCGTGCGCGGGCTTCGACGCCGCCGACATCGACGAAGACGGGTTCATCTCGGCGCCGGAACTCGATCGCCTCTTCAGCGCACTGGGCATCCCGCACGAGGTGGCCGAGGGGGCTTTCGCGCAACTGGACACCGACGGCGACGGCAGGATCTCCCGCCAGGAGTACGCCGAGGGCGTCTGGGTGCTGATCACCAGTGAGGACCCCGATACCCCAGGATCGGCGATCCTGGGGCAGACGAGGGTGGGCTGAGCCGCCGAGCATCTCCCGCTGCAGGTAACGACGGCCTGTCAGTGAGGTCGGCCCCGCCGCCGTCTGTGCTCAAGAGCGAAGCGGCGGCAGGGGCTCACGTCAAGGCCCGGACGTTCCAGCCCCGACCGGTCGGCTCTTCGAGAGGGGTTATCACAGGTTCTGCTCTTTCAGCCAGGTCAGGACCGTCTCGGCGACCTCGCGCCAGCCGGAGTCGATGGTCAGCGAGTGCGCCTTGTCCGGGAAGTCGATGATGTCGGTGACCGCGTGGGAGTGGCGGTACTGCTTGAGAGTCGCGCGCACCACGGTCTCGGGCACGGTGTGGTCCTTGCCGCCTGCGATGAGCAACAGCGGTCCGCGTGACTCGTTCGCGGTGTTCACCTTGGCTGACGAGTGCGGGTTGAAGTTGGCAGCGGCGGCCTCGAAGAGCGGCTTGCCGGGGGCGGGTATGGACCAGCGGTCATACAGCTCCAGGGACTCCTGCTCCGAGATGGCGTTGCCGAAGGCGTAGCGGAACTGTTCGGGGGTCAGCGAAACCGACTTGTTCTTGTTCGCCGGATTGCCGAGCACGGGGAAGCCGGACCGCAGCGCCGACAGCGGTAGTGGCAGCACGCCCTTGATCTGGGCGGCGTCGATGGCCACCGCCGCTGCGCCGAGGTCGAGGCCGAGCAACTTCTGGGCGATCATTCCGCCGAATGAGTGCCCGATCAGGATCGGTGCCGAAGGCAGCCGTTCGATGATGCCGGCAAAATGTTCCACCACGTCGTCAATGCCGTGGCCGGCGATCGCGTCGGGATTCGCCCGCGATGCCGCGACCGTGTCGCCGTCGCCGGGCCAGCCCGGAGCTTGCGGCAAGTAGCCGGCGTCCTGGAAATATTCCACCCACGGATCCCAGGACGAGGCATGCAGCCAGAGACCATGGATGAAGAGCACGGGCGTTCCCACGGTTTTCTCCACTCGTCATGAGCTGGGCGCCAAACGCACCACAGCCGTCGCGTAGACCGTAGGACGGCGGAGGACCTGCCGGCTTCAGTCGTGGGCGTGAGTCATTTGCCCCGGGCAACCGGCGTCAGGGGTATCAGCTAGCGTCACCTGACTGAAGGTGGTCGCGCCTGGCCTGGTTGCCGGGGTTGTTCGGCGCGGCAGCCAGCTGATTGCGGGAGACGATTCCGAGTTTGGGGAACATTCGGTACAGGTGCGAGCTGACCGTGCGGTGTGACAGAAACAGACGCTGGCCTATCTCGCGGTTGGACAGGCCCTGGGCCGCCAGCTCGGCGATCTGGGCTTCCTGCGGCGAGAGCAACTCGCGCGGGTTCGACGTCGGCTGCCACCCGCGTTCGCCCGTCGCACGCAGCTCTTGGTCAGCTCGCTGCGCCCACGTGCGGGCACCTAAGGCGTCGAAGGTGGCCCGCGCCGCCCGCAGTGGTTCACGGGAGTCGACGACGCGTCGCTGCCGGCGCAACCAGGAGCCGTAGGCCAGTTCAGCCCGAGCTCGATGCCAAGGCAGCCGGCGACCCGCGCCCTCCATGGCGGTCCGGAAGAGCGACTCGGCCGACGCGGGGTCCGCCAGCACTGCTCTCGAATACTCCAGGGCGATGGTCGATCCCGTCGAGGGGGAAGCGCCCACGAGGTCTTCCACCGAGGTCAACACGGATCTCGCCTCGGCGCGGCGACCGGTGCGGACGGCGGCGTCGGCCAGGTAGCTGAGAGTCCACACCTGCTGTACGCGTTGGAACGCGGGGTCGGCCGGCGTGTACACGCGGCGAAGCTCGCCGTACGCCTGATCGTGACGGTTCGCGCCCAGCTCGGCGATGCCACGAGCGAGCTGGACGCCGGCGAGCAGGGACGATGCCGCGTTCGGGGTCCGCAACGCCACGTGCTCGGCCTCCGAGAGCAGGTCGTGGCCTGCGTCCCAGCCCCTGCCCACCGCGTCGATCAGTGCTACGGCGATGCGTGCGGTGGCAGCCCACAAGGACTGACCCGTCTCGTCGGCGAGCCGCATGGCCTCGTCGGCCGAACTCGCCACGTCGAAGGTCCCCAGGTAGATCTCGGCCCATGCTCGTATCGCCAGCGCCTCGGCGAGCAGGCTCATGCGGCCCTGCGCGCGTAGCTCTTGGACTGGTGTGGACAGGAAGGCGACGGCACGGCGGAAATCGCCCGTGCAGAATGCCGCGATTCCCAGCAGGCCGGCCAGATCCGGTCGCCCGCCGGCGTCCGCGGGCCACCGCGTGAGCTGCTCGATGACCGTCGGCCCCTGCTCGTGGGACTCGGAGAGCGCGTAGATGGCCAGCAGCCGAGGGTCATGTGCCGGCACGCTCACCTGCTGCGCCGCCTGGACGATCTCGTGCCTCACCGTCTCACCGGGGTCGCGCCACCAGACCCTGCGGGCTGCGCCGACCAACAGTTGCATCGCAAGGTCGACGTCCTGTGCGTCCGTGGCGTGCTGTGCCATGCCGACCAGGTGACGTACTTCCGCAGGTTCACCCGTTGAGCCGTCGTGGAAGACGCCCTCGAGCCAGGTCAGCCTGGACCGATCCCGCTGTCGCAGTGTCATTCCCGTGACCTGCGCCTTGATCTGCTCAACCTGGCTGAACCGGCCGAGTTGGTAACCAAGTTCTGCGGCGCTGAGCAGGCGGGCGGCTCTCGACTGCGGGTCCGGACTCAGCGCCGCCGCCCGCTCGAGCCAGGCGGCGGCGGAGGCGACCGCACCGCGGCGTTGGGCGTTGTCGGCCGCCTGTTCCAGCTCGGCCGCGATCTGCTCGTTACGTCCTGACAGCGAGAAGGATCGGTGCCACACCGCGCGGTCCGGATGAGGTGCCAGGACGCGCGCGAGCGCCGCATGCGCCTGCTGGCGCGTGGCCGGCGGCATGGCCTGCCGAAGGGCCGAGCCGACCAGCGGGTGGGCGACGCGGTACCTCTCGCCGACCACGGTCAAGAGCCCGTGCTCGAACGCCGGCTGAACCAAGGCACGGTCGAGGGGCGAACCATGGAGGATCTGCGCGGCCGCGAGGACGTCGTTGATGTCGTCGCCGTCGTCGACCGCGGCAACGGTCAGGACCGCGCGTACGGCTGGGGCGAGGTGCTCGGCACGCGCGGCGAACGCCTGTTCCAGGCGAGTGGTCATGGGCAGGTCCTCATCGAACTCGGTCCACGCGTACCGTCCCGACTCCAGCGCAGCGGCGAACTCCAGCAGGGCAAGTGGATTGCCGCGGGCCTGCCACAGCACGCGATCGCGCAGCGTCGAAGACAAGTGCGGCGCCCGCGCGTCCAGCAACGCGGCCGATGCGGTCTCGTCGATGCCGTTTAGCTCCGTCCATTCGACCGTGTGCGCGTCAGCGAACGGCAGCGCCTCTGGGCGGGACGTGCAGAGGACGATGATCCGCTCACTGGCGATCCGGCGTGTGACGAAGGCGAAGGCGTCTATCGACGGCTGGTCCATCCAGTGGAGATCGTCGAGGCACACGAGGACGGGCGTCTGTCTCGCCGCGTCGACGAGCAGCTCCAAGACCGCCAAGAATGTGAAGAATGGGTTGATTTCGGTCGAATCGCCCATGGCGAAGCAGGCGAGGAGCGCGTCGCGCTGCGTGGTCGGCAGCCGGTCGACGCGGGGCAACAACGGTCGGAGCACCTGGTGAAGGCCGGCGAAAGGAAGGTGCGTCTCGGACTGACTGCCCCGCGCAGTGAGCACGGCGAACCCGAGAGACCGCGCATGCTCCACAGCCTCCGCCTGCAGTGCGCTCTTGCCGACCCCGGGCTCTCCGAGCAGCCCGATCGCGCGACCTCGGAAACCGACACCGTCCAGATGTCCGAATAGGGACCGCAACTCGTCGTCGCGCCCGACGAGGCGCTGGCGGGTGACCGTGTTCATGGGGTCGAGCATCCAGCCGCCGGCGCCCCGTGTCCAACCCCGGGGGGGACCCCCCGGCTGAACGATCCTCAGGTTGGACCGCGACTGGACGATGTCTACCTGACTTCCGGATCTGCCGCCGGCCTTGGTGATCTACGCTGCGTCCGTGCAGCTCTGTCTCGACGCGTACGTCTGGGTAGCGGATCCACTGCCTCGTGTTCTTGATCGGTTCATTTCTGCATACGTTGATGCGGATGATCCCGGTGATGAGCGCTTCGCTGCGTTTCGGCGGGTCTATCTCCTGGGGGCGGTTAGCGATGCGGATGTGAGGGCTCTTGATGAGCTTCGTCCCGAGAGTGGGGGAGGTGGGTTCTCGCTGTACCTCAGGGGGCGTGATCATTCCCAGGCGATCATCACGATCACTGACGAAGGGGCGGCCGTTCTCGGCCTCAGTGTCCAGGCTTCAGGCGATCTTGCGGTTACGCTCCGCCAGGCTGAGGAGCTTATAGATCACCTTCTGGAGGACTTCTCCTGCGTAGCTGGGCTGGCGGGCGTGGAGTTGCCGCCGCCGCAGAGTCGGTCCGAATGGGATGACGATGGCTTGGTGCTGCTCCGGGTGGGGGCACCGTCAGTTGAGTCATCGACGCCTGCGTAGATTCGCGGTGCCCGTCTGTTGCAGCGCAGTGGCCTGGGAGCATGACTGCTGAGCCGCTGCATCCGCTGGGGACGACCCGGCGGAGATCTTGCGTGTGCTGCCGGAGCGGTGGCACGAGCAGTTCCTCAGCGAGTATCACAGCGCGTTGGACGCGGCCCACGAGGTGTGGCGGTTCCAGCAGCTTCGGGAGCTCTTGCGCGTGTGGCGGTTGCATGCGGCCGCGGTCTCCGATCCCGACTTCGACCGGGCGGAGCAGGCGGTTCGGGAGGGGCGGCGCGAGGAGTTCGTGTCGATGGAGGGCGCCTTCCCTGGTTGGGCCGAACGTCGATGAGCTACTCCACGTGGCGGCGTTGTCCCAGATGAAGGGCCTTCCGGAGGAAGCGGTCGGTCACACCTCACGCATTTGACGCTCGCGGTCGTGATAAGGCCGTACGGGGTTCAGGCATCCGGGAGCAGGACGATGCGGCCCGTCGCCCGCCCTTCCTCCAGCAGGGTGTGGGCTAGTGGGGCCTGCGAGAGCGGCAGCGTCTGGAGCTCCCGTGCGCGTAGTTTTCCCCTGTCGAGCAGGAAGTTGAGTGCCACCGCGACGTGGGCCAGTTCGTCGGCCGAGGCATTGGAGATCGCGAAGCCGCGCAGGCTCGCATCCCGGGTGTAGAGCGCGCCGACCGGGAGCGGAGGGCGGGCCTCAAGATTGGCCATCATGATCATTCTGCCGCGGTGGGCGAGGAGCGGGACGACCTGCTCGAGGTTGTGGTGGCCGGAGGTGTCCCAGTACACGTCGATGCCGTCCGGCGCCGCCCGGCGAAGGCGA
>NZ_BOOR01000081.1 GCF_016863335.1 Planotetraspora thailandica
CCGGGCTCGGCCTGGCGATCGCCCGGCAGACCGCCGAGACACACGGTGGCACCCTTCGGATCGAAGACAGCGACCGCGGCGCCCGCTTCGTCTTGCGCCTCCCGCGCTACCAGGAGGCCTCTCTCGCGTGATCGCTGGACGGGCCGGTCGGTTGCTGAGCGCAGAGACTCACTGCTTCTCTACCTGTGGTTGGTGGATGACGCGGTCCGCCGCGTTGTTCTGGCGGCTCGGCACACGGGGCCGGCCCGGTTGGAGTCCGGGCCGGCCCCGTGTGGTGGGGTGGGTTGCGTTACGGCGCGGAGATGCGGTCGAGGATGCCCACCGCGTCGGTGCCCGGGGTGGCGACGAGCTTGCGGGTGAGGGTGTAGGAGCCGCCCGCCGGCACGTCGACGTTGAACCGGCTCATCACCCAGTTGCCCGCGGCGTAGACGTCGAAGGCGCTGGCCGGCGTGCCGTAGACGAGACCGAAGACCTGCGGGTCGGTCCCGGTCATGCCGATGTACGGCTTGGCCGGGGCGTACGCCGCCGTCGCACCCGGCGTCACGATGCCGGCGCCCGGGATGACACTGGCCTGGCCGGCCGCGTCGTGGTCCATCGCGTCACCGGTCCACACGCTGAGTGGAGCCGAGCCGGAGTTGCTCAGCTCCGTCGAGACCGTGGCGAAGTCGTCGCCCGGCTTCAGCGTGTACGTCGTCGTCGCCGTCAGACCCGTGAAGCCCTTGACCGGCCCGGATACCCGGACGACGGCCTTGTCGCCGGTCGCCTGGACGATCTGGACGTCGGTCGCCGCCACCGACCGGATGTCCCACGCGCTACCGCCGGTCGGCTGGGTCGCCGAGACGTAGGGCAGGTTGATCCAGTCGAACTGGTCGGCCATGCCGCGGACGGCGACGTCGACCGGCTTGCCGCGGGTGCCACCGGAGATCTGCGAGTCGTTGTAGGCGTCGGCGATCGCCATCGAGAGCTTGTCGTTCTCGAGCATGACGTCGCCGTAGCCCGCCTCGACCAGACCCGAGCCGATCTGCTTGCCGTAGCCCGCCTCGACCGTGACCGGGCCTAGCGCGACGTCGGCGACGCCGCTGCCCGCCGCCGGCACGGTGACCGTGCCGGTGGCCGTCTGGTAGCCCAGCTTGGACACCCGGACGTCGTACCGACCGGCCGGGGCCTTGACGAGGTACTTGCCCTGGGCGTCGGTGCTCGTGGTCGCGACCGCCGTGCCGGCCTGCTCGAGGGCGACCCGGGCACCGGAGACGGCGGCGCCGCCCGCGGTGATCGTGCCGGCCGCGCGAGCGGCGTCCGGGACGGCCGCGTCGTGCAGGTCGATCTCGTCGGCCCACTTCGCGATGTTGCCGGTGGGGTCGCCGCCGGCGGTCGCGTAGTCGGTCAGGTGGTAGAAGCTGAACTGCTTGGTGGCACCGGGCGCCATCGTGGCGTCGTAGTAGAGACCCTCGATGTAGCCGTACGCACCGACCGCGGTCGGCGTGTCCAGTGCCCACGCGAGACCGTGGGCGGCCTGGCCGTTCGTGGTGGCCGCGTCAGCACCGACGTAGACGTAGTTCCCGGTCCAGCCCGAGGTCTTCAGACCCGGGTTGACGCCGCTGAACCCGGGGATCCGGCCGTTGTCGGCCGAGCTGTCGGGGTCGATCATGTAGTTGAAGTAGCCCTGGTAGCCCGTCGTGCCGGTGTTGGTCAGCTTGACCGTCATCTTCACGATCGGAGAATCGGGCAGGGTCTCGTAGCGGACCTGCGCCTTGATGGCCGGGTTTGCCCGGTACTGACCGTTGCCGACCACGGCAGCGCCGTCGACCGCGAGGTCGGGCAGGTCGAGCTGGTCGTTCGGCCGGTCCCACGAGTCGGGCGGCGTGAGGCTCGGACGCAGCAGCATCTCGCCCCAGTCGAGGGTCTCGGCGCCGTTGGCGTCGTTGAGCATGAGGTCCGACAGCGCGCCCTGGCCCAGACCACCGGCGAGGTTGTTGCCGCCGACGCCGTTGTTGCCGGCTGCGTACGGCGTCACGGACGCCCGGATCTTGTCGTTGGCCAGGTAGTAGTACTCCTTGCCGGTGACGACGTCCGTGCGTGTGCTGCCGTTGCCGTAGTCCGGCGCGTACGTCGACTTGCCGGCGACCGGGTGGACCACCTTGATCAGCTTCAGGTCGGCCGTCGTGTTGCCGGTGGTGCGGACCGTGACGCCGGCGGTTGAGCGGCCGTCGGCGATCAGGCCGCGCTTGGCCGCCGTGACGGTCCAGGTCGACGCCGGCAGGCCGATCCGGTAGTGGCCCCGGGCGTCGGTGCTAGTTACCGCGGTGTCCTGACCGTCGGCGACGGCGGTGACCTTCGCGCCGGCGATCGGAGCGCCCGTCTCCGGGTCGCTGACCGTCCCGGTCACGGTCGCCCAGCGCTGTGCGGACTCGCCGCCGGGCACGTAGGCGTAGAGGTTGCCGTCCCAGGCGCCCGCCACGACGGTGTTGCCGCTGACGGCCGGGCCGGCGCCCACCCAGGTGCCGATCTCGTGGCTCCACAAGATCTGGCCGGTGTCGGAGGCCAGCGCGTAGAACTTGCCGTTGTTGGCGCCGACGAAGAGCGTGTCACCGGCCACGACCGGGCTGGACATGACGCCACCGTGGTAGATGTCGCCGGGCAGCGCCCGCTCCCAGAAGACGTTGCCGGTCTGGGCGTCGAGGGCGACGACGGCGCCACTCGGGAAGCCCATGTAGACGACGCCGTCCTTGACGGCCGCGGCGCTCGGGGTCGAGCCACTCGAGACGAGCGAGGAGCGCGAGCTGTTGTACGTCCACAGCGTCGCGCCGGTCTTGGCGTCACGCGCGACGATGCCGTTGTTGGCGCCGATGAAGACCTTCCCCTCGGCCGCGGTCGGCACGCCGTCCTGCCAACTGCCGAGCGACTCGGTTCCGGTCCACTTGCGGGCGCCGGTGGCCAGGTCGTAGGCGAGCACGCGGTCGGCGGTCTCGTTGCCGACGTACACGGTGCCGTCCATGACGGCGGGCGTGCCGTCGCTCATGGTCGCGCCGGACATCGGGGAGGCCCAGATCTGCCGTCCGGTGCGAGTGTCGAGCGCCTTGAGGACGCCCTGACTGCCGATGCCGAAGCGGGTCTGGTAGGGCCAGAGCACCGTGTGGCCGGAGACGGCCGGCGAGTAGTAGCCGTAGGTGCGCTGGTTGTTCGGGGTCGGCGCCTGCTCGGGCACGGCCTTCCAGCGCAGCTCGCCGCTCTTCGCGTCGACGGCGTAGAGCTCCGAGCCGAGGGTCGGCGCGAAGACCAGGCCGTCACCGTAGGCAAGGCTGCCGTGGATCGACTGCGGCACCTTGACGTTCCACAGCTCCTTGCCGTCCTTCAGCCGGACGGCGTAGATCCGGCTGTTGCCGTCGCCGTTCTCGTCGCGGGTGCCCGCGTAGACGACGCCGTCGTGGATGACCGGCGACCCGGTGAGGAAGGTGCCCTCGGTGCGGAAGCTCCAGGCCAGGCGGCGGCCGGCCTCCTGCGCCGGCGCGACACCGGAGTGGGTCACGTTGCCGTGGTGCTGGTCCCAGTCACCCCCGGCGACCGGCTTGAGCGCCGGCCCGTGGGTGAGGGTGAAGTCCGCCGACTTGGTCCAGGTCTTGCCCGCCGCGTCGACCACCTGCACGTCGACGCTGTGCTCACCGGCCTTCTGCCGGTTGTGGGGCAGGTCGCCCTGCCAGGTGAACTCGCCGCTGGGGTGCAGCGGCATCCAGTTCTTGTCGCCGTCGATCCGGTAGCGCGCCGAGACGACCTCGTCGCCGGTGTCGTACGCGTTGATCTGGATGCCCGGGAACTTCACGGCCGGCACCTTCGAGCCGGGCGCGGGGCTGACGATGGTGAGGTGCTCGTTCTCGCCGTACATCCGGAACGGGTTGTCGAAGCCCGGGCCCGCCATGTGGATGTAGCGGAAGCCGCGAGGCGCGTTGTCGATCGTGTACGAGCTCGACACGGTCTGGATGTGCTTGGCGGTCGAGGCGAACGCCGAGTTGTTCTCGACGTGGTTGGAGTGCTCGTGGCCGACCAGGATCAGCTGCGCCTTGTATTTCTCGAGCACGTCACCGAAGGCGTCGTACTCCGACGGCGAACCGAACGGGACGTTCATCGGCTGGTGGGTGAGGACGACGAGCTCGATGTCGTTTCCCGGGTTGTCGTCGAGCGGGACGCTCGCGGCGAGGTCGTCCTTGAGCCAGTCAAGCTCCTCGTCGAACGGCGCCGAGCCGTTGTTCTCGAGCACCACGAAGTGCCGGTTGCCGTAGTTGAACGAGTACCACTCCGGACCGACGTTCTTGCGATAGTTGTCGATCTTGTCCGCGTACGCCGACCCGCTCGCGTACTCGTGGTTGCCGACGGCCGGCCACACACCGACGGCCGACTGCTGGGTGCCGCGACGATACGTGTCGAACTGCCCCTGGCTGGCGTCGTTGGTGAGGTCGCCGCTGACTGCGATGAAGCGCAGGTCGGTGCCGGTGGAGTTGATCTCGCGGATCTGGTCGGGCAGCTGTGCGTTGACGTGCGGGTCGGCGATGTTGGCCCAGGAGAAGGTGTCGCCGTTTGAGATGTCGTCACGCACGAGCGCGAAGTCCGCGGTCGGCGTGGCGTCGTCGGCGAGCTGGCCGAGGTCGGCCCAGAACTTCGGCTCCTTGTACTGGTCCAGGCCGAACCGGTAGCCCCGCGGCTGGCCGGCCCACACGATGTCCGTCTTGCGACGGTCGGTGGAGATCGTCAGCGAGTAGGAGCCGTCGGCGGCGGTCGTGGTGGCGACCTTGCCGTCGGAGACGCGCACGCCGGCCAGGCCGGCCTCGTCGGGGTTGCGCTGGCCGTCGCCGTTGGCGTCGACGTACACGACACCGCTGACGGTGGCCTCCGGCGGGTCGATGGCGGCCGCCGCGTACGACGTGAGCGGGCCCGCCACGACGCTGGCGGCGAGCGCCAGCGTGGTGGCGTACAGGACGACGCGCAGGCGCGCGCGTGTCCAGGTTAACGCGGACATCGGGATCCTTCGGGGTGGGGAGAGGGCGTGCTCAGGTCAGGAGCGGCGAGCGTTCGACGAACCAGACCAGACCGGCACCGGCGACGGCGAGGGTCGCCGCGACGGTGCCGAGCGTGAGGGCGCGGACGGCGACCGGCGTGGTCGCGGCCCTGCGCAGGAACAGCAGCGCCGGGAAGGCGAGCGCGATGATCGTCAACTGGACGAGTTCGATGCCGACGTTGAAGGAGACCAGGTCGGCCAGCGTCGAGAGCGACAGCGGCCCGTCGACGCTGAGCGCGCCCGCGAAGCCGAGCCCGTGCAGCAGCCCGAAGCCGAAGACCACGGGCAGCCGGTGGCTCGTCTTCGGCGAGAGCAGGTTGTCGACCGCGACGAACGCGATCGACAGCGCGATGAGCGGCTCGACGATCCACCCGGGCACGCTGACCCAGCCGATCGCGGCCAGCACCAGGGTCACCGAGTGTGCGACCGTGAAGGCCGTGGCGACCTCGACGACGTCGCGCAGCCGCTTCGCGCCCAGCAGCAGCGCCAGCAGGAAGAGCACGTGGTCGAGCCCGAAGAGCAGGTGCTCTGCCCCGAGCCGGATGAACTGCGGGATCTCGGTGAGCAGGTCGGTGCGCCCCACCGTGAGGCTGGTGTGGGCGGCGTCGAGCAACGTCGAACCGCGGCGGCCATCGACGTCGTAGGCCGCCAACGTGGTGGTTTCGTCGACGACGCCGTCGGAGGCGCGGAAGATGTCGCTGCGGACAGTGAGCGCGCCGGACGCCGGGCAGTCGTAGGCGAGCGCGACCCGCACCGCGCCGGAGTCGGCGAGTTCGACGCGGGCGTCGTCCTCAGCGGTACACCCGATCGAGCCGCGGCTCAACCGCAGCCGCCCGCCGACGTACGCCGCCACGTCGCTCGCGTGCGCGTCCAGCGAGCTGCGCCGCACCTCGGTCGGCACCTCGGCGGCCGCGCCGTCCACGCCGACCGCGTCCGGGCTCAGGGCACCGTCGAGACTCAGCAGCCGGGCAAGGACGTCGTACTCCACGTCGACGACAGCGGCGACGTCGTCGCCCTGGCTGCGCAGGTCGACCGAGACCGAGGTCGCGCGGACGTGCGCCTGCGCCGGAGCGGCGACGAGGAGCACGGCGGCAAGGGCGGCGAGGAACGCCAAGAGACGCACAGCGAGCACTTCCGTCGTAGGGGGGGAACGGCGGTCGTTCCCCAACCCTGCAGTGCTCGCTCCACACTCGACAACTCGAGACGACCCAATTCACCGAACCTTCCGCCGCCGGTCGCCCACCGGCCGAAAGCCGGGTTTCTGGGCGCCGGAAGCCGGGTTTTGGGGCCCGGCTACGAGGCCCGCGTACGAAGCCGGGTGAGCCCGGCCGCGATCCCGACGCCCAGGGCGGCACGAGTTGAGCATGACGTCGTGTTGACGATCTCGAGCGCCCGGTTGACTGCGTGAACAGGGCCAAGCAGGTCAAGCAGTCCACGTAGGCCGCGGCTCCGTCCGCCGAGTGGGCAAGCGACCGAGAGGCGACCGCTGAGCAGGGCGATCCGGGTCACGAGCCGGCCGGCCGGGGGTCCCCCTCCCCGATCCACTCCACTCCGTGCGCCACCCATCCGTCGCGCTCCCCGAGCTCCCTGAGAAGATCCGCGTCCTCCACCGGATCGAGCTCGGCCTCCTGGGCGAGGACGAAGCACCACCGCCGCGGCTGGAAGGCCCGGGCGAACCACCCCCTCGCGTAGGCGTGCGCCTCCTCCGGCGTACGCGCCATGGAGACCTCGATGATCGTCGTCTCCTCCCTGCCGGTGAGCCGTGCGCCCGGCGGCAGCCACCCCTCCCCGCCGGCGAGCCGAGTCCTCAGACCACTCATGGAAACCCCCTCTGTCGTCGCGGAAATCCGCGTCACTCCACCCGTGAATCGCACAGCGGAGCGCGCATGCCGTACAGAGCCGCCGCCAGGAGAGCCGCGGACAGCGCCGGCGCCGTCGGAGACGTCCACTCGTGTGCCAGGACGCTCGCCGGCCTGAGCGAACCGGCTTGCTAGGGTCACCGTCTGTGAAAAACTCGGGTTTCCTCGCCCTCAGGAATCCTCTCAGGCTGACCCAGGTGGGGACCGCCCTTGTCACCTGCGTCCTGCTCGGGATTTCCGTGGCCACGGCGCAACTGCACTCAGACATCAGGTATGTCCTGGCGTGTCTGCGCACCGGTGGGGTCGCCGGTTTCTCACCGTCCGAAACCTTCACCCACCGGCCGTTCTTCTACCGCTGGTTCGTCGCCGGTCTGAACTCGCTGACTCCGTCCTCGATCCCCGTGGGAGAGATGATCGTCCGGTTAGCCGGCGTCGCGCTGTGTGTGGCCGCCGGCTTGTTGCTGCGCGCCGCGTTGCAGCGGCACCTCTCCACTCGGGACGCGACCCTCACGGCCGTCGTGGTCGCGTTGAGCCTGGCGTTCGCCCCCCGCATCGACTACCTGCAGCCCGAGTGGACGGCCACGCTGCTCTCAGTAGTGGCGGTCGCCCTGGTCCTCATGTTCGACCGCCCCTGGGTCGCCGCGGCAGTGGCCTCCCTGCCTCTCGGGCTGACGGTGATGATGAAGTACTCCACCGCAGCCACTGCCATGATCGCCCTGCTGGTGGTCTTCGCCGTCGACCGCAGGCGGGCGATCCTCCTCGCGGTCGCCACGGCGGTCTCCGGAGTGGCGCTCCTCGGCTTGAGCTTCTGGGCGGGCTCGCACGAGTGGCAGTGGGCGCAGGACATGCCGAAGATCAATCGTCAGGCCCTGACGCGGCAGGCGATCGACCCCGGCTTCCTGCTTCACCGGAGCATCGACTACCTGGCCGACCGGGCGGTCCTCAGCCCCATGCTCGCTCTGTTCCCCGCCGCGCTGGTGATGGTGCTGATGCTGGCCCGGGAGGTCAGCCGGCGGCGGCGCGTCGAGTGGGCGGCTCTGGCCGTACTGATCACCCTCGGATGCATCGCCGCTGTGGCGTTCCAGGGCAACTGGTTCCCGTACCACAGCGCGGCACTACCCGTCTGCGCCGCTGCAGTCTGGGCACTGGCAGTGGCACGGTGGTACGGCGTATTCGGCAGGCCGCCGCTGCTCTTCATCGGAATCACGGTGCTGCTGGGCGCCCTGGTCCCGTTCACGGACACCGCGCTCAAGCCGCTGCTGACTGTGGGCACGGTCTGGCTGGCGGCCGCTGTCGCAGTCCTCGCGGGCCTGGCGGACCTGCGCCTCGCCCGCCGCCGGGCTCCCCGCCACGCCGGGGCGCGACCCCAGGCGGCCGTGCCCATGGCAGCCGTGCCCCTGTTAGCCCTGGCCGGGATCATCTGCCTCGCCGCGCCGATCTGGCCCGGCTCCCCGAACCAGATGGGCCGCGGGCACGTGATCACCACCAACGCGGACTACTGGAAACTGACCGAGGACAAGAACGGGGACGCGGCCGAAGTCAACCGCGAGATCCCCCAAGGTGCTCCGGTGTTGTACCTGGCCTTCGGGGACATGGCGTACTTCGTCCAGCATCCGGTGCAGTGCCGATACCCGATCCCCACCTTCCTGCAGCGCGAGCAGTTCCTTCCCGACGTGAAGAACCTCACGTCGACCAAGGAGAACGCCCTGTGCGTCACGGGCAACCCCGCCGACTACGCCGTACTGCAGCGTTCATGGTTCCCGCTGGCGCAGGTCGACAAGAAGCTGACCGCGGAGATCAAGGCGAACTTCAACTGCCCGAAATCGGTGCCGAACAACGAGCTCGTGGTGTGCCACCGCCGATAGGCAGGAAGACGAGATCGCGCCTACTTCCACCGGTCGTCCACGTTCATCCGCGAGAGCCGGGCGAACATCACTCCGGCGCAGGAAGCTTCAAGCCGAGCTGACTGTAACACTCCAGCTGGTCGTAGTAGCCGCGCTGGCTGACGATGAGGTCATGCTCCACCGTGAAGACCCAGCAGCAACGCACACTGACGCTCCGACCGGTTGCGTGGAGCACCTCGCCCTCGGCCAGCAGGAATGGTCCGGTGTGAGTACCTGTGACCGTTCCCTCGACCACCACGCTGTCGTCGCACACCAACTTGTCCCACACCGTCACCCGTAAGTCCGGGAAGCCTTCAACGATGTGCCCGCGGAAAGCGATGATCTCGTCCCAACCTTCTGCCTGCATCTCGGGCGCCACGATGACGGCCTCTGGGACGTAACACTCCATTAGCGCGCCCTGATCATGGGCGTTGATCGCGCTCATCAACCGATCGATGACATCGGGCATCGCGGACCCCCCTTATCGCGGACCCCCTTCCGGAACAGAATCACGCTACCAATCTGGGGCGAACCCACTGCCTGGCCCTGCCTGCGGCTTGACATGCACTCCCCCGGCCCCGGGGCTCCGGCGATCTCACCGAACGTGGGAGCGTGACGGATGTCAGCCGCGGTGATGCCGTAGATGTGCTGAGGGCCCAGATCACGTTCAGGATCAACCAGGGTGGTCCACTCGCCCGCGGGATCGAGATGGACGATCCCCACCTCGACGACTCGGTCATGCCAAAAGGGCCGGAGGCCGGTCGTTTCCACGTCGATGACTGCGTAACCGAGTGCGTCGCTTGTCCTGAGCATGGACTTTCCTCCTGCTGTCTCCGAGGAAAAGACCCCAGGCCGAACGGGGAGAAGCGGCGCAACCAGGCATAGTGCAATCGGCTCGTTATTCGGCGGCGTAGCGATTGATGGAACGCCCCTAGCGATTCCGGGACCGCCGTCAACCACCCGGACGGCCCACCGGAACACAACAGAACCAGGGCTCCGGCCAGTGTCCTCCCTGGGTCCCCGGGCGGCCCGTCCCAGGAGAGTTGATTTCGAATACCCGAGCCCTCCGCCGTGACGGCCGCCCTGCTCATCGCGTATCCGCTGATCGGCGCGCGCAGTTGACCGTCGCCGACCGCGCTCGTCCTGAGACGGACCCGAACATATGAGGAGTACCGAGTTGATGAAACATCCGCCCATTAGCGCGGCTCTTGCCGAGCGGCATGTCCCCCAGACCACCAAGGCGTACGGCGCCGGAGGGTGCGAAGGCACGGCGAGTCGTGGGCGAGACCGGAAGGCCTCCCAGACCCCTCCGTCCACCGCGGCAGGGCGCCGCGGCTGCTGGAAACACGACTGTGAGTGAGCCGGAGAGCGGCCCGCCGATCGCGCGCCGGGTGATGCTCTCGATGTTGGGCCTGGGCGCCGCCGGTATCGTCGCCGCGCCTTTCGTACAGAACGGCTGGGAGCGGGTCCTCGGGGCCGTCTCCCAGCACGACCCCACCGGGCTCAGCGGACTGCTGCCCAACCCGGGCGGCTTTCGCTACTACAGCGTGGCGGCCTCGGTGCCCAGGAAGACCGCGGCCGACTACCGGCTGGAGATCGGCGGTCTGGTCGAGCGGCCCGGGACGTACACGCTGGGCGAGCTGCGCGCGCTGCCCCAGACCCGAATCGTCGGCGAGGCGAGGTGCACCGACGGCTGGCGGGTGCCGGACGTCCCCTTCGCCGGGGTGCTGCTCTCGGACCTGCTCGACGCGGCCGGGGTGCGCGCCGGGGGCAGGGCGGTCCGCTTCACCTGCTTCGACGGTGTCTACACCGAGAGCCTCACACTCGAGCAGGCCCGCCGGGCCGACGTGCTGATCGCCCTGGACATGCTGGACGAGCCGCTCACCCACGAGCACGGCGGTCCCGTACGGCTCTACGTGGCCCCGATGTACTTCTACAAGTCCGCCAAATGGCTGTCCGGCATCTCCGTCACCGACAAGGTCATCCCGGGTTATTGGGAGGAGTACGGCTATGACGTCGACGGCTGGCTCGACCAGGAGGCCTGAGCCGTTGCGCCGGCGGTTCAGCCGTGGCGAGCGCCTGGTCCACCGCTCCGCTGCCGCTCTCATGCTGCTGTGCGCGGGGACGGCGGCCTGCTTGTACTTCTCGCCGCTGGCTCAACTCGTCGGCCGTCGTCATCTGGTGGTCGTCGTCCACGAGTGGTCGGGGCTCCTGCTGCCCGCGCCGGTCCTCCTCGGTCTCGCCTCGCGCGCGTTCCGCGCCGACCTGCGCAGGCTCAACCGGCTGGCGCCGTACGACGGGCAGTGGCTGCGCGCGGTACGCAAGGGCGCGCCGGGACCGCGCCCGGCCGGCAAGTTCAACGCCGGGCAGAAGATCTACGCAGGCTGGATCGCCGGAGCAGTACCGCTCATGACGTTCACCGGTTTGCTGATGTGGTTCACCGGGGCTCTGCCGGCGATCTCCCGCGCGAGCGCGATCTTCGTGCACGACGTGACGGCGCTGGCCATCGCCGTCGTTGTCTTCGGGCACATGCGACTGGCGTACCGAGACCCCGAGGCGAGGCGCGGGATGCGCACGGGCTCGGTGACGACCGCGTGGGCCAGAAAGAATCATTCCCGATGGGCCGAAGAGCCAGGTCAACGACGAACCGACTCGTCATAGTGCGCGCCGCGGTGCAGCCGAGGCGCGGTTTCTTCTCACACGGAAGTTCGATGAAGTGAACAGGCGTACGTTCTCCAAATTGGTGGTCGGTGGAGCCACCGCGGCGGCTCTCCCCACGGGTTCCCGTACGACATCTACAGCTACGGCGACGTGGCGCCCCTACTGGCGGCACGCGGCTACCGTGTGATCGTCCCCTACCTGCGCGGGCACGGCTCGACGCTCTTCCTGTCGAGCCGAACGTTCCGCAACGCTCAGCAGGCCGCGATCGCCCGCGACATCATCGCGCTGATGGACGCGCTGAGGATCAAAAAGGCGATCATCGGGGGCTTCGACTGGGGGTCTCGGACGGCCGACATCATCACCGCGCTCTGGCCGGAGCGCTGCACGGCCCTCGTGTCGGTGTCCGGCTACCTGATCACGAATCGGAAGGCGAACCTGGAGCCGCTGATACCGAGCGCCGATACGCGTGGTGGTACCAGTACTATTTCGCCACAGAACGAGGCCGGCTCGGCCTCGAACAGCATCGCGAGGAATTCGTCCGGCTCCTCTGGAAGACCGTCTCGCCGACGTGGGCCTTCGACGACGCCACGTTCGAGCGCACCGCGGCGGCGTTCACCAATCCCGACTGGGTGCCCATCGTCATCCACAACTACCGATGGCGACTGAGCCTGGCCCAAGGCGAGTCCCGCTACGAACCCATCGAGAAGCGGCTCGCCGCGGTCCCGAAGATCGCCGTGCCCACGATCACACTCGACGCCGAACTCGACCCTTTCACCCCCGCGGGAAACGGCTCTTCGTACCGCGACCACTTCACCGGGGCGTACGAGCATCGGACCCTCCACGGGGTCGGCCACAACGTCCCGCAGGAGGCTCCGGAGGCGTTCGCCAGGGCGGTCTCGACGTGCACCGCTTCTGAAAGGCCTGCGAAAGCAGCAGCCGCATGGAGAGCCCTCGATTAACCCTTCCGGCCGGCCGCCTTTACGATGTAGATCAATTACTCCTCGACCTATCCGTCCTGCGCTCCGTTCTCGTTTCGCGCCGGTTTCCCAGTTGGTGCCAGACAGGCAACCCCACGTCATCGGCAGTGCTGTTCCCCGCCGGCAGAACGGCGGAGTGAGATCCGCTGGTAGCGGACTGCACAATCCAGCGGGGACATGACGTTCTTGTACTGGGACGCCGTCGCCGAGCGGCCCGGCCGAGGAGGTAGCCGACATCGTGACGCTTGAGGAGTTCCTCAGCGCAGAGCTTCCAGGGCTCAGCCGCTTCGCGGGCGCGCTGACCGGGGATGTGCACCTGGCCGAGGACATCCTGTCCGACGCGCTCCTGGTAGTCGTCCCCCGCTGGCGCAAGATCTCCGCAATGGAGCGGCCCGACGCCTACGTACGCCAGGTCGTGATCAACGCCCACCTCTCCGACCGGCGCAAGGCCAAGCGGCGGCGAACCGATCCCATCGGGGACCACGAGGTGTTCGACCGGGCGGATCCGGACGCGAGCGACACCGTGGTGACTCGGGACGAAGTCGATCGCCTGCTCGCTCGCCTGACGCCGCAACAGCGGGTGGCCGTCGTCCTGCGCTACCTGCTCGACCAGGACGACCAGCAGATCGCCCAGGCGCTCGGCTGCAGCAGCGCCACGGTGCGCTCCCACCTGTCCCAGGCCCGTGCCGCGCTGCGGCTGTCCGCTGACACCCTGACCGACAGGAGCTGACCTTCATGGACGTCGACGACCTCACCGACGCGCTCACCGCGCACACACCCGACCCGCAATCCGTGCTCGTCGCCCTGCAGACCAAACGCGGCAAGCGAGCCCACCGACGCGTACTCGCGGCCGCAGGCGGCGCGGTCGCGGTCGCCGTGCCCGCGATCCTGCTGTGGACCGCGGGCCTTGGCGCCCCCGCCCCCGACTCGTCCGCCGCACACGGCTCCGCACCCACCACGGCCGGTGCCCCGGAGGGTGCGAGCGCATGCGCGACGGTGTCCCTACAGAGGCAGTTCGCGGAAGCCCGGGAGGGAGGCGCCTCGGTCATCCTCGCGAAGGGAACCCTGACGGGCCGCAGGGGTCCGCACGATCCCGAGTTCTATCCCGAGGTGTATGCCGAGATGCGACTCACGGACGTCCGCACACTGAGCGGCCCGGCCATCCCCTCGGGAAGCCACGCCTGGATATCGAGTGACCACGGCCCTACCGGTCCCATTCCCGGCACGCCCAGTGGGTCGCTCTGGGCCCCCGACGGAAGCCTCTTCGGAATCATTTGGCCCCAGTCCGCCACCGGTGAACCAGTAGGCCCGACCATGCGGGTGGCTCCGGTGGTCAAGGGGCAACTCATCCTCAGCACAGCCGGATGCTGGAGGTGGAGCGCCGAGGGCACGCCCACAACACCGTTCAGCGGGCCCCTGGCCGAAATCCCCGGCAGCGACTCCTACAAACGCGCCGCGGAGTGGGGCTTCCGGGCCGTCCCACTCAGCGTGGTGGAACTCGCGACCCGCTGACATCTGCGGTGAGGAGGACGCGTGGTGGCAGCCTTGAACCTCCGCTGGCCGTACACCCCTACGACAGCAGTGCCGACGCAATCCTGCCACCGTGCACAGAACCTGCGACCCCTTGACCTCAGGCAACCCAGAGAGGGGCGGGATCAGCCGCGATACCCGCAGCCACCTGCGGAAACGATCCTCAGCCGTCCACGGGCGTATGCGGCCGTCCACGGCAATGGTCACCCAGATAGTCACCCAGTCCGAGGCGATCTGGAGATGCACGACGTGGGCCTCGGTCGTGCCTTCTCGCGAGCGCAGTGAGCCGGAACTCCCCTGCCAAGCTTGTCGGCCCCGTCAGCAAGGATGCCGGCCATGACGGCTGCCATTGCTGACTATCTGTGGTTCGAGCAGCGCTTCCCGGATCTCGCCAAGGCCTACTGCATCACCCTCGTGGGCCCTCGGGCTGTGATTGGTGGGCGCATGACGGCCCCCAACGTCCCAGCCTGCTCTCGCCCGCCACAGGGTTGCGCACGTTCGGCCCGGCGGAGGATGACAACGTGGGCCCGCGATAGCGTCTCGAGGATGGAGATACGCCCGGCCGGTGACGGTGACATCGCCGAAATCGCCCGCATCGCGACCGCCAACGGGGACGGCGACGGCGCGAATCCGCGGTATGTCGCCCATCTCCGCGGCAACGGCGGGTTCCTGGTCGCGGTGACCGGGCGGGAGGTGGCCGGATACTGCGCCATCCGCCGGTTCGCCGGGGCGACGATGTTGTGCGACCTGTTCGTCGACCCCGTCCGGCACGGCGGCGGCGTGGGCCGCCGACTGCTCGAAGCGGCGTTCCCGGGCTCAGAAGCAAGGTTCACCTTCGCCTCGCAGGACCCTCGGGCAATGCCCCTGTACCTGCGTCACGGCATGCGGCCGCGATGGCCACTGCTCTATCTCAGCGGCCCGCCCGGCCGAGACGCGGAGCCGTCCGCGACCAGAGTCGACGTCGTCGACGCGGGCGCCGCAGAGTCGCTGCTCACCGGCGTGGACCGCACGGCCGACTACGCCTACTGGGCCGTCACGCCGGGGACGACCGGAGTGCTCGTGTACGACGACGGCGCGGTCGCCGCCGCGGGAGTGGCCGGGCCCGACAACCTGATCCACCTGACCACCGCCAGCGGCCACGACCCTGCCGCCGCCCTGCGGAGCGCCCTCACCGTCTTCGACGCCCCGACGGTACGGGTCTGCCTGCCCGGCCCTCATCCGGCGGTCGAGGACCTCCTGCGAGCCCGCTGGCGGATCGACACCTACGACCACCACATGTCGAGCGTCGCCGACATCATCGGCTCCGACCGGGTCCTGTCACCGTCGCTCGCCTGACATCGTCCGGCCGCCGGGTGGCCGGGGAGCGCTCATCCGACCAGGAGAGGCGATGCGGCGCAGCCTTTCGCGGGCGACCGCATGCAGCTTCATCGAGACCAGTGCGGTCGATGTTTCTAGACGCGGGGCATCGCGGTAGCAAGCTGCCCGGGATGTAGTCCGATCTTGCGCCGGGTCGTGCCGCCCGTGACCACCAGCTTGGCTCGGAGCTGTGGAGCGTTCACCAACACCGACTTCGCCACCGTCTAACCGCTGGTAGGCCCGAACGCGGACCGGCGACGCCGGAATCTCCTATATCGCCACTCCGATCGGCGGTGACCTCGCCGACATCGTGCTTTACCTCAACGCCATCGTCTTCGGCGCCTTCAACGCGACCCGCGCGTTCGCGCCGCCTCGGCTGCCAAGGGCAGCGGCGCGAGGTACGGCCCAGCCGCCGGTGATCGGGGACAGGCAGCGGACCAGCACTCGGCGGGACAGCTCGTTCACCGCTCGCTCGCCGTGTTTGTCCTGTGCAGTGGGCTGGTTGAAGCGTTGAGAACTCCAACTCATCCCAGCGCAGAGGGCACCTCGGTCACACTCTTCACGTCAAATCGATCCAGGCTGGGCATCATGTGACACCAGATTCGTGAGCTGCCGAATGAAAGGGATGTTTCTGGCCTGAATTGGGTGATTTCCCATGCATGGGGAAATGCCTGCATGCTTGTTGGGAACTCTTTCTCTGGCTACCGCACGGTCGATTGCCGCAACCTCGCTGATTAGATGGCCACGACGCCGGTCGGCGTGGGCTTTCCGGGCTTCATGACGCCGGGAAGCGACTTCGCTGTGAGAGTGGCCAATGTTGGCAGGGTCAAAACTTTGCCCAATTCCGGGACGTTATGGCGATATTTCAGAGTTCTGTTTACGAAGGGTGACTATTTCGTGTCGGGGGAGGTCGGATGCCGAACGGGTCCCGAACGTCGTTTCGGGCTCGTCGGACCGCGGCGACAGGCGTCGTCGCGGCCTTGGTTTGCGTCGGCGTCAGCGTGCTCTTTCTCCTGTTCGCGGGCAACCAGGAGGCCGACGGCGTCCAGTCTCGGATCACCGGGGCCTGGGACCGTGTGGTGCCCTTGATCCGGCAGGGGCCGCTCCCGTCGGTCCTGCCGTACGGCAGGGTCGCGGCCATACAGGTCGTCGACGAACACGGGCAGGCCGTCGCGTCGACCCCGCAACTCGTCGGCAAGCCCCCGATGGCGACCTTTCATTCGACCACCACCGACGTGCGCGCCACCCGGGTGCTGTGCCCTCCGGTGGGCCTGAACGGCTGCCTGACCGTCGTCTCGTACAAGGTCTATCAGCCGAGTGGGTTCTGGCTGCTCTACATAGCGGTGCCGGTGGTCCCCTGGTACGGAAGCGCCACGATGCTGTTGGTGGCGATCGGCGTGTCCGTGGTGGTGATCACGATGATGAGCGCCTGGGTGTTCCGTGATCTCACGAAGGCCATGGCTCCGGTGAACGCCATCCGGGTGGAACTGGCGGAGATCACGGCCACCGGTCTCGACCGCCGGGTTCCCGTCTCCAGCAGGTACATGGAGATCAAGTCTCTGGCCGAAACGGTGAACGACACCCTCGACCGCCTCGAAAGCGCCTATGAGCGGTTACGGCGTTTCACCTCGGACGCCTCCCACGACCTGCGCAGCCCGATCACCGGCATGCGGGCGCAGATGGAGGAGGCGCTCATGCACCCGGACGACGTCGACTGGCCGGCGGTGGCTGGGGAGGTGCTCGTCCAGGTGGAGCGGCTTCAGGCGATCGTGACCGACCTGCTGACCCTCGCCCGCCTGGACGCGCGTGCTCCGCTCAACCGCCAGCCGACCGATCTGGGCCAGTTGGTCGAGGCCGAACTCGACCGCCGGGCCTACCGCAAGGAGATCGTCAGAGACTTGCAGGGGGACGTCGTCATCAACTGCGACCGGCTGCGGATCGCCCGGGTGCTGGTGAACCTGCTCGACAACGCCGAACGTCACGCGAACTCCCGGATCACCGTCGTCGTGCGAGCCGACGGGCCGATGGCCGTCCTGGAGGTCGTCGACGACGGCGCGGGAATCGCCCCCGAGCACCGCGAGATCGTCTTCGACCGCTTCACCCGGCTGGAGGCCTCACGCGACCGGGACGCGGGCGGAACGGGGCTGGGGCTGGCGATCGCACGGGAGATCGCCGAGGCGCACGGGGGCACCTTGACCATCAAGGACAGCGAACGAGGAGCGCGTTTCGTCCTGAGACTGCCGATAGGCCCCGCCGCCCCCGGCCCTGACGGCCCTTCCGAGCTGCGAGGCGGTTCGTCCCCCGCCCGCCCGCAGGCATAGGGCGCTCCGAGTATGGCGTCCCAGAGCGAGCCGATCACGTCCGAGCAGCTGACTGAATCATTCCCGGGCACGCCGGCGGATCTTGATGGTGCGCATGTCGGTCACCGCGACGCGCAGCACGTCGTACGGCTGGCCGTAGGCGTCGAGCGCCGCGAGGGCCCGTCGGGTGGCGTCCTGCTCGTCGTCGTCGGGCGTGGCCGGCACCTGGCAGCGGAAGGTGAACGCCGACAGGGTGCCGTCGTGGGTGAAGGCGCCTTGCGTGCTGAAGGCGAGTCCGGACGCGGCGAGCACGGAGGCGCGGCCGGTCTCGTCGAGATCGCCGAACCGGCCGGAGATGATCACTCTGAACACTGTGATTCCTCTCGGATGGCGTAGGTGAGGATGCGTCCGCCGAGCAGGTCCTCGGCGGCGTCGAGGATGTCGAGGACGGCCGCGGCGATGGTGCCGGGGTCCTCTCCGGCGGCGGTGCGCCTGCCGATCTCGGTGTAGACGAGCTCGTGCAGGGCGCCGACCTGCCAGGCCACCACGTGGGGCAGCGGGTCGGCGGGGGTGGTGTCGGTCTCCTCCGCGAGTACGGCGGCGAGCGCGTCGGTCATCTGTCGGCCGAGATCCTCAAGCCGGGCTGTCAGCGTGGGTGCGGCCCGCATCATCACGAAGACGCGGCCGAACCCGTCGGTCAGGCCGAGCCTGCGGTCGCGGCGGCGTACCTCCTCACGCAGCGTTCGCAATACGGCTGGTACGGCGCCTTCGCCGGGCCTGCGGTCGCGCACCATGTCGGCGAGCCGTTGCGGGGACGCTTGGTCGGGCGGTAGGACGAGGTTCTCCTTGGTCTCGAAGTAGTTGTAGACGGTGTTGGCCGAGACTCCGGCTGCGGCGGCGACCTCGGTGATCGTGACGTGCTCGAAGCCCCGCTCGACGAACAGCCCGATGGCCGTATCTGAGATGTGCCGCCGTGTCTGGCGCTTCTTGCGTTCCCGCAGCCCTTCGGTCATGCGAGAAACTTTAATCGGACTCCATATTTAAAGTCGACTTCATTATTTGAGCCGGTAGTCAGGGCACGGGACTTCAGCACTGGTTCGCGGATCCACTGCCTACGGCGCCGAGCGGTCGCCGGCTCGCTCTGAGAGCTGCGCGGTGTCGTAGCCCAGCATGATTCCTCGCCCGCGTCCACGCGCTGGGCCGCCGGGCACGGCCCGCCGACCCGCCGATGACGGGCTGCGCCATCCCGAGTTCATTCAGGTCGCGGGCATCTCACCTTGGCCAGGCGGGTCTGTCCATTATTGAACGTTCGTGTCTTACAGCCCCACGCTGCCTAGTTCGCCTGTCTGATGACTCGCCTGTGTTCCTTCTCGCGGACGGCCATGATGGTGGCGGTGGTGGAGGTGGCTTGGGAGGAGAGCCAGTCGGCCTTGGCCTTGTTGGCTTTCAGGAGGACCGCCCTGTCGCTCAGGCGTTTGACGGAGTCGTCCACTGCCTTCTTGATCTCGGCGATGGTGAACCAGTTCTTAGGGACGGGGCCGGGTTGGGCAGGTTTCTTGGAGTCGGGGGTCACCTCGGCCAGGGCCAGGGTCAGGGACTCGGCGGCGATCTCCAGCGACTCGATGGTCTTGGCCAGGCGGATCGGCTCGAACTCGGTGCCCTTCTGGTCTGCTGCGTACTGCAGTGCCTCCTCGTCGAAGTTGGACGTGGCCTTCTTCGCGGTCTTCCGTTCGTTGTGCCCGTCCCGGCTGCCGTCGTTGACGGTGGCGAAGGGCAGGGAGTTACGGAAGCAGAGGAACGACCTGATGGCGTCCTCCGCGCCCTCCGGCCCCTCAGCGAGGTAGACGTCGACCGCGTAGTTGAAGATGTCGTTCAACTGGCCGCCGACGAGCTGGTCGGACGGGATCGCGCAGTCGAGCTTGGTCAGCAGCTCGCTCTTGAGGTCCCTGGCCACCTCTTTCTGCAGTGCCGCGGCGATGCCCGTGCGTTTGTGCGTGGCGTACAGCTTCTCGACGGCCGCGGTCTCCGTCGCCCACGCGGTGGAGTGCGAGCCCATTCCGGAGATTCCGTAGGGTGCGGGGGCCCGGCCCTGGATGGCGAGCTTGTTCCGGTCGTCGATGGTGACGACCAGGTCCTCGGTCTTGGCGTGGATGACCCAGCGACTGTCCTTGGCGGGCTCCGGCACATCGCCGAACTCCGGGTAATATTCGCGGACCTTCTCAAGGAGCTCCTGGACCTTGTCCGGCTCGACCCCGGTGACGCTCTCGGTGAGAGACTCCTCCAGCTTGGTGATGAGAGCCTCTTCCGGGTCGCCGGTCAGGAAGTCCGTCTGCTTGACGGCGTTCGGATATGACTCGGCCATGGTCTTCTGGTGCTCGTACAGCAGGCTGCCCAAGATGAGCGAGCTGTCGGCGAGCGCCTGGTCGTTGGGGACGCTCAGCGCGGCCAGCACCTTCGCGGCCTCCGCGCCCTTGGCCGTCAGCTTCCGCTTGGCCTCCTTGAAGCCGTCGCTCTCCTTGGCGCTCACCAGGTGCGCCAGGTCCTTGGCCAGCCTCGCAGTCTGGGCGACCTCGTCGGCCAGGTCATGGACCGCGGGATATCCGAGGTCCTCGCCGGCGACGCCGTCGGCCTCCTGGGCGATCGCCTCAAGCTCCATGCGCACGTCCTCGATGGGCTTCCCATGCGAAGGGGCGACGGCCGACCTCTTTCCTCCCGGCACGAGCGGGATGATGTAGGGGTCGAGGATCGGCTGCAGTTCGTCGGCGAGCTGGACGGCCAGCCGGATCTTCCCGCGCTCCACCCGTACGGCCTCGGGGGCGACCGCGAACTGCACGCCCGCACCGCGCTGCGCGGCTTCGAAGGCGAACGTGTCCCACAGGCCTTCGTACGCGTCGTCGAGGATCATCTGTTCCTCGGCCTTCTTCTGCTCCGCCTCCTCCTTGTGCCTTTTCTCCGTCTGCTGCGCCGACTCCCCCTCCGCCTTCGCGTCCTCCTCGTCCCGCAGCCGCTTGTCTTCCGCGGCCTCCTCCTCCAGACGCTTCTTACGCTCCTCGGGCGTCTCGGCCGCGATCCGCTCGTCCCGCTGCAGTTTGCTTTCCTCCGCGAGCTCGATCTTGAGGATGGCGGCACGCGCGGCGCCCTCGCCCGACCCGTGCGATCCGCGGTCGGTGTCCGGGAGCACCGTGGCGTACGGCAGGAAGTTGAGATACGCCAGGTGGTGGGCTATCGCCTTGCCGATCCTCGCCGGCGTCAGCTCGGGCTGGTTCCCGCTCTCGATCTGCTGAAGCGTCTCCTCCACCACGAACGCGTAGTGCTCGAGGTACGGACGGCGATGGTCGGCTTCCTCGTCGTCCAGCGTGTTGAACAACCGCATGCCGATCGAGTCGGGGTCGCCCGAGGTCATCCACTCCTGCGCCTCGCCCTGGAGTGTCCGCAGCGTCGTCACCGCGTCGGCGAGGCTGAGTCCGTGCATCCGCGCGTGCACGCGGTCGACGATGGTCGCCCAGGCCCCGGTGTGGTCGCCCATCCGGCTCCCGAAGGGCGAAGGCGTGCGCAGGCGGCCGAACGACAGGCCGCTGATCTGCCCGTTCTTGGCGACGATCTGCGGGTAGAGCTGCACCGTCGCCCCGGCGGGCAGGTCGTCGCGCCGCTGCACCGTGAACGCGGGCGCCGTCCGTGTGGTCGTCACGGCCGTGCCGGTGGTGTTGAGGTCGATGAATCCGGAACCGATCGTGTCGCGCAGGTCGCGCAGGGTCGGCCGACCGCTGTTCTTCGTCGTCCGCGGCGCCTTCGCCGGCCGGGCCGCCAGATCGGGCTGCTCCCGTTTCCGCTTGGCGGTCGCGGTCCGCGAGGCGGACACCGTGGTCTTCGTCTCGTCCTCCGAGGACTCGGAGGACGAGACGTCCGAACCAGAGTCGGTGTCGGTGTCGACGACCGTCTTGACGTCGGCCGCGGTCGGCTTTTTTATCGTGGTCGAGGTCGCCTTCCGGTCCGCCGTCGGCGTCGGCTTCTTGACGCCTTTGGTCTTCCTGTTGATGGTCTGCTTGCTTCTGCCCATGGGGACGCTCCGTCAGGGAAGGGCTCGGTAAGAAAGAATCAGGGCAAACCCGGAAAGTCCGGACTTGTCGCCGTCCAGGACGAGGCTCCAGTCCCGTACGGTGAGCCCCGGCGTGCGCAGAACCCGCCCCTCGGTGAGCGGCAGCCTGCTGTCGCCGTTCAGCAGGAACCGCACCGCCGAGTCCGCCTCGTAGTGGGCGTAGACCCCGGTGATCTGGCGGCCGGACAACCCGGGGAGCAGGTCCGCGGTGATCGGCAGCACCAGCGCGTCGTCGTCGCCCGACAGGAACGCCTCCCACTCGTCCGGGAACGAGGCCGCGACGTCGAGGTACCGCGCCGCCGGGTACGGCTTGAGCATCCCCCTGACCGCGGTGGCGAAGGTCTCGCCGCCCTGGTCGGCGGTGTATTTGACGGTGATCGTGACGTCCACGAGGTCGGCCAGAACGCGCCGCGCCTCCAGCCGCCAGCGCGAAACGGCTCCCGTGCCCTCGAACGGCAGGTACCGCTGGTCGTCGAAGCGCAGCTCGAACAGCCCGTTGCCGTCGCGCCCGTACTCGACGTCCGAGAGTGCGATCTGCTGGCTCGGGCGCCAGTCGCCGCGCAGGCTCTCCGGCGCGGAACCCTTCGGATCGAGGAGATACTTCACCGCCTTCGGATCGGCCGTGAGCACCGTCTTGCTGTCGAGCTGGGTCAGCGTCGCGTTCACGCTCAGCGGCCCGTCGGGGCCCTCGAACGTGACGCTGACCGTCTTGATCTGACGGCGGAAGTGTCCGGGGAAGTCGCGGTCGAACAGCGCCTCGGTCAGCGCGAACTCACCCCGTCCCTCGTTCTTCAGCGTCAGCAGGCCGAGCGGGTCGATCTGGAGCAGCGACACCCGTTTGGTGATCTCCAGCCCCCGCTCATCGGACAGCACGTACGCCTGCCCGAGCCGGTCGAGGTCCAGTGCGAGCCCGTGCCCGGCGAGCAGCCCGTTGCGCCGGCTCTCCCAGTACGTCGGCTGGATGAACCCCGGGGAGCCGTCCCGCTCGAAGGCGTAGGCCCGTTCGGCCGCTCGCGCCATCTCGTACGTCAGGTTGTACGTCTGGAAGTACAGCCCGGAGAGCCGCTCGACCATCCAGCCGTACAGCTGCGCCCCGGCGAACTTGCCCGTCATGAACGCGGTCTCCGCGTCGAGGTGCGCCACCTGCCGGTTGTGGATCTCCAGCTCGCGCCGCGCCAGCGCGAGCTGGAGTTCCGCGGACGCGACCTGGTGGCCGAGCTGCACCACGTCGCTGCGCGAGATGGCCACCTGGAGGTTCCAGTCCTGCTCCTGGCGTTCCTGGTCGGCCCGTACGCCCAGCAGCTCGCCCAGCATCGAGAACCCCTCGCCCAGCGTCGAGGAGACCTCGGAGCCGATGTCCAGGGCGTCGCCGACCTGGTCGCCGCCGACGGACGTGCCCATGATGAACGGGCCGATCAGCGCCTGCGGCACCCCTGAGGCGATCGCCGCGCCGATCTTGAGCCCGCCCGCGACGAAGTGGGCCGCAGCGCCCAGCCCCATCATCGCGATCTGGGCCTCCTGGAGCGGCGAGAGCCCTTCGGCGACCAGCGTCTCGTAGTGCGTGACCCGGGCCTCGGCCGCGACCTTGGAGTCTCGCGCCTCGGCCAGCCCCTCCTCGGCGATGCGGACCTGGTTCTCCTTGATCTGCCGGGTCAGCGCCAGGATCTCGGCCTCCTGCCGGTTCCGCAGCAGAGCCAGTTCCTCGCCGTCCCGCTGCTCGAAGGCGTTCAGCAGCTCATCGCCGAGCTGGCGCAGCCGGTCGGCCAGCTCCTTGGCGCGCTGGTACAGGAAGTCGAACCGGTACGGCGGCACCGCGGCCGTCGCGGCGGCCGTGAGCTGGTCGAGCGTCGCGCCGGTCGCGACGCCGCGCACCAGGGCCATCACGTCGGCCGGCGGTTCGAACAGCGGGATCGGCCGGCTGACGCCCATGATGTCCAGCGACTGGCGGATCTTGGTCAGCCGGTCCTCGACCCGGTTCCAGTACTCCAGGAACTGGCCGTTCTCCGGGACGTAGAAATACGGGTTGGCGACGCCCGCGTGGACGGCCCCCTCCTCCTCCAGCAGGGTCCCGTCGGCCGTCAGGTGGCCGGTCTCCCCCGGGCCCTCGCCGTCAGGCAGCTCGTAGGGGGAGGCGGGCGGCAGCGCCCGGGGTCCGGCGCTGTACGGACGTTCACCCAGGAGGTCGTAGGCGAAGATGTAGAGCATCCGCGCCTCGTCGACGCTCTCCGCCGTGTACTGGCGGAAGAGCAGGTCGCCCCAGTCGAGGAGATTGTCGATGTAGGCCATGACGACGGCCCGCCGGTACGCCTCGGGGCGGAGTTCGGCGATGGCGTGCGGGTCGAACGGGTCGTCCAGGTAGGTCTGGAGCAGGGAGCGCCGATCGCCCATCAGGTCGTACTGGCGGCGCAACTGCCCGAGCATCGCGGTGCGTTCCCCCAGCGCGCCCGTGAGGCCCGCGTCAAGGCCCGCGAGGCCCTTCAGGAACTCCAGCTCGTCCGTGGTGAGGTCGCGGCTCTGCCGGAACGCCGGGGCCAGCGCTTCGACCGAGTCGAGGATCGGGGTCAGCCTGGCCGACACCTGGGCGTCGTTCAGCGCCCGCAGATCCTCCCGGCAGTCGTCGACGAGCGCCTGAACGTCCACCGCGAGGAACGGCAGGAACCGCCAATATCGTGTGCGCTCGGTGGGGTCGAAGACGTACTCGTACCAGCGCCGGGCGTCCTCGAAGCGCTGGGCGGCGTTGAGCGCCTGGGCGATCAGCAGCGGCGCGTGGAAGAAGATCTCCCAGTAATAGAGGCCGCCCGAGCTGTCGAAGTCCAGATGCGAGCTGACCGGCACGCTGGCCGCCGCGAGCTCCGGACGGACGCGGACGGTCGTGGCGTCGGAGCGCGTGCCGCTGAACGCCGGAAGCTCGTCCAGCTCCTGGGTGGACGGGTCGAGCAGCGCGTCCACTCCCCCGGTCAGCAGCCGACGGTTCAGCTCGGCGGCCGTGCTGGAGGTCAGCCGGACGATGTCGTACGGCAGCGAGGCGATCTCGTACGGCCGCTTGACGGCCTCGGCGGCCGGGTAGGCGGCGTACTGCGTGCCCACGAAGAAGTAGAGCGCGGAGTCTGCGTCCAGGACCCCGGTGAAGCCCTGCGGGAAACCCTCGGGCAGGCAGCGCCAGTTTCCTTGGATCGGAAGGAGGGCCAGCCTGGCGTCGGGTTCCTGCCCGGCGGGGAGCGTGCCGTAGCCGCCGCCGCTGAAGACGTAGCGCAGGTCGCCGCGCCGGAAGACCGCGTCGATGCGCTGCGCCGCCGGCTTGGGGTAGCCCGCGTCGATGTAGTCGGGGATCGTCGGCTGCGCGGCGCCGCCGCTCAGCGTGTACCGGACGAACTCGCCGCCGCTGACCAGGAACAGCTTCCCGTCGGCGACGTAGGCGGCGTCGACCTCGCCCGTGCGGGTGATCGCGGTCTGAACCCGGCCGAGCTCGCTGGTCGGACGCGGCGGCTCGTCGATCCCGTGCGCGTTCGCCCAGTAGACGCGCCGGGCGTTGTCGACCGTGATGACGCCCCCAACGAGCGTGAAGGACGGCCCGGGCCCGGCTGCGACCCCGTCGGGATTCTTGGCCAGCGGACGCGGATAACCCTTGTCCGGCAGCAGATCGGGCCCGAGCCGTACGTACTGGTCGCCGAAGATCAGGTAGGTGTAGCCGTCCTTGGCGACCACGGCGTCCAGGGAGGGCTTGCCGGGAATCTGCCACTGCCTGATGGTCCCGAACGCGCCGGAGACCGCGTACCCCTCCCGGGCCTTCGAGTAGAAGATCTCCACACCGCCCGGGCCGGTGAACGCCGCGTCGACCTTCGTCCACGGCGGCAGGTTCTCCGTGTTGGACGCGGTCTTCTTCGGATAACCGGGATCGAGGGTGCCGAAGCCCAGTTTCGGATAGCGGTAGTACTCGTCCCCGGAGAACAGGAAGATCCGATCACCGCGGACCAGGGCGGCGTCGACCACGCCGGTGCGCAGCAGGTTCGTGCCGACCACGCCGAACCGTTCCGCGGTCGCCTGTCTGGTCTGGCGCGAGGTGACCTTGCCCGGAGGCACCGCGACGAAGTTGCCGCCGACGTTGTCGAAGAAGTACAGGGTGCCGTCGGCGAGCTGGAAGGCGGCGTCGATGCCGTCCCAGGTGGTGGGCAGGCGGTCCTGGTTGCCCTTGAGCGGCAGCAGCGCCGCCGGTTCGTCGGGCGCGGCGACCGGGCGGCACAGGAAGCTGCCGCCCTTGTGGTCCACGCTGAACCAGGCGCCGTCCTGCGTGTCCGCGGGTGCGTTGAAGCGCACGACGTCGTTGATCGGGGTGGTCGTGGGCTCCATGAAGATCCGGCTCAGGTCGGCCGGACGGGCCGGGTCGACCGTGGTCTTCGCGGGGAGCCCGTACAGCTCGGGCGTGAGCGAGAAGGCCGAGGTGACCGCCGTCGTGCCCGGCGTCGTGCCGACGGTGTACGTGCACCGCACGACGATCGAGTCGTGCTCGCTCACGCCGGGGACCAGCCGCGACGCCTGCACGTACAGGCTCACGTCCGTGATCGGCCCGGCCTGCTCCGCGTCGACCGCCAGGACCTGCGCCGCGACCCATTCCCCGGTCAGGTTGCGGAAGGAGTAGCAGATCTTGACCCGGTAACGCGGTGGCGGCGCGGCGACCTGCTGCCCGCCGCCCGACTGCGTGGTCACGATCGTGGTCGTGGACGGGTCGTCCGCGGTGACCGCCTCGACCACCGGCCAGAAGACGAACACCCGGCCGAAGGCGTGCACCGGATCGACCCGCTCGGCGTCGATCTGGACGTCGACCTTGGCCCAGGGCTCCCAGGTGGCCGAGAGCTTCTGGCCGTCGCGGAACTCCGCCGTACGGAAGTAGTAGCGCCGCGGCTCGGTGCGGGTACGGCCGAACAGGACCAGCCTCCGCTCGCCCGCGGCCGCTCCGTCGGCGGTGTAGACGTAGCCGCCCGCGATGGCCAGGCGGGAGACCTCGGTGTATTCGTCGAGGTAACGCTTGTAGGCGGTCTGTACGCTCTGCGCGGTGATCTCGCCCTGGAGCAGGTCGCTTTCCAGCGCGGCGAACGCGGGAGTCTTACGGGACCGCAGTTCGGGGCGGAGGTAGTTCTCCGGGTAGAGGAAGACCTTGCGGTTGGCCTCCCAGGTCCGGTAGTTCCGCATCCAGGACCACCACAGGCGCAGGCGCGACTTGACCTCGTCGGGATCCACGTCGTCCGGCAGCTCGACCGTCTCCAGGTCGAGGAGGTAGCGGTGGAGGTAGAGCTGGGTCGCGCCGATGGCCTCACGGACCCGTGAGGTGGTGCCCTCGGCGCCCATCTCGACGTCGATCAGGTAGCGGTTGAACAGGTCGCGGGGCGTGCCGTACGCCGGGGCGAGGTAGGCGACCAGCGCGTCACGCTTGAGCACGTTCAGCTCGTCGTGGAGCGTCTTGGACAGGGCGGGCCAGGCCTGCTGGTCGGTCTGGCGTTCGAGCATTCCGTAAAGGGCGGTCGCCGCGGCCTCCAGGTCCCGCGTGGAGCCGAAGACCTTCTGCCAGACCTCCCGGTAGATCTCGGACGGACCCGCGCCGAACCGTCCCGCCGCGGTGAACAGGTCGGCGAGGGCGAGCAGGAACTCGATCTCGAAGAGGTGCTCGTCGCGGACGTGCGGGGTCAGCAGGGCGCTGTTGCGCCTGGCCCAGCGGAGTTCTTCGAGGTCCCAGCCGAACAGGTCGCTCAGATACTTGTACGGATCTTCGGCGCCGGTCAGGAAGAAACCGGCCAGGCCGTCCGGGTGGGAGCGGCACAGGTCGATGAAGCCGACGATCGTCTGGACGTCGCCCAACCGGTAGTCGGCCGCGCCCGACCAGCGCTGCGCGAACTCCTGCGGGTACGCGGCCTTCGTGCCCGAGTACCGGACGTACTGGCCGCCCTTGGTGAGATAGGTGCGGCCCTCGAAGGTGAACGCGCCGTCGGGGCCGGTCTCGAAACCGGCGGGCAGATCGCCCCAGTCGTCCTCGACGGTGCGGGGGAAACCCTGGTCCACCAGCTCCAGCTCGGCCGCGCTGTACCGGACGTACTGGCCGTCCCGGAAGGCGTACAGCTCGCCCGTCGGCGCGACGAACGCGGCGTCGAGACGGCCGTCCGCGAACTCGTTGCCGATCGTGCCCCATCGTTGGTTGACGGGGTGCACGCCGCCGTCGCCGACGTACTCCTTGTCCTTGAACAGGAACACCGAGCCGTCGGGGGCGCGGAAGGCGGCATCGAGGCCGTCCTCGAAACGATCGGGCAGCGGGGGCAGGGCCGGCTCCAGCTCGGCGGCCAGGGCCGACAGGGGCTTGGGGTAACCGTCGTCCACGTAGGTGCGGTCGGTGCCGGAATAGCGGACGTACTGGTCGCCGGAGAACAGGTAGACGCGGCGGTCGGCCACCAGGGTCGCGTCGACCAGGCCCGTCTCGGCGAGCGTGTTGCGTTCCCGCCCTTCGAAGGTGAACGTCGCCGAGAGCTCGGGCGAGACGGTGTGGCAGACGCCGGCGATCAGCAGATGGATCGTGCGGTCGTTGCCGACCACCGCGTCGACGCGGTGCTCGAGCGCGTCCTCGAAGGACTCGGGGAGGTTCTGGAACGGCTCCTCCTTACGGAGCTCTCCAGCGATCTTCTTGGGGTAGCCGGGGTCGACGTAGCGGTAGCCGGGGCCGGTGTACCGGACGTAGGTGTCGCCGGAGAACAGGTAGGTGTATTCGCCGCGCCAGACGAAGGCGGCGTCGACCGTGCCGCCCTCGGCGACGAACGGGTTGCTTGACACGGCCCACTGGTCGCGGACCTCCAGGAGCGGGCCGAACACCCCGTCCGCGTGGCGGGCGCAGGTGTCGTCGAAGAAGAACCAGGTCGAGCCGTCGCGCGCGGTGAAGGCGGTGCGCAGACCGTCGGGAGCGTCCAGGCCGTCGCCGAAGCCCGGGAAGAGACGCTCGACGGGGCGGGCGAAGGACCATCGGCCGGTCGTCTCGTTGTAGGAGGCGCACTCCTCGCCGCGGAGCAGGAGCATGGTGGCGCCCTCGAACAAAACCGCGTCGGGGAAACCGAAGCCGCCGGGGGCGTCGAACACGTCCTCGTCGGCGATGCCGGTCTCGCCCGGTTCCGCGTAGTCGGTTCCCGAGTAGACGACGTAGCGGCGCCGGCCGGCCTCATCAGGCTTTTCGTACAAGTAGGTCTTCCCGCCTCGGACGTAGGCGAGGTCGACGCTGGTCAGCCCGGCCCAGTGGGCGTCGATCGGCAGGGGTTCCTCGCCCTCGGCCACGAACTGGTCGCCGCCGAACAGGTACGTCTTGCCGTCGCGTCCGACGAACACGGCGTCCACCGCGCCGGTCTCGTAGACGTTGTTGCGCGGGCGGCCCCATTCCTCGGCCAGGGGGTAGGCGTGGCCGAGCTGGACGTTGAAACAGGTCGGGCCTTGGAAGAGGTAGGTGTTGCCGTCGGCGCCGATCAGGACGGAGTCCAGGCCGGTGCGAAACCGGTCGGGGACCTTGCGCAGGGTGCGCGGGCGGAACGGGGTGGCGGTGACCGAGCGGCCCTCCAGGTTGGAGCGTTTCGTCCAGCCCGGGAGGGAGCCGGAGGTGACGATCGAGCCGTCCTCGATGAACGCGCAGGCCACCTCGCCGAGCGGCAGGTCTCCGTAACGGCGGTAGGACTCGGTGGAGACGGCGTGACACTGGCCGTCGCGGAAGAAGTAGGCGGTGCGGCGGTCGGAGAAGGCCGCGTCTACGCCGCCGAGGGTGACCTCCAGGGCGCCCAGGCCGGGTTCTTCGGACAGCGTGGGCAGTTCGCGCGGGTAGCCGTCGTCGACTCGGGTCAGGTCGCTTCCGGAGTAGCGGACGTACTGGTCGCCGGAGAAGAGATAGGTGTGGGTGCGGGGCACGTCGACCCCGTCGACGTTCTCGGTGACGTCGAGGACGAGGGCGGCGTCGACCTTGCCGGTGCGGGCCAGGTTATTGCCGACGCGGCCCCAGAAGGCGGAGACCGACGAGGGGTAGCGGTCGTCGATGCGGGTGTAGTCGTCGGTCGAGTAGCGCAGGTAGCTCTGCCCGGAGAACAGGTAGGTGCGGCCGTCCTGGCCGACGAAGGCGGCGTCGATCTTCTCGAAGGGGATGCCGTGCCACCGGTCGCCGAGCGGGGCCGGCTCGGACCACCAGCGGTGCCGAGCGTCGAACTCGACGAAACGGTCACCCGCGAACAGGTAGGTGCGGTTGTCGTGGCCGGTGAAGATCGCGTCGACCGGGCCGAGGCGCATGTCGTCGGGCAGGTTCCACCAGTTGTCCGACAGCGGCTTGGGATAGCCGGGGTCGGGGGTCCGGTAGTCGCTGGTGGAGTAGCGGACGTAGAAGCGGGAGCCGTCGCCGCGCACCTTGACGCGCAGGCCCTCCTTGGTGACGTTCAGGATGATGCCCTCGGCGGTGGTGAGGGCCGTGGCCTGGACGCCGGTGAGGGTGAGCCCGTGCTCCTGGAACAGGTTGCGCAGGGCCGGGGTGAGGCGGCCCGCGTCCAGGTCCGCGTGGTGCTCTTCGGGCACGTCGAACAGGAGCGCGCCGACGCCGAACAGGTAGGTGCTGCCGTCCATGACGAAGGAGGCGTCCACCTGGTTCAGGCCGCCCCAGTCACGCTCGATCGCCCGGGGGTAGCCGGAGTCGACCGTGGTGTAGTCGGCGGTGGAGTAGCGCACATAGGTGGTGCCGCTGAACAAGTAGGCCTTGCCGTCAAGGCCGGTGAAGGCGGCGTCGACCCCGGGGAGCGCGGGCGGCAGGAGGCCCCAGCGTTCGGCGGTCGGGACGATCTCCGCGTCTCCCGTGAGCGCGACGGTCTTGCCGTCCTTGAACAGGTGGAGCACGCCGTTCGCGTCGGTGAACGCGGCCTCGACGCCCCCCTCGAACTGGGGCGGGAGGTCGTCGAGCAGCCGCGGGACACCCTCGTCGGCCAGGACGCCGTCGTTTTCGATGTTGTCGGAATAGCGGAGGGACAGGCCGCCGGACAACAGGCGGACGGAGGCCGCGTCGGCGTAGGCGGCATCGACGTGTGCCAGATCGGCGGAGCGGGTTCTGCCCCATGTCGCGGCGATCGGGTGCTCGCCGTCCACGGTGATCCAGCGGTCGGCGGTGAACAGGTGGACGGTGCCGTCGCGGTCCTGGAAACAGGCGTCGACGGGAGTGCCGGGGGCGGCAAGGCCCTCGCGCTCACGCCACTCCTCGATCGGGCGGGGATAGCCTTCGTCCAGCGTGCCGGCCGTGTAGCGGATGTACTGGTCGCCACTGAACAGGTAGGTGCGGCCGTCGTTGTCGACGAACGCGCTGTCGATGCGTTCGGGGTCGGCGAAGTTGTTCTTGATCGTTCCCCAGGTCTGCCGGCGCGGGGCCCAGCGCTGGCCGCCCGGTTCGCGGGTGAACGCCAGGCTCGTCCCGGCCTCGTCGTGGCCGACGATCCATTCCTTGCCGTCGGTGTGGCGGAAGGCGGCGTCCACCGCCACGAGGGCCGCGAACCTCGGGGACAGGTCGGTAAGCGGCTTGCGCGGGCCCTTCAGCGAGTAGGCCTCGTACGTCCAGTAGCCGGTGCCGGCGAACAGGTAGGTCAGGCCGTCGGCGCTCTCCAGGAGGGCGTCGAAACGTTCGATCCCGGCCGGGAGCGTCAGCGGCTCGGGGAACTTGCCGACGAGGTCCTGGTCGAGGAAGACCGTCTTGACCTCGGTGGGGTCGAGACCGAGCCGGGCCGCGAGCAGGGCGAACCCGCGGATCCGGCGGCAGGCCAGGCGGAAGCGGGGGTCGTCCGGTTCCTCCTCGGCACCGAGGGCGGGAGCGGCCAGGAGATCGAGGGATTCCTGAACTCCTCCGGCCACGGACTCCGCGATCGCCGCCGCGGTGGCGGCCGGGACGCCGAAGGCGTCGGCCAGGCAGGTGTGCAGCGCCTCCTCCTGGCGCTCCGCCAGGCCGGTCAACAGGTCGGTGATCTCCTGTACGGCTTCCGCCAGCTGGCCGGCGGCTTCGTGGAGGAGGAAGAAGACGTCGCGGCTGAAGTCCTCGAAGCCGGGGACGGCGAAGTCGAGGTTGTGGCCGGCGTCGGCGAAGTAGGGCAGCCAGGAGTGGGCCACGACGAGTCCCTCGGCCAACTGGCCCGAGGCCACGAGGTGCTCCAGGAGGTCGTCGCGCTGGTCCTCGGTGAGGCCGAGCTCGGTGACCGCCGACGGGGAGAGGCGGTAGGGATCCTGGTCTTCGAGCACCCGGACGATCCTGGCGAAGACCAGGACTTGCTCGGTTTCGGTGAAGCCGTCCAGGGTGACGGCGCCGTTCGGGTCGGCGAAGGTCGCCTCGTCCAGGACCCGGCCGTACTCGGTGTAGAGCCCGTCCAGGGCCTTGCTGACCCGTTCGGCCGCGACCTCGTCGGCCGGCCCGGCGAGGTCGTCGAGCGTGATGGTGGCCAGTTCGGTGTGATATTCCGCGATCTGCCTCTGCAGAATCTTCAGGAGCGCGGCGGCGATCGGGGCGAACTCGGCGGAAAGGGCGAAGTCGTCCTTGCTCAGGGACTCCAGCGTGGCCTGGTCCGCGTAGTAACCCTCCTCGTCCAGATGGCCGTTGAAGCGGAGGCTCTCGAACAGCCTCGTCGTCTGAACCTCGGTCAGCCTGAGTTCTGCGAGGAGGTCGGGCTCCAGGTAGAGCGCCTCTTCTTCGAACTGGGCCGCGCGGGCGTCGAACAGGGCCTTCACCGGCGCTTCCGCGTCGGCGAGGTCGGCGTTCACAGCGAAGGTCGTGACGTTGTCGGCGTCGAGGAAGAACGCCGGGTCGGTGAGCTCGCCGGCTTCGTCCAGGTAACCGTTGTAGATCAGGTTGTCGTACAGTTCAGCCCGCCGGCCCTCGGTGAGGTCGGCGAAGTCGGCCAGGTCCGCGGGGAAGAAGGCCGTCACGCCGTTCACCAGGCCCGCGATGGTCTTGAAGAGGAGCTCGCGGTAGAGGATGAAATCGCTCGCGAGCGCCAGGGCGTCGGTCGAGCGGATCGTGCCGTCGGCCTGGAGGTGGCCGCGGTGAACGAGGTTCTTGAAGATCTTCTCTTGGAGGCGTTCGCCGAGGCCGAGGCCGAGGAAGTCCGATGGGAAGATCACGCCCAGGTCGGCGACGGCGTCGTAAGCGGCGCTCTCCACCACGGCCGCATCCAGCTTCAGGAGCCGGCCGCCCGTCACGGAGACCACGCCGTCGTCGTAGGAGGCCAGGACATCGTGGACGACCTGGGCGGCGCGTTCGCTGAATCGGGTGGAGACGAACAGCTCCGGAGACAGAGCGGCCTGTTCCAGGGCTTCCCGGAGGGCGTCGAACAGGTCGTCTTCTTCGGGAGCGGGGCGTCCGCCGAGGATCTCCGACAGTTCCCGGCCGTCGAAACCGGTCTTCTGCATCCAGGTGACGAGCGCGAACAGGGTCTGGACGAGCCACAGCGCCGCCGCCGGATCGCCGCCTTCCAGGATCTTGTGGAGGTCGCGGACGGGTTCGCTTTCCAGCACCGTCAAAACGTCGAACAGTTCGTCCGTGGAGATGCCCAGCGCGTCGGCGAGCAGGCAGACCCTGCGGACCAGGGAGATCTCGGGAAGGCCGACCTCACCCCGATCGAAGGGGCTGGGCTCCCTGCCGTCGTAACGGGCTCGGTAGCGGCGGACGGTCGTGACAATGTCCGGTTCGCCGACCGTCAGAAGGGTCGCCAGGCGGAAGCGGTAGTCGCGATTGGCCGGGGTGAGAATGTCTCCGGCACAGACCTCGATCTCCGTACCCTCCGGGGGACTCCACGGCGCGGCCAGGCCGCACACGTCCGGGATCTCGAGCCCGTGCGCCCGCTTCAGGCGGACGACGTCGGCGACTGTCCGGAGGGCGTCCGGGTCGAGCCGGGCCTCGCAGTAGGTGGTCAAGACCTGATCGAGTTCGGTGGTGGTCAGGCCGGTCCTGCGGGCCAGGCGGATGAGGCGGTTCGCGCGCTCGAACCAGGCGAAGGAAGGGGTTCCCTCGCCACCCGGGCCCAGCAGGGTCTTCTCGTCCAGGCTCAGGGTCGCGTCCGCGCCGAGGCCGACGAGTTCGCGCAAGTCCTCTCCGGCCAGTCCGGTGGCCTCGGCGAACCTCGCCGCGTCGGTCAGGTCGTCGAGCTCCTCGGCCTCCCCCAGGCCGTAACGGTCCTTGAGCTCGGCCTCGCCCGCCGCCTCAGAGGTCACGATCGTGCTTTCGTCGGCCGACAGGCCCAGGTGCGCACGGGCCACCGCGTCCGGGTCGACCCGTCCGGCGAACAGCCGGGCGAACTCCTCCGGCGTGACGCGCAGGTGTTCCAGGTATTTGCGCAGCCTCGCATCGTCCAGGGCGAACGGGAGGCCGAAGGGATGGGTGTGCTCGCGGAGCCTCTCGTACGGCTCGTCGCCGACAAGCCGCTCCAGCACCTCGTTGACGATGTCGAGGTAAGCCGTCTCATTGAAGGTGTTCTGCGCGTCGAGAACGATGTCCTTCAGATCCGGCCGTCGCGCCAGCAGCGCCGGACGGTCGAATGTTCCCTCGAGCAGGCCGAGCAGCTCCACGAAGTACGCGGCCGGCGACGAGACGGACCTGGCGTCATCCTCCTCCGGAAACCTCAATTCTCCGAACAGCTGCGCATAGCTGGGCGATGACCCGTCCGTCTGCATCACTCGTCTCCCCAAACTCAGGCTGAACGGCGCTTCATGATTCCGTGCCGGGTGCGACCCGGAACACTTACCCGAAGGCGACATATAGCTCGGCGCAGGGAAAACGCAGGTTGGGGCGTCACGACCGGCTCGAATGATCTTCTGCTGCGGGTGCTTTAGCCGGCGACCTCCCTTTCAGGTTGCCGGTGGCCGCCCTTTTAAAGGCATGCCGAGGAGGATGGGCAACTCGGCCGGTTACGGGACCCTTGTTGTTGCCGATCCACCGAAGGCCATTCACCTGAATCGGCACTAAATGCCCAAAAAGCGAACAGCGGGAAGAATCAAGGAAAACCGTGGGGGTCCACGTATTGGAGCTCAAATCTGTTCAGATGCGGATCATAGGATCAGAGTCGACCTGCCGCCGCCGGGCAGATGGCGACTGACCGCTCCTACGACGTCGACGCGTCGAGAACCTCGTGATCACCCCCTGTTCGCCTGCGGGCATCCCCGGCGCCCGCCTACAGACCGCTAAACGAACATCACGTCACCATTCGAGGCGCCAGGGCATTGGCCACAATGCCAGACGACGACAACATTGCGGCAATTTCATTCAATGAAGGAAAGTCGTCATGGCCCTGCCTTCCAATGAACGAAATATTCGCCACCCTCTCAATAGCGCGAATGGTAATTCTCGGAGAGAGGTGAACGCCCTTCATCAATCACTTCGACGCATACTCAAATGGGTCGCTAATTAGAGTCGAGGCGAGGTTCGACGCACAAGGCGCGCAGGGGGTTCTGGATTCCGATCCACGAGACTCAATGACGTGCTCTCAGCATGATCGACTCGGACAGTAAGGCATTCCCGACCGGAAACGACCACGCTCAGGCAGACACGCGGATGAACAGAAGCCGCCGAAAACAGGCGTGGAGCCTTCGGAAGAAGCGCGCCGGCGAGATGACGCAAGCTTCGCCGCGAGTTACCCTCAGCACGTACCTGCGGGCTGAGCGAGTGGGTATGCGGCCCCAGGCCTGGCGGTGCTGTCTCTGCCTTGCCGGGACGGTACAGCCACCAGGCCAACCCTCCACCAGGCGCAGGAATTTTGCGTGGCGTGCGCGAGCAGCCCCCGTCTTCCAGCCCGACTGGGCCGTCTCGAGAACCAACTCTCCGATCGCCGCCTCCGGCGCCAATCCATGGCGGCGGCAGCCTCGGCCGGCGCCCCGGCGGCGAGCCGCATCTCGCCGAGCAGCCCGTGCCAGGTGGAGACGCACGACTGCGGCGGGTCGACGAGGTTCGCGTTGATGATCCGTTCGGCCTCCGCCGCAGCACCGGCCGGGTCGTGGCCGGTGACGGCCAGCGCCCAGCACCGAGCCAGCCGCTGGTAGGTGGCCAGGACGACGAAGGAGAACTCGGGGTCCACGGCGATCCCCCGCTCCGCCGCGCGCAACGCCTCGGCCGGGTCGCCGACCATCGCCGCGGTCCACGCGGTAAGCGCGGACCAGATCGTGACCCCATAAGGCTCGTCGCCCGCGTCGGCCTCCAGCTTGTCGAACAGCACCCGCGCCGTGTCGACCTCACCGTGCAGCATGGCTATCTGCGCCAGCACTCCGGCAATGAGGAGCTGCAGGTCGTAGCGGACCGGGTTGTCCTCGCGCCGGGAGAGGTCATGACGCATGATCTGGTCGGCCTCAGACAGGAAGCGGTAGGCCTCCCCGATGTTGCCCACGTCCCACTGGTGGACGCCCCAGGCTCCCAGGCCGTAGGCGTATACGAGCGGGTCGGTGGAGGCCTTGCCCCGATCGAGCAACCGGCGCGCAAGCGGTTCGCTGCGGTCGAGCTGAATGCTCTGGGCGTACATGACCCAGTGGGAGTAGAGGAAGGCGGTGGCCTCCAGTTCCCGGCGCCGTCCAGGGACGCGGATGGAGACTGCGCACCGCGATGACCGACGCGGTGACCACCCAAACCGGCGTGAACCCGGACCGGGCCGGCTTCAACATCGCCTGGCGGGCCGCCAGTGACCAGATCATCCACGCCGCCAACGTCATCCCCGGCGCGGTCATCGATCAGACCAGCTACAAGGCCACCGTGAGTATCGACATCCTGAGACCCACAGACCCTTGCCACAACCCCCTCACTACACCGCCCTGGCACTAGGCCGTCGCGGCGGCCAGGGCCGTCGCGAAGTCGCGTGGGCACTCCAGCGGCGTGAAGTGCCCAGAGCCGTCGACGTACCGCAAACGGGCATCGGCGAAGAAGTCGCCGATCCGGTCGGACCAGGCGCGCGGGAACAGCGGGTCATGTTCCGGCCAGAGCACCGTCGTCGGCACCGCGATCCTGTCGTCTGGACGCGGCGCCCGCTCGGCCACCGATCGGGCGACCGCCCCGGCGCCGGCTCGGCCCGGATCAGATCGAACGTATTGAGAACGGGTGGCGGAATCTCGATCGGCTCTCCCACCCGAACCCCCTTCGGCAAGGATTGCAATCGTGGATGGATGCCACCGAAATCCGCATGATGGTCGCCGTGTTCGGCATCGAGCCGACGGTGCATTACGCGCACGCGGCCCGGATGTGGCGGAGCGACTGCTGAACATCGCCGTCCGTGTCCGACAGCCCACCCGGCAATGTCGGCAACGTCCGAGCGAACTCGAACAACGCGGCCTGAAGCTCCTTAGACGGGGCACCGTCCACGTCCGTATACGAGCCCTCAGCGATCCCATCCGCCATCCGCGTCAGGTTGGACCACAGCGGCGTGGTCTCGTCCGGGGAGACGTATCCGACCGTCGTACCCTGGTGCTCGACGATGTCGTCCACCTGACCGACAAGGACCATCGCCCTGTCGCACGGGGACTGCATGTCCTCCCGGTTCGCGGCAGCGAAGTCGCTTGCCGCGACCAGCACCACCAGGCCCACCGTGGCGCTCACCGCGATCCCCAACCACGGCGGTCGCTTCCTCGACGGCACGGTCGGCTCAGGTGGTTGACCCACTTGGAAGGTGGCTGGCTCGTCGGCCATGAGGTGCTCCACGGACTGGGGGGAGAACTCGCACCCATTAGACGCCTACCCATCGCACACGGTTGGCGTAGCGACACAGGGAGTCCCGTGTTGGTGCTCTTGGCTGTGAGCCTGCATCGGGTCCTCTTTCTGCGATCGGTTCGTTGATCGCGGAGCACCCGAGCACATCGACGCGTTAACGTCTTTCTGCCGGTTCAGAGCACCTGCAGTCGGTCTGCGACATCAGCTCTCGCCCCCCACGACCGCCGCGATCTCACGCGGCACGATCGACTGCAGCCAGCCCGGCCACGCCGCGCACACCCCGGCGTCGACGACGTCCTGGAAGCGGGTCAACTACTCGGCGGCCGAGTCACGCCCGGCGAGTTCGGCGACCAGGCCCAGCACCGCGACAAGCAACGCGTCAGCCGTACGGCGGATCACCTGCGCGAGCATCACGCCGTGTTACTCCGCGAGCTTGACCTGCTGCTCGGCGATGCCCATGTCGTGCGTGACCTTGGCGTAGCGAACGACTCGGTGATCCGCACCTCGAACAACACCGTCATCGCCACCATCCCCGTCGGGAGCTTCCCCGCCGAGATCGTCATAGCGCGTCTCGTTAGCGAGGTCCAGAAGCCCAAGATTCGCAGGCGAAATGAGAGTTCGACCTCCAAATAAGAGGCCGGCGGCACCGTGACGAGCAAAAACGAGAATTTCACCGGCATCGTCGCCACGACCAACGGGGGGACAAGATCCGCAAGAAGCTGAACGACATCGACACCTTCGTGCAGCTGCTCACCAAGACCCTGCGCGGCCTGGAACGCGATGGTCTCGTCGCCCGCACCGTGTACGCGGAGGTCCCGCCACGGGTTGAGTACGGGCTGACGCCGCTGGGCAGGACGCTGTTGGACGCGATTGACGGCCTCATCCAATGGGTCGACGAGCACGGACGCACCGTGCTGAAGAACCGGCTGGACTAACCTTGGGCTTTCGCGACCAATTTCACCGAGCTAGATCGTTTATATGGGAGAAGTGCCTTTGAGCTGGGAGGATTGGGCTTGTCTAGGGTCCTGTCCGTGCCAGATCAGAAGGCGCTTTCCGCGTGAGGACCATCGCTTCTCAGCGCAAGATCATGGTCCGCCGACGGAGACGGCGACTGTGAAGCGGCCGACAGTTCCCTGCCCGGTAAAGATGGTGGTCAGAACGAATACGGTCCGAACCGCTCCCAGGCGACGACGGCGGCGAGTACGGCGAGCACGACGTTGACCACGACGTTGGGAACTTCACCGCGTCTGGCATGAGTGATCGCGCCTCCGGCCATGAGCACGATGAGCCCGACCGCGGCAATCGGCGCCAGGACGGGCACGATGTCCAGCAGGGGCGGGAGGATCAGGCCGATGGCCGCAGCGAGTTCCAGAATGCCGATGAGCTTGATCGTCCCGGCGGGGAACTGCTCGACCCAGCCCTGTCCGGAGCCGGCCAATTGCTCCTTGGTGCGGATGAGCTTCATGGCGCCGCTGGCGAGGAACACGGCGGCCAGCACGCCGGCGAGGATCCATAGGAAGACGTTCATGCGATTACCTTTCAATGAGAAGTGGGTGGTCGGGGAGCCGTTCGAAGGCAGACGTCTCGTCCTTCTGCATCATGTCGGCCGGATCACCGGCCGGGAGCGCGTCACGCCGCCGGTGGCCGCCGGCGACGGGAGCGCGCCCACCTGATCACAGCCCACAGAGCCCCGCACCAATCTGTTCCGTCAATTCCGTTCACGCCGTTGTCGGCGCGGAATGTGTCGATGATCTGGGCGTTGATGTCTGCCCGCTGGTTGGGCCCGCCGATGTCATGCACGTCTGACATGGGAGGAAGTTGCTCTGGCGTAGCCCTCGACTCACGGCCGGAGGATGATCTTTCCGCCCGCGTGTCCGGTCGCGAGCATGCGATAGGCGGAGCGGGCATCGTCGATGGGAAACTCGGCCGCGATGGAGACGACCAGGTGTCCGGCGGCGGCAAGACGGACGAGGTCGAGCCGGGCCGCGGAGCGGATGCGTTCGGTGTCCGGTCCCGGGCCGAGCGCCTGGGCACCATCGGCGGCCGCGGCGAAGTTGGCGATGGTGACCACGCGCGCGGGGTCGGCGACCAGCGCGAAGGAGGCCGCGATCGCCTCGTCGGTCCCGGCGGTGTCGATCGCCGCCGTCACGCCACCGGGGGCCAGTGCCCGGACGCGTTCGGCCAGGCCGTCGCCATAGGCGACCGGTTGCGCGCCGGCCGCGCGCACCTGGTTGTGGCGGCCGGGTGCGGCGGTGCCGATGACGTGGGCTCCGCGTCGTCGGGCGAGCTGAACCACCATGCCGCCGACGGCGCCGGACGCGCCGTGCACCAGGACGACGTCGCCGTCGCGGACGGCGGCGGCCTCGAGCGTGTGTACGGCGGTGGTGGCGCTGCCGAGTAGCGCGGCCGCCTCCGCGAAGCCGAGTGCCGCTGGTTTGTGCAGCAACATGCTGGCGGGCACGGTGATCTCGTCCGCCTGTGCTCCGGGCAGCCAATGCCCGAACGCCTCGTCACCGACCGTCAGCGGCTCGCCGTCAAACCCGACCGCGCCCGTTCCGGCAGCGGTGACGACGCCCGCGGCCTCGTTGCCCAGTCGCAACGGCAGCATGCGGTCGTCGCGGCCCATGAGCCCCGTAGCCCGTTTCAGGTCGAATGGGCTGATCACTGTCGCTTCAACAGCGACGACTACCTCGCCCGGCCCAGGTGACCGGGGTGTCACGTCGATGACGTCGATGGCATCGGCTCCGCTCCAGGCGGTCGCCGCGACTGCGCGTACCATGATCGAGGTTCCTCGGTCAGAATCCGACGAGCCGGCGGACCAGGATGACGTGGATACGCCCGGGCAGTTCCTGATGAATCTCCAGGATCTTGCCGACGCTGCTGTGCTGTCCGTACGCGGCCTGCGCCCGCGCGTCCTCCAGCTTCAGGCTGTGCTGGTAGACCCGTTCGCGGGCGGCCTCCAGTGTGGGGACCAGCTTCTGGACGCCCACGACGAAGATCACATTAGTGGCGCCCCACGCGTATGCGGCGAGCTGGCTGCCGGAGGCCGACGCGATGACGAGCGTTCCGTCGCGCGTGACGGCGTGCACACTGCCCAGGGCGTAGTCGGCCTGGCCCGCGATCACCTTCATCTGCTGAGCCTGGGTCTGGTAGTCAAGCGCGAGCATCTTGTTACGCGCCGACTCATACGGCCCGTCGGTGTTGATCGTGTCCTCGATGCCGGTCTCCTTCAGTGTCACCGACGTGTTCGTCATCACCGACGAGCCGTGCGGGATCCGCGCCAACGCGGCTTTGCGGGCGGCGTCGAAGTCGTCTACGACCTCGGCGCTGAAGCCGTGCTCTTCCAGTGCGACCACCGTCGCCGAAAGCGTCGCCTCGTCGGGCAACGTCGTGAAGCGCTCCGACGCGTCAACCGTGGTCATGGTTTCTCCCCATCTGCGAGTTGTGTGCTCGAATCCAGACCCCCGTGGGGGCATGGGATGTCAGTGCTGCACGCCCGGCGCCCGAAGGAGCGCTGAGCCACGAGCAGCATAACCGGACTTTACCCCGCTTACGTATTCGGCGGTAGTGTGGGGCGCGTGAACCAGTTCGACGTCTCATGGGGAGCGCCACGCCCTGAGCGCGCGGACGCGGCACGCAACCGGCAGCACCTGATCGCCACCGCCCGTGAAATGATCGCCGAGCTCGGTCAGGAGCGGCTCACCATGGACGCCCTGGCTGAACGCTCGGGGCTCGGCAAGGGCACTGTGTTCCGTCGTTTCGGCACCCGGGCCGGGATCTTCCAAGCGCTGCTGGACGACGGAGAACGCGCTTTCCAGGAGCAGGTGCTCTCCGGCCCGCCACCGCTCGGTCCGGGAGCCCCGCCGCTGGACCGCCTCATCTCCTACGGCCAGGCCCGGGTCCGTTTCCTCGTCGAGCATCAGGAGATCGCCCGCGCCGCCCTCGACGGCCGCCAGCCCATCCCCTCCGGGTCCCAGTCACCTTTGTCGCAAGCTCACATACGGATGCTTCTCGGCCAGATCGACCTCGGCCCGGCCGACCTCGACCTGCTTGCCATCCAGCTCACCGCCGCCCTCGACGGACCTCTTTTGCTCTACGTGTCGGCAACCGACCTCAATCGGGCCCCGGACCAGGTCGAACGGCGCCTCCTCCCCGGCTGGCACGACCTGGTCCGGCGAATCTGCCGGCCCTGACGGTTACGGCCACTCAGGCATCACACCGACAAGGGCCATCTTCGCCGTGTCCACACCGGCGAACGACGGCATCGCTCGGTGACGCGTCGCTGAAAAATGGGCTCGACGTGACGCGCTGACGCATGTTGTTCCGCTGCGGGTTCCAGGAGAAGCCGCAGCCCGTCGCGCGTGGCCGCAGATCCGCGAGTTCAACTCTGCCGCCCTGTCGGCGGACCTGGTCCTTGAGGAGAGCGATTGAGCCCACTGCCGGGCTCATCTCCCTCTTTGACACTTAAGCGTCAGTGGGGTCGATCGGCACCGGATTGCCTCAGGCCGTCTGCAGACCGTTAGGCAGCATTTCTCTCTCGAAGGATTCGCGTCCCGACTCGTCGAACCGCGCGCAGAGCTCCTGTACCTCGTCCTTGAGAAGTACGATCTGAGAGAAGCCGACCAGTTCGCCATTGACCCGGATCGGTGAGACCGTGACCAGGATCGTGGTTTTTCCGTAGGGCCTGGCGACGTAGCTCACCGGCTCGACGCGGCCCTCCTCGAAAAGCCGGAGCATGGCGTCGAAACGGGGATTGGTCACCGCTCGGCGATGCCGCTTCCGGACGTCGTTTCCGATGTATTCGGGCTTCCGGTCGAGGTGCTCCGAAGCCCACTTGTTGTAATACATCACCGTTCCGTGGCGGTCCAGGATGGTGACTCCGACGCCGGCCTGCTCGAGAATCCGGTCCGCCCACTGGTCCAGGCCCCAGTCCGTGGCGATGCGGCTCTCGGCGACTTCGGCTAGCTCGACCTGAGATGACATTAATACCTCCGAAGGCGGAATTGGTAGATACCTGTCGTAATAGACGTATTAGCACAAAGTCTGGACGTTTGATTCCGAGTTCACAATGAGTCTTTTTTGGGGTAAGCCTTCGGCTGAGCCGAAGGCTTCTCGAGTGGGGCCGACGTGGGTACCGTCTCGACCATGACGTATGACCTGACCGATCTTCAGCTATTCCTGCAGGTAGTCGACCAGGGCAGCATCACCCGGGGTGCGGACCGGTCACACCTGTCGCTGGCTTCGGCCAGTGCGAGGATCAAGGCGATGGAGAAGGCTCTGGGGGCGCCGCTTCTGATCCGGCACCGCCGTGGCGTTGTGCCGTCACCGGCAGGGTGGCTGCTGGTGGCCCATGCCCGTGAGGTCGTTAGGCAGATTGCTCGGATGCGTTCAGAATTGTCCCGATATTCTGACGGCCTGCGCTCCACATTGGTGATCTCGGCAAACACTTCGGCAACCGAAACGCTCGTGTCGTCGGTGATAGTCGACTTCATGGCCGACAACCCCGACATCGACCTGGAACTGGAGGAGCGGCCGAGCCACGAGATAGTCGCCGCCGTCACCGACGGCCGGGCGGAACTGGGGATCATCGCCGATACCGTGGACTCGGGTCGGCTGGAACGGGCGGTGCTGCGTCCCGACCCGCTGGTCGTCATCACACGGCCAGGCCACGCTCTGGCCGCGCGTGCTCATGTCGCGTTCAGCGAGTGCCTCGGCCACCCGTTCGTCGGCTTCACCGAGGGGAACCCGTTGCAGGAGCATCTGAGCGGGCAGGCCCAGCCGCTCGGGCTCCGGCCTCGCTACCGGGCGCATCTGCCGACCACGGAGGCGATCTGCAGCGCGGTAGCGGTCGGCGTCGGCATCGCCGTGGTTCCCGCGCGCGCGGTCGTCCGTTGGCAGCGTACCTACGACCTGCGGGTCGTGGACCTGACGAATTCCTGGGCGAAGCGCAACCTGCTGTTGTGCAGCCAGCGCTGGTCCGGGCTCTCCGAAGCCGCGGCGGCGCTCGCCGCACGCCTCAAAGCGCACGGGGCACCCGCCGCCACACCGGACGACGCCGGCGCCGAGGGCGCGTAGACGCCGACGCCCTGGCTCGGGCTCCGCGGGGCGAACGCGATCGTGGAGCGGTGGATCGGAACCGTACGACGCGAATGTAGCGACCGGCCTTGGCCGCCGACTTGTCGTTGTCGGTGTACTCGTGCACGACGGTCCAGCCGTGTCGCCGCGCGGTTTCCCCGTTGACCTTGTGCTGATCCTGCACACCGTGTTCGTCGCCCTTGATGTCAGCGGAGATGCGGGCGTAGGAGACGACGGGGACGAGATCGCTCATGGGAGAGCCTCCCTAGAGTTATTACCCTAAGGAAAGATCTACCCCAAACCGTACACGTGGGTCCGAAAACCCTCGGGGAGGGCACTTCCGTACTCGCTGCTCAACCACACGCCGACGAAGAGGGGACGGACAAAGGTGTCGCAGCTGCCTGTGGCGACGTATTTGTCGGACGCGACCGGCACGATGTTCGAATGACTGACGCGCCACCTTTCACCGCGATCATCGACGAGACCGCCTACGCCGAGGCGGTCCAGCTGGCGGCCGACGCCGCAGCGGCCTACTACGCCGACGGCACTTCCCCTCTGGACGACGACGCCTATGACACACTCGTCCGCGGCATCGCCGCCTACGAGAAGGCCCACCCCGATCACGTGCTGGAGGCCTCGCCGACGGGCAAGGTCGCCGGGGGCGTGGTAGTGGGTGATGTCCCGCACACCGTGCCCATGCTCAGCCTGGACAATGTGTTCAGCCCTGGGCAGTTGGCCGACTGGGTCGCCTCGTTGGAGCGCCGCCTTGGTCGTGCGGTCACCGCTTGGAGCGTAGAGCCCAAGTTGGACGGGATGGCGATCTCCGCCCGCTACCGCCGTGGGCGCCTAGTCCAGCTGGTCACACGCGGCGATGGGACGGCCGGTGAGGACGTCTCGCACGCCATCGGCACGATCGTCGGCCTCCCCGGGCGGCTGACCGACCCGGTCACCGTGGAACTGCGCGGTGAGGCGATGATGACCAGCGAGCAGTTCGCGGCGGCCTGCGCGAAACGCCAGGCCCACGACGGAACCACGTTCGCCAACCCGCGCAGCGCCGCCGCTGGCACGCTGCGCGCGCAGGACCGCCCGTACGTGTGCGAGCTGACGTTCTTCGGGTACGGCGCGCTGCCACTGCCCGATGACGCGTCCGAACTCGCGCAGCAGCTGCGGGAGCTGCCACATAGCCAGGTGATGGACTGGGTCGCCGGGCAGGGCGCGCAGACAACGGCCGGCACCACGGTCGCCGGGATCGTCGCGACGAGCGTCGAGCAGGTGCAGCTGCGCATCGAGGGGATCGCCGCCGCTCGGCCGGAGCTGCCGTTTGGGATCGACGGGATCGTCATCAAAGCGGACTTGACCGCCGACCAGGCGCAGGCCGGGTCCAGCTCGCGGGCGCCGCGCTGGGCGATCGCCTACAAGCTGCCCGCCACAGAGAAGATCACGAAGCTGCTCGAGGTGGAATGGAACACCGGCCGGACTGGTGTGATCGCACCGCGGGCAGTTCTGCAGCCGGTCGAGCTCGACGGTTCCGTCGTCACCTACGCGACGCTGCACAACGTCGCCGACATCACCCGCCGCGGGCTGATGTTGGGTGACAGCGTGGTCGTATACAAGGCCGGTGACGTCATCCCGAGGGTGGAGTCTCCCGTGGTGCACCTACGCACCGGCGACGAGCGGCCCATCGGGTTCCCGCAGGTCTGCCCGGCCTGCGGGGACGCGATCGACACGTCCCAGGAGCGGTGGAGGTGCGTGCGCGGCCGAGGCTGCCGTGCGATCGCTTCCATCGGTTACGCCGTCGGGCGCGACCAGCTCGACATCGAGGGGCTGGCAGACAACCGCGTCCAGCAACTGCTGGACGCGAGGTTGATCGCCGACTTCGGCGACCTGTTCTTCCTGACCCGTGAGCAGGTGCTGAGCCTGGAGCGGATGGCGGAGGTGTCCACCGACAACCTCCTGACGGCCATCGAGCGGGCCAAGACCAGGCCGCTGAGCCGGGTGTTCTGTGCGCTGGGAGTGCGTGGGACCGGCCGGTCGATGAGCCGTCGCATCGCCAGGCATTTCGGCACGATGGAGGCCATTCGCGCGGCCGACGCCGAGGCGTTCCAGCAGGTGGATGGCATCGGCTCGGAGAAGGCGCCAGTGGTGGTCGCGGAGCTGGTCGAGCTGGGCGACCTCATCGACAAGCTGATCAAGGCCGGAGTGAACATGGTCGAGCCCGGAGTAACGCTGGTCGGCGACGAGGGCGGTACGAGTACGAGGCCGTCGGGCAGCGGCGAGCCGGTTGCTTTGCCGCTGGCCGGGATGACGGTCGTGGTCACGGGCGCGATGAGCGGGCCACTGGAGACGCTGTCCCGCACGCAGATGAACGAGTTGATCGAACGGGCGGGAGGTCGGGCGTCGTCGAACGTGTCGGCGAAGACGTCGCTGCTAGTGGCGGGCGAGAAGGCCGGGTCGAAGCGGGCGAAGGCCGAAGCCCTGGGCGTGAGGATCGCTTCACCTGAGGAGTTCGCCCAGATGGTCACACAGCTGTTGTAGGTGACGGGCACGCCCATCGAGCCGCGCAACTTCAACCGCGCCCGTCGAGGGCCACTGCCATAGGGCTGCTGTCCCGCGCATCCGCGTCCACGACATCCGGTACACCTGTACCTCGCTCCTGGACAACTCGATGAACTGTCAGCCGCCGCCCTCTCCTGTGGTCGTCACGGGCCAGCGCGCCGCCCTGGCACCTTCCCGGCGCGCCGCGGTGACGAGCACGCCATCTGCGACCCTCCGGAGAGTTCTCGCATGGCCAGTGCGCCGTTCATGTGAACCCACGCTGTGAGCTTTGAGAATAGGTTGCTGATCTTACCGTCCTGACTCGGAAATGGGGGGTGCAGGCCAGGGGTTGACTCTGGACCGGATGTGTCGAGTGACCGTGAGTCACTGGCTCCCCGACCCCGCGCCGACCACGTCATGGAGATCTGGCCTGGATCCTGTATGTGCGGGTCGGTCTCCCGGTAGCGCGGGAGGCGCAAGACGAAGCGGGCGCCGCGGTCGCTGTCTTCGATCCGAAGCGTACCTCCGCACGCCTCGGCGATCTGCCGGGCGATCGCCAGGCCGAGCCCGC
>NZ_BOOR01000082.1 GCF_016863335.1 Planotetraspora thailandica
TACTCAGACCGAATTGAGTATTTCGACCAGATTTGCAACTGATCATGGTTGCGGATAATTCGGATCATGGACTCAGAAACCACCGAGCCGGGGACATGGAGCGGTCTTGCCCTCGTCGTCTTGACCCTGATCTGGCTGATAGGAACCCCGTACCTGTTCATGGTGGCGTTCGGAGAAGGGTTGCGAGGCTCGCTCGGAGGTCCTTCCGATGACGACCGTGCCACGCGGTTCCTCATCGCCGCAGCGGTTGTCGGGGTTGCTGCGCCCGCGCTCGCGGCCATCGTCGCCGGGATGACTCGGAGGAAGAGTGCTACATGGGTCTTCGGAGTCTCGACGGCCCTCTGCCTCCTCCTCGTCACAGCGATCAACGTCATCGGGCAACGTGAGGCCGGCTCCACCCCCACTCGGGAGCCACTGCCTCCCGGCTATTGCGTTGAGCACAGCGGCGGAGGCAACGATTGTCCCGGAGGCTGAACACGTACGCGCCGTGCAACGCCTCCGGGCACAACTCAGGGTGCATTCCGGAGGTGGAGAGATGAGCGTGGTGTGGGCGACGACGTCACCGGAATCGGGACGGTTCTCGGAAGGTGAGAGACGTTCAGACGTGAAGGATCTGTCGGACCGCTTCAACGAACTGCGTTCCCGTGGTCAGGGCTACCTCGAAGTTCGGTTCCCGGACACTGAGTTTCCTCATTTGAACTTCGGCTTCCGCGGTGATCATGCGGTCATCCATCTGACCAATGACGCCGAGGGGACGGCTCTTGTCGTGGGAGATGGCACCGTCCCATCTGGTGCCGTGGTCGACGTCCCGATCATGGACGACCTGGCGGCGTTCACTGGTGACTTTGTCATGAGTGTCGATCGGGCGTGGAGCCTTGTGCACAACTTTATCCAGACAGGGGCGCCCAGCGATCTGGGTGAGTGGTGCGAGTTGTAGCCACGGAGAAATCGTGAGCACAGCATCACGACCTTCAGGCGGCGAGGGGAAGTCGGAGGACGAAGCGGGCACCGGTGGGGTGCTCGTCGACGTACAGGTGCCCACTGTAGGCCTGGGCGATCTCGCGGGCGATGGGCAGACCGAGCCCGGAGCCGCCGGGATCCAGGCGACGGGCATCATCCAGGCGGCGGTGCCGTTCGAAGACCCTTTCACGGTCAGCTGGGGCAATGCCAGGGCCGTCATCGATGACTTCAACGACCGCATGGGGCAGGGCAGCGGTGACGATGATCTCGATCGTGGTGGTGGTGTGCCGCTCGGCGTTGTCGAGCAGATTGCCCAGGAGCCGGGCCAGCCGGATTCTGGAGGCGTGCACCACCACCTGCTGATCGAGCCGGGTGAGGACGGCGGCGGCGCTCGGAGCGCGGCGGTCCAGTTCGTCCGCGACCAGCTGAGCGAGGTCGACCGGTTCGGTGGCGACGGGCGTCGCGATGTCCAGGCGGGCGAGTTCCAGCAGATCGGCGACGATGTCATTGAGTCGCTCGACATCTCGCAGTGATTTGCGCAGGGCCGGGTGCAGGTCGGTGTCGGATTCCGAGAGCGCGACCTCCAGTTCGGTCAGCAGCCCGGTGATCGGGTTGCGCAGGTCGTGGGAGGCGTCGAAGACGAACCGCCGCTGCCGTTCGATGGCCTCTTGCAACCCCGACGTGGTGAGCTTGAGTCGTTCGTTGAGGTCCTGGAGTTCGCGGGCTCGAGCGTAGACGTCGGCGCTCATCGCCTCCAGTCCCGCCCTCGTCCCCGTGCCACCGTGTCCGCCGGACCTCGCCAACTGGTGAAGGAAGTCGGTGACTTCCTCGGTGCGGTGAATGATCAGTTCCACTTCACCGTCCGGACCCAGGACGGGGGTATTGATCGTGTTCCAGTACCGCTCCTCGAACACCCCCGGTCTGCCACTCGCCTCCATGTCGTACCGCTTCAGCGCCATGGTGTCCCGTTCGCCGGTGGCGAGAACTCGTTCCAGCGACGCACGCAGGCACTCCGGACCATGCGTGCCGGGAGCGTCGGGATTGCCGGGGAAGACGGCGAAGAAGTGCCGGCCGAGCAGGTCCGCCCGGTCCCGCCCGGTCACCGTCAGGTAGGAGTCACTGGCCGCCGCGATGACGAAGTCCGGCGTCAGTACCAGCAACGGGGCCACGAGGGCCTTGAACACCGCTCCGTAGTCGACCGCCGGGCTCGTCACCCGCGCCTCACCTCGATGCCCACTGGCGGCCCGGCCGCCCCCAGGGCCAGAGCGTCCCCGGAGCGGCGGGCCCTGGTGGTCGAGGAGTCGATCTATGTCCATTTTGTCACCCTATGCCGCATATGCGGCACAACGATAGCCCTAGACTGGAATCTTTAAGAAAAGCAAGGTCTTCGCCATATGGGGTTATGTGATCTATGCCGGGTTACCGCCGCTGTGGGCCCACCACTGGTGCCGTCGAACGCGGTCGGTCTGGCTGTCCACGTTCTCCTACGGTGAGGGCCACCGATGAGGTGCGTACCATCGAGAGGGCGCACTCCCCGTCCTGTCCCGCCGGGCGAAACCGGCCGTCATGCGTCACGAAGAACTCGACGAGGCAGCGACACGACTCTGAACAGATCGTCGATTATCGAGGTTGGGGCACGGGGTGTATTCCCACCAGGATTTCCGCGCACGCGAGTTGGCGGGCAGCTGGGACAGAACCTTCGCCGATCTGCACGGTGCGATGAAATTCGCGACCGATGATGCCACCGCCCCGTGGACCGGCCGGCTGGTGTGGCAGGAGTCCGACGCATTCTGTATTGCGCGGTGCTCCGGCAGGGAAGAGTCGATGAGCCGGGAGGCCAAACATATCCGTACGGACCCTCGCGGCACCTTCGAATTGCTCGCGCCGCTGGCCGGTGAGGCATGGGTCGAGCAGGGCTCCGAATCGATCCGCCTGACGCCTGGTCTGATGGCGCTGTGTGACGTCGACAGGCCTTTCCGGTTCGCACACGACGAAGGCCTCCTGTCCGTCTCCCTGATCGTGCCGGAGCAGCGTGTCGCACAGCGCAGCAGGGTCGCCGTACGTGGCCCTCATCTGATCGAGGCCTCCGGCGGCCTGGGGCGCCTCATCCGGCAAATGGTCACCACCCTGCACGAAGAACGCGAGCAGCTCACACAGCCGACCTTCGACGGCGCCTGCGACCGGTTGCTCGACCTGGTGTGTCTCGCGGCGGAGGGGCAGACCGGCACGACCCCGGTAGGGCATCGGGCAGCGGTCGAGGCATCGATCCGGCGATATGTCCGCGCGCATGCGCACGAGGATTCACTCGATGTGCGCGCCATCGCCGCAACGCTGGGCTGGTCGCCGCGGTACGTCCAGCAGGTCCTGCAGGCGGCCGGCACGACTCCCCGTGACCTCATCCGTTCCGAGCGGCTGCGACTCGCGCGGGCCCGGCTCGGCAGTGGCGCTTGGGGCGCGATGTCGATCGCCCAGATCGCGGCCTCGTGCGGCTTCAGCAGCCATTCCGCGTTCAGCACCGCGTTCCGCGCGGAGTTCGGCATGACGCCCAGCGAAGCCCGCCATCCCTGAGTGCGCGTTCAGGCGAAAACGCTGTGCGCCCCGTTGAAAGACCGGGGCCCCGACGCCGTACAAGACTGTCGCCATGCCGAATATCGAAATTCCCGGCGAACTCCCGCGCGGACGGCTCACTAGGATCCGCACGATTGTCGCCGCCCATTGAAGTGGGCTTCCTGTGCGGCGCCCATGGTGGAAGGGCGATTTCCCGGCGCCCTCGTGGTCGCGAACCACACGCGAAGTTGTGAATCGCTATTCGTGGCACCCCGAATCAGTCAGACGTAATTGCATTTCCTCAGGGAGAATCGATGTCCGAGAAGAGTCTTCAGGGCAAGGTCGCGCTGGTGACAGGCGGCAGTCGGGGCCTCGGAGCAGCCTCCGCGCGCCGTCTCGCCGCAGCGGGCGCCGATGTCGCCATCGCCTATGTGCGGTCAGCCGACAAGGCGGGGGCCGTCGTCGACGAGCTGAAGAGCCACGGTGCGCGGGCCACTGCCTTCAAGGCCGATCAGGCGCAGCGTGACGACGTGGTACGCATGGTGGGTGAGGTCGCGGACCACTACGGACGCATTGACATCCTGGTGAACAGCGCGGCCGTCTTCATGTACGGCCCGATGGGATCGCTTTCGCCCCAGGATGCCGAGTACCAGTGGGCGGTCAACGTGCAAGGGGCGGTGACGACCACACAGGAAGCCGTCGCGCACATGCCCGACGGCGGCCGCATCATCAACCTCGGTTCTGTCGCCGGAGATCGCGCCTACTTTCCCGGGTTCGGCGACTACAGCGCGACCAAAGCCGCCCTGGGCATGTACAGCCGGTCCTGGGCCCACGAACTCGCTCCGCGCGGCATCACGGTCAACACCGTGGTGGTCGGGTTCGCCCAGACCGACATGGTGATCCCTGCGGACAGTGATGCAGGAAAGGCGATTCTGGGGACCCTGCCCTTCCACCGTTACGCCGCCCCCGCGGAAGTGGCCGCGACTGTCGGCTTCCTCGCAAGCCCGGATGCCTCGTACGTGACCGGCGCCGATGTCCATGTGGACGGGGGCTGGCATGTGTAGCAACGCGGCAGAGCCCGGGTTGTAAGCCCGGGCGCCCGGTCCGGACGGCAGACCGCAGCGCCGGCCGTGTCAGCGAAGGACTATTCCCCTGACCTTTCCACTGAGGCTCAGGCCGGGCTGCCACTCCAGAGTGAACGGTTTGCGTAGATCGTCGGGCATCGGGAAGACCGCGTGGTCGGTGAACTTCTTGCCGGCCTTCACCGTCCAGTTCTTCCGGTGCGGATGGGCGGAACAGAAGGTCCCCTTCGAAGGGACGGCCTGGCCGCCGGCGAGCATGAGCACACTGGCGGTGGGAAGTTCGTCCTTGCAGGTGAGTTCTCGCGTCCGTCCCCGAGGGCGATAGTCGACATACGCCGTTAGAGTGCTTTTGCCCACCTCAAAGTAGTTCAGGACGAGAATCCAGTCGCTCCCGGTGTAGAACTGGCGGTTGATGCGATATCGGCCGGGAGCCGGCGTCTTCGTATCTGCCGGAGTCGCTTTGACCGCGGGCGTGGACGCGGACGCGCTCACGCTGGCTACCGCCTTCTGTGGGGCTGCCGAACTCGTCGCTGCGGCCTTGGCTTCCGGCTCCTGCGCATTCCGCACCACAGTGGCCACGCCGCCGGCCGCGAGCACGACGCCGCCGACAACTCCGGCGATCTGGAGGCGGCGGGCCCACGACTGCCGGGGTGGATCCGGCGTCTCCGCTGGGGCGGTGTCGGTGTCCAACGGGGCGGTGTACATGTCCAGGCGGGTGACCAGCGTCGCCGGCAGCCAGTCGACCGTCGGGTCAGTGTCACTCATCATCATGGTCTCGATGACCTGTTTGACCGAGGGGCGAGCCTCTGGGTCTTTGGCGAGGCATCGGCTCACCAGCGAGAGGATCGGCTCCGGGCAATCCGTGAGCGTGGGCTCCTCATGCACGATCCGGTAGAGCACCGTGGCGTCCGGGCCCTCTCCGAAAGGAGTACGACCCGTGGCCGCGAAATAGGCCGTGGAGCCCAAGGCGAAGAGATCGCTGGCGGGGCCCGCCGTTTCTCCCCGGGCCTGCTCCGGTGACATGAACCGCGGCGACCCGATGCGCAGCCCGGAACGGGTGAGCGGGGTGCTGTCGGCCGCACGAGCGATGCCGAAGTCGATGACCCGTGGCCCGTCCGGGGCAAGAAGGACGTTGGCGGGCTTGAGGTCGCGGTGCACGATTCCGGCGCGGTGAATGGCCTGCAAGGCCTCGGCGATACCGGCGACCAGCACGCGCACGGTGTCGACCGGCAACGGCCCGAGTTCCCTCACCGCCAGGGCGAGCGAAGGGCCGGGGATACAGGCCGTGGCCAACCATGGCTGCGCAGCCCGGGTGTCGGCGTCGACGACCGCGGCAGTGTAGATGCTCTGCACCCGTTGCGCCGCATCGATCTCCTGCTGGAAGCGTCGGCGGAACTCAGGATCTTCCGTGTAGTCAGGGCGTATGACCTTGATCGCCAGCCGCCGCCCGCTTTGGGTGCTGCCCAGGTACACCCTGCCCATGCCGCCGGCGCCCAGCCGGGCGAGAATGCGGTAACCGCCGATCTCGCGCGGATCATCTGCGGCAAGGGGTTGGAACGGCGGTTCGGACCATGCCGGCTGCACGTGGGCTCCCCCATCGCTCGGTAAGAACACGCAGCAACATAATGCGCCATTCACCCATTGCCAGGCGATCTCCAACGACGTACGTGTTGTCCTTGTAATCCGCCGATTTATCGGGGTTCATCAAGCGGCGGCAGCTCACGCACCGGCAGTCATCGCGGCCACCTTCGTCAGCAGCGACGGGCGTATGCCTCGTAAAGGCTGGCTCCGGCCATGACGTCGAGAGCGACCCGGGCGGCAACCCCTACCCATCCTTGGTGGTTTTCCGCCAAGCCGGCTAGAGCGACGGGATCAGCAGCGGAAAGAGTCCGACGCAACTCCTGGGCGGTATCAAGGCCGACCTCCGACCAGATCCAGTGCGCCACGATCACCGCGTCACCAACGGCCTCAGAGTCTGCGGCGACCTCTGCAGTGAGATACGGCAACCCCCCGTCGTTGGCGCCATACCGCAACGCGAGCGCCACCAGCGTACGACTGGCGCGACGGTCGTTCGGGTCGCGATCGATCCGCCGCCTGGCGTACTCGTCGAGTTTGAAGATCGTGGATCGGTCGTTGGCCTGCTCCGCCCAGAAGTCGTCCGACCGCGGCAACGCAGCCAAGTCCTCCATGGTGGTCCGCAGCGGCGTCACCAGCCGCTCCAGAATGTCTGGGTGCCCGACGGTCTCCGCCGTATCCCGCAGAAAATCAGCGATCGAGGCGACCTGCTGCTCGAGGTCCGCAGTCGTCATACCCGACAGTGTCTTTCGGAAGGTGTCGTTGACCGAAACCTGCGTCCGACCCTAGCCCCGGCGCTGGTGACACGGACCCGACTGGAGGGCGTCACAGGCGGGTCCGCTGGGGCAGCCGGTGGGCCCGGACTCGGCCGTCTCGGTGGGCGGCGATCAGCAGGTCGGGGCCGGCCCAGGCCAGCGCGGTCACGGCGCCACCGCCGTCGAGGGTACGGGCGGGGCTCAACCGTGCCTGGGGCAGACCCGACGTGGCATGCCACAGGGCGATGGTGCCGTCCTCGCCGCCGCTGGCCAGATGCCCGGCCGAGCCGGGACGCCAGGTCAGGGCGGTGATGGTCTCGTGGGCGCTCAGCGAACGGGGCGCGGTGCCGGCCGGGCCCTTGCCGGAGAAGTCCCACACGGTCACGTCCGGAGCGCCGTCGGCGGCGAGCCAGGTACCGGTGTCGTCGAAGGCGAGGCGGGAGACCTTCTCCGGGTAGCCGGACATCGTCAGCTCGGATCCGTCACGGGTACGCCAGATGTGGATGGAGGCATCCTGGTTGCCGCTGCAGATCCACCGGCCGGTGGAGGAGATGGCCAGCGCCAGGTGCGAGCCGACGTAGGGGTAGGTGACCACCGGCGTACGGCTGTGCCGTTCGTAGCAGCACACCGCGCCGTAGGCGGCCACGGCCAGACGGCGGCCGTTGCGCATCCACGCCACATCGGTGACGGTGCTGGCAGCGGTTTCGGTGGACCACAGTTCCCCGCCGTCCGGATCGAGCACCAGGGCACGTCGGCCTGACGCGATCGCGACCCGCCCCTCGTCGGCCCATATCGCCCTCGATGACCAAGCGCCGGTTTGGGAGACGGTCGTAAGTCCGTCGTCGCGCCTCCACAGCGCGTATCCGAAGGGACCGGTGGCCGCCAGATGCCGCGCATCGGGGGCCAGGGCCACGTCCAGCAGCCCTCCCGGCAGGTCGAGGGCCCTGGTCGTGGCGCCGGTGGCGATGTCCAGCACCCAGACCGTGCCTTCGGCCCCGGCGACGGCGACGAGGTCGCCCTGGGCGCTGAGGGCGACGGGAGCGTCGTCGACGGCGACGTCCCAGGCGGTGTCGAGATCGGCGGATGTGATGCCGCTCATGCGGCGGTCCCGGCGGTGGTCCCGGCGGTGGTCAGGCAGTCGGCGAAGGCACGCTCCAAGGCCTCCCGGTCGAGGTTGCGGCCGATGAACACCAGCCGGTTGCGGCGGGTCTCATCCTCCCGCCAGTCGCGGCCGAACTCTCCGTCCAGCAGCATGTGCACTCCCTGGAAGACGTACTGCCGGGATTCCCCCGCGATGGCGACGATGCCCTTGGAGCGGAAGATGTCGGCGCCCTTGGTGCGCAGCAGGTTTCCCAGCCACCCGTTGAGCCGGTCCTCATCCAGCTCGCCCGGCACGTCGATGCCGACCGAGGTGACGGTGGCGTCGTGCTGGTGCTCGGTCTCGGTGAGGAAGGCCGGGTCGTCCTTCAGCACCCGGTCCAGGTCGAACGCGCCGACGTCCAGGACCCGGCGAAGGTCGATCTCGGCGTGCTGGGCAGGGATGATCTCGACCAGGGCGTTGACGGCGCGGATGCGGGACACGACCTCGTCGATGGTCTCCTGGCGTACGAGGTCGGTCTTGTTCAGCACGACGCGGTCGGCGAAGGCGATCTGCTCGACGGCCTCGTTCTCCACCCCCTCGGGTTTGACCTCGTCCAGGTGCTGCAGCAGGTGGGCCGCGTCGACCAGCGTGACGATGGCGTCCAGGCGCAGCTGGGCGGCGATCTCGTCGTCCATGAAGAAGGTCTGGGCGACGGGCGCCGGGTCGGCCAGACCGGTGGTCTCGATCAGGATGTGGTCGAACCTGTCGCGCTTACGCATGAGAGCACCGAGGATGCGGATGAGATCGCCGCGAACCGTGCAGCAGATGCATCCGTTGTTCATCTCGAAGATCTCTTCCTCGGCGTCCAGCACGAGGGCGTCATCGATACCGACTTCACCGAACTCGTTCTCGATGACGGCGATCCGCAGGCCGTGCTGCTCGGTGAGGATGCGGTTCACCAGCGTCGTCTTGCCCGAGCCGAGAAAGCCGGTCAGGACGGTGACGGGAACGCGGCCATCCTCCGCGTCGGCGGCATCGGCGGTTTGCGGAGCGGAGGTGGGTTCGCTCATGAGGTCAGACTCCTTCGGGGGTGGAAGCGAACAGTACGCGCAGGTCGTCCTTGGTGACCTGCTCGACGGGACGGTGCACGGTGGTCGCCTAGCGGCATGACGGCTCTCCTTCGTCGGCGACGGGTGGTGTGGTGGTACGGCAGGCGGCGCAGATTCCGCTGAGTTCGACGGTGTGCTCGATCGCGTCGAATCCGGCGGCCTCGCCGATCCGGTCGACCCAGGCCTCCACCGCGTCCGCATCCACCGGCTCGCTACGGCCGCAGGATCGGCAGACCAGGTAGTGGCGGTGCCTGCCGAACGGCCGTATCCGGTACAGCCGTTCGCCGACGTCGTCGCGTACGACATCGACCTGGCCGTATGTCTCCAGCTCTCGGAGCAGGCGATAGACGGTGGTCAACCCCACCCCGATCCCGTCGGCGGTGATCAGGGCGTGCAGTTGCTGGGCTGAGACGAAGTCGGGGCAGTCCACCAGGACATGCAGGACTGCGCCTCGCTGCCGCGTCTGGCGTCCCGCCGGCAGGGCGCGCGCCAGTTGCTCGGCGTTCCGGCAGCTCATAGCGGTATCACCCCAACTGGACATTGATCACCAGATCCGACCGCAGCACAATATATGAAAATGAATACCATTTCCATTCGGCTGGAAGCCCATACCCGCCCGCAAGGTGTGGGCTCCGATCACGCTTCAATCGCCGGCGACACGGTCGTCGAAGCGCGGGACGATCGTGGACTCCGGCACCAGATTCCAGCGTTCGAGCGCCTTGCGTATCTGTTCGGCGGCGTCGATGTTCAGGGGACTGCTGGTCCACAGGGCATAGGGCAGGTTGAGGAATCTTTCCTCGGTCACCGCGGGCAGGCGGTTGATGCCCGGCCGTGACTTGAGCAGGCGGACCTTCTGCTGGAAGGTCTGCGGTGGATAGTCGACGAAAACGAACGCGTCGGGCTTGCTTGCGGCGACCCGTTCCCAGGACACCTTGGTCCAGCTGTCGTCGACGTCCTCGATCGCATTGCGGCCCCCCGCGCTGTCGATGATCGCCTCCGGCGCGCCGAACCGGCCGCTGGAGAACACCGTGTCGCTCGCGCTGTCGAACAGGAAGATCGTGGGCGGCTTTTCGGGGCGTGGTGCGTACTGGAGCGCGTCCAGCCGTCGAGTGATGTCGTCGACGACCTGTTGCGCCTGCTGAGTGTGGCCGGTGATCGTGCCGAGATTGCTCAGGTCGTCGCGCAGCGCCTGCCACGGTTCGACGATCCCGCGCCGCTGCCCGCCGTGCTGCCGGCAGCTCTCGGTGAGCACGTAGGGCGCGATTCCCTGTGCCCGCAGGGAAGCCGGGGTGAGCCGCGTCTCTTCGCTGTAACCGTAGTTCCAGCCGGCGACCATGACATCCGGCCGTTGCGCGAGCACGGTCTCACTGGACGGATACTGCGGCGCGACGACGTTCAGCCGGTCCACGACGTCGCCGTAGTGGCGACGCAGCGTGTCGGCGTCACGTTGCAGGCTCGACACCGCGGCGACCTGGTCGACAGCCCCGATGGCGAGGGCCATGGCGATCATGTTGCCGTCATTGACGAAGAGCCGCCGGGCGGGAGAGGGGAACTGCGCGGGCTCACCGCAGTTGGTGATCGTGATTGCCGCGCCGGCCGACTGCGTGGGGATGCTCGTGCCGCATGCGGCGAGCGAGACGGCCGCTGCCAGGGCGGCGACGCCGGAAATGGTTCGTCTCATGGCGTGTCCTCGGTACGGAGGGGGGTGATCAGCAGGTGCGTGTCACCGGTGACCGGATGGCGAATCGGGGTGGCGTCGACGCCGAAGACGGCGTTGACGACATCGGGAGTCAGCGCCTCGCGGGGTGGCGCGAGGGGCAGGGCGCCGCCTTCGTGCAGGACGAGTACGCGATCACAGGTGGTGGTCGCCAGGGTGAGGTCGTGTAGCGCCACCACCACGGTGCGGTCGAGCCGGCGCACGAGGCGCATCAGGTGCAGCTGATGCCGTACGTCGAGGTGATTGGTCGGCTCATCGAGCAGGAGCAGCGGAGTCTCCTGTATCAATCCCCTGGCCAGGAGGACCCTGCGGCGTTCGCCGCCGGACAGTTGGTCCACGGGCCGGTCCAGGAAGTCGTCGAGATCGACCGCGGCGAGCGCGGCCACGACGGCGGCACGCTCGTGGGGCCCGCCGCCGCTCCACGGGGGGCGGTAGGGGGTCAGGCCCAGCGCGACGAGTTCGCCGACGAGCAGGTCCGAGGGCAGGTCCTGCTCCTGGCCGACCAGCGCGACCGTACGTGCTCGCTGCCGGGCGCCGAGGCGGTGCAGCCGGACACCGTCGACGAGCACGCGACCGGCTGAAGGGGGGCGGATCCCGGCGAGGATCCGCAGCAGCGTGGATTTCCCGCATCCGTTCGGCCCGACGATCCCGACCGTCTCCCCCTCGGCGATGTCGAGCTCGATATCCCGGAGGATGACGCGTTGCCCCACCGAGCAGGCAAGCCCCTCGGCATGGAGGTGGGCGGTCACCCGTTCCCCCCGAAGCGATAACGCCGGCGTCCGAGCAGAACGAGAAACGCCGGTGCGCCGACCAGCCCTGATACGACACTGAGCGGAATCTCGGTGGGCCGTACGAGGATCCGGGTGACCACGTCGACCCACAGCAGGAACAGGGCGCCGCACATCGCCGAAGCCGGCAGCAGGACCCGATGCCGGGCTCCGACCATCAGCCGCGCCGCGTGCGGCACGACCAACCCGACGAAACCGATGCCGCCCGAGGCCGCGACCAGTACGCCGACCAGGATCGCCAGGAGGACGAACAGGGTGGTGCGCGCCGCGCGGACGGGAACGCCGAGCGATGCCGCCGTATCAGAACCCGTCGCCAGCGCGTCGAGCCAGCCGCTGCCGGCGAGCAGCGCCGCGCCGACAACCCCGACCGTGACCGCCGGTATCGCGAGTTGGTGCCAGTCCGCGCCGGCCAGGCTGCCGAGCAACCAGAACAGTACGGATTGCGCCGCGGCCGGATCGGGACTGCGAAAGACCAGGTAGCTCGCGATCGCCGAGAACGCCGAGCCGAGGACGGTGCCCGTGAGGACCAACCGCAACGGGGTCAGCCCACCTTGGCCGGTGGCGACGACGAAAACCAACACCGCGGCACCGAGCGCACCGATGAGCGCACCCCCGGACAACGCCAACTCCCCGGCGCCGGCGAACAGGCCCAAGGTGATCACCGCGGTGGCGCCGACGCTCGCGCCCGAGGAGACGCCCAGCAGGTACGGATCCGCGAGGGGGTTGCGTACGAGCGTCTGCATTCCGGCTCCGGCCAGCGCGAGACCTGCGCCGACAAGGGCCGCGAGCAATGCGCGGGGCACCCGCAGTTGCCACACGATGGTGTCGTAGGCGAGGTCCGTGACTGGGCCGTCGGTCACCCGGCCGACAAGCACGCCCAGCACCGTGCTCGGCGACAGTGACTCCGCTCCGAACGCGGTCGACAGCACAAGACTGGCCAGCAGGGCGAGTGTGACGAGGAAGAAGGCCAGTGGGGTGCGGAGCCGGTGCCTGCCCGTCACCGTAGTCGGTCGCGGAGGGCTGGATCGAGCCAGCGCGAGTTTCACCGATGACACAGCAGCCTCCTCGGGCTTACGGGACCAGGCGGGAGCGGCTCCGGTCCTTCGTAGGGAGGGCACCGACCCTAACGAAAATGGTTTTCATTTTCAAATGACGGGTGCCCGCCCGGCAGGAGATGAGGCGGGGGGCTCACGTGACGCCGCGCCCCGCAGAAACGGCTCGCCCGAGCGGAGCGCCGGCAGGTAGGGTCATGCGCCGTGTTCGAAGCCACCGAGGTCACCGAGATTGTCAAGCTGCTCCACGACGGTGGATGCCGGGTCTGGGTCGGCGGCGGCTGGGGCATCGACGCGCTCGTCGGCGAGGTCACCCGCCCCCACCGGGACCTGGACCTGATGCACGACGCCACCCAGGAGCCCACCCTGATCAAGCTCCTGGAGAACGCCGGGTTCGCCGAACGGCACGACATCGTCCCCGGACGGCCTGCCCGGTTCGTCATGCGCCATCCCGACGGGCGAGACCTGGACCTGCACCCGCTGACCTTCCGGCCCGACGGCTCCGCCGTACAGCCGGCCAACGACCAAGGGGACGTCTTCCCCTATCCCGCCGACGCCTTCACCACCGGCACGATCCTCGGCATGACCATCGCCTGTCTGTCGGCCGGGCAGCAGGTCCACTTCCACCAGGGCTACGAGCCGACCGACCGGGACCGGCACGACATGGCACAGCTGCGCAGGGTGTACGGCATCGCCACCCACTTCTGATTCCTGTCGGTCCTGAGCACCGACAGCAGACGGGAGGGAGACCGGCCGTCCTACGCCCTGAACACGGTGGGCGGGATCGGGAGTCCTGGTTCGGCGACCTTCGGCCGGCTCACGAGTTCAGCGCTCTGTCCAGCGGGAATACGGCCGAAAGCCTTCAACTTGTAGAACCAATGGCCATTTCTGAAACCCGGAAGCTGGTGAGCATGGACAAGCCCCTGGTGAGTGCGATCAGCGACATATGCGACCCGGAGGAGAGCAAGGTCGCGTTCGTCCGTGACCTCTTCGGACGGCTGGGCGAGAAGTGGTCGATGCGGACCCTGGACGAGCTGGCTCACGGCCCTCTGCGTTTCACCGCGCTCATGAATGTGCTTCCGGGGATCTCGCATCGCATTCTCACCGTCACGCTGCGCACGTTGGAGACCGACGGCATGGTGAGCCGGACGGCTTATCCGGAGACACCCCCGCGAGTCGAGTACGCGCTCACGCCGCTGGGCGAGAGCTTTGTGTGCCGCGCCCTCTCGATGGTCGCCTGGGCGCAGGACCATCAGCGGGAGATCGAGGCCAACAGGGCCAATCGTCGCTGAGCTCACCCCGGCTGGACTGTGAGAACGAGCGAGCCCGTGCTGCGCCTCGATTCCAGGTCCCGGTGCGCGCGGGCGATGTCCTCGAGTGGATACACAGTGATGGCCAGATCTGCTAGCTCGCCTCCGGCCACGAGCTCGAACAGCTCGTCGGCCAGCGACTGGCGCTCCTTCTGATCGGGCACGAGCGCATCGAGGCTCGGCCGGCTCAGCGCGACGCGCTTGGCGGAGATCAGTTCTCTGTCCGGAGCGGGCTGGCCGGAGGATGCGCCGAACAACAGAACGGCACCGCTCTCGGCCACCACGTGGAGGGAAAGGTCGACGGTGTCGCGTCCGACGCCGTCGAAGACGGCATTCACCCCCTTTCCGCTGGTGATCCGCTCGATCTCGGCAACGATGTCCTCGCCGGAATCCAGGGCGTAGACATGATCGGCTCCGTTCGCCGCGGCTGCGGCGACCTTGGCCGCGGAGCCGACCGTGCCGATGACGACCGCCCCTCTTGCCTTGGCCAATCGGACCAGCAGCGAGCCGACACCGCCCGCCGCCGCATGGATCAGGACGACGTCTCCCGCGCCGACCGGGTAACCCTTCGTGACCAGCGCGCCGGCGGTGAGGCCCTTGGCCGTGATGGCCGCGGCCTGCTCGTAGGTGACCCCTTCGGCCAGGTGGAGAATCGATGACGCCGGGATCAGCCGCTTCTCGGCATTGGCGCCCGGCACCGACGTGTACGTCACACGATCCTCGACCTTGAAGGCGGTGACGCCGGGACCCACGGCCTCCACGTCACCGGCTGCTTCGAGTCCGATGGTGACAGGGAAATCGTTTCCGCCGATGGCGCCGGCACGGAACGCGAGGTCGATGTAGTTCACGCCGACTGCTCGCTGGCGAAGGCGTACTTCTCCCGGCCCGGGCTCGCCGACGTTTTCCTGCTCCGCGGTGAAGGTGCCGGGGTCGCCGTAGGCGTACTGGTGGATGACGAGGCTCATGGGAGCACTCCTTTCTAATGGTGAGGGATCTCTGCGGGTCACACGCCGTGCCGGGCGAGTACGGCGAAGCATGCCGACACGATCGCGGTCAGCCCGCTGATGACGAAGACGGCGGTGAGTCCCGCCGAGTCGACGAGGACGCCGCCGAGACCCGAGCCGACAGCGATGGCCAGCTGCATCACGGTGATGAAGATGGCGGAGGCGGCTTCAGGAGCGTCCGGCGTCACCGTCAGCATGTGGGTCTGGAGTGCGAGCGGGACGAGGCCCCAGAGGACGCCCCACGTCCCGATGAGGATGCTGACGACGACCGGCGCCCCGGCGACGGCGGGAAGGACGGCGAGGACGACGCCGAAGGCGGCTGCCGCGCCGACGAAGGTCAGCATGCGGTCGCGTTCCACCAGGACCGGGCCGACCAGCGTGCCGACGATGCCGGCGAGTCCGTAACCGATGAAGAGCAGGGTGGCGAAATCGGAGCTCAGTCGCGCGTTCTGCAGCAGGAACGGTGTCACGAACGTGGAAGCGGCAAACTGCCCGGTGGTGGCGATTCCGCCGGCGATGAGGACTGTCCGGCCGATCGGGACGCGGAAGACCGCGCCGAGATGGGCGAAGGTCATCCGGCCGGCAGGCGGGATTTCCGGCAGGACCGCCAGTTGCCCGATGACGATCAAAACTGCGAGCGCGGCCGCGGCGGCGAACGTGAGGCGCCACCCGATGAGGTTGCCGAAGAACTGCCCGGCGGGAAGGCCGATGACGGTGCCCGCGGACAGGCCCGCCAGGATGATCGACGTCGCTCGTGTTCCGGCTTGCTGACCGGCCAGGCGGAATCCGAGTGGAGGCACCACGGCCCAGAACCCGCCGATCGCGACGCCGAGAAACACGCGAGCCAAAACGACGACGGCGAAGTTCGGCGATACAGCCGCGATGGCGTTCGACAGCAGGACGAGCACGCCGAGGGTGACGATCAGAAGGCGGCGATCGAGGCGGCCCGCGCCGACGATGACCAGTGGCACCGCGATGGTCGCGCTCAGCCCGGGGACGAGCACCATGAGCCCTGCCGTCCCGAGTGACACGTCCAGGTCGCGGGAGACGTTGGGAAGGAAGCCCACGGGCGTGAACTCCGTGGTCACGATGAGTGCGGCGCCGAGTGCGAGGGAGAACACCCCCAGCCAGGCACGGATCGACGGGCTACTGGGTGACGGTGTGCCGACGGCGTGAGTCGCTGCGAGGTCTGACTTGCTCAAAGGACGGTTCCTCGGGTTTACGACGACTGTTTGACCTCATGGGGAACACGCGCTTTCGGCTCGAATTCCTCTCCGCGTCGCCGCACGTTTTTGTTCGTCACGAACAAAAAAGGAAGAAATCTGGTGGCACCGTTAGGCACTAAAAGGTGCGTGGCACCGGCGAATCACGACTCCGAGACGAATAGCCGTGAATGATCCGTACCGACGCCTGGCCCACGACGACTATGGCGATCGCCTCGTCACGTCTCACTGTCGTACGGGCGGTGGTGCCGGGCTCCGGCCCTTGCCGGCGGACCGCTTCTGGCAGCCGTTCCAGTCAGCGCCTTCCCGCTCGGTTCAGGGCGTCCTCGGCCTGCGCGGCCAGCGTGGCAACAAGATCGGCTGCGGCCGGCAGGTCGGTGATGAGGTCGACGGCCTCGCCCGCCCACACCGGTAGCGGAGGCACCTCGCCCCGTGCCACGTCGTCCTGATAGGCCTGCCTGGCTTCGTGGTCGGCGGCGAGCTCCGCCTCTCGTCCGCGCCAACGGTCGAGATAAGGGTGGCCGAGGGTGCGAGCGGTGTATTTCGCGGGCCATCGCGAGCCCCGGGCGATGTCCAGGACGCGGCTACGCTCGGTGTCCTGCCCGCGTCCCGCCACGATCGCCGTGGCGATCGAAGGGTCGACCAGAGCCTCGGCCGTGGCCTGGAAACGGGTGCCGACGAGCGCGCCGGCGGCGCCCAGAGCGAGCGCGGCGGCCACGCCGCGGCCATCGGCGATCCCGCCGGCGGCCAGCACCGGCACCGGTGCCGCCAGGTCCACCACGACCGGCACGAACGGCAGCGTGGATCTCCCGTTCCGGGCCCCGTGCCCGCCGCTCTCAGTGCCCTGCGCCACGATGACGTCGGCGCCGAGGTCCACCGCCCGCCTGGCCTCCTCCAGGTCGGTGACCTGAATGATCAGGGCAGCACCTGCCTGACGGACGCGCTCGGCGAAGGGGCTCGGGTCGCCGAAGGACAACATCACCGCCCTGGGGTTGCAGTCCAGCACCCGCTCTACCGTGGCGATATCGATGGCCCAGGTGAGCAGACCGACCCCCCACGGATTCCCGGTGCCCGCCGCGAGGATCGGCAGCTCGCGGGCCAGCCACTCCCGATCCCCGCTCCCGGCGCCCAGCAACCCGAGCCCGCCGCCGCGCGAGACAGCCGCCGCGAGTGCGCCACCTGCCGACCCGCCCATCGGCGCCAACGCGATCGGGTGGGCCACACCGAACAACCTCGTAAACGCCGTCGACAACGCCATAACCGCCATCATGACCCAGGCACATCCTCCACCGGAGTCGCGAGCGAATGGGCGGCAAGCTCAGGCGTACGGAGTGAGAGGCGGCCGGCACTCTTGCTCGGCCGCCTCTCCCCCGTCGACGTATCAGGCCGACTCGGTGGGCAGGCCTGCGTCCACCCAGTCCTCGATGCCCTCCTTGTACTTGCGGACGTTGGCGTAGCCGAGGGCGGTGAGCCGATCGGCGACCTGCCCACTGTTGGGGCAGGCGGGGTTGGAGCAGTACGTGACGATCGCGGCATCGCGGTCGGGCAGTACGGCCGATGCCCGTACGTCGACCTCGGCCGGGTGCAGGGCGACGGCGCCGGGCAGGTGCTGCTTGGCGTGGTAGTCGCCGCCCAGTGCGTCGACCACCGTCACGGTGCCCGAGTCGATCGCGGTCTTCAGCTCATCGCGGGTGATGAGTACGGCCATGTGGCTACCTCCAGTCAATCGGACTATAGTCCGGATATGCCTGAAGACGTTACCGGACCACAGTCCGGTTCTGCAATACCGATCGAACTGCTCCGCACGCCACCGCCCAAGGAACGCGCGGACGCCGCCCGCAACCGGACCGCCATCCTCGATGCGGCCGCCGGCCTCTTCGCCGAACACGGCGTCGACGGGGTGTCCATGGACCAGGTGGCGGCGGCCGCAGGCGTCGGCAAGGGAACCGTGTTCCGCCGCTTCGGCGACAAGGCCGGGCTGGCTGTCGCCTTGCTGGACGACCGCGAGCGGACGCTGCAGGAGGCGATCCTGCACGGGCCGCCGCCCCTGGGGCCCGGCGCACCGGACGTCGAACGCCTCGCCGCATTCGCCGACGCCTACCTCGACTACCTGCTCAAACACCTGCCTCTGGTGCGCATGTCGGAGACCGCCGCCCCTGGCGCGAGGTACCGCATCGGCGCCTACCGCTTCTGGCACCGCCACGTGGCGGTCCTGCTCCACGGCACGCCCGACGCCGAACACACCGCCCACGCCCTGCTCGCGTCACTCGCCGCCGAACACCTCACCGCGGTCCTGCCGGAACTCGGCGAAGAGCGCATCCGCGCCGGAATCGCCCGACTCTGGCGGCAGGCGATCTCCTGACGGCGCGCCACGGGAATCCGGATCATCCCGGTCTGTCGTAAGTCCACGATCTGACATCCTGTGCGAATGCGGCAGGTCACCGTACTCGGTAGTTGTGGCGCTTTTCCGGAACCAGGCCGTGCCTGCAGCGGTTTCACAGTGGACTGGGACGGCTACCGCTTGGTGCTCGACCTCGGATACGCCACGCTGCCGCGGCTGCTCACGCACTGGCCGGACGGTGCCGTCGACGCCGTCGTCATCACCCACGAGCACCCCGATCACTGCATCGACCTGCATGGGCTGTTCCGGATGCGGTTCTACGGTCACTCTGGTGGACCGCGACTGCCGTTGTACTGCCCGCCAGGCGTGCTCGACCGCATCAGCGGCCTCGAACCCGACGTCGACCTGCACGCGGTCTTCGAAGTGCATCCGCTGCCCGGCAGTTATCGGGTGGGGCCGTTCGACCTGACAGGACTGTCGCTCCCGCATTACGTGCCGAACGCGGGCATCCGCCTCCAGGCCGACGGGATCACCGTGGCCTACTCGGGCGACACCGGCCCGACCCCCGTGCTGGCCGAACTGGGCCGCGAGGCCGACTTGTTCATCGTCGAGGCCACCGACCGCGACGGCGAGACCGGCCGCCCCACACGCAATCTCCTGACCTCCACCGAGGCCGGTCACTGGGCCCGCCGAGCGGGCGCCCGCCGGCTGATGCTCACCCACTTTTGGCCAGGCAACGACCGAGCAGCCTCACTGGCCGCCGCCCAACTGGCGTTCGACGGCGACGTGCTTGCCGCCGAAGAAGACCTCGTCGTCATGCTCGGGACACCGGATCACTGAAAGGCTATTCGCACCGTCGCGCGGCCCAGCCAGAGATGGTGTTCGCCCGCGGGTGCATATAGATCATGGGGTGATCTTCAGCGTAATGCGCGTTGCGACCGACCCAGGCTGCCCTCGACCGCGCCTCTCAGCGCAGGGCGGCTAGTTGGTCAGTGATCACGAAGCCTGGAAGAGTCAAAGGGCTATCTTGTACGAGAAAGACACCGCCACGAACGGCCGGGTTCCATCCATTTGCGAGGGCGTGATCAACGACCGCGCGTACGTCCCTTGGTGTCGGGAACGCCGTATCGGTTGTGCAGTAGCCCCACGGTCCGCCCTCGTAGGTCGAAAGTAGATCCGCCTGGAGCCTTCGGCTGTTCTTTCCTCCACCCCAGACCCGAAGACGTATATATCGCCGACAAGTGTCATCGCCTGTGGTGTGGCCGACCTGCGCCGACCAGACGAACATTTGTTGCCCAATTCGCAGTGCCCGCATCCTGGTCTTCACGTGGACGCCTCCGAAGACACCTGAGAGCCCTGATCGGTCCGACGGGCTCCGACGATAACTCGCGGGATGATCGGGAGTCACCGTAGGCCCACTGGCGCCGGAATAAGCGGCCTACCGTTGAGCGAACGGCAGTCCTCACCGAGGTCCCACCACAGTTGCCCGTCCAAGGTCAGGTAGGGAAACTCCCCGCGGACACCGCCTCCGAAGTGCAGGGCATGAGAGACGTCGCCCAGGTACGAAGCCAAGCTCGCCCACGAATCGGAGAAGTCGCCACCGCCACCGTGGCCTGCCCAACCGAGCCGACCGTGATCGGGTCCCGGACGCAGATCGATGATGTGGGCTTTGCCGTCGGCGCTCTCCGCCCAGGGAATCCACAGAGGATGCCACCACGGCTCGTCGTCCCAAGGCGGCACCACAAAGCCATCGTTGTCCGCTGCGGTCTCCATACAGATCTGCCAGTGCTCCGCAATACCCGACGCGGACAGCGGTGCCGACTCCGGCAACAAGCTGCTCCAACCGCTCAGCCCGTCATGACACTTCAACGACTCCTTCAGCTCATCGGGGAGCCGTATGCCAAGCACATGCTGCGCAGACTCCAACGCTTCTGCGGTCACCGGAGGATTGAGCATCGCCAGAGCGGCCGGCGCATGCGCCGCCAGCCAGTCGTCGATTCGGCGCCACGACGACGACACCGTGCCCTCACTCATGCGGCCATGGTGGGGCCTATATGCGGACAGGGCAAAGATGACCGGATACATGATTTCGGGCCCTGATGGTTTCCGGGCTGTTCGATCTCAGCGGCGGCATGGCCCGAAGCCTCCTTACGGAGCCGTAAACATGTTGCAGGAGCAGACCGCGACGCGTAACGCTGCCCGGCGTGAAGATGCATGCCGACCAGCTGACGGTGTCACCGGAGACAGTGCGCACATTGGTAGATGCGCAGTTCCCTGAGTGGCGGAGTCTGCCCATCACGGGCATCGCTCCCCATGGGACGGTCAACGCCATCTTCCGCATAGGCACCCACTTCACGGCTCGGTTCCCTCTGCAGCCCGGGAATGTCGACTCGACGCGGCGCTGGCTGGAATCCGAAGCGGAGGCGGCCCGCGAGCTGATAGGTCGCACGCGGTTTCCCACGCCTGAGCCGGTCGTGCTTGGTGAACCGGGCGCGGGATACCCGCTTCCATGGGCGGTTCAGACGTGGTTGCCCGGCGCCATGGCCACCGATGAGGACCCGGGCGAATCCATCGCGTTCGCCCACGACCTGGCCGATCTCATCAATGACCTGCGCGCTGTCGGGACGCGTGGCCGTACGTTTGCCGGCAAGGGGCGGGGAGGCGACCTTCACTCCCATGACGCGTGGATGGAGACCTGTTTCAAGCACAGCGAACGACTCCTGGACGTTCGCCGGCTTCGCCAGGTGTGGAAAAACCTTCGAAGTCTGCCGCGCGAAGCTGCCGACGTGATGACCCACGGTGATCTCATTCCCGGCAACGTGCTCGTGTCCGCCGGTCGGCTGGCCGGGATTCTTGACGTCGGCGGCTTCGGACCGGCCGACCCTGCTCTCGATCTTGTCAGTGCCTGGCATCTGCTTGAGGCTGCGCCCCGGCAGGTGCTCCGCTTCGACCTCGAGTGCGACGACCTCGAATGGGAGCGAGGCAAAGCCTGGGCCTTCGAACAGGCGATGGGGCTCGTCTGGTACTACCTCGAAACCAACCCGGCTATGAGCCGGATGGGCCGCCGCACCCTGGAACGCATCCTGGCAGACGAATCGTTCTCCTGAGCCCAAGCACCGGATCGCAGCGGCGATGAACGTCAGGTACGGGAGAGCTGATCTCGGATCAAGGCGTCGAGTCGTCGCCACGCCGGGGATGAGGCGTTCACCGCTCCTTGGATCAGTGCCGGGATCTCAGAGTTGGTGTTCTGCCCAGGAAGATCGGCGGATCCGTATCGTTCCAGGGTCGCACGGACGACGCGTCGGGCGAGGTCGTCGATGCGGGGGTCATGCGGATCGAGGTCATGGGCGCGGTCGTAGTCGAGGTACATCTGACGTAGCGCGGGATCGGTGAGGGCCTGGGCCTGGTCGTGGAACAACTCGACAGCGGTGTCGGGGTGGGTGGCGAAGACCAGAATCCACAGGTCGGTCTCAAGGGCGACCCATCGCGGGCTGAACCCGAGTTCGGGCAGCCGCTCGAGGTGGCCGGCGACTTCGGGTGGAAGCATCTGGAGGCGCCCTGCCGCGAGCCCTCGCAGCCGCCGCTGGGTTTCTCGTAAGCCTCGAATTCGGGCGGTGAGGTCGGTGTCCACCTGATGGAGAGCTTCTCGGAAGCCCTCATCGGAGGCTGCGCGAAGTTCCCTGATGCGGGCCAGTGGGACCCCGGCTTCGGCCAAGGTGCGGATCTTGATCAGGTCTATGGCGTGCTGGGCGGTGTAACGCCGGTAACCGGAGGAGTCACGGTCGGGCTCAGGAAGCAGCCCCTTGTCGTGGTAGACCCGAATCGTCTTGATCGAAACGCCGGCGTACTTGGCCAGCCGGCCGATGGTGATCATCGCGTCCATGTCCTCCCGCTTGACCTTGCCCTAAGGGCAGGGTTGCAGCATGTGGCCATGGCGAACATAGACCCTGACCGAGACACCCTCCGCGCACTGGCCGACGAGGGCAACGAGACGGCCCTGGACCGCCTGGCCGACCTTGCCGATGCTCGCGGTGACCTCGAAGAGCTGAGCGACCTGCTGGACGAGGGCTGCATGTGGGCGGGGCACCTGCTCACGCGACGCGCGGTCACGGCGGGTGACCTGCGTGAACTGCAGCGGCTGTGGGACGCCGGCTGCGACGAGGCCGGCCACGAGCTGGAACGGATGATCGCCGCGCCAATCGACTAGCGGAAGAATGTCGGAGGGATGTCGAGAACGGCGCGTACCGCTCCGTCTGCAGGGTGACAGCGCGCCGACGGGGTGCGCGGACCGGAAGGGATTCCCGAGATGAAGTACCTGATGCTGATCTACGGCAACCAGGAGAAGTGGAGCTCGATCCCGGCGGAAGAATGGCCGGAGGCCATCGCCAAGCAGGACGCGTTCAACAAGAAGTACCAGGAAACCGGCGAGCTGCTGGGCGCGTACGGCCTGGCCGACGCGGCCGCCGCCCGGCTGGTGCTTCGCAAGGACGGGGCCCCGGCCGTCACCGACGGCCCGTACCTGGAGACCAAGGAGTACATCGCCAGCTTCTGCCTGCTGGACTGCGAAAGCGAGGAGCGGGCGCAGGAGATCGCGGCGGACATGCCCTGGGCCGACGTCGAGCCGGTCGAGGTGTGGCCGATCCTGCACGAGGCCGCGGCCGACCTGTGAACCCGGATCGGGGCGTCGAGGACCTGCTGCGCGAGCTGGCGCCGCAGGTCCTCGGCGCGCTGGTCCGCCGGTACGGGCAGTTCGACGCGTGCGAGGACGCCACCCAGGAAGCCCTGCTGAAGGCTGCGACGTTGTGGCCCACCCAGGGAGTACCGGACAATCCCCGCGGTTGGCTGGTCACCGTCGCGTCCCATCGGTTGCTGGACGAGTTCCGCAGTGACCAGTCGCGGCGACGGCGGGAGGACGCCGTTTTCATGGCGGCGACCCCGCAGTCCGCGCTACTGAGCGCACCCGCGGACGCCGGGCTGGAGACGGACCGGGACGAAACGCTGACCCTGCTGTTCCTGTGCTGCCACCCCGCCCTGTCCGCACCCAGCCAGATCGCGCTGACGCTGCGCGCGGTCGGCGGTCTCACCACGGCGCAGATCGCGGCGGCCTTCCTGGTCCCGGAGGCCACCATGGCCCAGCGCATCAGCCGGGCCAAGCAGAACATCAAGGCGAGCGGGGCGTCATTCGCGATGCCGGAGGCCGCCGACCAGGCCGTGCGGGTCCGTGCCGTGCTGCACGTGCTGTACCTCGTCTTCAACGAGGGCTACACCGCCACCACCGGACCGGAGCTCACCGCGCCACAGCTGTCGGACGAGGCGATCCGGCTCACCCGCCTGTTGCGGCGGCTGCTGCCGGACGACGGCGAGGTCGCCGGGCTGCTCGCCTTGATGCTGCTCACCGACGCTCGCCGGCCCGCGCGTACCCGGCCCGATGGGAGTCTGGTGCCGCTGGAGGAACAGGACCGGAGCAAATGGGATCGCCGGCGCATCACCGAGGGGGTTGCGCTGATCACCGAGACCCTGCCCCGCGGCCAGGTCGGCCCGTACCAGCTGCAGGCGGCGATCGCCGCGGTCCATGACGAGGCAGAGCACCTCGACGCGACGGACTGGCCGCAGATCCTCGCTCTGTACGAACTCCTGGAACAGATAACGCCGAACCCGATGGTGACCCTCAACCGTGCGGTCGCCGTCGCCATGGTGCGCGGACCGGCCGCTGGGCTGGAACTGCTCGCCGTACTGGAGTCGGATCGACGGATGGCACGCCACCACCGCCTGCTCGCGACCCGGGCGCACCTGCTGGAACTGGCGGGCGAACACTCCGCGGCGGCGGCCTGCTACCGGGAGGCCGCCGCGCTGGCCACCAGCTTGCCCGAGCGCCGCCACCTGATCTCCCGAGCCACGCGGCTCGCCGGCAGATCGGCCCCCTGACCTCTGTCCGCCGGATACGTCGTCAGGGCGCGGAGGCCTGGCGCCACGCGGCGATGACGGCCTGTTCCTTGGTGGGTTCGATGCCCAGGGGCGGCCACTCAGGATGGGACGGGATCACCCGGCCCGCCTCGACCACCCACCGCCAGGTGTCCGTCACGGTCTCCTCCACCGGACGGCAGCGCAGGCCGGTCGCCCGGGCCCGTTCCGTACCGGTCCAGACGAGCCCGGCGAGGTCAGGCTCGGGAGGGACCCATCCAGGCAGCTCGGTCCACCGATTGACGCCCGCCGCCTCGATGACCGGCCAGTCGGCCCAGACAAGCCTCGCGTCACTCCCGGTCGCGCCCACGACGGCCTCCAGCAGGCCGCGCATCGTCGTGTGCCCCTCGGGATTGACCAGGTTGACCGGCCCCGATACGCCCCCTTGAGCCGCGTTGAGAAGCCAATCGGCCAGATCCCGGACGTCGACGTACCGCAGCGGCAGATCAGACGGCCCCGGCGCCAGCACTTCGCCGCCCCGCTCGATCCGGAGCAGCCAGTACGGCAGACGGCCCATGTTCTCGTACGGCCCGAGAATCAGTCCTGCCCGCGCCAGCACGGCACGGTCTCCGAACACCTCCTCCACGGCCATCTCCCCACCCCACTTGTCCGGCGCGTAGTCGGCGCTGTCGCTGTGGGCGGACGCCTCGACCGTTGGCCAGGTCTCGTCCAGGCCGCGGGGCACGGGCGTCGCGTACACGGCCCGGCTCGACACGTACACGTAACGCCCCACCTGGCCGGCCAGGGCCCGCGCACTGTCACGGACCACCCGAGGCGCACCCGCCCAGGTGTCGACGACGGCGTCCCACCGGCCTTCGGCGAGCCGGGCCAGGTCATCCGGGCGGAGCCGGTCCCCCGTCACCCGCTCGGCCCGCGGATGCGCCCAGCCGCCCAGCCCTCGGTTGAACGTCGTGACCTGCCATCCCCGTTCGACGGCCTTCGTCACAACCCAGCGCCCCACGAACGAAGTCCCACCGAGCACAAGGATTCGCATCGGGTGATTGTCGCACCGGAACGGACAGCGTATTGGCAGGGGTTGGGCGCCGAGATCGCAGCTGATCGTGACCGGCCGGTCGTCTGCCTACCGCGTCCGCCCGTCGTCGGCCGCTCGCCTTCACGCCGTCACGCTCGTGACAAGCAGCAGTGTTAGGCTCCGGCAGCCCGAGACGACCTGCCCCTCATATACAGAAATGAGAAATAGGTCCACCTGTGGGCGGCTTTGAGCATTTTGCGTATATTTCCATCTGAAAGGCAAGACATGTCCCCCGCACCCGAGGGCAGCCACCTGGTGAGCATCGATCCGCCGAATCGGGAGAAGCCCCCGGCCGACGTTCCCGTGGCCACGCCCCCGACCCGCGTCCCGATGAATACGTTCGGCATCGCATTCGGGCTCGCCGGACTGGCGGCCACCTGGTCCCTCGCGGACGGCGCGCTCGGCGCACCCGCGGCCCTCGCGATCGCGCTCTGGGCGCTCACCGCGATCGCATGGGTCTGGCTCATCGTCACCCACGCCGTCGCCGGGCGCCGCTCGGCCCAACGTCTCGTCGACCAGTTGCGGAATCCCGCGCAGGGGCCGGTCGCCGCTCTCGTCCCGGTCGTGGGCATGCTCGTCGGCGGCGAGGTGTACGAGTTCTCTCCCGCGCTAGGGACCGGACTCGTGATCGCCTTCATCGTCATCGCCGCGCTGTTCGCCGGTTGGCTGCTGGCCCAGTGGTCGCAGGGGCTGTTCCACATTGAGGACGTCCACGGCGGATACTTCCTCCCGACGGTCGCCGCCGCGTTCATCGCCGCCAACTCGGCCGCGAAAGTCGGGCTGCACGGGTTCGCGCTCGGCGCCTTCGCCGTCGGTGTCTTCTTCTGGATCGTCGTCAGCGTGCTCATCCTCGCCCGCATCGCCGTCAAGGGGCCGCTTCCGGTGCCGCTGGTCTCCACTCTCGCGATCTACGTCGCGCCTCCCGCGGTGGGCGGGCTCGCGTGGTTCAGCCTGAACGGAGGCAGGGCGGATCTCGTCGCGTCCGCCCTCGCCGGGCTCACCGTGGTGCTCACCCTGATGCAGGTCGGACTCATCCCGGCCTACCGCCGGTTGACCTTCTCGACCGGATTCTGGTCGTTCACCTTCCCGTATGCCGCGGTGGCCCGGCAGACGGTCGACTGGCTCACCATCACGCATCCCGTGCTGTGGCGGCTGTGGGCGTGGCTCGTCGTCGCCCTCATCACCGCCTTCATCGCCGCGATCGCCATCCGCTGGCTGCTGTCGACCCGTACGTCCTCGACAAGCCCCACCACGGGCCGGACGGTGACGGCGTGAAGGACGAAGGGATTCGGTAGAACGTTCGTGCGCGGCGATGCCGTACGGCTTGGCGGGCACGGGCATGGAACGGCACATACGACCAGGGCACGACCTGCTTCAAGACCCCGTATACATCCCCTCATTTGCCGTCAAATTACATGTAACGAACCTTGTCTTTCACTGTAAAGCCTCTCATGGTGGGAAATGCAACACCAAGGAGGAACAATGGCTGGCCGACGGTGGGGGCCGGTTCTGCGCCAGCGTCGGTCGTTCCCGCGCTCTATCCGTGCTCGTTACGCCCTCATCGTGGGGTTGTCCTTTCTGACCGTCCTCACGGTCGTCGGCGCCTTCGTCGACGGCTGGATCCGTAGCAAGATCGACGGGGACGTCTTCCGCGACACACGCCGGGCCACCTTCGAATGGGCTGACGCGATGCGGCCCGGCTATGTACCACCGCCGGGTTCGGTGGGTCACGTCGACTATCTCCAGCTCGTCGATGATCGGGGGCGAGTGGTCGCGGCCAACGCGGCGGCGGCGGGCAAGCCCCCGCTGAGCTCGGTCCGTCCCCCCGCTGTGGACCGGATCGTGAACCTCACCGAATACCCGCCGTGGAACGACAGGTACATCCTGATCACGGCCATGCGGCTCAGTCCGCAGGCGTCCTACCTGGTGTGGAAAGGTCAGCCCCACTTCGTCTACGTCGGCGTCGAGCAACCCGCCGGCCTGGCGAATCACTACTTGGAGATCGGCATCGGGGCCGCCGTCCTGTTCGCCTCCGCGACGGCGATATGGGCCACCTGGGTGGTGGTGGGCCGGACCCTGCGCCCGGTGAAGGAGATCAGCGAGAGGATGGGCGAGGCCACGGCGGGCGACCTGACCCTGCGAGTTCCGACACCGCCCGGCGATGACGAGATCGCTCAGCTCGCGCGGAATTCGAACACGTACCTCGAGCGGCTGGAGGAGGCGGTGACCTCCCAGCGGCGTTTCGCCTCCATGGCCTCTCACGAGCTCAGGTCTCCGGTCGCCGCTCTGCACGCCCAACTGGATGAGGCGCTGACCTATCCCAAGGAAGTGGACGCGCACGACACCATTCAGACGGCCCTGCACACCACGGAACGCTTCCAAGCGCTCATCGACGAGCTGTTGGCCTACACCCGGGTCAAGGAGAGCCGCACATCCGCGCCCGAACCGCTCGACCTCGCAGCTCTTGTGCAGGTGGAGACGAACGCCCTGTCCTTCGGCACGCCGATACGGCTCAATACGACGTGCCACCCCACCGTCCTCAGCACCGAGGTACAACTGGCGGGCGTGCTGCGAAACCTTCTGACGAACGCGCAGCGGCATGCCCGCTCTCTCGTCGACGTCTCAGTGGAATGCGCCGACGAGCAGGCCGTCGTGACCGTCCAGGACGACGGCGGGGGCATCGCCCCAGAGGACCGCGAGCGGGTGTTCGAACCCTTTGTCCGCTTGGCGGAGGGGAGGCGCCTGGATCCCGGCGGGGGCGGGCTCGGCCTGGCCCTTTCCCGCGAGACGGTCAACGCTCACCACGGGTCTCTCGCGATCGAGGACTCTCCGATGGGAGCGCGGTTCGTGCTTCGTCTGCCGACGGTGAACGTGGGCCGCGAGCCCGCACGGCCGTAACCTGTCGATCTCGACCGGTCAGCGGCTCGCACGGTCACTCCTGGCGCGCCTCCGCCTTCTGCTCGCGGAGCGCCTGCTCGACGGCTTCCTGTACGCGGGCGTCCTCACGCAGCTTGCGCTGTACGCGGCCGCGGCACGTGAGGAGGATCGCCCCGACGATGACGGCGATCAGCACGACGACCAGCACCAACAGGGTCCACGGAACGGCCCAGCCGTGCGTCGTGGCCTGAATCGGCTCAAGCGGGGTGGTGGTGCCCGACACGTCGGTGAGCAGGGGCGTGAGGGTCGCGGTCGCCGACAGGCTGACCGCGGGCGCCGCGCCGTGGACGGGCACCTTCACCTTCCAGCTCTCACCCGGCAGCAGCTCCGGCGGAGCGGCGATCTTGCCCGCTTCGGCGCGCAGCCACCCGAACGGACCCGAGACCGACGCCGCCTGCTGGGCGGACAGTACGGCGTTGCCCGTGTTGTGAATCGTGTAGGTGATGGTGGCGTCACCAGAGGAGAACGGGTTGAACGAGCCGGAGTAGTCCACGTGGAGGTCTTCGATCGCCAGGTTCGGCTTGAGCGCGCCGCTCACCCGCAGTTTGACCCGGATGCCGAGGCGCCGATCCACGTTGATGCCGTCGGCCTCGTCGGACTGCGTCAGGGAAGTGAGGACGCCGCCCACGTAGTCGCCGGGCGTGGCGTTGGCCGGAATGGTGACCGTGAAGGGGACCTCGAGGGTCTTGCCGGGCTGGATCGTGACGCTGTCACTGCCGGCGTGGACCCAGGCGCCGATTCCGACGGACTTCTTGTCCTTGGTGAGCAGGTCGAGCTGGCCCACGTCCGTCGTGAAGCCGTCGGCGGCGTACACGGAGAGTTTGAGCGGAGCCTTGCCGTGGTTGGCGACGGCCATGGCGTCCTTGACCTGGCCACCGGGGTTGACGGCATAACTGAAGCTGGACCGGTCGGTGCCGTACGCGTTCGAGGCCGTCCTGACCGTCCAGGTGACGTTGCCGTCGTCTGCCAGAGCGGGGCCGGCATGCAGGCCTGCGACCGCGAAGGCGGCGACCAGGGACAGGGCGGCGGTGCGAACGAGGGAGGCGATGGTGGTCTTCCGGCGCGTTACGGGCGCGTTCATTTCGGGTCCTCGGGCGATTCTGAACAAGTCTGGAAAGAGAGGCGGGGTAGGCCACCCGAAGGTGCCTACCCCGCCAGGTCAAACTGGTCCGATCAGCTGCTCAGCGCAGTGATCGTGAGGGTGGCGCGGTATCCACCCTTCTGGACGGTGTCCGGCATCTTCAGGTGCAGGTCGGCGCCGAGCTTGGCGTCACCACGGGGGTGGCCCTGCTCGCCGTAACCGAGACCGCGCGAGACGGACAGACCCTGGCCCTGGTCGTCGTAGCCCGAAGCCACCGAGTCGCTGGCCTTGGCGCCGGCGCCCGAGTCGAGCACCTTCGGCGTCCAGCCGAGGAGCGAGCCGGAGAACTTCTTGTCGGCGTCCTGGAAGTCGCTCACGCTGGCCGAGACCGACCACGGCGAGAGCGAGCGACGGCTGTCCGACACGGTGATCGGGTTGATGAAGCCGGCCGCCTCGAAGTGGTCGCCGTTGGTCTCCTTGGCGGTGCCGAGGTCGACGAGGCCGTTGTAGCCGTCGATCGTCCAGCCGAACTCACCCGGGGCAACGTTCGGCACGTTGACCTGCAGAGCCTGGCCGTCGCCGTGGTACGGGTGAACCGTGACCTTGTCGACGAGCGAACCCACCGGCTGGTTCTCGGGGGTGTTGTTGCACCAGTTGCCCTTTTCGACCGACGCGTTCGGGGCCGCACAGGTGCCGCTGCGGACGTTCTCGACCACGAGCTTGTCGTCGCGCACCTGAACCTTGACGTAGGTGCGGACGTGCTCCTGGTTCTGAACCGAGTTGTACCAGTAGCTGTTCGGGTTCAGCGGGTCGGCACCGTTGCCGGCGCCGCTCGTGCCGCTGTTGTCCGGAGCCGTGATGTCGTAGTACTTCGAGCCCGAGGCCGAGTTACCCGTCACGTAGAGCACGCCACCCGGACCGGGGTAGACGTCGGCGGCGCCGGGCTGCTCCTCCGGGTTCTGCTTCTCGCCGTTCTTGATCAGGTAGCTACGGGAGTAGCTGTGGTCGTGGCCCTGCAGCACCAGGTCGACGCCGAGCTTCGAGAAGACGGTCGGGAAGTCGACACGACGGACCTTGTTGTCGCTGTCCTTGGCGTGGTCGGCCGGCGAGTAGATCGCGTGGTGGTAGGTGAGTACCTTCCACTTGGCCTCGTTGCCGTGCTTGTTGATGACGTCGGTGACGAAGCCGATGTGCGCCGCGTCGCCGCCGCCGTTGGCGGAGTTGTAGCTGTTGCTGTTCAGGTCGATGAACAGCACATCCTTGTAGATGTACCAGTAGTCACCGCCGGACTTGGTGCCCGCCGGGTTCCCGTTGTCGTAGTACGGGGCCGTGCGGTCGGTGTTCGGGGTGGTGAAGTGCTGCTCGTAGGCCTTGCCGCCGACGTCGTGGTTGCCGATGGTGGCGGCCCACGGGTACTGGCGCAGCTTGTCCGAGGCGAGGAAGGCGTTCCACTGGGTCTCAGTGTTGGCCGTCTCGACCTGGTCGCCGCCCGACACCAGAAGCTCGGCGTTCGGGTTGGCCGCGGTAGCGACGTTCAGGGTGTCGACCCAACCGGCCCCGTCCTTCGCCACGTCGCCGGACGAACCGATCTGCGGGTCGCCGAAGAACAGGAAGTCGTAGTCGCCCTCGAAGTCCTGCGTCTTGAAGGAGTAGGTCGGGGACCAGTTGCCCTCGGAGCCGACACGGTAGGAGTACGCCGTGTCCTCCTTCAGGCTGCTGATCGTCGCGTGGCGGTTGAAGCCGCCGCTCGTCGCGATGTTCGCGGCGCCGGTGGCGTCGAAGGTGGCCGCGTCAGCGGGGAACTCGCCATTGACGATCTGCGTCGTCGGGACGAGCTGCACCTTCTGCGCGGTGTCGGCCGAGGAGTACCACGTCACGGTGCGCTGGGACTCGTTGGCGCCCACCCCAAGGATGATGCCGGTGAGGGTGGCGGGCTCGTCAGCGCTGGCGGGGGACGCCAGACCGCTGCCGACGGCCACAGCCAGGCCCAGGAGTGCCGCGGTGGCCCCTGCGGCCACACGGCGCCGCACAAGCCCGGGGGCCTGCGCGGAGTTGCTCGATGTCATCGGTGTTGTTCCTTTTGCCGATGGGTTTGGAGAGAAACGCCCATCAAGGTCTCGCCCCTGGGTAAACCGACCGTTAATGCGATCTAGCGGCTGAGGTGAAGCTCCAAGAAAACTGAGCGGTCTCAGAATCCGAACACGCGTTCCACGAACCAGATCAGCCCCATGACGGACACACCCGCGGCGATCACACCCGTCGCCCAGAGGCCGGCCCTCGGCGCACGGTGACGCAGCACGGCCAGGAGGGGGAATACGAGGGCGATGATCCCCAGCTGCACGGCCTCGATGCCCACGTTGAACACCAGCAGGGACCACAGCAGGGTCCACGACCACGCCTCGTTGATCCCCAGCGCGCCCGCGAAGCCCAGGCCGTGCACGAGGCCGAAGCAGAACACGACCCCGAGGCGGGTCCAGCCTGCACGGTCCAGGCTGAAGTGACCGCGTCCGAGCGTCGCGATCTCGGTGGCCTGGCCGCCGCGGCGCCAGATCTGCCACAGATGCCAGCCGGCGACCGCGGCGATCGACAGCGCGATGACGGGCTCCACGAGGCTCGATGGCACGTCGACCAGACCGAGGGCGGCGAGCATGAACGTGACCGAGTGCGCCAGCGTGAAGCTCGTGGCCGCGAGCACGATCTCCCGCAGGCGCCGCGACCCGGCGATGAGCGCGAGCAGGAACAGGATGTGGTCGATCCCGGTCAGCAGGTGCTCGGCGCCCAGGCGGAAGAACTCCCAGAACCGCTCGTACCACGACTGACCGATCGAGAAGGACGGATGCTCGGCGTCGAGCGCGGCGCTGCCCGAGCGGCCGTCGAGATCGTAGGTGACGATCGTCTTGGTGCCCTTGACGTACCCCTCGGCGTCGGGGAACAGCCCGCTGCGCACCTCGTGGTCGTCGCCCTGCTCAGAACAGGCCCAGTCGAGCAGCAGATCGGCGTACGGCGCGCCTTCCCGCGCGCCCATCGTGAAGCCGCCGACCCGTGTCGGCGTGCAGGCCTTGCCGTCCGAGGTGACGGTGAAGCGTTCGGTGACGTACTTGACGGCCGACTCGGCATGGGCGTTGAGCGCCGCGGCCTGGGCTTCGGTGTCGCCGTCGTCGAACGCGGCGGTTCCCGCCTTGAAGAGCGGATCGTCCTTCTCGTAGTCGGCGGTGGACACGACGTAGAGGTCGTACTCGAGCTCAAGCGCCGTCCTTACGTGACCGACGCCGCCCCCGGTGATGTGGACGTACACGGTCGAGGTGAAACCGTGGGCGAACGCCGGTGCGGCGCTCAGCAATACGATCACCGCCGCGGTGATCCCGATGAAAGTGCGGCGGACCAGTTGTGACATGGGGCTCCTTCAGTTTGCCAGTGCACGCTGCACGTCACGGGTGAACACGATCAGGCGCGTTGGCGAACCGCGGAAAAACAAACTCCAGAACGGCACCCGCGGATTGATGGAGGCGTGACCTGGGATAGGAGGATGTACGCGCACCACTCGCCATCACTCGGAGGACGATCATCTTGCGCCCCCCGTTTCGGACCGCCTCCATCCTGGCCCTGCTCGCCGCCGTGACCGCGCTGGTCACCGGATGCGGCTCCGGCCACGACTGGTCAGGGCCGCATCCCAAGCCCTCCGCCGTCGGCGCTCTCGGCCCGGGGTTCATCGACCCCTCCGTCACGCCCGCCCCGGAGTCGACCATCACGCCGCAGCCCAACTCCTGGGACGAGGTCCGCCCCTCGGAGGGCTACCGGGTGGTGCTGCTCACCACTGGTGACGACCGCCCGACCAAGGCCCTGGTGACAGCGGTCCAGGACTGGGCCGACAAGGAGGACGTCGACCTCAGAACGGTCGTCGCCAAGGGCCATTCCGACCTCGTTCCCACCATCACCAGGGCCCTCGACATGGGGCCGGACCTCATCGTCAGCGCGGGCAACGACCTCATCGACCCCCTCGCCCTGGTCACGGCGAACCACTTGTCGCAGCAGTTCCTCGTCGTGGGCGCGGAGCTGGCCGAGCCCACCCACAACGTCACGGCGGTCGACTGGTCCGGCGCGTCGTTCCGTGGCGAAGGGCTCGGCATGTCCTCGACGTACGACGCCAACTCGTTCACGGCCGAACGCTGCGCGGACGCCATCAGGGCGGGCGTCGCGGCTGTGCTCAACAACCGGACCGGGATCGTGCTCTGGCTCGACGAGCATTAACGATCATGTCCGGTTCGCAGAATGACCGCTCGGCTCGGTAGGCACGGCAAGAGCGTCTCCGGCCGGCAGCGTGACCGTGACGGCCAGCCCGCCCCCGGCGTTCGGCGCCGCCGTGACCGTACCGCCGTGCGCGTGCACGATGGACCTGACGATGGCGAGGCCCAGACCTGTCGACCTGGAGCCCGCCGTACGGTCGGACGTCAGCCGCTGGAACGGCTCGAACAGCCGGTCGACCTCCGCCGGGGGAATGGCTTCACCGCTGTTGCGTACCGTGACGACCGCCTCCCCGTCGCGGCGACCGGTGACCACCTCGATCCAGCCGCCCGGATGGTTGTGCCGGATCGCGTTGTCCACCAGGTTGCGTACCAAGCGATCGAGCAGCACCGGATCGCCGACGACCGGGGCGGAGCGCAGGTCGCTGGTCATCGACAGACCGGCGCTCTCGGCTTCCCCGTCCGCCTCGCTCAGCGCACCGGCCGCGGCGACGGCCAGATCGTGCGCCTCGTGGGCGATGACGCCGCTGTCGCTGCGGGCCAGCGCCAGCAGGCCGTCCAGCAGGCGTTCGGCCCGGCCGGTCGCGGTCAGCACACGCCGGCCCATGGCCTCCCACTGATCGGGCGTGGCCTGCCGCTTGGCCAGCAGCACCTCGGTGCCGGTACGGACGATCGCGAGCGGGGTCCGCAGTTCGTGTGAGGCGTCGGCGACGAACCTCCGCTGGCTGTTGAAGGAGGCCTCCAGCCTGGCCACCATCTCGTCGAAGGTGTCGGCCAGCTCCTTGAGCTCGTCGCTCGGCCCGGTGAGCGCGACACGCTCGTCCAACCGGTCCTGGGAGATCCGCCGGGTGGCGGAGGTGAGTGTTCGCAGGGGCCGGAGCATGCGGCCGGTGACGACCCAGGAGACACCAAGCCCCACCATCGCTGTGATCCCCAGCGCGATCGCCGAGGTTCCGGCGGTGTTGAGCAGCGTCTCGGCGCGCAACCGGGCAATCTCGGCATCATCGCGGTGCAATGCCCTGACCTTCGGGTCGCCTGCGGGCTGTTCGATGAAAGCCGCCTTCACCTCATCCGGGGTCGGGCCATGGATGTTCCTGTAGAGGCTCTGGTACAGCAGCGCGTAGTTGAGCCCGAGAAGCGCCGCGCAGGTCGCCACGAGCACGACCGAGTAAACCAGGGTGAGCCGCAGCCGGATCGACGGGTGCTTCCAGCGCGGCCTCACAGCCGGTACCCCGCGCCGACGACGGTCTCGATCAGCGGAGGGTCGCCCAGCTTGCGGCGCATTCTGGCGATGGTGACCCGTACGGTGGCGGTGAACGGATCCGCGTGCTCGTCCCACGCGCGTTCCAGCAGGTCCTCGGCGCTGACGACGGCGCCGTCGGCGCCCATCAGAATCTCCAGCACGGCCAGCTCCTTCGTGGTCAGCGGGATGACGCGGCCGTCGCGGGTGACGACGCGCCGGGCGGTGTCGAAGGTCAGCCCGGCGCGCCGCAGGACCCGTGGGGCGTTGTCGGCCCGGCGGGCCAGCGCGCGTATCCGCAACACCAGTTCCGCGAAGACGAACGGCTTGGGCAGGTAGTCGTCGGCGCCGAGCGTCAGGCCGGCGACCCGGTCGGCCGCCTCCCCGGCGGCGGTCAGCATGAGGATCCGGGCGTGGTTGCCTCCCGCGGCCAAGGCGGTGCACACCTGGTCTCCGTGGACGAGCGGCAGGTCGCGGTCGAGCACGACCACGTCGTACCGGTTCGTGCCGGCCTTGTGCAGGCCCTCGACCCCGTCGGCCGCGAGGTCCACGGCGATGCCCTGGTCGCGCAGGCCATCGGCGACCTGTTCGGCCAGCAGCGCTTCGTCCTCGATCAGTAGCACTCGCACCCTGACAATCCTCCCTGCCCCAGCAGTCTCGGCAATGGGGCATTACACCGGCGTTACAAGCGCTGTGACGGTGCCGTTGCGGGCTCGCTGCTCCACTGGACCCACCGGACCAGAGGAGATCGCTGATGAGAAAGAGATTCCTGGTCGCCTGCCTGCTACCACTCGTGCTGGTCACGGCGGCCGCCTGCTCGAAATCGGATGACGGCAAGGACGTGGCCTCGGTGGACGGCTCCGCCACACCGAGCGCGACAACGAGCCTGAGCCGGCTCGATCTACTGACCAGATTTTCGCAGTGCATGCGGGAGCACGGCGTGCCGATGACGGACCCGGAGGTCGACGGCGACATCGTCAGAAGAGGACGCGCCGACAAGGGGGCCGCCGGAGACAAACTGTTCCCTGCGGAGGACGCGTGCAAGCAGTACCTCCCCGCCCAGGAGACCGGCCCAATGATGGACCTCAAAAAGGAGTTGGCGCTCCAGGAGGCGCGCTGCATGCGGGAGCACGGGGTGGAGAACTTCCCCGACCCGAACCCCGACGGCCCTACCCGGATCAGCGACGAGGTCGGGTCCGACCCGGACTTCATGGACGCGAGGGAGTTCTGTCGGGCGCAGTCGGAGGCGAAGTCTGCGTCGCTCGCGCCGAGCCCTGGAGCCACACGATGACGACGACAATGAGGAAAAGACTCCTGGTCGTCTGCCTGCTGTCACTGGGGCTGGTCACGGCGGCCGCCTGCTCGAAATCGGACGACGGCAGGGGCGTGGCCTCGGTGGACGGCTCCGTCGCACCGAGCGCGACGCCGAGCCTCAGCGAGTTGGAGCAGGCAATCAGGTACTCGCGGTGCATGCGGGAGCACGGCGTACCGATGCCCGACCCGCAGGTCGTCAACGGCAACGTCCGGATGGGGGGAGGGTTCGACAAGGACTCGCTGGGCCCGGACGTGGGGGCCAGGGCGCAAGAGGCGTGCAAGCAGTACGAGCCCGTCGTGCCCGCCGGCCTGGCCGCGGTGAAGGCGGAGTTGGCCCGCGAGGAGTCGCGGTGCATGCGGGAGCACGGGGTGGAGAACTTCCCCGACCCTGACGCCGAAGCCCATGTCGACGTCTCCGAGCAGGTCCGCAAGGATCCGCAGTACGACCAGGCGAAGGCCTTCTGCAGGGAGTACATCCGGTCGTACCGCCCGAGCGCGGAAGCGGTGCCGAGGTGACGAACCGATCTGGAGCCCGCCGCCGTCGTGGCCGGGCCGTGGCGGTGGCCGGGACGGTCGCGCTCGCGGCGGGGGCGGCGACCGTAGCCGCGGTCGGGTTCGGCGGCGATGGCACGGACATGCCGACCGTGGCGGACCTGCCGCCGGCCACCGCTCAGGTGACCCGGCAGACGATGCTGGACACCGACGAGGTGTCCGGCGATCTCGGCTACGGCGTCACAACCACGCTGGCCGGCCGGATCGCGGGCGTCGTGACCAAGATGCCGCAGGCCGGCGACCTCATCCGCCGGGGCCGGCCGATCTACCGCGTGGACAACCGGCCGGTGGTGTTGATGTACGGCGCGGTCGCCGCGTACCGGACACTCGGCTCGGGTGTCGTCGGCACGGACGTACGGCAACTGGAAGCCAACTTGAAGGCCCTCGGCTACGGCGGGTTCACGGTGGACAAGACCTACACCTGGAGCACCGCGACTGCGGTGAAGCAATGGCAGAAGGATCTGGGTCTGCCGCAGACCGGCCAGGTCGAGCAGGGACGAGTGTTGTTCGCGCCCGGCGTGATCCGGATCGACACCGTCACGGCCGGGGTGAACCAGTCCACCGGAGGCGGAGCGGAAGTGTTGCAGTACACCGGGATCAGCCGCGAGGTGACGGCCCGGCTCGAGGTGTCCAAGCAACGGCTGGCCCGCAAAGGCGTCAAGGTGCAGGTCCAGATGCCCGACGGCACGAAGGTGGCCGGCCGCGTGGAACGGGTCTACTCGGTGGTCGAGCAGCCGGTCGACGCGGGCAGCGACCCGGAGACCTGGATCGAGACCGTCGTCTCGCTGACCGACCCCAGGGCGGCCGCGGGAATCGAGGCGGCCGTGGTCAACGTGGTCTTCACCGCGTCCGAGCGCAAGGACGTTCTGACCGTGCCCGTCGCGGCGCTGGTGGCGTTGGCCGAGGGCGGCTACGGCCTCGAGGTCGTCGAGGGGTCCACCACGCACTACATCAAGGTGCAGACCGGCCTGTTCGCGAACGGCCGGGTCGAGGTCACCGGCGGCGGATTGACGGAGGGCATGACCGTGGGGATGCCGCGATGATCGAGTTGACCGACGTGACGAAGGTGTACCCCGGCGACGTCCACGCGCTCGCCGGCGTCACCCTGACCATCGGCCCCGGCGAGCTGGTCGCCGTGGTCGGCCCGTCCGGCTCGGGCAAGTCCACCATGTTGCACATGCTGGGCACGCTCGACCGGCCCACCTACGGACGGGTGGTGGTCGACGGCTACGACGTGTCGCGGCTGCCTGACCGGCAGCTGTCGGCGCTGCGCGGGAGCCGGATCGGCTTCGTGTTCCAGCAGTTCCACCTCGCCGCCGGCGTACCAGCGCTGGACGACGTGGCCGACGGGCTGCTCTACGCGGGCGTTCCGATCAAAGAGCGCAGGCGGCGGGCATCGGAGGCCTTGGAGCGGGTCGGGCTCGGCCACCGGCTCGGCCACGAGCCGCACGAGCTGTCCGGCGGGGAGAAGCAGCGGGTCGCGATCGCCCGGGCGGTGGTCGGCGAACCCGCCCTGCTGCTGGCCGACGAGCCGACCGGCAACCTCGACTCCGCCTCAGGCGATGGCGTCATGGCCGTACTGCGGGAACTGCACGCCGCCGGCACCACGGTGGTGGTCATCACCCACGACCGGGAGGTCGCCGCGGGCCTCGACCGGCAGGTGCTCATGCGCGACGGCCGAGTCGTCGGCGACACGGGGGTGGCGTGACCGTGACCACGTACCAGGGCCGCCCCCGGCTCTCGCCCGCCCGCATGGCGCCACGTGACGTGGCCCGGGTCGGCGCGGCCGGCCTGCGCACCCGGCCGGCCCGGGCGCTGCTGTCCGCACTCGGTATCGCGATCGGCATCGCCGCGATGGTCGCCGTGGTGGGCATCTCGTCCTCCTCCCGCGAGGAATTGGACCGTCGGCTCGCCGCACTCGGCACGAACCTGCTCACCGTCTCCCCCGGACAGACCTTCGAGGGCCGGAACGCCCAGCTGCCCGCCGAAGCCGAGGCGATGATCGCGCGGATCGGCCCGGTCACGGCCGTCTCGGCGACCGGGGCGGTCGGCAACGCAAAGGTGTACCGCTCGGACAAGATCCCCAAGGTGGAGACCAACGGGCTGGCCGTGGTGGCCGCCCGGGTGAGCCTCCCGCAGACCGTCGGCGCGACCCTGCGCAGCGGAGCCTGGCTGAACGGCCTGACCGGCCGGTACCCGGCGGCGGTGCTCGGCGCCGACGCGGCCGACCGCCTCGGCATCGGCCGGGTCAGTCCACAGGTGGAGATCCTCGTCGGCGGCGAACGGTTCACCGTGATCGGCGTGCTCAACCCGGTCGCCCTCGCACCCGAACTGGACACGGGAGTCATGATCGGCTGGCAGATGGCCGCCGACGCGTTCCGCTTCGACGGGCGGGCGACGACCGTGTACACCCGGTCGCGGGACAGTCAGGTCGAGGCCGTACGCGCCGTCCTGGCCGCCACAGCCAATCCACAGGCGCCCGGCGACGTGGCGGTGTCCCGCCCTTCGGACGCGCTTGCCGCGAAGCAGGCGGCCGAGGGCACCCTGAACGGGTTGCTGCTCGGCCTGGGTGCGGTGGCATTGCTCGTCGGCGGTGTCGGCGTGGCCAACACGATGGTCATCTCGGTGCTGGAACGCCGGGCCGAAATCGGCCTGCGCCGTTCGCTCGGCGCCACCCGAGGGCAGATCCGGATCCAGTTCCTCGCCGAATCGCTCCTGCTGGCCACGCTCGGCGGCGTGGGCGGGGTGCTGCTGGGCGTCGCAGTCACCACCGGATACGCCACCTACCAGAGCTGGCCGGCCGTCGTACCGGCCTGGGCGACAGGGGGCGCACTCGCCGCCACCGTACTCATCGGCGGCGTCGCCGGGCTCTACCCCGCGGTCCGCGCGGCCCGGCTGTCCCCGACCGAAGCACTGGCCACACCGTGATCTTGATACGGCACACTTTCCACGTGACCGAGCCCTCCCCCCAACTCGTCCGTCAGACAGCACGTCCTCTTCGCCGGCTCACGGCCGGAGTCATCGACACGGTCGTCGTGCTCCTGCTCACCTTCGTTGCCGCGATCTTCATCGCGAGCTCCTCCGCGCTCGCCGACGACTCCTCAATCGCGAATCCATGGGGCAGCGATCCCATTGTCTGGGCGATCGGCGCAGCTCAGATTCTCCTCGGCGTCTTGTACTACGGCCTGGCACATGCACAGTGGGGACAGACGATCGGCAAGCGAGTGGTGAAGATCAAGGTCGTGTCCGTCTCCACCGGACAGGTACCGGCGTTCGGCCAGGCCGCGATTCGGGCGCTCTTCTTTCTCGGCGCACCGCTGGTCCCTTACGTCGGCTGGCTGCTAGCCCTGGTCGACCTCACCTGGATGGGCCTGGACGGCCGTCATCAGTGCCTCCACGACAGGCTCGTACGGACAATCGTGATCAAGAAGCCTTGAGGCGCGCGGGGTCAGCAGGGCATGGCCCGAGCGTGCTGCTCGGAAAGGGTCGCCCATCGGCTGACGCCACGTGCCTGGTCGCCAAGTGGCCACGGGGAATGCGCACTCACCTGCATGTCCCTCCAGCCGTCGTCTCCTGCTTGGACCACGGGAAGCTCGCCACCACCACGTTCGATGAGCACCAGAGCTGTGGCGATGAAGCCATCCATGAGCGAATGCAGAATCGGATGGTTCGAACGCTCGTAACGCGCGACAAGTGCCCCCACGAACGACGTGAAGGCGACCATGTCGACCTCGCACTCGTCGTTTTCCATGGGGCCGAGCCCCGTCGGCAAACCCGCCAAGGGTGCCAGCGCCTCCGCGGAACGAACGAACAGGCCGGCCACTCCGTTCGAAGGATTCCAGAGGACGTGATCGCCAACTTGGAAGTACTGGCTCATGGTTCTCCCAACGCATCCGTTGTCGACACGTCGGACGAGCTATTCGTCGTCCGGGTACATCCATGGCTCAATGATCCATGGATCGGACATGGATGATCGCCAGGCGACAAAGCCGGCAGGCAGCGTGGCCGTTTCACCCACGCAGGGGTCTCGGGCGACCAGGTGGCTGATATGCAAGACCATCAAGTTGCTGTCGTCGCCGTCCGTCTCGCCATCGCCGACCAGCCAATCGTTCTCATCGTCATGGACCACCACGAGAGCCGGCGACTGACCACTCGCCACCCGACGGTTAACGACCGCTCCAAGACCGACAGGGAACGTCCCACCCGGGAACGGGAAGTCATGGCGACGAACAATTTCACTCAGGACCGAAGTTTCCAGTCCGCCGGAACGCGGCGACACCGGCCGAGCGTCTGGTCGACGCTCGGCCGGTGATGCGTGATGCCGGGGATCATTACCTCTTCGGCTTGAAATAGCGCGTGACCATGTAGTCGGTGACCTGCCTGCCGATCTTCGCGCCCTGTATGTCGGCCGTGCGGGTGTGGATGCCGCCCCAGATGCGGGCGTTGATGACCTCGTCGACCGCCTGCGAGAAGCTGCTGAAGTGCCTGGTGGTACCCGAGTCGGCGCTGTACCCGCTGAAGGGGATGTCGTCCCGGCCGAAGAAGTTCCTCAACGCCGACATGCTCGCCGCGGTGAAGCAGGTGTGCCCAGACGTGAAGTCGGGGTGCGGCGGCGTGACGAGCAACGGCATCCAGGTGGGGTCGGCCACCGTCTCCGGATTGCCGTCGGTGTCGGCCAGCTGGATCGCGGTGACCGGCCGCCAGAAGGTCCACGCCGCCTTCTCGTTGTAGCAGGCGATCGTGGCATCGGCTTCAGCCAAATCGACCATCGCGAACATCCGCGACGTCTGGAGAGCGTTCAGTCGCTGCGTCGTCGCGAGCTGCCGCTTGATCTCCCATTCGGCCAGATGCCGGTCATGCCACCAGATCGCGGCTTGCGTCTGGTCGACGGTCCTGACCGTGCTGGTCACCGAGCCGATCGTCTTGACCTCGTTGAAGTCCCGGGCGTACTGGCTGCTGGTGAGCGCCGGCGGGCCGGACGTGCGGAACATGGACGCGCTGGGGATGAGGAACGGTTTGAGGTAACCGACCCACGCCCCATCGTTGGCCATCGTGGGAGGCGTCGGCCGCCACTGTCCAGGCTGGGTGCCGACGGGCCAGGTCTGGCTTCCGAACGCTCCGTCGTTCTTCCGCGCAGCGATCATGGCGGAGGCCGCCTGATCGCCCACAGTGATTCCGCGGCGCTTCGCGGGACCGTCGGGGATCTCGGCCAGCGACTCGTCGTACTGCGTCTTCAACCTCGCCTGCTGCGCCGGGAACAACTCGTTCAGCACGCGGAAGGCCGCAGTCGCGACGGCTGCGTCCGTCGACGTGTTTCCCTTGACGGCCGGTGCAGTCAGGTACGGCTGGTAGGGAGTGCCGGCGATTGCGTTCACCGCGTCGTAAACGGCTCCGTGGACCATCGCGAAACTACGCGCCTGGACCTGCGGCTGCTGACCGGCGATGTCCCAGATCGCTGTCTGGGCATTGCGGTCCCAGACGATGACGGCATTGTCGGCCTTTTTCGAATCAGACGCGTACGCGACTGACGTGCCGGATCCAACCGGCACCCCGGCAACGACGACTCCGGCGACGGCTAACCAAACGGCCTTGCGTCGCACGACAGCCGTCCAGCCCGTATTAGGTGATTTAGGCATGTGGGCAAACTACTATGCCCGTCACAGCCGTTACAGTGACCAAATGGTCGAAAAGTCGATAATGGCGTAACCGAAAACAAGGTCCCCGCCGATACGCGGACCGGTCGCGTCTTCTGGCCTCGTGGACGGCATTCAGCGGCTACCTGAAGGCCGTCTCGAGTTTGCCCACCGAGTCAACCGCCACGACCGCGATCAGGAGATCTGCCTGGTCATCGACCATGATCCCCCGCAGTCGGTGCCCGTCAGCCTCGAATTTTCTTGTCCGATAATCAGGAGCTTTCCGTGGCCGCCGGCAAATTGGCCCCGCCACTATCCGACGCGACGATGCTTGTCCAGCCCATGGAACGAGCCAATTGCTCCTTGTGAAAGGAAGCCGGGATCTCAGACGCCATCTCCTTTGGTTGCGTTGCCGTACGAGAGACGTGTTCAAGCACGTACGGAGACCAGGAAGAAGGAGTTCAGGCATCCGACCAGGGACCCCGGTCGAGTTCTGCCCCGGCCCAGTGGCGTTGGCAGTCGCACGGGCACCGAGAAGACCCAGCGCTTGACGTCCATGTACTTCTCGTCGCCCACGAAGACGTTCCACGTGACAAGAGCCGGGTCGTGCTTGTGCCCGCTGATTGTGCTGAGCTGCCAGGTGGCGGCGGTCCAGATCATGGCTTCGTGGGTGGCTGGGAGGGTCTCGCAGTCGCGCACGAGGCGGCGGAACTCGGTCAGCCAGGCGGAGGAGCGGCTGTCACACAGCGCGCCACCACCGGCAGCGCATGCGCGGCGGGTGTCAGAGTGGGTCTCCGCTGGTGGGCGGCCCTGTGGTCATGCCGGTGGTGGTCGCCCGGCGGTGTCTGGTTCGGTAGCGGGGGCCGGTGTAGGTGTAGGCCCAGCGGTCTTTGCCTTCCCGGCGGCGTAGGTAGCGTTCGGGATGCCGGTAGCGGTCGCGGTTGTGGTGCTGGCAGGCGGGGCCGAGGAGTTTGAGGTTGGTCAGTCCGCCGTCTGCCCAGGTGTCGGCGTGGTCGATCTGGCACAGGGTGGCGGGGAGCGGGCAGCCGTCGATCCAGCATGTGGAGTATCGGGCGAACACGGCTTTGCGCTGCGGCTTGGTGGCCAGCCGTACACCCCGGCCCATGTCGAGGACCTGACCGTCGGCGTCCATCACCAGTCGCACCAGCGTGGAGGTACGGGCCAGCCGCTCAACGTCGGCAGGCGACAGCAGACGACCGGTAGACAGCAACAGTCCGGGCACCTTCCACCGCAACAACCGGCGCGCCGCTTCTGCCGTGTCCGCTTGCTCATGGCGCCTGCTCCGGGTCCCGGAGGAGGCCTGCGCGGATCCTTCACGCGGCCGACGGGCGGCGTCATCGCTGCCGTGGTCCGTGAGGTGGCCGGCGTTCGCGCCGTTTGCTTCGCCGTGGTCCGTGAGGTGGCCGGCGTTCGCGCCGTGATCCTCGGCATCGTCGGTGGGGGCGTCCGAGCCGCCAGCACCGTCCATCCCGACCGGGCTGTCCGCCCCGTCGGGGCCCTCCAGGTCGGCCACGTCGTCGTTCGTGCCGTCATCGTTCGTGTCGTCCTCGTCGGCCGGGTGGTCGGCGGGGGTGGGGTGGTCGGTGGGCAGGGATTCAGCGTTGACCAGGACGAGCAGTTCAGTGGTGATCTTGTTGGCGAGCAGATCGGCGAACGCGTCGGCGTTGCGCTGCCGCCGTGG
>NZ_BOOR01000083.1 GCF_016863335.1 Planotetraspora thailandica
AAAGGGCGGCGGGAAATAACCGTCACCAACCCGGGCAATCAGTCGCGGCGGATCGGCTCCTGGGCGGTCTGACGCGCGAGGCGGCCTGACTGAGGGCGAGCACGTACGTGCTCGCCCTCAGTGCTGTCCGGCCGACTGTACGGCTACCGCCTGGTGTCGCGCGCGTCGTTCAGCAAGCGAGGGTGATCTCGGCCAGCTCACGCCAATCCCGCTGCCGACCGTCACGGATCGCCTCGGTGAACACGGTTTCGCCGAGGCGATTCCGCGTGTCCGCGGAGATCCTGGCGACGTCCGGCTGCGAACGATCCGGCGTACCGCGTACGCCGTCGCTTGCCGCGAGCAGTCGCGCGGCCTGCTCGTACTGTCCCTGGCGCAGCGCGAGATCCGCGATCCCGATCAACACCTCGGCGATCAACTGTGGATACCCGGGCTTCACAGCCGCGCGGAACGCCTCGGTCCGATACGCGCGGGCCTGGTCGAGGTCCTCGGTGAGGTAGCCGTACAGGTCCATGGCCTTGGCGCGGGCCGTGTCGCCTGGTTCATCGTCGCCCAGCATCGCCAGCAGCGTGGCCAGGTGCTGGTGTGCCTTGTCGGGCTCGCCGCGCCAGCGCGCCAGCTGCGCCTTCGAAAGCTCCAGCTCGGCAAGCGTGCCCGGCCAGGCGATTTCGCCTACGTATCGCTGCGCTTCGGCCATGGCGGACGTGCTGGATCGCTCATCGCCGAGCAGCCAGTACAACTGAGCCTGCCGCGACCGCAGGACGACCACGTCCTCGGTCGCGCCTACCTCGGTCAGCGCCACAACCGCCTCTTCGAAGTGCTCACACGCGCGTGCGAACTCGCCGCGCATGGCGAGCCGATCGGCCACGAAGGTCAGCGCCAACGAGATACCCCACCGGTCACCCAGCGTGCGGAACTTGGCAAGGGCGATCTCGGCGTCGATGTCCACGTCGGTCTCGTCGCCGCCGTGCACGAGCCGCAATCGGCCACGAGTGAGCCTGGCCTGTGCGCGCACCCATGGATCGTCGTCGACGATGAGCGGGTCGAACGCGGACAGGAAGTCCGTCGGCTCCCGCAGCATCCGCTCCAGCGGCGCGACGAACCCCAGCAGCGGGTTGCCATACCCGTGCCGGGTGAATCGGTGCGCCTCGTGGATCCACTCCTGCGCCTGATACTGATCGCGGCCGGGCCCGGAGGTCACGAATATCGTCACGATGGTGTACGCCATCGCCCGCACCTCATCGGGCACCTCACCGTGCAGCGAGGCCGCCGCGATGCTCAACTCGGTGCCCTCGGCCCTGTGCCCACTGAGGTACCAGTACCACCCCGCGGCCGCGACCAGCCGCATCGCCTCCTGGGCCCACCCATCGGCGATCGCCCCGCGCAGGGCCGCACTGATGTTGTCGTGCTCGGCCTCGAGCGTGGACAGCCACTCCAGCTGCTCCGCCCGGCGCAGGTGCGGATCGGCCGTCTCGGCCAGCTCGATGAAGCAGGCAAGGTGCGCCCGGCGCGCCGGCTCGGTTTCCCCGGCTTCGGCGAGCCGCTGCGCCGCGTACTCCCTGATGGTGTCGAGCATGCGGTAGCGCGGCGTGCCCTCGCCGTCGGCGAGTAGCAGTGACTTCTCGATCAGCGCGGTCAGCACGTCGAGCACCTGCTCGCCGGCGAAGGCCTCGTCCGCGCACACCCGTTCGGCCGCTTCCAGGCTCGCCCCGCCGGAGAACACCGAGAGCCGCCGCAGCACGGTGCGTTCGGCCTCGGTCAACAGGTCCCAGCTCCAGTCCACGACCGCGCGCAGCGTCTTGTGCCGGGGAAGCGCCGTACGGCTGCCGCTGGTCAACAGACGGAATCGGTCATCGAGCCGACGTGCGAGCTGATCGACAGACATGGTGCGCAGCCGTGCCGCGGCCAGTTCGATGGCCAGCGGCATCCCGTCGAGCGCACGGCAGATCCGCGCCATGGCCGACAAGGTGTGCGCGTCGGACCCGATGTCCTTGCGCACCAGATCCGCACGGTCCCGCAGCAGCCGCACCGCGGGCGAGGACCCGACCTCGGCGGGGTCCGCTCCCGTCGCGGGCAGCGCGAGTGGCTCGAGCTGCCACAGCACCTCCCCGGTGATACCGAGCGGTTCCCTGCTCGTGGCCACAATCCGCAGCCTGCGGCACTCTCCCAAGAGCCGATCCGCGAAAGCCGCGGCCGCTTCGATCACGTGCTCGCAGTTGTCCAGAATCAGCAAGATCCCGCGCTCCCGGACCGCGGCGATGAGCTGATCCATCGGTTCCCCGCCCCGCGCACCGCCGAGCAATGCCTGGTCACGCAGGCCGATCGCGGTAAGGGCGGCCTGCGCCAGATCGCCGCCTGCCCGCACCGAGGCCAATTCGACCAGCCACGCGCCATCCGGCAGCTCGGCGAGCATCGTCCGCGCGGTCTCCGTGGCCAGCCTCGTCTTGCCGGAGCCACCCGCTCCTGTCAAGGTGACCAGGCGGTGCTTGACGGCCAGACCGGCGACCGCGGAGATGTCATCGTCCTTGCCGACGAAACTCGTCAGCTCGGCGCGCAGGTTCGTCCTGCGGCTGTCCGCCCGCTCGCCCAGCTCGCCCCGCAGCAACGCGGTGTGCAACGCGGAAAGCTCGGCCGACGGATCGGCGCCCAACTCCTCAGCGAGCCGTTCGCGTGTCCGCTGGTACAGGGTCAACGCCTCAGTCCCACGCCCCGCCTCGGCGAGCGCTCGCATCAAGGCCGCCACGAACCCCTCCCGCAGCGGATACGTGGCGACCAGCTCGGTCAGCTCGGAGACCATCTCCGAGCCACGGCCGAGGCGAATGTCCGCATCCACCCGATCCCCGAGCGCGGCGACGTATAGTTCGTCCAGACGCGCGGCCGCGGCGTCGAACGCATCGCTGTCCTGCAGTGCGATGTCCGCCATGGCCGTACCGCGCCACAACGCCAAGGCCGAGCGCAGCAGGTCCGCCCGCGCCGCAGGCTCGGCGGCACGGGCCTGACCGACCAGGTGCTCGAACCGGCTCACGTCCACGGCATCAGGAGCCACGGCCAGCCGGTACCCGCCGGAATCCGCCTCGATCACACCGTCCGGCAACACCCTGCGCAGCCTGGACACCAACGCCTGCAAGGCGTTCACTTCGTCCGCGGGCGGCTGTTCCCCCCAAATCCAGTCCACCAGCCTCGCACGCGTGACGATCCGGCCAGGTTCGAGGGCGAGTACGGCCAGCAGTGCGCGCAGCCGAATCCCCGGAACCTCCACCACGGCCCCATCACGGTTCCGGACCTCGAACGGTCCGAGCAATCCGACTCGCACATCAGTAATCTTGCCGGATCGTGGCGATGACCGACTACGCCGCCGCCCCTGCCGTGGGTCCGGGCGGCCGTCCCGGATATCGGGATGGCCGGCTCATTTGTGCAGTGCTCTTGGATCCGGGGAGACGACCGGCTTCGAGCGCACAACAGCGATGCGGGGGTCGTGACCGCCCCAATGCCTCGTCGGGCGCATGCCGGCCGCCCAGGACAGCGTGCCCGCCGCCAGCGCCGCCACCAGCGTGAGCCAGCCGAGCGCCCGTCCGACGCGCAGGCCGTATCCGCAGGCCAGCCAGTACAGCGACAACAGCACCTTGGCCCGCGCACGCGGGCTGCTCAGCCGCCGCATCTCCATCGCGCCGAACGCGAAGTCGGCTGAGGTCTTCGCGTCGCCCACGCCTGGCCGCAGCCGCTCGTACAGGGCTCCGAGCCAGCCGGCGTCGGGCGACCGCGCGCTCCGCCGGCCGCCATGGCGCTCATCCGCCTCGCCCGTCGCGGAGGGGGGCGCCGCAGCGGCCCCCGTAGAACGTTCTGGATCGCTTGGAGGCCAGCCCCGCCAAAGGTGCTCGTCGGCGAGGACGACGCGGCGTGTCCACCACCGGACGGGCGGCCAGCCGAGCCGCCAGCTCACACCGGCCGGGGTCGTGGCGAACAGGCAGTCCGACAGGCGCAGCCCCTCGGGCCGGCGGAGCCCGCCGAGGCCGCATGTACGAAGATCAGCGCCGTTGAGCGTGAGCGCGTCGGCGTCGAGGTCGTCGAGTGACGTCACGCGCACCCGTCCCGACCTCCGGGTGACGGCCGACGGCCCTTTGAGCGTCGCGTGCCCGAGGTCGATTTCCGCGGCTGACAGGCGCGCGGTGAACGGCCCGGTGACGACCGCGGAGCGCAGGTTCACCCGGCAACCGCCGGTGTCAAGGTGAAGTGACCCGTAGGCGCGGACATCGGAGAGTGAGAGGCGCCGCCCGACCAGCATCGGACCGAGGTAGGCCGGACCGTGGAACCGCAGGCCGTCGAACACGGCGCTTCTCCCGACGACCGAGGCGCGAAAGGAGACGGCCTGGCGGAAACGGGCGCCACGGAAGCCGACATCCCCGGCGAACGCCGTACCGTCGAACGCGGAGAACCCATGGAAGTCCGCCCCGCGGAACGAGGTGTCCTCGTTGAACCGGGCCTCGCCGAAAAGGGCGTCGCCACCGACGCGAATGCGGTCGAAGCGTCCATGACCGTGTACCTGGGCGCCGTGCAGGGAGAGCTCGCGGTGAAACCGGGCTTCGCCGAAGGACACGTTTCCGGTGAAACTTGTGCCGAAGAACGAGGCGAGGTGATCGAACCGGGCGTGGTCGAAGGTCGCGTCGCTCGTGAAGACGACCTCGCGGAAGCGTGCCGGGCCGGTGAAGACGGCGTGGTCGAACCGCGCTCTGCCCAGGCGGCGCTCGACGCGCTCCAGCATGTGCGTGAGGAGGTCCTCCTCCAGGGTGGTGCCGCGCAGATCGATGCCTTGGCCGGGGACCAACCCCCGCAGGACGCGTTCCACCTCCACCGCGGGCAGGTGTGCGAGGCACCGGCCGTACGGCTCCCAGGCGGCACCCAGGCATTCGGGCGAGACGCCGCACGTTCTCCAGGCGACGTCGAGCAGAGCGAGCTTCAGCCGGGATGTCATGGCAACGTGGTTACCCAAGGTCGCGTATCAAGGTGCTAAATGATGATCGAAATGTAACACACGGTGTTCGGCTAATCACTATCTGGTGAGTTATGGAACTGTTCGCCCGGAGAGGCAGAAATAACCCCGTGACAGATGCTTGGTCGGGCCTACGGGCGCCTCCGCCCGATATGACGAGGCGGCCTCGCGTTATGTGAACGATCAGCCAGGCTTCACGTCTGCGCAGGCTGCGTCGTCAAGGGGGGTATGACAGAACCTCTACGGAGACAGAAGATGGTCGTCTTGGGCGGCAGGTACGGCGCGGTGGTCAACGAGCTGAACGACCGCCGGTACGCCCGGGCGATCCTGGGCAGGGGCCGCCGCGCCGGCAGGTACGGGTGGAGCCGGCCCCAGACCGCCGCGTGCCGGGAGGAGGGCCGCCATGCCGCGTGAGAACGACTCGTTGCGCTCGATCTTCGCCGAGCGGGCCACGCTGATGAACGTCGCGTTCCGCATGCTCGGCTCCATCCACGACGCCGAGGACACCGTGCAGGAGGCCTACACCCGCTGGTACGCCCTGACCGAGGATGATCGGCGCGCGATCGCGTCGCCGACCGCGTGGCTGGTGCGGGTGACCAGCCGGATCTGCCTGGACCACCTGGGCTCGGCACCGGTCCGGCGGGAGCGCTACACCGGGGAGTGGCTGCCTGAGCCGCTGCCCGACAACGGCGTGTGGACCAGCAGCGCCACGACCCCGGACGCCGATCCGGCCGACCGGGTGACCCTGGATGAGTCGATCAGCATGAGCATGCTGGTGCTGCTGGAATCGGTGACCCCGGCCGAGCGCGTCGCGTTCATCCTGCACGACGTTTTCAAGATGCCGTTCGCGGAGATCGCCACCGTCGTCGGGCGCACCCCGGTCACCTGCCGGCAGCTCGCCGCCCTGGCGCGCCGGCACATCCAGTCCAACCGCCACCAGGCCATCGCCCCCGACCAGCACCGGAACGTGGTCGCCGCGTTCAAGGACGCCTGCGAGACGGGCGACTTCGACACGCTGATCGAGCTGCTGGACCCGCGGGTCACCGTGATCTCAGACGGTGGAGGCAAGGTCCGCGCGGCGCGGCGGCCGATCCAGGGCGCCGAGAAGGCGGCCCGGTACTTCCTCGGCCTGCTCCGCAAGGACTGCGGCCAGGAGGTGACCGAGGCCGAGATCAACGGCCGTCCCGGGCTGGTCGCCCGGCTCGACGGCCGGGTGGTCGCGGTGATCGCCACCGAGGTGCACGGCGGCCGGCTGACCGACATCTGGATGGTGCTCAACCCCGACAAGTTGCGCGCCTGGCGGTGAGACCGGCGACGGAGGTACTCCCAGTTCGCGGCGGACGGCGGTGAACTGGGCTCGCCCGCTTGGCGCTGTTTCTCCACCTTCGTCTTAAGTTCCCGATACCCAACAGGTGGCTCGCACGGTGTGTCGGCTCCAGAAAATTGCCATCGCGGCCCCAGCCCCTCGACTCCGGCAATACGTACGCGGGGGAGGGATGAGATGCGGGTGGTCCATCACCGGCGAGGCCGTGGGGGAGGGGCGACGGTGGCGAAGCACATCGTGGCGACGTTGAGGACGTGATCATCATGACAGCACGCGCCTGGCTCCGGACCGGCCTGATCATCCTGGCCGTCTACCACTTCGTCCTCGGCGTGTGGTCGCTGTTTCTGCCACGCTCGTTCTACGACAACTTCCCGGCACCCGGCCATGCCTGGGTCGCCCTGCTGCCGCCGTACAACGAGCACCTGCTGCGCGACTTCGGCGCCCTGAACCTGGCCCTCACGGTCCTCCTCGGCACGGCCGCAGCCGTCGCCGAGCGTCACCTGATCTTCACGGCACTGGCCGCCGCCATCGTCGTCGAAGTCCCGCACATGATTTACCACACCCTCCACCTGGAGGACTTCCCGCCGGCCGACGCGGTCATCCAGACGATCGCACTCACCGTGATCATGGTGATACCTGTCGCTCTGCTGATCCCCGCCCGGCGCCTCCCGCGGCCACTTGATGACGCCCGCCGGCTCGGCTGAGACAAAGTGGTACATCTGATGGGCCCGGAAGTGGACTAGTTCACTGGTCCGCTTCCCGGCTAGCGTCGACATTATGGACATGGACTTCAAAGGCAATTCCGTACTGTCCCTGCTGTACCACGGGACGCCGCCCAAGCTTCCCGATCCCGCCCATGCGATGATCGCGCTCATCGATTTGCCGCCCGGCGACCCCGGCTCCCCGCCGCACCGGCACTCGGGCCCGGTGTACGGCTACATGCTCGAAGGGGAGATGATCTTCGAGCTGGAGGGCGAGCCGGAGCGGGTGATCCGCGCGGGTGAGGCGTTCTGGGAGCCCGGAGGCGACGTCATCCACTACCAGGCGGCCAACAACCTGTCCCACTCCTGGAGCCGGTTCGTCGTGGTCATGTTCTGCGTGCCCGGTGTGCCGATGCTCACCTACGTCGACGAGGAGGAGCTCGCGGCCCGCCGTGACCGCCGTGCTCCCCGGCCGAACTGATGGCGGCCGGCATGCGGATCTTCCTCGCGGGAGCAACAGGAGTCATCGGCCGGCGCATGGTGCCGCTGCTGGTCGCCGAGGGGCACCAGGTCACCGCCCTCACCAGGAAGCCCGACAGGACCGCCGCGCTGCGCGCGCTGGGCGCGGAGCCGGTGGTGGCCGACGCCTACGACCGGACGGGCATCGCAGCCGCGGTCGCGAAGGCCGCGCCCGACGTCGTGCTGCACCAGCTCACCGACCTGGCCACCGGCGACTTCGCGGCGAACGCGGCACTGCGCAGGCAGGGCACCCGCAACCTGGTCGACGCGGCGCTCGCCGCCGGAGTACGCCGGATGGTGGCCCAGAGCATCGCGTGGCTCTACGAGGCGGGGGACGAGCCGGCCGACGAGACGACGCCGCTCGATCTCACCGCAACGGAAGCGCGGGGAAGGTCGGTGGGGAGCGTCGCGGCGCTGGAGGCGGCCGTCCACGAGATGCCCGAGTGGGTCGTGCTGCGCTACGGGCGGTTGTACGGCCCCGGGACGTGGTACGCGCCCGACGGCCTGGCCGCGGACATGGCCCGGGCGGGGAAACTGGCCGCCGACGACGAGGTGTTCTCCTTCGTGCACGCTGACGACGCCGTCGCCGCGGCGGTGCGCTCGCTCACCTGGCCCGCCGGCGGCGCGGTCAACGTGTGCGACGACGAGCCGGCGCCGGGCCGGGAGTGGGTGCCCGCCTTCTGCGCGGCCGTGGGCGCACCGCCTCCGCCCCCCGCGGACGCCGGCCGGCAGGGGTGGGCGCGCGGTGCGGACAACCACTACGCGCGCAAGCACCTCGGCTGGGTGCCGAGGTATCCGTCGTGGCGGGACGGCTTCGCGGCGTTCGCCACCTCTACCTGATAGCCCCGGGCGGCCTGCCCACCAGCGAGACCAGCACGTCGAGCGCCCCGCGCCAGGCGTGCTGCGGCGGCGTGGCGTAGCCGATGACCAGGGCGGCGGGCCGCTCCTCGGCCATCGGGTGCCAGTAGCGCGCGGTGTGCAGGCCGTGCAGGAGCAGTCCCGCGCGCTCCGCCGTGGCGACCAGTTCACGTTCGGCGGCAGCCGAGGCGACCGGCAGCAGCGCGTGCAACCCGGCTGCGACGCCCGTGAGCAGCGTGTCGGTGACCACCGCCAGCCGTTCCGCCAGCTCGTGGCGGCGCTGCCGGTAACCCAGCCGGGCCCGCCGTACGTGCCGGTCGTAGTCGCCGCGGGAGAGCAGGTCGGCGAGCACGAGCTGGTCGATCACGGAGGGCACCGAGCCGGTCTCCCGCACGGTCTGCAGCAGCGGATCACGCAGCGTGGCGGGCACCACCAGCCAGCCGAGCCGCGCCCCCGGCGCCAGGGTCTTGCTGGTGCTGCCCGCGTAGATCACCCGGTCGGGCGCCAGCGCCTGCATCGCGCCGACCGGTTGCTGGTCGTAGCGGAACTCGCCGTCGTAGTCGTCTTCGATCACGTAGGCGTCGGTCCGCCGGGCCCAGTCGATGAACGCCGAGCGCCTCCCGGGCGCCAGGACGACGCCCCACGGGTGCTGGTGGGCCGGAGTGAGCAGCGCGAACGCCGTGCCGTCCAGGAGACCCGACGGATCGGCGCCGTCCGCGTCCACCGCCAGCGGCACGGGGGCGAGCCCAGCCGAGGCCAGCAGCTGCCGGTGCAGCACGAACCCCGGGTTCTCGGTCGCCGCGCTCCGGGCGCCGAGACGGCGGAAGGTGCGCCCGAGCAGCGCGAGCGCCTGGGTGAACCCCGCGGTGATCACCGTCGATCCGGCGCTCGCCCACACTCCGCGGGTCCGCGAGACGTAGTCGGCCACCGCCGAGCGCAGCGCGGGCATGCCCGCCGGGTCGGGGTAGCCCATCTGCTCGGACTCCATCGCCGACATCACCCGGCGGACGCTCGAAACCCACTCCGCGCGCGGAAACGTGCTGACGTCGGGCCGGCCGGGACGCAGGTCGCCCAGGGGTGCGGCGCGAGGCTCCAAAGAACCGTGGCCGGCATCCTCGCCGGTGTGGGACTCCGGCAGCACGTCGGCCACCCAGGTGCCGGATCCGCGCGTGCCCGTCAGCCACCCCTCGGCGATGAGCTGCGTGTATGCCTGGACGACCGTGCCCCTGGACAGGCCGAGGTCGGCGGCGAGCCCGCGGGTGCCGGGCAGTCGGGTGCCCGCGGTCAGCCGACCCGACCGCACCGCCTCGCGCAGGGCGACCTCCAGCGACCGCCCCACTCCACCGGCGCCGGGCAGATCGAGATGCAGGTCGAGCCCCGACCCGAAGTCAATCCGGCCGTCGTCCGGCGAGCCCTGCATCGACCGACCCCCCGTAGCGTCGCCCCCGTTCCGCATCTCATGTCATATCAGGCTTTCAGCATCGGGCTGCCGCGTGGAATGGGTGTGAGCTCGAATGTGACGGGTAGTCGCGCAGAAGACGCCACTTCAGTGAGGTGAGGACCATGCCACGTGGGTCCAGTCCCAAGCGGGAACGGCAGTACGAGCACATCAAGGACAGCGCCAAGAAGCGCGGGGAGAGCGACAAGCGGGCCAAGGAGATCGCCGCCAGGACCGTGAACAAGGAACGGGCTCGCGCGGGTGAGTCGCGTACCGCGAGCCGCACCTCCATCAAGGACATCTCCTCGTCTCGCCGCGGCGGGCTGCGCTCGCACAGCGGGGCCGGCGGCCGCACCAAGGAGCAGCTCTACGCCGAGGCCAAGCGCCGCAACATCAAGGGCCGCTCTGCGATGACCAAGGCGCAACTGGAGAAGGCCCTCGGCTGAGGATCCGAGTCGCGAAAGGGACGCTCTCCTTAGTCGGTGAAGCCTTCGACGAACCATTGGCCGCCCTGGGCGATCAGCTCGACCACGGCGGAGCGCTGCGGGCCGGTCGCCAGCACCGTGTAATGCCGGACCCGGAGCTCATCGATGGGCTTGCCAGGGTTGTCATCCGCCCACCAGGGCAAGAGCGCCTCCCACCGCTGCCCGACCACCTCGGAAACCAGGTAGAGGCGATGCCAGGCCCTGAACCGAGAGGGCTGGCCTACCTGGTCGAGATCTACCTCGGCGGGCACTTTGTAACGCGCCATTAGAGCATCCTCGAACGGACAGCCCATTGATCGCCATAGGCTGAGGGCTCATTTGACCTGCGATTTCTCGCCAGGAGCGTGGTAGTAACACGGCTGCGTCACTTCACTCCCTCGCGGCCCATTGCGGCGTCGGCGGATGCCCAGGCGGGCCGGGTGGCGGCGTCACCAAGGTCGACGTCTCCGGGACGGGTGCGAAGACGAGCTCGCCACAGCTGATGGTCCACATGCCTCCGTCGCAGGTCGCGCCGGCCATGCCCGAGAGGTCCGCCGCCCCGACGAGGCCGATCGCGTCGGCGGTGCCGACGGCGGCCGCGGCGATCGTGCGGGACGGCTGCCACGGGGTCGACGACAGCAGCCGGCGGGTCATCCGGGCCCAGCCGATCACGGGCCCCAGCATGACCCACAGGTCGGGCTCCGAAGCGGTGAAGCGGAGCGCCTGCCTCATCCAGGATGCCGCGCTCTCCGGCCACGTGATCGTGTCGAGGACCACGCCGCCGGCCTCCTCCCACCTTTGCGTGAACCGGGTCGCGGCCAGGATCACGTCCGGCGTGCGGCCGTGGCCAAGGATGATCGTGAGGGCGCCACGGTCACCGCACATCCCCGTCATGCGCTCGAGTTCCGCATCCGTGGGGCCGACGTCGACCGGATTGTGGCGTGGTGACAGCGGCGAACTGATGGTCATGGCCACTCCTTCTGCCGGGCGTCTTTCCACGCCTGGTAGCGGTCTCCGCAGCAAGCGGCGCAGGGCCGGAACCCCTGGTACGGCCCGCCGTCCGCGCCCAGCAGCGTGTAGGTCTTGGTGGCGGTGGTCATGCCGCGTCGTGGAAGACCAGGCCAAGGGTGTGCCGTTGCCCGGAGCGGATCGCGGAGACCCCGTGCCGTACGGGCGCGGCGGACCAGCCGCGGGCGGATTCGACGGGCCGGTCTCGGGTGGTGAACAGGTACCCGTGTCCGTGCGGCAGAAGGGTGGCGGTGCCGCGTGACTGGGCGCGGGGCCGCTGCTCCACGAGCAGGAACTCCCCGCCGGTGTGATCGACGCCGGGCTCGTTGAGGTTGATGACGACCTGCAGCGGAAACACGAGGTCCCCGTACAGATCGCGATGCAGGGCGTTCCAGTCCTTCTCCACGTAGCGCAGCAAGATCGCCGAGGACTTGGTCTGTCCGGCGTTGTGGCACATCTGGAGCCATTCATCGAGCGTGTCGGGCCACGGGGCAGGCCGGCCGAGCTTGGCCCACCAGTCGCGGGCGATCGGCAGCAGCCGCGGGTACAGACCCTGCTTGAGCCGTTCGATCGCCTCCGGGTAGGGGGCCTTGAAGTAGCGGTACTCGCCCTCGCCGAAGCGGTGGCGGCCCATGTTGACGGTGCTGCGGAAGTACTCGTCGCGCTCGTAGAGAGACCGGATCTGCGCGGCCTCCTCCGGGGTCAGCAGTTGCGGCAGCAGGGCGCCGCCGTACGCGTTGACCTCACCGGTGATCGCGTCCCAGTCGCCGGAGTCGACGCGCTCCTTCCACGGGTCGGCCGTGGCTGGCTTCTTCGGGGTCGTGATCATGTTGCCTCCAGGTTCAGCAGGGCGGTCTTGGCGGCAAGGCCGCCGACGTAGCCGCCAGGCGTCCCGTCCGTGCGCACCACGCGGTGGCAGGGCACGACGACCGGGAGCGGGTTGGTGGCGCAGGCGGTGCCGACGGCGCGGACGGCCTTGGGGTTGCCGACGAGCTCGGCGACCTGCCGGTAGCTGCGGGTCTGCCCGTAGCCGATCTCGGGAAGATGCCGCTGCACCAACTGCCGGAACCCCTTGGACAGGGACAGGTCCAGTTGCAGGTCGAAGACCCGGCGGCGCTTGGCGAAGTATTCGTCGAGCTCACGTGCCGCCCTGTCGAGTCGTTTCGGGGCCCGCAGGATGCGTGGGCTGATCTTGTGTCCGAGGGTGTCGAGCACCAGGTCGTGGTCCTCGCTGTCGTATGCCACGCGGAGGAGACCTTTGGGGGTGGCGGCGAGGAGCAGCGTGCCGACCGGAGAGTCGATGGTGGTGTACGCGACGTCGAGCAGGTCGTCGTTCTCGGCCACCTGCTCCAGCTTGCGGTGCAGTCGCGCCAGGGTTTCGGCGTTCACCGGCGCCGAGAGCAGGGCGGCGACGTCGGCGTTCTCACCGAGGTCACTCATGATGGCGCTCCTTTCACACTCGCGCCCGGATAGTTCTTCCGTAGGGATTTCATTCCGTCCGCTGCGGCCCTGCGTGCCGCCTCGACGGTTCCGCCGAGGATCTCTGCGATCTCGGCGTAGGGCAGCCCGGCCACGTAGTGGTACGCGACGGCTTGCCGTTGTTTGTCGGGCAGCGCTCTCACGGTTTCCCACAGATCGGGATCGTCCGATCCGGGCAATCCCAACGTCGTGGGCGCCTCGGGCAGTTCGTCAACCGGCAGCGGCTGACGCTTTGCCGTTCTGAGCACGTCGACGGCTTTGCGATGTGCGATCGTCACCAGCCACGCCTCGACGTTCGCCGTCTCCGGCAGTTCCGGGTAGGCACGCATCGCCGCGATGAAGGTCTCCGACCACGCGTCGTCGGCGTCGCTGACACCGAGCACCGCACGGCACACGCGCAGCACCGTGCCGGCGTGTTCCTCGACAACCTTCTCGAACGGCCGTTTCATGCTCATCCCGTAGAAGACGATTTCCGTGCGGTGGACGTGAGCCGGCGTCTGGTCAAAACAGCCTCTCCGCCGATGCGGTGGCGGGCTCCTCGAGCTCAAGCAGAACCCGCTTGCGCGTGAGACCGCCGGCATAGCCGGTCAGTGAGCCATTGCTTCCCACAACCCGATGGCACGGAACAAAAATGCACAACGGGTTCGCGCCGACGGCCTGCCCGACCTTCTGCGCGAGGCTCCTGTCGCCGAGCTGCTCGGCGATCGCCCCGTAGGTCGTCGTCTGCCCTGCAGGGATCCGGGCGACGACATCCCACACGGCGTGGTTGAAGTCGTCGCCCGCGGCCCTCAACGGCAGGTCAAAGCCTTCGCGACGTCCATCGAGGTACTCAAGCAACTGTTGTACGGCGTCGCGAAGCAATGGGTCCTCGGACACCGGCATCGCGACGCCGAACGCCGCGTCGTCGGGACGGCGGATGTGATGCTGGAAGTACAGGCCCGTGATCGCCTCGCCGTCCGCGACGATCGTGATGGGGCCCAAGACGGTGTCGGTGACGGTGTGCCGGAGTCTCATCGCTGGAATCCTTTCCTCTCACCTTGGAGACGACGGCCATGGCGGATACGTGAGATCCGAGATCCGGCTGAGCCTGGACCCTGCGTCTCAGAGTTCAGATGAGTGCCTGGACAGCCAGGCACGGTGCCGCTCCTTGAGAGCGTCGCGTTCGGCCCGCGTGGACAGGATGACGTCGGCGCCGCCGTCGTAGGGGTGGTAAGGCCAGCGGAGGTCCGGGGGGCCAAGGATTACTCCGCTGATTTCGTCGTCTGCGACCGCTCGCAGCAGGGTGTCGACGATTCCGCGGCGCCATGGCCGTGTCTCGGCGTACAGCTGATTAGTGATCGCTAAGCCAGTGGGCGAACGGGGGACAGTCGGGCCATTGCCGGTCCCAGAGCCGGCTCAGCGCCGGCAGCGGCGACTCACTCACGGCTGCTCCGGAGAGCGGACCGGTGGATCGTCGGGGGAGAGCTACGTGGGCTGCGCATGCTCTACGGATTCACGCTCTGCAGGAATCGCATGGTCGCCTGGGCGGTCTCGTACCGCCAGGAGGCCAGCGTGCGGTCGAAGCCGGTGGCCTCCTCCAGGCGGCGTTCGAGGCCGGCGACGACGGGGGCGAGGTGGTCACGCTGGGCATCGAGCAGCGGCCGGGGACTCACCCCGGCCCGATCAAGGAGAGCGAGCTTGACCAGCAGTTCCGAGCGGATGTCGCGGATGTGTTTCACCGGCTGAAGCAGCCAGGCGTTGACGGCGGCGAGGCCTGCGGGGGTCGCGGCGATGAGGTTGCGGTCAGGCCCGCCGTCGCCGGGCGCCGTGCCCGCCGGGTGGATCAGGCCGAGCTCGGACAACCGGCCGGCGGCGCGGTACACCAGCGGCTTGGAAACCTGCCAGATCGCTCCCACGGGACCGGAGGCCGCGGTGAGCCTGGCGATCGCGAACCCATGTGTGGGGCCTTCCGCGACGAGCGCGAGTACCAGCCATTCGGTGAACGACAGCGCGGGCGGCTCCACACATTCAAGAGTAGAGGCCTCTTGTGTTCTCACACCGTCAGTAGTCTCATTGTGACTACTGGCTCGCCCGGCTCATCCCCCAGTCCGGCTACCGCCGGCACATGGTGCGGCCGGAGAGCACCCTCCGAATTGAAGGGAGCCGACATCGATGACGGTCACCCTGGAAAAGAGCGTCGAGGACTTCGTCGCCACTCCGCGTCAGCTCTTCATCGACGGGCAATGGGTGGACGCGGCCTCCGGCAAGACGTTCGCCACCCCGAATCCGGCCACCGGTGAGACGTTGGCGTACGTCGCCGAGGCCGACGCCGAGGACGTGAACCGCGCGGTGCGCGCGGCCCGCAGGGCGTTCTCCGGGCCGTGGTCCCGCATGACCGCCTCCCAGCGCGGACGGATCATCTGGAAGATCGGTGATCTGATCCTCGAGCACGCGGAGGAACTCGCCCAGCTCGAGTCGCTGGACAACGGCAAGCCCCTGGCCGTGGCACGGGCAGCCGACATCCCGCTGGCCGCGGACCTGTTCCACTACATGGCAGGCTGGGCCACCAAGATCGAGGGCAACACGATCTCCCTGAACGTCCCGTACATGCCGGGTGCGGCCTTCCACGCCTACACCCTGCGCGAGCCGGTCGGTGTGGTCGGCCAGATCATTCCCTGGAACTTCCCCCTGCTCATGGCCGCGTGGAAGCTGGGACCCGCCCTGGCGACGGGGAACGTCGTGGTCCTCAAGCCCGCGGAGCAGACCCCGCTGTCGGCGCTGCGCCTCGCCGAGCTGATCGCCGAAGCCGGGGTGCCCGACGGCGTGGTCAACGTCCTTCCCGGGTACGGCGAGACCGCCGGCGCGGCACTGGCCGCCCACGACGACGTCGACAAGGTCGCCTTCACCGGGTCCACCGAGGTCGGCAAGCTGATCGTGCACGCCGCGGCCGGGAACCTGAAGAAGGTCACGCTCGAGCTCGGCGGCAAGAGCCCCAACGTCGTCTTCGACGACGCCGACCCCGAGATCGCCATCGCGGGTGCCGCGAACGCGATCTTCTTCAACCACGGCCAGTGCTGCGTGGCCGGATCCCGGCTGTTCGTCCAGGAGAGCCGATTCGACGAGGTCGTCGAAGGCGTTTCGGAGATCGCCCGCGGCATCAAGCTCGGCTCCGGGCTCGAGGCCGACACGCAGATGGGCCCCCTGGTCTCCGACGAGCAGCTGCGCCGGGTGACCGGCTACCTGGAGTCGGGACGCGATGAGGGCGCCCAGATGCGGGCCGGCGGAAACCGGTACGGCGACCGCGGCTACTTCGTGGAACCCACTGTCATCATCGGTGCCCACCCAGACGCGAAGATCGTCCGAGAGGAGATCTTCGGTCCGGTCGTGGTCGCCTCGCCGTTCTCCGACCTGGACGAGATCGCCGCCCAGGCCAACGCCAGCAGCTACGGGCTCGGCGCCGGCATCTGGACCCGTGACATCGCCAAGGCGCACACGCTGGCCGGGAAGATCCGCGCGGGCACCGTCTGGATCAATTGCTACAACGTCTTCGATGCGGCGCTGCCGTTCGGCGGCTACAAGCAGTCCGGCTGGGGCCGCGAGATGGGCCACGAGGCTCTGGAGGCATACACCGAGGTCAAGGCGGTCTGCGCGCAGATCGGCGGGTGACCGGAGGACTCCCGAGGGCGCTGTGAGACCGGATATCCCGCACCGTCACCGGGACCGGGTGGGGCGGCCAGGCATCTGCCGGCCCGCCCCACCCTTCTCGTTTGTCAGCCGCCCGAGATCATGCACCTGGCGTTTGCTCGACGCGCGCGAGGCGGGCGAGCCGGGTCGGCGTCGGCCACCGTACGTCGTGGACGAGACCGAGTTTCTCGAAGACCCAGATGAGCCGGGCCGAGATGTCGATCTGGCCGGGCCGTACACCGTGCCGGGCGCACGTCGGGTCGGCGTGGTGCAGGTTGTGCCAGGACTCGCCCATGCTCAGGATCGCCAGCGGCCAGAAGTTCGCCGACTTGTCCCGCGTGGTGAACGGCCGGTCGCCGATCATGTGGCAGATCGAGTTGACCGACCAGGTGACGTGGTGGAGCAACGCGATCCTGACCAGACCGGCCCAGAAGAAGGCGGTCACCGCCCCCCACAACGACCAGGTGAGCAGGCCGCCGAGCAAGGCCGGAAGGATCATCGTGACGGCGGTCAACGGACCGAACAGCCGGTGGACCAGGCGGATGTCCCGGTCGGCCAGCAGGTCGGGGATGAACCGCTGCTGGTTGGTCAGGTCACGGTCGAGCACCCAGCCCAGGTGGGCGTGCCAGAAGCCACGCGCCACCGCTGCCGGAGAGGTCCCGAACAGCCATGGCGAGTGCGGGTCGCCTTCCTTGTCGGAGAAGGCGTGGTGGCGGCGGTGGTCGGCGACCCAGTGCAGGATCGGGCCCTGCACCGCCATGCTGCCGACCACCGCCAGCGCGATCCGCAAGCCCCGGCGGGACTTGAACGCGCCATGGGTGAAGTAGCGGTGGAAGCCGACCGTGACGCCAAGGCACGTCACCGTGTAGAAGAACGCGGCGAGGATGACGTCGACCCAGCCGAGTCCCCACCCCCAGGCGAAGGGGACAGCCGCCAGCACCGCGAGCAGCGGCACCGCGACGAAGACGTAGACCCCCACGTGTGCCGGGAGTCGACGCTTGCCGTCGACGATCGGTTTCGGACCGGGCGGGGTCCTCTCGGCCGACATCGGCTGGGCAACAAGATCGGCCATGAAGTCACCTTTGCTCCGCAGCGTTTAAGCAGACCATAGCCCGCCGGAGCGTACGGTGCTCCGCCGCCCGGCGAACCGCAGTGGGTCAGCACATGAACGCACCGCACTGCCAGTGCACGACAGCGGAAGGGCCCCCTTGCGGTGGGCCCTTCCGGTCAGTGCGTGAAGTGACGGATCACCTCTTCTTGATGAGCGTCACGTTGACGGACCGGCTCGCACTTTGACCGGTCGCGTTCTCGAATGTGATCGTGAGATCGACGGGGAGTTTGCCAATCTTGATCAAGGTTGGGCGGTACGCGGGTGCGACCGTCACGGTCAACGTGAAGGTGCTCCCGTTGCGCACCTGACGCGTGACCGTGTTCACCTTGTCGCCGGTCAAGGTGACCGTACCGGCCGTGTTCACGGTGGCGGTGATCGTCGCCGTGCCCGCGTCGGCGTCGGTCGCCACCTTGTCGATCTTTACGGCCGGCGGCGGGGTCACGGGGGCCACCGTGTAGGTCACCGGACTGGAGCGCGTGACGTTTCCGGATGAGTCGACGACCAGCGCCTGGAAGGTGACGTGCTTGCCCGCGTCCTTCGGACCCGGTGTCCAGCTGAGCTGATATGGCGCCGTAGTGGTGCTGCCGACCTTGGTGCCGTTGACCATCAGGGTCGCCGACTGGACGGCGAAGTCGTCGGTGCCCCGGATCAGCGGATGCACCGTCGATCCGACATGGAACTCAGATCCACGCCCCGGGTCGGCCACTTCGGCCGTCGGTGCGGAGTCGGCGATGAGACCTACTCCGGTCGGCACGCCCCGCGGCGGCGACGAGCGCGGACCGGTGACGGTGACCGTGGCCGCGCCCGTGCTGTCGGGACCGGAGATCGCCTTGAGCCCTGTACGCGGCGGGTGGCCCGTGCCGAGGTAGCTGCCCGACACGGCGAACGGGGCGCCCTCTCGGACAGCGGTGTTGTCAGCGTTGGCGTTGTACACCGCGAACCCGTTCCCGGTGATGATGTCGCCCGAAGCAGTGAGCGCTCCGGCCGTGTCGGTACCGGCGTCGGTCAGCAGGATGCCGTACGACTGCGACGGGGCGGGCGTGTAGTAGTTCCCGGTGACCCGGCTGTCCTTCACGAAGCCGGTCACACCGCTGGTGTACTTGACGCCGACCTGCGGGTACAGGCTGTTCGGCTTGCCCTTGACGACCGTGCCGGTCACGTAGCCGTGGTACCGGATGCCGGTCCTGACGGTGTTGTCCGGGCTGCCGTCCTTACCTCGGGCGCCGTCGAACAGGATTCCACCCGACTGGTAACCGGTGATCACGCTGTTCGTGACGGTGAGCTCGCTCTCGACCGTGCCGGAGCTCGCACCCTGGATCACGCCGGTCTTGACGACGCCCCAGCCGTGCGGGTGCTCGGCCAGTTCCTGCGCGTCGGTAGCGACCTTCATCGGGCCGACGACGCTGTTCGCGACGCGTCCAGCGGCGCCGAAGTAGGCGATGCCCGCCTCGGCCCAGACCTTCCCCGAGGTCACGGTCACGCCCGAGATGTCCACGAACATCTCGTTGGTGTCGGTCGAGCCGAGAGACTGCCTGGATACCGTGATCACGTTGCCGCCGCCGTCACGCAGGTACGGCTGATCGCCCGCCAAGGTCGCGAGCGACTGGTCCGGCTCGATGATCACCTTGTCCGCTCCCGCACCCTTGATCTTCAAGGGCTTGTTGATGGTCAGGCCGTTCCTCGCGCCTGCCTGGACGGGGCTGGACGTGCTGCTCACCGGAGTCGACGACTCCTGGTAGACACCCGCGCACACCACGATCGTGTCCCACGGCGCCGCATAGTCGACGGCCGTCTGGATCGAGGTGAACTGGGCGTTCGGGCACTGCTTCCTGTCATCGTCGACGGTCCAGGTCGTGTTCCCCTTCGGGTTCGCGACCACGTCGTTGAGCTTGACGTTGCCCGGAGTGTTGTCGTAGGCGGCGAGGTAGGTCGCGGGGTCCGGACCGCCGAGGGCGGACCGGCCGTAACCGGCGCCGTTGGCCTTGTCGCCGTCCGACAGGATCTTCGACCCCGCCTCGCTCTCCTGGAAGCGCACATCGGCCATCTCGATCGAGCCGGACTTCGGCATGTCACCCGCACCGAAGCGGAACTCGAGCTTCGATAAGGAGCCGACGTCCACGCCCTGTGCCGCGAACTCGCCGAGCGGGACGCGGATCTGGTCGAGGACGATGTGCGTGTTCGGCGTGTTCGTACCGGTCGACATGTGCAGAGCGTTGCCCCAGCGCGGGTCCCCGGCGTCGACGGTGCCCTCGTGACCGGCCGTGTCGCTCAGCGCGATCACGAAGTGCTGGGTCGTCGAGGCCGGGTCGTACGACGTCGGCAACTCGTTCGGCCACACCGGGTTCGCCGGGGTGCCGTTCACCGTCGTGTCCCTGGTGTTGTCGCCGCGGTTGTCGGCGCCCGGGTTGCGGGTGTCGAAGAAGTTGACGGCGGCGTCCAGAGCCAGAGCCTTGAGGCCACGCATGTCCTTCGACGCGGCCGGGATCTGGGCGGTGAGCGAGGCAGCCGAGTTCTGGTCCCATGCGAGAGTGAGCTGGCGACCGTAGGAGTGGTTGATCGGACCGTTCTCGCGGATGCCGTTCTGCCCGCCGAGTGCGCTCGCCGCAGGCAGCGGGCAGGGCTTGGCCGCGGCCGGCAGCCCGCTCTTGCCGAGCTGCGACGGCGCGAAGTCCTGGGGCTCCGGGTTGCACCAGTCGTAACCGCCCGCGGTCGTTGCCGGCTTCGGCGCGACACCGGCAGCCTGCGCGTACGGGTCCGCGAAACCGCTACCGCTCAGGGAGCCGCCGAGGGCGTTGAGCGTGAGCGGGTTCGCCACCTCGGGACGTATCACATCGACCCGCTCCTGCGGCGCGGCGAAGTAGGTCGTGTTGACCCGCTCGCTGCAGGGGATGGCCACGCCGGACGGGCTGGTGGGACAGGCGGTCGGCGGGACCTGCAGCCCCGTGGAGGTGTTCGAGAGCTCGCCGGTCATGTACGGCTGAAACGCGCCCTCGCCGCCCACGTAGCGGCGGAGGAAGGCGGCCATCGTCGCCAGCCCGAGCTTCTCCTGGTCGCCCATGCGTGCCGCGTCACCCGAGATCTTGGTGTTCACGGCGGGGTTGAGCGGATCGGAGTTGTCGATCGCGTAGTTCAGCTTCGGGTCGGTGTAGCTCGCCGCACCACTGAGCCGCAGGTTGTGCGGGTGGACGTTGTTGGTCGCGAACGGCGCCGAGTTGCCGCACGCCGCGTCGTTGTTGCCCTGGCCGTCCGCACCGCCGTCGGCATACCAGACGCTGTTGTACCAGTTGTGGATCGCACCCAGCTGCTCCACCTGGATCCGCGGGAAGGGGTCGCCGGGGTTGACGTACTGGCTGCGCTCGAACAGCCGGGCGCCCTGCAGGTTGGAGACGTCGCCGTCACACATCGGCAGGATCGCCATGTACGGCATGCCGTACAGAGCCTTGCGTTCGTAGTCCACTGGCGCCAGTGATATGACACCGCGGATCGGATAACGCGGGCCGTCGGTGCGGATGCGGTTGTAGTCGAGGAAGTTCGCGACCGCGTCGCCACCCCGCGAGTGACCCATCAAGCCGATGCGGGTCAGGTCGAGGTGACCGGAGAGCGTTGTGCCGATGGTCGTGTGCGTGTCAACAGGTAAGCCTTTGGCCCGGTTCGCCGTGCTGATCGCGTCGAGGGCGGCGGCGATGAGCATGCGCCGGTTGTGCATGCCCTTGCCCTTGTTGTTGTCCTGCCGCATCATCAGCTGGTCCTGCGAGATGGAGAACGTCGTGTATCCCCAGGTGGCGAGGTTCTCCGCGAGGTACGCGTAACCGTTCTCGTTGTGCTTGAACTGCGCACAGGTGAGGTTCGCACTGTCTTGCCCGGAGTCGCACGAGCCGTGGTTGCCGTGCACCAGGATGATCAGCGGGGAGGGCTTGGTACGCCGGGACCAGTCCGGCATGTAGAGCTGACCGCGAATCTCGACCTGCTCCGGCGCCTGCGCCGTCCCCGCCGTTGGGGCGGCTCCGTCGGAGTTCGGCTCCTCGATGGCCGCCAGGCCGAACTTGGCCTCTTCGATGACCTGATGCCCGAACGGTCCGCGGGCCGTCGGGTCGGGCAGGTCCGCCGAATCCGTCGTTCGCGTCGCCGCTGCGGTCGGCGCCGCCGTCGTAGCAGCCGTGGCCGGAGCCGCCGTCGCCAGTGAGGTCAGCGCTACCGGGACCGCCAGTATGGCGATCACCCGGAGAAGCGCCCGAGCGCTCCTCCGTGTTCGTACTTTCACAACGCTCTCCCGAAAAAGGAGTTGAGGGGTATTGCAATCGGGACGCTAGTGATCGCACGTTTCTTGGGTGTTTCTTCATACGAAAGTCTCATTTGGTGAGACGTTGTATACAGGGCGCCTGTGATGATGACCCGGACCCTGAAAGGAGAGCGCCCCGGGGCGCGTGGAACCCGCCCTCCGACGGGGCAACCGGGCCGCCGGCACGACCAGCCGCTGAAGCGAGAACTGCTTCAGTCGCTACGCGACCGGACCGGATTCATGAAATGTCGAGGTCAGGGCACACAGCCATGTCCGCCGGTGGGGAGAGGCCATGACAATGCCCCCTGTTTCGTAAACCACGTGTTACGAAGCCGGCCTCGGCGACTCAATTCTTTTAACACCGAATAATTACGCACGTAACAAACTCGGGCGTAATCTGGCTCGGATCGAATTTGAGGAGCCCAGGATTTTCCTTGCCTGAGCGCAGGGTCGTGCCCGAATGTGAATGGCGAGATTTTCGTGATCCCCGCTTCAACTGCGGCGAGGTAACGCTGCCAGTACGGCTACGCAAGCCTCAGTGGCAGGCGGGCGAGGCGCCACGCGGCCGGCACCGGCTGTCGCACGAGATCGTTGGGATCGACGGCCAGGGCGAGGTCGGGGAAGCGGCGGAGCAGCGCCTCGAAGGCCACTTCGCCTTCCTGGCGGGCAAGCGCCGCGCCCAGGCAGTAGTGCAAGCCATGGCCGAATCCCACATGGCTTTCGCGGCGGCCGTCCGGCTCACGGGTGAGGTCGAGCCGTTCCGGCGCGTCGAACCGGCGCGGGTCGTGGTTCGCTCCGGCCAGCACGGCCGTCACCGCCTCGCCCCGGCGCACCGGCATGCCGCCGATCTCGAGGTCCTCGGTCGCGTAACGCAGCGCCGTGCCGTGGACGGGGCCGCACCAGCGCATCAACTCGTGGACCGCGCGTGGCATCAACCCAGGATCATCCCGAAGCAGGGCCAGCTGGTCAGGGTGGGTCAGCAGGGCGACGGTTCCGTTGCCGATCAGGTGGGCCGTGGTCTCGTGGCCCGCGATGACCAGGGTGAAGACCATGGTGATCAGCTCGGTGTCACTGAGGCGATCTCCGTCCTCGTCGTGAGCGCGGATCAACCCGGTGAGCAGGTCATCGGCGGGCTCCGCGCGGCGCTGCTCGATCAGCTCCTGGATGTAGGCCACCATTTCGCGCAACGGCATGGCCAGCGCGCCTGGCTCTGGGGACACCAGGGCCGCGCTCCACTCCCGCCACCGCGGCCGGTCCTCCTCCGGGATGCCGACCAGCTCGCAGATGACGGTGATCGGCAGGGGATAGGCGAACCGTTCCATCAGCTCGACGACGCCGTCCTCTGTCGCCGGCGCCAGCCCGTCGAGGAGACGTTCGGTGATCTCCTCGATCCGCGGCCGCAGCTCCGCGACGTGGCGTGCGGTGAACGCGCGGGACACCAGCCTGCGCAGGCGGATGTGATCGTCACCGTCGATGGTCAGCATGCCGTCCAGCACATACCGCGCGCACTCGGGCGGGATGCCGCGCGCCCTGATGAACTCCTCGCGGATGTCCGCCACGTGCATGCCGGGAACGCTCGCCGGATTGTTGACGAAGCGCCGGTCACTCAGCACCGTCATGACGTCGTCGTACCGGGTGACGAGCCAGATCGGAGACGCGATCCCGGGGAAGGTGCCGCGCGTCATCGGGGCCCGCTCCCGGATCCACGAGTAGCCGCGGTACGGATCGGCGAGCAGCGCGGGATCGGCCATGTCGACACTGCCGTCGGCACCGGTGAGGTGGGGATCGGCCTGAGTGCTCATCGCTGTCCTCCGTAGACGGTCGGCCGAGTCTCGCCCGCGCGCGGAGGGCGATCATCACGCTGAGTGTTCGCTCGTACCCTCAGCGTACGACGGGCCGTCGCATCTCAGGCCGGAGGGAGTGCCGCTCGGCGGGGCGTGGAGCCGGCCCAGGTCAGGCGTGCCGACCATGCTGACCTGGGGCCGATTCCTACGGGATCCGCGTCAGGACGGGCGGCGGGTGAGGAGCATGTCGTCGTCGGGAACGGACGACGGCGCGTTCCGCAGGGTCGTGGCCGCGCCGGTCACCCCGGCCCAGCGCCGCAACGTCGCGGTCGCCGCGAGGCGGTCGGCCTCCTTCAGGCCGGCGATGTTCGCCCCGTGGTTTGCGCCAGGGGTGACGTAGAGATAGGAGTCCTTCCTGGTGGGCGTGAACCGCTCGGCACTCCACGGGTCGTTCTCGCCGTAGATGAACAGCATCCTGCTCGACTGCTTGCGCACCCAGTGGTCGACGTCCAGCATCGGCTTGGGATCGTGGCGGGAGCGCAGCTCGGCCGGGATGGACGAGTTGGCCTGGTAGAGCCCGGGATAGCGGAGCAGGCCGCGCAGGTGCGCGAACTTCAGCTCGGGCCAGCCGAGCTGGGTGGCCGCCTGGTAGTAGTAAGGGGTGTAGTAGTCCAGGCCCTGGTCGGTGTAGAACGCGAAGGATGCGACCTGGTCGATCCACGCGTAGATCTCGTCATCGGACGCCGTGGCGGCCGGGACGTCCGCGCAGTCAGCCGCGGTCGAGTACTGCCAGAACGCCCACGGAGCGTCGAGTACGGACATCTCGAACGACCGGTCGGCGGTACCGAGGGTCTTGGTGAAGGTGTAACCGTTCTCCGCCGCGTACGCCTCCAGCCGGGGAACCAGCCGGTCGCGGCGCTTGAGCGCCTGGATCTGCACGTTCTTCAGCGCGGTACGGCATGCCGTGTCGCCCACGGTGGCGAAGAAGTCGTCGTAGGCGCGGTCGGCGGGGTTGACCCGGTCGTTCGGCGCGACGTAGGCCACCACGCCGTCGACGTCGGCGGGGTAGAAACGGCGGTGGTAGACCGAGGTCATGCCGCCCTTGCTGGCCCCCGTCTGAATCCACTTCCCTGAGTAGACCGTCTTGAGCGCCTCGACGATGCGGTGCTCGTCGCTCGCCTCCTGCCAGATGTCAAGATCGCGCCAGTTCGCGGGGGAGGGCCGGGAGGGGGTGAAGAACCGGTGCTCGACCGTGACCTGGTTGCCGTCGAGCAGCCGGGTCGGCTCGGTCCTGGACGGGTTCGTGGACATGCCGTACCCGCTGGTGTAGAGCACCACCGGCGCGTCGGTGCTGCGGTGCAGCAGGCTGAGCCGCTGCTGGAACGTCCCCTTCGTGGGGTGGCGGTGGTCGATCGGCTGCGTGTAGTTGAGGATGAAGTACCGGTATCCGGTCGGCCGTGACTCCGAGACCACCGTCAGGCCGGGAATGGCCTTGAGCGCGGCGAGCAGGGGATCCTCGACCGCCGAGGCGGATGGGGCGGCGGAGTCCGCCGATGCCGCCGAGGCCGGCAGGGCGACGGGGCCGGTGGTGAGAAGCGCGAGCATGACTGCGGGCACGAGAGCAGGCACGGTCCGGTTTCGCACGATCGTGTCTCCTGGGGGGCGGAGGGGGGCGGAGGGGAGGCGGAGTGCGTCACCGGAGGTCCGAGCCGCGCGACCGGAAGACCGCCGTCACCACTCGTCGATCCGGTGACCATTACGGGGCAAAAGCGTGATCAACACCATAACACCGGATGTAGTTGATGAAAGGAGTCAAAATCGGCCGGGCGAAGGTGCAGGCGGAGCAAGTCGATGGTCAGCCTCGACGGCCGAGGTGGCTCAGGAACTGGGAGCGGATAGGGCGGTCGGGTTCTGAGGCCGGCTCAGGGGCATAGTGCCGTGGATCGCGGTTCTTCCCGATGACCTGGCGGGCCGTCTTGGTCCTTCACTTCGCCGACCTCGTGGCACGCACACGGTCCCCGAGCTCGGCCAGCGCTTTCTCGGATGCGCTGCCGGGTTCGGCGTGGAAGACGATCAGCTTCTGCCCTGGAGATCCGTCGACGCTCAGCACCTCCATGGTCGTGAGGATGTCTCCCACGTCATCGCGGTGGAAGCGAACTGGTGACTGAACCCTGCCACGCACGTCGTGCCGGTCCCACATGCGGCGAAAGTCCGTGCTGTTGTGCGACAGCTCCTCGACCAGCTCGTTCACCGGCGCATCCTCGATGTCCAAGCTCGCCATGGCACGCAGATGGGCGACCTTGGAACTGGTGTCGTGCTCCCAGTCGAGATAGAACTTGTGGGCCTCCGGATTCAGGAGGGCGAGCCGCAGCAAGTTGTCGTTGTGTTCCAGCCCCTCGTAGAGACCGGCTGCCACACAATTTTTGATCAGCACGTCCAACCGGCTGTTCACCACGTACGCGGCCGCCCGGCGCCATTCCTCCATGAGCGGAAGCAGGCTCGCGTTGACCTGGTCAGTCTGGACGACTGGCTGTCTCTTGCGCGGACGTGCTCGGGCGAGCTCGTGTAGATGCTCAGTGGCCTCCTCATTGAGATGCAGGACCTGTGCGAGGGCATCGAGCACCTGATCAGAGGGGCGGCGTTCCCTTCCCTGTTCAAGACGGGTGTAGTAGTCGATGCTGATGCCCGCCAGCATGGCCACCTCGTCCCGGCGCAGCCCGGGCGTCCTCCGTCGCGGGCCGACGCCTGCCAGCCCGACCTGATCGGCTGTCGTGATCTGCCGACGAGCGCGCAAGAACTCACCAAGCGGGCTCTCGCCTTCCATGACCTTCCCCCGTTAGCGACATCGGCCGGAAAGGCGTCCGGATAGTCCCATTAGCCACGATAGCCGCCGCATTGCGTGGACTCTGGCCCGAATGCGGCGGCACAGGATGATCGCGGCGCACTGTCATCGGCGGTCGCCGTCCGTATCATCTCGGCATGGCGCTGAACCCGGAGCTACGGCTCAGCCGGCGGGTGGTGCTTCTGGCCGCCGGAGGGCTGCTCGCCGGTTGCTCCCAGCAGCCCCACGTCGACAAGGTCCACCTGCGACTGGCCACCGGGCCGGCGGGGGCGGTATACCGGCGCATCGGCGGTGCGCTGGCCGAACACATCACCGAGCAGGTTCCGGGCGCCACGGTGATCACCGTGCCGAGCGGGGCGTCCACCGACAACATCCGGATGCTGCGGGCCGGCGAGGTGCACCTTGGGCTGACGAGCCTGGACGCGCTGATCACGAGCGACGGCAGAGCGCCCGAGGGGCTCTCGGCGATATGCCGGCTCTACGACAGTCATCTGCATCTCGTGGTCATGGCCGGTTCGGCGATCGACGAGTTCCGGGACCTCAGGGGCAGGCGCATATCGCTCGGCGCCCGCGACTCGGGTACGGAGTTCACGTCGCTGCGGGTTCTGGAGCTCGCCCAGGTCGACGCCGACGGCCGGTACCTCAGCCAGGCCGAATCGGCGGCGGCACTGCGCGACGGCGAGATCGACGCGATGTTCTCCCTGACCGGCGTCCCGACACCCGCCGTCACGGAGCTGGCGCAGCGGCACCCGATCCGGCTGATCCCGCTGGACGCGCAGGCGGACGCACTCTTCACGGCGTTCCCAGGTCCCTACACTCCGGCCATGATTCCCGCGACCGCCTACGCCGGCGTCCCGGCCACCCGTACGGTCGCCGTGCCGAACGTGCTTCTCGCGCGCAACGACCTGTCCGATGACCTGGTCTACGCCATCACCGACACGATCTTCACGCAAACCGGCACGATCACCTCCGCCGGCCGCGCCGACGCCGAAGCCGTTCCCGAAGCCGTTCCCGAAGCGTGGCAGATCAACGTGCGTACCGGGATCTCCACCGCATCGGCCCCGCTCCATCCGGGCGCGGCCGCCTGGTTCCGCGAACGCAAGCGCTGACCCGAGACGGCGACAGGCCGCCGAGGCGCCAGGACTACGACGCCTCCCGCGGAACGGCCGGCAACGCGACCACCGCCGCGAATCCGTGCCCTGACCCGTCCGGACGCGGCAGTCCCTCCTCCAGCCGCAGTTCGCCTCCGGCCGCCCCGACCAGGTCGGCGCAGATCGCCAGGCCCAGGCCGGTCCCGGACACGTTCTGGTGCCGCGGCGACCGCCAGAACCGGCGCAGCGCCTGGGTCCGCTCGGACGCGTCGATTCCCTGGCCGTCGTCACGGACGGTGATCGCGACCACGTCTCCGGCCGCGTCTCCGGCCACGGCGGCGTCACTGTGTCCGGCGCCCGCACCACCGGGGACGAGTCGGGCGGTCACCTCCACCACCTGCGCGTCCGACAGCCGCAACGCGTTGCTGATCAGCTCGTCCAGGATGCTGCCCAGTCCGCCCGGTGGCTCCAGCAACCGCAACCCCGGTGGCACGTCGACCGCCAGTGTCTGCCCCGCCGTCGCGGTCAACGCCCGCCACCGGTCCACCCGGGTCGCCATCACCACGTCGAGATCCACCGGCGACGCCGTCCGTATGCTCTCCATCCGCGCGCTGGCCTGGAGTGAGTTCAGCATCCGCTGCATCGCCTTCAGCTCGTCGACGGCGACGTCGTACGCCTGCCGCCCGTCGCCGCCCGCGCGCAGATGCGGCTCCAGACTCTCCACCGCGAGCCGGAGGCTGGTCAGCGGATTGCGCAACTGATGCGACGCGTCTGACACGAACGCCCGCTGCCGCTGCACGGCGTTCTCGACCGCGTCCATCATGGTGTTGAACGACTCCGCCAGCCGCCGCAGCTCGACCGGGCCGGCCTCGGCGTCCGCCCGGATGGTGAGGTCGCCCTGTGAGATCCGCGAGCTCGCCGCGTCCAGCTCCCGCACCGGCCGCAGCACCCACGCCGACACGGGCCAGGCGACGGCCACCAGTGCGATCAGCGGCAGCAGCCCGAGCCCGGCGAGCCGGGCCCATCGCACGAGGATGCGATGGCGCGTCTTCGACAGGTCGGAAATCGTCACGACGGCGCCGACGACCTCGCTGTCCCGGCCCACCGGCTCCGCGACCACGAGTGCGGAGTCGTCCCACGGCGCCCATTCCCCGGACGGTTCGGACCTCGCCCCGGCCAGCGCCGCGGTCACGATCCGGGGCAACGCCGGCTCGTTCCGCGCCGCCTCCTGGTACGCACCGGCCGGTCCGAGCAGCACCTTGCCCGATGTGTCGATCACCGCGACCGGGATGCCGTACAGCTCGTGGTAGCGCGCCAGCTCCTGGTGGAGCGCCTCGGTCCGCCCGGCTGACAGCGCGGTATCGGCGAGCGACGCGAACCGGCCGACGTCGCCCAGCCGGTCGACGTAGGTCTCCTGCATCTCCCGCTCGGCCACGGTGACGCTGAGCGGCACCCCGAGCGCGGCGACGAGCAGCACCGCGAGGGGCACCAGGACGGCGAGCAGGCGGCGGTGCACGGCGCGTCAGCCGATCAGCCCCGGCTGGTCGGCCAGGAGCCGATAGCCGACCCCGTGGATCGTGCGGATGAGCACGGCCGGCCCGAGCTTGTTCCGTAACGCCGCGATGTGGGTGTCCAGGGTGCGACTCGAGGACTCCCAGGTCGCCCCCCAGATCTGGTCGAGGATGACGTCGCGGCTCACCACGTTAGGCGCCCGCCGGGCCAGCAGCAGGAGCAGGTCGAACTCCTTGCGGGTCAGCGTCACGGGCGTGCCGTCGACGGTGACTTCGCGGGTGCCGGCGCAGATCCGCATCGGGCCGAGGACGAGCGGCTCGTCGGGATGGCTCAGGGCACGAGCCACCCGGGTGCGCCGCAGGACGGCATCGATCCTGGCCAGCAACTCCGGGACGCCGAACGGCTTCACGATGTAGTCGTCGGCGCCGGCGCGCAGGCCGCGGACCCGCTCGTGCTCCTCCGATCGCGCCGTCACGGCGATTACGGCGGTCTCCGGGCGGTCACGCAGCTTGCGGATCACGTCGAGTCCGTCGCCGTCGGGCAGACCCAGGTCGACGAGGACCACATCGGAGGGGGCGGCGCGCACGGCCTCCGCGGCGGTGGCGATGCGGTGGACCTCGAAGCCCGCCTGGGCCAGGACGGTCACCAGGCCCCGCGCCACGCGGTCGTCATCTTCGATGATGGTGATCCGCATACCGGCGGATTGTAAGCCCGAATTGACGCTCGTGTCAGACCTTCATTTCTTGGGATTTCTCTGACATCCGGCGCATTCCTTGGGATTCCTCTGACACCATCCGCGTCCCTGCCAGCCGAGACTGAGGCCGCGCACTTACGGACGCATGCGCATGCGCTGACGAGGAGGCCGCGATATGAGAAGGACCAGCAGGTACCGGACCGCCGCGCGGATGATCGCCGCGATCGGCGTGGTTTCGCTCGTGGCCGCCTGTTCCGGCAACAGCGGCACCACCGGCGGTGGCGACGCCGGTGGCGGCTACCCGGACCAGAACATCACGTTCGTTGTGCCGTTCAGCGCGGGCGGCCCGACGGACACCGTCACCCGCATGATCGCCGAGCCGATGGCCGCGAAGCTCGGCGGCAAGATCGTCGTCCAGAACGTCGAGGGCGCCGGCGGCACGGTCGGCGCCGGCGAGGTCGCACGGGCCCAGCCCGACGGATACACCGTGCTCATGCACCACATCGGCATGTCGACGGCGCCCGCCCTGTACCAGAATCTGGGCTACAAGCCGCTCGAGGACTTCGAGATGGTCGGCCTCGTCACCGAGGTGCCGATGACGGTCGTCGCCCGCAAGGACTTCGCGCCCGCGACGCTCCAGGACCTCGTGACCTACGTGAAGGCGAACGCCGACAAGGTCACGCTGGCCAACGCCGGGATCGGCGCCGCCTCCCACCTGTGCGGACTGCTGCTCCAGACCGCCGCCGGTGTCAAGCTCCAGGAGGTCCCGTACGAAGGAACCGGCCCCGCGCTGACCGACCTCGTCGGCGGCCAGGTCGACTTCATGTGTGACCAGACGACCAACACCAGCGGCCAGATCTCCGCGGGCGAGGTGAAGGCGTACGCGGTCACCACGCCGGAGCGGGTGAAGAGCCTGCCCGACCTGCCCACCACGGCCGAGGCCGGGCTGCCCGGACTCGAGGTCAGCGTGTGGCACGGCCTCTACGTCCCGAAGGGCACGCCGCAGGACGTCGTCCAGAAGCTGTCCGAGGCACTGAAGGTGGCACTGGCCGACCAGAAGGTCGTCGACCAGATGGCCAAGCTCGGCACCGCGCCGGTCCCGGCCGAGGACGCGACGCCGCAGGCGCACCGGGCCAAGCTCGAGGAGCAGCTCGGCACCTGGGCGAAGGTCATCGCCGACGCCGGCGTCAAGGCCTCCTGAGGTGGAACGCCGCCGGTCCTTCCCGGACGTCCTCGCCGGGGGAGTCTTCGTTTTGATCGGTGGCGCATTCGTGGTGGGGTCGCTCGGCTACGAGCTGGGCACCCCGCTGCGGATGGGCCCTGGCGCCTTCCCGCTGCTTGTCGGCGCGACCATGGCCGCCCTGGGCCTGGCGATCGTCGTCAAGGGACTCATCGCCGGCGAGGTGGTCGCGTTCGGGCCGATCCCCTGGCGTGCGGTCGCCGTCATCGTGGCCGCGGTCCTGTTCTTCGGATTCACCGTCCGGGACCTCGGATTCGTGCCGACGTCGGCGGTGACCGCCCTGCTCACCACGCTGGCCAGCTCCCGCGTACGGCCGCTCACGGCCGTGGCCGTCGCCGCCGGGCTGACCGTGGCCGCCACGCTCATCTTCGTCGTCGGACTTCAGCTGCGGATCCCACTGTGGGGCCCATGGCTGGGGTTCTGACGCGGCATCCGGATTGAGGCATGGAACTTCTCGACAACCTCGCGCTGGGCTTCTCGACCGCCCTCCTGGTCCAGAACGTCCTCTACTGCTTTGTGGGAGTGCTGCTCGGGACGGCGGTCGGCGTGCTGCCCGGCATCGGGCCGACGGCGACGGTGGCGATGCTGCTGCCGATCACGTTCAGCTTCGAGCCGGTGACGGCGCTGATCATGCTGGCCGGCATCTATTACGGCGCGCAGTACGGCGGCTCGACGACCGCCATCCTGATCAACCTGCCCGGTGAGTCGTCGGCGGCGGTCACCGCGCTGGACGGGCACGAGATGGCCCGGCAGGGCCGGGCCGGCGCTGCGCTGGCCGCCGCCGCGGTCGGGTCCTTCATCGCGGGTACGGTTGCCACCGTCGCGCTGGCCGTCGCGGCCCCGCCGCTGGCCCGCGTCGCGTTGCAGTTCGGCCCGGCCGAATACTTCTCGCTGGTGCTGCTCGGCCTGATCGTGTCGATCGCGCTGGCGCGTGGCACGGCGCTCAAGGCACTGGCGATGATCGCGCTCGGCGTCCTGCTCGGCACGATCGGCCAGGACATCTACACCGGCACGCCCCGGTTCGTGTTCGACCAGCGCGAGCTGTACGGCGGCATCGACTTCGTGTCGGTCGCCGTCGGCATGTTCGGGGTGGCCGAGATCCTGCGCAACCTGGAGAACGAGCAGACCCGCACGGCGGTCGTCAGCAAGGTGAAGAACCTCTGGCCGACCCGCGAGGACCGGCGCCGGATCGTCGGCCCGATCCTGCGGGGCACCGGACTCGGCGCCGCGCTCGGCGTCCTGCCCGGCGGCGGCCACGTACTGGCCTCGTTCGCCTCGTACGCCGTCGAGAAGCGGATCTCGAAGCGCCGGCAGGAGTTCGGGCGCGGCGCGATCGAGGGCGTCGCCGGCCCTGAGTCGGCGAACAACGCCGCCGCGCAGACGTCGTTCATCCCGCTGCTCACCCTGGGTCTGCCCGCCCACCCGGTGATGGCGCTGATGGTCGGCGCGTTCATCGTCCACGGCATAACCCCCGGCCCGAACGTCATCACCGACGAACCGGCGTTGTTCTGGGGTCTGATCGCGTCGATGTGGATCGGCAACGTGTTGCTCGTGCTGCTGAACCTGCCGCTGATCGGCTTCTGGGTGCGCATGCTGCGCATCCCGTACCAGGTGCTGTTCCCGATGATCATTCTGTTCGCCGCGATCGGCACATACTCCCTGTCGTTCAACGCGTACGACGTCTACGCGATCGCGTTCTTCGGGATCCTGGGCTACATCCTGATCAAGTGCGGCTGCGAACCGGCGCCGCTGCTGCTCGGCTTCGTCCTCGGACCCTTGCTGGAGGAGAACCTGCGGCGGGCGCTCATCATCTCCCGCGGTGACGCGTCGGTCTTCCTGACCCGGCCGATCTCCGCGGTGCTCCTGGCCCTGGCCGTGGCGGCGCTCGCCGTCACCGTCCTTCCGGCGATTCGCAGGCGCCGCGAGATCGTGTTCGCCGAGGAGGAGTAGGGACTCGTGACCCGCGGGTCCGGGGTCGGATTCGCCGGCGGACGAGCGTCAGTGGCCGGCGTATTCGATCGCGAGCGCCTTCGTGGCCGACTGCAGGCCGCCCTTGGTGAGTGAGGCGAGCGCGGACGGCACGCTGGAGTTGGCGTGTTCGACGAGTGTGGTGGTGATGCTGACGATGTGGCCGCCGCCCTGCTCCAGCAGGTGCGGAATCGCCCTCCGGGTCAGCTGGAAGAAGCCGGTGAGGTTCACGCCGATGTAGAGCGCGTATTCGTCGTCGGTGTAGTCGGTGAACGGCTTGGCGATGAAGATCCCGGCGTTGTTCACCAGCGTGTCGATGCGCCCGAATTGCTCGATCGCTGCAGTGACCACCTGCTCGGCGGTGGCGGGATCGGCGATGTCACCCGCTACGGCGAGAACGCCGGCATCTCCCTTCTGCTCGATCGTGCGGGACGTCGCGACGACGGCGTATCCCACGGAGTAACCGCGCAGCTCGATGAGCGAATACGCGCCTCGGTCGAGTACGTGCCCGACGCTCACGGTGGCCCACTCGCCATCGTCGACTGGCATGCCGCCCACTTCGCACTGAACAAAGGCCGCCTGCCCGGCTCCACCTCGGAGACCTCGATTCCACTATGCCGGGGCCCTGCCGCGCTGGGACTCCCAAACCCGCGATTACGTCGAACGACGCATCACCGACGGCAAAACCCGCCGCGAAGCGATCCGCTGCCTCAAACGCTACGTCGCCCGCGACATCTACCGGATCATCCGCAACCCACAGCCACCCAAGGCCGCTCCCTCAGCCGCTTGACATCCATAGGGGCATCAAGCGCGACTTCATGTATCTCGGCACCATCGACGTCGCCTCGATACGGATCTGGCTCCGCAATCCCGTCTCGTGATCTACAAAACACGCCCTAGTCGAGGCGGGAGACCTGGTAGTGGCTGATGTACCAGCCCTCCTCCGTCCGCTTCACCAGCACGCTGAGGTAGAGGCTGAGGGTGGGACGGTCAGTGAACGAGAAATCGACGGCCAGGTACCCGAGCACGAGGTCGTCGGCAAGAGCTCTGGTCTCCAGGATGCGGTACACGGCCGTCAGTCCGAGTGGCTGGGAGTCGTAGTAGGCGGCGATGCCCGGCCTGCCGACGCTGTAGGGGTGCGACCCCTGGAAGATCGCGTCCTCGGTGAACTGGGCTGCGACCTGCTGGGGTTCGTGGCGGTCGACGGCGGCCTTCCACCGGTCGAGGACGCTTCGGAGGATCGCTTCCATGTCGGTGTTGCTGTTCATCAGGGTTCTCCTGCTGATGGGATCGAGGGCTCACGACTGCTGGGTCCGGTGAGCCACGGTGAACGGGAGGCCGGCTCTTCGATGTGTCGTGCAGCGGGCGCCGGGGCCACATCTGTGCCACAGCCGGCCTTGCTCCGTGCTGGGCGGGGGCCGCCCAGTATCGCGTCGCGAGCGATGGCCTGCGGGTCAGTGGCCGGCGCTGTTGCCGCCGTCGACGTGGAGGATCTCGCCAGTGACGAAGGGAGCGTTCTCCAGGTAGACGACCGCGTCCACGATGTCGCTCGGCTCGCCCATCCGGTGCATCGGGTTCATCGCCGCGAGAGCCTCATGGGTCTCCTCGGCGTGCATGGGGGTCTTGATGAGGCCCGGTGCGACGGCGTTGACGCGGATGCCGCGCGTGGCGTACTCGACGGCGAGACCCTTGGTGGCGGACTGCAGGCCGCCCTTGGTCAACGAGGCCAGCGCGGACGGGACTCGGGAGTCGGCGTGGTCGACCACGCTGGCGGTGACGTTTACGACGTGGCCGCCGCCCTGGGTGAGCATGCGCGCGATGGCGAGCTGGGTGATACGGAAGAAGCCGGTGAGGTTCACTCCGGTCACGGCGCCGTAGTCGTCGAGGGTGTAGTCGGTGAACGGCTTGGCGACGAAGATGCCCGCGTTGTTGACCAGAGTGTCCACCCGGCCGAACCGCTCGACGCCGGCGGCGATGACGCGTTCGGCGGTGGCAGGGTCGGCGATGTCGCCCTGGACGGTGAGGATGCCCCGGTCGTCGAAGGGGACGATGGTGCGCGAGGTGGCGACGACGGCGTAGCCCAGCTTGCGGTAGGCCTCGACGATGCCGGCGCCGATGCCCTGCGAGGCACCGGTGATGACGGCGACCTTCTGGTGACGAGTGCTCATGATGACCTTCTCCGGGAGGGGAGGGATGGAGGATATCGACCGGTTGATGAACTAGCCGACCGGTCTACTACCTCAAGGTAGACGACCGGTCGAGTATCCGTCAAAGCGGGTCGGTCGGCCGTGGGCGTGCGTTACTCGGTCACGATCCGTGACACGTGGTACTGCCGGATGAGCCACGTGTCGCCGTCGCGCACAAGGACGAGGGACATGTGCACCCGCACCTCGTATCCGCCGTCGCCGCGGAACGTCACCTCGGCGAAGCCGCCCGCCACGGTCTCGCCGATCGTGTAGGTGTGCCGGACCTCCACGTCCGCGGTGCGGTCGGGCGGCACGGCCGCGTAGTAGGCCGCGCACCGCGTCCCTGCCAGACGTCGGCTCCGGGCCGAACCCCTGGAACAGCGCGTCGCCGGTGAACAACTCGGCCATCGCGTCGGGCCTGTGCCCGTCGAACGCCGCCTTCCACTGCTCCAGGACCGCTGGCATCGGATGACTCATCATGACTCCTTCCATAGACGACCGGTCTATTACGCAAAATAGACGACCGGTCGTACACTGTGGGCATGGGACGGACGAGCGACACCAGGCAGGAGATCCTCACGGCCGCGCAGCGGCTGATCGAAGTGCGCGGATACTCCGCGCTGGGAGTCGCCGAGATCTGCAAGGCCGCGGGCGTCCCGAAGGGGAGCTTCTACTACTTCTTCGAGTCCAAGGAGGCGCTGGCCCACGCCGTCATCGACGAGCAGTGGAACGAGCAGCGCCGCGACTGGACCACGATCCTGGGCAGCGACGACGAGCCTCTGCATCGCCTGCGCCGGCTGTTCGAGGCGACCGAAGCGGTCCTGCGCGCCGGGCAGCAGAGCTGTGGCACCGTCTGCGGCTGCCTGTTCGGCAACCTGACGCTGGAGCTGAGCAACCAGACCGAATCGATCCGCGCCCGGCTGCAGGAGATCTTCGACGCCGAGGTCGGCATGGTGCAGTCCGTCATCGACGAGGCGCGCGCCCGAGGGGAGGCCACCGTGGCCGACAGCACCTCGGCCGCACGTGCCGTCGTCGCCCAGCTCGAAGGCCAGGTGCTCTTCGCGAAGCTGTACAACGACACCCAGCGCCTCGACGCCATGTGGTCGAACTGCCTCGCTCTGCTGGGCGCCAACCGGCCCGAGCAGGCGGCCGCCACATCTCGCCCGGAACCGGGGATGGTCTCGGCAGGGTCTCCGGGAGAGTAGCCCTGACGAGAGCAGGTCGACGGCTGGTGGGAACCCATGATCGAGAACCTGCACGAGAATGAATGGCTATCCCTGCGCGTCATTCGCGACCCCGACGCCCGGGTGAACGGCTACGTCTACTCCCACGAGTCCCGATGCCAGGGACGCATCGTCGCGGTCCTGCCATACCAGGACACGCCGGAGGGCCGCCGCTACCTCCTCAAGTCGGAGGTCACTCCTTGCTGGGGGCTCAATCAGATCCTCTGCGCCATCACCGGCGGCTACGAGGGCGGAGACATCGCCGACGACGCCGTACGCGGATGCTCGAAGAAACCGGTTACACGATCGCCCGGGACGAGCTCATCCCGCTCGGCGAGTCCTACGCCGGCAAGTCATCCGACACGCTCTACTCGCTCTACGGCGTCGACACCTGACTGGCCGCACACCCGGCGAGGCGATCGGCGACGGAACGCGACTGGAGAGCGAAAACCCGGCGGTCTGGCTGGAGAGCGATGAACTGCTGGAGATTCGCGACCCCCAGGTGTCGGTGATGTATCTCCGGCTTCCCAGCAAGGGAACGGGGGAGCAGTGACCCGGCCAGACCACCACGAGACGCGACTCCTTGAACCCGAGCAGGCAATTTGTGCCTATATGGTGCGTCCGTGGACACCCCGGAAAGCCTCATCATCGCCCGCCTGACGAGGTTGGGAGGAGCCTGATGGATCCGGTTGTGGTGACCTCTGGTGGGAGGGTCAGAGGGGTTTCCCAGGACGGGGTCTCGCGCTTTGCGGGGATTCCCTTCGCCGCCGCGCCGGAAGGCCCGTTGAGGTTCCGGCCCCCGGTGCCGGCGCCTGACTGGGACGGAGTCCGGGAAGCCGTCGCGTTCGGTGCCGCCGCGCCGCAGTTGCCGCCGGCGCCTGGGGTACCGCCGGTGTGGCAGCCGGGCGACGGGCTGGACTGCCTGACGGTGAACGTGTGGACCCCCGATGTCGGCGCGGCCGGGTTGCCGGTCATGGTGTGGATCTACGGCGGCCGGTGGAAGCTCGGTGCCGCGCGGATGCCGCAGTACGACGCCGCGACGTTGTCCGGGGCCGGCGTCGTGGTGGTGACCTTCAACTACCGCGTGGGATTCGAGGGCTTCGGGCACCTGCCTGGAGTCGCGGACAACCGCGGGCTCCGCGACCAGATCGCCGCGCTGGAATGGGTACGGGACAACATTGCCGCCTTCGGCGGGAACCCCGCGAACGTGACGGTCTTCGGTCAGTCCGCCGGAGCCGCATCGATCGCCCTGCTCATGGCCGCGCCGGCCGCGCGGGGGCTGTTCCGGCGCGCGATCGCCCAGAGCGTCCCGTCCGGCGTCCGCACCACCGCCGAGGCCGAGGAGATCACCGCCGCCATCGCGGCGGCCGCCGGGGTTGCGGCGACCTGGGACGGCTTCGCCGCGCTGCCGCCCGAGGCGATCCTCGACGTCCAGGACGCACCGCTACGCGACCGGGGCGGGCTCACCGCGTTCGCTCCCGTCATCGACGGCGAACTGATCACCGGGCCGCCGTGGGAGGCGCTGCAGGCGGGCCCGGGCCGGGAGGCGGACCTGATCTGCGGGTTCACGCACGAGGAGTACCTGGGGCTGGGACCGTTGCCGCCTGACGACGTGGACCTGGCCGTCGTGGCCGAACGGGTGGGGCTGGAGAAGGAGGCCGCGACCGCCTACCGCACCGGCTATCCCGGCGTCAGTGACGCCGACCTGTTCACGATGATGCTCTCGGACGCCCTCGTTCGCATGCCGACCACCTGGACGGCTGAGGCCCATGCCCGCGCGGGCGGGCGAACCTGGCTGTACGACTTCGCCTGGCAGGGCCCGGCTCTCGGCGCGGGCCACGGCATCGACCTCCCCTTCGTCTTCGGCAACGCCACCACCCGCCCAGCGGCCCGTTTCCTCGGTTCTCCGCCGCCCGCCGAATTCTCCGGCCTTTCCCAGCGCGTGCGCTCGGCATGGACGTCCTTCGCCGCCACCGGCGATCCAGGCTGGCCCCAATTCAGCCCCGACGAGCCGATCACCCGGATCTGGGACACTCCGCTCTCCGACTCCGCCTACCCGTTGGAGGCTTCCAGGCGCATCTGGCGGCACGGCACACCGCGATAGCGCGCCGGCCGCCGACATCGACACGGGGGATGATCGTCCTGCGTTGGGCTTCTGCTGCGAGGACTGGGAGGCCGCCGGCGGATGACGCGATGCCACGAATGGGGGAGCTACCTGCCGGCTCGGGACTTGAGCGCATCGTCCAGCGACGCATAGGCGGTGATCCCACCGACGCGGCCGATGACCCCGAGAACGTAAAAGATCCGCTGGAGGCGCGGTGACAGTCCGCACACCACGACGCGCTCACCCATTCCCAGGCGCCTGTACACGTCGAGGATCACTCGGATGCCGGCGCTGTCCATGAAGCGCAGCTCAGAGAGATCAAAGACCAGGCGCTGCGGCGACTGATCAAGCGCCGCGTCGACTGCATTCTGAAACGTAGGTTCGGCGGCGATGTCGAGTTCTCCGCGCGCCTTGATGATCGTGAATGGTGGGCGATGTTCGGTCGTGGCTTCGAAGACATCCATGCAACTCACCTTCGTCGCCGGGTGGAGTACCAGGTCATGTCCCCCTTGCCCCTATGCGGCGCTCCTATGTCTCACCTCCCTGTTTGATGCGCGGAGACGTCGGGCACTGGTACGGCTGCCGCCGCCGTACGGCGCGTGCCGCGCGGACGTAGCCCGAACCAGATGACGATCACGCTGATGAGCGTCACGGCGGCGTCCGCGCTGAGCGCGAGGTGGATGCCGGTCAACTGCACGCTCCGCGTCGCGGCGACCGAGGTCAGGATCGGGATTCCGACGGTGATGGCCACCTGCTGAGTCATCGAGGTCAGGCCCGTGGCCAGGCCCTGCTCCTCGTTCGGCAGACCCGAGGTTCCGGTCACCGTGTACGCCACGATGGAGGTCACGTGGCCGAAGAACCCGATGAACAGCGCGGGGATCAGGACTGCGAGCGCCGTTCGGTCGGCGCTGAGGAACACCAGGGGGAGGGTTGCCAGGCCCTGCACGGAAAGGCCCGCGGCCAAGATCTTGCGGCCGCCAAAGCGTCCGATGAGGCGTCCGGCGATCACGCCGGCGGCCACGGCCGCCAGGCCCGGGATACCGAAGATCAGGCCGGTGGTCAGCGGGGAGAAGCCCAGGACCTGCTGCAGGTAGAGCGTCATCAGGAAGATCATGGCGGTCTCCATGGTGAAGACCACGAGCCCCGCGTAGTTGCCCCATTTCACCGTGGGCCGCCTGAGGATGCGCAGGGGGGCGAGCGGCGCGGGGGAGCGCAGTTCGATGATCCAGAAGGCGACCAGCAACAGCACGCCGACGGCGGCCGAGGGGATGTTCTTCTCGATGATCCCGTAGATCACGGCCAGCAGGCCGCCGGTCACGGTCACCGCTCCGGGCAGGTCGAGTTTCACCCGGTCCGGGAGCCTGCTCTCGCTGATCAGGAAAGGAGTGAGGAGCAGGATGACCACGGCGACCGGGACGTTGATGAAGAACGCGGCCCGCCAGCTCAGCAGGCTGACGAGGGTGCCGCCGACCAGCGCGCCGACGGTGAAGCCGCCCGAGAGCAGCGCGCCATTGAGGCCGAGGACGCGGTTGCGCACTGCGCCTTCCGCGAAGGTGCTGGTGAGCAGTGACATCGCCGCGGGGATCGTCATCGCGGTGGCGAAGCCCTGCAGCGCCCGGGCGGTCAGGAGCATCTCCGGGTTGGATGCGAAACCGCCGAGCAACGAGGCCCCGATCAGCAGGACCATGCCGGACAGGAAGAGCCTGCGGCGGCCGAACAGGTCCGCCATCCGGCCGAACAGAAGGGTGAAGCCGGCCGCGGGCAACGCGTATGCGGAACTGATCCAGGGGAGCCCGGTCAATCCCAACCCGACGCCCGCTCCGACATTCGGCAGCGCGACGTTAAGGATCGAGAAGTCGACGGACAGCATGAACCCGGCACCGAGCAGAACGAAGAGGATCAACCGCTGTCTGCTGCTGACAGATGCAGGTGGGGGAGTGTTGGTAGGCACGAGACGGTCCTTTCCTGAAGAACCCGGAATCATCAATGATCAGTACGCCGAGCCGCTCGGGGAAGTGTTCCTGCAGGTCATCGCGGATCTGCTTGACGGCAGGACAACAGGCGCCACAGCCCGGACGGCATGGTGCGGCCCGGCCGGCTGTTCTTCCTGCCGGCCGGGCAGGCGTATGGCCTGGCGCCCACAGTCACGGGCAGGGAGGCGCCTGCACCCCGATCGGGTGGGTTACGCCCATGACGTTTGAAGCGGCGCCCTGACCAGGAAATGGAGGACTGAAAGTGGATTAGTGCGAATCCCGCTCCGCTGCCTCAGCGGCGCGCCTGATATTCGCCAACCGCCGATCCCAGCTGGCGGCGAGCGCGGTCATCCACCGCGCCGTCGCGTCCAGCGCCGCCGGCCGCACCGTGTATCGCACCTCGCGTCCGATCCGGCTGCTGGAAACCAGCCCGGCGGTGTCCAGGACGGCGAGGTGCTTGACCACTGCCTGCCGTGAGACGGGAAGTCGTTCTGCGAGCGTCGTCGCGGTGGCCTCGCCTTGTACGGCGAGCAGATCAAGCAGCTGACGTCGTGTCGGGTCGGACAGCGCGACGAGGACGCTGTCGACCGCCTCGACTGCGTCGCGACTCTCGTCCGTCACACCGATGACTGTTCGGCGCGCGTCTTGAGCGCGTCGAACACCTGAGACCAGCCGACGGTGTTGAACTTCACCGCCTCGCTGCGCAGTTCCCCGGACCCGGCCAGCGCCGCGAACCCGCTCTCGACGACGCGGAGCAGCGTCTTGTCGCCTTCCGGCGTCAACGTGAACTCCACGAGGGTGCTGTTGTCCTCACGCAGCTCTTCTCCAGGAAACGCACTGGTCCAACGGTACGCCACGTACGTCGGCGGCTCGACCTTCTCCACACGCACCCAGACCTCACCGAGATTGGGGTTCTTCGCCACCATCGACTCGCCTTCTTCGGCCACCGTGCCGGTCAGGCTCGCCTCGTCGGCCACCCAGAACCCGGGTTCGGCCACCAGCGACCAGACTCGCTCCAGGGATGCCGCGATCAGGGTTTCGCGTTCGATCCGATCCTCACTCATGAGGAGACTCCTTCGCGCTCGCAATGGATGTGCAACTACAGAGTTGCACATCGTCTCCTCCAGGCGCAACCCCAGAGTTGCACATCCATTGCGGCGCGGTCGTGCGCGTCGTAGCTGTTCGCCTGGGCCACGCCGGCCCCTTGATCACACTCCTGGGGTGCTAGTGAAGTCCCAACATCATGAGGACGACGAGACCGACGAGGTGAAGGCCCACGATGAAGACGAGGAGGAAGATGAAGACGAACTTGGCGGGCCCGTGCTCGAATTCCTTTCCCTCTTTCAGCGGGGGTAGTTGCGCCTGACGTTCGGCGATCCGCTCTTCCAGGGTCTTCCTCTTCGGACGAGACATGCCGGCCTCCGGTGTGGGGTGGTTGTTCATTCGGCTGTCCACCTGCTCGGTACGGGCCGGTATCACGAGGCGGACCCACGCTCGACGGGGACGCCGACGAGCGAGCCGTACTCAGCCCATGAGCCGTCGTAGTTCTTGACGCCCGGTCGGTCGAGCAGTTCGCTGAGCACGAACCACGTGTGGGCGCTGCGCTCGCCGATACGGCAGTAGACGATGGTCTCGCTCGCGTTCAGATCGACCGACGCCTCGCCGTACAGGCGGCGTAGCTCCTCGTCCGGCTTGAAGGTGCCGTCGTCGTTGGCGGCCTTGGACCACGGGACGTTCCTGGCGGTGGGAACATGACCGGCCACCTGAGCCTGCTCCTGGGGAAAGTGCGCAGGGGCGAGGATCTTGCCGGAGAACTCGTCGGGGGAGCGGACGTCGACGATGGTCTTGGTGCCGATGGAGGCGATGACCTCGTCACGGAACGCGCGGATCGAAGCGTCAGGCTCCTGGGCGTGGTACTGCGTGGCGGGGCGCCGCACCGTTTCACTGGACAGCTCGCGACCGTCGAGCTCCCACTTCTTGCGCCCTCCGTCCAGCAGGCGGACGTCGCGGTGGCCGTAGATCTTGAAGTACCAGTAGGCGTAAGCGGCGAACCAGTTGTTGTTGCCGCCGTAGAGGATGACGGTGTCGTCGTTGGCGATGCCCTTGCGTGACAGCAGGGCCTCGAAGCCGGCCTTGTCGATGAAGTCGCGGCGGATCGGGTCCTGGAGGTCGTCTCTCCAGTCGATCTTCACGGCTCCGCGGATGTGGTTCTTGTCGTAGGCCCTGGTGTCTTCGTCGACCTCGACCAGGACCACGCCGGAGTCATCGATGTGCTCCAGCACCCAGGCGGCGTCGACAAGCACGTTGGAGCGGCTCATGGCTTCTCTCTCTGACGGTAGGGGGGCGGCATCGGGGACGCATGCTGGCTCTGCGGCCAGATGATTAGTGCACTAACTGTTCGTACGCTAACTGTTATAGCATGGATCCTTCGACCCCTATGGAGGTGCCATGAGTGACCTTGACGACATCGCCGACCCACTGGCCCTGGAAAATCAGGTGTGCTTCGCCCTGGCGGTCGCCGCGCGCAGTGTGATCGCGGTCTACCGGCCCCTTCTGGAGCCGATGGGTTTGACCCATCCCCAATACCTGGTGATGCTGGCGCTGTGGCAACACGCGCCGTTGTCCGTCAAAGACCTCAGCCGCCTGCTGCAGGTGGAACCGGCCACGTTGTCGCCACTGCTCAAACGCCTGGAGGCCAGCGGGTACGTCCACCGTCCGCGGGCCAGCGACGACGAGCGCACCCTCGCGGTGACCCTCACTCCGGCGGGACGGCAGTTGCGCAGTGAAGCCGAGAAGATCCCGCCGACGATCGTCGGGCGCCTGGGAATGGAGCTTTCCGAGCTTCAGCATCTCCACCAAGTGCTTATGCAGGTCATCGCCGCAGCCAACGACGCCAACAACGCTCAGCGGGCCGCGCGTTGATAGGCGTAGTCGCCCGGAAGGTCTCGATTCGGATGTGTCAAAGCAGGCGCAGAACTCCAGCGCCGCATTCACCGGTGAAAGGTTCATCGCGTCCGCCGGCTCGCCGCAATTTGTGGGCTTGACAAGCGCGGCGGCGTAGGGCACCCTGAAGATGCGACCAGATAGATGGTCTGCGTTAGCGTGGACAAATTCGGCTAGAGCATGTACGCTCGCGTTTCCACGCTGCCTTTTTGAACGACCCGCTCCGCTCGCTCACGTTGCGAGGTTGTCTGGCGTGGGTGTAGTCAGTTCCGCCGCGAGCCCTCGGAAGGACATCTGTTGGCAGCCTCGCGCAACGCCTCCGCCGTACCCGCCGGTCCCCATCGCGTCTCCTTTTCACGTATCCAGGAGCCATTGGAGGTTCCTGACCTTCTCGCCCTGCAGACCGAGTCGTTCGACTGGTTGCTGGGAAACGAGAGATGGAAGTCCCGGGTGGAGGCGGCTCGT
>NZ_BOOR01000084.1 GCF_016863335.1 Planotetraspora thailandica
TGAGGTCTCCGACGGGAAATCCAGGGCGCTCAAGGCATGGCAATCGATGTGCATCCGCGATGCATCGGTGGCCGCGGATGGGTTCTCCCCTACATCTCTGCCGGAGACCGGGCATGCGAGACGGGTGCGGAAAATAGGTCGCCGCGTGCTGCGAGGCGCCGGGCATGCGAGGCGCCGGGCATGCGAGGCGCCGGGCATGCGAGACCCGTGGGCGCAAAGGCGACCTCGTTTGCGAGGGCTCGGCCATGCGAGGCGACCGGCGTACTCGAGGTGAGTGCTCAGATGGAAGCGGACAGCCGGGTCATGCCGCTCCTGCTCGTGCCCTTCTTGTAAGGCGATCCACGCTCGGCCGTCGCTTACGCCGGACGCTCACATCAGCACGCGACTCAGCGAGAGCCGTACGTGAGGCGGAAGCCGTACGTGAAGCGGGGGTTGTACGTGAAGCGGAAGCCGTAGGTGAAGCGGTCAGGGCCTTGTACGGCGCAGCCACGTGTAGGCGGTCAAGCCCAGAATCGGCCACATCAGGGATTGCACGCTGAGCAGAGGCAGATGGTCGAGCAGGACACCGTCATGGCCGTCTTTCATCCAGCTCATGACGGGAACCGTGATCCAGCGGACCGTGGACAGGCTGAGCAGGAGAATCGCCAGATAGCCGATGATCAGGGCCAGACTGGAAATGGCGGGGGAGGGGAGGATCGCGCGACTGGTCAGCGCTCCGATCGCCACGCCGGTCAGTACGGCGAACAGGTGCAGAGCCACCCCGGCCATCGACACGCCCAGGCTCGGCTGGCCGGACAGACGCGAGAACAGGGCGATCTCGCCGATCGCCGCGAGGCCGAGGCCGAAGATGCACGCGGCCAGCAGGCCGCTCAGCAGTTCTCTCCGCCCGATGGCGGTAATCGCGATCATGCGTTGCTCGTCCGGTTCGGTGTCGAGCAGTCCGCGCGCCGCCCAGGCGAAGACGGGGATGAGGATGGCGGCCGAATCGGCCATCGCGCCCAGCTCCTCACCGGCGGGCACGGGCGTCGCGTAGAGGATCGCCAGGAGCGGAAGCAGGGCGATGAGCGGCTGGAGAGCTCGGTGAGATCGTGCGTATCCCGCGAGCCTGAAGCGGGCCAGAGCGATCATTTGGCGGGCTCCTGGGCTATCCGTACGGCATGCCCCTCCGCTCGCAGGCGACCGGCGAGGTCTTCCACCTTGGAGACCGGCACGGCGACCTCCAGCACAACGACCCCCTCCGGGCTGCCGGCCGTAACCGGGCTGGCCGTTGTATCCGAGCTGGCGGCCCCAACCGGGCCGGCAGCCGTAACCGGGTCTGTGGCCGTGTGCGGCGAATGCGCTTCGCCGGTACTCAACTCTGAAATCGCCCGGTTTCTTACTTCGTGGCGTCGGAGTCCGGGGAAGGAGCGCAGGTCACCCTGATGGTCGCTGACGACGACGATTCCGCCTCGTGTGGAGATCTCGCCGATGATGCGGGGCAGTTCGGCACGGGTGGCGGCATCGAGGCCGGCGAACGGCTCGTCGAGGATGAGAAGGCCCGGTTCGCGCATCAACGCCTGGACGAGGCCCACCTTGTGGGCGCTTCCCTTGGACAGGTCGGGCAGCGGATGCCTGAGCAGGTGGGCCATGCCGAGCCGTTCGCACCACTCGCCGATCCGCCGCGGGTCGGTTCCCTGCACCGCGGCCATGTGGCGCAGGTATGCGGTGACGGTGAACGGCTGGGCGGCGGGAAAACGTTCGGGAGCGTATCCGATGACGTCCGGGCGCTCGGCGATCATGCCCGTGGACGGCCTGAGCAGGCCTGCCAGCAGGCGGAGCAGGGTGGATTTGCCGGTCCCGTTGGGGCCGACGATTTCTGTCACGTCCCCTGGGGAGAGCGTCAGCCCCGCCTCGGTGAGGATCCACGGCTCGCGGCGCCCATATCGGAAGGACAGGTTGGTTACCCGCATAGGATTCGCACCCTATACGGACTGATCGCCGAACGGCGCTGCCCCAAGATGCCCCAAGATGCCCCAAGATGCCAGAGGAGGCCCCCATGGTCACCGTGGACGTACGGTCATGACCCGTGTCGCGGTCGCCCAGCTCGGCCTGCACGTCGGGCGGCCCGACGACAACCGCGCGGCGGCGCGGGCCGCCGTGGCCGAGGCGGTGGCGGCCGGGGCCCGGCTCGTCGTGCTGCCCGAGCTGGTCAACAGCGGTTATGTCTTCGCCGGCGCGGCCGAGGCCCGCACGCTCGCCGAGCCCGCCGACGGCCCGACCGTCTCGGAGTGGGTACGGCTGGCACGGGCCCACGACCTGATCATTGTCGGCGGATTCTGCGAACTGCTGGACGGGCGGCTTCACAACAGCCAGGCCATGGTCGACGCAGGCGGCCTGCGTGCCGTGTACCGCAAAGCACACCTGTGGGACGCCGAGCAGGATGTGTTCGTCCCCGGCGACGGCCCGGCCCCGGTCGTCGACACGGACTTCGGCCGGATAGCGATGATGGTCTGTTACGACCTGGAGTTTCCTGAATGGGTGCGCTCGGTCGGCCTGGCGGGGGCGGATCTGCTCGCGGTCTCCACAAACTGGCCCGCTTCCCCCGTGCCCGCGGGTGAACGCCCGGTCCTCCTCGCGCATGCGCAGGTCGCCGCCGCCTCCAACCGCATGTACGTCGCCGTGGCAGATCGGTGTTCGGCGGAGCGCGGCGTCGGCTGGGTCTGCGGATCGTCGATCATGGGGCCGCGGGGATACCCGCTGGCGGGGCCCGTGCTCGAGGACCGCCCGGCCGTCCTGGTCGCCGACTGCGACACGGGCGCGGCGCGCGACAAGGCCGTGGGACCGAGGAATCACGTGCACCGGGACCGGCGGCCCGACCTCTACCCGGACGCCGGGGCGCGCATCCCGGCGACATAAGGAGCAACCGTGATCGTGGACCTGTCGGTGCCCATCGTGAGCGGGATGCCGGTCTATCCCGGCGACCCCGAAGTCGAGATCCGCCCCGCGCTCACCGTCGCGGCGGAAGGGGTCAACGTGCTCGGGCTGCATCTCGGGTCGCAGACGGGCACGCATGTGGACGCGCCGTACCACATCGACGACTCCCTTCCCCGGCTCGGCGACCTGCCGCTGGAGCTATTCATCGGTCCGGCCGAGGTCGTGGACGCGCGGGGCCTGCCGCCTCGCGCGCCCATCGGCCCGGAGATCGTCGAGCCGCGGCTCAGGAGCGGAGCGATTCTGCTGATCGCGACGGGATGGGCGTCGGCGTGGGGGAGCGAGGCATATCTGGAGCACCCGTGGCTCACGGAGGAGGCCGCGGAGCTGATCGTCGCGGCGGGGGTGCGGACGGTCGGGATCGACGCGCTCAGCGTGGATCCGACCCCGGCGCACGAGCTGCCCGCCCATCGGGTGTTGTGCGGCGCGCACGCCGTCATCGCGGAGAACCTGCGCGGTCTCGACCGGCTGGCCGAAGCCCGGTCGGCGGGGCTGGCGATCGAGGTGTCCCTGCTGCCGCTGCGCCTGGACGGGGCCGACGGGTCTCCGGTCCGTGCGATCGCCAGGATCGCGACCCCGGACTCGCCGTCCGCCTAAGCTCGCGGCACCTGTGATCACGTACGCGAGATCAGCGGGTGCCCCACGAATAGGTCTGCTTGTGGAGCTTGAGGTAGACGAAGGTCTCCGTCGCCCGCACGCTCGGGATCGCCCGGATCTTGCCGAGGATCTCCAGCAGGTGGCTGTCCCCTTCGCACACGACCTCGACCATGATGTCGACCGAGCCCGCGGTCAGCACGACGTAGTCGATCTCGCCGATCGAGGACAGCTCGTCGGCGACGCTCTCCAGGTCGCCCTCGCATTTGATGCCGATCATCGCCTGCCTCGGGAAGCCGAGGGTGAGGGGGTCGGTCACCGCGACGATCTGCATGACGCCGAGGTCCAGGAGACGCTGCACGCGCTGGCGCACGGCCGCCTCCGACAACCCCACGGCCTTACCGATCGCGGCGTACGGCTTTCGCCCGTCCGTCTGGAGTTGCTCGATGATCTGTTTGGAGATTTCGTCGAGGACCACGGGCCCACCCGGGGCCGTCGCGCGTGCCTTCGGCGGAGTCGTCATCCTCGGGGGGTGTCCTCTCTCGGCGTCGTGGTAGCGCTCGTATGTTACGGACTGATTTTTAACATGTTGCTGGCGGGGTCTGACATGTTGTCAGCACACTCGCCTTGATCAAGCGATTCCGTAGCGATTTGGTATCTTAACCACGAAATCACTTGTAGTTGGTTTTTTTGTCTGCCAGAGTCGCGACATTCAGCTACCTCGACAGGAGGGCAACGGTGACCACCCGTCTGCAGAACTTCGTGAACGGGAAGTTCGTCGACGCCGTCAGTGGCCGGTTCTCTGATGTGGTCGATCCGACCACCGGGGAGGTATACGCCCAGGCGCCGATCTCCGGTCAGGAGGACGTCGACGCCGCTTACGCCGCCGCGGCGCTCGCCTTCGAAACGTGGGGGCAGACGACCCCCGCCGAGCGTGCCGGGTTCCTGCTCAAGATCGCTGACGCCATCGAGGCCCGCGCCGATGAGATCAACGAGGCGGAGTGCCGTAACACAGGCAAGCCTCGGGCCCGCATGGCGGAGGACGAGACGCCGATCGCCGCCGACCATTTCCGCTTCTTCGCGGGGGCGGCGCGCACGCTGGAGGGCCCGACCGCCGGGGAGTTCCTCGCCGACCACACCTCGATGATCCGGCATGAGCCGATCGGTGTCATCGGCCAGGTCACCCCGTGGAACTACCCGATGATGATGGCCGTGTGGAAGATCGCCCCGGCCCTGGCCGCGGGCAACACGATCGTCCTCAAGCCATCGGACACCACCCCGGTCTCCACGATCAAGCTCGCTGAGATCATCGGCGACGTCCTGCCCGCGGGCGTCTTCAACGTCGTCACCGGTGACCGGGAGACCGGCGCCCTCGTCGTGGGCCACCCCACCGCCGACATGGTGGCCATCACCGGATCGGTCGGCGCCGGAATGGCAGTGGCGAAGACCGCCGCCGACGACCTCAAGCGCGTGCACCTGGAGCTGGGCGGCAAGGCCCCCGTCGTCGTCTTCGACGACGTCAAGGACATCGCCGCGGTCGCCGAGGCGATCGCCGGCGCGGGCCTCTACAACGCCGGGCAGGACTGCACCGCCGCCTGTCGCGTCCTGGTCCACGAGAGCATCCACGACGAGTTCGCCGCGGCGCTGGCCCGGGCCGCGGAGAACACCAAGCTGGGCGGCCTGGACGACGAGGACGCCTACTTCGGCCCTCTCAACAACGCCAACCAGCTCGCCCGCGTGCAGGGCTTCCTCGAGCGCGTGCCCGCCCATGCGACCGTGCTCACCGGCGGCCGGCAGGTCGGCGACAAGGGCTTCTTCTTCGCGCCCACCGTCGTCGACGGCCTCCGCCAGGACGACGAGATGGTCCAGGACGAGGTCTTCGGCCCCGTCATGACGATCCAGACCTTCACCGACGAGGCCGACGCCCTGGCCAAGGCCAACGGCGTCCGGTACGGCCTGTCGGGCTCGGTGTGGACCTCCGACCACGGCAGGGCGATGCGCGTGTCCAAGCGCCTCGACTTCGGCGTGGTGTGGGTCAACACCCACATTCCCTTCGTGTCCGAGATGCCGCACGGCGGCTTCAAGCATTCCGGCTACGGAAAGGATCTGTCGGTCTTCGGCCTGCACGACTACACCCGCGTCAAGCACGTCATGCACTACATCGGTGAATAGAGTCGGCGGCGAAAGCCGTACGAGCTATTGATAAGAGGGATAAGCCTGGAATGACAGAAATCCAGGCGGGCACGGGGGTAGCCGAAACGGCTGCCCCCGGTTCACAACAAGTGCCCGCCATCGAGCTCGACAATGTCGTCAAGGAATACACCTCGCACGGCGAGGTCGTACGAGCCGTCAAAGGCGTGAGCCTGAGCATCGCGGAGGGCGAGTTCTTCTCCCTCCTCGGCCCCTCCGGTTGTGGCAAGACCACCAGCATGCGGATGATCGCCGGATTCGAGGACCCGACACAGGGCGTGGTCCGGCTGCACGGGCAGGACGTCACGAGCGTCCCCCCGAACAAGCGCGACGTGAACATGGTGTTCCAGTCCTACGCCCTCTTCCCGCACATGAGCGTCTGGGAGAACGTGGCCTTCGGACTCAAGCGCAAGAACGTCGACGCCGCCGAGATCAAGCGCCGGGTGGGGGAGATCCTCGAGGTCGTCGACCTCACCGGCAGGGAGAAGCGCCGCCCCCGGGAGATGTCCGGCGGCCAGCAGCAGCGCGTCGCGCTCGCCCGCGCCCTGGTCAACCGGCCGCGCGCCCTGCTCCTCGACGAGCCCCTCGGCGCGCTCGACCTGAAGCTCCGCCAGGCCATGCAGATAGAGCTGAAGCGCATCCAGCGCGACGTCGGCATCACCTTCGTGTACGTCACCCACGACCAGGGTGAGGCGCTGACGATGAGCGACCGCATCGCTGTCATGAACGACGGGCTCGTGGACCAGCTCGCCGACCCCCGCGAGATCTACGAGCGTCCGGCGACCAAGTTCGTGGCCGGGTTCATCGGCACGTCCAACCTGCTGAGCGGCGTCGTCCAGGAGGTCACCGGTTCGACGGCGGTGCTTGCGCTCGGGCCGAGCGACCGCGTCGTCATCTCCACGGAGACTCCCGTCGCCGTCGGGGACTCCGTGGAGCTCACGGTGCGCCCCGAGAAGATCACGATTGCGACCGAGCAGCCCGCGGGCGACCGCAGCGTCGTGCGCGGCACGGTCTCCGAAGTCGTCTATCTGGGCACCTCGAACAACTACGCGGTGGTTCTCGCCGATGGCGCCGAGATCACCGTCTTCCAGCAGAACGCGCACGACAGCACCATCACGGCCGAGCGAGGCGACACGGTCTGGCTGTCCTGGCAGCCTCAGCACTCCTACGTGCTGCGGTAACTCCCTCGATATACCAGGAGCACGAACCATATGAACGACCCCCGCAATCAGGACCCCGCGTTCCTCCGTGGCATGACCCAGCGCCGTCTCGGACGTCGTGATGCGTTCCGTCTCGCCGGCCTCTCCGCCGCCGGTCTCGCCCTCGCCGCCTGCGGCGTGCAGGGCAAGCGGGTGACCAAGCCGACCTCGTCCGCCCAGGCACAGTCGGCCGTCCAGCAGTACTGGTCCGGCAAGGCCAAGAACGGCCACGTCGACTTCGCCAACTGGCCGTACTACATGGATCCCAAGCACCCGCAGCTGAAGCAGTTCACCCAGCAGACCGGGATCACGGTCACCTACGACGAGGCCATCCAGGAGAACGCCTCCTGGTTCGCCAAGATCCAGCCGCTGCTCGCCGCCGGTCAGTCGATCAACTACGACCTGATGGTCGTCACCAACGGCATCCAGTTCACCGAGTTGGTCGAGCTCGGCTACCTGGCGCCGCTCGACCACAGCAAGCTGCCGAACTTCGCCGCCAACGCCGGCCCGCGCTACAAGAACGAGGCCTACGACCCGGGCAACGTCTACAGCATCCCGTGGACGTCGGGCATGACCGGCATCGCCTACAACCCGAAGTACATCGACACGCCGCCCACCAGCTACGCCGCTCTGTGGGACCCCAAGTACAAGGGCAAGGTCGGCATGATGGCCGACTCCCAGGAGATCGGCAACTTCGGGATGTTCCTGCTCGGCGTCGATCCGGAGAAGTCGACGCCGGCCGACTGGGAGAAGGCGGCGGCCAAGCTCAAGGAGCAGCGCGACGCCGGGATCGTGCGGAAGTACTACGACCAGGGGTACGTCGATCCCCTGGGCAAGGGCGACATCTGGCTCTGCCAGGCCTGGTCCGGCGACATCTTCCAGAAGAACATCTCCGAAGGCACCGACCTGAAGTTCGTGATCCCGGAGGAGGGGGCCACGATCTGGACCGACAACATGATGATCCCGAAGACCGCGGCCAACCCCGTCGACGCGATCATGCTGATGGACTTCTTCTACGACCCGCAGATCGCCGCAGGTCTCGCCGAGTACATCAACTACGTCACGCCGGTGCCGGCGGCGCAGGCCATCATCAAGGCGGACGCGGCGAAGGCGAAGGGCGACGAGCAGAAGACGCTGGAAGAGGTGGCCGACAGCCCGCTGGTGTTCCCCTCCGAGGCCGACTACGCGAAGCTGCGGACCTACCGCACCTTCAAGAACACCGACGAGCAGAAGCAGTACGAGAACATCTTCCAAGCGATCACCACCTCATGAGCGCGTACGACATGCCATCGGCCGAGGAGGAGGCATGAGGACGCTCAGGGCGCGGCTGACGCCGTACGCGCTGGTGCTCCCAGGCGGGCTCTGGCTGGCGATCTTCTTCGTGATCCCGACCCTGGTGATGCTGTCCCTGTCGTTGCAGTCGGGCAACGTGGTGGACGGCTTCGCCTTCACGTGGAACTGGCACAGCTACGTCGACGGGATCACCACCTACCACAACCAGATCGTCCGGTCCCTGCTGTACGGCCTGTCGGCGACGATCATCCAGATCGTCATCGGCTTCCCGGTGGCGTACTGGATCGCCTTCAAGGGCGGCAGCCGCAAGTCGGTCTACCTCTTCCTGGTCCTGCTGCCGTTCCTCGTGTCGTTCGTGCTGCGGACGATCTCGTGGCAGTTCCTGCTGTCGGACAACGGCATCCTGCTCGGCCCCCTGAAGAGCCTCGGCGTGCTGCCGCAGGACTTCCACATCCTGGCCACGCCGTACGCCGTGATCGGCGGCCTGTCGTACAACTTCCTGCCGTTCATGATCCTGCCGATGTACGTGGCGCTTGAGCGGATCGATCCCCGGCTGCTCGAGGCGGCGCAGGACCTCTACGCCAGCAAGGTGCAGACCTTCCTTCGCGTGGTGCTGCCCCTGTCGTTGCCCGGGGTGTTCGCCGGAGTGCTGATGACGTTCGTGCCGGCGAGTTCCGACTACGTGAACTCCTCCGTGCTGGGCGGCACCAACACGACGATGATCGGCAACGTCATCCAGAACCAGTTCCTGGTCAACCAGGACTATCCCGTCGCGTCGGCCCTGTCGTTCACCCTGATGGCGTTGCTGCTCGTCGGCATCTTCGTCTACGCGAGGGCGCTCGGCACCGAGGACGTGCTGGAGGTGGCCGCGCGATGAACCGTGGGCTGTTCAGGGGGCGCGGCCTCCAGATCTACACCTGGCTGGTGATCGCCTGGCTGGTGGTCCCGATCGCCGTCATGATCCTCTTCGGGTTCAACGACACCAAGGGCCGGTTCAACACCGTCTGGCAGGGCTTCACCTTCAAGTGGTACGGCAGGCTCTTCGAGATCGACGCCCTCACCCAGGCTCTGATCAACTCCCTTGTCATCGCGGTGTTGACGATGGTGATCGCCGGCGCGCTCGGCTCGCTCATCGGGCTGGCGCTCGGCCGCTACCGTTTCCGCGGGTCGGGCTCGTTGAACCTCGTGATGTTCGCCGCCATCTCGTGCGCCGAGATCGTGATGGGCGCGTCCCTGCTGTCGTTCTTCGTCACGCTGGCGGTTCCGCTCGGATTCTGGACGATCGTCATCTCGCACGTCATGTTCTCGATCTCGTTCGTGGCCGTCACGGTGCGGGCCCGGGTGATGACGCTCGACTCCTCGCTTGAGGAGGCGGCGCGCGACCTGGGAGCGGGGCCGTGGGCGACGTTCCGGCTGGTGACGCTGCCCATGATCTTCCCGGGCGTGCTGGCGGGCTCGATGCTGGCGTTCGCATTGTCGATCGACGACTTCGTCATCACGAACTTCAACGCGGGCGGCACCGTGACGTTCCCGCTGTGGATCTGGGGCGTCACCCGCGTCGGCATCCCGCCGCAGGTCAACGTCATGGGCACGATCATCTTCGTGGTCGGCCTGCTCATCGCCGTCAGCAACATCGTCGTTTCACGCCGCCGCCGCAACGCCTAGCAATACCGGGGAAGTGGGATGTGTGGATCCGCTGAAGGCTCTCGCTGACGCGGAGCGCAAGCCGTACTGGCTGGATCGGGCGATCGCGCCCGAACCGCTTCCCCGGCTGGTCGGCCAGGTCACCGCGGACCTGGCCGTCGTCGGGGGCGGGTTCTCGGGATTGTGGACCGCGCTCATGGCCAAGGAGCGCGACCCGTCGCTCGACGTCGTCCTGCTGGAGGCCCGCGAGATCGGGTGGGCCGCCTCGGGTCGCAACGGCGGATTCTGCGCGGCCAGCATCACCCACGGCCTGGGCAACGGGCTGGAGCGCTGGCCCGGGGAGATCGCCGCCCTGGAGCGCATGGGCAGGGAGAACCTCGACGGGATCGAGGCGTCGCTCGCCCGCCACGGGATCGACTGCTCCTTCGAGCGGACCGGCGAGATGCGCGTCGCCACTCGCGAGTGGCAGCTCGCCGGGCTCGACGAGGAGGCCGAGGCGGCCGCGTCGCTCGGCCGGAGCCTGGAGCGGCTCGACCGCGAGCAGGTGCGGGCCGAGGTCGACTCCCCGACCTACCTGGGCGGCCTGTGGGACCGCGACGGCGTGGCCATGGTCGATCCCGCCCGGCTGGCCTGGGGGCTCCGGGACGCCTGCGAACGGCTCGGCGTGCGGATCTTCGAGCGCACCCCGGTCAGGTCGCTCGGGGACGGCGGCGCCTTCCTCCACCTGGACACGCCGCTCGGCAAAGTGCGGGCGTCCCAGGTCGCGCTGGGCACGGGCGCGTTCCCCCCGCTGCTCGGCCGCCTGCGGCACTTCCTGGTGCCGGTCTACGACTACGCGCTCATGACCGAGCCGGTGCCGAAGGACCTGCTGGCCGAGGTCGGCTGGCGCAACCGGCAGGGCTTCGGCGACTCGGCCAACCAGTTCCACTACTACCGGCTGACCGACGACGACCGCATCCTGTGGGGCGGCTACGACGCCGTCTACCACAACGGCGGCAGGGTAAGGCCTGAATACGAGCAGCGCGACGCGACGTTCGAGATGCTCGCCGCGCACTTCTACGAGACGTTCCCGCAGCTCGACAAGGTCGCCTTCACCCATCGCTGGGGCGGCGTCATCGACACCTGCAGCAGGTTCAGCGTGTTCTTCGGCACGGCGTACGGCTCCCGCCTCGCCTACGCGGCCGGATACACGGGGCTGGGGGTAGGGGCCACCCGTTTCGGCGCCAACGTGATGCTCGACCTGCTCGCGGGGGAGCAGACCGAGCGGACCGAGCTGAGCATGGTGCGTCGCAAGCCGCTGCCGTTCCCGCCGGAGCCGCTCAGGTCGGGCGTCGTGCAGCTCACCCGCTGGTCGCTCGCGCGCGCCGACGCCGACGACGGCCGCCGCAACGCCTGGTTGCGCCTGCTCGACGCGATGGGTCTCGGCTTCGACTCCTAAGTCCGGCGCAGCCGCGCGGCCAGAGTCGTGACGCCCAGCGCGGCGGCGAGGCAGGCCACAGGGATCGCGGGCAGCATGTAGCGGTGGTCGAAGTCCAGTGCGGCGACGGGCGCGACGAGCAGGAACACGGCCGTCATCCACGGCAGCGGCACCGCCCGTCGCCGGCCGATCGAGCCGAGGCCGCCCAGCAGCAGGATGATCCCGAACAGCGGGCCGTGCAGCACGGCGGGATATTCATAGGTGGAAAGCACGCTTCCGTAAGGCTCGACGGAGGACATCCCGCGGATGTCGCCGTCATACTCCCCGCGTACCTTGTCGATCAGCGGAAAGGCCGGCAGCGGCCACGAACCGTGGGGGAACGTCAGCGCGGGCGAGACACGCAGCGGGTGGCGTACCGGGGTCCACGCGAAGGCGAGCGAGGTGTCGTGGACGACCGCGCCGAGGTAGTCCAGCGGTTGCGCGGCGATGGCGCGCAGGGCGAAGGAGCGGGCCAGGTCGTTGTGGGAGAAGCGGTCGCCCGGCAACCGATTCAGTGAGGCGCCCGCGGCCCACACGTACTCCGAGGCGGCGTCGACCACGGTTCCGTTAGGGCAGAGCTTCGACTCCTCGGCGGGCGGCTTGATCACCGAGCAGTCGGCGAACGTCATCGTGCGAGCCCACAGCGCCACACCGTCAGAACCACTGAGCGCGAACCTCCCGTGATACGCCTGATACCAGCTCGCGTAGCCGACGAGAGGCAGCAGGCCCGCTACGGCCAGCGCGATCACCTGCCGACGGCCGGCCCGCCGGACGATCAGGTGGATCAGGACGAGGCCCAGCAACGGCACCGCGACCGTCCGGGTGAGCCCGGCCAGCGCCAGCAGCAGGCCGACTACGGCACAGGCGCGCACCGACGGCCTGGTCCGCCACAACAGGACGGTCAGCGCGGCCACGACGAGGAAGATGACCTGGGTGTCGGACAGCACGGAGTGTTCCAGCCGGAGGAACGCCGGGTCGAACAGTACGGGCAGGGTGGCAAGCGTCGCCCCCCACCCGGGAAGCGACCTGCGGCGCAGCACCAGATAGATCATCGAGGCCATGCCGAGCCCGATGACGTGCTGCACCCCCGCCACCAGTTCGACACTGTGGAACGGCAGGAGCAGTCGCAGGAAGAAGGAGTACCCGGCAGGGTGGAACGCCCCGGAGGGCTGGAGGTGGACGGCGGTGTCCAGGTAGGTGAAGGAGTCGTACCAGTAGAGCTGCGCGGTGTCGTAGCCCAGCATGACGAGACCGCGGAGCGCCGCCCCGAGGACGATCACGAGGGCGAAGACCCCGTGGCCGGTGGCGAAGAACCGGCGGAAGAAGGACGGCCTGCCCTGGTTCACGGTGTGGGCGGCCGGGGCGCCGGCAGTGGAGACGAGCATGGTCGAGCCCCCGATCGGGTTGCCGGGTGGTTCCCGGCGCGGTGAGGGCAGTCCAGCGAGTGTTCGATAACTTCGGTGTGGCCAAATCTGGTTATGGCGGCGTTACGCCGCTTTCTGGCACGCTGGCGGGATCCGAAGATCAAGGAGCTGCCGTGCGGGTACTGGTCGCCGAGGACGAGCGCATGCTCGCCGACTCGATCGGCGAGGGGTTGCGTGGCGAGGCCCTCGCGGTCGACATCGCCTACGACGGCGAGTCGGCACTGGAACGGCTTCACGTCCACGACTACGACGTGCTCATCCTGGACAGGGATCTGCCGGGTGTGCACGGTGACGACGTGTGCAGGGCCCTGGTCGCCGGCGGTGCGCTGGTACGCGTCATCATGCTCACCGCGTCCGGCGACGTACGCTCCCGGGTGGAGGGCCTGTCCCTCGGCGCCGACGACTACCTCCCCAAACCGTTCGCGTTCGAGGAACTCCTCGCCCGCGTCCACGCGCTGGGCCGCCGGGCACGGCCCGCCGACCCGCCGATGCTGGAACGGGCAGGCATCCGCCTGGATTGGGCGCACCGCCAGGTGTTCCGGGACGGCCGCTACGTCCCGCTCGCCCGCAAGGAGTTCGGCGTGCTGGCCGAGTTGCTGCGCGCCGGCGGGGCGGTGGTCTCCGCCGAGACGCTGCTGGAAAAGGTGTGGGACGAGCACACCGACCCGTTCACCAACACCGTGAGGACGACGATGGTGAAACTACGGCGCAAGATCGGCGAGCCGGCGGTCATCGAGACCGTCACCGGGGCGGGGTACCGCATCCCATGAAGACGAGCGTGCGGTTACGCTTCGCCCTCGCCTGCGGCGCGGTGTTCGTCCTCGGCGGCGCCGTGCTGCTGGTCGCGGTCTCCTTCGTCGTACGGCAGAGCCTGGAACCCCGTGACGGGCTGCGCCAGCCCGAGTACATCGTCGTCGCGAGCACGAGGTTCTATGCCACGGGCGACACGGTGGCGAACGATCCGTACTACGTGGCCCAGCAGCGGGTCGCGCAGGTCAGGCGGATCTACCAGCGCGACACCATCAAGAACGTGCTCACCGTGGGTGGCATCGGACTCCTGGCGGCCGGCGGGCTCGTCACCGCGGTCGGCTGGCGGGCCGCCGGGTGGGTGATCCGCCCGGTCAGATCGGTGACCGAACGTGCGCGTAGCATCGCGCATAGCCATGACCTCGCCGAGCGTATCGCCCACAATGGACCGCAGGACGAGATCAAGGAGCTCGCCGACATCGTCGACGGCATCCTCGGCCGTCTGGCCCGCTCGTACGACGGTCAGCGGCGCTTCGTCGCCAACGCCTCCCACGAGTTGCGCACGCCGCTCACCATCAACCGCACCCTCGTGGACGTGGCGGTCCGGCGGCCCGACGCGACCGAGGACGTCAAGCGCCTCGGCGAGTCGCTTCTCGTGGTCAACACCAGGCACGAGCGGCTGATCGACGCGCTGCTCGCCCTGTCGGAAGGGCAGCGAACGGTCCTCGACCGACGCCCCTTCGACCTCTCCGACGTGGTCGAGCATGTGCTGGACCTGGCGGCCAAGGAAGCCGCGGATCGCGAGGTCACCATTCACCGACTGCTGGACCCCGCACCGACCGCCGGTGAGGCGGTGCTGGTCGAACGGCTCGCGCAGAATCTCGTGGAGAACGCCATACGGCACAACCACCCCGGCGGCGAGATGTGGGTGTCCACGCGGCAGCGGGCCGACCGGGTGGAACTGGTGGTGGCCAACACCGGGCTCCCCGTTCCTCCCTATGAGATCGAGACGATCTTCGAGCCGTTCCGGCGGCTGCACGGCGACCGGCTGCGCTCTGACCGCGGCAGCGGCCTCGGGCTGTCGATCGTCAGGGTCGTGACGGAGGCCCACGACGGCACCGTGACCGCCAGTCCTCGTGAGGAGGGCGGCCTCACCATCGCCGTCGAGTTGCCGCGCGAGCAAACGTGAGGCGGTTTGCTGTCGGGCTTACTATCCCGCCAGCCAGCGCAGCGGGTTGTCGTGCGTGATGAGCCGCAGGGTGTCCTCGTCCACCTTTGCCTCGCGGAGCGCGGGCAGCAGCACCCCGAACAGCCTGCCGTACCCCTGCCCGCCGTATCCGGCGAGGTGGTCCCTGCGGGAGACGCCGCTGCTGAGCAGCACGCGCTCGGCGTGGCCGGCGTCGAGGAGGGCGAGCACGTGCTCGGGGTCGTCGGCGTCCACGTAGGCGCCCGTCTCCGCGATCTTGCGCTGGGCAGGGGCGTCGCCCGCGCGCACGGCCAGCCGCCGGGGCGGCACGCCGTGCGACAGGAGCGTCTCCAGCGCCGCGAGGCCCTCCGTCGCGACCGGCAGGTCGGTGCGCACGCAGGCGCGGGCGCACGCGGTCAGCGCGCGCTCCTCGGCGGGCGTGGGCGTCTCGCCCCAGGCGGCGGCCACGATGAGGCCGGGCCGTGATCCCGTGCCGTCGAGCCCGGTGCCGATCTCGTGGAGGAGGTCGGCGGTCAGGTCGTCCACCCCGTGCTCTCGGATCGCGGCCCCGGAGAAGGGCTCGGGGGCGAAGCCCGTCGAGGCCACCACGGCGAGCCTGCCGCCCGTCGCCATGCGGGCGAGGGCGGCGGGGTCGCGGGCCATGCCGGCGCAGGTGTGCTCGACGACCAGGCTCAGGGCGTGATCGGACGCGAGCCGCCTGAGCTCGTCGACGACGTATCGCTCCTCATCGAGCCAGCGGTGCGGGTCGGAGTCGACGCCGACGCCCCATCGGGTGTCGGTACGCAGATGCTCGTGGGGAAGCACCGGCCCCTCGATCTCAGAGACGGGTATCGCGCCCGAGACGGTCTGGATACGAGGGAAATATGCGCCGGACATGAACGGACATTAACTTATTTTTTGCAACAACAGGGCCTATTCACGCGAGGAGCTCCGTGTATATCTCCTCGAAGCGGGCCAGAGAGCGCTCGTGGTCGTGAGCGGCGGCCAGGGCGAGGCTCGCCCGCGACATCGAGGCGTGCAGCTCCGCGGACGTCAGGATCCGGGTGAGGTGGGCGGCCATCTCCTTCGCGTCACCGGGCCGGAAGAGGAAGCCGTTGCCGTCCACCAGATGGGGCAGGGCCATCGCGTCCGCGGCGACGACCGGCAGGCCCGCGGCCATGGCCTCGAGCGTCGCGATGCTCTGCAGCTCGGCGGTGCCCGGCATGGCGAACACGTCGGCCGCCGAGTAGACCTGCGGCAGGTCGGCGTCGGGCACGAAGCCGAGGAAGCGCACGCGCTCGCCGACTCCGATCCGGGCCGCGAGCCGGGCCAGGGCCTCCCGCCTGGCTCCCTTGCCCGCCAGCACGACCTGGGCGTCGACGTTGTTCAGCACGTACGGCAGGGCCCTGATCAGATCCTCGATGCGCTTCTCCTCGTCGAGCCGGCCCACGAACAAAATCGTCGGCAGGTCGGCCAGGCCGAACCTCCTGCGTGCCCACTCCTGCGGCTGGCGCTGGAAGCGCTGCAAGTCGATGCCGCACGACACCGCCTCCACCTGACCGGGGCACCCCTTGCCGCTCAGCAGTTCGGCCGCGATCCGGGTCGGCGTGGTGACCCGGTGGACCTGCGCGAAGACCCGGGCGAGGTCACGCCAGGCGAGCTCACCCGCACGCTCCCTCAACTGCTTCGGCACACGCGCGAACTGGAAGAGGTTGTCCGGCATGAAGTGGTTGGTGGCCACCACGGGCAGCCCGGCGAGGCGGGCCGCCGTCACCGTCGAGCGTCCCACCACGAAGTGCCCCTGAACGTGCACCACCTGCGGGCCGATTCGCCTGATGAGTTCCGTGACCGTACGGCTCAGCCCCGCGGGCAGGCTGACCCGCATCGTCGGGTGCAGCAGCAGACGGGCCGACCTGAGCCGGTGGACCACCACGCCGCCTGCGGTCTCCGTGCGGGGGCGGCCGTCGTCGGAGGCGCACAACACGTGCACCTGTGCGCCGCGGGCGGCCAGCCCGCAGGCCAGGCGGTGGGTGAAGTAGGACGCGCCGTTCACGTCGGGCGGGTAGGTGTCGGTGGCGATCAGGATCCGCCGGCGCGGCTCCGGAACAGGCGCGACCGACAGGGCCGGGGAGGCGGCCACGGTCTCGTCGGAGGGGAGGGGGGCGGCGTTCATCGGGCTCCTCTGACTTTGTGGGGTCCGGTGAGGGGGCTCATCCGGTGAGGGGGGTGGTCCGGGCGAGTGCGACGGTGCCGGCTCCGGCCAGCAGCGCGGCCGCGACGGCGGCCGCCACGTTGGTGGGCAGGGGCTCTCCGAGGAGCAGCGCGCCGCAGGCGACGGCGGTCAGCGGATCGGTGAGCTGCAAGGTGGCGTAGGCCACGGGGAAGTGGCCGGCGGCGTATGCCCGCTGGAGCAGGGACAACGCCGCCAGCACGGGGACGGGCAGGATGGCCAGCAGCCAGAGGTGGCCGTCGCCGTCGACGACCACCCGGGTGATGGTGGCGCACGCGCCGTACATCACCCCAGCGGCCACGGCGAGCAGTGCCGTACGGCCGGGCCCGCTCACGCGGCGGGCCACCGTGAAGCAGAGGAACGCCGTGAGGGCGGCGGCGGCCAGCAGGCACAGGGCGCTCGGGTCGTCCAGGCTGGGTGGGGGCGCGTCGGACGGGATGAGCACGACGAGGCCGGCCAGGCCTGCGCCGACGACGGCGGCGGCGGCGAGTTCGCCGCCGGAGGGCCTGCGGCCGTGCAAGGCGGCGGCGATCGGCAGCGCGAACAGGAGGCTGGCCACGCCCATGGGCTGCACCACGATCAGGGGGCCGGCGCTCAGCGCGAAGACGTGCAGCCCGCCGCCGAAGGCGACCGCTGCCGTGCCGATCAACCAGCGGGGCCGCCGGGCCAGCGTCAACATGCTGGGACCCGCGGCGCCGGAGGCCTCGTGTTGCTGGAGGGCCGCCCCCAGAGCGAAGAAAAGCGAGCCCAGCAAGGCCACGACGGCCGCGAGCACAACCATGCGCCCTCCTTTCAGCTGAATGAAGACATGGCGTTATGGCCTGAATGCCTCATGTCAGCGTCTGGAGGTGGAACGCGGGACGAATGCCCGCAACACGGGTCAGCTCATGGTCTTGCCGCCGTTGACGGCCAGGCGCTGACCGGTGACGAACCGGGAGCCGGGGGAGGCGAGGAAGGCGACGGCCTCGGCCACGTCGAGCGGCATCCCCATGTAACCGAGGGGCACGCCGCGCAGGTAGTCGTCGTACTCCTCCTGGGGGGTGCCCTCGTGCCGCTCGACCGGGATCCAGCCGGGCTCGACGGTGTTGACGGTGATCCCGTACGTGCCGAGCTCACGCGCCCACGAGCGGGTCAGTCCGTGCATGGCCGCCTTGGCCGACACGTAGTGCCCGTAGTCGGGGTTGCCGAGGTCGGTGACTTCGCTGCCGACGTTGACGATGCGGCCCGACCCCGCCTTCCGCATCCCCGGCAGGACGGCCTGCAGGATCAGCAGCGGGGCCTTGACGAAGAAGTGCAGCTGGTCGAGGTGGTCCTGCCAGGTCTGCTCCTCCACCGGCATCAGCGGCTGCGGGCCCGTGGCGTTGTTCACCACCACGTCGACGGGGCCGATGCCGGCGAGGCCCTGCCGTACGGACTGCTCGTCGGTGACGTCGAACCTGGCCAGGCGGGCGGAGCCGCCCGCGGCCTCGATGCGCTCGGCGACGGCCGACGCGCCCGCCGTGTCGTGGGCGTAGTTGAGCGCGACATGCCAGCCGTCGGCCGCGAGCCGTTCGGAGATGACGGCGCCCAGACCGCGTGAGGCGCCGGTGACCATTGCTGTTCCCATGGTTTTTCGTCCTATCACGGGGGTTTCGCCGCTTGTGCCGGAGTCTCAGGGCTCGTCGAAGCGGATGGAGTCCAGCAGGTCGGCGCCGCGCCGGTCGAGCACGGTGACGCCGTCGGCGGGAGGGAGGGCTCCGGCGCGGGCCCGCCGCACCAGCACGCGCCAGCGCCGGCGGTGCCAGGCGAAGGAGGCCGCGCTGACGGAGCGGCCCCGGGCGCGCTGCCCGGCCAGGGCGACATGCGGCTCGACGTCGAGCAGGATCACGTGCATCTGCCCGCCGCCCCTGCGGGCCAGCCACGCGAAGCCGTGAAGCAGATGCGGCCAGGTGCCGCGCGTGTGCGCGACGACGGCCTGCCCCCGCGCCACCGCCCGCGCGACGCGCCACACGTGGGTGGCGTGCACCACCGGGGTGCGCAGGCGTGGAGGGACCGCGGCGAGGCGGGGCGCCCACAGGTTGCGGGACTGCTGTGAGTCGATCACCCATGCCCCCCGGCCGTCGGGCACCGGTTGGGTCTCGTCGCCGCGCAGGCCGTACAGCCGGCGCAGCAGCGTGCTCTTGCCCGCTCCCGGCATCCCCGCGAGGAGCACCAGTGAACGGGAGGGGTATCGCAGGTCGTCGATGGACGTCGGGGTGACGGAGTCGGCGGCCACAGTGTGTGTGCACCTCTCTGGATCGAGTGGTCCGGGGTGGTGCTCTGATCCCCATCATGCGTTGGCGGGCGCCGACGTGCGGCGCCCGTGGGGCATAGTGATCTCCATGGATGAGATTGCCGCTCTGGTCGACCGGGCCGAGATCGCTGACGTGGTCACCGCGGTCTTCGACACGGCCGACGCCAAAAACTGGCCCGTCTGCCAGGAACTTTTCGCCGACGAGGTCGCCGTCGACTTCACCAGCCTCAATGGTGGCGAGCCCGCCACCGTGACCTCCGCCCAGCTCGTGGCCGGGTGGGACACGGGGCTGCACGCCAAGAAGCAGAGCTTCCACACCGTCTCCAACCTCGCCGTCACCGTGGACGGCGCGGAGGCCGGGGTGACCACGAAGGGATATGCCTACAACCTGCTCGACGCCGACCTCGGCGGAGGGATCTGGGAGGTGTGGGGCGTCTACCACCTCAGGCTCGTACGGCAGGCCGAGGGCTGGAAGGTGACCGCGCTGACGTTCGAGGCCTGGCACACCCGGGGTGACGAGGCCGTGCGCACGCACAGGCTGCCGGCCTGAGCCGCGGCCGCGCCCGGGTGGCCGGCGGTCACACGGGCGCGGAAGCAGGCGTGTCGGCGTGCAGGCGCTGGAGCAACCGGCGGAACGCCCAGGCTGAGCCGACGAAGGCGAGGCCGCTGATGGCGGCGACGGCGGCGGTGCGGACGAGCAGGTAGGTCCCGATCGACTGGTGGAGAAGCAGCCAGATGCTGACCGTCGAGTTCATGAGCAGCACGAACGCCCACAACAAGGTGATGCGCGCGAAGAACCTGCGGACCCGCTCGTGCCGCAACACGACCGACGGCAGGTGGATGTAGTCGAGCGTGAGCTTCTGCACCAGTGGACGGCGCAGCCGCACCGATGCGAGGAAGGCCATGCTGATGCAGATCGTGCCGAGTTCTGGCTGGATGAAGTAGACGACCGCGCTTCCGGTCCACAGGCCCACCGCGGCCCTGACGGTGATGGCGATCGCGGCGAGGATCATCGTCCCGGGCACGGGCCGGCGACGCACGAGACGCCACAGCACCCCGAGATACACCCACGAGACCGCCGCCGTGAGTGCGCCGGTCAGGCCGAGCAGCGCGAGCGCCGCGTAGAACACGGCCAGCGGAGCGACCACGCCTTCGAGGAGCCGGGGCACCGCCTGTCTGAGCAGCGCGGTGAGCCGGGGCGGGACGAAAGGCGTGTGGTTCATGACACTCCAACGGGCCGGCGCGCGGGACCGACGACAGAGCCTGCACCTACCCGTGGCCGTTGCCGGAAACACACGGGCGGGCCTTTACCGGTGGCCTACCGTACCCGACCCCCTCATGATCCTGTGCCCTTCCGGAGGGGCCCGCCACCCCTCTCCCATGCCCGTACGGCATGGCGTTCTGGAGCCGGTGACGGGTGATGGAAAGGGCTTTGCGTTCCGTCACAGAGCGCCTCCGGGCCAGGCGGAAAGACGCTGTTAATTTGACCGGGTGGAATCAGGATTCGGCTACTTCGCGACCCACTACGCCGTCGGCCCCGCCGCGCTCGCCCGCATGGTCGAAGAACGGGGGCACGTGGCGCTCCTCTTCCCCGAGCACACGCACATCCCGGTGCCCGAGCCGGGCACCCGGGTGAAGTCCGAGGGGGGCGGCGACCTGCCGTACAAGTACTGGCACACCTACGACCCCTTCGCGTCGGCGATGGCGGCGGGACTGGCCACCACGAAACTGCGTGTCGGGACGGGCATCTGCCTGGTGGCCCAGCATGAGCCGATCGGCCTGGCCAAGACGGTGGCGAGCGTCGACCACCTGACGGGCGGGCGTTTCGAGTTCGGCGTGGGTGCGGGGTGGAACGAGCCGGAGATGCGCGACCACGGCGTCGACCCCCGGCGCCGTTTCGCCATGATGAAAGAGCACATCCAGGCGATGCGGGAGATCTGGACACACGACGAGGCCGAGTACCACGGCGAGTTCGTGTCGTTCCCGCCGTTGTGGTCGTGGCCCAAGCCCGCGCAGCGCCCGCTGCCCGTGCTCGTCGGCGGCGGCGGCCCGAAGGTGCTCGACCGCGTGCTCTCCTACGGTGACGTGTGGATGCCCAACTACGGGCCGGGCGTCCTTGAGCGGGTGCCGGAGCTCTTCCGCAGGGCGGAGGACGGGGGCAGGCAGGTCCAGGTCATGATGAATTCGATGCCCGCCGACCCGCGCGTCATCGAGGCATGCGAGAAGGCCGGGGTCAGCCGGGTGATGACGTACCTGCCCACCTCGGGCCTCGACCGGGTCCAGCGGGCGATGGACGCCTTCGAGACGGCGCTGGCCGAGGCGCGCGGGGAGTGAGTCAGTTCAGGGTGGCGGTCGCGAGCTTGGCCCCGAAGCCGAGGAAGAGGGCGCCCACCCCTGATGTCAGTGTGGCCGAGAGCCTGCGGCGACGGCGGAACTGGCCGGCCAGATAGGTGCCGCCGAAGATCAGCGTGCTGAGGTAGCAGAAGCTGAACGCCTGCGCGATCAGCGCGAGGATCACGAACGACAACGCGGGCGCGCCGTACGACGGGTCGACGAACTGCACGAAGAACGCCACGAAGAACAAGATCGCCTTCGGGTTCAGCAGGCTGATGCTGAGCGCCTTGCGGAACGGGTTCGCCTGCCGGGGCGGCGGGGCCGGGGTCCCGGGCTCGGCGGCCGCCGTCGCCGGCGTGCGCCACGACTTCCAGGCCGAGCGCAGCATGCCGAAGCCGATCCACGCGAGGTAGGCCGCCCCGGAGTACTTGACCACGGAGAACAGGATCGGGGTCGACTTGAGCAGTGAGGCGACCCCGGCGGCCGACAGGAACATCAGCACCGAGTCGCCGAGGAAGACGCCGCAGGCGGCCTGGTAGCCGCGCCGCACACCCCGCTGGGCGGCGGTGGACAGCACGAACAGGGAGTTGGGGCCCGGCAGGAGGATGATCAGGAACGTGCCGACGACGTAGGCCCAGAGGTTGGTGATCCCGAAGAACACTTTTCTGCTCCTCAAAATTGGTACATGGGACGATATAGCGCTCTTCTGGGATCGGTCTCGACGGGTGAGGCAATGGAAATGCCTATTGACCCGGTGGGAAATTAGGAAAGATTCTGAGCGCATGACGCTCTGGAAGCCGGATCCCACGTTCTATCCGTCTCCGCGCGACGCCGCCGCGGCCCCCGCGGAGAAGCTGGCCTACGTCGCCGCCTTCGACCGCTCCGCCCAGAAACCCGACGCGCTCGCCGTGCTGGACACCGATCCCGCGTCCGGCTCCTACGGCGAGGTGGTGGGCTGGACCGACCTTCCGTACACCGGGGACGAGCTCCATCACTTCGGGTGGAACGCGTGCAGCAGCGCGCTGTGCCCCTACGCGCCGCATCCCCACGTCGAACGGCGCTACCTGATCGTCCCGGGGCTGCGCTCGTCCCGGATCTACGTCTACGACACCAAGGACCGGATCAGTCCCGAGCTCGTGAAGGTGATCGAGGCCGAGGAGCTGGGCAAGCGCGCGGGCTACTCCCGGCCGCACACCGTGCACTGCGGCCCCGAGGGCCTGTACGTGTCGGCGCTCGGCGGCTACGGCGAGGAGGGCCCCGGCGGCATCGCCGTCCTCGACCACACGTCGTTCGAGGTGCTCGGCCGGTGGGAGGTCGATCGCGGGCCGCAATATCTCGCCTACGACTTCTGGTGGCACATCAACCACGACGTCATGGTCACCTCGGAGTGGGGTACCCCCTCCATGATCGAGGACGGCGTGGTGGGCGAACTGCTGCTCGGCCGCAAGTACGGCCACCGGCTGCACTTCTGGGACCTGCGCAGGCGCAGGCACGTGCAGGAACTCGACCTCGGCGACCAGTACCAGATGGTCCTGGAGTTGCGACCGGCGCACGACCCCACGAAGAAGTACGGCTTCGCCGGAGTGGTCACCAGCGTCGAGGACCTGTCCGCCTCGATCTGGGTGTGGTACCAGGAGGGCTCTCGCTGGGCCGTGCGCAAGGTCGTCGACATCCCGGCCGAGCCCGCCGCGGCCGATGACCTGCCCGACGTGCTCAAGCCCTTCGGCGCCGTGCCGCCGCTGGTCACCGACATCGACCTGTCCGTGGACGACAAGCACCTCTACGTCTCGTGCTGGGGCACGGGCGAGCTGAAGCAGTTCGACGTGTCCGACCCGTTCACGCCCGTCGAGACCGGCTCCGTCCGGCTCGGCGGCGTCGTGCGGCGCTCGGCCCACCCCGCCGCGCCGTCCGAGCGGCTGGCCGGCGGACCGCAGATGGTGGAGGTCAGCAGGGATGGGAATCGTGTGTACGTGACGAATTCCTTGTACGGCTCCTGGGACGACCAGTTCTATCCCGACGGCGTGGGCGCGTGGATGGCGAAGGTGGACACCGCCTCGTTCACCCTCGACGAGCGGTTCTTCCCGCACGGCGACGCCTTCCGGGGGCTCCGCCCGCACCAGACCCGGCTGCAGGGCGGCGACGCCTCCTCCGACTCCTACTGCTATCCGTGACGCTCACCGCGGTGATCCTGCTCGGGGCCTTCCATGGGATCAATCCGTCCATGGGGTGGCTCTTCGCGGTCGCCAGGGGACTGCAGGAGCGCAGCCGCGACCTGCTGCTGCAGTCCCTGCCGGTGATCGCGTTCGGGCATCTCGCGTCGGTGGCCATGGTGGTGGTCGTCGTCAGCATCACCGGTTCGCTGGTCACCAGCACGGTGCTCAGCATCGCCTCCGGCGTGCTGCTCGTCGGCTTCGGGCTCTACCACCTGCTCGCCAAGCGGCATTTCCGCTGGGTGGGGATGCGGGTGTCGCTCCCGCAACTGGCCGCCTGGTCGTTCCTCATGTCGTCGGTGCACGGCGCCGGCCTCATGCTGCTGCCGGTCCTCACGCATCTCCCCGCCGCTACGGAGGCGGCCGGGGCGCATCACCACGGCGGGGGCGCCCTGACCGGCGGCATGGTCGTCGCGGGTGTGCACACCCTGGCCATGTTCGTCACGGCCACGGTGGTCGCGCTCGTCGTCTACGAGTTCGCGGGGCTCACGATCCTGCGCCGGGCGTGGTTCAACCTCGACCGGATGTGGGCGTTCGCGCTCGTGGCAGCAGGGGCGATCACCCTCGCCACCGCCTGGTGAACGTCCTCCTCCGGAAGGATGCGACATGCGATATATCTCGTTAGGCTCACGGCCATGGCCACCGCCCGAGCGCTGCGCTCCCTTCTCTTCCTCACGGGCGTCGTCGAAGACGTCCAGCAGCTGACGCCCCGGATGCGCCGCGTCCAGATCGCGGGACCCGCACTGAAAGGCATCGCCCATACGCCGGGCCAGCAGGTGAGGGTGCACGTCAACGACCTGTTCGCCGTCGGCACATGGCTGAAGGGCGCGGTGGGCGACGTGCTGCGCACCTATTCGATCTGGGCGGCCGACCCCGACGCCGGCACCCTCGACCTGGTCGTCTTCGACCACGGCGGAGACTCTCCCGGCTCCGTGTGGGCCCGCTCAGCCGCCGCCGGGCAGGAGGTCACCTTCTCCAAGCCCCAGGGCGACTTCGTCGTACGGCACGGCGCGCCCTACCACCTGTTCGCCGGCGAGGAGACCGCCTCGGTCGCCTTCGGCGCGATGCTCGGGACGATCCCGGAGGGCACCCCCGTCCACGGCGTCGTCGAGGCCGGCGACGCGCGCGACCATCTGCCGCTGCCACGCGCACTGACCCGCGTGGAGCGTACGGGGTCCGCCGAGCGGTCGCAGACTCTCCTGGAGGCGGTCGGCAAGCTCGACCTGCCGCCGGTGCCCGGAGTCGCCTATCTGGCGGGTGAGGCGCGGACCATCCAGATCGTGCGGCGTCACCTGGTGGCCGAACGCGGCTGGCCGCGCAGAAGTGTGCTCACCAAGCCGTTCTGGACCCCGGGCAAGCGGGGCCTGGACTGACCGGGGCGCAGGTCCTCACGACGGCGATCCACCGCTGGCCGCCATGGTGGCGGCCGAGCGAGAGTTCTTGCGGACCCCATCGCCGGACGCCCTCGCAAGAGGGCAAGGGCTCTCGCCGCGATGATGGTCGGCACTGGCGCCTGCTGATCGACGTCAGACCATACCGGCGCAACCAGGAGAAACGTCCTCATGACCAACGTCGTGTTCGCGGAGCGCTTCGCCGAGAGCCCACTCCGGATCGGTGTCCGGACCTCCGTCATGGCCACGATCCTCGCCGAACGCGTAGCAACGCTCCTCGGCAAGGCCGCGCCGGGCATCCGGATCGAGCTGGTGAAGATCCAGGTCACCAGCGACCACTGGGGAGGCGATCTGTCGGTCATCGGTGGGAAGGCCGCCTTCTCCAAGCAGATCGACGAGGCGCTCGTCGGCGGCCAAATCGACGTGGCCGTGCACTGCATGAAGGACGTACCCGGCGACGTGCCCCTCCCAGAAGGCACGGCGTTCGGGGCCTACCTCGAGCGCGAGGACGTTCATGACGTCTTGGTGACTCGCGACGGGACACCGCTGGCCGACCTGCCGCCAGGGTCCGTCATCGGGACGAGCGCTGTGCGGCGTGCCGCGCAGATCACCGCCTACCGGCCTGATCTGCGGACGAAGCGGATCAGGGGCAACGTCGACGCGCGCCTGGACAAGCTGCACGCCAAAGACAGTCCGTACGCGGGCCTGGTCCTGGCGCGTGTCGGCCTGCAGCGCATCGGGGCCGTCGACGAGCACCAGGAGGTCCTGCCGGTGGAGTTCCAAGGCGACAAAAGCACTCTCAGCATGGTGCCTCCGGTCGGGGCCGGCGTCGTCGGCGTCCATGCCCGCGTCGCGGACGCCCCGGTGATGCAGCTCGTCAACCAGCTCAACCATCCTTCGACGGCCGCGCACATCCTCGCGGAGCGGACCATGCTTCACATGCTGCGCGGCCACTGCAACAGCCCGATCGCGGGCTACGCCACCACCACCCCGGACGGGCAGATGGCCATGTTCGGGATGGTGTTCAACCAGGACGGCAGCGCGTTCGTCCGCTCTCATGCCTGGGGCGACCTGGGCGACCCCGCCATCCTCGGCGCTCGCGTGGCCGCCGACCTGCTGCACCAGGGTGCGATGAAACTCATCGACGCCACCGGCAGGTCATGACGACGGCGATCTACCGGGCGCCGATATCGGGCAATATGTCGGATATGCGGGTCAGCCTTCTGGGGGCTTTGGAGGTCACGGGTGACGACGGCGAGGAGATAGCCGTCGCCGGCCCACGAGTGCGGGCGCTGCTCGCGGTGCTCGCCCTGCAGGCCGGCCGGCCGGTCACGGCCGACCGTCTCGTGGACGTCTTGTGGGGCGAAGAGCCGCCCGCGACGGCGGCCAACGCGTTGCAGACGCTGGTCAAACGGTTACGTGCCGCCCTCGGACCTGCGGCCTCGGTCACCTGGCGGTCGGGCGGCTACGTGCTCGACCTCGACCCCATGCACGTCGACGCCCATCGGTTCACCCGCGGGTGCGAGGCCGCCACCGGGCTCTCCGGGGATGCGGCCGCCGGCATGCTCGGCGAAGCCCTGGCCCTGTGGCGCGGGCCCGCGCTCGCCGACCTGACCGGCGTGGACTACCTGGCGAACGTCGCCGCCGCCCTCGAAGTGCAGCGCCTGGCCGCGGTCGAGGACAGGGCCGAGGCGTGTCTCGCCCTCGGGCGCGCGATCGACCTGTCCGCCGAGGCAGCGGCCCACCCGCTGCGCGAAAGGCTCTGCGCCCTCGCGATCCGCGCCCTGGCACGCGGCGGCAGGCAGGCCGAGGCGCTCGCCCTGTTCGAGAAGTCCCGGCAGGCCCTCGCCGACGAACTCGGCGTCGACCCGGGCCCCGAGCTTCGCGAGGCCCATCTCGCGGTGCTGCGGGGAGAGATCTCCGCACCGCCCGCTGCACCGCCTGCGTCCGCTCGCGTTCCGGGCCGGGCCTCGACGCCCCGGGCGCCGCTCACCTCCTTCGTGGGCAGGGAGGAGGAGGTCGCGCACGTCGGAGCCCTCCTGGAGCGTTCGCGTCTGGTGACGATCGTCGGACCCGGAGGAGCGGGCAAGACAAGACTCGCCGTCGAAACCGCCCTGCGCGTCGCGGTCGCGACCCGTGACGGGTCCGAAGGCGCCCGGCTGGTCGAGCTCGCCCCGGTCGCCGGCGCCGCCGACGTGCCCCACGCCGTGCTCGGCGCGCTCGGCATCGCCGACGTGGCGGGCCCCCTTCCCGGTCAGGCGGCTCCCGCGGCGCGGGACCCGATGGAGCATCTCGTCGGCTCGCTCGCGGGCCGTGCCCTCCTGCTCGTGCTCGACAACTGCGAGCACGTGATCGAGGCGGCCGCCGCCCTCGCCGACCGGCTGGTGCGCGACTGCCCCGGCGTCACCGTGCTCGCGACCAGCCGGGAGCCGCTCGGCGTCCCAGGGGAGACGCTGGCCCCGATCCCTCCCCTCGGACTGCCGCCCGAAGGGGCCGCGGCCGCCGACGCGCTGAACCATCCGGCCGTCCGGCTGCTCGCCGACCGCGCCGCCGCAGCACGCCCCGGCTTCGTGCTCGACGACGGCAACGTGCACGCCGCCGTCACGATCTGCCGCCGCCTGGACGGCATGCCGCTGGCGATCGAGCTGGCCGCCGCGCGGCTGCGCGCGCTCAGTCCCGACCAGCTCGCGGCCCGGCTCGGCGACCGGTTCCGGCTGCTCACGGGCGGCAGCCGTACGGCGCTGCCGCGGCACCGCACGCTGCGCGCGGTGGTCGAGTGGAGCTGGGACCTGCTCACATCCAGCGAGGCGGCCCTGGCCAGACGCCTCGCCGTCTTCGCCGGCGGCGCGACGCTGGACGACGCGGAAGCCGTCTGCAGTGGCGACGTGCTTGAGGTGCTGCCGTCCCTCGTCGACAAGTCGCTGGTCGAGATGACCGACGACGGGCGTTATCGCATGCTGGAGACCATCCGGGCCTACGCGGCGGAACGGCTGGCCGAAGCGGGGGAGTCCGCGGAGCTCCACCGGCGGCACGCCCGGCGCTTCCTCGCCCTCGCTGAGGAGGCGGAACCGCACCTGCGCACGGCCGAGCAGCTCGAGTGGATCGCCCGGCTCGGCGCCGAGCAGGACAACCTGCACGCGGCGCTCCGCTGGGCGATCGACTCGGGTGAGGTGGAGATCGCCCTGCGGATGTGCGGCGAGCTGAGCTGGTTCTGGTGGATGCGCGGCTACCGGAGCGAGGCGGCCGTCTGGGCCGGCCGAGTCGTGGAACTCGTCGGCGCCCATCCGCCGGCGGGTCTGCTGCGCCACTACGCGGCCTGCCGCTTCGGCCTGGGCGCCACTCAGCTGGGTCACGCGATGGCCGACCGTGAGCACATCGAGACGATGTTCCGCGAGATGAACGACCTGATCGAGGCGGCCCTCCGGGAGGGGCCGATCCACCCGATGCTGCTGATCGTGCGGGTGGTCATGGCGGCCGTCTCCGGACAGACCGAGCGCGCCACCGACCTTCTCAGCGACTACACCGCGTCGGACGATCCGTGGCTGGCCGCCTCGGCCCTGATGATCCGCGGCAGCTCGCTCGGCCTGGCCGACGACGCCTGGCGCGACATCGAGGGCGCCGTGGCGGGGTTTCGGGCCCTGGGAGACCGCCGCGGCCTGAGCGAGGCGCTGCTCGCGCTCGCCACCCTCCGCGCCACACGCGGCGACCTGCCGTCCGAACTGGTGGAAGAGATCATCGCGCTCACCGGGGAGTGGATGAGCCCGGAGGACACGGCCTCGGCGCTGACCCGGCTGGCGCTGCTGCGCACGCAGGCCGGCGACTTCGACGGCGCGTTGGCCGACCTGGCCCTGGCCAGGGCCAGACTGTCCGGTGACATGCCGGCGTACACGCTGATCCAGCTCAGGACGGCAGAGGCCGAGGTCGCTCGCCGCGGCGGGAGGCTCGACGCGGCCCTGGCAGCCTACGAGGACGTCATGGCCAGGCTGGACGGCCTGACGATTCCGCAACAGATCGCGATGGCGCGAGGCGGGTACGGCAGGGCCCTGCTGGAGAAGGGCGACCTCGACGGCTCCCGTCTCCAGTTCCGGGCCGCGATCCGGGCGCTCGGCACCCATCCGGACGTGCCGATCCTCGCCCTGCTCATCGCGGCCACCGCCATGGTCGCACTGGCGGCGGACGAGGCCGAGCGGTCGGCCGTCCTGTTCGGAGCGGCCGACGCCGTCAACGACGGCTGGCACGCCGACGCCGACGCCGTCGCCGCGATGGAGTCGGCCCGGGCGGAGCTGGGCTCCGCCTTCGCCGAGGCGTACGCGCGGGGCCGGGCCCTGTCGCGCGAGGAGATCGGCGAGCTCGCGTCGGCGTGAGCCGTCCGGCTTCACCGGATGCGCTTCGAATAAGCGCGTACGGCGAGCGGCACGAAGCACGCGGTGATCGCGGCGGCCCAGCCCAGCGTGATCCAGATGTGCGCCCCCGCAGGCCCACCGGTGAACAACGCGCGCATGGAATCGGCCAGGTGCGACACCGGGTTGAGCGTCGACCACCACCGCAGCACGCCCGGCAGGTTCGCGGCGGGGATGAGCGCGGTGCTCCCGAACGTGAGTGGAAGCAGCACGGCGGTGGCCAGCCCCTGCATCGAGGCCGCCGACTTGGCCCGCAGGCCGAGCCACGCCGACACCCAGCCGAGGGCCAGCGTGAAGGTCAGCAGCAGCGCCACTCCCGCCAGGGCCTCCAGGGGGGACGTGCGGATCCGGAAGCCGACCACGGCGCCTACGGCGAGTGCGACCGCGACCGTCAGGGTCATGGTGCACGTGTCGGCGAGGATGCGGCCGATGAGAGGAGCGGATCGGGCGATCGGCATGCTCTTGAACCGGTCGAACACGCCGTTGCCGATGTCTTCGGCGAGCTTCAGACCGGTACTGATCGTCTGCGTGAGCGCCACCTGCGTGAGCACCCCGGGCAGCAGGTGCTGGACGGCGCCGCCCTGGTCGCCCGTCATCGCCCCGAAGACGACGACGAAGATCACGATCATGAAGATGGGCTGGAGGAGCAGCTGGACCAGTTCCCCAGGCTGATTCCTGAGCGGCACGAGGCTTCGCCAGGTCAGCGTCATGCCCTGGGTGAGGGCGTTGTTCCGCGCGGTCACGACGACGTCCTTCCTGCTTGGGGAGCCGACACGAGCGCGAGGAACGCCTCGTCGAGCGTGGGCCGCCGCAGCGCGTGCTCGGTGAGGACGACGCCCGCCTCGTCGAGCCGGCGGAAGACGGCGGACGGCACGGCCGGGTCGAGGACCGGCACGCTGATCAGCCCGTTTCCGGCGTGATGCGGGGCGAGACCGGTGACCTCGGCGAGGATGCGTTCGGCCTTGTCCGCGTCGTGCTCGGGCCGGATCTCCAGGCGCCTGTCCCCGGCGCGGGCCTTCAACTGGTCGGGCGTGCCCCTCGCGCCCACGTGGCCGTGGTCGATGAGCACGATCTCGTCGGCGAGCTGATCGGCCTCTTCCAGATATTGCGTGGTCAGGAGCACGGTCGCGCCGCGGGCGATGTGCTCGCGGACGATGGTCCACAACTCGGCGCGCACCTGCGGATCCAGGCCCGTGGTCGGTTCGTCCATGAAGATGATCGACGGCTCGGCGACCAGGCTCACTGCGAGGTCGAGCCGGCGGCGCATGCCACCCGAGTAGGCGCCCGCCGGGCGTCCCGCGGCCTCCCGCAGGCCGAACCTGTCAAGGAGGTCGTCCGCCTTCGCGCGGGCGGCGGCCCGGTTCATGCCGAGCAGACGGCCCATCATCACGAGGTTCTGCCTGCCGGTCAGCTTCTCGTCGACCGACGCGTACTGGCCGGTCAGGCCGATCAGCTCGCGCACCTTGGCCGGTTCCCGCACGACGTCGTGACCGCCGACTCTGGCGTGCCCGCCGTCCGGGGCGACGAGCGTGGCCAGGACGCGCACCGCCGTCGTCTTGCCCGCGCCGTTGGGCCCGAGCACGGCCAGGACCGAGCCGGCCCGAGCCGCCAGGTCCACCCCGTCCAGAGCGGTCTTGCCGCCGTACCTCTTGACGAGGCCATCGGCTTCGATCGAGTGGTTCATGCCGGGAAGCGTCGCCGTACGGGCTGGCACGGGGCTGGCACGGGGCTGGCACCGGGCTGGCACGCATGACCGGGGTGGAGCCGATTGAGCTGGAGATAAGGCTTGTTTAAGGTGATGCCCCTTGTTCGCGGGGCTCGGGCGGCGGCACCATCCCGTGAGCGCGGCCGATTCTGACTGCGCCGTCAACTTCGTGTGGAATCCGTGCGGATTGGGCCTTGCCGGGGGCCTGCCGCCGGACTACTATCCGATCAACTCTTAGGAAACTTTCCTAAAAGAAACTGTCAATCGCGTCTGTCACGCCCCCAGAGCGCCGTACGGCCGGCGCCGTCAACATCGGCCGCCTCCGTGAGGCGCCGGCCGTACGGATCCCATGACCTCCCACCCCCCACCCCCCAGAGGTTGTGACATGCACATCAAGATCGTCTGGCGCGTGCTCGCCGCGGTGGCCGCGGTGACGCTGGCCCTCATCGCGCTCCCCGCCCAGGCCGCCACCGCCACGGCCGTCTTCTCCAAGGACTCCGACTGGGGCTCCGCCTACCAGGCCAGATACACGGTCACGAACACCGGGACGTCCACCCTCTCCGGCTGGACCGTCGAGTTCGACCTCCCGGCGGGGTCGTCGGTCGGGTCCTACTGGGACGCGCTCCTGACGAAGTCGGGCGACCACTACACGTTCAGGAACCGCGACTACAACGGCACGCTGGCACCCGGCGCCTCCGCGGTATTCGGCTGGGTGAGCACCGGCAACGGAGTGCCCGCCAACTGCAAGCTGAACGGCGCGTCATGCGGCGGCGGATCGAATCCGACCCCCACGCCGACGCCCACACCGACCCCGACGCCGACCGTGACGCCCACGACGCCGCCGTCCCCGGGCAACCTCAGGACCGCGCCGTACGTCGACATGGGGTCGTGGCCGACTCCCAGCCTGACCGCGATGGCCTCGGCCTCCGGGCTGAAGAACTTCACCCTCGCCTTCATCACCGCGTCGAATTGCAAGGCCATGTGGTTCAACGCGTACGACCCGAGACAGCAGTGGGGCAAGGACCAGATCGACGCGATCAGGGCCGGCGGGGGAGACGTGAAGGTCTCCTTCGGCGGCGCGACCGGCATCGAGCTCGCCCAGGCCTGCACGGACGTCACCGCGCTGTTCAACGAGTACAACGCCGTGGTCAACGCGTACGGCCTGAACTACATCGACCTCGACATCGAGGGCTCCGCCACGGCCGAGCCGGCGTCGGTCGCCCGCAGGTCGCAGGCGCTCGCCCGGCTCCAGCAGGCGCACCCCAACCTCAAGATCTCCCTCACCCTGCCGGTGCTGCCGAACGGCCTCACCGCCGACGGGCTGAACGTCGTCAGGTCGGCCCGCGACGCGGGGGTCAAGCTCGACGCCGTCAACGTCATGGCGATGGACTACTACCAGTCCGTCGACTACGGCGACGCGGCGATCCAGGCGGCCAACAACACCTTCTCCCAGCTCAAGACCCTCTACCCCAGCCTGACCGACGCCCAGGTGTGGCGCATGGTCGGCGTCACCCCGATGCTCGGCCAAAACGACGACGGGCGCATCTACAACCAGGACGACGCCCGCCAGCTCGTCACCTTCGCCAAGGGCAAGCACCTCGGCCTGCTCGCCTTCTGGGAGGCCACCCGGGACCGCAACGCCTGCAACGGCGCCCTCTACATGTGTACGAACATCGCCCAGTCGCCCTACGAGTTCTCCAAGATCTTCGCTTCGTACACGGGATGACGCCATGAAGAAACTGATCACCCTGGGCGCCGTGGCGTCCGTCGCACTCGTGGGCCTCCTCACCGCCCCGGCCTACGCCGCCAACATCGCGGCCAACCCGGGATTCGAGTCGGGCCTGTCCGGCTGGTCGTGTTCGCCGTCGTCCGGAGCGCAGGCCGTCTCGAGTCCCGTGCACGGCGGCACGAAGGCCCTGGCGGCCACCCCTGCCGGCAGCGACTACGCCCGCTGCCAGCAGACGATCACCGTGCAGCCGTCGACGAAATACACCTTGTCGTCCTGGGTGCGTGGCAACTACGTCTTCCTCGGGGCGACCGGCAACGGCGTGAGCTCCGAGACGTGGGCGGCGCCGGGCGCGAACTGGGCTCAGCTGTCCACCTCGTTCACCACCGGGGCGTCCACCACCAGCGTGACGGTCTACGTCAACGGCTGGTACGGCCAGGGCACCTACTACGCCGACGACGTCGTCTTCGACGGCCCGGGTACCGTGCCGCCGACGCCCACACCCACTCCCACGCCGACCCCCACGCCGACGCCCACACCGACCGGGCCGCCGCCGAACCCGGGCTCCATCACCTTCGCGCCGTACGTCGACATCACGATGACGACTCCCTCGCTGGTCAGCGCGTACAACGCGACGGGCGTGAAGAACTACACGCTGGCGTTCGCGCTCGGCGACAGCACCGGCTGCAACCCCGCCTGGGGCGGCACCATCCCGATCAACGACGCCCGCATCGTCAACGACGTCAAGGGCTTGCAGGCCAAGGGCGGCCAGGTGATCGTCGCCACCGGTGGAGCCGTGGGGCCCTACCTCGAGCACACCTGTAGCAGTTCGGCCGCCCTGCTGGCGGCGTACAAGAAGGTCCTCGACACCGTCGGCACCAACTACCTGGACGTCGACGTCGAGGCCTCCATCGACGTCAACAAGGTCAACACCGCGCTCAAGCAGCTCCAGACCGAGCGCGGCACCACGATCAGCTACACGCTGCGGGTGCAGGGCCAGGACTACGGGGTCGACCCGTTCTCGGTGCAGATCCTCCAGGACGCCGCGGCCAAGGGCCTCAACGTCATGGTCAACCCGATGCTGATGGACTTCGGGTTCTCGGGGAACTGGGGCGACGCGATGGTCTCCGCGGCCGCCGCGACCGTGACGCAGATGAAGCAGATCTGGCCGTCGAAGACCGACGCGCAGATCAAGCGGCTGCTGGGGCTCACCCCGATGATCGGCAAGAACGACACGGGCCAGACCACCTTCCAGGCCGACGCCCGCAAGGTGCTCTCGTACGCGCAGACCAACCATGTGGGCCGGATCGGGTTCTGGTCGGTCGGCCGTGACAACGGCGGCTGCCCGAACGGCACCCTCTCGCCCACCTGCAGCGGCGTGGCCCAGTCCGCCTACGAGTTCACCAACATTTTCAAGTCCTTCACCGGCTGACCCCGCCCCCTTGCGCGTGATCATGCAGAAGTTCGGCGAAAGCCGTCCCGACCTGCGAAAACGCAAACCGTGATCATGCAGAAGTTCGACGGCAGGCCGTACGACCTGCGGAGACGTCGTTCGTGATCATGCACAACCGGCACGAGTGCATGATCACGAATGGCGAGTGCCCAGGTCGGCGGGGTCGGTGCCGAATTTCTGCATGATCACGAGTCGCGAACTTCCAGCTCGGCAGCATGATCACCGAACTTCTGCATGATCACGGCAAGGGGGTTGGGGGCCGGGCCGTCGACCGGAAAGTGAGTCACATTGCTCGTTCGTAAATGGGCAGCCGCGGCCGCGCTCGTCCTGGGCGCCACAGCCCTCTGGGGCGGCACCGCCTCCGCGGCCAACATCCTCACCAACGCCGGGTTCGAGTCCGGCCTGTCCGGATGGACCTGCGCCTCGACCGCGGCGGCGGTCTCCACTCCCGTCCACGGCGGCACGAGGGCCCTGTCCGCCACCCCGGCCGGCAGCGACTACGCCCGCTGCCAGCAGACGATCACCGTGCAGCCGTCGACCAAATACACCCTGTCGTCCTGGGTCCAGGGCAACTACGTGTTCCTCGGCGCGACCGGCACCGGAGGGACCGACCCGCAGACCTGGGGCACGCCGGGCGCAACGTGGAAGCAGCTGACCACGTCGTTCACCACCGGCCCGTCGACCACCAGCGTGACGGTCTACGTCAACGGCTGGTACGGCCAGGGCACCTACTACGCCGACGACATCGTGCTCGACGGCCCCGGCGGCACGACGCCGTCGCCGAGTCCCACGCCGACTCCGACGCCGACCGCGACCCCCACGCCCACCCCGACTCCGACGCCGTCTCCGTCGAACGGCAAGCGCCTGCTGGTGGGCTACCTGCACGCATCATTCGCCAACGGATCCGGATATATCCGGATGGCGGATGTGCCAAACGACTGGGACATCATCGACCTCGCCTTCGGTGAGCCGACCTCCGTCACCTCCGGCGACATCAGGTTCAATCGGTGCCCGGCCACCGAATGCCCCAACGTCGAAAGCGACGCCGAATTCATCGCGGGGATCCGGGCCAAGCAGGCGGCGGGCAAGAAGGTCCTCATCTCCATCGGCGGCCAGAACGGCCAGGTGCAGCTGACCACCACCGCCGCGCGGGACAAGTTCGTCCAGTCGGTCGGCGCGATCATCGACAAGTACGGCCTGGACGGTCTCGACATCGACTTCGAGGGCCACTCCTTGTCCCTCAACCAGGGCGACACCGACTTCCGCAACCCCACCACGCCCGTGATCGTCAACCTGATCTCGGCGATCCGGTCGCTCAAGGCCAAGTACGGCTCGGCGTTCGTCCTCACCATGGCGCCGGAGACGTTCTTCGTCCAACTCGGCTACCAGTTCTACGGCCCCGGCCCGAACGGCTCGGCCGACCCCCGTTCGGGCGCCTACCTGCCGGTCATCCACGCCCTGCGAAACGACCTCACCCTGCTCCACGTGCAGGACTACAACTCCGGGCCGATCATGGGCCTGGACAACCAGTACCACACGATGGGCGTGGCCGACTTCCACGTCGCGATGACCGACATGCTGCTCACCGGCTTCCCCGTGGCCGGCGGAGCGACCTTCCCCGCACTGCGCCCCGACCAGGTGGCCATAGGGCTGCCCGCCGCGCCGTACGCCGGAAACGGCTTCACCACGGTCTCCGCCGTCCAGAGCGCCTTCGGCTGCCTGGCCAAGGGCACCGGCTGCGGCGGTTACCGCCCGCACGGGGTCTTCTCCGGCCTGCGCGGCCTGATGACCTGGTCGATCAACTGGGACAAGTACAACGGCTTCGAGTTCTCCCGCAACCACCGGGCGTACCTGAACACGCTCGGCTGACACCCCCCACCTTGCGAGGAACCATGAAACTCCCCTGGAGCGCGCGCCTGAGGACGGTCGCGGCCGCCGTGGCGCTCGCCGTCACCGGCGGCGTCATCACCGTCACCCCCGCGTACGGAGCCTCCGCCACGGCGGTGTTCACCAAGACCCAGGACTGGGGCACCGGGTTCGAAGGCAAGTACGTGATCACCAACGGGACATCGTCGGCGATCAACAGTTGGCGGGTGGAGTTCGACCTGCCCGCGGGCGCCGCGGTCGGCTCCGTCTGGGACGCCTCCCTGACCAGGAACGGCCAGCACTTCACCTTCACCAACCTCGGCTGGAACGGCACCATCCCGGCGGGCGGTACCGCGAGCTTCGGGTTCAACGGCAGCCCGGGCGGGGCGAGCGCCACACCGCTGAACTGCACGTTCAACGGCGCCTCGTGCGGCGGCGGGTCGACGCCGCCGCCGTCGGGTGCGCCCGGCACACCGGGCAACCCGACGGTCAGCGGCACCGCCGGCACGTCGATATCGCTCTCCTGGGGGTCGTCGAGCGGCACGGTCACCGGCTACCGCGTCTATGAGGGCACTGCCGTCCGGGCGACCGTCACCGGAACGAGCGCCACGATCTCCGGCCTCGGTGCCTGCACCACCCACACCTACACGGTCAAGGCGTACAACGGGCAGGGCGAGTCGGCCGCGAGCGGCCCGGTGACCGCGACCACGACGGGCTGCCCGACCGGCGGCACGAAGATGCCCGGCGCGCCCTACCTCTATGAGGGCTGGGGCAACCCGCCGAACCCGGCCACGGTCATGAACGCCACCGGCGTCAAGGCCTTCACCATGGCGTTCATGCTCTCCGGCGGCGGGTGCACACCCGCGTGGGACAGCTCACGCCCCCTGATCGGCGGCGCCGACGCAGCGGCGATCTCGCAGATCAAGGCCGCCGGCGGCAACGTGCAGATCTCCTTCGGCGGTTACTCGGGCAACAAGCTCGGGCCCAACTGCTCGTCGTCGTCCGCGTTCGCGGCGGCGGTCCAGCAGGTCATCAACGCCTACAACCCGGCCGCGGTCGACTTCGACATCGAGAACAGCGACGAGTTCGAGAACGAGGCCGTCCAGGACCGCATCCTCGGCGGCCTGAAGATCATCAAGCAGAACAACCCGAACACCAAGGTCGTCATCACGTTCGGTACGAGCACCACGGGCCCGACCTACTACGGCACGCGGCTGATCAACCAGTCGAAGGCGCTCGGCGTCAACGTGGACAACTACACGATCATGCCGTTCGACTTCGGCGGCGGCGCGAACATGTACCAGAACACCGTGAACGCGGCCGAGGGTCTGAAGAACGCCCTGAAGTCCGCCTGGGGCTGGACCGACGCCCAGGCGTACGCGCACATGGGCATCTCCGGCATGAACGGCCTGTCCGACCAGCAGGAGTTGACGTCGCTCGCGACCTGGACGCAGATCCGCGACTACGCCAAGTCGAAGGGACTCGGCAGGCTCGCCTTCTGGTCGGTCAACCGCGACCGGGGCTGCCCGGGCGGCGGCGTCGTGTCGAACTGCAGTGGCATCGCTCAGAACGACTGGGACTTCACCCGCGTCACCGCCGGCTTCTGACCTGCGGCCCGCCTATGACCCGGCGGCCGGCGCGACGGAATCCCCCCTACCCGTCGCGCCGGCCGCCGCTTCTCGTCGGGGCCAGCAGGCCGATCAACATGCCCACGAACGTCGCGATGCCAAGCGTGATCCACAGTCGAATCTTCATCGAAGTCTCCCATTTGTTACGTTGGGTAACAATACAATAGCGATTGGTCACCGTCGGTGACGCTCGGGTAAGAATTCCGCTGGCGGGTCGCCTCTTTGCCTGTTTGTCGGGCAGGCTTGGCAGCGTCATGGACTACGCAATCCCGACGGGCATCGTTCTCATCATCGGTGTCGCGCTCGCCATCGTCGCGCAATGGAAGGGCTGGAAGCCCTCACTCGGCGTCACTCTCGCCATCGGCGTGGGTTTCCGCGTGCTGATCCTTGTGCTGTCGGCCAAGGACTCCTGGCAGCCGGTCGACTTCGTCAACAGTTTCAAGCCCGCGGGCGAAGCCATCCTCCACCATCACGACCCCGTGCTGGGCAGCAACGGCGGATGGCACTTCCTCCCCACCATCCCCTACGTGTACGGCCTGCTCCTCGGCCTCGGCATCCCCTGGGAGGTCGGCGGCAGGCTCGTCACCGTCGTCTCCGACATCGTGCTGATCCCGCTGGTCGGCAAGCTGGCCGGCGGCTCCGCCCAGAAGCTCCGCGCCTTCCAGTACGCGTGCAACCCGCTCGCGATCCTCGTGGCGTCAGTGCACGGCCAGGTCGAGCCAGTCTCCCTGGTGTTCGGCGTCGCGGCCTTCGTCGTGGCCCGCGGCCCGGACGGCTGGCGGCCGTCGGCTCCGCTGCCGTGGCGGCGCCCCGGTGATCTGCTCCGCCGGTTCACGCACCCGCTCGACGACGACAGGACGGCTACGGCCAGAGCCGTCTGGGCCGGCCTGCTGATGGGCATGGCCCTGTGCGCGAAGAGCTGGCCCGTCATCCTCATCCCCGGCATGCTCCTGCTGCTTCCCGGGCCGCGCTCCCGGCTGATCTCTCTGATCGCCGCCGGCATCCCGCCGATCGCGTTCCTGCTCAGCCTGCCCATCGCCGGCTTCACGCCGTGGGGCAAGTTGCCCGAGATCCTCAACACGATCGGTCTGCGGCCCGGCGACGTGCGCCCCATCACCGGAGACTGGGGATGGACGGCCCTGCTCAACGGCGGCGACTGGGTGCTCAACCCCGTCGCGCTGAAGATCGGCCAGTACATGATCTACCTCGCGATCGCCGCGTGTCTGATCTGGTGGCGCAAGGCCGATCCCATCGATGTGACGACCGCGATCGTTCTGGCCTTCATGATCTTCACGCCTCGTCTGGGCGCGCAGTACCTGATGTGGTTCATGCCGTTCCTCGTCGCCCGGCCGACGCGGTGGGCCTGGCCCACGATCATCGGCTGCTCGGCGTGGGCGGCGACGGGCTATCTCGTGCTCACGCAGTTCTCCGGACAGGAGTGGGGAGAGCTGCACTCACCCTGGGCGATGAGCTCGATCATCGTCTTCCCGCTGATCATCGCGGCCATGCCGTGGGCGAGGCGGAAGGGCACAGGCATCGAGGGCGTGCCGGTCACCGCGCCTCCGGCGCGTGTGGGCGCTTCCTGACCGAGACCTATCTGACGATCAGCCTCACCAGGTGGCCGTGGCTCTTGAAGCCGGGAGGGTCGCCGTCCAGCACACCGGTTACACAGTCGAACACGCCGGGCTCGCTCTGCCGTACGAAGAAGGCGGGCTCGGCGATCGCCGACAGGAGCCGGATCGCGTCGCGGTGGATGTGCACGCCCTCCTGGTCGCCCGCCAGCGAGATCGTCACCTCGTAGACGCCGTCGTCGAGGAGCCGCTCGCCGAGCAGGAGCCACTCGGAGCCGCAGGCGCGCCGTAGATGCGGAAGCAGGTGCGCCTCAGGTTCCTCGGTGACCCAGCCGTCGCGCTTCATCGCGTCGAGCAGTCGCTGGACCTGCGGATCCATCGCCGACCCGTCGGCGATGCCGGTCTGGCGCTCGTCGATGTCCCATCGCCGCATGTTCCCGACATTACGCGTGGTACGGCTGGCGCACATCCATTGGATGTCCCGCTATGCGCCTGGTTTCGGCGATGGCGATGGGGGAGCCGTGACGACGCTTTCGGCGGGTTCCGGGGCCGGATCCCGGGCGGGTTTCGGGGCGGACTTCTTGGTAGAGGAGCCCGGGAGCTCTCCGGAGATGAGAGCTGCGATCCACTTGCTGTCCGGATTGCTGTCGACGAGCAGCGCGCGAACGAGAAGGCTGAGCGGAATCGCGAGCAGAGCGCCCACCGGGCCGAGCACCCAGGCCCAGACGATCAGCGAGAGGAACGTCGCCGTGGTCGACAACCCCACCGCGTCGCCCAGGAACTTCGGCTGCACGAACGACTGGATCACCACGTTGATCGCGATGTAGGCGACGATCACCAGGATCATCGTCCTGGGGCCGCCTTCGAGCAGTCCGAGAAGCGCGGGCGGAACGAGCCCGAGAATGAACCCGATGTTCGGGATGTAGTTGGTGATCAGCGCCAGCACCCCCCACAAAAGGGGGAGGGGCACGGCCAGAATGGCCAGCACCATGACGTCGAGCGCGGAGCAGATCAATCCGAAGATCGTTGAGACGATCAGGTAGCGGCGGGTACGGAACGCGAACGAGCTCAGTGCTCTGGCAAGCTCCGGCCGCTCGGCGGCGGCCGCGTCGACGATCCGGGAGAACACGGGAGCGTCGAGGCTCATCGCGAGCAGCAGCACCACGATCAGGAACAGGCTCGACAGTACTCCGAGCAGCCCGCTGAGCACACCCTGTGCGACCTCGATCATCTTGCCTGGGTCGAACGAGGACAACGCCTTGTTGAGCTGTTCGCTGCCGTAGCCCAGCCCGGCAGCCCAATGCTGCAGGTCGGAGACCATCGAGGAGAACTGCGTCGAGTACGTGGGCGCAAGGATCGCCAGCTGGGCCGCCGCGAGAGAAAGGATCGCGACCATGCTGGCCAGGACGAGCAAGACGACGGCGAGGGGCACGGCGACCTGCACCCACACGGGAGCCCGATGACGCGAAAGCCAGCCGCGCAACGGGGACACGGCGACGACGAGGGTGAGCGCGAGGACCACAGGCCCGACGATGGATCCGACGGCCTGGATGCCGGCCAACGTGACCACAGCGGCGGCCGTGCCGAGCAATGCGACAAGCGCGCGAGGGATGCGCTGTGAGGTCACGATCTCGTTTCTACCCCTTCTCAAAGGAAAGATCCGACAAACAGATCAAGCATGGGACGGTCGACTGCACGTCCTAGTCTGCCCACCCCGTACGGCAGACCTGCCACGGGCCGCTCGTCGAGGTGATGGTCGGGCCGGACGGATCGGTCGGCTGACGGCATGGATGGTGTACGCGTCCCAAGCCCGGCGTGACTTCGTGAA
>NZ_BOOR01000085.1 GCF_016863335.1 Planotetraspora thailandica
TCCCAGGCCGGCGCACAACGCGAATCCCACGATCAGCGCGGGCCGTAGCAGCTTCTCCCGGGAGACCCCGGCTCGGCGGGCTGGCCATGTTGTGCGGCCGCGCGGCGGTAGGTCGTCGGCGTGGTCGTTTCCGTCGACCTCGACCTGCTCGGGCTCGTAGGGCAGGCCTGGGCGTGCGGCTGGTGGCGGACCGTACGGGAATCGGCGAGAGCCGTCCTGCTCATCCATGCCCGCCCCTCCCGTCGTCTTCAGCGATCCGGCTATCACTTAGTGAGATCGGATCGTAACAATATGAAGTGACGCCGGGAAGCTGGCGGAGATGCGGGGGCTGACACGTAGAGCCCCGAGACTCTCGCCGTCTCGGGGCTCTACGTGGCGGAAAAGGAGGTCTACCCCTGCACCCTCCTACCGGCGATACCTATCTGTGTCGTCGAGCCGTCGAGAGAGCTCCTCCGGGGAGTGTCCCTCCTTCATGAGCTTCACGATCTCGCTGTGGCGCGCGTCGTCGACACGCTTGTGGTCCTCACTGAGCTTGCCGCGCCGGCCCTTGTTCAAGGCGTCGAGCAACTCCCTGTCGAAGTCGTTCTTGATCGCGGTGAGCTCATCCAGCCGCTTGAACTTGTCCTTAGCCATGTGGCCGTCCTTCCGACAACCCATCCACTAACTATCAACAGTATACCCGAAAAATGGTGCTATCCGCTGGGTTCGTCGGGAAGCTGCAGCCCTGGTGCCTGGTCAGGCAATCCTGTTGGAGGGGAGGACCACCACGCCCCGTGGAATGACACCGTGCCGCCGGAGAACGTCGCCCCGTCGAACGACACCGTGCCGTCGGAGAACGTCGTCCCGTCGAACGACACCGTGCCGCCGGAAAACTCCGCGCCGAACGACACCGTGCCATCGGAAAACTCCGCCATCAGGAACGACACCGTGCCGCCGGAAAACTTCGCCCCGCCGAACCATACGATGCCGCCGGAAAACGCCGCCCCGTAGAACGACACCGTGCCACCGGAGAACGTCGCCGCCTGGAACGACACCGCGCTGCCGGAAAACTTCGCCGCCTGGAACGACACCGTGCCGCCGGAGAACGCCGCCGCCTGGAACGACACCGCGCCGCCGGAAAACGCCGCCCTGCCGAACGACACCGCGCTGCCGGAAAACTCCGCCCCGTCGAACGACACCGCGCCGCCGGAAAACTCCGCCCCGTCGAACGACACCGCGCTGCCCGAGAACTTCGCCCCGTCGAACGACACCCTGCCGCCGGAAAACTTCGCCCTGTCAGACCGTCCTGACATGCCGAAAGCCGGCACGACGAACTCATGCACGAAGAACTCCGGCATGCCGAAACCCGGCGCGGCCCACGACGGAAACTCCGGTAGGCCGAATCCCACTCCACCGGACTCTGGCACGTCGAGCCCTGCCGCGCCGAACGACACCGTGCCGCCCGAGAACTTCGCCCCGTCGAACGACACCGTGCTGCCCGAGAACGTCGCCCCGTCGAACGACACCGTGCCGCCGGAAAACTCCGCCCCGTCGAACAACACCGTGCCGCCGGAGAAGACAGCGAAGGAGAAGTTGGCTCCGTCGTCGAAGACGACTCCGGTGAAATCCAGATCGCTGCCGCACCAGGACACGGGAGTGGTTACACGAAGGTGGGCGGCGATGAGGCGAATGACGGTAGCGCGTACTTCTCGCATTGCCTGCCAGGTGGCGTGTTTTGCCCCGTCGCTAGCGTCGGGTTCAGGTTCCGGAGGCATGCGCAGATAGGCGCACAGTACGTCGATGCACATCTGGCGGCCGCCATCCCAGTCATCGGCGAGCGCCGCCAGGGCGTGAACGCCCGCCAGACGAACCGCGGGTGCGTCGTTGCCGAGTTTGTCGGTGGCCTTGTCGAAGCGTTCGGCGTACAGCTTGGCGTCCTCACGGCGGGCCGTTTGCCGGGCGCGGTGGTTTTCCTCCTCAGCGAGACGCTGTTTGCGGTAGGCGACGACTAAGGCGACGGCACCACCGACGCCGGCGGCCACGGACAGAGAGATCTTGACGATCTCCAGCAGGTTGGTGGTATCGAGGGTGAGTGGGCTCTTCGGTAGTCCAAGCCAGACCAGCGCGGCGACCAGCAGTCCGCCGGCGATGAGAATGGCACCGGCCAGGGTGAGAGCCAAGGCGACACCGATGTGCAGCAGCCTGACCACCCCGGTGGTACCGGGACGTGAGACTCGGCGCCGCCAGGGCGGGAGCAGACGCTTCAGGCGGGGGAGGTGCGGCATATCTCCCACGATGCCGGGATGCTGCTGGGCGCGACGGCAGATCGGTAAGCGTGTTCGCGGATCGTGTCCCCGACCGACGCGAACTTCACCCGCGAGGACTTAACCACGAGCAGAAACCCTGGAGAAGGTGTATTCCCACAAGTTGCGTACTAGTGAGTACGGACTAGTAATCGGGGTGCGCACTTGCGCGGCGGCGATTCTCAGGCCCCCAGTATGAGGCGACACAAGCCTGGCCCTCAATCGTGTGACGCAAATCACAAAGTGGGCAGAACTTCGCCATTTTGATACGTGGTGGTACGTCCTGAGATCTGGTGTTGCGGTGTGTTGCGCTACCGACCGATCGCCCCGGGCCATATATCCACGGTTTGGGTGCGCGAAGTCATTCGGGGGCGATTACGCTTGGCATCAGCGTTGACGCATCGGCATTTCCGAGTCGGTCGGTTTCCCGCGGGATCGACCGGGACGGGCTCCACCGGACGGAATCCTCCAACCCGACCGGAGCCCACGGAAGGAAACGAAATGCCGAGACGGCGACGCAGCAGAAAACCACTCTCATCAGAGGAGCGCACACTCATCATCAGAGTGGGCCTCTTCGTGGGGGAGGTGCTGCTGCGGGTTTTCGGGCCCATCTAGGGAAGGCCACCCTAGTGAACCCGTAAACCCTCACATCAGACGGGGCCTCGATCTGGATTTGCGCTCTCGGTCGGGGCCTTCGTCGTGTCCGGCCTTGACTCTCAGGCAAGGTCCGTTGCTTCAGACTAACGCATAGACGTTAAATGAGTGCGCTCTCGTGCACACTCTTAGCGATACACCAGTATCACGAGCGAGCACACTGCCGTCGCTCTGCCAGCGGGCACCAGGACCAGGAAGAACAGACCGCTGGCGCACTCTCAGCGGACACCAGGATCACGAGCAAGCAGACCAACAGCTGGGCCTGGGCGGGGGTGAGGAGACGCCCCGTCGCACTGCCGGCAGTACACCAGGATCACAAGGGAGCAGGCCGCCGCGATCCTGGCGTCGGGCACCGCGCTGACCTCGTGGACCTGGCCGTCGTAGCGCTGAACTGTCGGCAGGGGCCGCTACGGTGCGGCTCGTGGATGACCTCGCCAAGCTCGCCGCATCGGTCACCGAGTTCGCGTCCGCGAGTTCTATGACGTTGGTGCCTGCTGTCCCTGAGGGTGGGTGCGGGGGAGAGGTTTTCCTCGGCCCTGGCAAGGTAGACCTGCCTGGGTTCCTTGCGATGGCGCACAAGCTCGGGGGAAACGCCCTCTATATGGAAGCGGCGCCGTTCGATCCTGCGGACGTTGAGGATCCGTCGGCGGATCTGGCTGAGCGCAAAGGTCAGGTTGGCCAGATCGAAGTCGCGTTTGCTGCCAACGGGATCGTGCATTTCTGGCAGCAGCGGGCTGCCTGGTATGCGGAATGGCAGCAAGGCGCACTCGATCAGACGTTATCCCGAGTCCACCTCGACAAGGAAACCGGTCTCACGGACGAGGACAGGGAGCGACCGGACGACAAGGAAAGGGCTCAGCTGTACGACGAGGAAAGGGAGCTGATCGGCAAGCAAGTCGAGATGCTCCTAGCCAACTCGGACTTTCGCGCTGCCAGAGGAAGCGCCCGGCGGCGGGCCAGTTGGCTTGCTCTGTCTGGGGATTCCAGCGAGAAGCCGTCATGGACGGCCATCGACACTGCCTGCGAGCAGGCCGAGGAAATGGCCAGGGTGCGGTATGCCGAGCTCGCCCGGCGGTTCGACGAGTTAGCCGCAGAACTGTTGGCCGATCCTGAGTATCAGCAGACCCGCGCGGCCTCAGCCCGTAAGCAGGTCGTTGAGCGTTTCCTTATCGCTCGGGCGGACGGCTTCAGCGCGCCGGTTTACGTGCGGGATGAGCTGCATGCGCGAGCTCAGCAGCTCGGCAAGAGCAGCGGAACAAAGGGGGGGCTGTTCTAACTTCGGCTGGCCTCGTTGCTTTCGTCGCGCGGCGGGCGCAGGTAGGCAGGCTTCGTCGCTCGCCAACGAGCTGCTGAGCCCTCAGCTCGAGGTCTTGATTTTCTGGGGTCGCCGGTGGGCCGGCTGATCAAGCTGGCCAGGGTGCAGGGTGTAGACGTTGCGCAGCCGTTCGATGTCGAAGTCGTCGGGGTTAATGGGCTTGCGACTAAAGGTCAACAGGCCGAGGTCGCGCAGGTCGTTGATGCCCTTGGTCCGGGTGTCGGGGCTTAGGTCGTAGCGTGCGGCGAAGGCTTTGGGGCTGATCCATACGTGGTGGAGCGGTTCGGTGAGTTCGGCGGCCCGGTACTGGTCGAGCAGGATCAGGTACATGGCCAGGCCAGCCCCGGTCATGAGCTGTATGTACCCGTTGGTCCAGAGGGTCGCGGAGAGCTGAGCGTACAGGTGGCGTAGGCCTTCGGGGGTGGCACGGTGGGCTTTGGCCGCGGCCCCGGGGGCGATGTAGGCGCTGTCGTCGCCGGTCTCGTTCAAGACGGTGACGACGTTGGCGTGCCCGGGGTTGGCCTTAACGGCGATGAAGTAGTGCCGCTCCAGCCAGGCTTGTGCCTCGTTGATGCGGCGGGCGCCAGTGGTAGCCGGCTGGTCGAGGTCGAGAAGTTGAGCCCAGGACTGTGCGTAATAGGAGAGAGGGGTCCCTCGGTCGCTGGTCTGCATCCAGAGGTAGCTGAGGAACAGCTTGAGCCGAACTTGGCCGCCGCGGCCGCCGCGCAGCATCCGGGCGAGCGGTGGCGCCTCGGCCTCGATGTCGGGGCGGGAAATGAATGACAGGCGGAGTTGGGCGCGTCGGCGGGCGCGATGAGAGGCCTTCTTGGCCCGGTCGAGCGCGGTCGCTGAGACCGTCTCCGGGAGCCGTTCCCCGCCCCCGCTGACAGGTCGTGTCGCTTGCGCCGGACGGGTCTCCGTAGCCATGAGTCATTCCTAAGTATGGAGAAGTATTTACTCGTTACATAGTATCGGCTAAGAAGGTGCTGGTGAAGCCGGTGCAAGCGTAGGGGCTAAGCTTGGTTTAAAGGTATCCAGCACGGCGTAAACGTAGGGGTGCATCCGCTCGATCCACTTCAAGGGCTGGTTGCGGACGGGGCGCGGATAGGTAAAGCTATCGTCAGCTTCCACACCGCGAGCACTAGTTCCCCCGGGGGTGCTCCCCGGGACGACGGCCGGCTCGAGGCAAGGGAGTCAGGGGTTACCTGGCCCGGCCATGGGAGCCATACCGTCGGTCGTCCTCGGGAGAAGAGGCTTCACGAAGGTACGGCGACGGGTTCGGGTTCTTCTACCGGTTGTGCCCCGGTACCCGCCCGCCAGGACGCCCCGGGCTGAAGGCCACCATCAACTTGATGGTGGCCTTCAGCATCTCCACGGTTAGGGAGAAACACCCTGACTGATGTGCGCGGCGAGTGCTCCCGCGTTCCTCCTCGTAGTCCGCGGGTCTCCCGTCTGCTTGGGCCATCTCAGCCGCGGTTCTCAAAGCGGAGGAAGGCTCGCCGTAGGCGACGGACGGATCCAGCTCGGCCTCTGGCACTGGGACAAGGGCGTACGGCCCGCGTTGCGCGTCAGCCCACGCTGCGGGTCCGGGGGAGCGGGGTTACCGACGAAAGCGCTTGGCGCGGCTCAGCGCACGCCTGTGGCATGCGGATCTGCCTCCAGGCGGTGCTCCATCGCTGGACGTCGTCGTCACTTCCGCCGCAGGCCGTGATGAAGGCGACCAGCAGGTCGAGCGGCGGCAGCTTGTCCTCCTTGAGGGTCTTGCTCAGCGTGCTGAGCGCGAAAGCGTTGTTCGCACGGCGGACCAGCTCCCGTAGCGTGAGATCACCAGCCCAGATCCGGTAGTGCCGCATCCGGTCGACTAGCTCGGCCGGCGTCCGCGCGATCAGGGGGTCTGGCTTCAGGCCGTACCCGTCCAGGTCCTCGATCTGCCGAGGGACCGACGCCCGGCGACGTCGCAGGGTCGGGGTCGCACGTGGGGACTCGACCGTCGCGAGAATGCGCTCGTTGTCCGCGGCCGTGCCCTCCTCGGAGGACGTCGGCACGGCCAGCATCCTCACCCTCATGGCCGCACTCCGAAGGTTCGCCATGAGCCGAGCGTCGGCTCCCGGCAGCTCCATGACATCGTCGATGGCGCCGGGCGCTATCGTCCCGCCACGCCGCGCCGTGGTGGCGAGGTACTTCAGGAGTTGGAGCGGTAGACCCTCGGGAGTGGAAAGAGACACATTCATGAGGATCGTGGCGGTCGCAAGCTCGTAGAGGTCCCGCCACGACGGGGGCATGTTTCGCGTGTAGTGCCGGATCTCACGAACTCGGCTAAGGATCAGCGGTCCCTGATGAGCCGCTTCCGGAGAAGAGTTTTCGGCCACCAGGTCACGCTCCCGAAGTGCGGGGCAGGAGCCGGGCAGCGATGGTGGTAGCGGCCGCACATCCCCCGCCGACCAGGAGCAGGACATCGTGCGGCGTGTAGCCGCGCTGGAGGAGCGCGTAGAGGAACACGAAGATGACGACGAGGACGAGGAGCGGGACAACAACACGGTTGTCCAGCGAGGGGGTGTTGATCTTGATGCAGAGCAAGAACGCTCAGCCCTTTCCGAACTTGACACGTGGAACCTGACATGTGGCCCAGACCGTCACCGACCCTCGCGGCAGCGGCAACTACCGGCATTGAGGGTGTGGCGGACGTGATCCACTGAAACCATGATGACCCGCTCCCGTGTCCGGATGGCGCCCTTTGCTCGGGGTCTCTTCGCCCGTCTGTGCGGAGCCGTTCGCAGGTGTTCACAGGTGTTCCGATCCGCACGTTGTCGTCCACGAAGGGACACCCGCGTTCAAATCTGGATCAGCCGTCTCCCGTGTCCGATTTGTTCCGGTCTAATGGAGAAGCGACGCTAAGTACCTGCACATCACGGGTATGTACTGAGGCGTCATGAGCTGGTGAGACTCCGTAACTGACACGTGGAACCGCACCAGAGCAGGCGAGGGGCTTGCCGCGGCAACGGCGGGCCCGAAGGGTTCACGGCCGTCTAGATGGGCGGGCGTGAGCCCTTTTCGCATCTGAGCACTACGTGCGGCCCACAGGGCCGCTAACAGGTTGTCCGTCCGGCGATGCACCGTCGGGCAGTTCGGTCGTTCTCCGCGCCCATGTCGGCGGACTCGTCATGCTCGGATATGGCGGGGAGGGCGGTCAGGTCCTGCGTGCGGGCCGTGCCCCTAGTCGTGCGTGCGGCGGCGGTCGACCTCGGGGGTGAGGGAGACTCCGCGGCCGGCGCGGGTGTTGAGTACCTCGATGACGTCGGCCAGGCGGTAGCGGCGACGCTGGCCATGCTGCTCGCTGGCGGCGGCCTGGTCGATGAGTGACCGGTATTGGGTGACGGTGCGGCCGTCGACTCCGAGACGGCGGGCAATCGCGCCGAGCGTGAGGTACTCGTCAGGGTCGCCCGGCACGGCCAGGCGCTCGGGAGCGGGCTTGTCTCTGGATACTTCCCACTGCGCGCGCCAGGCGTCGAGCTCGGCACGGGCGTAGATGGCGACGCCGGGACCTGGGCTTGCGCTCGGCCGGCGGCCGACAGGTTGCGGGAAGCCTGGCAGGGGTCGCCAATGGTTACGCACGCTGTCCTCGGTACGGCCCACCGTCTCGGCCCACTCTGCCAGGGTCACCGGGCCTCGATCGACACTCACGCGCAACAGTTTACCCGATGTAGCTGTTGCGGTTTCGCCGGTCTGAGCGTGGCCCGGTGCCCTGCGGCGAGTGCTCCGGCGCTCTTCCTCGTAGTCCGGGGCCTTGTGGGTCATCCCGTCTGCCTGGGCCGTCTCGACCACGGGGTTCGTGGAGCGGAGGAGGCTCGCCGTAGGCGACCGCGTAGCGGCTTGGCCTCCGCAGTGGAGCGGTTCCCGTGGTAGGCCCAGAGAAGGCAGGCGGGCTGACCCACAACCCCAGGCGGCACCACCTACGGTCAAGATCGCCTTTCGTGGGTCGGGGCCATCCCGGAGCCTGCCTCGCCGGCGAGGCGCGGGGGTTCGGGGGCGGAGCCCCTGAGGTTTCACCGTCCGAAGCGGATCTGTCGTGTGCGGTGAGCTTGCGCTGGGTGCCTGGGCGCTAGGACGCTGTACTCGCCTGGACAGAGAACGTGGAAAGGGAGTGGCCGTGGGCGCCCTCAGGTTGGCGGAGTACTCGGAGAAGGGGGGCGTCGGAAAGACGAGCGTCACCAACGGGCTCGCGGCGGTCGCGGGCGATCGCGGCATGCGGGTCCTGGTGATCGACCTCGACTCCCGAGCCACGGCGAGCAAAGAGCTCGGGGTGCCGATCCCGGAGATCGGCGACCCGGAGATCTTCACCCTGAATGACCTGCTGTACGTGAACCCGGGGGACGATGACCCGCTCGACCCCACGGACGCGATCGCCGACACGATCCACCCGGCCGGGGAGTCCTGGCCGTCGACCGTTCGTGTACTGCCGGGCGAGCGGAAGCTGGCGAACCGCGAGGCGGACAGCGGGCCGATTGAGATGCGGCTCCGGCAGGGCCTGCGCGCGGTTGCCGGCGAATTCGACGTGATCCTTTTCGATTTGCCTCCGCGGCCGAGTGGCAAGCTCGTGACGGCCGGGCTGGCGGCGGCTGAAGGCGAGGACGGCGGCGGGGGCGTGCTGATCCCGGCGACGCTGACCACGGACGGCCTTGACGGGGTCACGCAGGCGCTGCGCACGGTCAAGCAGATGCGGCAGGGCTACAGTCCGACTCTGTCGGTTGCGGGGATCGTGCGGAGCATCGTCCCCCGCGATCGGGAGCTGCGGGCAATCCACCGAGAGTTCGACCGGCAGCTCTTCGAGCGTGTCGATCCGAAGCTTGGGCCGTGGGGTGAGATGGTGCTCGGCGAGCCCCTCCCGGCGGTGGCCTCCTCCTCTGGGGAGGCTGACGCGGATGTGCGGTACCTGGTGCGGCAGTACGCGATCCGGGAAGAAGCGCGGTTCGCGCAGGTGCCGATCACGTCGGCGCCGGGCCGGGAGGCAAAGCGACTGGTCGCTACATACGGTGAGATCCTTGATCTCCTGTTGAAGCGGAAGGAGAACCGGTGAGCAGCCTCATCAAGCAGGGCCGGGGACGGTCCGGACTGTCCAAGGCACCGGAGGGTGATCCGGCTGCGCCTCCGCCGGAGATCGCGCTGCCAGAGCCGCGCCCGGGCGAGGCGAGCCCAGGGGCCGGCGGCGTCCTGGCCGCGCCCGGCGAGGCGGTCGAACGGCTCCGCGAGGCGGTGCCGCGGCCGTATGAGCCGGTGAGCGACGGCGACCTTCTCGGCGCGCAGGAACGGCGCGACCTGACGACGTGCGAGGCGGCGCTGGAACACCTCCGGCTGGCGTTCTGGGTCGCCGGCCGGGCCTTGCAGGTGATCCGCGACGCGCGGCTCTACCGGGAGGCGCACGCGACGTTTGAGGACTACTGCCTGGACCGGTGGAGCATGTCGCGGCCACAGGCGTACCGGCTCATCTCGGAGTGGTCGCTGGCCGAACGTCTGCTCGCCGTGTCTCCCATGGGAGACAAAGTCAGCGAGCGGCACGTGCGCGAGTTGCTGCCGGTGGCCACCGTGCACGGCGACGACGCGGCCGAACTCGTGTACGCGACGGTCGCGCAGGCGGACGGCGTCCGGGTGACGGCGGAGCTCCTGCGGGATGTCGTGGCCATCGTGCCGACGCAGTGGGACCCGGCGGCGGCCGTCCTCATCATCAGGGAGTTTCTCGACCGGGACGGCCAGGGCGACGGCGGGAGCGTCGGCCGGCGTAGCCCTTTCCAGACGCAGACGACGCGTGTGCGGACTGGCTTGGCCGACCTCGCGACCCGGCTCCGCAAGGGCAAGGGCGGCGATCCTGAGCAGGTGCGGGCGTTCGTCGCGGACGCCCGTCGGCTACTCGACCAGATCGAGCAGAGCATGAGCTGAGCCTGGCCGTAGACAGACCAAAGGGGCCCGCACACATGGCGTGTGCGGGCCCCTGGCGTTACCGGGCCTACAGAATGTCATGCAACACGACGGCGCTCTGGCTGCGGGACAGATGAGTGCCGCACGGACACGGCAGTGGTTGTCCGCCGCCTGGACGAGCATTGCCGAAACGCCATCAGGCTTCGTCAGCCGTTGGTGGTCTCTTGCGGCTGAGCGAAGGCCGCAACGTGGTCGTGCGCGAAGTCGGTGATGGTACGGGGCAGGTTACCGGTCAACTTCTGCACGGTGTCGGTGATGTCGGCGCCGTACGTTTGACGCAGGATGCCGTCGTAGATGGTGGCGATCTGCTCCGCGTATTCAGGGGTCTTGCCATCAGCCATGTAACGGCGCAGGAAGTCCTCCCGGGTGGCGTCAATGTGGCGGAGAGGCCGACCGACAACCTCCCCCACTCGGACAAGGGCCTGGTCGACAGTGAGTGCTTCCGGGCCTGTCAGCACCAGTTCGCGGTTTTCCGTGGAGTCGTTCGCGAGTTCAATCGCTGCGACGTCGGCGATATCACGGGAGTTGATCATCGCCATCACACCGTCGCCTATCGGCAGGGGGAGGCGTCCCGAAGAGTCGATCCAGGGAACGAACTGCAGCAGATTGTCCATGAAGAACGAAGGCCGCAATACCGTATACGAGAGGCCACTGGCCGCGAGTTCCTGCTCTGCCGCATGGTGGGCACGGACCACGGCAAGGGGCGCGTCAGGTGAGGGGCCGCCGACGCTGATCTTGACCAGGCGCCGCGCTCCCGCCGCAGACGCTGCCCGGATCACGAACTGTTCCTGGGCAAGCTGATCAGGCACCATGCCCGTCATTAGGAACACCGCATCGATGCCGTCCATCAACGCGGGAACGGCAGTCTCGTCCGCCAGATTGGCCGCCACCACCTCAACACCTGGCAGCTCCTGGCCGCGCAGGGCTGTGGCATTCTCCTGACGACGCACGACGCCCCTGACGGGCACTCCCTGCTCAGACAGCGTGCGCACCACCACGTTACCTACGGTGTGTGATGCCGCGGTTACGAGTACCTTCATGTTGTTCCTCCTCATAGTTGCTACAGCCAGAGCAGACCATGCTGTTCGCTGTGGCTGCCATGTGAAATGGATTCCTGGCCCTCGAAAGGCCTTCGAAAAATGCGGGTTAGGAGAGTTGCGTGGTAACGGTGACGCCGCGCACAAGCGTGTCGCGGATCGGGGAGCGCTGCTCGACAAGCTTCACCAGCTCTTCGAGCTCCTCCCGAGTCGCGCCCGGCGCCTCAACGTCAACGGTCACCCTGACCTCCTGGACGCCGGGAGAAACGCTTTGGTCGATGCCGAGAAAGCCGCTGAGGTCGAAATCCGCCTCGAGCCCGAGCCGGTACTTCTGGAGTTCGATTCCCTTGGCGGCGGCGTTCGCCACGAGCGTCACGGTGTAGCAGCCAGCGAGCGCCTGCAGCACGTACTCACCGGGGGAGACTGCGGTATCCCCACCGAGCAATGCCTCCGGTTCGTCGCTTTCCATGACGAACTTGCCAGCCCGGCTTTCGTCCTTCACGCCGCCCTGCGTTAGAGCACCGGTCGTCGACCGAACCGCCAGACCACCTTGCCACTCACCCTGTACGGCAAGGGTCACGTGCCCGAGCCGCCGTTCCTCGGTCACGGCATGGACCGTTTCCGCCAACGCAGCAACGTCGAACCCATTGATTGTGGTCATGGGCTGCACTCCTTGTTCATGGTGAGGGGTGATCCCGCGCTTTGGCGACTGGCCTAGACTCTGGCCTCGATCAGCCTTAGCATTACTTACACGCAAGTAAGTGTCAACGGTTTCCGCAGAGCGAGATCTGGCTCACAGAAGCGAGGTGCACAGGTGAAGAACGACAACGGCACGGCCGCACGGCTCGTGGGATTGGCGCGAGAGGTCATGCAGGTGAGTGGGTACGCGGGGCTGCACTACGGCAGCCTCGCCAAGACACTCGGTATCACGCGCGCTGCGGTGCACCACTACTACCCCAACAAAGTCGACTTGGCTCGCCGTGTGATCGCCGAATACTGCGAGTGGACCCGACAACAGCTCGCGGAGATCGATGTCATGGACGCGCCGGTTGACGACAAGATGCGTTCGTACTTCGCCCTCTACCGTTCGATCATCGAGGAAGGTGACGAAAGGCTCTGCCCAGGAGGCATGCTCGCTGCCGAGGTGATGACCCTGCCGCCCGAGCTCAGGGCAGACGTACGGAAGTTCTTCGATCTCCACGTCACATGGGTGGCCAAGGTTCTCCTCGGCGACGGCTCGAGGACCGAGCCAGCAGGTGAAGCCGCCAGAGTGGTCGCCGCCCTTCAGGGCGCCCTACTGGTTTCCCGGCTGTACGGGCGCCCGGACAGCTTCGACGCGATCGTGGACGGACTCATGATCATCGTGCCTACGACAGCGCCAATCCCGACCAAGAGGCCGGCCCGCAAGGCCTCTGTGCCGACCAAGACGAGAAAGAACGAGGGACGTTGAGTTGAACGAATCCTCAACAGCGCGATCGTCTGCTCGATCACCCAGCGATGTGCTCCGAGCCCGGAGCCGTGCGGAGTGCCCTGGCGCGATAACGGGTTTCACTCTCTTGGCCAAGACCATGCGGCCTCGCCGCCACCGGTACGGCTCGGCCAGGGCGGCGGGGTGGGCCGTAACGGCGAAGCCGGGCCCGCTGGTTCGCGTGTCACCGTCGTTGGCGTAGCGGGGCTGGCCCATGGCCTGAAGCCGCTTCGCCAGGCGGAGCGCATAGCAGTTGTCGCAGCCGGGAGAGATGCGGTCGCACCCGGTCACCGGGTTCCACGTCGTCTCCGTCCACTCGATGGTGCTGCTGGTTGACATCGGCGTGTCCTTCGGAGGAGGTAGACGGAGGCCCCGGACGGTGGTCGTCCGGGGCCCTGGTCTGGGATCTGGTGGGCTACTTCTTGCCGTCCTTGCCCTCCGTTTTCCGCTCCGACGTGCCCGTCTGGACTCGGTCGACGTTCGAGCCGTGCCGCCAGTCCTTGCTGGTGTTCTCGCTGCGGACCTTGCCCGGGGTGCCGCTGCCCCACGTGCTCTCTGATCGCGCCATGATGGTGTCTCCCTTTGTGGGAGCCCCGGGGTCCGGTCGTTGGTAGCGGAGGACCTCGGGGCCTTTGTCTGTCGGGGGCTGCTGCCCCGGACACACGCCCGGCCCGGTCGAGCGGCCGGGCGCGATCCGCGGCCTCAGCGCTTCGACTTCCCGGAGTCCCGGCGGGAGTTGATGGCCGTGACCGTGGCGGCCGGCCGAGAGCTGCTCTGTGTGGTGCCCTTGCGGGTCTGCACCTCAGAGGCTGCGATCAGGTTCTGGCTGTAGTCCTGCAGATCGCGGCGAGTCACTTGTCGCCGCCGCTCTTGCCCTGGGCCTTCAGCTGCGCGTCGTAGGCGTCGCGCACCGACTGCGGCTCCTTGCCGGGGCCCCAGTTCGAGTGCGGCTTGACGTGCGTGACGGTCGTGACCGTCTTACGACGCTCGGTCGGCTGACCCTTTGGCATGATGGACCTACCTCTCTCTTGAGGTGGCCTCGGCGCGGATCTGTCCAGGACGCGCGCCGGGGCCTTTTGTGTCTGCTCACCAGGTGGCGTACTCGGTACGAGTGCATCCGGTGTGGTGTGGTCCCAGCGTGGCAAGCTCCTGTTGACAAATCAACTTGCAAACTAAATTTCTTACCTGCGGGTTAGCTCGTAGACTTGTTGACAATAACGCGATAGTGTTGCGTTGACGGCAGCGCTGTACGCTCCGGATATTCGGGTGCGACAGCAAGGAGCGAATGCCGGTGAACGAACCGGATGGTCACAAGAGGTCCGGGCCTGCCGACGACGAAAGGGGGTCCCGGGAAATGTCGACTGCCACGCCGGAAGCGGTGGCCGAGCAGGTTGTTCAGTTCGGCGGCCGAATCCCGGCGTCCCTGCGGCGCCGCGCCAGAATCGCGGCGGCCGCTCAGGACAAAGACGTTGCGGAGGTACTGAAGGAAGCCCTTGAGGAGTACCTGAGCCGACGCAACTACTAACTCCATTACCCGGACGACGGTGCAGATCTTGGCGGAAACACACCGCCGCCCGGGCCCAACACCAGACAGGAGAACTCTCTGATGCGTGGCATCAGCCTAAAGGGCTCGCGGCCGGCCTCCGAGCCCGCGGGCCAGGTAAACGGGCACGTGCCCGAGCACGCGGAGCGGCCTCCGCTCGCGCCGTGGACGAACGAGCCCGGGGTACGCGAGATCCGGCAGTACAAGGTCTCGCCGAAGGGCCAGGGCGGCGGCGACAAGCTGCCCGGGCGGCTGCTTGGCTTCGCCGGCGCGGTCATCTTCGCGGCGCTCGTCGGCTCCGGCTTCGTGGCCTATGAGGCACAGCGTCTGTTCGCGCTCGCCCACAACCACACGGGCGCGGCGATCAACGACGCGGACCAGTGGCGCGCGGCGATCGTCGGTGCGCTCCCGGACGCGGGGTGGATCGCTATGGCGCTCGTCGCGCTCGTCGCGGCGCTGCGCGGCCAGTCGTCGCTCCGGGCCCGCGTTGGCGTGCTGATCTTCTTCGGGCTGTCCCTGGGCGCTCAGGTGCTCTACGCGCCGGGCACGGTGGAGGGCATCCTCGTTGCGGTGATCGCCCCGATCACCATGGCTTGGATGTTGGAGACCTTCATCGTCGAAGTGCGGCGGTGGGCCGGGCAGAGGCGCGGCCTTGAGATGGATGAGTCCCCGATCCTGTCGGGCGTCCTCGTGGCGATCGTCCGCACCCTGCGCGGCCTGATCCGCCTACTGATGTGGGTGATCCGGCTCGTGCTGGCCCCCAAGAGCACCGCGAGCGGGCTCCGGTCCTGGATTCTCGACACGGCCCCGATCGCGCCCGGGCGCTCGCTGGCGAGCATGCGCGCGGCGGAAGCGCTCGCCATCGCGGAGGGCGCGACCACGAGCGCGGAGCAGGTGCGCGAGCAGGCAGCCGACGAAATCCGCGAGATCACAGAGGCCGCTGCGGCGGAACGGACTGCATTGACCGCTCGTCTTACCGAGCGTGAATCCGAAATGACGGCCGAGCTCCGGAAGCTCCGCCGCGAGCTCGATGAGCGGATGCGCGCGGCCGAGCATGACCGAGAGCTCCTGATCGCCGAGCGCGATCTCGTGCTCGCCTCCGCGAGCGCGCGCGATCGCCTCATCGCTCGCTATGAGCGCCTTCGCCTTGTCGGCGATGGGCGTTACGGTGATCGTTCGGCGGTGCCCGCGATCGCTCGTGAGCTGTATGAGGAAGTCGGGCTCCAGCGTGACTCCACGGCACGGAACTACCTGCATGAGCACCTCGACACTCTCGGCGTTCCCCCCAAGGGCCAGGAGGCGGCGGAATGAACGTCTCGGCAGCAACTGCTGATCTCGCACTCCCCGGCATCTCGACCGGCTTCCTCGTGACCCTGGCCGTCGTACTGCTGGGCGGCATCGCCGTCCGAATGGCGTGGGAGTCGGCCCGCAGGGGCCACCAACGGCCCCGCGCGGGCCTGTGGCGGCGCGTCCGCATGCGCCGCCACCCGGGCGCCGGGTTCGCCGGCCGGTGGGAGCTCTGGCGGCGCTACGGCCTCCAGCGGGCCCGCAAGGTTGCCCGGCACGCCCGGCCCAGCCTCGAACGCCGCGACCTGTACGGGTACCGGGCCTGGCCGCAGTACGCGACGTTCCTCGGGTGGTCCCAGGGCTGGGTGCACCGCTGGCGCTGCTACGGCACCCTGCACGACATCCGGCTGACGATCGCGCCGCCGCAGAAGGGCAAGAGCTCGGCGGCGGCCGGTGCCATCATCGACGCGCCCGGCCCTGTCGTCGTGACCTCGATCCGCGGCGACCTCATCAAGAACACGGCTGGCCTGCGTCAGCGGGTCGGCACCCTGCACGTGTTCAACCCTGAGGGCGTCGGCGAGTACGGCTCGACGTTCCGGTGGAACCCCGTAGCCGGGTGCGAAGACCCGGAGACCGCCATTCGCCGCGCGGGCTACATGGTGGAGGCGGTCGAGACGCGCGGCCTGAGCGAGAGCAACTTCTGGTCCAACCAGGCCGTGCGCGTCCTGTCCGCGTACATGCACGCGGCGGGCCTGGTCGCGGGCTCCATGCGCCACGTCTACAAGTGGCTCACGGAGGAGGATTACACGCCGGTCGAGATCCTGAGCCGGCACACGATGGCGGCCCCGTTCGCGGCCGACGTCGTGCGCCGGTTCCTGAACCTGAACGACCGCACGCGGGACTCGATCCAGGCGACGTGCGATCAGGTCATGTCGTTCATGCTCTCGCCGGAGGTCGTCGAGACCCTGACGCCTCGCGGCGAGGGAGACGAGTTCGACATCCGATCGTTCCTGCGGAGCCGCGACACGCTGTATCTGGTCGCGTCGTCGGAGGCGGGAAGCCCGGTGCCGCCGCTGCTGTGCGCGCTCCTGGCGGAGCTCAAGCACGAGGCGGTCATAGCGGGCGCGGCGTCGCCGGCGGGCCGTCTCGATCCGCCGCTGTCGCTGGAGCTCGACGAAGTCGCGAACGTCACGCCCATCCCGGTGCACGTGTGGGCGTCCTACGCGGCAGGCTCGGGTATCCGGCTCGCCATGTACTCGCAGAGCTGGGCGCAGCTCGTGGCACGGTGGGGCGAGAAAGGCGCGGAGACGATCTGGCAGACCGCAGGCGCGAAGGTCATCATGGCGGGCGCGTCGGAGCCTGACCTGCTCACGCGGGTGAGTCAGCTCTGCGGGAAGGTCTACATCAAGGTGCGCGATCACCGGGAACGGGACGGCACGAAAACCCCGGTGCAGGACTACGTCGACGTGATGGCCCCCGGCGACGTGCGGCGCCTGCCTCCCGGGCGGGCGATCCTCATCCTCGACGCGGCGCTGCCGACCATCATCCGTACAGAGCAAGTCTGGAAGCGCGCCGACGTCAAGGCATGGGCCAAGAGCGGCGAGCCGATCCGGCTGCCCCGCGTGGTCGAGCGCGAGATCGCCATCCCGGAGCCAGGCCTGCTGCTCGGCCACCGGCACACCGACGAACTCGCCTCCAGGCGGCGGCCAATCGAGCCGGAGCAGGAGGCGGCCCCGCCTCTGCCGCGTCGGCCCGCGATCGGCGACCCATCCGCACCGCGCGCGCCCCGGCCCTGGGACGCTGTCCCCGACCCTGGTGAGAGCTGATGACGCTGGCAAGGAACGGCGGCGGGGGCCAGAGCGATGCTCTGGCCCTCCTGGCCGTGGAGCTGGGCAAGCTGCGCGAACGAGTCGAGCAGGTCGCCGGCAAGGTGGACGCGGCGGCCCCGGTCCTCAGTGCAGCCGCCGACCTCGGCGAGCAGGTCGCCGCACTCACGGAGACCGTTGCCCAGCTCACGGAGGACGAAGAGAGCGGCATCGGGCCCGTCCGCACCTGGTCATGGGTCCGCATGACGGAAGACGAGCGCGCACAGAGGCTCGGCGAGCTGGAGAGCTGGGTCTACGAGGTGCTGTATCCCACGTACGGCGACTACCTCCGAGACGAACGGATTGCCTCCTGCTGGAAGCAGCACGAGACGGCGATCATGGAGCTCGCGTGGCTGTATCACCTCTGGTACAACGCCTACCTGCCCGACAAGCGCACCCCGCGCGACGCGGGCGACTGGCACGACAGATGGCTCCCGAGCGTCCTCGGCCGCCTTGACGGCGTGTTCAAGACCTGCGGCCACCGTGCCCGCGAGGCCACCGCACCAACCAACACGCAAGTGATCCGCCGCACTCCCCGCTGACACAACGAACAAAGGGCCGGAGACCTGGTCTCCGGCCCTCTCGTCTGTCCGAGATGTGATGTCTACGGCGGCAGGCAATCATCGCCGACCGGCTCCTGCGTCTTGCTGCCCATAAGCCAGCCGATCGTGTGCAGGATGCCGTCCCCGTACCCGGCAGAGTGGCGGCGGCCCGGGCCCGGGTTCTGCCACCCGATGTCCTCGGCAGGCGCGAGCTCGCCCACGAGATCGTTCCTGCTAAAAGGTCGGCCGCCGGTACTGGTTGGCCGGCCGCTCGCGGGCCCGACTGCACGCAGACCCAATGCCCACTCGCAGGTAGCGACAACGCCGGAACACCAGTCGGTCTCCCACTCGATCCGCGCGTGAGCGGGTCCACGTCGAGCCCTTTCCAGCACCGCGCGGATCTGGTCGTCGCTTCGCAGGAGGTGCCCGCGACCTCCGACCAGGTGGCCCCATCCCGCCTCCGGGGTGGACCCAGGCACAGGGATGTCGTCGCTTTTCCCAATCAGCCACTCAAGCGTGCGAGCCGCGTCCTGACGTTCGGCGCTCTCCCCGCGACGGCGCGGGTTGTTCTCGGCATGCTTGATCTCCGCGCGCGCGTCAGCAAGCGTCGGAATAGCGCTGGTCTGACGCCCACTCGACGGCGCCGTGAAGCTCTTGCCGAGAGCCCACAGAAACGCCTGGCTGTAGCCAGAGGGGGCGGAGGCGGGATGGGAAGCTTCCCACTCCCGGATCGCGGCAAACACCGCGGCGACATGCTCCGGCGGCCTCCGTACGGCAGGGCGGCGCAGGTCGGCGGCCTCTTCCTCGCTGATCTGCCGCTCGAAAACCTGTCGGCCGACGTGGGGCGGGCGTGGCGGTTCGGGCTGCCGACCAGGCACGCGCACGCCTGACATGATCGCCTCCTGACTTTGTCTCCCATGGGAGACACCGCGGGCCCGTGCACCACGGGATGATCCGTCGCTGCTGCCACGGTACGTCCCTGGCCCGCTCATGGTCACCTCTCCAGCCCCGGCTCGTCACGGCTGAAGCTCGGTACCCGCTCATCCTCCAGGCGCCGCTGCGGCTCCTGCCGGACGGCGACCTGCTCGCGCGCCCGCTCGGCGTCGCGGCGCTCCAGCTCCTCACGGTCGGCGGCCGAACGCTCGGCCTCCTGCCGCTCCAGAGCCTTCCGTGTGACCTTGGCGGCCTCGGCTGCGGCCACGAGATCCGCGGCGACCTGGCGGCCGTCGACCACACCGATCCCGAGATCGAGCTCGCCCTGGTGCTCGTGCACCTCGGCGGCCCGCTCGTCGTCCTGGCGGACCGGGACGGCGTCCCGCTCGACCTCGACCGGCTCGGCCGTCCTGTCCTCGGCCCGCTCGTCGTCCCGCTCCACGCCGCGGTCGGCGTCCTGCTCGGCCGTGGGCTGGTCGTCCCGCTCCACCGCGATGTCGAGCGCGAGCTGCCCACGCATGGGCTCGTCCCGCTCGACCTCGACCGGCTCGGCCGTCCTGTCGTCGGCCCGCTCGTCGTCCTGGTGGATCGGCGGCAGGTCGGCCTCCGGGTGCCGGCGGCGCAGCTCCTGATCGGCCTGCGCGGCACGCTGCCGGGCCTGCTCGGTCTCCGCGTGCCACGCCTCTCGGGCCTCGTCGATGAACTCCAGCGCACGGCGGCGGTCCTCGAGAACGCCCGCGAGCGACTCATGCGCCCGGGCCCTGCCCTCCAGCAACTCCCGCCGGGCGGGGTCGAGCTCGGCCGCGGCCTCTTGAGCGGTCAGCACCGCATCGGCCCGGGCCCGGTCCGACGCGACCGTGGTGTCCCGCAGGTCGTCGGCCACGTACTGCGGCGCCCACTTCGCGGCCCGCGCATACGCGGCCCGCTCCAGCCACAGCTCCCCATCCGTGCGGCTGGCCACGTCCAGCTCAGCCTCCGGCCGTCCCAGAGCGACGTACGCGGCGTGCCAGCTCGCCCGGGCCTCCGGGCTGTCCGGCGCGTACCCGATCGCGTCATCAAGGCTCAGTCGGTCGTACTGCTCGCGGAACGCCTCGACCACACCGGCCCGCGCCGCCCAGTCCTGCCGGGCGATCGGGTCGGCGGGCACCGGCCCGAGATGCTCGATCGCCCACGCCGGGGCCTCCTGCGCGACCCGCTCGCCGATCTCGGCCGCCCGGGCGTCCATCACGGTGGCCAGCTCACGCGCGTAGTCAACCAGCTCCGCCGGGCCATGCGTCGGCGTCCGATCGGCCACCAACGCCACCGGAAGCGGCGCGGGCTCGTCGGTCCCGAGCGCGGTCCGCACGCGGTGGTGCAGCACCGACGCGATGCTCTCGGCCGGTGAGGCGGGATCGTCGATCTCCCGCGCATGCACCGCGCGCTCGACCAGCGCCGCCGCATCGTGCCCGGCGAGCTCGGCTGACCGGAGCAGCCGGTAGAGCGTGCCGCGCGGACCCCGGTCCTCGGTGCCGGCGAACCTGGCCCACTGGTCAGGCGTGAGCGCGGCCTCCAGCACCTCGGCGTACCGGGCCTCGCTGATGTCTCGCACGACCTCCGTGTGGATCGCGCCCAGGTGCCCCAGGTGGCCCGCACGCAGGTACTCATCACGCAGCGTCTCGGTAGCGGTCAGCTCGGCCTCGTCGGTCGTGATGGCCTCGGCCAGGACGGCGAACCGGTCGAGCCTCGGCGCGTCCGGACCGTCCGGGACGATCCGTCCGGCGGCGGCGCGGGCGGCCTCCGGCGTCGGTACCGGCCCGGCGTCACGCTCGGCCCGGCGGGCGGCCTCGGCGAGCTCGGGCGCGGCGTCCTGCCCGGCCTCCATCTGCGCTGTCCGCTCGTCGATCGACACGTACGCGTAGTTGCCCTCGCGACCACGCGTCATCATCACGTACAGCATGGACCGGCCGGTGCCCTCGCCCACGAGCGAGTGGCAGGTGTCGACCGTGCGGCCCTGAGCGGCGTGCACGGTGCTCGCATACGCCAGCTCGGCGTGCTCCTCCAAGTACCACTTGCCGACCGGATACGCCTCGCTCCACTGCTGCTCACCCGTCGCCGCATCGCGACCCAGCAAGCGCCGCACCTTCACGTCATCCTGGGCGAGTTCCTCGATCCGCAGAACGTCACGGTTGGTAATCCGGCGCCCGTCCTCATCAGTGACCTTGCTGTGGTTCTGACGGGCCATGATGAGATCGCCACGCCCGGCCGTCGCCTCTCGCAGCGTGATCCCGTCGTCCTGGACCAGGCCCAGGGCTCGCAGGTCGGCCTGCGCACGAGCGGCGAGCTCCGTCACCTGATCCTTGGTGGCCGACAGCAGGAGCGAGCTCTTGCCCTCCAGGTGGTCAGCGAGCCAGCGCCGATACGCTTGCTCGCTCATCTCCTCGGCCGTGCCCTCCAGCAGTCGGCCGTGCTTGTCGTACTGCTCCAGCGCGGAGACCTCGCCGCGGCGCATGGCCAGGCTCGCCTCGCGCTCCCACTCGGCGCTCATCCGCTGAACCTGTGTGAGCTGGTAGTAGCCGTGCTCACGGGCCAGCATCGCGAACGCGCCCGCGTCGCCCACGGCGGCGAGCTGCTCGGGGTCGCCCGTCAGTAGTAGTTTCGCGCCGGCCTGCTCGGCGATCCGATTGATCTCGGCGAGCTGGCGCGAGGTGGCCATGCTCGCCTCGTCGACCACGATGAGATCGCGCGGGCCGATCCGTTCCTGACCGGTCCGGACCCTGGTGAGGAACATCGCGATGTTGCGCGTGCGGTCGCAGCCCTCGCCCTGGAGTACCTCGGCCGCGTTCTGCGAGACCGCCAGACCGACAACCTTCCCCTCGACCTGCTCACGCCACAGCGTCGACAGTTCGCCCATTGCCCGCGACTTGCCCGCACCGGCAGGGCCCACAAGGACGTCGATGCGGCGCCCGGACGTTAGCACGCCGTGCACGGCGGCGGCCTGGTCGTCACGCAGACCGCCGACCCACTGCGCCGCGTCCGCGCTGCCCTGCTCGACTCCGGAGCCGTCCTGCTCCACGGCCGCGCCGGACAGACGCGCGGCCAGAGCCGCCACGTCTCCGCCCAGAGCCGCCGCTGCCATCTCCGGATCGAGAGCGGGAGCGCCCAGCTCCGCGCCCGCGCGGATCAGCTTCTCCTCAACGTCGAGCTGCTTGCGGGTCGTGTACAGGCCCCGCTCGTGCGGCTCGAACACGCTCCGGCCGTCGTCCTCCCGCACATACGCGTCAGGCGTGGCCACGAGCTCGGGGGCGTTCAACCGGTGGACGCCCAGGTCAGACGCGGGATCGAGCGCATCGTTTGTGAGGTCTACCAGCACCTTCCGCACGGTGTCGGCGGGCAGGCCGCCCAACTGGTCGGGCAGGGCCCGGTTGATCGCGGCGGTGAGCTGGTAGCGGTTCCACGTCGCCGACGCCTCCTGTACCTCCGCGATCGCGGTCTCCAGCACCCGCTGAATCTCCTGGTCGGCGAGCTCCGCAACGTGCCGGGCCTCGGCCAGATCGACGCGGCCGGCGACCTCCCCGGGGATGTCCGCCAGGGCGCCGAGCTCGGCGGCGCGGGCCTGCGCCTCCCACCCGGCGAGCGAGATCTCGCGCGGAGCCTCCTCCTTGCCCTTCCGCATCCGCGTTTTGCTGTCCAGCGTCACGTACTGGGCCATCTGGAAAAGAGCGCGGCGGCTCGGGCTGTGGCCGTGCTTCGCTTCGTACTCGGTAACCAGCGTGGCAACGTCGCGCTGAATCGTCGCGCGGCGAGACGAGAACAGATCCCGCGTCGCCTCGTCGATCCCGACGATCTCCCGGGCCTTCCCGTCCGGGCGCGTCGCGAACTCAACCCCGAGCGTCCGGGTGAGCTGCTCCCCCATCACGCGCTCGCCGATCGCCGCGGCGGCCGGTCGAGCCTTCCGCATGCCCCGGCTGTCGATCGTCCGCCACTGCCCGTCCGGGCACTCCACGCGGTTCAGGATCGCGTTGTGCACGTGGAGCTGCGGGTCGCCGTTGCGGTTCGTGTGCTGGCTGAATGACGCGACAACCCAGTCGTGCGCCTCGACGAAACGGCCGGTGGCGTGGTCGGCGAGCTGGCGGCCGGTCACCGGGTCACGCGGGATCGCCCCGTGATACCCCGTCCGCGAATACCCGGCCTCATCCTGCAGAAAGTCGAGCGCGGCCTGACTGCCAGCCTCGACCGCATCCCACACCGTGCGGGCCTTGGCTTCCATCGCCTCGGCCGTCACCAGGTCGCCGGCGGCGCGGGCATCCACGGCGGCGGCCTGGAAACCCGCATGCAACAGGCTCACGCTCTTCGCCGGGGAGAACGTCGCGTCATGAAAGAGAACCGCGCTGCGCGCGTTCTTCGACGCTTCCAGCGTCAGAGCCTTGATCCGCTCCGGCGAGGCATCCGGCTCGGCCTTCAACTTGTCCGCGAGAACCTCGTCAGCGCTCCGGTAGGTCCGCGGGGCCTTGCCCAACGTGGCCTTACCCTCCGGGTCTCTCGGGTCGAGCAGGTGCGCGTAGATCGCGGTCATCTCATCCGCGTCGACCTCGCCCACCAACCCAAGATCGGCACACCCTCGGCCGGTCCACCGGCCCGCCGGCTCCCCGCCACCCTGGCCGCCAGTAGCTGACAGATAGTAGTTCTCCGCCCCACCCGCCGTCCGCGCCAGATACCCCGGGTCGTACCCGGTCGTCATGCTCAGCACGGCGGCACCTCCTTCCGGATCGTGGAGCGAAGCGAACAAGATCAAACAACCATCATCATTGTAATGCCTCGGTGTGTTGCTTGTGGATAGATGGGGTGGAGAGACTTGGAGAGGTGTGTGAGCGGGGTTGAGGTGCACGGAGAGAGGCGATGACGGGGGGGAGGGGCGAGAGCTTGGGGGCGAGAGCTTGGGGGCGAGAGCTTGGGGGCGCGGCAAGGGGTTTCAGAGAGCGGCAGTGAAGCGGGGAGCGCGGACACGCGGAGTAGCCAGAGGCGGCGGGCAACATCGGCACCGGAGAAGATCCACAACAGGGAAGCGCGGCGGGCTGGAAGATCACGCAGAGCGTCGGCGAAAACGCCTCAACCTCGACCACGCGGCCGTCACACGGACGCACCGGCCCCCGGCCGGCACCTCGCCACCCGGCCTATCCCCGACACATTGCAATGCCCGCGCTGAGCCGCCAGCGCCCCCCGGCGGGCCACACCGCGCGCGCAGAACTCCGCCGCGGGAGCGTCTTCTCCCAATACGGCGTCTGCTCAGAAGTGTCCTGCTACGCTGCGATTCGCCGCCGAAAAGATCACTGCGCTAGAGGGCTGATGGACTCCTCTGATCTCATAGCACTCTTGGGCTTGATAGTGGCCGTGGTAGCGATCATCGTGGCCACCTGCGCGGCCGTCTACTACGGGCGCGTTGAGAAGGGCCAGCGGCGGCTCCGGGCTTGGAAGGCTGTGCAGGCAGGTGTGTTCGTCGGAGCGGTACTGCTCGTCGTAGTCGGCGGCGGGTGGCTACTCACGCGTGGCAACAGCTCCGGACAAACTGCTTCTGGCACGGGCCCGGCCCCTGCCCCATCGTCTCCTGACGCTGGCCCATCGCGTACCCCATCACCGGCGACTCCCAGCACCAGCCAGACGGGCGCAGCCAGCGCCCCCGGTGGGTGTCGGGGAGCTATCAACCTTAATCACGCTCCGGTCTCGGCGAATCCATGCATCAGCGTGGTCGACGGCCACCTACAGCTCGTCAGTCACGTGACAGCACTGCAGCCGGGAAAGGTCACCGTGTTCGTGTGGCTCACTGACGGCAACACGTACCGGCCCGACGTCCCACCCCACCGATGCAACTTCGATCTCGCGGCCGGGCAGACCGAGACCTGCTCGACTCGAGTCCAACCCGACCGGCCGGGAACGGACTGGGTAGCCGCCACCGAAGCCGAAAAGGGATCCGCTGACTACCCATCAGGGTGGAACAGCTTCCCGCACGTGGCCGGCACCCAAAGCGGTCACCGGGTGACCTGGCCACTGCAGAACTAGCAGAAACACCAGATAGAACCCTCAGCCGCAGTCGTCCTCCTCGCGCTCCTGGTCCTCATTCCGGTCTGCGCCCGCCGGTCCCAACCATCGCCGGCCGACTTGCCGCCAGGGTCCCGGGCCGCGCTCGACTGGATCCGCGTGGCGGCTGGACGATCACGCCCAGCGCTTGCGGGCACGCATTGCAATGCCCGCGCTGAGCCGCCAGATTGCCGGAAGAATCACCGACGCCACCGGAGATCCACCAAGATCGACCCATGCCCGTCCGCCGTACCACCTTGCGCACCGAGACCTACTCCATCAGTTCGTTCGTGAAGCACCAACGCTGGCCAGGAACATGTGCGAGGCAGTGTCGATCATCAGCTCGATCAAGGGCGGCCGAGTGTCTAGCATCCACTCAACGAGCAGCTCCTGAATCACGCCGCTGAGCCCTAGCGCGAACAGGTGGAGGTCTCCTGGGGTTCCTTGCAGTTCGCCAACGGCCTCTTCAATCAGGTGAGCGAACGTCGCGACCGCACGCTGCCGGGGGCCATAAAGGGCGAACCCTGCTCGTGTCACTTCCAGATGCATGATGCGAGCTCGGCGGGCGTCAGCAGTCACAAAACGCACGTACTGCTCGACGGCGGCGACGACCCGGGCCTCGATGGTCGGCGGGGCCTTTTCCATAGCCTGGCTCATTGAAGCGAAGGTGTCAGTGACACAGCGCTCGTAGACCTCTCGAAGCAGGTCTTCCCGGGAGGCAAAGCACTCGTAGAACGCTCTATTCGACATGCGTGCTGCCGCGCATAGCCGCTCGATCGTGGTGGCGTGGAACCCCGGCTCGGCGAACAAGATATACGCGGCGGTTATGAGGCGCTCACGCCGATCCGCAAGTCTCTGCTCCGCACTCATAGCTCTCTGGTCGCGTTGGAGGCGGCGGACTTCGTCGATGCTGGGCTGCGGAGTTCGCTGCCGCAGTTGACGCGCCCCCGCTGTGCCGAGCGATGAGCGCTCGATCATGCCGTCGAACTGCTCGTCAGCGGTGTTGCTCACGATCTGTCGCCCCCCTGCAGATGTCTCTGCTCACTCTTTCTCCATCGGTACAGGGCCCCTTCCACCGCCCGAATAGAGGTTTCATCCAGGAGTTCGACGATCTCCTCCTGGGTATAGCCGTCGATCGTCAACGCAACGATCGCGCGGGTGCGCGCATCCACGCGTCCGAGATCGTCACGGACGCGCATATCCCCCAGCGCTTGCGCCTCCACACTGGTGATGAGCCCGGCCTCTGGGTCCAACGTGACGGCCTCCCCTATGTGCGCACGGGTCCACTTCTTCTGCTGGACTCGGCGCTTTCGAAACTCGTTGGGGAAGATGTACAGGCAGGCCCCCATGAAGTAGGTCGGCAGGCTGGCGCCGCCCTCATATCGCCACCCGCCCTCGACAAGCGCGTGTTGGCGAAACTTAGGAAGGGCAAGGGCGACGGTCATCGTGGCGAGCTCCTCGCGAGCATCAGAGTCACGGTGGAGTTCCTCGAGTTCCGCCTCGCTGGGGGACAGAGCGAACTTACGGCTCGCAGTGAGCTTGAAGATGTAGCCGGTGTACATCCACCCGCGGAGGACCGACATCCCGTAGCGGGCTAGCTCTTCTTCGAACCTCTGATACCTGTCTCCGGTGAAGTTGCATCGGGCCAGCTCATCGCGCAATCGCTGGTCAGACGCCCGGCGCTCCAGGCTTTCCTGAAGCTGCCGAGCTTCGGCCGCCCGCGTGGCCGGCATCCCCCTGAGCATGTCCGCCAACGAAACGGGCGTGAGAGCGGAAGCGTTCGTTTCGGGAGGTTGTACCGGCCCGGTACGCGCGCTGACCGCGAGCAACTTGCCCGCCGCCTGTTCGCTGTCGCTCACCGTCCAGTGCCCTTCCCGTTGGTCTCGTCTATAGCCGCCCCGACATGCACGGGTCGGCTCCGTCAGCGGCCCGGGGGCTTCGCTGCTCCGCAAGCTCTCGTCGAACCCCCCAAACCGCCGACGCAGACGACCCTTGTAAGTGCGCGCCCGGCAGGCACCCCACGGATATTTTCAAGATTTTTTCCTGCGGGCCTTACGAGAGATTTTCGTGGGATGACACCGCGTCTGCGACTTACGAGACGAAGATCCGTCATCACCACAAGGAGACTTACGTGACACCGCCGCCTGGCCCGCTGCTGTCTGTCCGTGCCGCTGTTGTTCTGCTACTAGCGGGCGTCGTAGGTCTGCTCGCAGGCGTGCTCGCCTATCTCGCTGGGCAGCCTCTGCCAGCAGCGCTCTTGGTGAGTGGCGGCGCCGTCGGCGGAAGTGTCCTGCTATTCCACACCCTCATCGGGCGATAGATGAACCCCACCGCCAAACCAGCGGCGGCCACACCCCGCCGGTCCCGGCCTAGTCCTCCACGCCCTCAACGAACCACATGCCGCCGCGCTGCACGAGCTCCACCACGGCCGAACGCTGCCGACCATGAGCCCTCACATGGAAGTGCCGAACCCGGAGCTCCTCGACCGACTTACCGGCGTTCTCGCCCTCCCACCACGGGAGCATCTCCTCCCAGTACGGCTCCGCCTCCTCAACCACCACATACGTCCGGCCCCACGCGCGGAACCGCGCAGGGAAGCCCTGGCCGTCGAGCTCGACCTCGGCCGGCTGGTGGTAGCGACGCACAACGACAGTCTCGAACAGATGAACGCATGATCGCTGTCGGCCCGCCTTGTCCGGCCTTGGCCCGCATCAACTTCGGCGGCGGTGCCCTCTTCGCGCTTCTGGTAGGTCGCGCCGCGTCCGGCGGCCACGCAGTGATGCCGTTGTGCCTTCCGAGTTGCACGCGCTGTAGGCATTGGACTTCTATGCTGTAGATAATTACAGCACCTTCGACTGAATAGGGGCATGATGCCGCTGCACGATTCGTATCCAGTCGCGAACGGCCTTAGAACCGACCACCCAATCCCTGACCTGCCGTTCGTCGACGACTCTCACATCCCTCTCGACGATCCCCGCGCCCTTGAGGCGGTGGGCCGTCACCGCGGTGACGGCATGTGGGGCCGCCACGACGATTCCCGTCACGACGGAGGATGGGCCGCCTTCACCACCGACCCCATCCGACACGACCTGGCATGGTCCGTGCGCTGGCATCCCGACCACGGCCGTTCCGTGGTGCTCTACCGGGACAATGACGCGGCAGGCATGCACCACTGGCTCCAAAGCCCGGCGCTGCTGTTCCGGTCCGGTGGCTACTGGTTCGACGGCACATCCTGGTATCGGCCCCCGCAGGTGTTCGACCTCGCGAGCGAGGAATTCGTCCGGCGGCGAGTCCCTGCGGCGACCACGGTCACCGCTGCGGACCTGCTGACTACGAACAGGAAGCCGACAAGCAGCCACGTTCTTCACGTCGATGAAGTCGACCTCGATGCGCTGCCCTCGCCGGACCGCTGGCTGGACGATCTGGCGTCGTGGGCTGCTCAGCACCAGGGCCCGATCCCGTTGTCGCGATGCGTCGTGAAGATCTCAGCCCCTGAGCTCACGGGTGACCAGTTGGTCGGGGTAGCGGAAATGGCGCAGATCGCCGGCGTCGCCCCCTCGACCTTGCGGGCCTACATCTCCCGCAAAGAAGGAGACGTCCCGCAACCGCAGGCAACCGTCAGCGGGCGCAACGTATGGGCCCGGCCAGTGGCCGAAGAGTGGGCTGAACGGCGCCGCCGGTCTCCCGACAGCGTGGAAGAGACCATATCCATTCAGCACGGCGAGGCTTCAGTTCCTGCTGGCGTCGCGGAGGTCTGGGACAATTTCACCCGGTTCTTCGTCTCGTCTCTGTGGGAGAACCCCGATCGGCGCAAGCGGTGGGCGCTGCGATGGCGTACCCAAAGTGCGGTCGAAGAGGTCGCGAAAAGCCTCGGTTGGCAGGTCGCAGTCAACCTCGGCAACATCGTCCCTACGGAGGCCTTGGCAGCCACGATCCGTCACGCAGTCCTGGATGAATTCGCCACTGGCCAGCAGCTCCGCCAAGAGAACGGCTTTGATCGTCACGATTTCTACGGAATCACGCCGCTGGTGGCGGAGATGCTCGATTGGCTTGTCCGCCACGAGCCCCATCTTGCGGGTGCCACCATCAACGAGATCATCGGCGAGGCCGAGCGTCGGTTGCAGATCTCCCGCGAGGTGAGTACGCGATCAATCGCAACAGCGCTGGACCTGGACGGCAAGCTCGACGACGACACCCTCGACGAGTTCCTCGACAAGGTCGTGATCCCCTCGGAGAGGAAGAGCAGGTAACCCATGGCGGACACCAGTGTCGGCATCGCGCAGGAACAGCTCGCCGCGGCGCGCGTACAGCTCAACGATGGCGCGCCCCTCGAGCTCCGCCTTCAGATCGGCATGCTCGCTGCGCAGATCGCGATCGCTGAACGCCTCGACGGCATCGAGAAGAGCATCGACTTCGGGATTGTTGTGCGGCCCGAATGATCTGGCCCCTAAGTACACGTGAAAGCCCCGGGCGAACCTCATGCCCGGGGCTTTCACCCTGTTCAGCAGTGTGGCTACGTGTCAGCCCGGCAAGGACTCGCTCGGACGCGGGTTGGCCTCGGCGTAGATGGTGACCCTGAGAGAGCGCCAGGCGTTGGTCCACTGCTCGACGTCCGCCCCGCAGCCGCTCACGATGGCTTCCACCGTGCGGAGTCTGGGAAGCCCAGGCTTTGCAGGATTGAGCGCGTCATACAAGGTGGTCCGGGCGATCCCTGCCCAGGTCCCGGCGTCCCCCCGGTAGCGGAAGAGAACCATGTCTGCAGGGGCGTCAGCCCACCTCCACAAGAGCCTGAGCTCGTACCGATACTCCGCCGGTGTGTTCGCACGCCACGGATCAGGGGCAACCACCGATCGCGCCGGCGAAGGCGAGGGCTTCGCTTCCTTCGGCGAGGACTTCCGCCGCGGGCGAGGCCTCCGCGAAGCACGGCTTTTACGAGTCTCGGCACCGGCCAGCTCCCATAACCCCCGCACGGTTGCGGGGTCCCCGCCGCATGCCTCGACGAACTTCTTGGTCACCTCCCACGAAGGGCATGTGTACCCGGCAGCGGCTGCAGCCAGGACGGACTTGGAAACATGAACGGCGTCCGCCAGCTGGTGGTACGGCGGGGAGTCCGCGAGCTCGCGCAGACGGCGAAGCTCGCGGGCCAGGTCAGCGACAGACCCTTCTCCCTCGATGGGGCGCTCAGGTCGAGGCATCAGCAGACCTCGTTGACGAGGAAACGCACGGCTGGTGGGCCTCAGCGGCTCTCGCTGGCCCGTGCGGGCAGAAGATCGCCGAGGGTCACGGCCAGCGCAGCGAGGGACACGCTCAGCGCCAGCGCGGGGTCAGTGCCGAGCTCGACGAGGACAACGACGAAGACCAGAGTGAGGACCCAGATCAGGATCCGCACCTGAACAGACGTCTGGGGGAGGCAGGGCAGCAGAGTACGCGGAACGGGAAGCACGGGGAGAGCTCCAAAAAGTTGTTGGTCCGGATGAGCACGGCGACAACTGCGCGCACGGAATCCCAAGCGGTTAGCCCTCCGCCTGGGACACGAGCAACATCACCAACCGGCATCATCCCGCACTGTGACGTAAACCGCATGCGGGAGATCACACACCGTGCAACTCGCCGGACAACTACGCGAGGACTCCCAGAGCGGGTCGATATATCCGTGATGCCGGGGTTCCCGCTTCTGATGCCAAATCGGAGCGTTGATGCGCTTGGAAGTGAAAACCCGCAGGTCAGCGCGGGTAAATGAGTCAGATGGAACACCCAAAATGCTGGGGGTAATCGTACGGGCTGCGGACGTCAAATTGACGCCGACAGAGTACGAAGCTATGTCGAAATGATCCGCGCCAGTCCGGCAGCCTTATGGATATCCCTTCCGGTTGGCAGACTGGACCCACCGAGAAGCCGGCGGGAGCCCCGCCGAGGGGCATCTGCCCTTGTGACTCGGCCGAGTGCGCCAGTTCGTTGGTCCGGATGAGCGCTTCGAAGATCGGATCACGGCCCTTCTGATTAGCCCCGGAAGGGCCGTTGTCTTACCCCCAAATCTCGGACAACCGAGCCGGACAACTCTCATCACGACAGGCCCGGGAGCATGGCACCGTAGCCTCGGCCGTTCTCATCCACCTTGTCCGGCGCCGATGAGGCACCGACCTCAGCGGCGGTCGTCCTCGTCTTGCTCCTGGTCCTCGTTCCGATCCGCTGCGGACTGCGCCCGCCGGTCCCACTGATCGCCAGCCGACTTGCCGCCAGGGTTCCGGGCCGCGCTCGACTGGATCCGCGCGGCGGCTTCCTTGTCCATACGCCCGTTCTTGGTCATGCCCGTGGCCTACCCACAGGTGCCACCGGAATACGGCAGACACGGGCCGCGCCGGGGTGCGTACCAGACAGAACAGGGGCTCTGTCCGGTCTCCGCAACCGCATCACCGCAGGTCAACGCATCGACGCCGGTTCGCTCGGCATTCCGGCCCCATATATCGGGCGGCGGACCGACGCCGAAACCCTCGCAATCAGCCTTGCCTCCTGACCTGCGGTTTCAGGTGGGCGCGGTACCTTTCTGCCGTATTCCGGCCGCACCCCCTGTTGCCGCGTGCCCCGGGAAGTCGCTCAGGTGAGCGCGGGGGGGCGATCTCCAGGGGTCGTCCCACTGCGGTTCGAGGCTCTCGGGGTGGAGTAGTCCGCGAAGACAGCGTCGGAGTCCCGCGTCGCCGTCGTAGTCGACCGCGCGCATCCACGGCAGCGGTGTCATCAGCCGTGCCGTCTCGTCGGTCGCGCACGCGTCCAGTACCGCGCCCAAAGCGTCCGGGACGGGGGCATCCGTCAGGCACAGCCACCCCAGCGCGGCGCTCACCCGGACCGCGGGCGGCATCGCGGGGTCGGACCACAATTCCTGGGCCCATGCTTCGCACGCAGGGTCGGCGTGTTCGTAGGCCAGTTGCGCGATCGCGAGTACCAGGCCGGCGCGCACGGTGGGGTCGGCCTCGACACGCAGGCGCGTGTGCAAGGCGCCGCGGATGTCGTCGATGTGCCCGGACGCGACCACCCCCGCATAGGCGGCCGCGGCGCGCACCTCGGGGTCGGGGTCGTCGAGCAGGGCCGTGACGAGGTCGGCGTCCGCGGCGATAGCGTCCCGTGCCGCCTCGATCCCCCAGGTCCCGAAGTAGCCGCTCGGTTCGTAGCGCCCCTCACCGTCGGTGACGCGCAGCAGTTCTTCGCGGGTGCACCGGCCGGGCCCCGGCGTCCACTGCACGATTCCCGCCGCCAGCTCCAGCGCGTAGGCGCGGCAATGGCCGCGTGGGTCGGCCGCGACGCGGAGGAGGAACGGCACCGCCAGCGCCGCCACCGACCAGGCGCTGTTCGCCAGTTCCCCGTTCACTCCGCGCACCGCGTGGTACACCACGTCGGCGTCGTGGGAGCGTAGACGCGCCACGTGGTCCCGGGTCTCCGGGCCTCGGGGAAAGCGGCCCCACGGGACGTCGTCGTACGCGAACGCGTCCTTGGCCTCCCGGGAGATCGACGCCACCACGGCACGAACATCAAGCGGACCGCCCGCGTGTTCCTCGGGGTCCCCGTCCACGAACGCTTGCTCGACTGCCTGGTAAACCGGATCGTTCTCCCACCACGCCATCGTGACCCCCTCGACACCAGAACGAGACGCGCGCACCAAGGCGGCCTCACACGAGTACCGCTGCATGGCCCTGCTCGGCGAGGCACCCGGCGAAATGACATAGAACTATGATCGCGGGGTTGTCGCACGGGCAAGAGGCGCGGTCAGCGCGCGGCGACGCGGGCGCGGACGGCGGCCAGCGCCTGCCGTGTGGCCTGGCGGCTGTCGGTCGACTGGTCGAGCAGGGCGGCGGCCTGTGTTCCCCGGGCTTGGAGCATCGCAGCGTAGCCCCGGCCGTCCTCGTCGACCTCGACCCGGACCTGGCGGCGTGCGGCGGCGAGCTGCCGGCCGATCCGGAACCGCACCACGGCGGCCAGGTCCTCGGCGCTGGCAACCTGCTCTGTCAGCAGCTCCACGGCCTCGCTGGGCGGCACGTGCCGCAGCAACAGCGCCGTAAGGTGAGCAACCTCGGCCACCTGCGACGACGGCAGACCGCGCCCCGGGCCTCGCTGCCGCTCCCAAAACGGCCCGCACGTCTTTACGATGTAAAGGGCCTGGCTCTTTTCCTCGTCGCTGACACCCCCAAAGCGGGCCTGGCGAGGGCCTGGGCGGCTGCGCGGGACATGCTCCGGCGGGGAGGGGGGAGAGCCTTCTCGCGTATAAGGAGACGTGTGCAGTCTTCCACAGCCGAATGAGGCGGCGATCTTGGGGCCGGTAGCTGAGCCGTGCCGGATCACCTCGCACTCGCTGAGCGCTGCGTCCATCGTGACCCGGGTCTGCCGGCTGCGCGCCCGATCAACGGCAGGGTCGATCTCCTCGCGTACGGTCGTGGACAGGGTTCGCGGGAGCTCCGGCGGCAGGTCGGCGGGTACGGCCAACGTGTAGCGAGCGGCGCGGCCAGGGCACGGTGCGGCGGTCTGCCGTACGTACCCGAGCTCGCGCAGGCGCCGGAAATCCGACCACGCCGTGCGGATACCCACCTGATGCACCGCGGCGTAGGACGCCATGACGGCGGGAAGCTCGGCCAGGCGGCCCCGCTCGTCGGCCCGGTGGGTCAGGTGGCGGGCCATCCTCCACGCGCAGTCATCGGCGAGATGCCCGCGCCATCGCTGCAGCGCGACCAAGCGGAACCACGTCCGCCTACGCAGGCCCGGGTTGTGGTCGGGTCCCTCGTAGTAGGCCGTACGTGGCCGTGATCGGTTGTCATCTCCTTCGGCATCACCCGTGCCGCTGTGCGGCGACACGCCCGTATTTGGGCGTGCTGGGCTAGCCGGACGTCCATCGAGTATCGTGGGCTCCGGTTTGATGCATGCACGACAAAGGGCCGGCTGGTAACCGGCGCGATGTAGTGCGGATGTTCAGTTGGTTGGACCTGTCAGTTCCTTAGGCGCCTCGCTTTCCTCTCTGTCTCTGCTGGATGCGCGGTAGTGCGGGAACAAAGGTCGGCTCGTTGGTAAGGCGAGCTGACCCGGATGGGATCTCCGTCGTCGGGGGTGGTAAGTCCCCTCGGTGCGGCGGTCCCCTGAGGTCGTAGATACGCCCCGGTCTCGCACCGGGGCCTACGCATTTCTAGGCCGAGATCTGCTCGATAGAGCCCTCCTGCTGTAGCGGCCGTGAATCCCGAGGCGGTGCGAGCGGGTCGAGATCGATCAGCTCCTCCAGGTAGCGAGACAAGCTGATCCCACGAAGGTCGGCCGCCGCGTCGAACCGGCGCTTGACCTCTGCGGGCACGCGGGTCTGGAGCGGCACATTGCCGCCGGTCCCTCCTGGCCGTACGGCACGTCCTCGTATTGATGGCACGGCCGAGATCTTTGCGCATCCTGGGATTCCATGCATGCAAACGCGCCGCGTGTCGGCGAGATCGCTGTCAGAAATTTTGCGCGATCAACGTTTCAAGATCCGCGGCTGCAGCGTGGAGTGCTCGGCATGCGGCCCGGATCTGGTCCCGGGTGACCTCGAGCTCGCGGCCGGCGGCGTGGTGTTGGGCCTGGCCGTAGGTGTCGATGCGCTCGCTGATCTCGTACGCCTGGGCGCGCTGCACGGCGTGGTCACTCCTTCATCGGGGGGCGGAGAGTGACCAGTCCAACCGACACGACCTGGCCGATGGTGCACGTACACGAAACTCGGCGAGTCCGCGATATCCCGGGAGGATTGCATTCAACCCCGCAGGTAACTCCCCCTCCTACGGACTAAGGATTGTCCCTCCAGGACTTATCCAGGCGCAGTCGCCATCCGGCACCGACGCGGAGAGAGCTCTACCGTGATCTGAGACGGCTCGGTTTCGGAAGCGTCCCGTCTCCGTGACGTACCCGTCCGTGGGCGGATCCGCCGGACGGTCCGGCGGAGAAGGGACGCATGGCCATGGGGCCTAGCCGTCGAGGGGAGAACGAGCGAGATGGGGACCGGCTGGTCCGTACTCTCGCGGTGGCCAGACTGATCTTGTGGATCATCTGGGTCGCGATCGATTCTCGCCACACCTCATAGGGAGGTGGTTGGGCCTCCTACCGGCCAGGGCAGTGCAACTCTGGGCAGGTAGGAGGCCCTTCCACGTGTTACAAATCATAGTTTCAAGCCGCGAGCAAACTAGAACAGGTTCTATTTTTTCGCGAGCTGTTGTTCCTCCTGGAAGGACAGACTTGTCCGCCTGAGACGGCCCATTCGTCCGGCCGGTAGATAAGCGCGCTACTGGGTGTGACCTAGCTCACATTTTAAGCTGAGTCGGCGGCCGTAGCCATGTCTCCGCCCTTAGCCCGCCCAGATGATCACGTACACGCGCACGACCTTCGCGGCGTCGTCGATGACGTAAGAGACCAGACCAGCCTCGCCGAACGTCTGCTCACGGAACGCCGGCTGTTCGGGGTCGGGTACGCCGCGGCGATGCGGGTCGGCACCGATAATGAGCAGCTCCTCGACCAGGGACTGGTAAGCGTCCTCCGGGAGTCCGGGGATTTGAGCGCTCGCGGATGCGTGAAAGGTGACCTGATAGTTCACGGGTGGGTCAGGCCGTGCGCCCGTGGGTTGCGACCAGCTCGGCCCATCCGGGGATGACCTGCTCTGCGGGGACCTCGGCGATGCCGGCGGCGGCCTCGGCCCGGGCCTGCTCGTAACCAGGGGCGGAGTAGGCGACCGATCGCAGGTGCCACAGGTGAAGCGTCCGAGTCAGCTCCTGCCACTGCCAGGTGTGGTGCATCGCCGCCTGCATGGCGGCGCGGTAGTCGGCCAGGAACGCCTCGCGGTAGCGCTCGGGCAGGGCTGCGAGGATGGCATCGGGGTCGTGCGCGTCGCCGTGGTGGTCGACCGGCTGGGCAGTCACGCTCTCATCCTCCTCGACAGCCTGGGCGGCAGTCTCGACGTGCATGCAGTGTATGCCCGGACATGCCCGTACGGCTCGGCCTCCATGCTGCGGCGCAGGTCGGGAGGCGGCCGGTATATCAGCTGGTATGAAATCGGGCTCTTCGTCGGGCCCGGGACGTCGACAGGCCCCGGATGGTGGATCGCCCGCGGCTGGCGCCGTGGTGCTGTGCCTGGCCGTAGGTGTCGACGTGCTGGCGTAGCTGGGCGGCCTGCTGATGAATGCGCTCACCGATCTCGACGTACACCTGGGCGCGCTGCACAGCTGGTCTCCTTCTCGGGAGGGTTCGGAGCGTGACCAGTCCAACCGACACGGGGCGCCAACCGTGGCATGCGCGCGAATGTGGCGCGCCAAGGGCATCCGGGGTGAGCGGTTTCAGCCTGCCCAGGTGATCGAGTACACACGCACGATCATCGCGGTCGTCGATGACGCAGGAGAACAGTCCAACCTCGCCGAACACCTGCTCGTGGAGCAGGGACTGTTCGAGGTCGGCACGCCGCGGCTAGACAGATCGGAACACATGCCCGCTTTGCCCTGACGGTACGGCTTGGACCCGTTACGGTCAGCGCATGGGACCGATCGAAGCGGCCGGGTGGGGCCTCGCGGGCGGCGCGGCCGCTGGGCTTGTGTCACTGAGTGTGGCGGTAACCGCGGCATCATTCCGACGTCCCTGGAAAAGCGCCGAAGAACTCATGGGTCGGTTGTTCGTGCTGGCTGTCGGGGCCGTTCTGGGCGCGTTGGTGGCTGCCGCCGCGAGCCAGCAGATGAGCGGTCCCTGGCCAGCGTTCATTATGGGAGTCGGTGCGCCATCCATGGTGCAAAGTCTCTTGGCCCGAGTTGAGGTGACGGAGAGCAAACGTGTCGATGCGGAGACGCTAGGAGGAGGTGACGACAATGGTGCGCGCAAGCAGTGAGAGCCTGCTTGGCAAGCTGGCTCGCGGTACCCGTCGAGAGCCGTGGCTACGAGTAGCGCTCCCATCTCGGTGGGCCCGGTTTCTAGCCGGTGCCGGTGCCCAGCTCAAACCCAATTCGGACAGTATGACGATCGTTTTCGCGGCGTCGGAAGGCTTCCCGTTGGAGGAACATCCTCGGCGCTTCGCAGGGCCCCTGTCCCCGCTCACGATCATCGCAATACGTAGTTGTGCGCATGAGCTTGTTCGCTCGCTAACTCGCCTCTACGTAGTGGAGGAGCTGCGCACCAAGAGACCCGACACCTGGGATCATGTATTCGGTGCCCCATTGGGTCTCCGCGCCCGTCGAGATGCCCTTAACTTGCGAATGCTCATCGAAGGCTTGGCATCCGTATCGAACTCTGAAAACCTTCGCCATCACGACATGGTGGACTTGAACACGATCTCCGAGCTAGCGAATGCAGTCGCGGACCTACTGCCGCATGACCTGCACGATCTCTCTAGCATCGGCAGGATCCGAAGTGCGTTCACCGTGATCATGGACTTTTTTGATGAGTGGCCAGTCGACGTGTCTGGCCTTGATCTATCACGCTTGACGCTCAATCTAGAGGTCCTTCGTGGCGTTGTGTGGACAGCGGAGACGCGCTGGCCAGCCGATATCGCTGAGCAGGTGCAGTCGCACTCTCATGAGGTGCGGCCCGGGGTGTTCGAGGTGATCATCGATGGCAGCGACGATCGAACCCCGACTTTGATAAACGTCTGAGCCACGTTGCTGGGACCTGGACGGTGATCACCCGGGGCCTGCGGTGGTGGTCAGGGGTGTACGCGGTCATGGACAGCTTCCTCTCACTCAAGATCGAGAGAGGGCCGGTGATCTTGGGGTGTCTTCCCCCCATTCCCCCTCCCCGGTGGCAAAAGGGAGTAGGTCGCCGAGCAGCGACGAAGCGGTCAAGGGAGAAGAGACAAGATGCCTGGTCAGACCGCAATAGCGGCCCGGAAGGTTGCCCGGAGGGCAGTCGGGGCGGGGATCTTGGCGGCCCTTGACCGGTGAGGAGTGCCGGCTACCGTACGACGCCACCGGGGAGGGAGAAAACCTGGATCGGCACGTTTCGCGACTATCGTGCTGGCCGTGACAGTCTCTGGATCAATGCCGATCCCCGTTCATGTGGCCCTCTCTAACCCCTCAATGTCGAAACCAACGTGGGGGTCGCGCCGTCCCGAGACTTTTATCGATTCACGGATCGATTGGGCCAAACACGGTTTTGAGCCGCGCTGGCTGGGCGAGGAGAGCAGCGACTGTGCCGCTGCCCTCGACCCGAGTCACCTCCACAACTCGGGAGCCGACGAATGGCGGCGGTTCCTCGAGGGCGCTCACAACCGCGGGGAGACCGCTCTGATCATCCTCACGATGGGCCATAAGGACGACGACTCGACACGATCGAACCTGTTCGCGAATGACGCATCAGTCGACGTGACCCCGGCTGTTGGAACCCGCGTCACGGGTCGCCGATTGCCTATCGGAACCAAACCGGAACTGGCTGACGAGGTGCCCGTTCCAGAGCGGGATCTCGGTCTGCGGCTGTTGACGAGGTCGGCAGATGCTCCATGGTGGGCGATGGAGTTGGCTGGCACCACCCTGTATCCGGGTGGCGGTGGACCTCCGATTACCCATCAACCGACGGGGACGCTGACACCGATCCTGGTCGACGGCCTCGGAATGCCCGTGGTCGCGGTATGGATCTCACCCAACGCCGACCAGCGTGCCTATCTCGTACCCAACGAAACCGACGGCAACATCGTGCTGGACTGGCTCATCAACCAAGCCCTACCGGCATACGCCCCGGGCGCACTGCGGCGCGCGAGGTCGCCGCACTTCGTCGACCCGGCCCTGCAGAGTGCCGCCGAGACGGCCGCGCGCCAGGCTCTCGCGGATCTGGAAGCCACCTACGCGGTCGAGCATGCGCGGCTGGAAAGCGAACTGCGGACGGCGAAGGCCGCGGCCGAACCAATTCGGTATGGCCTGCTGTACGGCACCGGCGACGAGCTTGAAGACACCGTCGATGCGGTGCTGCAGGCGGCGGGCTTTGCCACAGTGAACCTCGATGACGAGCTCGGCGACAGCAAGTCCGCTGATCTGCTGGTGACGTACGGATCCGAGCGACGGATGATCGAAGTTAAGTCGGCCGCTGGCAACGCGCCCGAGAAGCTTGTCGGAGCGCTGGAACGGCACCTGGCGACCTGGCCGAGCCTGCGTCCGAACGAACCCGTCGGCGCGGGCGTACTGGTGGTGAACCATCAGCACCGAAAGGACCCGCACGATCGTTCCGTGCAGGTGTACGAACGACCCGAGTTCGTCAACTCACTCAAGGTCGTGGTGCTCAGCAGCCGGGATTTGTTCGGCTGGTGGGCTGCAGGCGATTGGGCGGCGATCCGGGATGCTGTGCTCGGCACGGTTACCGCGGTACCGCTACCAGCTGCGATCATGCCCGCAACACCGGACCCGGGGGACGGTACGGCGCCAAGGAAGCGGCGCTGGCCCTGGAAGCGCGGACGGCAGGAATGAGTACGCATGTGGCGGCAGGTCCTCGTCGGGCTGGGATTGCTCGTCTTCAACAAACGATCGTTTTCTGACAAGATCACCAGATCCCGGCTCGGGGCCGTAGAAGCCTTCAAAAACCCCTTCAACAACCCTCGGTGTTCAACAATCTTCAACGACCGTTTGTTGAGAGGATGGCGGGCGTGACCGATGGCCTGTTGCTCCCGCCGGATCCGCTCGCCGCTTTCCCCGCCAACCGCACCGAGATCCGCATCGGCTACGCCCGCGTCTCGACTGCGGGGCAGAAGCTCGAGCGCCAGATCGACGCGCTGAACGCCGCCGGATGCCGGCGCATCTTCGCCGACAAGAAGTCCGGCAAGAACGCCGACCGCCCCGAGTTGGCCGCCTGCCACGCCTTCCTGGCCGCCGGCGACACCCTCGTCGTCCCCGAACTGGCCCGTTATGGCCGCTCCCTCCATGACCTGATCACCATGGTGGGCGACCTACGTAAGCGCGAGATCGGCTTCACCAGCTTGCACGAGAGCCTCGACACCACCACCCCCGGCGGCCGGCTGGTCTTTCACGTCTTCGCCGCGCTGGCGGAGTTCATCCGGGAGCTCATCGTCGCCGGCACCCGCGAAGGCCTAGCCGCCGCCCGCGGGCGCGGCCGGGTCGGCGGCCGTCCCACCGTCATCAACGAAGACCTGCTGCGCGCGGCCCGGGATATGCTCCCCAACCCCGAGCACTCGATCACGTCCATCGCCAAATTGCTCGGCGTCAGCCCGGGCACGCTGTACAACCACATCCCCAATCTGCGAGAACTGCGGGCCAGCCGTACCGGCCAACTACCGGGTAGCCAAGGGAAGTGGCCAGCCGTCCGCACGCCCTCGACCTAAGATCAAGGAGGTTGCGGTCCGCTGTCTCGGCGCCCCCAAGAGGAGATGACGCATGACCACCGCTATGCACGGCCCGGGCACTCATGAGGACAGGGCCCTGGAGACCCTGCACGAAAACCCCGCGATGGCGCAGGTGCTCGCCATTCTTGCGCTCGCCTCTGCTGTCAACCGGCTGGCCGCTGCACAGGAGCAGCTCGCCGATCGGTGAGCGCGCCCCCTGGCGGCGGCGTAGGGGCAGTCAGTCCACTCCAAGCATGGCGCGGCAGGTCGGCCGCTGGAACGGCTGGAAGTGCGCGCAGGGGTCGTCCGCGTAGAGCCACGCGGGCCCGGGACGGCCGGCGGGGGCCTTCGGCCTAGCCTTGGTGGTCTGGGCGGGGCGGGCTCGCTTCGGAGGCGCGGAGATCTGGCGCGGTTTCGTCGGTAGGGTGGCCACGCGTTCCTCGACGCGGACAACTCGCGTTCGTACGGCGCGGGCGCGGGCTGGCCGCACCTGCTCGACCGGATCCGCGACTGTTCGCCGTGGTGTTGGCCGCCGGCTCCCGCCCGGCGACGCCTCA
>NZ_BOOR01000086.1 GCF_016863335.1 Planotetraspora thailandica
AAAAACGAATCTGAGACTGGGCGGTTGTGGCAAAACTGGGCATCGGATGGGGCGTTGGTCAGGCGCAATGCCAAGGCCCATCCTGGGCCATGATTGCCGAACTTGAACAGCCCGGCAGGGCTTTCCTCTTAGCGGAAATCGCGAATAAAAACGAACTGTCGTATATATCGACGGTCAGCCCACGACTCGGTGGACTCGCGGTAGCCGTCGGTCAGCGCGACGAGTTCCTTGCGGCTGTCGGCGCGTACGCCGATCGATTGCAAGCGGCCTGGGATGCGTGCCCCGGTGTTGGCGATCGAGGATGGGGCGCTCGGCTTCTGCCCGGCACGGGGGGAGGTATTTCCGCAGACCAGGACCCAGAGATGCTGGTTTCACAAGATCTCTAACGCGCTGGGGGTGCTCCCGAAGTCCGCGCACCCCGCTGCCAAGAAGCACCTGGCCGAAATCTGGAGCGCCGAAGACAAGGACCACGCCCTCGCTGCGGTCAAGGACTTCCAGGCTGCCTACAGTGCCAAGTATCCTGCCAGGGTCGTCGACGACCTTGATGAACTGCTGGCCTTCTACGACTTCCCCGCCGAGCACTGGGTGCATCTGCGCACGACTAACCCCATCGAGTCCACGTCTGCCACCGTGCGGCACCCCACCAAGATCACCAAGGGGCCGGTCTGCCTATGGCCTTCAAGCTGATCGAGTCCGCGCAGAAGCGCTGGCGCGCGGTCACGCACCTCACCTGGCCGCCCTGGTTCGCGCCGAGGCTACCTTCGCAAGCGGAAACGCGTTTTGAGTGACCTGGGCACGACGCTCAACCCGCCGCAGCCTGACAATCCTCCCAACGCCGAAGGAAATCTGATGACCAACGATGGCGCCCTTCCACCCCAGCAGATCGCCGCGCGTTATTTCGAGATGTGGAACACCGGCGACGTCTCGATCGCCGTCCAGATCCTCCATGCCAACTGGATCGACCACGCTCATCCTGAAGTGAGCGGACCCCATGGCGTGCAGCAGGCCATCGAGCAGATCCGGGCAGCCCAGCCGGACCTGCGATTCCAGATCGACGCCATCCTCGGCGATGACGACCTCATCGCCGTCGCCGGTGCCGTCAGCCAGACCGCACAACACTCACCCACGCGCCTGGTCTGGCTCATTGGCATGAAAGACGGTCAGATGGCCGAGATGTGGACCTACCGCGACACGAGCAAGTAATCAAGATCGAACACATCCACAGACATCCGATCTTCTTAAGGTGTCAAGCTGCAGCAGTGAGACGGGATCCGAAGGCGGCTGATTCGTCATAGGGCTTGCCGGTCTGCAAGCAGTGGTGGAGGCAGCCGAGCATTCGGTTGAAGGTGTTGCGAAGTGCACTGGAGTGTCGGTCACCGACTTGCCGTCGGTGGTCGTAGTGGGCTCTGGGCCCGGCCGCTTTGAGGGAAGCGAACGCCCACACATAGCCGGCGGCGGCCAGCCGCTGATTCTTGACCTTGCGGTGGTGGACTACCAGGCTCTTGCCGGAGGCCCGGGTGATCGGCGCGTAGCATGAACAACCCGACCTGAGCACTCCGCCAGTCTGTGGAGAGGGCTCACGCGTCCCAGGTCTTGACTAGACGTTCGTGATCAGACCGGGCCGTTCGGAAGTCATTAGGTCTTGACTATTGCTCCAAGCGCACGCCGCGAATGTGCATATCTCTAGAAAGAGAGAAAGCGCTATGAAACGGAATAAGCAATCGCAGTCCTGACCTGAACGTTCGTGACCCGGCTCGCGAGCTGACCGCCGACGACCTGGAACCCTCGCACACCAGGCGTGGCCGTACCGGGCGGAACGGCTAATCGCCACGAGGTCACGCCCAGACCGACGCCAAGGCGATCAGATCTGGGGCGGTGATCTCCGGGGCGAGCATCGCGGGAGGGTACGGCGTGCCCTGCCGATCGAGCCAGGCCCCGTGCAGGCCCGCCCGCTGCGCGCCGTCGATGTCCCACGGGTGGACCGCGATCATGACGGCTTCGTCCGGGCGCACGCCGGCCTTGCCGAGGGCGTACGCGTAGGAGGCGCGGGCGGGTTTCCACGCCCGGGGGCCGCTGACGTCGAGGCATTCCTCGACGAGGTCGCGGATGCCGTCGCGCGCCAGCACGGCCTCGGTGATCGCGGCGACGCCGACGGTCAGGGTGAACAGGCGGATGCCCTGGTCACGCAGCATGCGCATCCCCTCGGGGATGTCAGGGTGCACGTGCAACTGGGTGAAAGCCGCCATCACATGCTCGACCGCGTGATCGGGGTCCCCGCCCCAGCCGGGCAGCAGGCTCTTGAGCACCCCCGCGGCCACGTCGGCGAAGTCGGCGTATCCGCCTGCGGCGGTGAGTGCGATGCCGTCGCGCAGGAGCCCCGCATACCACGTGTCCACCAGGTGGCCGGGAAGGCCGATCTCCTCGAAGGCCCCGCGCAGCGGCACCAGGTCTGTGACCGTCTCGTTCACATCGAAGATCGCGACGCGGGGTCTCGTGGTCATGGCTCACCTCACGAGGTCGCCTGGACGACGCCCTTCCCGGCACGGAAGACCTGAAAGCGGTTCGTTCCCGACCTCGCAGCGTGCAAACGGGCACTCAGCCGCGCGCCGCCGCGATCATGTCGAGAGACGCCTGCCACAGACGTGAGGCGGCCTCGGGGTCGAGCGCGTGCGGCGCGACGCCCCGGTGCACTCCCGGCACGGGCGACTGCGCCTCGTTGGCGTCCTCGAAGTAGCGCCCGCCGACGCCCTCGAGCGGCGGCCAGGTGGCGAGCAGCACGGAGGTGGCCGCGCCCTGCTGAGGCGTCTTGAACACATATCCGGAGGCGACCGCACGGTCGAGCTCCTCCTGGGACATGTGCCTGGTGAGGTTCGTCAGGACCGCTCCGGGGTGGGCCGCGTTGACGGTGATGCCGTCCCCGGCCCAGCGGCGGTTCGCCTCGACCGCGAACAGCGCGTTGGCCGTCTTGGACTGGCCATAGGCGATCATGGGCTCGTACGGCCGGGTCCTGAAGTGGATGTCGTCGAAGTCGATCCCGGCACGCAGGTGCCCCACCGAGCTGAGCGACACGACCCGGGCACGGCCGGCCGCCGCGAGCGCCGGGTGCAGGCCGGTGGACAGCGTGAAGTGGCCGAGATGGTTGGTGGCGAACTGCAGCTCCCAGCCCTCCGGAGTCCGCAACTCGGGGGTGTTCATCACGCCGGCGTTGTTCACGAGGATGTGCAGGGGCCCGTCCCACGCCTCGACGAAGGCCGTGACCGACTTCTGGTCGGACAGATCCAGCGGCGCGACGTGGATCCGCTCGTTTCCGGTGGCGACCCGGATGTCTTCGGCGACCCGGGCACCGGCCCCGGCGTCCCGTACGGCCAGCGTGACCTCTGCCCCGGCGGCGGCGAGCGCCCGGGCGGTCTCGATGCCGATTCCGGACGAGGCGCCGGTGACGACGGCCCGGCGGCCGGACAGGTCGACGCCGTCGACGACCTCGGCGGCGGTCGATTCAGCGGTGAAGGGGGTGGTGATGAGCATGGAGGTGCCTCTCTGGACGTGCGCCCCAGGTGGCGCACTTCCAGCGAACCGCTGCGGGGCGACCGCCCGGAGCCACGAGAGGGGCATGCCCCCACCGGGGGTCTGGCAGTACCCCTCACCAGCGGAGACACCCTCTCTGGCCGGTCATACTCTGGACGGCATGACCGACCAGTCCTCCCCAGGCAACACCGAGCTCCGGGACTTCCTGCGCTCGCGCCGCGCCCGGGTCAGTCCCGAGGAGGCGGGCCTGACCCCGCAGCCGGGCACCCGCCGTGTGCCGGGCCTGCGCAGGGAGGAGGTCGCCCAGCTCGCGGGGGTCAGCGTCGACTACTACGTGCGCCTGGAGCGCGGGCGGCACGTGAACGTCTCCGAGAGCGTGCTGGACGCACTGGCCCGTGCGCTGCGCCTGAACGACACCGAGCGCGAACACCTCTTCGCCGTGGCACGGCCGGCCCGCAGGCAGCCGCGCCCGCTTTCGCCCCAGCGCGTACGGCCCGGCCTGTACCGGGTGCTGGACACCATGATCGACATTCCGGTCGTGGTCATCGGCCGGCGCCTCGACGTGCTGGCCGCGAACCCCCTGGCCAAGGCGCTCTACACCGATTTCGACGCGTTGCCGCATCGGGAGCGGAACATGGCCCGCTACATGTTCCTCGACGAGGCAGCCCGCGAGCTTCACGTCGACTGGGAGGCGGCCGCGCGCGGCACCGTCGGCTCCCTGCACCTGTATGCCGGGCGGCATCCCGACGACCCGCGTCTCGCGGAGCTGATCGGTGAGCTGTCCCTGCGGGACAAGGACTTCCGCCGCTGGTGGGCCGAGCACGACGTCCACCGGCGCACCCACGGCAGCAAGCGGTACCACCACCCCCTGGTGGGGGAGCTCACGCTGGCCTACGAGGCGCTCACCCCGACCGGTGACCCCGACCAGATGCTCGGTCTCTACACTGCCGAGCCCGGCTCCCCGTCCGAACACGCCCTTCGCCTGCTGGCCAGCTGGACCGCCACACCGGCCGCCACAACGGCCGCCGCGCCGCGCCCCGACTCGGCGTCCCTCGACGGGTGAGCCCCGCGGCTGCGGGTCAGGGCGTCGGAGAAAGGTCCGCGTCCATGAGCGGCAGACGCATGACGAAGCACGCGCCCTGTGGGGAGTCCTCGACGTTCAGGGTGCCGTGGTGCGCTCCGACGATGCCCCGGCAGATCGCCAGGCCGAGTCCGCTGCCGCCGGGGTCGCGCTGCCGGGCGTCGGCCAGGCGCACGAAGGGTTCGAAGACGCGTTCGCGGTCCTGCTCCGCGATGCCGTCCCCGTCGTCGGCGACTATCACCACCGCGTAGCCGTCCGAGCGGGTCGTGGTCACGTCCACGGCGCTTGAGGCGTGCCGTCGCGCGTTGACCAGCAGGTTGTTGAGCACGCCGATCAGCTGGATCCGGTTGCCGAGCACCATCACCGGGCCTGTGGCGTAGGTGCGGACCGGTGGGCCGTGGAGCTGGTTGGCCGCCTCCTCCGCCACCAGGGCGCCGAGGTCGATCGGCTCAGGCGGCGACGGGACGGCGGTCCTGAGCCGGGCGAGCACCAAGAGGTCGTTGATGATCGCCTGAAGGCGTTTCGTGGTCGCCATGGCCCCGTCGACGGTGTCGCGCAGGTCGACCTCGTCCGGGTACAGCTGCGCCTCCTCGAGCCGCGTGTACAGGGCGGCGACCGGCGACCTCAACTCGTGGGAGACGACGGAGGCGAACTGGCGCTGCTGGTTGACCGCCTCCTCCAGCCGGGTGAGCGTCCGGTTGGTGGTGCGGGCGAGCTGGGCGATCTCGTCGCGTCCCGGCGGCTGGGGCACCCGCATGCTCAGGTCGCTCAGGGTGATCTCGGCGGTCCTCGCCCTGATCTCCGCCACGGGCCGGAGCGTACGGCCGACCACCCACCACGCCACCCACGACGCCAAGCCCGACGCCAGCACGACACCCGCGGCGGTGAGGAGCTCCAGCCGGTGCCCCGCGAGGATGGGCGGCTGGGCCATCCCCGCATACACGAAGTGGGGCTCGCCTCCCCAGAGCAGGTTCGTCTCCAGGGGAGGGAGCCGTACGGCGGTGAACACCACGCAACCTGACTTTGCGCACGAGGTGCCGTGCCTGATCCGGTCGTCCGCCGGAGGGCGCACGGTGGTGATGGGGGTCGTGCCCGCCGCCTTGCTGGCGGCCAGCACCCTGCCACGGGAGTCGACGAACTGGAGGAGGTCGATGCGGGTCGTCGTGGCCGGCCGCGGCGCGCTGATCGGCTCCCAGTTGATCCAGTACGTTGCGATCCGCTCGGAATCCGCGTAGATGCCGTCCTGAATTCTGGTCCGGACCGCGAAGTCCAGGCCGATCCCGATCAACGTGAAGACGATCAGCGACAGCCCGGCCGCCACCAGAGTGACGCGCGCCCGGATCGAATGTGGACGTAGCGTAACGGGCACCTTCTCCACATTTCAGGTACACAGGCACTTATGCGCTGCTTATGCCATTGATTCCAGTTTTTTAAGTGTTCGTGACACCGCCGCTCCTGGTGCCCGTGTCGTCAAGGGGTACGCCTGGAACGCACGGTTTTCCCCGGGAGGGCACGAATGGGCTGGTTGTGGCACGCCCTGGAGGTCTCCGGATCGATGGCCTGGGAGATCCTCTGGGCGCTGATCCTCGGATTCCTCCTCTCGGCGGTCGTCCAGGCCGTCGTGCGGCGGCAGGCGGTGACGGCGCTGCTGGGCGACGACTCACCGCGGGCCCTCGCCGCCGCGACCGCGCTGGGAATCGCCTCCTCCTCTTGCTCTTACGCGGCCGTCGCGCTCGCCCGCTCCCTGTTCCGGAAAGGGGCCGGCTTCACCGCCGCCATGGCCTTCGAGATCGCCTCGACCAACCTCGTCCTCGAGCTCGGCATCCTGCTCGCGCTGCTCCTGGGCTGGCAGTTCACCGTGGCGGAGTTCGTCGGCGGGCCCATCATGATCGTGCTGCTGGCGGTGCTCTTCCGGCTCTTCCTGCGCCGCCGCCTGGTCGCCGACGCCCTACGGCAGGCGGAACGCGGGCTGGCGGGCTCGATGGAGGGTCACGCGGCGATGGACATGTCCGTCACGGGCGGCGGCTCGTTCCTGCGCCGGCTGGCCTCCACGAAGGGCTTCACCGCGATCTCACACATCTTCGTCATGGAGTGGGCCGCGATCTGGCGGGACATCGTCGTCGGGCTGCTCATCGCCGGCGCCCTCGCCGCCTGGGTGCCTGCGGACTTCTGGAGGGGTTTCTTCCTCACCGATCAGCCGGTGCTCGCGGTGTTGTGGGGGCCGCTGGTGGGCCCGGTGGTCGCCGTGGTCAGCTTCGTGTGCTCGATCGGCAACGTGCCCCTCGCCGCCGTGTTGTGGAACGGGGGGATCAGCTTCGGGGGAGTGGTCGCGTTCATCTTCGCCGACCTGATCATCCTGCCGATTCTCAACATCTACCGGAAGTACTACGGCCCGCGAGCGGCCGCGTTCATCGCCGGCACCTTCTACGTGACCATGGCCGCCGCGGGCTACATCGTCGAGCTGATCTTCTGGGCGGTCGGCCTGACCCCGCAGGAGCGGTCGGCGCGGGTCGTCGAGGCGCACATCACGTGGAACTACACCACCTGGCTCAACGTGGCCTTCCTCGCACTGGCGGCGGTGCTGTTCGTCCGGTTCCTCGCCACGGGAGGCCTGCCCATGATGCGCATGATGGGCGGAGCCCCTCCGAGCACCCCTGACCAGGGCGTTTGAATCAGTCAGGCATGATCACGGCCTCGGCGGCATGAACGTGGAGGGCGGGGTAAGGCAGCAGCATGGTGGAAATCGGATACACGATGTTGTGCGAGCAGACGCCCGCACGCCAGCTCGTCCGTGACGTGGCGACGGCCGAGGAGGTCGGGTTCTCCTACGCGGTCATCTCCGACCACTACTTCCCCTGGCTGGAGGAGATGGGGCATTCGCCGTACGCGTGGTCGGTGCTGGGGGCTGCCGCGCAGGCGACCCGCGAGCTGCCGCTCATGACCTACGTGACCTGCCCGATCATGCGTTACCACCCGGCCGTGGTGGCCCAGAAGGCCGCGACCATGGGAGCGCTCACCGAGGGCCGGTTCACGCTGGGTCTCGGCGCGGGGGAGAACCTCAACGAGCACGTGGTGGGCACGGGCTGGCCACCCGTCGACACCAGGCACGCGATGTTCGCCGAGGCACTGGAGATCATCCGGGCGCTCTTCGACGGCGGCTACGTGACCCGGCGCGGCGACTTCTTCCAGGTCGACTCGGCCAAGCTGTACGACCTGCCCGGCGAGCGGGTCCCGCTCGCCGTGGCGGCGTCGGGATCGCAGTCGGTCGCGATCGCCGACGAGTACGGCGACGCCCTGGTCGCGATCGATCCCGACCCTGCCCTCGTCCGCGCGTTCGCGGCGGACGGCGGAGGCGGGCGGCCCGTCTACGGCCAGCTCGCCGTGTCCTTCGGCCCCGACCCCGAGGAGGCCAGGCGGCGGGCGCACCGCCTGTGGCGCTGGTCGGTCGCGGGATGGAAGGTGATGGCCGAGCTGCCCGCGCCGGTCAATTTCTCCGCGCACGCCGAGACGGTGAGGCCGGAGGACGTGGCGGCCAAGGTGCCCTGCGGACCCGACGTGGACCCCGTGGTCGAGGGTGTGCGCGCCTACGTGGAGGCGGGGTTCACCCACGTCGCGCTGGTGCAGATCGGGCACGAGCACCAGGACGCCTTCTTCGACTGGTCGGAGAAGGAACTCCTGCCGACGCTCCGCGATCTGTGACCGGGCCGCAGGCCCCGCTCAATGAACCGGCTCAATGAACCCGATCAATGAACCGCGCGCGTGTGCCGGTCGCGGGCGAAGCCCAGGCGCACGAGCGCGGGGAGCCGTTCCAGCCCGAGCGTGGCGCGCAGGTCGGGGAACGCCTGGCCGCGCAGCCGGTTGAGCACGGCTCCCGCCTCGGCCGGGTCGCGCGTGGTGATCCGCATGTCCAGCGAGGGCCTGTCGAGCGTGCCCCGCAGGACCGCCCTGGCCTGCCGTACTCCGGGGAAGCCGCCGACCTGCCGCGCCAGCGCGTCTCCTGCCAGGCGGGGGCTCATCTCGGTGACACCCTCGTGCCCGCTTTCCAGGCGCACCCGCCGCAGCCGGTCGGGCCGCAGCAGCGCGAGCAGCCAGCTCAGGCCGAGCAGGCCGACCACGATCCCCGCGGCGGCGACCGCGGGCCAGAACCACGGCTGCTCGGTCAGCGCCACCACGTCGCCGTCCAGGAGCGGACGGCGGGCCGCGTCCGCGCCGAAGGCGCCCAGACCGCGAGCCAGCGCCGCGCCCCCGCCCGCGAAGAGGACCAGCCCGAGGGTGGTGAGGCCGATCCGGTTCATCCGCGCGGTGGTCCGGCCCAGGGCGCGTTCTCGCCTCATGACGACCTCCTCAGTCGCTGGTGCGCCTCATCTGTGCCCCTCATCTGTGCCCCTCATCTGGGGGTGCGGACCCGGGCCCGTACGGTGTAACGGGCCACGGGGGCCAGCGTGGCGATCTCCCGCTCCACGGCGGCGCGCACCCGCTCTTCCATTTCGGCGGCATCTCTCAGGTCGGTCGTGGCCTGGACCGTCACGTGCCGCCCCCGCACCTTGGCACGGGCTCGCCGCACGCCGTCGACCCGTCCCGCCGCGTCGCCGAGCAGGTTCGCCAGCATCCGCGGCGACACCCCTGCGACCAGGTCGGGGTCGTCGGTGCGCAGGGCCACGACCCGCGGGCGCCCCGCGACCCAGGCGATCAGCAGGAGCAGCAGGCCCAGCAGTGTCGCGAGACCGGCCGACCCGAGCGCCGCCCGGTCCTGCCACGTCGTGGCGGCGGCCCACCGGTTCAGATCGTCGATGGGGACGATCTGTGCCGGGCGGCCCCACAGCGCCATGATCACTTCAAGGGCGGTCAGCACTCCGGCCGCGAGCAGGGCGATCGACGCGATCATCGCGGGGATCGTTCTCCTAGGCCGGAATGCGCGCACCGCGGCGCGCGGCCGGGCGGCCGTCCTCGCAGCCGAGCCGGCTGTGTCCCGCAGCCGGGTGTCCTCAGTCATGGGCCCTCCTCCGGCGGCACCAGGCCGACGACGTCGATGTCGACGCTGCCGACGGAGATGCCGGTCAGCTCGCGCACGCGCTCGCGGACGTGGTGGCGGATTTCAGCGGTGGCCTGCCGCACGGGCGCCGGGTAGTGCAACGACAGCCGGCACCGTACGGCGGCAACGCCTCCGGCGATGGACGCGTGGACCTCCGGTCTTCCTGCGATCCGGCGATTCTCCGCCGCCACCTCAGTCGCGATCTTGGAGAAGGCGCGCTCGGAGACCTCGACGTGCCCGCGGGTGTGCGTCATTGCCGTCTCGTCCGCATCGCCGGCATCTCGACATCGCCTTCCATGACCATGCCGATGAAGAGGCCGAGCACGCCCAGGACCAGCACGATCAGGAACGCGTAGCCGCCGCCGAACGCCCCGACCACCCCGAGGATCGTGCCGAACGCCAGGCCCGTGAGGGCCCATACGGGGAACTGCTTCATGATGATCGCCTTTCCTTCTTTTTGGCCGGCTTCTTGGCCGGCTTCGCGGCCGGTGCATGTGTCCGGACGTCGTCGATGGTCACGTTCACCCGGCGGTCTCCCGCCAGGTCGCCGACCGCCTCCCGCACGGCCGTGCCGACCTCGGGGAGCGGTGGCCCGTATCTCGCGATCACGTGGATCTCGATCTCGTCGTCCCGGACGGCCACGCCGGGGACCGATTCACCGGGCAGGTAGGTCGCGATGGTTCCGAACGGCCCGGAGGACAGCTCCTCCACCTGGGGGCACGCCCGGGCCCGCTCGGCCACCTGGCCGGCGAGCCCGCCGCTCACTTGACGCGCGGCGCCGCTTCGCCGCCGCCGACGGTCTCCTGCTCCTGCTCAGGCAGGTGCACGTCGTCCACCGCGATGTTGACCTCGGTGACCTCCAGCCCGCACATGTGCTCGACCGAGTCGATCACGTTGCGGCGCGCGGCTGAGGCCAGATCGGGAATGGCGACACCGTATTCGACGACCAGCGCGATGTCCACGGCGGCCTGGCGTTCTCCGACCTCCACTGCGATCCCGCGGGTGATCTCGTCCACGCCGAGCTTGCCCTTGAGCGCGCCGAACATGCGTGCCGCGCTGGTGCCGAAGTCGTGTACGCCGGAGATCTGCCGGGCGGCCACACCCGCGATCTTCGCGACTGCCTCGGGCGCGATGGTGGTGCGACCCTGATCGCTCACCAGGCTCGCTCCGGTCGGATGCTCGCGTGCCAGGGCGCCCTCGCGCCCGGCCTCCCGCTCGCGTTGAGCGGGCACACCCTCCACCGGTGTCCTCGACCCTGTCATGTGAATCCCCCACTTCGCCCTTGATTGACGACCGGTATCACTTCGTCGATCGTTCGTAGTACCCCCTTTTCATACGTAAATGGCGAGATGTCGGGCGAGATTCAGTAAGTGGAAAGTCTCGAATCCCCCAAATTCCGTCATCGGCCGGGCGGGATATTTCCAGAGTTCCGAGAGGGCGGCGTCGGCCCAGTTCGGGTTGGATGGTCCGGGTCCCCCGCAAATTAAGGGGCGGGCCTCGAATCCTCGTATGGCCGATATTTGGCAGGTTATGGCGCGGGCGCCGGACTCTTGGAAATGAGATGCCGCCGGACGGTGTTTCCCCGCGCCGCCGGATCGCGGATTTGCGGCGGGTAACGGGTGAGGCCGCCGTGCCCCGGAAAGCCCAGGTCCGCGGCGGCGTCGCGTCGCGAGGCCGCCTGGCCGTACGGCGGGCCGCGGTGGCACCTGTGAACCGGAGCGATCGCCGATTTTGCCCGGTATATACCTTTATGTGTTTTTTCGTCCACATCTGGGGGCAGGGGGACCGCGAACCAACGCGCGAGGAGTGGACGATGAAGGAAGAATGCAAGATGGTCGCGGCCGTGGCCGTCGCCTATTACCTGGGGCGGCACCACAAGCTCCGGCTGGCGACCGCCCTCGCTACGGCCGTACTGGCGAAGCGATTGCGCGGAGCGGGCGTCGGGGGCCTCCTGGAGGAAGGCACGAAGCTCCTCGGCGGAGCCGCGCCGGAGCTCGGAAAGGTCACCGAGCGGGTGCGCGGCGACCTCCTGGAGATCGGCAAATCGGCGGCCGTCAGCGCGACGACCAAGCAGATCGACGCGCTGAGCGACAGGCTCCACCGGAGGGCGGAGGCGTTGCGTGAGGGCACGGCGGCCGCTCAGCAGGCGGGTGAGGCCGCTGCCGAGGCGACGGGCCGGGCCGCGGAGACGGCCGGCCGTGCCGGACGCACCGCCGGGCGCGCCGCGGAACAGGCCGCCGGCGGGGTCGCGGGTGAGGCCGTGAGCGAGGTCAGGCGTCGCGTCCCCAGGCCGCGATCCAGGCAGCCCGCACCCCCACCGGAAGAAGACTTCGAGGACGAGTACGACGAATACGAGGAAGAGCCCTACGAAGACGAGTACGAGGAGGCCGGGGCGGAGCCGGAGGAGGCAGAGAAGCCGAGACGGCGCCCGCAGCGGCCGACCAGGCCCGTCACCCGGGCTCGGAGGTGAGCTCCCATGCCCGAGCGAACGAAGGAAGGGCCACTGCAGACGAAACTTCAGGCGAATCTGCAGGCGGGCCTGAAGGAGCTGCCGACGGGCAGGCTCGGCCAGGAGTTCCAGAATCTCGCGTCGGCCGTGGCGGAACGGGCCCTCGCCAACGTCACCGGCAAGATCGACAAGCTCGCCGGCCGGCTGACCTCCTACGTGGAGGAGGGCGGAACCGGCCTGTTCGAGGCGATGACAGGGACCTCCGGCAAGGGCCTGATGGGCGCGCTTGCCGGCCAGTCGGGCGTCTCCGGCCTGCCCGGCAGCCTGACCGGTGAGTCGGAGGGCGGCGGATCCCATCCGCTGCGCGCGGCCCTGGGGGCCTACGCCAAGGAGAAGATCAAGGGCATCTTCAGCCGGATCGGCGGAGGCAAGGGCGGCAAAGGCGGCAAGGGCAAGAAGCTGAAGCTGACCAACATCGTCGAGGCCGTCGACGTCGGCGCGCCCATCAGGGTCGTGTACGACCAGTGGACCCGGTTCGAGGACTTCCCGAGCTTCATGAAGAAGGTCGAGACCGTCAACCAGAAAGCCGACGAGAAGCTCGACTGGAAGGCTCAGGTCTGGTGGTCCCACCGTACGTGGGAGTCGACGATCGTCGAACAGGTGCCGGACAGCCGCATCATCTGGCGCTCGCAGGGAGCCAAGGGGTACGCGGACGGCGCGGTGACCTTCCACGAGCTCACACCGGACATGACCCGCGTGCTGCTGGTCCTGGAGTATCACCCCCAGGGTCTGTTCGAGCGCACCGGCAACCTGTGGCGGGCTCAGGGGCGGCGCGCCCGTCTGGAGCTCAAGCACTTCAGGCGGCATGTCATGAGCCAGGTCCTGCTGAATCCCGACGAGGTGGAGGGCTGGCGCGGTGAGATCCGCGACAGCCAGGTGGTCAAGGACCACGAAACCGCGATCAAGGAGGAGCGGGAGCGCCTCGAGGCCGAGGGAGAGGCCGCCCAAGCCGGTGAGTACTACGAAGAGGAGCCCGAGGAGCCGGAGGGCGAGTTCGAGGAAGAGGAGCCGGAGGAGCCGGAGGGCGAACTGGAGGAGGAAGAGCCCGAGGAGGAACGCGAGGAGCGGGCCGTCCCCGCCCAGGCGTCGCGTCCGCAGCCTCGCCCGGCCAGGCCGGAGCGTACGGCCAGGCCCGTCCGCGCACGCTCGGCGGGACCGGCCGAGCGCCCGGCGCGAAGGCGCCTTCAGGAACGTCCCGCCCGCGAAGCGCGGGAGAGAGAGGACGAGGAACAGCAGGAACGCCGCATTCGGCGGCCCAGGACCTAGGACCTGCGGACCCGCGCACGGCAGTCCGAAGGAGGGGAACCGTATGACCGTGACCGTTCCCGGGGGCGGAGGGCCACCCGATCGGGCATCGGGCTCCGGTCTGGCCGACGTCATCGACACGATCCTCGACAAGGGCCTCGTCATCGACGCCTACGTCCGGGTCTCGCTCGTCGGCATCGAGGTGCTGACCGTCGACGCCCGCGTGGTCGTGGCGAGCGTGGACACCTATCTGCGCTTCGCGGAGGCGGTGAACCGGCTGGATCTCGCGCAGACCCAGGAGGGGCTTCCCGAGCTCATCGGCGACGTCACGCAGGGCGTGGCGCAGAAGAAGTCCAAGGGCGCCGTCAAGGGGGCGACCCAGGGCGTGCTGGAGGCGGCGGGGGAGAGACTGCACGACTTCGTCGCGGGCACGCTGGAGGGCGCCGAAGAGCCCGAGGACGCCCCACGGCGGGCGCGGCGGCGGACGGGGGGCTGAGATGGCACGCACCGCTCAGACCCGGGACCGGCCGCGGGCGCGTCCCGAGCCCGGCCCCTCGGTCGCCTGCTACGTCTACGGCATCGTGCCCAGGGACGTGGAGATCAGCCCGGACGCCGTCGGCGTGGGCAGCCCGCCCGCCCCGATCAGGCTCGTACGGCACGGCCAGATAGGCGCGCTGGTCAGCGACGTCGACGTGAGCCGCCCCCTCGGCCGGGCCGAAGACCTCGTGGGCCACCAGGACCTCCTGGACCAGGCCGCGGCCGAGGTGCCGGTGCTGCCGCTGCGGTTCGGAGCCGTGCTGGCCTCGCCGGAGGCGGTCGCGGACGAGCTGTTGGGGCCGCACCACGACGAGTTCGCCAGGGCCTTGGAGGAGATCGAGGGCCGTGTGCAGTACGTCGTCAAGGCGACCTACGCGGAACGGCCCGTTCTGATGGAGGTGCTGGCGGAGAACCCGGAGCTCAGGCGCCTGCGCGAGGTGATCAGGAGCCGCCCCGAGGACGCCACCCGCAACGAGCGCATCCAGCTCGGCGAGCTCATCACGCAGGCGATCGCCGCCAAGAGGGAGGCCGACACGCAGACCGTGGTCGATTCCTTCGCCCCGTGCACCGTCGCCGCGGCCGTCCGCGAGCCCACGCACGAGCGGGACGCCGCGCACGTGGCCTTCCTGGTCGAGACGGGCAGGAAGGGCGACTTCGAGATGGCGGCCGACGTGTTGCGCCGCGAGTGGGCCGACCGGATCGACGTGCGCGTGCTCGGGCCGATGGCGTTGTACGACTTCGTCACCTCGTGACGGGCGGCTCACAGGAGAGCACGTAGGAGAGCGCGGAGAAGAAGGAGGCGCGGGGCAGTGGGGCTGATCAGTCTGATCTTCACCTGGCCGGTCGCGCCGGTGCGCGCGGTGATCCGGCTGGGCGAGCTGATCCAGGAGCAGGCGGAGCGCGAGTTGCGTGATCCTGCGGTCGTCCGCCGCCGGCTGGAGGAGCTCGCGGAGGCCAGGCGCTCGGGGCTGATCTCCGAAGAGGAGGAGTCGCAGGCCGTCGAGCAGCTGCTTCAGACGATGACCGGCACACGGAGAGGGTGATGATCTGGTGCCCTCCAGGGCCGATGGCGGGCCGCTCACCGCGGTGAGCGCGGGCGAGCGGGGCCTGCGGTACATCGCGGACCTGACCGTGCGCGACGCCGAGGCGGTCACGCTGGTGGAGCCCGCCGAGGGCGGCTGGACGGTCCACGTCGAGATCGTGGAAGACCGCCGGGTCCCCTCGTCCGGCGACATCCTCGCCATCTATGAAGCCGAGCTCGACGAGGAGGGAGACCTGCTGTCGTACCGCCGGTTGCGCCGCTACCGGCGCGGCACGAGTGAGCCGGGGGAGGGGTCGCGATGACCGATCCCGCCCGCATGCGTCCCGTCCTGCGTGAGTCGTACGCGCAGCCGGTCATGGGCGGCCGCGAGCCGACCAACCTCGGCGACATCCTGGAGCGGGTGCTCGATCGTGGTGTGGTGATCGCGGGCGACATCCGGGTGAACCTGCTCGACATCGAGCTGCTGACCATCAAACTGCGTCTGCTGATTGCTTCAGTGGACACGGCGCGCGAGCTCGGCATCGACTGGTGGGAACACGACCCCTGGCTGACCGGCGAGAACCGTGAGCTGACCGACGAGAACCGCCGGCTCCGCGACCGGCTCGCCGAGGTCGAACGGCGCCTGAACGAGCAGGAGCGGCTCATGCCGCCACGGCGGCCCGCGATCTCCCGGGAGGCCGCACACGACGACGAGTACGACCGTGAGTACGCCCGGGAGTACGAGCGCGGGGACGAGGCCGAATACGCGCTGGACGACGACGCCGAGCACGAGGCCGGGCACCAGACGGGGCACCAGACCGGGAGGCGGCGCAGGGGGGAGGGGCGCCGTGACTGATTCGGGCGTCTACATGTATGCGGTGGCCCGCGACGACTCCGACGCCGGCCCGGACCTGCGCGGCGTGCTCGACGTCCCGGTCCACAAGGTCAGTCGTGCGGGCCTGGCGGCGTACGTGAGCGAGGTTCCGCTCGACCAGTTCGGCGAGGAGCCGCTGACGCGCCTGCTGGAAGACCTCGACTGGGTCGGGGAGGTCGCCCGCGCGCACCACCGGGTGGTGGAGGCCGTGGCGGGCGCCGGCCCGGCCGCACCTGTGCGCCTGGTGACCGTGTACGGCGGTGAGGACCAGGTGTGCGACCTGCTCGAACGCAGGCACGACGATTTCGAGGAGGTGCTGACACGGGTCGGCGACCGGAAGGAGTGGGGCGTGAAGGCCTACGCCGATCCCGCCGCCCTGCAGAGGACCGCCGGCGGAGAGCCGGGCACGGAAACGGGTGCCGTGAGCGAGCGCCCGGGGACGGCATATCTGCAGCGTCGTAGCGCCGGCCTGCGTGACCGGGACAGGCTGCGCAAACAGGCGGTCGCGTGGGCGGAGCGCCTGCACGCGGCCCTGTGCGAGGTCGCCGTGGCGGGCAGGAGGCACCGCCCACAGGACCCGAGCCTGTCCGGACGCGACGACTGGATGGTCCTCAACGGCGCCTATCTCGTGGACGGGGGCCGGGAACGCGAACTCGCCGCCGTTGTGGCCGCCTTCGCCAAGATGTCCGCGCTCGCCGGCGGGGACGTGGGCGGGGGCAAGGAGGCGGCCCCGTGGCTGGACGTCGAGGTCACCGGCCCCTGGGCGCCGTACTCCTTCACGTCCCTGGAATTGGACCGTGACCACGTCAGGCCGGAGCAGGGCAGGCCGGAGCGCGGTGAACACGGCAGGCCGGAGCGCGGCGAGCCGCGCAGGGGTGAGGAGCGCAGGGGCGACGGGGGCGTGCGGTGACGATCGAGCGCCCGGCGGCCCTTGAGAAGCGCGCCGGAGACGTTCCCCGGGGCGCAGCTCTGGCGGCCGAAGGCCGGCTGCCTGCGGAGCGGGTGGCCCTGGTCGACCTGCTCGACCGTCTGCTCGCCGGAGGCGTCGTCGTGACCGGCGATCTCGTGATCTCCATCGCCGACATCGACCTGGTCCGCATTTCCCTGCGCGCGCTGATCGCGTCCGTGCGGACCGCCGGACCGCCGGCGACGAGCCCCTCTGAGCCGAGCCCGTGGGAGCCCGGCCCGTGGGAGTCCGGCCCGTGAGCCGTCCCGGCCCGCGCGCCGTCCGCCGCATCGACGTACGGCACGCGGCGGAGCGGCGCGGGTGGAGGGACGGTGGTGGGGGGAGACACGGGGCCGGGCGGGCTGCCTGGCGCCTCAACACCGATCCCGAGGCGGTCGAGCGCGACCTCAGCCGGCTCGTCCTGACCCTCGTGGAGTTGCTGCGCCAGCTCGTAGAGCGTCAGTGCATCCGGCGGATGGGCCAGGGAGACCTGACCGACGACCAGATCGAGACGCTGGGCCTCACACTGATGCGCCTGGAGGAGGCGATGACCGAGCTGTGCGACCGGTTCGGGTTGTCACCCGCAGACCTCAACCTCGACCTCGGCCCGCTCGGCACCCTTCTCCCCTCCGATTGAGTTCAGGCGTCCTTGCCGTGCGCGGCGATCGACAGCGGCTCCCACTCGCGCCAGGTGGTGAGTCGCGACTCGTAGTCGGCGGTGGCGACCGCCAGCGGGCCGTCGCCGAAGAAGACCCGCAGCGGGGGCCGCTCCGCGTCGACGATCTTGAGGATGGCGTCCCTGGTCGCCTCCGGCCTGCCCATGGAGGCGATCCGGCGTGCGCGCTGCTCGGCGGCGCGTGCCCTGCTCTCCTCGTACGCGGGCAGCGGGGTGGCGTGGCTTGCGGACGAGCCGGCCCAGTCGGTGGAGTAGGCGGCCGGCTCGACCAGGGTCACGGCGATGCCGAACAGGGAGACTTCCTGGGCCAGCGCCTGGCTGAGCCCTTCCAGCGCCCACTTGGAGGCGTTGTACATGCCGACGTTGGGGAAGGCCGAGATCCCGCCGATGGACGACACCTGGATGATGTGGCCGCCGCCCTGTTCCCGCAGGTACGGCAGGGCCGCCTGCGTCACCCACAGGGCTCCGAACAGGTTCGTCTCGATCTGCGCCCTGGCCTCGTCCTCGCTGATCTCCTCGATCATGCCGAACTGGCCGTAACCGGCGTTGTTGACCACGATGTCGAGCCGGCCGAAGTGGGCATGGGCCTGCTTGACCGTGGCGTACACGGCCTCGCGGTCGGTGACGTCCAGGGGGAGCGCCAGCACGGCGTCGCCGTACTTCGCGACGAGGTCGTCCAGGGAGGAGGTGTCGCGGGCGGTCGCCGCCACCTTGTCGCCGCGGTCGAGCGCGGCGACGGCCCATTCGCGGCCGAACCCGCGCGAGCTGCCGGTGATGAACCAGATCTTGGATGCCATGGGAAGACTTCCCTTCGATGGCGCGCGGGCGGCCGATCGGGGGACGGCCGGACAGCGTGCCCGCCTAGGTGAACTGAACGTTCATTACAGTAGTTCTCCCCGTCCGGGCGTGGCAAATGCCAGAGTCCGCGCGAGCTTTTGGGTTATTCCTGCGAATATGTGCCGTTTTGGGCGGTAGCAAGCCGGGAACGGGGCCTCCAGGAGTGATGGCTTTGGCCCCATGGCATATTCGTGATCTTCAAGAAGGCGACTTCGACCAGATGATCCGGTTGCTCGAAGAGTGCCGGGACACCACCGCCGAGCCCGTGGTCACCCTGGCCGAGGCGGTCGGCGCCATGCGCGGCGGCATGCCGGTGGTCGTGGCCGCCGTCGGATGCCAGGTCGTCGCCGCCGCGGTCTCCGTGGCCGACGGAGACCGCGCCTGGGTGCTGCGCATGGCCATCGACGGCGAATGGCGTCACCACGGCATCGGCTCCGGCCTGCTGGCCGCCCTGGAGGAGCGCCTGGCCAAGCGGCGGGTGCGCCGCATCGGGGCGTTGTCGCCCCCACACGAGATCGGGGAGTCCGCCTTCCTCAACTCGGGCTACACGAGCCGACCCGACATCGTCTACTTCGAGAAGGTTCTGCCGCTCGCCCCGGCGGAGGCCACCATCCTCGACCAGATCGGCGGCACCGTCCCCGAGACGGGACTGTGGGAGCGGATCGCCGGAATGGAGACGGAGAAGGCCGTCATCGAGCGGCGGCTGGTGATGCCGCTGGAGCACCGTGACGTCGCCGATCTTTACGGCCTGGATCCACCGCGTGCGGTCATGCTGTTCGGCCCGCCGGGCACCGGCAAGACCACGTTCGCGCGGGCGGTCGCCTCCCGCCTCAGGTGGCCGTTCGTCGAGGTCTTCCCCTACCAGCTCGCCGCCGATCCGCACGGCGTGGCCGCGGCGCTGCGGCAGCTGTTCTCCCGGGTCGACCATCTCGACCAGGTCGTGCTGTTCTTCGACGAGGCCGAGGAGATCGCCTCGCAGCGGCGCGACCCCACCTCGCTCACCCACCGGATCACCAACGAGCTGCTCAAGCTCATCCCGGTGTTCCGCCGCCGCGACCGGCGGCTGCTCGTCTGCGCGACCAATTCGGTGCGCAGCATGGACCCGGCGTTCCTGCGCCCGGGCCGGTTCGACTACCTCATCCCGGTAGGCCCGCCGGACGTCGGTGCGCGCCGGGCCATCTGGGCCCGCTACATCGGTGCCGCACGCCTGCCTCACGTCGATCTCGACGCCCTCGTGGAGGCCAGCGCTCGATTCACTCCGGCCGACATCGAATACGCGGCGCGCACGGCCGCGCAGACGGCATTCGAACGGCATCTGCGTGAGGGGGACGGCGGCCGCCTGGAGGACGGGCAGGTCACCCGCGACTACCTCGACGCGATCGCGAACACCCGGACCTCCCTGACGGAGGAGGACATCAAGGCCTTTGGCGACGACCTTCAGACGTCGGCGCGCGTCTGATCCGCGTTCATCCGAGCCGGACCGTCACGACGGTGCCCCGCCCCAGGGCGGACGCGAGGGAGACCGTCCCCCTGTGCGCGACGGCGATGGCCTGCACGATCGCCAGGCCGAGACCCGAGCCCGCACCGTGGAAACGGTCGAACGCTCGGGCCGCGTCCTCCTCCGGCATGCCCGGACCGTCGTCGGCCACCTCGATCGTGCACGGGGCGGCCAGCCGTACGAGCACGGAGGTGCCTGCCGGCGTGTGCGCCTTCACGTTGGTGAGCAGGTTGACCAGGACCTGCCTGATCCTGGCCTCGTCCACCGCCCATTCCAGGGAGGGGGGCGACTCGATGCGCACCGGGTAGGCCGCGTTTAGCGCGGTGAAGTCGTCCACCACCTCGGCGGTCAGCGGCACCAGGTCGACGGTCGCCACCGACAACGACGCACCGCGGTCCAGCCGGGCGAGCTCCAGCAACTCGGTCACCAGGTGTGTGATGCGGGCGGACTCGTTCTCGATTCTGAGCATCACCTGCGGCACGTCCTCGTCGGGAATCGCGCCCTTGCGGTACAGCTCGGCGTAGCCGTGGATCGTGGTCAGCGGCGTGCGCAGCTCGTGCGAGGCGTCTGCCGCGAACCTGCGCAGCCGTTCCTCCGAGGCGTGGCGGGCCGCGAACGCCTGCTGGATCTGGGACAACATCAGGTTGACCGCCCTGCCCAGCCGTCCGGCCTCCGTGGGCCCTTCCGGCATGCGCGTCGACAGGTCGCCTCCCGCCGCCACACGCTGGGCGGTGTCGGCCATCCGCGCCAGGGGGGCCAGGCCGCCCCTGATCAGCCACCGGCCGAACACCGCCAGCAGCGCGATGAGCACGCCTCCGGTGACGAGCTCGGTGACCAGCAAACGTGTGACGGTCGTCCTGATCTCGTCGAGCGGCACGGCGATCACCACCAGCCGGTCGCCGACGGCCATCCGCGCCGCCGCAGCCCGCAGCCGCGGGCCGAGGTCGAACGCCTTTCCCGCGTCCGCATGGGCGCCGAGCCGCTCGGCTCCCACCTCCTGCAGCAGCCCGGGCACGGCGGCGGCCTGGGGGTCGTCCCCGCCGACCAGCCGCGCCCGCCCGGTGCCGGCGTTGAGCGTCGCCGCCGCATAGGTGGAGCCCGCCTGGACGACGGCGATGCCGGACGCCCTGGCCAGCCGTACGGCGGCGCCCGCGGCCGCCGTCTCCAGCGAGGCGTCCATGCGCTGAATCATGTGGTTGCGCAACATCAGCATGCTGACCAGCGACAACACGGCCAGTCCGAGCGCGGTGACACCGAGCAGACCGGCCAGCAGCCGGCCCCGCAGCGTGGTCACGGCGTTCTGAGGGCGTAGCCGACGCCCCGCTGGGTGTGGATCAGCGGAGGGCCGAGCGGGTCGAGCTTGCGGCGCAGGTAGGAGATGTAGGTCTCGACGACCTGCGACTGCGTGCCGAATCCCCACACGTGCTCCAGCAGCTGCGCCTTGGTCACCACCTGGTTGCGGTGGCGCATGAGGAACGCCAGCAGCCGGAACTCGGTCGGCGACAGCTCGACCCGCACCCCGCCCCGCCGCACCTCCCAGCCGGCTTCGTCCAGCTCCAGGTCGGCGACGCGCAGCACCTCGTCCCTGGCGGTGGCGCGCCCGCCCCGCCGCAGCACCGCCCGCGCCCGGGCGACCAGGGCGTCCACGGAGAAGGGCTTGGTGACGTAGTCGTCCCCGCCCAGCGTGAGGCCGCGCACCGTGTCCGCCGGCGTGTCCTTGGCGGTGAGGAAGATGATCGGCACGTCCCGGCCCGCCGCGCGCAGCCTGCGGCAGACCTCGAAACCGTCCACGTCCGGCAGCATGACGTCGAGCACGACCAGGTCGAACTCGCCGGTCGCGGCGAGGTCGAGGGCTTCGCCGCCGCCGCCCGCGCCGGTCACCGAGAACCCGTGGAATCGCAGCGCGATGCCGACCAGGTCGCGGATGTTCGGCTCATCGTCGACGACGAGGACCCTCGGCTCGCTCATAGTGGCATCAAGTGTGCCTTAGTTGCCCTTAGTTGGCCTTGTCTGACTTCTTGGGTGCGTTCACGATCGCCGACGTACGGGTGTCGCCGGTCCGGGTGCCCACCACGAGCACCTTGTCGCCGGTCGCCAGCGTGGCGGCGCCGGCCTTCTGGCCGGCCTTGCGCACCCGGGTGCCGTTGCCGATCTTCCACGTCCAGGACGTGCCGTCGGCGCTCTTCACCGTGATCGAGCCGGACGAGGCCGAGGTGACGTCGCCCCGCTGCCAGGCCCGTACGGCGAAGCCGCCCTTGGTGCGGACCGTCGCCTCCCCGTGCACGCCGCCCTTGCGCGCCAGCACCCGCAACCGGGGCCGCACGGCTTCCTTCCCGGCGGCCTTCCCCGCAGTGGGTCCGTCGGTCGGGGTCTTGGCCATCATCGCGGCGCTGAGGGACACGTCGGTGCTGTGCCGTCCGGCGACGGCGACTCCGCCGACGATGCCCAGCGCGAGCGCCCCCGCCACGGAACCGGCGACGACGATGCGGTTTGCCTGCTTGTTCATGCCACCCAGGACACCGCCCCGCAGTGGGGAAGCCCGGGGAGAATTCTGAGAGTTCTCTGAGAAACCCCCTCGTTCAGGAACAGGCAGCCGTGATGTGCGCGAGAGCCTTCTGCACGTCGCCCGTGGGATCGGTGAGGTCCCGCGTCGTGGCCGGGGCCGTGCGGGAGAACTCGTAGAGGGCCTGGAGGAGGTCGGGGGAGGGCTCGCCCTCAACGTTCTCCGCCCGGCCCGACGTCAGGTCCTCGGCCATCGCGGTCATGCCGAGCCAGATGGGCAGGGAGTCGTCGGGGGCCCGGAAGACGATCGTCTTCGCGTCGTCGCGGATCGAGGTCTGGACATGCGCGACGAGGGCGTGAGCGGCCTCGCAGGGGGTCCGGGCCGTGGTGCGTGTGGTGGCGTAGACGCCTCCCGCAGCCGACGCGACGAGGGCGGCGGCGGCGACGGTCACGATCGTTCGGCGACGCATCCGTATCCTTTTTTGATCACCGAGATTAGGGGTTTCACGGCGGGTGATCCCAGCCCCGGTGTACGGAAGTCGTCCGCGGTAGAAGATCTCTCCACCCTGCGACTTCTCCCGATTTTTCTTCTGTTTTTCTTCTCCGCCACGCCCGAGGGGCGGGTCACCGGGTGAAGTCGTAGCGCAGCAGCACGCCGGCCCATCGCAGCGGCGGGATCAGGCGCATCGCGCGCACGGCCAGCCGCACGTCCCAGGGCAGCTTCTCCACCCCCGGAAGGTCGGCGGCGGGCAACGCCGTGACGAGCCTGATTCGCGGATCCCACTGCTCGATCCGGTGGGGGTCGTCCAGCGCCCAGGTGAACGTGGCGCCGACGGCCTGGACGGGACGGGTGAACCGCTGCAGCCGGGTGCCGAGCGGGCTGATCGCGTCGAAGATGAGCCGGCCGGAGGGGAACCGGTCGACGATCTCGCTGAACAGATTCCGGATGTCGCTCTCCGACAGGTACATCAGCAGGCCCTCCGCGATCACGAGGGCCGGCCGGTCGGCGGGGATCTCCTCCAGCCACCGTGGGTCGGTCACCGACGAGCCGATCATCCGGTAGCCCTCCGGGGATGGGTACAGGGCGCGGCGCACGTCGATCACGTCGGGATAGTCCAGGTCGAACCAACGGACGCCGGGGGGCGGTCCGAGCCGGAACGCCCTGCTGTCCAGGCCGCAGCCGAGATAGAGCACCGTGGCGTCCGGACGGGAGGTGAGGAACTCGCGCGCCCACTGGTCGAGCTGCCTGGCCCTCATGGCCACGCTCAGCGTCTCACCCCGGCGCATCCGAAACCGGTCGAAGTCGTAGTCGATCCGGCTCATCAGGTCTGCCGCGGCCGTGTCGCCCAGGATCGGGTCGTCGGCCATGCTGTCGTGGGCCCTGCCGTACAGGGTGGCCAGAAGGGTGGCCTTCTCGCCGGTGAACTGAACGGTGAAGTGTTTGTCGACGCTCATCCCTGCACGTCCCGTCGCTACGCGCCCTCCCTTCCCTGCTCGCGTACCCGCTCATCCCAACGTCACTCCGCCGCGCCTTGATTGGGGCAGGTCGCGGGCGGCAATGCCATCTCCATGGCCGGCATGGCCGGGGGAAGGAGTGGGCCGTGGCTGACAAGATCGTGGAGGTGGTGCTCAAGGCATTCGCGGGCGGGCTGTTCGTCCTGGGATTCGCCGCATTGGCCGAGATGATGACGCCAAAGCGTCTGGCGGGGGTCTTCTCCGCCGGTCCCTCGATCGCCATGGGAAGCCTGCTCGTCACCGCGGCGTTCATGGGCGAGGCGGACATGCGGGCCGCCGCGGAGGGCATGCGGGCCGGGGCAGTGGGTTTCTTCGCCTTTTGCCTGGTCACGGCTGCCCTGCTCGAGTACTGGGGAGTGTGGCGCGCTGCCCTGGCCGGGCTCGCCGGCTGGCTGGTCGTCTCCGTGCCCGTCTACTTGCTGCTCCTGCCGTGAGCGGTGACCGGCCCGGAGGCCCCGCCGAGGAGGACAGGCTCCGGCTCGTGCCGCGCGCGCTGGCGCGGACCGAACCCGGCGACTGGCTGGTGCGGTTCGCGTTCGGAGCGGGCGTGTCGGGGCTGGCCGGCGTCATGTCGACGGCGGGGGGCCCGCGTCTCGGCGGGCTCTTCCTCGCCTTTCCCGCCGTGATCATCGCCTCGATGACCCTGATGGCCCGGCGGGAGGGCCTGCGACAGGCGCGCGCCGATGCGCACGGCGCGATCTACGGCACGCTCGGCATGATCGCGTTCGCCGTGTGCGCTGTGTTCCTGATCGGTCGCCTGCCCGCCTGGGCGGCCCTGGTCGCCGCGGCGGCGGTCTGGGTGGTGGTCGGCCTCGGCTCCTATCTGGTGAGCCGGCCGGTGGGACGGCGACTCAAGCGGCTCAGGAATATTTAGCGACTCAGTATTATTGTGCAGCCTCGTCGGCGGGCTTGCCCGCGACGCGTGGCCGTACACGAGGAGGAGGACGTCATGAGCAAGCTAGAGATCATCGTCGCCAGCACCCGCCCCAGCCGGGTCGGCCTGTCGATCGGCAAATGGACCGAAGAGGTGGCGGCGGAGCACGGAGGCTTCTCCGAGATCGAGCTCATCGATCTCGCCGAGGTGAACCTGCCGTTCATGAACGAGCCCAACCACCCGCGGCTCGGTCAGTACGTGCACCAGCACACCCGCGACTGGAGCGCCAAGGTCGCCGAGGCAGATGCGTTCGTCTTCGTGATGCCGGAGTACAACTACGGCTACAACGCCGAGCTCAAGAACGCGATCGACTACCTCCACAAGGAGTGGCAGTACAAGCCGGTCGGCCTGGTGAGTTACGGCGGCATCGCCGGCGGCACGAGGGCCGCTCAGATGATCAAGCAGGTGGTCACGACGTTGCGGATGACACCATTGTTTGAGGCGGTTTCCATCCCGTTTGTCCACCACCACATCGATCACGACAATAAGCTGGTACCAAACGACGTCATGACCGCATCGGCCAAGACCATGTTCGACGAACTGGTCCGGGTGAGCGAGGCTTTGCGGGTGCTGCGGGAGGGCACGGCTCCCGCCACGAAGTGAGCTGGAGACGATGGTCAACGAAGTGCATCGCGTCTGCGAGAGATATCACGCGGCGATCGAGCTGATCGGCGCCCGCTGGTCGGGCGCTATTCTGCGCGCGATATTCACGGATCACCACCGGTACGCGCAGATCAAGGCTGCCGTGCCGGGCCTCAGTGACACGATGCTCGCCGAGCGGCTGCGGCGCCTGGAGATCGAGGGGCTGGTCGAACGCCGGGTCACCCCCTCCATCCCCGTCCAGGTGGAGTACCACCTCACCAGGAAGGGTGCCGACCTGGAGGAAGTGATGCAGGCGGTGGTGACCTGGTCGCACAAGTGGCTGCCGCTCCCCGGGCAGCCCGTCGGCGAGGTGCTGGAGGCCGGCGTCGGCGGCGAGCGCGACTGACCTCCTGGTTAAGAGGAACGTCTAGAACGCCCCAACAAGGGGTGAAATCAAAGCCCTGGTCAAGGCCTGGTCATGTACGGACCGTTTTTTGGCATTGTTTTCCGCATCCACACGTTCGTTTGCCGTAAGCAGGTGCGTCCTTCAATAGTGTTTTGTCCAGACGTTGTTTTCAAGGAGGCTGCCGGCCGGTAACAGCGATCAGGGGGGAGGCGGGCTGTGGTCATGAACCTGCGCCCGCACTCCATCCGGGCTCGCTTCACACTGCTGTCGGCGATCATCTCGTTCGCCGTCTTCGCGATCATCGGAGCAGGCCTCGACCTGGCGATCTGGACCCGTCTCCAGGACAACGTCTACAAGCAGACCGAGCGCGTCGCCACCGACTGGATCGGGTCATGGACCCCCGGCAGGGCGGTGCCGCCCACCCCGAAGACGCAGATCAACCTCCTCCAACTCGTGGACTCTCGCGACAAGGTGGTCGCTGCGAGCCCGGCGGCGGCGAGGCAGGGCCCCCTCACCACGTTTCGGCCCCCTCTGGACGACAGGATCCAGCACGGCACCCAGTGCGGACCGCGGCACGGGTGCCTGATCCTGACCGCTATCAGGGTGCCTCCCTTGGAGACCACCGTGTTGTGGCGGGGGCAGCCCCACTACGTCTACGCGGGCATGGCCGAACCCGGCCTGATCGCGACGCACGAGCTCGAACTGCTGACCAGCGCCGGCGTCTTGGCGGCCACCGCACTCGCGGCCTGGGCGACCTGGTGGCTCGTGGGGCGGACCCTCCGCCCCGTCGCCATGATCCGTGCGAGAACGGCTGAGATAACCGTGAGTGACCTGAGCATGCGTGTGCCCGAACCGCCCGGCCGCGACGAGATCGCGCAGCTGGCCCGGACATCCAACAAGACCCTCGCCCGGCTGGAAGCCGCCGTCGAGCAACAGCGCCATTTCGCCTCCGTCGTCTCCCACGAGCTGCGATCACCCGTCGCCGGGCTTCACACGCAACTGGAGGAGGCGCTGCTGTACCCGGGCGACGTCGACCCGGTGACGACCATCAGGACCGCGCTGTCCACCACCGAGCGGCTTCAGGCGATCATCGACGATCTGCTGGTGCTCGCCCGCATCCGGTCGGCCCCGCCCGCGGCGCCGGAACCGATCGACCTGGCCGCGCTGGTCACCGAGGAGGCCAAGGGCAAAGTCCACGGCACTCCTGTGCGCACCACGACCAGCGGCCCGGTCGTCGTCCTCGGCAACCGCATCCAGCTGATCGGCGTGCTGAACAACCTCGTGGTCAACGCGCAACGCCACGCGCACTCAATCGTGGAGGTCACCGCGTCGCGGTCGGGCGGCCACGCTGTGGTGACCGTCACCGACGACGGCGAGGGCATCGCGCCGAAGGACCGCGAGCGCGTCTTCGAGCCGTTCGTCCGCCTCGACGACGGGCGGCGCCGCGACCCCGGCGGCAGCGGGCTCGGCCTTGCCATCTGCCGTGCGATCGTGACCGCGCACCACGGCACCGTCGAGATCGAGGACTCGCCGCGCGGGGCCCGTTTCGTCGTACGGCTCCCGCTCATCGGTGCGGAGACGGCTCCTTCACCCAACTGAGCCCCCGGCCGGGGGATCGGGGGCTCGGGGCCTGTCAGGGTGAATGGCCGAACGTATGCGGTATCCGCACTCGCCCGCACAGGTGAAGGTGCTGGTCGCGTCGTCGTCCACGTAGGAGTAGGCGAACGGCTGGGCCTTCTTGAAGACGGCCGCGTAGTCCACCGGCCACTTCGCGGGGTTGCAGGCGGCCCTGCTCGACCTGAAAGGCCACCGCCAGCCCGTACGGGCGCGCAATGGGCACGCCATCTGGTTGAACGCGTTCTAGCCTGTCTCCGTATGATCCGGGGGCGGCCTAGTGACGAGATGCGAGCCAAGGTGGAGGAGCGGCCAAGGTGCTGATCCGCGCGTTGCTGAATGTCATGAGTTCGCTCCTTCTAGGTTTTCTCGTGGGCCTCGCGCTCCATTGGCTGTGGCGCGACTTTGGATGGGACCGCGTGGTGGCCTTCTCGCTCATTAGCGGTGTGGTTGCAGCCTTACGTGAGGTCCGTGACGAGTTGACTCGTAGGAAAGCGGCAAGACGGGGGCTTGCTGACGAGCAAGTGGGTCTGTAGGCCGGGATCTCTCGCGCTGCGCCGGAACAGAGACGGAACAGGGCACGCCCTCCCGAAAACAGTCACTGGCGGCGCATGGCTTGGACCTGTGCCAGGTCGATGATGAACTGCGCTTGCCCAGCGCCACGAAGACCACCATCAAGGAGCGCCCCCGCGGCCCAGGCGGCGCCGGCCACCCTCTTTTTGCCGCCCATCACGTGATCCCGAAGGTCACCCGGTAGCTGCACCGGCCCTTGCACGCCATCGTCGCGGAGTCGTCGAAGGCGTACGAATAAGCGTACGGCGCGGCCTTCTTGAACACCTGCGTGAAGTCCGTGGGCCACTTCGACGGGATGCAGTTCTCCCGGCCCGCCCACTTGCCGCGGCAGCAGTAGGTGTCACCGCCGAACGCGGTGCACGGGTTGTTGCAGCCCACCGCCTGGCCGCCGACCATCAGCTGCATCTTGGAGGGGCAGGAGACGGCCTTCGTGCAGCCGCCCTTGTAACAGCCGGAGGAGCTGACGGGGTCCTTGGTGCCGCCGCCGTAGATGTTGATCCACATCGGCAGGTTGTAGCCGTCGACCATGCTCACGTCGTAGAAGTCCATGCCGCCCCAGGCCGAGAGGGAGAACTCGCCGAGCGTGGTCGCCGACCCGGTGCTGCCGACGCACTGGAAGACGCCTCCGCAGTCGCCGGTCTTGCAGTGCCCGTGTCCGGAGGAGTCGAAGGAGCAGCCCGTGCGGCCCCAGAAGCGGCCGCCCCACTTGTCGGCGACGGCGACCGAGACGGTCTGGCCGGGCTTGAGCACCCATCCGGTCTTCGTCAGCGGGTATTTGTCGTTTTTGTTGGAGGCGAGCCAGATCGTCTGGTTCATCTTGTTGACGAACGTGAACACGCGCTTGCCCGCCGGTGCCTTCGGCGTGGCCGCCTTCGTCGCGGACGTTCCCGCCGGGGCCTTCTTGGCGTTCTTGTGCGGCGACGGCGAGGGCTTCGCCGTCCTGCTCGCGTGAGGAGCCGTGGGCGTCGGAGACGTCGTCGTGCCGTCCGCCACGGCGAGGGCGGTCTGGCCGGTGGACGGCGCGTTCGCCGACGCCTGGGTCGTGCCCCCGTCCGGCGAGGAGGGCCAGACCAGGGCTACCACCGTGGCGGCCACAACCGCCACGACCAGGACGTACGGCAGCCACGATGGGGCCGCCACACGTCTTCTCCTCGTCATCATCGTCGTGCGCCTTCCCATGTACTCGCGCCCCGCGACGGGTCTGTACGGGCCCGCACGACGCGGAACGCCGGTGCCTCTATGCAGGAGACCGGCCGGGCGAGATCCGACAACGGAAAACGGGCGAGAAGTGTCGCAGATTTCTGTTATCCGCTGATGGCCGGGCCGTCTCCTGTATAGAAGGAAGGTCCCGTCTTATAGAAGATCGTCCTAGATTGCCCCATGTCAGGGGCCGGACGACGGACAGAGAGCGGAGTGCGATGCCCGGAACCGGTAGGGGTGGACCCGACACAGCGATGGTGGAGGCCGCCCGCGACGGAGACCAGCGGGCACTTGACGCACTGGTGGCCGACTCCCTGCCGCTCGTGTACAACATCGTCGGCCGGGCCCTCAACGGGCACAACGACGTCGACGACGTGGTTCAGGAGACGCTGCTGCGGGTCGTGCGTGGTTTGCCCAGCCTGCGCGACGCCGGGGCGTTCCGGTCATGGCTGGTCGCCATCGCCGTACGCCAGGTGCGCGACCGAGAGCAGGACCGCTCCGCGACGCAGAAGCGCCGGGCGGACCTGGACACCGCCGAGGAGATGCCCGACCCGGCCTCCGACTTCGCCGCTCTCACGATCTTGCGCCTCGGGCTGACCGACCAGCGCCGCGAAGTCGCCGAGGCCACCCGGTGGCTCGACCAGGGCGACCGGGGCCTGCTGGCCCTGTGGTGGCTCGAGGAGACCGGCGAGCTGCGCCGTACGGACCTGGCCGGAGCTCTCGGGTTGTCCGGCCGTCACGCCGCCGTGCGTGTCCAGCGCATGAAGGAGCAGCTGCAGATCGCGCGTACCGTCGTGCGGGCCCTGAACTCCTCGGGCTGCTCCGAGTTGCGCGCTCTCACCTGGAACTGGGACGGCGTGCCCACCTCGCTGTGGCGCAAGCGCTTCGCCCGGCACGTCCGCGAGTGCGGCGTCTGCGGGCCCACCGGCCGCGGCATGCTGCCCGTCGACCGGCTGCTCAGCGGCCTGCCGCTGCTCCCCATCCCCGCTGGATTCGTCGTTCAGCACCTTCATGCCATCTCCCCAGCCGCCGCAGAGGCGGCCGGGCGCGCCGCTTCGCACCTTCCCCTCCCGCGAGGCGGCGCCCCCCGGGGTTCACACGCCGTTCAGCGCCCGCGCGGCGTCCTTTCCACCCTCACGCACGCCAAGGTGGCGGGCACCGCCGTCGCGGCGGCGGCCGTGGCGACCACCGGCGTCGTGGTCGCCGTGAACCTGCCTCCGAGCAAGCCGACGGCGAGCGCGGGCGTTGCGCCGCAGGCGGCCTCGACGCCCCTGCCCGCCTCTTCGCCCTCGCGGCCGGCCAAGCCGAAGCCCTCGCCGTCGCCCACGAAGAAGAAGGCCTCGCCGAAGCCGACCGTCACCAAGAAGGCCCCGCCCCCCGTCGCCGTGTCGAGCTCGGCCAAGAAGGGCGTCGGCGTGTGGACCTTCAACGGCGTCAACACGGCTCTCGCCAAGTCCGGTGCGAGCTGGTACTACACCTGGTCGACCACCCACAACGGCGTGACCACGCCCAAGACGGCCAAGTTCGTCCCGATGATCTGGGGCGCCGACAGCGTGAACTCCACGGCACTCGCCCAGGCCAAGGCCGCCGGGCCGTACCTGCTGGGGTTCAACGAGCCCGACATGGGCTCCCAGTCGAACATGTCGGCCGACAAGGCCCTGTCCCTGTGGCCGAAGCTCATGTCGGCCGGCAAGGTGCTCGGCAGCCCGGCCGTCGCCTACGGCGGGGACACCCCCGGCGGATGGCTCGACAAATTCATGAAGGGCGCCAAGGCGAAGGGCTACCGCGTCGACTTCATCACGCTGCACTGGTACGGCGGCGACTTCAACTCCACGCGGGCGACCTCGCAGCTCAAGGGCTACCTGCAGGCCGTCTACAACCGGTACCACAAGCCGATCTGGCTCACCGAGTACGCCCTGATCGACTTCTCCAACGGCACCCGCTTCCCCTCGGACGCGCAGCAGGCGGCGTTCGTGAAGTCGTCCACCAAGATGCTGGCCGGTCTTCCGTACGTGCAGCGGTACGCGTGGTTCGGCATCGGCGCCAAGGACAACGAGCCCAGCAGCGGGCTGTTCAAGAGCGGGGGAGTGCCCACGGAGGCGGGCCGGGCCTTCCAGGCGGCCCGCTGACCCGCGGTTTTCGCCGGGCCGGCGGTCGCGGTGACCGCCGGCCTTGCGACGTCAGGCGAAGTCCTCGGGCGTGAACGCCTTCGGCTCGACCAGGACGAGCCAGTTGCCCGTGTTGTCGCGCATGACCGCCTCCACGCCGTACGGCCGGTCCGACGGCTCCTGGAGGAAGGTCACGCCCTTGGCGCTGAGCTCCTCGTAGCTCTTGCGGCAGTCGTCGACGGTCAGGCCGAGCCCGCCCATCTGGCCCTTCTCGAGCTCACGGCGGATGAAGTCGGCCGCCTCGGGGCTCAGCGGCGGCCCGGGGATCATGAGGGTGACCTCGAGTTCGGGCTGACTGGGGTGCCCGATGGTGACCCAGCGGAACCCCTCGCCCATCGAGACGTCGGTGCGGGGCTCGAAGCCGAGGACGTCGACGTAGAAGTCGCGCGCCTTGTCCTGGTCGAGGCAGTAGACGGTGACCAGTGAGATGTTCGTAACCATGGGCTCACCGTAGGGCGAAGGCGTGGCCGGGTGCTTCTCTCAAATTGCACCATCGGTCTCACCTGCCCTGGGGCCGCCCGCCGTACCCGCGGGATCCATGGTCCCGCGCATGAACAGGAAACAACCGGGGACGTGCGGCCCGCCCCTGGCCGCCCACCGGTCGCGGTAGGCCGTGGGGCTCTCCCCGACGAGCTGGGAGAAGCGCGAGGAGAACGACCCCAGGCTGGCGAAACCGACCATCATGCACACCTCGGTGACCGTCAGGTTGGCCGAGCGCAGCAGATCCTGGGCGCGCTCGATGCGGCGGCGGGTCAGATAGCGGATCGGGGTCTCACCATAGGACGCCTCGAAGCACCGGACGAGATGGAACTTCGACACCCCGGCGACCCGGGCCAGCTCGTCGAGGTCGAGCGGGTTCCGGTAGTTGCGATCGATGTGATCACGGGCGCGGCGAAGATGTGGCAGCAGGTCCACGGCCACCCTCCGGCGCTCTGTCACCTTCCCGAGAGTACGCGACCCGCTCGTTCGAGCATGTACAACCAGGCATAAGGTGAAAAAACGTCATAAATGGTATGGAAGGGGGAGGTGGCCGTGGGAGAGTTCTCCGCCTGGCACTGGCTGATCGTCGCGCTGGTGTTCGTGGTGCTTTTCGGAGCCAAGAGGCTTCCGGACAGCGCTCGTTCTCTGGGTCAGGCGTTGCGCCTGTTCAAGCAGGAGACGAGCCGGATGCATGACGAAACGCCAGGTGCGGCCCAGGGCGTACTCCCAGAATCAGAAAACCACCAACCCCCCCAGCCCCCCACCCCCTCTGCATGATCACGCGGAAGGGGGGCCGAGGGAGGGTGTAACGCGTTCTTCATCTGTTGGTTTCTGGGTTGTGTGAAGTGCCCGAAATTGTTTGCCGGTCATCTCTGCAGGTCTTCCTCACGACATTTCGGGTCGTCGGCGATCCCCCACGAATCGGCTTCATTGACATAAGCAAACCCTGATATTTCTGGATCTGTCAGATTTCGCGACGGTCCCTCTGTCGAGTGGCTCCGTCCCTGACCAGGAACCCCCCTCCTGGCCGGGGCCGCCGGCAGAAAGGCCAGGCTCGTGAAACGAGTCTTCGCCGGCTTCATCGCCGTCTGCGCCGCGATCGTCCTCACTGTCACCCTCGGTGCCGGGCCCGCGAGCGCCACCCCGCCCAACATCCCGTCCGCGAGCACGGCCGCCTCCCGGCTGGCCACGCTCACCGTGGCCGCCGAGTCTCACCAGTCGACCTACAACCGGGACCTGTTCCCGCACTGGATCACGATCTCCGGCGCCTGCAACACCCGCGAGCAGGTGCTGAAGCGCGACGGGACAGGCGTCACGACCGACTCCAGCTGCGCGGCCACCTCCGGCTCGTGGTACAGCCCCTACGACGGCGCCACCTGGTCCGCGGCCTCCGATGTCGACATCGACCACATGGTGCCGCTGGCCGAGGCATGGCGTTCCGGCGCCTGGGCCTGGACGACGGCGCAGCGCCAGGCGTACGCCAACGACCTCGGCGGTCCCGAGCTCTGGGCTGTCACCGACAACGTCAACCAGGCCAAGGGCGACCAGGATCCCTCGACGTGGAAGCCCTCGCGCACCGCGTTCTGGTGCACCTACGCCCGCGCCTGGATTCAGGTGAAGTGGTACTACAACCTGACCGTCCAGAGCAGTGAGAAGAGCGCGCTGACCAGCATGCTCGGCTCCTGCTGACGTGCCCAGCCGGTACGGCTCCCGCGGGCGGGAGTCGTACCGGCGCGACCGTGCCCCAGGTCGGAGCCGCCCCGTCGGAGGCCGTTGCCGTGGCCGTTACCGTGTGGCCGGTAGCGTTGGTGATATTGCGAGAAAGGGGGCCTCGCGATGACGGAGGCGCGCGCCGTCGTCACCCGGCTGGTCGCCGCGATCAACGACCATGATCTCGAAGCGGCCATGCGCTGCTATACCCCCGCGGCCGCGGCGGTGGGTCCCCAAGGGGTGGCGGACGGCGTCGAGGAGATCGCCTTCTACCACACACACATGTGGGAGGCGTTCCCCGACCTGCACATGACGGTCTGGGAGACCGTCGCCGAGGGCGACCTCGTGGTGCTGGAGGCAACGGTCGCCGGCACCCACAGCGGCCCGTTCCTCCTGCCCGGCGGCGAGCCGCTGGAGCCGAGCGGCAAGTCCATCAGCGTGCGCTACTGCTGGACGTTCACCGTCGAGGCGGACGTGATCGTCGCGCAACGCGTCTACTACGACCAGCTGGAGATGTACTCCCAGCTCGGCGCACACATGGAGCCCGATGACCCGGGAACCCGAGGGCAGTAGCATCGCGGAATGCGATTAAGGACTGGCGTCATCATCGCCGTCGCGCTGGTTCTGGTCGTCGCGGCGGCCGGCGTGTGGCGCTGGACGGCCCGCCCGACGTCCCCCGACGCGGCGGCGCCGGTCACGGCGGCCGAGGCGGGGGTCCAGGCGAGGGCGGAGCCGGGGCCGAGCGCGACGCCGTACCGGGATCCGAGGCCCCCGCTCACGCGGGTCAAGCCGCGCCTGCCGTCCTTCACGGCGGGCAACCCCAACGGGCGGGCAGCGGTCCCCGCGGAGGCGCGTGCCGCGGACATCTCGCATCCCACCCGTGTGATCGGCGACGGCACGCCGGAAAGCTGCACGTCGAAGGCCGTCGTGGCCGCGGTCGCGACGGGAGGCGTGATCACTTTCTCCTGCGGCCCCGACCCTGTGACGATCACGATGACGGCCACCGCGAAAGTCCGCAACGCCAGCCCCACCGTCGTCCTCGACGGGGGAGGCAAGGTGACGCTGAGCGGCGGCGGCAAGCGGCGCATCCTGTACATGAACACCTGTGACCAGGCCCAGGGCTGGACGACCTCGCACTGCGACGATCAGGAGCAGCCGCGGCTCACCGTCCAGAACCTGACCTTCGCGGACGGCGACGCCACGGGTCAGACGGTCGACGGGGGCGGCGGCGGAGCGATCTTCGTGCGCGGAGGCCGGCTGAAGGTGGTCAATTCGCGTTTCATCCGCAACCGGTGCGACTCGACGGGTCCCGACCTCGGCGGAGCGGCCATCCGGGTGCTGGACCAGTCGCGCGACCTGCCGGTCTACGTCGTCCACAGCACGTTCGGAGGGTCGCCGGGCCTGGGCGGCGTCTGCTCCAACGGCGGGGCGCTGAGCAGCATCGGGGTCTCCTGGACCATCCTGAACAGCGTCCTGACCGGCAACAAAGCAATCGGGCGCGGCGCGAACCCGGCACGCGCCGGCACTCCCGGCGGAGGCAGCGGCGGAGCCGTCTACACCGACGGGAACACCTTCACCGTACGGATCGCCGGGTCGATCGTGGAGGACAACCAGGCCAGGGAGGGCGGAGGGGCGGTCTTCTTCGTCAGCAACGACCTCACCGGCACCATGCGGATCGACGGCTCGACGTTGCGCCGCAACCCCAGCGCCGGATTCGAGACGCCGGGATATCCCGGCATCTTCTTTCGCGGCGCCCACGACCCCACGGTGGTCTCCTCTACCGTCAAATGACCGGGGATGCATGTGTTCTGGAGTCCTGGGCGTACCGATTCGCAGCTTTGACGTGACACTGGCCGTCGGCGCCTGATCGCACCGCAGGTCGGCACCTAGCGTTTTCCTCGAACCGTCCATGACTCGGGGGAAGACAAATGCCGATCAGTACCGCCGTCATCACCGCCGCGCTCCTGGCCGGACCCGCGGCCCCGGCCGCCGACCCGGTGCCCGTGGAGCACAGGAGCATCGCAACGAAGGCCGATCGGGCCGTCAAACACGACCGGCCCAAGTGGCACGACAAGAAGGTCGCCCACCAGTCCGGGCGCGATCTGGAGTCCGCGCCGCAGGCGCCGTCCGCACCCACGGACACCACCGGCAGCGACACCACGGACAGCCCTGACTCCCCCGGTGACTCCGCCTCCGACTCGTTCAGCTCCAAGTCGTCCTTCCAGAAGGCGACCTCGTGGTCGAGCGACCCCCACGCGGGCGGCAACTCCGACGTGAAGGTCAAGCGCGGGAAGTTCGTGCACGAGGGGCGCCACCCGAGGAAGGGCGCCGCCAAGTCGGTGCGTGCCTCGGCGTCCAGGAATGACCATGACGTCACCAAGCACGTCCAGGCGCCGTCGGTGAAGGCCCCGTCGTTGAAGGCGCCGGCCGCCAAGGCCCCCGCGCCCGAGGTCAAGGCTCCTACGCCGGCCGCCAAGGCCCCGGCGCCGGAGGTCACGACCACGGAGGGCGGCGTGCCGCAGGCGAAGGCTCCGGCCGCGAAGGTTCCCGCCGCGGCGCCCGAGGCCAAGGCTCCGGCCGCGAAGGCCCCAACCGCCGCACCCGTGGCCAAGGCGCCTGCCGCCAAGACTCCGGTACAGGCTTCCGAGATCGCCCCCAAGGCATCCGAAGTGAAGGCGCCTGAGAGCGTCGCGGCTCCCGTCACCGCCAAGAAGAAGGCGCTCGCCACCGCGGAGGAGACTGAGGCGGCACCGGTCGAGGCATCCGCCTCCAGCTCCCGTCCCCGGGACGTGGTCATCAACCCGACCGCGGGCATCATGCCGCTCAGCAGCGGCCCGTACGCCCTGCCGCTGGGGCCGGGCATCCAGCGGGCCCGGTCGGGCTTCGCCCACGCACATCACGCACATCACGCGCACCACGCCAACCACGCCAACCACGCCAACCACGCCAACCACGCCAACCACGCCAACCACGCCCACAACGCGAGCAAGAACCACGGGAAGCGGGCTCACAAGGACAATGCCTCGCCCGACAAGGCCTGATCGTCGCCGACGAGGCCGACGGGGGTGAGCCGGAGCGCCGGCTCACCCCCTCGTCATGTTCCGGGCCGACGGCGGCCAGCGGTGCAGGCGGGTCGTGGAGACCAGCTCGGTGCGGTCTCCCGGCAGGACGATCTCGGCGACCTCGACGACGCGGCACGTCGTGTCGATCGAGGTCTTTCTGACCACCAGCACGGGCGTGCCGGGCCTCAGGCCGAAGACCTTCGCCTCGTCCCGGCGCGGACGCCGTACGGTCACCTCGTCGACGACCCGGTCGATCTCGACGCCGATGGTCGAGAGCTGGTGATGCGTGCCGCCGGGCCAGGGCTCGTTCTCCGGGCGGAGCAGGTCGGGATTGCCGGCCACCAGGTCGTACGGCAGGCGTGAGGTGATGAGGCTGAGCGGTGCGGTGTCACCGCGCCGCCGGGTGCGGTAGGCCCTGCGCAGGAGCAGCGTCCCGCGTGCCACGCCGAACCTCCGCGCGAGATCGGCTCCGGCCGGCTCCGTGGCGAACGTGATCTGAAACTCCAGATCATCCCTGGTCAGGCCGGTGTCGCGCTCGGTGGCGCCGGTCGTGCGCCGTTCATGCTCAGGCAACAGGGCGCGGTCCTTCTCCCACTGGTGCCGGTCCGAGGTCCGCCGAAGCCGCTGGCGATATACGCCCATAAATCCACTTTTCCCCACATGCTCCCCGGCATGTACGGCAGGCCGTACCGGCGCCATGCGCCCAGGTAAACCCCTTTCTGAGGGGTAAGACCGCCTCGAAGGCTGCCGATCGGCCGACCGGGGGTGGGGGAGTGGACGGATGGGGGTTTCACGAGCAGCCGACCACGCTCAGCGGCGGCCTCATGACGCTCGTCGCCGGCGGTTCCTTCTCCGTCTCCCTCTACAACGGCGACATCACCCCCGGCGGAGCCCAGGGCGTCTACTACGCCGACACCCGCCTGCTGTCCCGGTGGGAGCTGCAGATCGACGACGCTCCCGTCGAGGAGTTGCGCGTCCTGGTGGCGGAGCCGCACCACGCGACGTTCATCGGCCGCGGCACCCGCCGTCCCGGGCAGCTCGAGAGCACCCTCCTCGTGATCAAGGATCGTTACGTCGGCGGGGGACTCTGCGAGGACATCGTCATCCGCAACCTCGCCGAGGAGCCCGCCGGTTGCGTGGTCTCGCTGCATCTGCACTCGGACGTCTGCGACCTCTTCGAGGTCAAGACGCGCCGGGTGCGCTACCCCGCAGACGTCGAGACCACCGTCGAGAACCGCGGAGTCCGGATCCTGTCCGTCAGCCGGGGCAGAGGCGTCCACGTGCTGGTGAGCGAAGGGGACACACCGGTGATCGCCGCGCCCGGGAGGCTGGTCTTCCGGCTCGTCGTACCGGCCAGGGACGAGCTGCGGTTCTGCGTGCAGGCCAACCCCATCATCGACGAGGTGGAGTCCGAACCCTGGTTCTCCTCCGCCTGCGCGCCCGAGCGCGCCGAGGCCGCGCGCCTGCTGTCGGAATGGGAGGTGCGCACTCCCGCCGTACGGACGTCCAACTCGTCCCTCGCCGGCATCCTCGCCCGGTCCAGGACCGATCTCGGCTCCCTGCGGCTGTTCGAGGTGGAGCGCCCGGAGGAACCGCCGAGCATCGCCGCCGGCGCGCCGTGGTTCATGACCCTGTTCGGGCGCGACTCACTGATCACATCCTGGATGGCCCTCCCGCTGGACCACAGTCTCGCCCTCGGCACCCTCCATCGGCTGGCCAGGCTTCAGGGCGTGAAGGTCGACCCGCTCACCGAGGAGGAACCCGGCAAGATCATGCACGAGCTGCGGTACGGCGTGCGCACCGACGCGTCCGACTCAGGCGCGCATGCGTACTACGGCTCCGTGGACGCGACTCCGCTGTTCGTGATGCTCCTCGGGGAGCTGCACAGCTGGGGTCTGTGCCCCGCCGACGTGCGCCTGCTCCTTCCGTACGCCGACGCCGCGCTCGGCTGGATCGAGCGGTACGGCATGCGGGACGGCTTCGTGTGGTACCGGCGCAAGACCGACCAGGGCCTGATCAACCAGGGCTGGAAGGACTCCTTCGACGGGATCAGCTTCGCTGACGGCTCCCTCGCCCGACCGCCCATCGCCCTCGCCGAGGTGCAGGGCTACACCTACACTGCGTTCCTGGCCCGCCACCACTTCGCGCGGCAGGACGGGGACACCGAAGCCGCCGATCATTGGCTCACCGGAGCGACCGAGCTTCGCCGGGCGTTCAACGACAGGTTCTGGCTGCCCGATCGCGGCTATTTCGCCGTAGGGCTCGATCGCGAGGGCCGGCCCATCGACAGCCTGACCTCCAACATCGGCCACTGCCTGTGGTCGGGCATCGTGGACGAGGACAAGGCGGCGCAGGTCGCCGCCCATCTGCTGTCGCCGCGGATGTTCAGCGGCTTCGGCGTGCGGACCCTCGCCGACGGCATGGGCGCCTACAACCCGATGAGCTACCACAACGGATCGGTGTGGCCACACGACAACGCGATCGTGGCGGCCGGGCTCATGCGATACGGCTTCGTCGAGGAGGCCCAGCGGGTCGTCACCGGCATGCTGGACGCGGCGGAGTTCTTCGAAAGACGCCCGCCTGAGTTGTTCTGCGGGTTCGACCGGGCCGAGTTCCCCGTGCCCGTGCCGTACCCGACCTCCTGCTCGCCGCAGGCGTGGGCGTCGGCCGCGCCGATCCAGCTCATGCGCGTCCTTCTGCGCATGGAGCCGGCCGTGCCCGACGGCCGGCTGTGCCTTTCCCCCGTGCTGCCCGACGGATTCGGATGGGTACGGATCTCCGGCATGCCGCTGGCCGGCGACCGGATCACGGTGGAGGCCGCAGAGGGATCCGCGACGCCCATCGTGACCGGGCTGCCGGAGGGGGTCGAGCTGATCACCGGGATGCCGTAGCCCGTCAGTCCTCCGCCCTCGTGGACACGACTACCGCCGCGGGCCGCAGCTGGTTCACCCCGCCGCCGTAGCCGGGCCGTACGACGGCCACCACCGTGCCGGGCTCGGCCTCCGGGTCCTCGGCCGTGCTCACGGCCTCGTGCCGGGCCGGGTCGAACCTGGTGCCCAGGTCTTCGGCGCGGGGGAAGCCCAGCCGGGCCAGGAGGGCCACGGCCTGGTCGCGTACGGCCCGCACGCCCTCCATGACCGCGTCGGTCCCCGAGCCGGCGTGCTGGAGCGCGAGCTCCAGGTTGTCGATGACCGGCAGCCACTCCGCGGCGACACGTGCCCGTTCGTCGGACCTCTGCCGCTCGATCTCCCTGAGGGTGCGTTTGCGGAGGTTGTCCAGCTCGGCCTCGGCCCGCAACCACCGGTCGCGCAGTTGGGACACCGTCTCCTCGCCGGCGTCGGGAGCGCCCTCCGGCGCCTCCGTGGCGGCGGCTTCGGCAGTGTCCGAAACCTCCGGGGTCGCCCGGCTCTCCGGCGTCTTCGGTGATTCCCGCATCTCGTCAGGCATTCCTGTCACC
>NZ_BOOR01000087.1 GCF_016863335.1 Planotetraspora thailandica
GTCGTGCCCCTCGGGCAGCGTGCCGTCGTCGGAGATGAGCGGGTCGGCCTGCAGGCCGGGCTGGGCGGGCAGGTCGATCGACGTCGGGATGTCGGCCTCGATGCGGTCCAGGACGAACGTGCCCGGCTTCTGCTGGGTGACGCTCGTGTTGATGCCCTGGAAGCTGTTGATCGTGATCGGGAACGCGGTGTTGGCCGGCAGTGTCCACGTCACGTTCTGCCAGTCGCTGCTCGCGGCAAGGCCGGTGCCGTAGATGCCGGTGCTCTTGCCGTTCGCGTCGTAGTAGAGCAGGTACGTCAGACCGTTCGGCACGCTGATGCTCGACTTGATCCGCATCCGCAGCCGCAACGGCTGGCCGGGCACCGGGACGCGCTGGGCCGCCGACGCCGGCGCGATGCCCACGTTGCGCATCCCGTTGAAGTCGATGCGCAGGCCGTCGGGGTCGGCCGAGAACGTGGTGGCCGCGGTGCTGTTGTTGCGCCAGCGGGTGAGCACGTTGTCGTCGAAGTCGTAGACCGTCTTGGTCTGTACGCCGATCGTGATCGGGAGTTTCACAGACTTGCCGGCGACGGAGACCGTGAGGATCGTGCCCGCGGCGGTGAGCGGGGTGATCTTCAGCTTGCCGTCGACCGGCTGGATGTCCACGACGCTGTGGTCGTAGTCCAGCGAAAGGTCCTGCGGGTCGATCGGTGCCGTGTAGCCCTGGCCGTCGCGGCCGGTCACGGAGACGGTGACCGCGTTGGCGGGCGTCGCGTCGGCGATCGACAGGCGCTGGGACGACAGCTCGACGCTGTCGACCGGGTCGAGGACGGTGACATTCTCACGCGCCTTCTCGTGACCGACCTTCGCGTCGACCGTGATCGGGCCGTGCGGGTCAGGCTTGGCCGCGAGCACGCCGTCCTTGACGGACGCCCCGTGAGCGGACCACCGCACGGACTTCGGCTCGACCGTCACCGGCGTCTGGTGGTCGTCGACGCCCTGCGCGAGGAGCGCACGGTGCAGCCCCGGGAAAACCTTCACGCCGCCGTCGGCCGACGCCGCGCCCGGCGCGGGCTTGACGAGGAGCCGGTGCAGCTTGCCGTCGCCCTTGGAGACGAAGACGCCCACACCGTTCGTGTTGCTGCGCTCACCGCCGTCGGACGGGGTGTTGCGAATGGTCACGTGGTCCTCGCCGAGCGCGCGGGCGACCATCTCGCTCGAGCCGCCGCTGTCGAGGATGACCGCGGTCTGCACGCCCATCGCGACCATGTCACGGGCTACCTTGTTGATCGTGACGCCGCCCTTGCCGGTGCCGCCCGGGCCGTTCCACTGGGCGAGCACGAGTGTGTGCCCGCCGTCCTTGAAGCCGAACGAGGTGCGCGGGGAGATCGCGGTGTCGTCCAGGCCGGCGCGGGGCTGGCCGTTGGAGATGATGACGCCCTCGCCGGTGCCGCCGTGGCCGAGCGCGAACTTCATGGTCTTGGCGACCGGGTCGGCAAGCTCCCAACTCAGCGTCACCGGGTCGCCCGGCTGCAGCGCGCGGATCGCGGTCGCCGCGGCGTCACGTCCGACCAGGTAGAACCCGTCATCCGGGATCGTCCCCGAGCCCGCGGGCCCGTTCGGCGTGACCGAAACGACCTTGCCGTTCTGGACGAGGACCTCGGCGAGGTTGCTGTCCACGCCGATGAACGGGCGGTTGCGGCTGTAGGTGCCCCACGCGGACGTGAACGCGACCATGCCGTCCGCGGGTACCGGGTGGGGTTCGGGGTCCGCCGCGTTGACCGACAGGACCTTGTGGTCCGTGCCCGCGAAGTTCGCGGACGCGTTGACCATGAGGTTCACGAGCTGGGCGATGCCGTCCTTGCTGACGCCGACGTGCGGCTGCGCCTGGGCGGCTTCCGGGCCGCCGAGGTTGGAGGTCTTGAGCAGTTGCCCGTTCTGGATCTCGGCACCGTGCGCCGCGGTGGAGTTGCCCAGGTCGTAGAAGTCGCCGTTGACGCCCGCGACGGCGCCGGCCTTGTCGGCGGCCACGCTGAGCGGCCCGCCGGACGCGACCGGTCCGGCGGTCAGCAGGTCCGTGCCGACCGCGCTGTTGGACAGGTCCACGGTCAGGAATCGTGCGTTGTACCAGCCGTTCTGGTCGAGCGCCTGCACATGCTGCAGGTTGATCCCCGGACCGATCTTCTCGGTTGTGTTGATCAAGGGAAGTCCGCCGGTGACCGGCGCGGGCTGACCCGCGTCCGCGTACGCGGCGGCCGGGAAGACGGCCAGCGCGGTCGCCGCGGCGAGCGCCACCAGCAGTGGCCTCCCAGCCTGATGGTTCAAGACCTTAGATCTCATAGAAACCTCGGCTCAAGAGATGAGCGGAGGCGATGACACCTCCGCTACACCCAATTGGATCAAGGGCGCATACTTGATCAAAACGGTCAACTCGTACCCGCGGGTGACGCCACTTCGATCAGGTGGTGAACCCGGACGGAATAGGCGGCCGCACCCACGGCGGTATGCGGCCATGGGTACGCGACCGCGATAGGGCCTCACCCTGCACAGCGCCGCCTCCTGGGCGACTGGCCCGCGTCCTACGGCCGCCGGGCGCGTAGCGTGTTTTCATGCGGATCCGCGCCGTGCTCTGGGACATCGACGACACCCTGTTCGACTACACCGGTGCCGATCGAGCCGGCATGCGAAACCATCTGGCGGCCGAAGGGCTGGCCGATCTGTTTCCTTCCGTCGACGACGCCCTTCGCCACTGGCAGGCCCAGACGGACCTGCACTGGGCACGGTTCGCCGCGCGGGACACCGATTTCCTGGGGCAGCGCCGGGCGCGGGTCCGGGGCTTCCTCGACACGGACATGGACGACTCCGAGGCGGATTCCTGGTTCGGGCGCTACATGGTCCACTTCGAAGCCTGCTGGGCGCTCTTTCCCGACAGCCTCGCGGCGCTGGACGGGCTCGCCGCCGACTACCGGCAGGCCGTTCTGTCGAACTCCAGCCTGAGCTACCAGGATCGCAAGCTGCGCATCCTCGGGGTGCGGGACCATTTCGAGGCCGTGCTGTGCGCGGCCGAGCTCGGCGTGTCCAAACCCGAGGCCGCCGCCTTCCACGCGGCGTGTGACGCGCTGAATCTGGACCCGGGCGAAGTCCTGTACGTCGGCAATGAGCCCGACATCGACGCCGGCGGCGCGGTGGCCGCGGGGCTCGCCGGAGTCTGGCTGGACCGGGGCGGCGTCGGCGGGCGTCCCGAGCTGGTGCGGATCACCGATCTCGGCCAGCTGTCCGGGCTGCTGCGTCGCGATATTCGTTTTGGAGCGTCGTCCGGCATCGGGTGATGTCGCCGACTGATCGAAGCCCCGCGAGCCCGTCGAAAGCAACTGCCGCTGCCTTCGGGTGAACGGCAGTTCAGGCCCTGCCGTTCACCGTTTCTCCACTGGGACGGGTCGGGCCTTCACCTCGGCTCCACCGGCTGCGTGACGACACTGCTTCCGTGGCTGACGTGCTTGTAATGCTCGGAATCATCGGCTTCACGCTCGCGATGCTGGGCCTCATCTGGGGGCTTGATCGCATATGAGCGTAAGCATCCTCTTACTCGCAGTTTCTATCGCGGTGTTCATCTACCTTGGCACCGCGCTCTTCAAGGCGGAGTGGTTCTAGTGGCCTTCGTGTGGACGATCGTCGCACTGGTCGTGGTTCTGGCGTTGTGCTGGCGGTTCCTCGGCGCCTACATGGTCGCGGTGTACGAGGGCCGGGTCAGGTGGCTGGCCAAGGTCGAGCGACCGATCTACCGAGTGATCGGGGCAGACCCGAAGGCCGAACAGACCTGGAAGCGATACGCCTCATCGGTGATCGTCTTCTCGGCGATCGCACTGTTGATCAGTTACGGCGTCTTCCGGCTGCAGGAGCATCTGCCGTTCAACCCGCAGCACATGCCCGGCGTCGAGTCGCATACGGCCTGGAACACCGCTGTGTCGTTCGTGACCAACACGAACTGGCAGTCGTACGCCGGCGAGACGACCATGTCGTACCTGTCGCAGATGGGTGCCCTGGCGGTGCAGAACTTCCTGTCCGCCGCGGTGGGCATGGCGGTCGCGGTCGCGTTGATTCGCGGTTTCGCCCGCAAGGGATCGAAGACGATCGGGAACTTCTGGGTCGACCTGGTGCGCGGCACCATCTACGTGCTGCTGCCGATCGCGTTCGTCGCCGCGATCGTGTTCATCTGGCAGGGCGCGCTGCAGACGATGTCCGGGCCCGCCGAGGTCCACAACGCGCTCAACGGCGCGAGCCAGACGCTGCCCCGCGGACCCATCGCCTCCCAAGAGGTGATCAAGCAGCTGGGCACCAACGGCGGCGGGTTCTTCAACGCCAACGGCGCCGGACCGTTCGAGAACCCGACCGGGTTGACGAACTTCCTGTCCATCGTGCTGATCCTGTGCATCCCGGTGGCGCTCACCTACACCTTCGGCAAGATGGTGTTCAACCTCCGCCAGGGCCTGGCGATCCTGGCGGTCATGACGGTCCTGTTCGGCGGATGGCTCGCGATGGCCGGCGTCGCCGAGCAGCAGGGCAACCCCGCGCTCGCAGCGGCCGGAGTGACATCGCAGCCCAGCGGCAACATGGAGGGCAAGGAGACCCGGTTCGGCACGCTGTCGTCGTCGCTCTACGACGTGACCTCGACGCAGACGTCCACCGGCAGCGTCGACTCGGCGGCCGACTCCTACACGCCGATCGGCGGAATGGCGTTGCTCACCGGAATGATGCTGGGCGAGGTCAGTCCCGGCGGTGTCGGCACGGGCCTGTACTCGATGTTGTTGTTCGCCGTGATCACGGTCTTCATCGGCGGGTTGATGGTCGGGCGGACGCCGGAGTACCTCGGCAAGAAGATCCAGGCCAGGGAGGTGAAACTCGCCGCCCTCGGAGTGCTGGTCATGCCGATCACCGTGCTGGTGCTCACCGCGATCGCCGTGTCGGTGCACGCCGGGAAGATCGGCCCGCTCAACGCCGGACCGCACGGGTTCTCCGAGATCCTCTACGCCTACACCTCGCAGACGAACAACAACGGATCCGGGTTCGGCGGACTGAGCGCGAACACCCCCTTCTACAACATCACCGGCACGATCGGCCTGCTGCTCGGCCGGTTCGCGATCATCGTCCCGGTCCTCGCGCTGGCGGGAAGCCTCGCGGAGAAGAACGTCGTCCCCACGTCGCAGGGAACCTTCCGCACCGACAAGCCGATGTTCGTCGGCCTGCTCACCGGCGTGGTCCTCATCATCGGCGCCCTGACCTTCTTCCCCGCGGTCGCCCTGGGCCCGATCGTGGAGCAGCTCAGTCACGGGATGTTCTTCTGATGCCCCCTCTGGTGCCCCCGCTCATGCCGGGGGAGCAGGCCCCCTTGCCGCCTGGTGCGTTCATGCCTGTTCGTGAAAGGAAATCCTGATGCCGGACCTCAAGGTCCTCGACGCGGGTCACTCTGGCGCCCCCGGCCAGCCGGGCGTTCCGGGCGAGCGCGGCTTGGTGAGCCGGCGCAGCCTGTTCGACGGACGGATCATGCGCGTGGCCGCCGTGGACGCGCTGCGCAAACTCGATCCCCGCATCCAGATCAAGAACCCGGTCATGTTCGTGGTGCTCATCGGCACCGTGATCACGCTGCTGGAGGCGATCGCCCACCCGAGCGTCTTCTCCTGGTCGGTGATGATCTGGCTGCTGCTCACGGTGCTCTTCGCCAACTTCGCCGAGGCGATGGCCGAAGGGCGCGGCAAGGCGCAGGCGGATACCCTGCGCAGGACACGCACCCAGACCGACGCGCGGCGACTCCGGCGGGATGGCGCCGAGGAGCGGGTGCCCGCCGCCGAACTGTCGACCGGTGACCTGGTGGTCTGCGAAGCAGGCGATGTCATCCCCTCCGACGGGGAGATCACCGAGGGAGCCGCCTCGGTCGACGAGTCCGCCATCACCGGTGAGTCCGCCCCGGTGATCCGGGAATCCGGCGGTGACCGGTCCGCGGTGACCGGCGGCACCCGGGTGCTCTCCGACCGGATCGTGGTACGGATCACCGCCGAGCCGGGGCAGACGTTCCTGGACCGCATGATCAGCCTGGTCGAGGGAGCGAAGAGGCAGAAGACACCCAATGAGATCGCGTTGACGATCCTGCTCTCCGCGCTGACCCTCATCTTCATCCCGGTCGTGGTCGTCCTGCAGCCCTTCGGCGAGTTCGCCGGCGGCCAGGTGTCGGTGATCGTCCTCATCGCGCTGATCGTCTGTCTGATCCCGACCACCATCGGAGCGTTGTTGTCCGCGATCGGTATCGCCGGCATGGACCGGCTGGTGCAGCACAACGTGCTGGCCATGAGCGGCCGCGCGGTCGAGGCCGCCGGTGACGTGCAGACGCTGCTGCTGGACAAGACGGGCACCATCACCATGGGCAACCGGATGGCCTCGGAGTTCTACCCGGTCGGCGGGTTCAGCGAGGGGGATCTCGCCGAGGCCGCCCAACTGGCCTCTCTCGCCGACGAGACGCCTGAGGGGCGCTCGATCGTCGTGCTCGCGAAGCAGCACTTCGGGCTGCGCGAGCGTGACCTGGCGCCGGATCACGTGTTCGTGCCGTTCAGCGCCACCACCCGCATGTCCGGCCTGGACACGGACGGCCGGCGAATCCGCAAGGGGGCGGCCGACGCCATCAAGCGGTGGGTGACCGAGCAAGGCGGCACGCTGCCCGCCGAACTCGACCCGATCGTCGAACGGATCGCCCGTGCGGGCGCCACCCCCCTCGTGGTGGCCGACGAGGCGCGCGTCCTGGGAGTGATCGAGCTCAAGGACGTCGTCAAGCAGGGCATCGCGGAACGCTTCGCCGAACTGCGCGGGGTCGGCATCCGTACGATCATGGTCACCGGTGACAATCCGCTGACCGCCGCCGCGATCGCGCAGGAGGCCGGGGTCGACGACTACCTCGCCGAAGCGACACCGGACGCGAAGATGCGGCTCATCAAGGCTGAGCAGGAGGGCGGCAAGCTGGTCGCGATGACCGGCGACGGCACCAACGACGCGCCCGCGCTCGCGCAGGCCGACGTCGGCGTGGCCATGAACACCGGGACCACGGCCGCCAAAGAGGCCGGGAACATGGTCGACCTCGACTCCAACCCGACAAAGCTCATCGAGATCGTCGAGATCGGCAAGCAGCTGCTCATGACCCGGGGCGCGCTGACCACGTTCTCAATCGCCAACGACGTGGCCAAGTATTTCGCGATCATCCCCGCGCTGTTCGTCAGCACCTATCCGCAGCTGGACGGTCTGAACATCATGGGGTTGCACAGTCCGCAGAGCGCGGTGCTCTCCGCGGTGATCTTCAACGCACTGGTGATCATCGCGCTGATCCCGCTCGCGCTGCGCGGTGTCCGGTTCCGCCCCTCGGGAGCGACGGCGATCCTGCGCCGCAACGTGCTCATCTACGGCCTCGGCGGGCTGATCGTCCCGTTCATAGGCATGAAGCTGATCGACCTGATCCTCACCGCGCTCGGAGCGTACTGATGTTGCTGGACCTGCGACGGGCGGTCACCGTCTCGATCATCTTCTTCATCATGCTCGGCCTGGCCTATCCGCTGGCCGAGACCGGCATCGGACAGGCGCTGTTCAACCATCAGGCCAACGGCTCGCTCACCCCGCTCGGCTCGACGCGCATCGGGCAGAACTGGACCGGACCGCAGTGGTTCCAGGGCCGCCCCGACGGAGACGACCCGAACGCCACCGGCGGGTCCAACCTCGGGCCCCGGTCGAAGGACCTGCTGGACAAGTACAAGGAGCGGATCGACGGTCTGGAGAAGCAGGGCCTCACCCCGCACCAGGACCTGGTGTCCGCGTCGGGCAGCGGCGTCGACCCCGACATCAGTCCCGCCGCCGCGTACGCGCAGGTCCCCGTGGTGGCGAAGGCCCGCGGCCTGTCGGACGACCAACTGCGCGCGCTGGTGGAACGCCACGTGGAAGGGCCGCAGTGGGGATTCCTCGGCGCTCCGCACGTCAACGTGCTGGAGCTGAACAAGGAGCTCGCGACGTTGAGATGACGACCCAGCGTTCCGACGACGGCCCTCGCGCCGAGCCGCCCATCGCCCGGCCCATCGAGGAGATGCGCACCGGAGGGGCTGGACGGTTCCGGATCTACCTGGGCGCGGCGGCCGGCGTCGGCAAGACCTACGCCATGCTCGACGAGGCCCACAGCTGCCGGCGGCGCGGCGACGACGTGGTCGTCGCGCTGGTCGAGACGCACGGCCGGCCCGGGACCGAGGCCCACCTGGCCGAACTGGAAGTGGTGCCGCGCAAGATCGTCGAATACCGGGGCGCACGATTCGAGGAGAGGGACCTGGAGGCCGTGCTGGCCCGCCGGCCCCAGGTCGCCTTGATCGACGAACTGGCGCACACCAACGTGCCCGGCGCGGGGCGCAACGAAAAGCGCTGGCAGGACGTATCCGACCTGCTCGCCGCCGGGATCGATGTGATCACCAACGTCAACGTTCAGCACATCGAAAGCCTCGCGGACGTGGTCGAGCGGATCACCGCCATCGCGGTCCGGGAACGGGTCCCCGACGCCGTCATCCGCGGCGCCGACGAGATCGAACTCGTCGACTCCTCACCCGAACGACTGCGCCGCCGCCTGCTGTACGGCGACATCGTCCCGCCCGACCGCGCCCGTGAGGCACTACGCGGGTTCTTCACGACCGAGACCCTCACCGGGCTGCGCGAGCTCACGCTGCGGTTCCTCGCCGACGAACTGGAGGGCCGTTCTTGCGGGCGGCCCGGCCGTACCCGCGGGGAAACCGCCGAGCGGGTGCTCGTGGGGGTGAGCACCGCGCCCGGAAGCGATGCGGTGCTGCGCCGCGGCGCCCGGCTCGCCGCCCGCCTCAAGGCCGACCTGCATGTCGCCCACGTCGTGGTCGGCGACGACGACCCGTTCGACATGAAGATCGATGCGCTGCGCCGTCTGGCGGATGACCTCGGCGCCGAATGGGCCGACCTGTCCGGTGAAGACCCCGCCGCCGCCCTCGTGGACTTCGCCGGGCAGCGGCAGATCACTCAGATTGTGGTCGGCCCGGGCGGGCGCGGTCGCCGAATCCCCTTGCTCGGCTCAGGCTCGACGGTCCGGCGCCTCAGCAGACGCGCTGCTAACGAAGGCATTGACGTCCATGTCGTCGCCCAGGCCCCTTCTTCGGCGACGAGTCCGTCAGACGGGGGCAAGCCGGACGGCGATCCCCGGACAATGGAAGGCCGGCCGCAGGGGCGATGATGGACTACACCATCACATGGCGGGAGGATCGCGACACGAAGACCGCTCGGAGGCTGACCATCGCCGGGTCGTCCGCGGCCCTGGCGACCATGGCCATCCTCACCCTCGCCATGCTGCCATTCCGCGGGGACCTGAGCATCGCCACCACCGCGCTGGTGCTGGTCGTGCCTGTCGTGGTCGGTGTCGTGATCGGCGGCTTTCCGGCCGGTGTGATCAGCGTCATCGGCGGATTCCTCGTCTACGACTTCTTCTTCATCCCGCCCTATCTGACGCTCGAGGTCGGCGCGAGCGAGAACTGGGTCGCGCTCGGCGTCTATGCGGTGATCATGGTCCCCGTCGCTCGAGTAGTGGCCAGCATGAACACCGCCCGCGCGCAGGCGCGGCAGCGGGCGGCACAGATCCGGCAACTGTTCGAGTTGTCCGCTCTACTGGTTGAGGACAAACCGCTCGAGGAACTGCTCACGGTCATCGTGACCGCCCTGCGAGATGTCTTCGACGCCCACCAGGTGGCTTTGCTGCTGCCCCGCAACGACGATCTCGAGATCGTCGCCTCGGCCGGTGCCCCGCTCACCGAGGACGACCGGCGCCGGCTCCAGCCCTCTCCAGGCCGACTGGCCAGCCTGGACGCCGAACGGCCCGACGGCACCAACCCGTTCGGGATCGCCCTTGTCGCCGCCGGACGCCCGGTCGGCATGTTGACCGTCTCTGGCACTGAGATCACCGGCCGGCAGCGCGAACCGCTTCTGCTGTTCGCCAACCAGATCGCCTTGGCCGTCGAACGCGCGCAGTTGCGCGAACATGCCCTGCGTGCCGGGCTGACCGAGGAAGTCGAACGCCTCGCCCGTACGCTCGTCGCGGCCGTCTCCCACGATCTGCGAGCCCCGCTGGCCTCGATCAAGGCGTCCTCGTCCATCCTCGCCGACCCGCAACTGAGCAAGGGGCTGGACCCCCATGCCCAGCATGACCTCGCGGTCCTGGTCGACACTCAGGTCGACCGGCTCGCCGTCCTGGTCACCAACCTGCTCGACATGACCCGTGTACAGGCCGGCATGCTCCAGCCCCGGTCCGGCATCACCCGCCTGCACGACCTCGTCGACACCGTCCTCGCCGATCTGCCGGTCGGCCGGCACAGCCCACCCGTTCTCGACCTGCCCGACGACCTCCCGCTCATCGACGTCGACGTCGTGCTCATCGCCCGGGTGCTCACCAACCTGCTGGAGAACGCCATCCGACACTCGCCGAAGGACAGCCCGATCACCATCGCGGCCCGGCGTGCCGATCCCACCACGATCACCGTGTCCGTCACCGACCACGGTCCCGGCGTCAGCCCTGACCGGCGTGGCGAGATCTTCGGGTTGTTCATGCGCCGGCAGGGGGACTCCGGCTCAGGACTGGGACTGGCCATCGCCAAGACCTTCGTCGACGCCCACCGGCAACGCATCTGGGTCGAAGACGCCCCCGGCGGGGGTGCGCGCTTCTGCTTCACCCTGCCCGTCGCCGCGCCACTACGAGAAAGATCCTGACATGTCAGCCGTGCTGATCATCGATGACGACATCGCGCTCCTGAACGCCTGCCGGGTCGGCCTGCAGGCACTCGGTCACGAGGTGCGCACCGCCCCGACCGGCGACGAAGCACTGTCCGCCGTCGCGTTGTGGCGACCTGACGTGATCGTCCTCGACCTCGGCCTCCCCGACCTCGACGGGATGGAGGTCTGCACCCGGGTCCGCGGGTGGACCGACACCCCCATCGTCGTCCTCTCCGCCGACGGAGCCGAGGACCGCAAGGTCGAAGCGCTCGACGGCGGAGCCGACGATTACATGACCAAGCCCTTCGGCATGCGGGAACTCGACGCTCGGCTGCGGGTCGCGCTACGCCACCATCACAACGCCGGCGTCGCCAACGGCGACGACAGTGAGCTCCAGGTCGGACCCCTCACGCTCGACCTGCAGCACTGCGAGGCGACCCTGCAAGGTGCGCCACTCGACCTCACGCCCAAGGAGTTCGAGTTCCTCGCCTACCTCGCCCGGCACGTCGGCAAGGTCTGCACCCGCCGCCTGATAATGGAGAACGTCTGGGGGCCCGCGTACGCCAACGAGACCCACTACCTCAAGGTCTACGCCTACCGGATCCGCAGGAAACTCCACGACGAACAGGGCCGCTTCCTGCAGACCGACCCTTCCGTGGGCTACCGGCTCAAGGCCACCGACTCTTAGCGATCACCACGTAACTTCCGTGGCTCTCCCATGAGGTGAGCCTTTCAGGGCTTGAAGCGGTAGCCCATGCCCGGCTCGGTGATCAGGTGATCGGGGCGACCGGGGTCCCGCTCGAGCTTGCGGCGTAGTTGGGCCATGTACTGGCGCACGTAGTGAGTCGCCGTGACGAACTCAGCGCCCCAGACCTGGGTCAGCAACTGGCGCTGGCTGACCAGCTTGCCCGGGTTGCGCAGGAGGATCTCCAGGAGATGCCATTCGGTGGGCGTGAGCCGTATCTCACCGGTGACCGTCTTGCTGACCAGGTCGACCGTGTGGTCGCCGAGCTGGATGCGGGCGAGTTCGGCCTCCTGGATGGACGCGCGCCGGCTCACAGCCCGGATACGGGCGAGCAGTTCGTCGATGCTGAAGGGCTTGGTGATGTAGTCGTCGGCGCCGGCGTCAAGGGCGTTGACCTTGTCCTGGTTTCCGGTACGGCCGGACAGGACGATGATCGGGATGTTGGTCCATCCGCGCAGGCCGTGGATGACGTCGACTCCGCCGATTTCCGGCAGACCGAGGTCGAGCACGACGAGGTCGGGATGCCAGTCGGCGGCGCCCCTCAACGCCGCTCCACCGTCTGCCGCGACGGCGACCTCGTAGTGGCGGGCGACCAGGTTGATCCGGAGTGCCCGGAGGATCTGCGCGTCGTCGTCGACGATGAGAACACGGGTCACGAGGACACCTGTACGGAACGCGCCGCCGACGCCATGGGCAGAGTAAGGATCATGGTGAGACCTCCCCCTGGCGTCGCGCGCGTGAACCCCATCCCGGCACTATCGGCGCGTCTGCCACGAGGACAGTGTCGTCACCCGGCCGGTGGAGGCGAGGTGAAGCGCCAACCCATCCCAGTAGAGAAAGGGTGAACACCGGCCAGGATCAGGGACGCAACGTGTCTTCCAGCCGGCGTACGGCGACGGCCAGCGCCACGATGCCGAGCACGGCGAGATAGATCACGGCGACGGCGGGGTTGCCGCCGGTGCCGAGGAAGGCCGCCCGGACCAATTCGACGCTGTGGTAGAGCGGAAGGACCTCCACGAACACCTGGACCGGACGCGGGTAGACGTCCAGCGGGAAGAACGTGGTGGCGAACAGGAACATGGGGAGCATCACCAGTTGGATCAGCTGGAAGTCCTGCCAGCTCCGCAGGAACGTCACCGTGAGCAGCCCGACCGCGGCGAAGGCGAAGCCGATGAGCAGAGCGCTCGGAATGACCAGTAGCGCCTCCGGCAGATTGGCCAGGCCGAAGATGCTCACGACGACCAGGAACACGGTGGCGACGATGGCCCCGCGCACGAGCGCCCAGAACACCTCGCCGAGCGCCACAGAGCGAACCGACATGGGCGTGGTGAGGATCGACTCGTACGTCTTGTCGGTGGTGAGCTTGCCGTACATGTTGAACGTGGTCTCGTTCATCGCCCCGTTCATCGCGGCCGTGGCGAGCAGCGCCGGGGCCACGAACTGCGGATAGGAGATCGAGGCGCCCAGGCCCGGCACATCGCCGACGAGCAGACCGACGCCGACGCCGAACGCCAGCAGGTACAGCATGGGTTCGAAGATCTCGGCGAGCAGGACCGGCCAGGTGTGGCGGTAGATCATCAGGTTGCGCTCGACCATCGTCCACGCCCGGCCGGGGCGCAGGGGGATCTCGGCGGACGCGCCGGTCGGCATCGCCGTCACGAAGCCTCCTCTTTCTCAGACGTACAGCTTGCGGCGGTAGGTGCGGCGGGCCACGTACAGGCCGGCGACCACCATCACGCTCAGGTAGCCGATGTGGACCAGCACGCCGTACGGCGTGGCAGTGCCCAGCGCGACCGTGCGGCCGAGGTCGACGCCATGCCACAGAGGCGTCGCCCAGGCCACCCATTGCAGCGGGACCGGCAACTGCTCGATCGGGAAGAACGTGCCGGAGAACATGTAGAGCGGCAGGACCACGAACCGGAACATCGCGTTGATCTGGGAGGGGCGGGACACGGTCACCGCCCATGCTGCCGCCGGGGCGGCGAAGGCGACGGCGACCAGCACCGCGATCAGCACGAGCAACGGCGCCCTGGCCGGATCGACCGTGCCGAAGAACATGCTCACACAGACGAACAGAACGGCGTTCTGCGTGGCTCGGAGGGTCCAGTACATCAGGTGCCCGTAGAGGATGCCCGTCGGCTCCAACGGAGTCGAGGCGGCGGCGCGGTAGCTGCCACGCGGCAGGGCGCTCTGCATGACGGGGCCGGACGCCTCGAGGAAGGCGGTCTGCATGACGCCGGCGATCAGAATGCCCGGCAGGATGAACGTCAGGTACGAATGGCCGTGCAGGTACGCGCTGTCCTCGCGGTCGACCAGCGTGCCCAGCCCCAGCCCGAGCGCGGTCAGGAAGAGCAGCGGGTTGCCGATGCTGATCACGATCGAGCCGCGCCACGTTCGGCGGTAGCGGAACAGCCAGTAGCCGAGCTCGCGGAACGCCGGCGCCGAGAACGCCCTGGCCAGTGTGTCCATATCTCCCCTTGGTGCGGTCGCTGGGGGATCAGTCGAGAAGGGAACGGCCGGTCAGGGTGAGGAAGACGTCCTCCAGGCTGGACCGCCGGACCAGCGCCGTCAGCGGCTGGACGCCCTGCCGGTGCACCGCGCTCAGTGTCTCTTCACCGTTGTCGGTGGAGAGCAGCAGCCGGTCCGGCAGCTCCTCCATGCGCTCGGCGAGGCCGCGGCACTTGTCGGTCATCGTCTGCCGCTCTCCCGGGGCGAACCGCAACTCCAGCACCTCACGCAGGGTGTAGCGGGCGATCAGCTCGGCGGGTGTGCCTTCGGCGACGATCTTCCCGGCGTCCATCACCACGAGCCGGTCGCATAATTGCTCGGCCTCGTCCATGTAGTGCGTGGTGAGCAACAGGGTCACGCCGTCCTGCTTGAGCTGGAACAGCCGCTCCCAGAGCAGGTGGCGGGCCTGCGGGTCGAGCCCGGTCGTGGGCTCGTCGAGCAGCACGATCTCGGGCTCGTTGATGAGAGCGCGCGCGATGGTGAGCCGCCGCCGCATGCCGCCCGAGAGGGTCGCGACCGCGTCGTCGGCCTTCTCCGACAGGCGGGTGAACTCCAGCAGCCGCGAGCTCCGCTCGCGCAGAACCTTCCACGGCAGCCCGAAATAGCGGCCGTAGATCAGCAGGTTCTCGCGGACGGTCAGCTCGGTGTCGATCGTGTCGTCCTGCGGCACCACGCCGAGCCGCGCCCGAATCCTGGCCCCGTCGGTGCCGCTGTCGTAGCCGAGGATGCGCAGGCTTCCGGCCGTGACCGGGGACACACAGGCGATCATGCGCATGGTCGACGACTTCCCGGCTCCGTTCGCGCCGAGCACCCCGAAGGCCTCTCCCCGGCGCACCTGGAAGTCGATCCCGTCGACGGCCGTGAAGCCCGCCTTGTCCCCGGGCCTGCCGTACACCTTCTTCAGGCCCCGCGCATCGATCAGCACTGTCGACGAGTCGGTCATCGATGCTCCTCCGCAGCCGGGATTTACACGCGCGCGGGGCGAATGTACTTACTTTGCAGTGTTGTTGCAAGATTCTGCCGGAAGCATTCGTCAACACGTTGCCTATTTGAGCAATTCGGTGCGATTCCATCGATGCCTCGTCCACAACGGCGAGGTGCGGACCAGAAGGTACGGTCCACACCTGGAAGTGCTCCTCGAACTAGCGGATCATCGACGGTGGCCCGGCCTGCCTCATGGCCGGTCGACGACGGACGGAGGTCGCCGGTGGTCGAAGGCGTCCGGTTCGGGGTGCTCGGGTCGCTCCGGGCTGAGGTGCGCGGCAGACCGGCGGCGCTTGGCGGGCTCCGTCAGCGGGCGGTGCTGGCACGGTTGCTGATCGCGCGGGGGAGGGTCGTCTCGGCGGAGCGGATCCTCTCCGAAGTGTGGGAGGACTCCTCGCCGCCCTCCATGACGACTCTCCACGGATACATCGCCGATCTGCGCGGCGCGCTGGAGCCGGAGCGGGCCCCCCGTGCTCCGGCCCGGCTCCTGGTGCTCGAGGGACCCGGATACGCACTTCGGGCGGCCCCGGCCGCCGTCGACGCCGAGCGCTTCACCGATCTGGCCGCACGTGGCCGGCGCGCGCTGGACGGCGGCGAACCGGAGACCGCCGCCGAACTGCTCGGAGAGGCGCTCGCGTTGTGGCGGGGACCGGCGTATGCGGACGTCAACGGGGCCTCCTTCGCAGCGCCCGACGTCACCCGGCTGGAGGATCTGCGGGCCGCGGTGCACGAGGACCGGCTCGCCGCCGTCATCGAATCCGGGCAGCACGCAGCGGCCGTGGGCGAGCTGGAAGCGCTGGTGGCCGAGCAGCCGCTGCGGGAGCGCGGCTGGGAACTGCTCACCCTGGCGCTCTACAGGTCCGGACGGCAGGCCGACGCGCTGGCCGCGCTTCGCACCGTGCGCAGACGGCTGGCCGACGAACTCGGCATCGACCCTGGACGTGGACTGCGCGACCTGGAGGCGGCCGTACTCGCCCAGGATCCGCGGCTGGCCCCCGTACCAGCGAGGAAGAGCCTTGTGTCCGCCCCCGAACCGCACACCGCGGATCCGGCGCCGCGTTCGGGCAACCTGCCGTTCGCGTTGTCCGGCTTCGTCGGCCGGGGAGGCGACCTCGCGGCTGTCGCCGGTCTGCTTGACGGGCACCGGCTGGTCACGCTCACCGGCCCGGGCGGGGTCGGGAAGACCCGCCTGGCCCTGGAGGCCGCACGCGCCCGCGCCGACGCCGACGGGCCCTGGCTCGTAGAACTGGCAGGCCTGCACACTGCCGAGTTGCTCACCGCCACCGTCGCCGCTGCCCTGGGCATGCCCGCCTCGTCGTCCCCCGACCAGCTGGCCGGAATGCTCGCCGACCGCGACCTGCTGATCGTGCTGGACAACTGCGAGCACCTGCTGGTCTCGGCCGCCATGCTCGTCCACACGTTGCTGACGCGCTGCGGCCGCGTACGGATTCTGGCCACCAGCCGCGAATCCCTGGACATCACTGGTGAAATCGTCTACGAAGTGCCGCCCCTGGACGCCGCCACGGACGCCGCGGAACTCTTCGTCCGCCGTACGGCTGCCGCGCAGCCTGGCTGGGCGCCCGGGCCGGACGACAGAGAAAAGATCGCTCGCTTGTGCGCGAGGCTCGACGGCATCCCGTTGGCCATCGAGCTGGCCGCCGCACAATGCCGGACGCTGTCCGTCGGCCAGATCGCCGATGCCCTGGGGGACCGGTTCACCCTGCTGGTCGGCGGGCCGGCCGGGCGGCCGGACCGCCATCGCACGCTGCTGGACACCGTCGCCTGGAGCGACCAGCTGCTGCAGCCGACGGAAGGCCGGCTCTTCTACCGCCTCGGTGTGCTCGACGCCGGTTTCGACCTCGAGGCGGCCGCCGCGGTCGGAGGAGTCACTTCCGTGCTGGCACCACTTTCCGCGCTGGTCCGCAAATCGTTGGTCACCGCCGAACCTGGAACGGCGCCGCGCCGATACCGGATGCTGGAGACCCTGCGCCACTACGCCCTGGGCAAGCTCTCATCCGACGAGCTGGCCGAGGCCGAGAGGCGCCACCGCGCGTGGGCGCTGGTTCGGGCCGAGAGCACCGAACGCCACCTCCGGGGCCCGCAGGGGGCGGTGTTGCTGGACGGCCTGAGCCGGGACCAGCCGCAGTTCCGGGCCGCTTTCGCCTCCGCGCTGGCGGAGGGTCACGGCGACTACGCGTTGCGGCTGGGCGGCGCACTCTCCTGGTTCTGGTTCCGCATGGGCCATGTCGGGGAGGGACTCGCCTGGCTGTCCGAGGCCTTCGCGGCCGCCCCGCAGGCCGACGCGGGCACGCGGGCGCGTGCCCGGTTCGCCGTCGCCTCCCTCGGCTATCTCGCCGGGCAGACGGCGCAGGCCCACCAGGCGGCACGGACGGCGGTCGAGGAGGCCCGCGAGGCCGGCGACGTGGTGACCGAGGCCGGCGCGACCGCCTACGCCGCCTATTTGGGCCTGCTGGCCGGAGCACCCGTCGACGCGGCGACCCTCGCCCGCGCGGCCGTCGCGATCGCCCGGCGCAGCGGCCAGGACTGGATGGAGGCCGAGACACTCATGGTCCAGGGCATGGTGCTCCGAGCCCTGGGGGACCTGCCGGGGGCGAACGCCGTGTTCCAGGAGGCGATCGCCGCAGCCCACGCGAGTGGCCACGACTGGGTCGCGGACGGGGCGGCCTGGTGTGACATGAAGACCGCCTCAGACCGTGGGGACGGCGTGCGGGCACTCGCCATCGCGGGGGACATCCTCGCCGCCATGGACCGTTACGGTGACATCTCCTTCTGGCTGGTGACCGTGCACAGCGCCGCTCGCGCCCTCGCGCTGACCGGACAGGCGGAGCAGGCGGCCGTGCTGATGGGCGCGGTGGAGGCCATCGGTGTGCGGGCCGGCGTCTCCCCGGAACTGATGGACCCGCTGGACGGGCCGCGCGAGGCCGCCGCCGTACGCGAGGCACTTCCGCCGGACGCGTACGAACGCTGTGCGGCCCGCGGCCGCGCACTGTCCCGGCGGGAGGCGAGCGTCCTCCTGGCCGGGCTGATCCCGCGTCGCTGATCCGGAAGCCCCATCCGATCCTGTCCGCCGGCGGGCAGGTGCAAGTCCAAGCCCATTCCCAGTGGCCGCCGAAGCGCCTTCCCAGTGACCGCCGAGCGCTCACGCAGATCCTCGTTGCTGTCAACCAATGCCGCCTTGTAACGGGCGGCCGGACAACGAGGTGAACCGTGATCAAGCGAATGATCCGTACCGTGGCGACGGCCGGAATCGCCCCGGGGCTCCTGGTCGGACTGGGCGCGACGGCCGCCCACGCCGCCGACGGCGACCCATCCCAGTGGTCAGTGGCGGGCGACCCCTCCCAGTGGGGCTGAACCGAGGAGAGGGCGAGGCCACCATGAAAGACATCGGCAACCGGCACACAGGGCACATCGGACACGCAGGGCACATCGGACACACAGGGCACGCCGTCGTCGTCGGAGCGGGAATCGGCGGGCTGCTGGCGGCCCGGGTGCTCAGCGAGACATTCGACCGGGTCACGGTGATCGACCGTGACGCACTGCCTGATGAGGGCATACCGCGACGGGGGGTGCCGCAGGGCCGGCACGCGCACGGTCTGCTCTCTCGGGGCAGCGAGATCCTCGAGGAGCTCTTCCCGCGGCTGACCGCCGAGCTGGTCGCCGCGGGAGCCGTCCCGTGCGACATCCACAATGACGTCCGCTGGTACAACGACGGCCGGCGGCTTCACCCGGCGCCCTCGCGGCTGCATGGCCTGACGGTGAGCCGGCCCCACCTCGAATGGCGTCTGCGGTCCCGCGTCGCGGCCCTCCCCGGCGTGGTGATCCGCGAGCGCTGCGAGGTGGTCGAGTTGATCGCCGCCGGCGACCATGCCGAACCCGGCGCGGTCACCGGAGTGCGCCTGCTGTGCGCGGACCACCGGCCGGAGGACATGCCGGCGGACCTCGTGGTGAACGCCACGGGCCGGGGCAACCGCGGCGCCGAGTGGCTGCGCAGGCTGGGGTATGAGACCGCGCCGGAGGAACGTGTCGACTCCCGGCTGGTGTACGTCTCGCGTGAGTACCGGCGCCGGCCTGGCGACGCCGACGTCGTCGCCCTCATCGTGGGGCACAGCGCGGCCGTACCGAGGGGCGGGGTCGCGCTCAGCGCTGAGGGCGACCGCTGGCTCGTCACGTTGTACGGCATGGGCGACGACGTTCCCCCGGTCGACCCGGACGGATACCACCGGTTCGCCGCCCGGCTCCCGGTCCAGGACCTGCACCACCTCCTGCAGCGCCTGGAACCGCTCGGGGAGCCCCGCCTGATGCGCATCCCGGTGAGCATCCGGCGCCGCTACGAGCGGCTGGGCCGCTTCCCCGAGGGCTACGTGGTCTTCGGCGACGCCTTATGCCAGTTCAACCCCAGCTACGGGCAAGGTATGACCGTCGCCGCCTGCGAGGCCGTCGCGCTGCGCGAATGCCTGGCGGACGGGGGACAGGACGGCCTGGCCCGCCGGTTCTCCGGGCGTGCGGCGCGGATCATCGATGTGCCGTGGGACATGTCGGTCGGCGGCGATCTGCGGTTCCCGTCGGTCGAGGGCCCACGTTCCTTGCGGGTGAAGCTGCTCAACGGCTACCTCACCCGGCTCCACGCGGCCGCGGAGGCGGACCCTGTGGTCGGGCACGCCTTTCTGAGCGTCGCCAACCTCCAGGCCCCTCCGCAGCACCTGTTGTCGCCGGGCGTCCTGGCCCGTGTGCTCCGGCCGCGCTCCGGCAGTACGACGGCCCGCCATGAGGTCACGGCGCGGGTGAAGACTCCGGCCGGTCAGTGACGTGGGCGGGCGGGCTGGATCAGCTCGCCCGCCGCCGGCGCCCTCGACCGATTGGAACAATGTCGGCGCCTGCTGCGCGATCCCTCTGACGGCACCCCCCGCGCTTGAGCGCATCACCTGGACGATCCGATGACGTGTGCCATGATGTGCCGATGCCGATCGAGGAGGGGTTCCCCAACCAACGGCTGTCCGTCGTCCCGCGCCGGGTCGTCGCCGAGGCGAGCTCCCGCCCGGTGACGAGACGCCTCATGATCACCGACGCCGGTTACTATCCGAACGCGGCGGACCACCTGATGAGGCGGCAGGTCGGCATCGAGGAGGCCATTCTCATCCTCTGCGCGGCCGGCGCGGGATGGGCGAACATCGGGGGCGCCCGGCATCGCGTCGAAGCGAACGCGGCGCTGGTCATCCCTCGTGGCGTCCCGCACGCCTACGGTGCTTCCGACGACAATCCCTGGACGATCTGGTGGTGCCACTTGCGAGGCGCCGATGTAGCGGAGCTCACCGAGGCGATCGGCGCGAGCGAGTCCAGACCGGTGGTCCCGATCGGCCGTCTGGACCGAGCGGTCGCCCTGCTCGACGAGATCGTGACCGTGCTCGAACGGGATCATTCGTCGGTGAGCCTGATGGGTGCGGCCGGCGCCGCGTGGAAGCTCCTCACCCAGATCGTGGTCGATCGTGTCATGCCGGCGCCCGGTGATCCCCTTCAGCGCGCGATGGCCTACCTGGCCGAGCGGCTGGACGGCACCGTCCGGGTGGCTGACCTGGCGTCGCTGGTCGGCATCTCCCCGTCGCATCTGAGCGCGCTGTTCCGCCGCGCGACCGGGGGCGGAGTGCTCGCGCACCACACGGCGCTGCGCATGGCGCAGGCGCGCAACCTCCTCGACACCACGGACGCGACCGTCGCGGCGATCGCCCGCAAGGTCGGCTACCGCGACCCGTTCTACTTCTCCCGTCACTTCAAGCGGATGCACGAGGCCAGCCCCACCGAGTACCGCAATCGCGTAAAGGGTTGAGGGCTCCCGCGTCACGATGAGGGCGGGCAGCCAGACGCCTCCCGGCGGTGCGCTCGATCCTGTCATCCCTTCAGCCCGCTGCTCGCGATGCCCGCGAAGAACTGCCGTTGCAGCAGCAGGAAGACGATCACGAGAGGCAACGAGCAGACCAGGGCTCCCGCCATGAGGGTCGGATAGTCCGTGCCGAACTGTCCTTGGAGTCCCGCCAGGCCCACCGGAAGCGGCCGATTCTCCCCCGAGGGGGAGACGATGAGGGGCCAGAGAAGGTCGTTCCACGAGTAGAGGCCCGTGAGCACGGACAACGCGGCCAGCGTCGGCCGCGCCATCGGCACCATGACGTGCCAGAACACCTGGAAGGTGCCGGCACCGTCGAGCCTGGCCGCCTCCTCGTAGTCCTTCGGCATGGTGAGGAAGGCCTGGCGCATGAGGAAGGTCCCGAACGCGGAGAACATGCCCGGGATGGCGAGCGCCGGGAGGGTGTCCAGCATCTCCAGGTCGCGGACGAGCTGGTACTGGCCGATCAGGAAGAGCTGGCTGGGCACCATCAGCATGACGATGAACAGGCCGAACAGCACGTTGCCGCCGCGGAAGGGGATGCGCGCGAACGCGTACCCGGCGAGTGCGGCGACCACGATCTGGCCGGCGACCCGCAGGGTGAGCGAACCGGCCGAGACCGCGAACATCGACCAGAACGGCACAGTCGAGAAGAACGTCTCGAACGAGTGGAGGCTGAATTCCTCCGGCCAGATGGCCGGAGGAATTCTGGAGACTTCGGCGGTCGTCTTGAACACGGTGAGGATCTGCCAGATGAACGGCACCACCATGAAGGCGACAGAGACGAGGAGGATCGCGTGGATCGGCCAGGTGCGGGACGGCTTCCTGCGCCATGGGATGCCGGGCGCGCGGCGGGCGGTGGACTCAGCCATAGAAGACCCACGATTTCTGCAGTCGGAACTGGAGGGCCGTGGCGATCATGATCACGATGAGGAGGACGATCGCGATCGCGGCTCCGTAACCCTGGTGGAACTGGACGAACGCCTTCTCGTAGAAGAGGTAGACGATCGTCTTGGAGTCGGTCAGGGCCGTGTTGTTCACACTGCGCAGCATGATGAAGATCAGGTCGAACATCTGCAGGGCGGCGATCACGCTGAGGATCGTCACGAAGAAGATGCTCGGGCTGAGCAGCGGCAGGGTGATGTGGAAGAACTGCCGGACGCGGCCGGCGCCGTCAAGGCCGGACGCCTCGTAGAGGGCTTTCGGGATGGCCTGCAGCCCTGCCCCGAGGATGATCAGGTTGATGCCGAGGCCCATCCAGATGCCGACGGCCCCGAACGCGAAGATTGTGAACCGGGGGTCGGCCACCCAGAACTGCCCGTCGACTCCGAACCACGACAACACGTAGTTGAGCAGCCCGAAGTCGCCGTTGTAGATGAACCGCCAGACCATGCCGATGGCCACGGGCAGGGTGACGACCGGCAGGAAGAACAACACGCGGTAGACGGCGCGTCCCCGGCCGACCTGCTCGATCAGTGCGGCCAGTACGACTGCGACGGGGATGCCGAGCAGGACGATCACCGTGTAGAGCGCGGAGTTCCGTAACGCCTTCCAGAAGTCGGCGTCGGCGAGGAGGGTGGTGTAATTGTCCACCCCTACGAAGGTCGCGTCCCCGAACGCCGGAACGTCCTCAAAGCTCTTGACCAGCGTCGACAGGAACGGCCACAGGTACAAGGCGACCAGGCCGATCGTCGCCGGAGCGATGAACGCCAGCGCCGACCACGCGCCAGGTGTGCTGACGCCTGTGCGGCGGCCGGTCGGCCGCCGCACGGACTTCGTTGCCACGTTCGTCATTTCTTGGTGAGCACCTGGTCGACGGCGTCCTGGTACTCCTTCGCCGCCTGCTCGACGGGCTTCTTGCCGTCCCACGCGTCGGTCAGGAACTGCGGGGCGAGTCCCTGCCACTCGGACGCGTTGCCCTGGACCGGCAGCGGAACGCTGTAGTCGATGGCGTCGATGAAGACCTGCAGGTGGTATTCGGGCATCGAGTCGAGCCAGGGCTGTTGCGTCCCCTTGTAGGCGGGGAGCACCGTTCCCGTCGCCGCCTGGATCTCGGCCGCCCTGGTCCCGCCAAGGAAGGCGAGGAACTTCTTGAGCTCCTCGGGATGCTTGCTGCCTGCGTATCCGGCGTTGCCGATGCCGCTGGTGACGGTGGCCCGCTTGACGCCCTGGGGCAGCGGAGCGACGTCGATCTTGCCCTTCAGGTCGGGGTTCTTGTGGAACCGCAGAGCCCAGTACGCCCCGGAGAAGTACATGGCGACCTTCTGGTTCTCGAACATCGAGACCGCCTCGGTGTCCGACAGCTGCTTCAGCGTCGGGGAGGAGCCGGCGGCCTGCAGATCGGTCCAGAACTTCAGGCCCGCGACGCCTGCGGGGCTCCCGAAGTCGGAGGCGGTGCCGTCCGGATTCACGATGTTGCCGCCGGCCTGCAGGATCGTGTTGTAGAAGCCGCCCTGCGCGTCGATCGGCGCCGCGATGCCCCACACGCCCTTGGCGGGGTCGGTCAGCTTCTTGGCCGCGTCCTGCACGTCCTGCCAGTCCCACGTGTCATCGGGGTACTTGACGCCCGCGGCGTCGAAGAGCGCCTTGTTGTACCAGATGCCGTTGGTGTCGAAGTCCTTCGGCAGGGCGAAGGACTTGCCCTCGTAGGTGTAGGAGTCGGTGACGGCCTTGGGGTAGACGCTCATGTCGATTCCGGCCGACTTGACGGTGTCGGACAGATCGAGCAGCTGACCTCCCTTGGCGTACTCGCGGAAGTGGTCGCCGAGCATCCAGAACGCGTCCGGCGCGGTGCCCCCGGCGGCTCCGACCTGGAGGGTCGACCAGTACTCCGTCCACGGCAGAGTCTGGATCTTGACGGTGATGTTCGGGTTGGCCTTCTCGAACTCGGTGGCGATCTGCTGCATCGCCGGAGTCTGATCCTCACTCCAGTTTGCGTAGGTGAGAGTGACCTTCTCGTTCGACCCTTCACCGGATCCGCCTGAGCAGGCGGTGAGGAGTGTCGCCGCCGCGACGATCGCCGTGACGGCGACCCATGTGCGTTTCATAGTGTTCCTCTGATGGTGTCGCGTGCCGGTCGTGCGTGACCGGCACGGTGTCATCTGGTGGGGGAGGCGACGACGACGGAGGTGTCGATCCAGTCGACGTGCACGCCGGAGTCGTCCGGAGTCACGGTCTCGCCGCGCAGGCACAGGGTCTGCACGCCCTGAACCCCCAGGTTGAAGGTCGTGACGGGCTTGCCCGCCTCGACGACGGCGCTGAAGATCTCGCGACCGTCCGCGACGATGCCGACCCTGGCGGCGCCCGTCGACTCGTCGTCGACGCCGACGGCGCCGGTGAGGGTTTCAGCGCGCCCACCGAGGTGGAAGCGCGCCTCCGAGTACGGCGCCGTGCCGAGGCCGCGCTCGAATCCTTGGCCGGCCACACGCATGGGCCGGCCGTCGCCGGGGTTGCCCGCCCCATTGGACTGGTCCCGCTCGACGGGCCCGTCGTCGTTGACGAACGCGATCATCGGCAGATCCGACAACGTGTACTCGCCGGGGGTCATGGGGCGGACGACTCTCACGTGGGAGACGACGGACACCGTGCCGTCGGCGTCACGTTCGACAGTCACGACGCCAAGCCGTCCGGGCCGCAGCGAGGAATCAGGGCGGACGATCCAGTCCGCCTCGCCGACGCGGTCGGCCGACCAGCCTGAGGGAAGGCGCAGCCGGGCGTCGCCGTCGGTCGTGATCGACGCGGTTCCGTCCGGTCCGGTCTCGGCGATGGAGGGGAGCGCGACCGGCGCGAGATGATGCGGCCTGGGCGCGGCTCGGAACAGATCCGTGCCCGCGGGAGCGACGATGGCGACGAAGCCGCCGTCGCGGGCGACCTCGACGTCGATCGCGCCCGTGGCAGTCGTGATCGTTTCTGTGAGTCCGGTGGCCGGCGCCTCGCCCGACGACGGCGACACGTCGCCGACGACGCAGATCTCGGCGTCCGGCCCCACGCCGTCGAGCCCGTCCAGCGGCACCCGGATCGTACGCGCGTCCCCGGTGGCGATGCCGCCCACGAACCAGCGGTCGCCGGATCGGCGGGCGATGACGGCGTGGCTGTCGGGGTCGCCTGCCAGCAGCACCGTCTCGTCCCAGACCGGTGCCAGCTCCGACAGGAACCTGGCTGCGAGCGGGCGTGCGATGTAGGCGTCGACGTGGTCGGCGAAGTGGGTGATGCCGCATTCGAACGCCACCGACAGCCCGAGCTCGTGACCGTCGCTCGTCGTGCGGTTCGCGGCGCCGAACGCGACCGGTGTGGCGTCCATGGCCCCGACGATGTTCCGGGTGAACGGCTGGATGACGTTGTGGGACGCGGAGAGCGCCTGGTTCTCGAAGAACACGTAGTACTCGGCGCCGCGGATCGCCTCGTACCCGATGACCTGGGGGAACGTGCGCGCCCACCCGCGGGGGATGACCGATCCGTGGAAGTTGACCATGAGGCCGAGCCGTGCGGTCTCGGTGAGGATCGTGTCGTACCAGCGGTAGCGGTCCTTGGACTCCGACTCCATGAAGTCGACCTTGATCCCGGCGACTCCCCACGAGCGCCACAGCGCCAGCTTCCTGAGGTCTTCCGGGCTGTTGAGGTCGCGCCAGATGGTCCACAGGTGGACCTGGATGCCGCGCCGGCTCGCGTAGGCGACGATCTCCGGCACCCAGGTCTCCTCCCATCCGCAGTCGATGAGCAGGTGCTCCCAGCCCAGGTCGGCGGCGACGTCGACGAAGTGCTTCTGCTTGTCCAGCTGCGCGCCCGAGTAGAAGTCCGACCACCACGACCAGGCGGCGCGACCTGGCCGAACCCAGGTCGCGTCCTCCAGATCCGGAGAGATCGCCGGTGCGAGCTCGTCGACGAGGAGCGAGGAGACGAGGGCGGGGAGCGCGCCGATGAGGATGACGCGCCACGGTGTGACGACGCCCCGAGCGACCTCGACGCTGTCGTCGGCGAGGGCGAACCGTAATGTCCGGTCGCCGTCCGCGTCCGGCTCACCCAGCTCTGCATGGGCGCCGGCGAAGCGGCCGTCGATACCCGACTCGGTGATCAGCATGTGAATGGCCGCGTCGAGACGGGTGAGGAACGGGAAGCCGTACGAGCCGCCCGACAGCTCGCCGGTGCCGGCTCCGAAGCGCGGGGTCTCGTACCAGGTTTGGTACTCCAGCACCCAGTTCCTCGCCTGGGCGGGAAGCGTTACGGCGGTGCGGTCGCCGGTGACGCGGGCGATCCCGTCGAGCGCGGGCAACGCGTAGCGGATCGCGACGCCGTCATGCGCGACGCGCAGGATGACCTGCCATTCGACGCCGCCCGCCTCGCGAAAGGTGTGGACGCTCTCCTGATGTTCGTAGGGGTGGTCTCCCGCGGACTTGCCGGAACGCATGCTGATCCGGTCGCGGACCGTGCGGTTCACGACATGCACGAGCTCCGCGTTCGTGCCGAGTTCCGCACCGTCAAGGGTGAACCCGAGCCGGACCTCGTCAAGGACCACCTCGTCGTTCCAGGTCACGGTCAGCAGCACACCGGTTTCGCCGGTTCGCACCTGGGCCCTCAGCGCGCCCGCCTTCGATGCGGCTAGGGGGCGTACCTCGTCGCTCAACACGTTCTCCATCGCAGGCTTTCAAGTTGTTCACATGGCGGTGATCCGCCATGCACGGTGACGCTCTCTGGAGCGCCGTCCCCGGCCACGGGGTTTCCTCGCCGGACCATGGATGATCCGACGATCTGGGCGGGGCCCACATCACGTCACGACGGCGAGTGGGGCCGCCGGGGATGCGTCATCGATGAGGAGGGTGATCACCCCAAGGCCCAACGGAAGCCCGACCGTCGCGGGTCGTGCGTCGCTGCCCGATTACTCGCGACATTTCACCTCCGGAGGGGCGTGGTGGGGGCGCTTCACCCAGACGGGCCTGGATGAGTGAGGCAAAACTATGGACCCCACCCGACAGCGGCCGGAATGGTGGAACCGTTGCATGGGCTGGACATTTCGACTGCGTCGGTGAACGGCTCCGGGGCCATTCCGGAGGCTCCGGCTTGCTCGCATCGGCCGCTGCCGCGCCGCGAGGGGAGCCCCCACGCCAAGGCGATCAACGTCGTACAAGACGCGGCACTGCTGCTCCGATAGGCCGCGGGCTTCGAGGGAGCGCAGGAACGCGGTCAGATGCGCCGTCTTCGCTGTCTCCGACGGCGAAGCCGAGGATCTCTGGCGGCTGGGAGTTGACGCCGATGGTGATGACCACGGGTTGGGAGACGACCCGGTGGTCGACCCGCGCCTTGGGGCAGGTCGTGTCCGATGGGGCATTGTGGGCGTGAATCCGGTTTGAATGGACATCTGAGATCAGGCCCCTGGCGATTCCGGACGAGAATCCTTATCGACAAAAAGTACTTTTCGCCAATGAATTGGGTCGCCGATAATGGCACGCATCAGCGGACAATCACCTTCGCCTTCGGCTGATGGGCTTTGTCGCCGATGCCTGATCGTGAGACGAATCCTCTGCCGAAATCACGACCTTCGACCTGCGATGGGAGCGAGCAGCCGTCGCCATCTCGGCCTATTTGCCATATGGCGCAATCGCGGAGAATTCGATTCCGCGAAACGAGAACATCGCATCAAGCCGGGGTCAGCGATGTGCAACGACGAATATCGGCCGTCGAGGGCGACCGTAGGATCGTGGCGATCGGTATTAACCGCTCACCTGATGTCGCGAAGTCGCATCAGCCGAGGAATTCCGCGTCCACGAGAATCGCGAGAGTCGTTGAATGAGTACAAAACATGCGTCGCCTTCGATGGTGAAAGCCTCTGTGCTGGTGATCCTGGCCTCCGCTCTGGCCGCAGGATGTTCTTCGGGGGGTGACGCCACGGGCAACACTCCGGAGAAGTCGCCGACGTCGGCACCGGCTGCGGAGAACATCGCGGCGAAGGCGCTCCCCAAGAAGATCACCAACGACCCCGACATCCGCGGCAACATCGTGCAGACCGCGTGCGCGGCCGTACCAGGTGGCTGGGGCGCCAAGGGGACGGCGACCAACCCCGGGGCGAAGCCGATCACCTACAAGATCGTTGTCTACTTCACCACTACGAAGGCGACCACGCTGGACTACGCCCAGACCCTGGTCAAGGTCCCAGCCGGCAAGACGGTCGACTGGAGTGCCACGAAGCACTTCGAGGCGAAGCAGCAGCTGCTCTGCCCCATGCCCGGGATCAGCGTCGTCGCCTGACCTTCCGGCGGGTGCCGCCGTTGATCATCTGGCTGAGCGCGGTCGTGTTCCCTCTCAGTGGCAACGAGCGGTGATGATCCAGGCGCGGGAGTCGACCCAGACCCCGTCGTCGCTCAGGTGCGCGGCGAGCGCCTCGCGCAGGCGCCCGACCGCGCGCGCCGCGGCGGTGGGGTCCAGCCGCTTCAGCACCTCGCTGGTGCAGGTGAAGCCGCGGACCCACTCGAGGGCGGCGGCCACGTCCGGACCGTAGTAGACCGGCTCGTGGACGTCGGTGAAGGTGATGTCGGCGAACCCCGCAGCGCCCAGGATCTCCTTCACGGCCGGCGGGTCGGCGAGCGAGAACGGATCCGGTCCGGCGGAGGCCGCGGCCACCGGCCCCTTGGATCCTGCGAGGGATCGGTGGATGGCGACCGCCCACTCGTTGCGCTCGTGGGGCTGCCAGACCATCATCACCAGGCGCCCGGCCGGGCGCAGCGCCCGCCTGATGTTGGCGAACGCGGCGACGGGGTCGTCGAAGAACATCGTGCCGAACCTGCTGATCGCCAGGTCGAAGCGCGCCTGCGGAAAGCGGTGGTCCTGCGCGTCGGCGTGGTCGAAGGTGACGTTGCGGAGCCCCTCGCTCCGGGCGAACTCGCGGGCACGCTCGATGGCGGGCGCGGAGATGTCGACCCCGAGCGCGCTGCCTGCCTGTGCTGTGCGGGCGGCCTGCCGGGTCGTCTGCCCGGTTCCGCATCCGATGTCGAGGACGTGGTCGTGGAGTCGGACGCCACAGGCCCGGCGCAGCACCTGGTCGTGCCGCCGCAGTTCGGCGTCGTAGCCGCTGGGGTCGAGCGGATGTTCGCTTGCGGAATGTCGCACCGCGACCCCTTCACTACGTGCGCTGGACGCGTTGCAAGCGGTCGGACAGCATCGACCTGCCTCCGGGGCCTCGGCGACTTACACAAGGTCTTACACCACTGCGTGTTTCGTTCCTAGTGCTGTGGCCCCACCGTCCACGGCCGGAGCTTCTCGGGGTTGCGTATCGCCCATAGGCGCTTGATCCGGTCGCCTGCCACGTCGAACGCCATCACCATCACGGTGACGCCGTCCTGCTGCGCCACCAGACCCGGCTGGCCGTTGACCGTACGCTCCAGGATCGTCAGGTCGGGGACCCTGCCGGCGATGTCGATGGCGTAGCGCGCGATCTGCTCGCCGCCGACGATGGGGCGGAGTACGGCGCTGACGAGGCCGCCGCCGTCGGCGATGCCCGTGGCGTCGGGGTCGAGGAGGCCGATGAGGGCGTTGATGTCCTTGGCTTCCCATGCCTGCTTGAAGTCTCTGACGATCCCGGCCTGCTGGGCTGTGGGAGTCGCGGGAGGTTGTGAGGCGTGGATGCGGCGGCGGGCTGAGGTGGCCAGTTGGCGGCATGCCGCCGGGGTGCGGCCGACGATTTCGGCGACTTCGGTGAAGGGGTAGCGGAAGACGTCGTGCAGGATGAACGCGACGCGTTCGGCCGGGGTCATCGATTCGAGTACGACGAGGAAGGCCATGTTGACCGACTCGTCGAGGGTGATGCGGTCAGCCGGGTCGGTGGTGGTGTCGCCGGACCGTCCGTTGATCCATTCTGTGCGGTCGGGGAGCGGCTCCGGGATCCATTCGCCGACGTAGCTTTCGCGCCGGGCCCGTGCCGAGCCGAGCAGGTCGAGGCAGATGCGGCCGGCGACTTTCGTGAGCCAGGCGCCGGGCGTGGTGATGGCCTCCTGCTGTTGCCGGGTCATGGCGTACCAGCGGGTGTAGGTCTCTTGTACGACATCCTCGGCGTCGGCCAGGGAGCCGAGGAGCCGGTAGGCGAGATTGATCAGCTGACGCCGCTCGCTCATGATCGCGCTCAGGCTCGGATCGGACCGGCCGTCTCCTGGCTCGGATGGGGTGGTCATGGTGTCGCCGACTCCCTTGGTCGCAGCTGTCCTCACCGGTTCGACGGCACAGCCCCTCGGAATGTGAGGTCGGCGTTCACCTCACACTCCCAGCGGTTGCGTCGTCGGACTACTGAGACACCATCCACCACGCAGACCGTCGCCGCAGTCGTCAAGGAGGCACCCATGTTCTTGCGTGTCGCGATCACCCTGCAAACCTTGGCCCTCTTCGTCCAGGCGATCACCGCCGGACTGTTGTTGTCCTCGCCCGACGCAGGGACATTGCACAGCGTCGGGGCGTACACGGTGTTCTACGTGACCCTGCTGCACCTGATCACCGCGATCTTGGTGTGGCGGCCGGGCGGCGGCTCGCCCAGGCCCATCCTGTACGCGGCCGGGTTCTTCGGGCTCACGCTGGCCCAGATAGCGCTGGGCATCGCGCACGTGAAGACCGTGCACGTCCCGTTGGGCGTGCTGATGTTCGGCATGAGCGTCCTTCAGCTCAGCCGGGTCTGGGCCGCCCGCCGCACTCACGTGGCCGCCGCGGCCCACGGTGGCCGCGCCGCAAAGCCTCAAAACACCGCTGTGATCTAGAAGGGAAGACCTCACCATCCGGCGGGTCGACGCCCTCCGCAAGGCCGGGGAAACAGAGGAGCGCATCGGCTCTGGACGCTCACCCTAGCGATCGGCCACTTCTGCTTGCTCGTGCCCGTCGCTCTCATCGGCAAGCCGATCCCCGGTAGGCCCCCAGGGAAGAACTACAGCAGGTAACGCCCGACAGCCTCAGGTGAGGGCGCGTAACCGCGCCCGACCCTGAGCGCGGCCGGCTCTGAGTGATGAGCTGATGGTGGAGAGCGAGCTCTCCCCGGCGGTTCATTTCCCCTCTATCAGCGGCAACCGGAGGACGAACCGGGCGCCGCAGGCGGAATCCTCGATACGCAGAGTTCCCCGGTGAGCGTGGGCGATGTCGCGGGAGATCGCGAGGCCGAGTCCGCTGCCGGTGGCGTCACGGCGGCGTCCGTCTTCCAGACGTACGAACCGCTCGAAAACTCGCTCACGGTCGGCCGATTCGATGCCGGCTCCGTCATCGGTCACTTCCACGACCGCTTGGCCGTGGGCGGAGGCGACCCATACGGTGACGCCGGTCTCGGCGTGCCGCCGCGCGTTGCTCAGCAGGTTGCTCAGCAGCCGGATCAACTGGGTCCGTGAGCCGTGCACCCATACATTCCCTGTCACCTCCGCGTGCACCGGCATAGTGGGGGCGGGTGTCCCCACCTCCTCCGTTACCAGTACTCCAAGGTCGATCGGCTCGTGCGGCGCATGCTCACCCCCATGCAGCCGGGCCAGTAGCAGCAGGTCCTCGACGATCGCCTCGAGCCGGTCGGTGGTCGACAGGGCTCGCTGAATGGTGTCGCGAGGATTGACGTGATCGGGATAGAGCAGAGCCCCCTCCAGTTGCAACCGCAGGCCGGCGATCGGATTGCGGAGCTCGTGGGAAGTGGTGGAGGCCAGTTGGTACTGCTGCTCCATCGGGCGCAGCGACCGGCCCGTTATCCGCCACGTCATCCATCCCAACATGACGGTCATCAGAAGCGCGGCCGCCGCGATGACGTACTCGAGGTCGTGCGTCGCCAGAATCGACGGCTCTGCCGTGCCGGCGTATACGACAGGGGAATCCGCATTCGGTGAGATCCTGTCAGCCGTCAGCAGGACACACTGCCTGCCCGGGAGGCACTCGGTCCGCCGCTGCAAGCGGTTGCCGGGCTCCGGTCTGAACCTGCTGAGACGCGTCCGGCCCGTCTGAGGGCTGGAGTTCACGATCCTGCCCCGGGCGTCCACCACTTGAATGAGGTCGACGCCGGCGGAGGCGGGAATGGGATGCGGCAGATGCCCGCCCCGTACCTGCGCACTCCACCGGAGGACGATCTTCTCGGCATTGAGGAACGCTTCGTCTCGAACCCTGTAGCGGACCGCCAGATCCATGCTCGTGCCGACCACAACCACGATCACGAGGACGAGGAGCGTCACCACCGTCGTGTAGCGCACCTGAATGGAGCACAGTGACGGCATTGCTTCACCGTTTCCCGCGCGGCCGACCAGCTCTTTTGACACCTGGCATCGACGGATCGCGCCTGGTCGAGCAGTCGCTGCACTGACCCAAATTGGACGATTTCGTCCACTCAATCCAAAGTTGCCCGAACTTGTCAAGTCGGGATGTCAAGAACCCGGAGCCGCTGGTGATCTGTCCTCATGTGACCCTTGGCCGAGCTCGGCGCCATGTCGAGGGCGAGTGCGAAGGGCTGTGCATCCTGCGTCGTCCCGGCGAGCAGATATCCGCCCTGTATCGCGGCGATGACTCCGACGGCGAGTTCCTCCGCGGTGACCTCGGGGTCCACTTCGCCGTTTTCCTGCATTCGAGCCAGGCCGCTCGCCAAAGTGTCTCTCCAGGAATCAAAGGCGGCCGCCAGTAGGCGGTGAGCGCTGCCGGACCGTCCGCCGAGTTCATTGGCCGGCGAGCCGAGCGGGCATCGGTAGGTCCCCTCGTCGTCGTGTGGGCCTGCGACCAGCGCGTTTTCGCGAGTGGCTGCGCCGCGCGCGGTAAGTCGCGAAGGATCTTTCCCCGTCCCTCGGCTGGACACATTTAGTAACCCTACCTTTCTGGTGCGTGAACCGGCTGGCCCCTCGAAGACTTGACAATCTGCGCTTGTATACACAAACTGGACGAACTCGTCCATTTCCGGGTGGCGGGGCCTCCGTGCCGGCACTCCAGATGGAAGCCGTTCGCGAACTGGTCAGCCTGAGAGGTCGCCCTCACTGCGGCGCGTGACAGTCGAGCGCCGGCCGATCACCCGTCAGCTATGTCATCAACCGCCGGGCAGCGCACTGCGTAGCGGATGGGAGCGCGGACATGAGAAGGGCCTTCGGTCGCGGGCCCGGGGCCGCATGTCTCGATGCCGGCTCTACTGGAGCGGGCCGACGCCGCCTGCTCCGACTGGTGGCTCTCCGGGCTTTTTGCATCGTGGTTCCGCTGGCGTGGATCAGGTTGCAGGTGCGGGGCCGGGCCCTGAACTCGATCTCGGCCATCCGCGCCGAACTGGCCGCCCTCGACGTCGGTGACCTGTCCGGCCGCTTACCCGAGACGCAGGGGCACGGCGAGATCGTACGGCTCGCCGCAGCCGTCAACACCCTCCTTGGCCGGCTGGAGCAGGCCGAGAAGCGCGCGGAGCGAGCGCTCGACCAGCAACGGCAGTTCGCCCTGGACGCCTCACACGAATTGCGTACTCCTCTGGCGGGGCTGCGCCTGCAACTGGAAGACGCCCAGATGAATCCAGACGACACCGACCTGCGGAACCTTCTTGAACACGCTCTCCGTGATCTGGGCCGAGTGCAAAGCATCATCGCTGATCTGCTCCTGCTGGCCAGGCTGGGGACAGCCGCCCAGGCCACGATGGAGCAGGTAGACCTCACGGCACTGGTCCGGGAGCTGACCGCCCACCGCGAGGGAGAGCAGGAGATACAGCTTCACCTCGACCCCGAGGTGACGGTCGATGCCGTCCCATCTCACGTCACCCGAATGCTCACCAATCTGCTCGACAACGCCCACCGACACGCCGCAGGGACGATACGGATCGACCTGCGCCGTGCAGGCGACAGCGCCGAACTGGCCATCGCCGACGACGGGGAGGGCATCGCCCCAACCGACCGTGAGCGGATCTTCCACCGCTTCGTCCGGCTGGACTCAGCCCGTAGCCGTGACTGCGGAGGCACCGGCCTCGGCCTGGCCATCGCCCACGACATCGCCTTCGCCCACAACGGCAGCCTCCACGTGGAAGACTCCGCTTCGGGTGGCGCGTGCTTCGTCCTGCGGATGCCCCTGGTCACGAACGACTGAAGGATCCCATGTTCAGGCGATGCCCCTCGAGTGGGCGCGGAAGGCGGCCGGGGTCTCACCGGTTCGCTGCCGGAAGAATTTGGTGAAGACCGTGGCCTCCGAGAAGCCGAGCCGCTCACCGACGGTCGCGACCGCCAGGTCGGTGTGCACGAGCCGGCGCTTGGCCTCGAGGAGGACTCGATCGTTGATGAAACGCTTAGCGCCGCAACCGGCGGCCGCTCGTGTCGCGCGGGTGAGGGTGCGGACGCTGTAACCCAGGTCCCTGGCGAAGTCCTCCACGCGGCGGGTTCGAACGAAGTCGCGATCCACCGCGCTCTGGAAGCGGCGGAACGCCTCCGTCACGTCCGCACCGTCGTGGTCCACGCCGCCGTGTGCCTGTGTCAGACGCAGAACCAGGACGGCCAGCAGATGCCGTAGCACCTCCACGTGCACTTCGAGCGAGGGGCAGGCCTGGCTGCGGTACTCGCTTTCCAGCAGATCCAGGACGCCGTGTACGGCCCGGTCCGTGCCCTCAGGGATCAGCGGCCGTTGCCAGGATGACTGGTCGACGCGCGCGACCTCCACGGTGCCAGGGCTCAAGAAGCTGCGCTCGAAGAGGACGACGGTGCCTTCGGCCGCGGTGAGGTCGGAGCGGAACTGCTGGATCTGACCAGGACGAGACCACATCCACGCGCCTTCGATCAGCACGTGCTCGGTGAAGTCCACCGAATAGCGCAGGGTGCCTGATCGCACGGTGATGAGCTCGTGAAAAGCCAACCGCTTGGGCGCGTACAGGTCGACATCGTGACTGCGAGCGCGGGCAGGCAGGCCGACGAAGTCGACCACTTCCACGCCCGGCGGAGCTCCGACCGAAGCCCTGTACGGGACGTCCGTAACGACGATGTGTCCGTTTCTGTCCATGGTATGTCTCCAGCGTACAACTTCGGAGCGCCCGAACGCGGTTATCGTTGGCGCAAAGGAGCTGGTCAGAGGCATGCGAAGCATCGATGGCCGCCGGACCGCGCGACGATGCGGTGTCCGAAAAAGCTCTCACCATCCACGCGGTGTCCACCGCGAATCGAGAGGGTTGACCATCGTGCGACTGATCGTGGGCATGACAGGCGCGACGGGTGCGGCGATCGGCATCCGGTTGCTGGAGAACCTGGCCGACCTGCCGGAAGTGGAGACCCACCTGGTCCTCAGCCGCTGGGCGCGGACCACCATCGAGCTGGAAACCGGTCGCACGGTCGGCGAGGTCAGCGCGCTCGCCGATGTCGCCTACCAGCCCGAGGACCAGGGGGCGCCGATCTCCTCGGGCTCGTTCAAGACCGACGGCATGGTGATCGCACCGTGCTCGATGAAGACCCTGGCCGGGATCCGCGCCGGGTACGCCGACGGGCTGATCGCCCGCTCCGCCGACGTGGCCCTCAAGGAGCGGCGCAGGCTCGTGCTCGTCCCTCGCGAGACGCCGCTGAGCGAGATCCACCTGGAGAACATGCTCGCGCTCAGCCGCCGGGGGGCTCAGGTGGTGCCGCCCATGCTGGCCTTCTACAACCACCCTCGTTCGGTCGACGACATCGTGGACCACATCACGGCACGGGTCCTCGACCAGTTCGATCTGCCTGCGCCTCGCGCCCGGCGATGGGAGGGCATGCGCGCCGCCCGCGGGCTGCGCCTCACTCCCTGACCCGCACTCCCGCGTACCGATCGTCCGATCTGCGAAAGGAACCCGTCATGGCCTACGACGACCTGCGGAGTTTTCTCGACGCCCTCGACAAGGAAGGGCAACTCCTGCGCATCAACGAGGAGGTGATGCCGGAGCCGGACATCGCCGCCGCGGCGAACGCCGTACCGCGCCTCGGCGACGCGGCCCCCGCCCTTTACTTCGACAACGTCGCCGGCTTCACCGGCGCGAAGATCGCGATGAACGTGCACGGCTCGTGGGCCAATCACGCGCTCGCCCTGGACCTGCCCAAGGAGACCGGCACCAGAGAACAGGTCGAGGAGTTCACCAGGCGCTGGGCGGACTTCCCCGTCGAGCCCGAGGAGCGGGAGAACCCGCCATGGGCCGAGAACACTCTGGAAGGCGACGACGTCGACATCTTCACGGTGCTCCCGCTGTTGCGCTTGAACGACGGCGACGGCGGCTTCTACATCGACAAGGCCGCGGTCATCTCGAAGGATCCCGACGACCCGGACAACAGCGACAAGCAGAACGTCGGCATCTACCGGATGCAGGTCAAAGGCAAGGCGACCCTGGCCCTGCATCCGGTGCCGATGCACGACATCGCCCTGCACCTGCGCAAGGCGGAGGAGAGGCGCGAGGACCTCCCCGTCGCCATCGCCGTCGGAAACGACCCGGTCATCTCCATCGTTGCCTCCACCCCCATGAGGTACGACGAGAACGAGTACGGCCTGGCCGGCGCGCTGCGAGGTGCGCCCGCCCCGATCAGCAGGGCGCCGCTCACCGGACTGCCTGTGCCATGGGGATCAGAAGTGATCATCGAGGGCGTCGTCGAGGGCCGCAGGCGTGAGATCGAAGGGCCGTTCGGCGAGTTCACGGGGCACTACTCCGGCGGTCGCGAAGTGCCTCTCATCCGCATCGACAAGATCTCGTACCGCACGAATCCCGTCTTCGAGCACCTCTACCTCGGCATGCCATGGACCGAGATCGACTACCTGATGGCCGCCAACACGTGCGTGCCGCTGTACACGCAGCTCAAGGCCGACTTCCCCGAGGTTCAGGCGGTGAACGCGCTTTACACCCACGGACTGGTCGTCATCGTGTCCACGAAGAAGCGGTACGGCGGGTTCGCCAAGGCCGTCGGCATGCGCCTTCTGACCACCCCGCACGGCCTCGGCTACGCCGCCACCGTGATCGTGGTGGACGAGGACGTCAATCCCTTCGATCTGCCCCAGGTCATGTGGGCGCTGTCGACCAAGATGAACCCGGCCGACGACCTGGTCATCGTGCCGAATCTGTCCGTCATAGCACTGGATCCCGCTGCCCGCACGCCCGGCGTCATCGACAAGTTGATCATCGACGCGACCACACCCGTGGCGCCGGACAGCCGCGGCAGCCATGGCACTCAGGTGCGTGACCTGCCCGAGACCGGGGAGTGGCTCATCAAACTGCAGCAGCTGGCGACCGGCCGCGATGCCGCCGCCCCGGGTACGGAGCGTCACACACCAGTTGCGGACACAAGTCACAGCTCGACCTGCCCGCGCTGCGCTCACGGGACCGTCGAGAAGCTCTTCACCTCGCCGGTTCCCGGTGCCTGGGACGTTCTGCGGTGCCCGCAGTGCCTTTACATGTGGCGCACCAGCGAACCCGCTCGGCGGACCCGGCGTGATGCCTATCCGGAGGCGTTCAGGGTGACCGTCGAGGACATCCGCAACGCCAACGAGATGCCGATCATCCCGCCGACGCGGGCGTGACCATTCGAAACAACCATGGACTCGGGGGACACCATGAGATCTGCGACGCACGGTCACGACTTCATCGTGGTCGGCGGCGGCACCGCCGGATGCGTGCTCGCCGCCCGCTTGTCGGAGCGCGACGACACACGCGTCCTTCTGCTCGAGGCCGGCGACGGGCAGCCGCCGGAAGCCCTGGCCACGCCACCCGCCTGGCCGACGCTGCTGAGGAGCCCGGCCTGCTGGGGCGACTTCACGATCGAACAGGCGGCCACCGGCACGTCCGTTCTCCTGCCGCGCGGACGCGGGCTCGGCGGGTCGTCCTCGATCAATGGCATGATCTTCGCCCGCGGGCATCGGTCCAGCTACGACGCCTGGCAGGTGGAAGGGTGGAGCTTCGACGACCTGCTGCCCTACTTCAAACGCACGGAGAACGCACTAGTGG
>NZ_BOOR01000088.1 GCF_016863335.1 Planotetraspora thailandica
ATTCGCTGTCGTCAGGCACTGTTGATCATTTCTGGGATGCGCAGGTTGACGTACGCGTGAGGCCGGCCTTGCGCCTCCGTCCTCGGCCCGCTGCCGGCGCGCGCGGGTCCGGCGATCGTGGTGCGCTCACGATGGGTCCAGTGATGCGCGGCGAGCAGAGAGGGTAGATCGTCGGGCACAAATGCATCGCGATTCCCGGCAACACCGTCAACAGCGCCTGGTAGCCGCGGGCGATGCCGGTCGTTGCGGCCGTGGACGCCGGTCGCGTGCGTGGACGGGCCGTTCACCACTGGCTAAAGGGCCCGCAGGGCGACGTCGACGATGGTGTGGAGCGTTTGCCGACTGACGCCGCTGGCTGCCCGGACGGACAACCCTTCGCTGATGGCGGAGACGTATTGAGCCAGCTCCGCCGGGGCCAGTGTGACGCTGGTGTCGCCCTCGCTCCGCCCTTGTTCGAAACGGTCCTGCAGTGTCTGCGTCGTCACGCGACGGAGTTCGGCCAGGGTCGCCGCGATGTCGGCGTTCTCCGGGCTGCAGCGCAGCGCGCTTCCCACGATGAGGCATCCGTGGGGATGACTGGGGCTGGTGATGGCGTCCACGTTGCGATGGAGGTACTCCCGGACCGCATCCCGAACCGTGGGTTCCTCCAGGGCCGCAGCCGTGGGCTGGGTCTCTTCGCGGTAGCGGTTGAGGACCTTCCGGAAGAGATCGTCCTTCGAGCCGAAGGCCGCGTACAGCGAGGCGCGGCCCAGCCCCATGGCGGCTTCCAGCCGCGCCATGGACGTGCCCTCGTAGCCGTGTTCCCAGAACACGTCGAGTGCCTGGTCGAGGGCTTTGTCGAAGTCGAACTCGCGGGGACGACCGCCTGCCATCTCCTGCCTCCTTCACCTGGGCACAAGAGAACTGTACCGATCGGTCTTGAAGTGTGCAATGATGGCCGCGACGGAGTTCTATACCGATCGATCTATAAATGGTCAGCGAGAAAGGGACAGGTATGTCCGGAGCACTGGAAGGCAAGAAGGCACTGGTGACGGGCGGCTCGCGTGGCATCGGAGCTGCGATCGCGCAGAGGCTGGCCAGTGACGGCGCAGATGTCGCCATCAGCCACACGAACGGAGGCGATTCAGCCGATCGGGCCGCTGAGGTCGTGGCGGCCATCCGAGGACTGGGGCGGAAGGCGAAGGCGTATGTGGCCGACTCAGGCGACATGGCCTCGGTCAAGACGCTGGTCGACGATGTCGCGGCGGACTTCAACGGCCTCGACATCCTCGTCAACAACGCGGGGGTGTTCCTCGCGGGTGAAGTCGGGCCGGAGGGCCTTACGCCGGAAGACTCCGTGCGGCAGATCGACGTGAACTACGGCGGCGTCGTCGCGGCCACGCGGGCAGCTGTGGCTCATCTGCCCAAGGGCGGGAGGATCGTCACCATCGGAACAAACGCTGCCACCGGCCGGATCGGATTCAACGGGCTGGGTGAGTACGTCGCGACCAAGGCGGCGGTGACCGCCTATTCCCGCGGAGCCGCCCGGGACCTGGCTCCCCGGGGCATCACCGTCAACGTCGTCCAGCTCGGCGCGATCAACACCCGGATGAATCCGGAGGACACCGAGTGGGGCGCGCAGCTGGGCGCCACCATCCCGGCGGGGCGCTACGGGAGCCCCGCAGAGGTCGCGGCCGTCGTCGCCTTCCTCGCGGGACCCGAGTCCGCCTACGTCACCGGCACCACCATCAACGTCGACGGCGGAATGGACGCGTAGCGGCAGGCTACGACCGGTCGGGCCCGTGCCGCGGGCACTCGACGCCGCGCCGTAGGTGTTCTCTGCGACGTCCGCACGGCGACGCGGCTGCGCGGGGCCTCCCTCGTGTGGCCACGGGCCGCGCGCGGCCCGTGGCCACACCACACTCGCACCGCAAACAGTTCAGTCGGCACCAAGCCGACGAAGGGGATCTCTCATGGCACGTGTGATCAGAATTCATGACTACGGGAACCCGTCGGTTCTTCAGGTCGAGACCAGCGATGCCGGCGAACCCGGCCCCGGGCAGATCCTCCTAAGGCAGGACGCAGTCGGGGTGAATGCCGTCGACACCATGATGCGAAGGGGGGAGTTCGGAAACCCGCTCCCCGCGGTTCTCGGGGTGGAAGGCGCGGGCGTCGTCGAAGCTGTCGGCCCTGGAGTCGAGGGTTACTCCGCCGGTGACCGCGTAGGCTACTTCTTCTCGGTGGGCGCTTACGCCACCGAACGCGTCATCAGCGCGGAGTCGCTCATTCCGCTCCCGGCGGACATCGAAACAGACCAGGCGGCCGCGTTCCTGGCCAAGGGACTCACCGCATGGATGGGGATCAGGGCCCTGCATCGCCTTCAGCCCGGTGAAGTGATCCTGGTCCAGGGAGCTTCTGGCGGCGTCGGGTCCATCCTGTCGCGCTGGGCCAGGGAGCTCGGGGCCACCGTCATCGGAGTGACCGGGTCGAAGGAGAAGCTCACCCAGGTGCAGGCGGGCGCCCACCACGCGCTGCACGCCGCGCACCCTGAGGTCCTCGAAGCGGTGCGTGGAGTGGCGGCGGACGGTGTCGACGTCGTGTACGACCTCGTGGGCCAGGCCACCGCCGAGTTGTCGGGACGCGCTGTCCGTGACGGTGGGGAAATTGTGGCGATTGGTGCCGCTTCCGGCCCGCCGCGGGACTATGGACGGCTCAGCAGCAGGCGTGGAATCCGGCTGGTCCGCGGTAGTACACCCCAGTACGTGAATCCCTCGACGGACCAGCACATCACCGCAGAACTGTTCGCGGCGGTCCGTAAGGGAGTGTTCCGCGACCTGAAGATCGCTCACTACGAGTTCGAGGAGGTGCGCCGGGCGCACGAGGACCTCGAACGGCGAAAGCTGTCCGGACTGCCCGTCCTCAGGACGTCGAGCCAGTCCTGACTGAGAAGTCGGCACGCGTGGGTCATGCGCCGGCCGTACGCACGAACATCACTTACCGAACGGTACAAAAAATCGGAGATGGCTTAATGACGGAATCAAACAGGCTCAGCCGTCGGGGACTCCTGCGGGTCGGCGGCGCCGTCGGCGCAGCCACTGTCGCGGGGCTTGTCACCCCGACGCTCGCACAGGCGGACGCCATGGGGAGTGGGCTGTCCAAGCTGGAGCTTCCGCCGGCGACCGCTGACGTCACCCCCTTCACGCTCCGGGTTCCGGAGAGCATGCTGAAGGATCTTCGCCGCCGACTGGGGCAGACGCGGTGGCCGGATCACGAACTGGTCGATGACTGGACACAGGGTGTTCCGCTACCTCGACTGCAAAGGCTGGTCGAACACTGGCGGACACGGTACGACTGGCGTAGAGCGGAACGGTTTCTGAACAAGTCCGGTCAGCACCGGACAGTGATAGACGGCCTGGGCATCCACCTGCTTCACGTGCGATCGAGACACCCCAAGGCCATGCCGCTACTGCTGACCCACGGCTGGCCCGGATCGGTCCTGGAGTTCCGCCATGTGATCGGCCCTCTCACTGATCCGACCCGCTACGGCGGCCGGGCTGAGGATGCCTTCCATGTGGTAATCCCGTCGCTGCCCGGATATGGACTGTCCGACAAGCCCCGCGAGACGGGTTGGGATCGCTTCCGGACAGCAGAGGCCTGGTCCAAGATCATGTCGCGCCTGGGATACGACCACTATCTCGCCCAGGGCGGCGACTGGGGCGGTGTCATCGCCACGCAGCTCGGCCGGATGCGGCCCAAGGGGCTGCTGGGCATCCACCTCAACCTGGCAAACGTGGTACCCGCCAACCCTGATCCCGATCCTACGCCGGAGGAGAAGCTCGCGATGAGCCAGCTCGATACCTTCTCCAAAGACGGAGCCGGTTACCAGCACATCCAGTCCACCCGCCCCCAGACCATCGGGTACGGACTCACCGACTCGCCCGTGGGACAAGCGGGATGGAGGGGGTTCCCCCCGAAGTGTGGACACCGGTGGTTATGCGGCGAGTAGCACTTTATCGGGCTGCTGCTCGTAGTCGTTTGGGCTGAGGTAGCCCAGGGTGGAGTGTCTTCTTCGGGTGTTGTAGCGGGTGATCCAGGCGAAGACCGACAGCCGGGCCTCCTGGGCCGATGACCAGCAGGCCGCACCTTGGAGCGTCTCCCGTTTCAGGGTGGCGTTGAGCGCTTCGGCGGCGGCGTTGTCGGCGCTGGTGCCCACCGCGCCCATCGACTGCCGCACCCCAAGGTCGGCGCACAGATCAGCGAACTGCCTGGAGGTGTATTGCGCCCCATGATCGGAATGAAAGATCGCCCCGCCGAGTCCGCCGCGCGTCCGGGCCGCGGCCCGCAACGCATCGGCGACGAGCTCGGTGCGCATGCGGTCGGCGATCGACCATCCGGCCAGCCGGCGTGAGTGCAGGTCGATCACCGTGGCCAGGTACAGGAAACGGCCCTCAGCCAAGGGCAGGTAGGTGATGTCGCCCACGTACCGCCGGTTCGGCTCGTCCGCGGTGAAGTCCCGCTTGAGCAGGTCGGGCACCTTGTGGTGCGAAGGCTCGGGCACCGTGGCGCGCACCTTCTTACGCAAGTGCAGCCCGACGATGCGATGGATGCGCATCACCCGCTCCACCCGCTTGTGATTGACACGCACACCGCTGTGGCGCAACTCAACGGTGACGCGCGGGCTGCCGTAGGTACCGTCGAACTCGGCGTGAATCTTCTTGATCCGCGTGGCGAGCTCGGCATCCGCGTGAGCGCGGGCCGCCCGCGCCGCCGCGGCCGCCCGCCACCGGTAGAACCCTGAGCGTGAGATGGCAAGAACACGGCACAGTCGCTTCACGCCGAAGGCGCTCGCATGGTCGGCGACGAACTGGAAGCGACTCACCAGTTGGTCTCCCCGGCGAAATACTTCGCCGCCCGGCGCAGGATGTCGCGCTCCAGCTCCAGTTCCCGGATCCGGGCCTTGAGCTGCTTGTTCTCCTCTTCCAGCACGTCGTCGGAGGTTACCGGGGCATCCGACGACTTCTTCACCGGCCTTGCCTTCTGCGGCGCGGTTCCCGCCGCCTGGGCCTGGCGCACCCACAGGCGCAGCGTCTCGGCGTTGACGCCCAGGTCCCTGGCCACCGACGCGTAGGTCCGCGACGGGTCCGACACATACAACGCGACGGCGTCTGCCTTGAACTCAGCTGAGTAGGCCTTCATGGCCACGAGGAACTCCTTGGTCTCCAGATCTCCATGATCTGGCACTCAAGGTGTCCACACCTCGGGGGGAGGGCCCGGATCTACGAGAAATTCGGCACCTGGAGCGACAGCAACTTCAACCCGGAGTCGGTCCTCGCCATGGACGACATGCTGGACAACATCACTCTGTACTGGCTGACAAATACGGCAACGTCGTCCGCGCGATTCTACTGGGAGAATAGCGATGTAAGTTTTGCAGCTATAAAACTCGATCTTCCGGTCGGCGTCACCGTTTTCCCCGGCGAGCTCTACACGCCGCCACGCAAGTGGGCCGAAGAGGCTTTCAGCCACCTGGTCTACTGGAATAACGATGTTCGCAAGGGCGGACACTTCGCAGCCTTCGAACAGCCCGAGATCTTCACCGATGAGATCCGCGCATTCGGGCGACTCTTCCGCTGACAAATATTCGTCTGATGCTCAAGAATGCCCGGCGTCTCGCATTCCGAGACACCCATCGTAGCGAGGCGGCCGCACCCTCCAGCACGCCCACGCCCGAACCGCCCTTTGATCCCGATTCCGCCACCACCCGCCAAGTTAGCGACCCGAACTGGTCCATCGGGACCTGGCTGCTCCTGGCCGTCCTGTGCGGGGCCCTGTTCCTCGACGGGCTGGACCTGTCGATGGTCGGGGTGGCTCTGCCGTCCATAGGCTCCGACCTGCACATGAACGCCAGTTCGCTGCAGTGGATCGTGAGCGGATACATCCTGGGTTACGGGAGCCTGCTGCTGCTCGGCGGCCGCACCTCCGACCTCATCGGCCGGCGGCAGGTCTTCCTCGCTGCCGTCGTCCTATTCGGTGTGGCGTCCGTGATCAGCGCGCTCCTCAGCAACGACTTCGCACTCATAGCTCTGCGATTTGTGAAGGGCGCATCCGCCGCGTTCACCGTGCCCGCGGGGCTGTCGATCATCACGACGACGTTCGCCGAGGGACCCGCACGCAACCGCGCACTGAGCTTCTACACCGTCTGCGGGGCGAGCGGGTTCTCCCTCGGCCTGGTGGTGGGCGGCCTGCTCACCGAGATCGGCTGGCGGGCGACGTTCCTGGTGCCGGGGCCCGTGGCCATCGGCCTGGTACTCGTAGGGCTGAAGGTGATCCCGCGTGCCGCCCGCGAGCGCGTCAGTTTGAGTCACTTCGATTTGGCGGGTGCTTTGACCAGCACCGTGGCCCTGCTGGTCCTGGTCTTCGCCGTGGTCGAAGCGCCGGCGGAGGGCTGGGGATCACTCCAGACGATCGGCCTGCTCATACTGAGCGTCGTGCTGATGGCCGCCTTCGTGATCATCGAACGCAAGCATCCACGCCCGCTCGTGCGGCTCGGCATCCTCCGCTCTTCCGCGCTGGTTCACGCCAACCTGTCCGCGGCCGCCATGTTCGGCGGCTACTCGGCCTTCCAGTTCATCGTCACCCTCTACGTCCAGGACTCGCTGGGGTGGTCTCCGCTGACGATGTCCCTGGCGTTCCTGCCGACCGGAGTGCTGGTGGTGGCGAGCGCGACCAAGATGGAGGAGGTGCTCGACCGGGTGAACACCACCGTGCTGATCTTCTTCGGCCTGCTGGCGTTCATCATCGCCTACGTATTGTTCCTGCGCGTCAACCCCTCGATGTCCTATGCCGACTTCATGCTGCCGACGATGCTGCTGCTCGGCGTCGGCTTCGCTCTCTGCTTCCCCTCGGTCAACGCGCAGGCCACCCAGGGGGTCGCGGATCACGAGCAGGGACTCGCGTCCGGCCTGCTCAACACGAGCCTCCAGATCGGCGGCGCTATCGTGCTCGCCATCGCCAGCGCGCTGCTCTCCGGCTCCGGCACGGGTCCGGTGCACCACCAGCTGCTGCCTGGGATGACCACGGCCATCAGCGTGTCCGCGGGGGTCACACTGGCGGCACTGCTCATGACGGCCTTACGGCTGGTGCGCCACCGTTTCCTACCGGCTCCGGGGTCTCGCCGTGTTCCAAGGCCCGCCGCAGGACCCGAACGCGGGCGCCGCCGCCGTGTCCGCGCAGCTCGGCGGGGCGAGATCGGGGCTGAAATGATCGAGCGGTCTAGTGGAGCCGCACGCGAAGGCGTAACGTCCTGCCGGAGATGATCGAGAGCGGTGACGGAGCGGTCCTGATGATCACCGGCATCACGGCTGCACAACCAGTGCCCCACCTCTGCGGCCCGGGCCCGGTGACGGCCGCCGCCAACATGGCAGTCCCACCGTCCAGCCGGACGAACTCGCCGAGCACTACTGGGACATGTACAGCCGGCGCAACCGGATCGAACAGGCCCACCCCATCGAGCTCACACCGCAAGCGGTGACACCCCGGCATGGAGCCCGCACGGCGACGCCACCGCGTAACCGACAGCGTGAGGCTCCAGAATGCCGAAGTGTTCCGGAGCCTCACCCCGTGACGGCTTGCGGTCACAGGCGCCGCGGCCGCTTTCCGCGACCACGGGTGAACCCCTCCTTCGCAGATCGACCGTCGTGCCCCACTGAAAAGAGAACACGAGCCATGTCTGCATACGAAGCCACACACCACCCACCGCAGCGCCTCGGCGTGGTCGCCGAGTCCGTCCCCGGAGAGAACCGCGTCGCGGCGACCCCGGCGACGGTGCGTCAACTGCTCAGCCTCGGCTACGAGGTCGTTATCGAGGCCGGGGCCGGTGTGGCCTCCGGCTTCAGCGACCAGGCATACCTCGACGCCGGTGCCAAAATCGGCGACGCCTGGGCGGCGGACGTCGTCCTGAAGGTGAACGCCCCCGCAGTCGCGGAGGTCGGCCGACTGCGGCAGGGCTCCACCGTGGTGGGCCTCCTGGCCCCCGCGCAGAATCCCGAACTGACCCAGGCGCTCGCCGACGCCGACGTGACCGCACTCTCGCTTGACGCAGTGCCGCGGATCTCCCGGGCACAGTCGATGGACGTGCTCAGCTCGATGGCGAACATCGCCGGATACCGGGCGGTCATCGAGGCCGCCCACGTCTTCGGGCGCTTCTTCACCGGCCAGGTCACGGCAGCGGGCAAGATCTCGCCCGCGAAGGTTCTGGTCGCCGGCGCGGGTGTGGCGGGTCTCGCCGCCATCGGGGCCGCCTCCAGCCTCGGCGCAATCGTCCGCGCCACCGACCCGCGCCCTGAAGTCGCCGACCAGGTGCGGTCGGTGGGCGGCGAGTACCTCGCCGTGAACGTCACCCAGGAGGAAAGCACCGACGGCTACGCCCGAGCCACCTCCGCCGACTACGACCGCGCTGCCGCCGAGCTGTACCACGCCCAGGCCAAGGATGTGGACATCGTCATCACCACCGCGCTGATCCCCGGACGCGCGGCACCACGCCTGCTGACCGCTGACGACGTGGCCGTCATGAAGCCAGGCAGCGTCATCGTGGACATGGCCGCCGGGCAGGGCGGCAACGTCGAGGGCAGCGTGCCCGGCCGAGTCGTGGTCACCGAGGGCGGCGTCACCATCCTCGGCTACACCGACCTCGCGTCCCGGCTGCCCGCCCAGGCGTCACAGCTGTTCGGCACTAACCTGGTCAACCTGCTTAAGCTGCTCACGCCAGGCAAGGACGGCCTCATCACGCTGGACTTCGACGACGTGGTGCAGCGGGCCGTGACCGTCGTCCGGGCGGGCGAGGTCACCTGGCCGCCGCCGCCCGTGGCGGTCTCGGCCGCCACCACCCCGCAGCAGGCACCCCCGTCCACCGTGGCCGAGCCTGAACCCAAACGGCCGTGGCTGACGCCGGGACGTCGCTCTGGTCTGATCGGCGTGGGCATGATCGCGATGTTCATGCTGGTCGGCTTCGCCCCGGCACAACTCGCGGTGAACTTCACGGTCTTCGCACTCGCGGTCGTCGTCGGCTTCTACATCATCGGCAAGGTCCACCACGCCCTGCACACACCGCTGATGTCGGTTACCAACGCGATCTCCGGGATCGTGGTGATCGGCGCTCTGCTGCAGACCGGCCACGAGAGCTGGATCGTCACCACGCTGTCCGCCGTGGCGATCCTGCTGACGAGCGTGAACATTTTCGGAGGCTTCGCTGTTACCCGCCGCATGCTGTCCATGTTCTCCAGCTCTCCGGAAAGGCGGTGAGGAGCGATGACCTCCACCACCGTCTCCCACGCGGCCGGACTCGTCGCCGCGCTGCTGTTCATCCTCAGCCTCGCCGGGCTGTCCCAGCACCGCACCTCCCGTGCCGGCGTCGTCTACGGCGTCGCCGGTATGGCCCTGGCCCTGGCCGCTACCATCGGGGTCGCCGCGCAGAGCGTCAGCGCCGGCGCCGTCACCCTCATCCTGCTCGCCATGCTGATCGGCGGCGGGGCCGGGATATGGCGGGCACAGCGGGTCGAGATGACGCAGATGCCCGAACTCATCGCCGTGCTCCACAGCTTCGTCGGTCTCGCCGCCGTGCTGATCGGCTGGAACAGCTACCTGGAGGTGGATCGGCACGGATCGGCACAGACCCTGATCGACGGCGACCTGCTGGGCATCCACCACGCCGAGGTGTTCATCGGCATCTTCATCGGTGCAGTCACCTTCACCGGCTCCATCGTCGCGTTTCTGAAGCTGTCGGCCCGGATCAAGTCGCGCCCGCTGGTCCTGCCCGGCAGGCACTGGCTGAACTTGGGCGCACTGGCCGCGTTCGTCGCACTGACCGTCTGGTTCGTCATCAGCCCGAGCCTGCCGCTGATGATCGCTGTCACCCTGCTCGCATTCGCCCTCGGCTGGCACTTGGTCGCCTCGATCGGCGGTGGTGACATGCCGGTCGTCGTCTCCATGCTCAACAGCTACTCCGGCTGGGCGGCCGCCGCGGCCGGGTTCCTCCTCGACAACAACCTGCTCATCATCACCGGCGCCTTGGTCGGCGCCTCCGGCGCCTACCTGTCGTACATCATGTGCAAGGCAATGAACCGCTCCTTCTTCTCCGTCATCGCGGGCGGCTTCGGCATCGAGGCGCCCTCCGGCAGCGACGAGGAACAGGGCGAGTACCGCGAGATGCGCGCCACGGAGGCGGCGGAGATGCTCGCGCAGGCACGCACGGTGATCATCGCCCCCGGTTACGGCATGGCCGTCGCCCAGGCCCAGCACCCGGTCGCGGAACTGACCCGGCGGCTGCGCGAGCGCGGTGTCGAGGTTCGCTTCGGCGTCCACCCGGTCGCCGGCCGCCTGCCCGGGCACATGAACGTGCTGCTGGCCGAGGCTAAGGTGCCGTACGACATCGTCATGGAGATGGACGAGATCAACGACGACTTCGCCGACACCTCGGTCGTCCTCGTCATCGGCGCCAACGACACCGTCAACCCGGCCGCGTTCGAGGACCCCGGCAGTCCGATCGCCGGCATGCCGGTGCTCAAGGTGTGGGAGGCGGAACAGGTGATCGTCTTCAAGCGGTCCATGGCCTCCGGCTACGCGGGCGTGCAGAACCCGCTGTTCTTCCGCGACAACAGCAGCATGCTCTTCGGCGACGCGAAGCAGAGCGTCGAGGACATCCTGCAGGCGCTGGGCGCCGACCACCCGGCACCGGCCGCCGCACAACGGACTCCGGTTGCCGGCCAGTGATCCGTCTCGTGGCTTAACCCGCGGAAAGACAAGGCCGACGGTCGAGATGACCGACGGCCTTGTCCGATGGCTCCTTCAGCGCCGCCCCGCGGTGCAAGCCGTCCGCAAGGGCGGCGATCAAGCGCGGTAATCGCGTTGCAAGCGTGGTGATCTATCTCTTGTGGTGCGGCCCGAGATCATCGGGGCGCTCCCTTACTTCAGGAGACAGCACCGTGAACCCCTCGATTCGCTCCCTACTCGGTACCGGGTCAGGTCGTCGTGCCACCGTCCGGCTCGCCTCGCTGGGGGCGACCGCCGCCGTTCTCGGCTCCTTTGTCGTCGGCTGCGGCGTGATCGGCCAGGTCTCGAATGTGGTCGGCTCCGCCAGCACGTTGTCCGAGTTCTCCGACCGGTTGGGCAAGTCGTCCGAGCTCACCTTCACCGCCACCTACAAATCCACCGACGGTGGCACGGTGACGCTGGTCCAGCAGCCGCCGAAGTCGGTGTTCATCGGGCCCAACGGCAGGTACATCTTCACGCCCGAGCAGATGCTTCTCTGCGCGGACAAGACCTGCACCCGCGCGCCGTCGGTGGGGGATGGCGACGCCGGCGCACTGGCGACGGCTACTGGTCCGGGCTTCGTCACGCCGGAACTCGCGCTCGGCTTCGTCGCGGCCGCCGCGGTGGTGCCGGGCGCACACGTCGAGACCGCGGAGAAGGAGATCGCCGGTCAGAAGTCTCTCTGCGCCATCGCCACCGGGTTGGAGGCCGCCGCGTCCCCCGGTGAGACGGACGTGCCCCGGGACTTCTCGGTCTGCGTCACGGACGCGGGCGTCCTCGCCTCCTTCACCGGCACGCTGACCAGCGGCGAGAAGGCCTCGATCCAGCTGGTGAAATTCACCGGCGAGGCCGATCCTGCGGCCTTCGAGGCTCCTGCAGGCGCCGAGATCGTCGACACGGGCTCACTGCCGACCAGCTGAGCCGGGTCGTCATACAAGGCGACGATCCTTGCGATGGATTCGGCCTGCCGGCGTCGCTGTTCCGGGATCCGTGGGCGAGCGCCCTTGCAGGCGAGCGCGGCCGAGAATTGTTGCGGCGCAAGGAGGAACGTGACAGGCGCGAGGACGTGCTGCTTCCACTGCGTACCCGCTGGTTCGACGACGCCGTGGCTACCGAGTTGTCGGGGCAGACCGGTCAACTGGTCGAACTCGGCTCTGGCCTGGACACGCGTCCGTACCGGCTGCAACTGCCCGCCGGTACGCGCGCATTCGAGCTTGATCAGTCGTCGGTGCTACGGCACAAGGAAGCGGTGATGGCCACGACGCCGGCACCGCACCGATCGGCCGGTGGCGTACGGCACCCTCGACTGCTAGTCGAGGGTGCCGGGTCAGGGGGGGCGACCATGGGTCTCATTGCCGCCAAACTGTGGCCGAGCATGACCATCAACGCCTGTAGGTAGCAGCCCGAGTTGATCAAAGCGGTTGCCTAGGTGCATCTGATCTGGTGCGACGACCAGTGTGGGATTGACACCGAACGCCGCTGCACATGAATCAGCGGTGAGGTCAGCCGGCCACGACCTAGTGGTCGTGGCCGCAGGAGATGCGGGCCCTTTCCAGCTCGGTGGGGTTGTTCCACCAGAATTTCGCGGTGCTCGGGTGGGCGGGCACGCGCGCCTTGACCGTGCCGTGGGGTGCCGAGGCGCCGGGCGCAGCCTGGTCGGTTGTCGTGGAGGATGGGTACGGCGCGAGCAGCTGCTCGACCGTGTGGTGCCTCCCGCCGACAAGGACGGCGGTGGTGTTCGCTGCGTCCTCAATGCGGGATAGCGGGTCGCCGTCGATGATGGCCAGGTCGGCATACATACCCTTGTCGATCCTGCCCAGCGGCTGGCCGAGGTACGCCCCAGATGTACTGGTCGCGGTGGTGAGCGTGTCCAGCGGGGTCATGCCGTACTCGACCATGGCGCGCAGGTTCATGTGCAGGCTGACCGCGAGGTGATCGATCGGAGAGTCGGTGCCGGCGGTGACGACGCCGCCGCCGCGGACCATCGCAGCGAGCTGTGCGACTTGATTGGCCAGGTTCTCCCGCGCCGCCGTCTGGTCGGTCGTCTGCGCGGAGGTGACCGACGCTTGTAGCTTCTCCATCCGCCAGTTCGGGTAGAGCCGGCGGACTCGTTCGTCGGTGACGAGCGAGGTGTCCTCCTTGTAGAGGGTGGTGGAGCCGAACAGGGTGGGCGTTCTGGCCATCTTGGACGCGTTGAACATGGAGATGACGTCGGAGTAAGCGGAGCCGACATTGGTGACGGTGCGAGAGTAGCCGAACCGGTTGGTGGCGCCTACGTGCTCGGTTTGGTCGCCGCCCATCGCGATCGCGGGGTAGTGGTAGTGGGATGTGACGGGCTTGCCGTTGCGGTGGGCCCAGTCGATTGCTTCCTTGTGCCAGACGACGGGCAGCCGCACGTAGGCCTTCATGAGGTCGTAGTCGAGGCTGGCGGCGCGTTCGAGCTCGAGTCGTAGCTGGTGATGGGAGAACGTCGGACGCATGAAGTTGTAGTAGATGCGCGGCCCGTCGATGGCCTCTCCGGTGCCCAGGTAGCGCGGTGCGAGCCGGGCGCCGGACTGGACCGACTCGCGTTCTTCGACCATGTGGTACGCAGGCGAGCCGGGTGAGCGGGTCGTCGTGATGCCGAGGGCGAGCCACAGCGCTCCCTGCCGGGACCCGTAGGCGTAGCCCTGCATTTCACGGTGGTGGTGGATGTCGATCAGGCCGGGCATGACGAACTTGTCACTGGCGTCGATCACGGTGCCGCGCCGTCCGTCGCGGTGTGGCTCGATCGCAGTGATGCGCTGGCCGCGCACGATGATGTCGACGTCGCGGGCGACGGTCGCGGAGACGCCGTCCCACATGCGGCCGGCGTGCACGACGATCTGGTCGGGACCAGGGTCGTTGCGCCAGGTCAGCGGGATCGGGATGGACCGGCCGGGCTTGCCGTCGATGCGAACCGTCTTCAGCCGCCCGCCATTGAGGTAGAGCAGGGTGGTGGAGTCGCCGGCCCATGTGGGGGCGTCGGACAGCTCTCGGGTGACCTGGCGGGCAGGGCCGGTGGGACGTCCGGTCTTGTCGACCGGCATGACCCATAGGAGCGATTCCATGGCGAAGGCGAGCATGGTGCCGTCTGGTGACCAGACGGGGCCGTCGTCGCCGCGGGTCTGCAGGGACCGGTGCGGGGCGGGATCGATGTACGTGCCCGCACCGGTGGCCCGGTCGACGAGAAGGATCTTGGACAGGCCCTCACGATAACGTCGCGAGTACGGCACGACTGCGGCTAAGGCGATCGTCTTCCCGTCGGGTGACCAGGTCGGCCGGCCTGGTTCGAAGGTGGCGTCGAAGACCTTCTGGATGTCGCCGGTGGCGACGTCCAGGACCCAGAGTGCGCCGTCTTGATCTAAATAGGCCATCTCCTTCCCGTCGGGGGACCATCGGACCGACAGGGCGGCGGACTCTGTCAAATGGGTCAGCTGCCGGTCGGTGCCGGTGGCCAGATCGCGGACCCAGATGTTGAGGGTGCCGGTGCGGTCAGTGACGAATGCCAGCTTCCGCCCGTCCGGGGAGAAGTCCGGGTCGGCCTTCCACCACCGGTCGCGAAACAGCGGGGCCGGCTTGTGTCCGATTCGCATCGTGTAGATGTCGTTGAGGGCGCGGAAGGCGATGGTGGACCCATCCGGGGATACGGTCGGGCTGCCGATGCCGACGACCGGGAGCGATCCGGGGGCGTCGAACACGCGGACGCTCTTCTTGTACTTCGGAGTGGTCGCGGTCAGCGCGGCGGTGAAGCCAACCGTGCCGGCGGACGTGGAGCCGAGGCGGCGGGTCCGGATGGTGCCGGCGGAGGTGTAGAAGTAGCGCCCGTCCGGGGTGAACCGTGCTTGGAACGGGAAGACCTCCTCGCCGGTGACGAGCGTGCCCGCGGTGCTTGCGAAGGCGTTCGCCCCAGCGTTAAAGAGATGGTAGGCGATGTCGGTTCCGTTCGGCATCCATGATGGCTGGTGGATGACCTGACCGGTGGGGACGGTCACTGCGGTGCTGCGGGCACCGGTGGCCACGTCGACGACGTCGATCCTGGTATCTGACACGACGAACGCGACTTTGGACCCGTTGGGTGACCAGGCCGGCTCGTACTCCTCGGCGGACGTGTCGGCTAAGACGCGGGTCGCTCCGGTGGCGACGTTGAGCAGGTAGATGCCGTAGCTACCGCCGGCATCGGAAGAGTAGACGATGGTGCGCCCGTCAGGGCTGTACCGGGGCTCACGGTGGTCGAATGGTCCGGTGGTCAGCTGGGTGATCGCGGATCCGTCGGGCCGGATCGTCCACAGGTTGAAGACACCGTCGCGGTACGACTGGAAAACGATGGTGGACCCGTCTGGGCACCAGTCGGGCTGGGCGATGTCGTACAAGTCGCTGGTGAGCCGGCGGGCGGTGCCGCCGGAGGTGGAGCAGACCCACAGGACGCCGAGCATGTCGAGGGCGAGCATGCGGCCGTCGGGTGACGGTGCGACGGCGAAGTCGGTGCCAGACGCGACGGAGATGCCGCCGCCGTTGCGTGCCTTGTCTGCTCGGGCGCTGGTGGCGGCGGTGGGGACGAGCGTGGCGGCGAGGGCTGCTCCGGCGCCAGCTAGGACGGCCCGACGGGATGGACGGAACGTCGATTCAGTGGTGAAGACGGGGGAGTCAGGGGATGTTGGGGTGGGAGGCACTTGAACTTTTCCTCCTACAATTCACATCGTCGGACAATTTGGTGTGATCCTCGAATAATGACCTTGAGGTGGTTGTCCCACAGGCCCCAGCCGCATTCGGTGCGATGATCGGACGTCAGTTGCCGCCCAACGGCACAGAGTCGGGGCGAGCGGTTGATACCGATCTGTGAGCGGCCGACCCTCGTGGGAAACCTCCCTCTGCGCCATCGCCACCGGGTTGGAGGCCGCCGCGTCTCCGGGTGAGATTGACGTGCCCCGGGACTTCTCGGTCTGCGTCACGGATGCGGGCGTCCTCGCCTCCTTCACCGGCACGCTGACCAGCGGCGAGAAGGACTCGATCCAGCTGGTGAAATTCACCGGGGAGGCCGATCCTGCGGCCTTCGAGGCTCCTGCAGGCGCCGAGATCGTCGACGCGGGCTCACTGCCGACCAGCTGAGCCGGCGCTTGAAACCTGGCGGAAAGAGCGTATGTTCCCGGCGACCGGTTGGAATTCCGAGCACGGCTGACGTGCCGACGTCGGCTGGGAAGGACGGCTGGATGACCTCCGCCGAGATCGCCGCGGCAAGTGCGTACTGGACGGCCGCGGTGCGCGCCCGTGAGACGGCTCGCCCCGACCACCTGTTCCGGGATCCGTGGGCGAGCGCCCTTGCAGGCGAGCGCGGCCGAGAATTGTTGCGGCGCAAGGAGGAACGTGACAGGCGCGAGGACGTGCTGCTTCCACTGCGTACCCGTTGGTTCGACGACGCCGTGGCTACCGAGTTGTCGGGGGAGACCGGTCAACTGGTCGAACTCGGCTCTGGCCTGGACACACGTCCGTACCGGCTGCAACTGCCCACCGGTACGCGCGCATTCGAGCTCGATCAGTCGTCGGTGCTACGGCACAAGGAAGCGGTGATGGCCACGACGCCGACACCGCACCGAAGCGTCACTGATGTCGCCATCGACCTGGGTGGTGACTGGGCACCGGATCTGGTCGATGCCGGGTTCGAGCCGTCTCGCCGTACGGTGTGGGTGGCCGAAGGACTGCTGATGTATCTCGACCACGGAGCCGGGACCCGACTGCTGCGCACTGCCGCCGGCCTGTCCGCCCCAGGAAGCGTGCTCATCCTGGACACCCTCGCGCGATCAAAACCACCCACCGAACAGGCGGCCGGCACCGGCGCGAAATTCATGCCCGACGATCTGCCCTCTCTGCTCGCCGCGCATCACTGGACCCATCGTGAGCACACCACGATCGCCGGGCCCGCGCGCGCCTACGGCCGGATACCCGATCCACCGCGATCCAGTGAGAAGCCGACCGACTTGACCTACCTTCTCGTCATCGCCGACCTCACTCAACGGCCGCCCACGCAAAACGCTCGGCTGGGATACCCCAGCCGAGCGTCTCGCTAAGCCCCTGGCCGAAGCCGGTTAACAGCCGTGTTGCAACGACCCCTTGAATCCACCCGATCGGACCGGGGCCTTCGCCGTGACCGAGATCGACAGATCAGCGGACGTAGACGGGCGAGGTCATCGCGACCATTGCCGCGTCGTACGGGCACAGGTTGACCCCGACGTTGATCGCTCCGCACAGCGGGGTCTGCTCGAGCAGGTCGTTGCCGAGGCGCAGCTCGGCACGCACCCAGCCCGGCTGGGCCGGGGCGGTGAACTCGATCGACCCGTCGCGCGTGAGGTGCTGGTCGAGCACCTTCTGGCCGTTGGCGATGACGCGCAGCGAGCCGTCGGTGAGCGAGTCGAGCGAGCGCACGCGCAGCTTCTCGCCCGGGCGGACGTCGTCGCCGATGACGGGCACGAAGCTCTTGCCGCGCTGGGCCTCGATCACGAGCGGGCGTCCGCCGACGGACGGCGGCAGCGCGGACACGCTGGTGCGGCCGGCGCGCAGCGCCTCAAGCACGGCGCCCTGCGAGCGGTTGCGCGCGAGCACCCAGGTGGTGGGATAGCCGGCGCCCTGCGGCTGCCCGTACTGCGTCTTGGCGTCGCTGCCGCCGGTCAGCGCGACGCGTTCGCCGCGCTGCAGCCAGCAGTCGAGGTAGTCCTCGGCGGCGCGGATGCTCGAGCTCGGGTTCCAGACCTCGATCGTGTCCGGCCGTACGTCGAACCCGTAGCCCCAGGTGAGCGTCGAAGCGTTGCAGCCGGCGAACGGCTTGGTGATCTGGGAGCCGGGGTGGTCGATCTGGAAGACGCCGCCCTTCGCGCGCACTTCGTTCGCGAGCCCGTTGATCGCGGCGGCGGAATCGTCGCCGTTGTTGAGCAGCTTGTCCACGCCGAGCACGTGGGCGTCGCCCTTGACCTGGTCCTCGTAGCCGGGGATCGCGAGCACGCCGTGGCTGCCGGAGCCCTGCGCGCTCGCCGAGCGGACGTCGTCGTCGTCGGTGACCGCGAGGTAGTCGAGCCCGCGGCTGTCCGCCTCGTCGAAGCGCGAGCGGACGTCGACGCCCTGGCGGAACGGGTCTGCCTCGCTCGCGTCGTCGGTACCGGCGCAGTAAACGTCGCTGGAGAAGCAGCTGTGGACGTTCAGGTCGCCCGCCAGCCAGCGGCCGCCCGTGGTGCTCAGATCGCCCTCGGGCGCCTTCGGCGCGCCCGCCTGCTTGTCGTCGTTGACCCAGATCGGGCTGGAGTACGCGACCGGACGCCCGTCGCGGCGGACCCGGAGGAAGTACCAGCTGTCGTCGGCCGCCTTCAGCGAGGCGTTGAGCTGGTCGCCGGTCGCGCTGGCGACCACCTGGCCGCCGTTGCTGACGAGCTCCAGCTGCAGCGGCGTGCTCGAGCCGCGGACGTGGGCGTCGATCGCCAGCGGGCGCTTGCCGTCGGTGTGGATTCGCTCGCCCATGCCGTGACCGTCGATCGTGAAGTCCAGCCGCAGCGCATTGTCGAGCACCGCGTAGAAGCGGCGGTCGGCCATCGCGCCCTTGATGTCCTTCTCGGTGTTGGCCTTGGCCAGGACGACGGTCTTGGCGTACTGCGAGCCGCCCCAGTCGTCCGTGCGGTCGTGCCCCTTGTCCTCGGCGCCGATCGCGCCGACGTGCCAGCCCTTGTCGAGCGCGTGGGCGTACCAGCCCTCCGGCGGGGCGTTGTGCCCGGGCGCCGAGCCGAAGTCGCTGCCGCCGTTGAAGACCTCGATGCCGACCATCTGGTCGTCGGCCTTCGGGAAGTACTTGAAGTCCTCCCAGCCGAAGCCGAGGTCGCTGCGGACGTCACACTTCAGCGGGCCGCACAGCGTCTTGTCGCCGGGGTGGTTGAAGACCGCCAGGCCGTCCTTGCCGGTGGTCGTCAGCCAGTCATAGAAGCGATCCATCGCGATGGTGCCGCCGTCGATCTCGGGCATCGAGTTCTTGCTCGAGAAGTAGACGTTGATGTGGCCCATGCGGTCCGAGGTCCACTCGAAGCCGCGGAAGCCGACGAAGTCCTTCGCGGGGTCAGTCGCGGCCTTGGCCTGCTCGAGCGTCGCGTCCCACTTGCGCAGCGCGTCGAGCGGGTTGAGCGGATCGGCGTTCTGGCAGCTCGGCGCGACCCGCGGGTCCAGGCACTCCTCGTTGAAGACGAGCGGCGAGTTGACGTTCGAGGTGTGCTCGCTCGAGCCGACGAAGTTCAGGTCGTGCTTGTCGCGCCCCGACGCGAAGTAGTCGGCGGGCCGGGAGCCGGGCCATCCGTCGGAGTAGCCGCTGTGCTCGTGCAGCGCGCCGATGAGCTCGCGCTCGTGGGGCGCGTCGGGGTGGGATGTCGTGACGACCGAGGCATTCTCGGTCCGAGTGTCGTCTGCCGCGCCGGAGGTCGCGATAGCGGGGCTCGCTGCGCCCATGAGGACGAGCGTGCCCACGGCGGCGGTGGCGAACAGTGCGCGGATGCGCATGTACTTCTCCGTCTGTTGGGTGGTGAGTCCTGCCTCGGAGAGAGAGGAGGACGCGTTACACCCTTCACGCGGGCGGTGGCCCCCGGATGACCTGGACCTGAACGTCGGATGAGGCTTGATCTCGTGGAGCGTCCCGATTGCTGCCCACTTGGTTGCCCACGCCCGGTATCGAGCGCATCTGGCCTTGGACGCACGTTTGCCCTGGCCTGGCAGCGCCTCAGTCGCCTACCCACCCTCGCCTGAGCGCCGGACCCTCACCTTCGACGATCTATCGGGCGTGAGGGCGACTTCGAATGCGTCTTCTGCGGCGGCGATCTGCCCAAGACGTGGAATGTGGACCCGCTCGATTGACGGCTGCCCGTGCCTGACGGGTCGCGGCGGCCCTCCCCATCTCATGAATGCAGGAGGGCCGCCGTGACCAGCGTTCACCTACCGGGCTTGACGCCTCGGCCGGTCATTTCGCCTGTCTACAACCCGGCGCACTGCCCCGACTTCGGGCCGGACGCGGTATTGGGCCGGCCGGCGTTGCTCGGCGCAGGGGAGTTCCCCGCGCACGACAGTGGCCCGCCGATGTGGTTGCCGGCGACGATCGCCGCCGTGTTGTTCTGGAGGACGAGCGGGCCACCGACCGTCGAACCGTCGATCGTCACCTGACCCGTCGTGCCGGTGACCGTCACCGGGCCCTTGATCGTCGCCGGCGCGCAGTCCCCGTTGCGGTTGCCGAGCCAGACCCGCGCCCCACCGGTCAGGGCGGCGGGCCCGGACACTGTGGTGCCGCACAGCAGAACGTCGACGGCCCCGGACGCCGTCAGCGGGCCGCGCACTTCGGACCCGGACGCGTAAAGCCCGGCACCCGCACGCACGGTCACGGGTCCGGTGACCGTCGCGCCTTCGAGGCACGTGACACCCGACGAGACGGTCAACGGGCCGGAGTGGGTCCCGATGATCGTGTTCGTGCAGGTCGGGACGCCGGTCGCCGTGAACGGCACGACCCACGTCTGGTCCTGACGACTGTAGGTGACGGTTCCGTGGTACACCTCGGCCGTCGGATAGGTGTGGCTCCCGCTGACCGACATCAGGCTCCTGCCCTGCCGTTGGCTCGCCACGTAATCGCGTCCCGCGATGCCGGCCGGCTCGGTCGGGGATCCGTCGCCCCAATCGATCACGGCCGAGAATTCACCGGGCGGAATCGAGCCTGCGGCCAAACGCGCCAAAGGCGCATTGGTCAGGGTCTTGTCCGCGCCGAAACGGGAGACCGTTCCCATCGCCGCCGTGCTCCAGGTGACCTGGGATATGGAGCCGAAGTTCACGTTCGCGAACGCCCACCGAGGTCCGGCCACGCTGAGCCGCTGCCGATACGCGTCGTAGTCCTGGCTGAGCGTTTTGGGCGACCAGGCCTTTTCGAGGATTCCGGCCATCCGCGGGAAGACCATGTACTCGTTCGTGGCCAGCCCCCGCATCTGCTCGCCCCAGATGGGCGCCTCGATACCGAGGATGTCCTCTGCCTTCGGCCCGCCGTAGGCAGGTTGCGCCCAGACCGAGCGGTACTTCTCGTACACCCATTCCGGGTCCCACGAGTACGACTTGAGAAGCTCCGTCGCCGGCGTCCTGCCGGGGGAGCCGTCATAGGCGAAGTCGAGATAGGCATTCCATTCCGGGGTCACGATGACGTCCCGGCCCTGGTTGAACCACTCAGGCTTGATGAGAGCGGGCCCACCGCCGGTGTAGTCGGACCAGTAGTGGTTGATGGAGGTGGAACCCGGTGCGTACCCTTCCAGCGCGGGATTCCAGCCCATCATCCGCTTGCCGTTGTCGTTGACGATGATCTCCATCTGCCGGATCCACCACTTGTAGTCCTCGTGGGGCATCCCGATGGCTTCGTCCCCGCCGATGTGGATGATGGGTGCGGGAGAGATCGCGGCAAGCTGCGCGATCGCGTCCTTCCAGAACGCGAGGGCCCGTGCACTGGCCGGGTCATTCGGATTGGTGCAGAACCGGTCGGTCTGAGTCTGGCCTTGGCAACCCATGACCGCGCGGCCGCCCAGGGCTGTGACCGCCGCCGTGGCATGGGCCGGGCCCTCCAGCTCGGGGACGACCTCGATGAACCGATCGGCCGCGTACTTGATCAAGCCCTTGAAGTCCTCCTGCGTGTAGAAACCCGCGATGCAGTTCGCTCCGTTGCACCCGGTGCCGTCCAGCGCCGGGTAGCCCTTGATCTCAAGGCGCCAGGACTGGCTGTCGCTCAGGTGCAGGTGCAGCCGGTCGCCCTTCAACGCCGCCAGTTGGTCGATCATGGACCGTACTTCGGCGACTGTCAGGAAGTTACGGGCAGGGTCGAGCTGGAGACCTCGGTGCGCATATCGCGGGTAGTCCACGACCGTTATGGGCTGCGCCGTCCATGGCCCCACGCCGACGGAAGGCGAGTAGCTCGCCGCCGGCAACAACTGCCGAAGGCTCTGGAAGCCGTTGAACAGGCCGTGCGCCTTCGGAGCCACGACCTTGACGCCCGCACTCGACACCGTGAGGGAGTAGCCTTCGGCCGCGGCGACCTCGTTGTCCTGCGGAAGGCCAGGCACCGGCGCGAGGCTGAGGGCGATGTCGGCGGCGGTGGCAGAACCTGTCACCACGGGGAGGCTGTACCCGGTAGCCGGCCGCAGGTAGCCCGCGAGAACCTCAGCCGTGGCGGCGAGGCCGTCATCGGAGACCACGATCCGGGATTTGGCCGTGAGCTCCCACGGCTGACCGGTGCCGGGCGTCTGCTTCACCGGCACGGGAATGATCTGACCCACGACGGGCGCCGGCTTGGGGCCGGACCACACCTCGAACTCGTTGATCGTGTATCCGGTCGTGGAATTCGTGGCCAGGGCCTGCATCCGTACGCAGGAGATCGGGTCCTTGCGATCGATCACCTGGGAATCCTTGTCGCTCGGATTCACCACGTGGGTGACCGTCGACCACGTCTGACAGTCGGCGTCCGTGGAGACCTGCAGGTCGTACTCCGTCGGCTTGCTCGGCGACGTCCAGAGGCTGAACACCTCGTAGACCGGGGCGGGCTCGGCCAGCTTGACCTGGAACCAGTCCTGAGTCGGGTCATAGCCGTTTCCGACCGATGCGTAGTTCGAGGTCCAGCCGTTGTGGACGAAGACGTCGGTGGCGTTGGCGGGCGCGTACGTCGCAGCGGGCGAGGTCATGCGTTGAGACTTGGCGGAGGCGACCGCACCCGGCAGGAGGGAGAGATTGACGCTCTCGGCCGTGGTGCTCATCGAAACCGGGAGGGGGACGGTCTGGGGTGATGCCGGCGAGGTCGACACCGTGCCGGCCTGTGCGGCGTTCGGCATGACACCGGTGAGGGATGTGGCGAGGAGCGCACCGATTGTCAAAGCAGAGACCGCGCGGGCCCGAGGCCGTCGGCTTGCGCCGCGGCCCCCTCTCTGCTCGCGCTTCGCCGATAGGAACGAGATCTTCACGTCACTCCTTAGATCGGGGTACCGCATACCTCCAGCACGGGCCGCGTTCGGGCATTGATTGGACATGTCCGGCGAACCCGCTCGACGCTGCAGCATCCGTGCAGCTTCCTGATGTGGTGGTGGGGGAGTTCACGCGGCCAGGAGACCGACCATCCCGGCGATCTTGTTGCTCGTCTCGATTACCGCCTTGCTATTGGGGGGTGACTGGTCTATACCGGTTGGCGGCCTCGGGCGGTGGATAGATCCCTTATGTAGGGATCTCAGGCGTTAGGGTAAACAGAAGTTAAAGTTTTGGTCTATATCGCTATGTATCGGATTCGCAACGAGGGCGGGCTCTTGCCGCAGCCGGTCTATACCGGGGCGGGCGATGCCGACGGCATCCCGCGCGTGAGTCGGAACTCGATGCGCCGTCGACCCGAAGATCAGACGCGGCAAACCCGATGGACGCCATCGGTTCAGGTCGGGGGAGGGCGGGGTCGTTCGTGTCGGCGGCCGGCGAGCGAGCCGTCCAGGCGGCCGCCGAATACGCGGACGTCGTCGCCGGCCTCGGCCTCGACGAGTTCGCACTCGTGGAGAGTCGTCCGTGCGCCGGCGGGTCAGCCGAGGATGCCCCGCTCGTACGCGACCGCGACGGCCGCGGCCCGGTCCTTGACCCCCAGCTTCGCGTAGAGGTGGGTGAGATGGGTCTTGACGGTCGCCTCGCTGATGAACAGCACGGAGGCGATCTCACGGTTGGACGTGCCCTTTGCGACGAGGCCGAGCACCTCGCGCTCCCGCGCGCTCAGGGGCTCGCCGCCAGGTGCTCTCACCCGTGAGACCAGGCGGGAGGCGATGGCGGGCGACAGGACGGTCTTGCCCTCGGCGGCGGCCCGTACGGCGGTGAAGAGCTCGTCGCGCGGCGCGTCCTTGAGCAGATAGCCGGTGGCGCCCGCCTCGATCGCGGGCAGGGTGTCGGAGTCCGTGTCGTAGGTGGTGAGGACGAGCACCTCGCAGCGCAGGCCGCGGCGGGTCAGCTCGGCGATGGCGTCGACTCCGCCGCCGCCCGGCATCCGCAGGTCCATCAGGACCACATCGGGATCGAGGAGGGCGGCGAGCTCGACCGCCTGCCGTCCGTCGGCGGCCTCGCCGAGGACCTCGAACTCCGGGTGCGCGGCGAACATGCCGCGAAGCCCGTCACGCACGACGGGATGGTCGTCGACGATCAGGAGGGTGATTGCGCGCTCAGCCATGGCGCACCAACGGTACGCGAGCGGAGATGGCCGTGCCGCGTCCCGGCTCGGACTCGACGGCGACCGTCCCGGCGATGCGTTCGGCACGGGCGCGCATGCCGCCGAGGCCGAATCCGCGCGCGGTCTCACGGCGGGGCAGCGTGAGCGGGTCGAACCCGATCCCGTCGTCGCGGACGTCCAGGCTCACCTCGTCGTCCATGTACGACAGGGTGACGCCCACCCGCGTGGCCTCGGCGTGCCGTTCGGCGTTGGCGAGCGTCTCCTGCGCGATGCGGAGCACAGTGGCCTCGACCTCGTCGTGCAACGGCTCGACGGTGCCGGTGACGGTGAAATCGGCCCGCACGCCCGTCGAGGCCGACCACGTCGTGACGAGGTTCTTCAGCGCCTCCGGAAGCGTGTGGTGCTCCAGCGCGCCGGGACTGAGGTTCTGCACCGAACGGCGGGCCTCGCCCAGGCTGTGGCGGGCGAGGGCGGCGGCGCGCTCCACGTGGTCGCGCGCGGTCGCGGCGTCCGCGCTGTCGGTGGCCGCCTGGAGCTGGGTGATGATGCCCGCCAGGCCCTGCGCGAGGGTGTCGTGGATCTCGGCGGCCAGGCGCCGGCGTTCGTCGTTGACGCCGGCCTCCCGGGCCTGGACGAGGAGCCGGGCGTTCAGCTCGGCGTTCAGCTCCATCGCCTGCTCGAGACGGGCGTTGGTGCGCTCGAGCTCCGCGATGGTGACGGCCTTGGCCTTGGTGTTCTCGGCCTCCCGCGCTCCGATCGCACCGAAGACGAGGGAGAGTGAGGCGTTCACGACGTACAGCGCCGCGAAGGCGACCCACTGCGTGCCGTCCTTGATCGGCAGGCCGCCGGACTGCGAGCCCGCCATGGTCACGGCGGTGGCCAGCAGCCCGGCGTACATCAGCCGGCGCGGCAGGAGGTTGCCGGAGTCGAAGTAGCCGAGCGCCGCGTAGATGGCGAAGAACGGGTTCAGCCAGGTGAGCGCGAAGCCGAGCGCGAACCGTACGACGTAGTAGGCCCGGCCGCGCACGTCGAACTCGGGCAGGCCGGGGCCCGTCCTGCTCCACCACAGGTGCAGCGCGAGCGCGGCCACGACGAGCGCCCCCGCCGCGTAAGTGTCTCCACGCGTCATGAATATGCCGCTGGTCAAGGCCGAGATCAGCGCGGCAAGGCCCAGCATGACGTACGGGATCCAGCGGACGGGCGGCTCCCCCCAGTTCGTGGCCGCGGTGCCGGGTTGTGCCACCTCGGTCTCCTCCCGTTCTCTACTTCCTACTGCCTACTCCCACCGGAACCAGCGTGCCGCCGCGCCGACGAGTATGACGATCCACAGCGCGGTCACGCCGAGGTGTGACCAACTGGGCCAGTCGCCGGCCGCCGCCTCGTTCAGCGCCTGCGAGGCGGCCCCGAACGGGGTGAGCAGGACGACGCGCTGCAGGGCGTCCGGCATGGCCTGGACGGGAAGCCAGACGCCCAGCGTGAACATCGACGGGAACAGGACGGCCGAGCCGATGGCCGTGGAGATCTTCGTGGTCCGTGAGAGCGCGGCGATCGTCGCGCCCGCCGCGAGGGCCGCCAGCGCGGCGAGGACCAGCGCCAGTGCGTACCCGAAGAGCTGCGCGGGCAATGCCACGCCGTAGACGAGACGGCCCACGGCCATCGCGATGACCGCCGAGCACACGGAGGCCGCGGCGTGCAGCACGATCTGCGCCGTCAGCAGCGACGCGGGCCGTACCGGAGTGGTCGACATGCGGCGCAGGATGCCCAGCTCCCGGTAGCCGGTGAGGACGGGCGGCATGGCCTGCACCCCGGCCACGACGATGGCGAGCAGCACGACGATGGGGACGTACAGGTCGATGACCCGGAGGCCGTCGAGGCCGGGGTCGGCTGTACGGAACGTCGGGATCAGGCCGAGGATCGCCAGCAGCACGGAGGGGAAGGCGACGATCCAGAAGAGGCTGCCCGGCTCGCGGCTGAAGAGCCGGGCCTCGGACTTCAGGACGGCGGCGGATGCGGACATTTCAGGCCTCCTGCTCGGTGAGATTCGCCGCGCGGTGCGCCACCGGCTCCGACGGGGTGGCTCCCTCGTCTGTCGTCAGGTCGAGGAACGCGTCGTCCAGCGTGGCGTCGGTGACGCGCAGCCGCTCGGCCGTGATCTGGCGCCGGGCGAGCAGCGCGATCACCGCGTTGACGGTCTCGTCGTTGCCGTTGACGACCACGCGGCCGTCCTTCAGTTCGACGGAGGTGGCCGCGGGCAGCGCGGCCAGGTCGGCGTCGTCGAGCGGCCGGGAGGGCGTGAACGCGATGACGGTCGACGACGCGGTTTTGCTGATGAGGCCCGACGGGGTGTCCAGCGCGGCGACCTTGCCCGCGTTGATCACGGCGACGCGGTCGCACAGATGCTGGGCCTCCTCCATGAAGTGCGTGACCAGCAGAACGGTCACCCCGGAGGCCCGCACGTCCTCGATCAGCTTCCAGGTGTCGCGGCGGGCTCGCGGGTCGAGACCGGTGGTCAGCTCGTCGAGCACCACGATCCTGGGGTTGCCGATGAGGGCCAGCGCGATGAACAGCCGCTGCTTCTGCCCGCCGGAGAGCTTGCCGAAGCGGGTGGTGAGACGGTCGGTGAGGCCGAGCCGTTCGGTGAGGGGCCCCCAGTCGGCCGGCTTCGGATAGAAGGCGCTGTAGAGCTCCAGCGCCTCGCGCACAGTGAGCTTGGCCTGCAGGTCGCTCTCCTGTAACTGGGCGCCGAGAATCCGCGTCAACTGTGCGTGATCGGAGACCGGGTGGAGACCGGCTACCGAGACGGTGCCGGAGTCGGGGACTCGTAGTCCTTCCACGCATTCGACCGTCGTCGTCTTGCCCGCGCCGTTCGGGCCGAGGATTCCGAATATCTCGCCTTCCTCCACGGCGAAGGACACCCCGTCAACTGCAGGCCGGCCCCCGTACGCCTTGCGCAGGCCGTTCACCTCGATAATCGCCATGCCCAGATGATCCTTGCGGACGCGGTACGTGTACATCGCCTGTCGCGCTGGGGTTGGCATCATCCGATCGGTTGATCCCCGTCTACGACCGCACCTGGTTGTGATGCGGTTCGGCACGGGGGGCGACAAGCCGCGGTGATGGGCATCAGGTCAAAATGTCACGGTGCCTTGTGTTCTTGGCGCTGACTACCAGGGGCGCCCGGGCCGGGGCGGGATACTGCGCGCCATAAGCGATCGAGGATCTTCATGACTCAGACCGACCACAGGCCCCTCGCGGACGATTCGTACCAGCCACGCTCATCGAGTCGCCCACGCTTGACAGACGACGAAGCCAAGACGCTTCGCGAGATCTCTACAAGAGTTCTCTGGTTGTCCTCGGCCATCGTGGACGCTGCCAACCGTAACCGGCCTAACCCCTCGGGCGTGAAGGTCGGAGGACACCAGGCGTCGTCGGCGTCGATGGTCGACATCATGGTCGCCCTGTGGTTCCACGACCTGGCCAACGAAGACCGAGTCTCGGTCAAGCCGCACGCCTCACCTGTGCTCCACGCGATCAACTACCTACTCGGAGATCTCGACCCGAAGTACCTGCGAACTCTCCGGGCGAAAGGTGGCCTCCAGAGCTATCCGAGCCGCATCAAGGACCCCGACACGGTCGACTTCTCCACCGGCTCGGTCGGTATCGGCGCAACGGCCTCGCTGTGGGCCGCGATGTCCCTCCGATACCTGCGGTCGCGTTCAGCCGCCGCTCCCGCCGCCGGCCGGTTCGTCAGCCTCCTCGGCGACGCCGAACTCGACGAAGGAGCCATCTGGGAGGCGATCGCCGATCCTGCCGTCTCCTCGATGGGTGAACTCCTGTGGATCGTCGATCTGAACCGGCAGTCGCTGGACCGCGTGGTCCCGGACATCCAGATCGAGCGGCTCCAAGGCATGTTCGCCGCCGCCGGATGGCAGGTCATCACGCTGAAGTGGGGCCGCCTGATCAGCGAACTGTTCGAGCTTCCGGGAGGCGAAGAGCTTCGGGCGAGACTCGAGGCGATGCCGAACGAGGAATACCAGCGAATGCTGCGTGTCGACCCCTCCCAGATAGCCGACCGGATCCTCGACGGTGGAGGAAGCGACAGGCTCCGCGCACTGGTCGGCGATCTGGAACCGAGCAGGCTCGCCGCGGCGATCCGTGACCTCGGCGGCCACGACCTCGGCCTCCTCACAGACACCTACGGCAGCGCCGCAACCGACCGCCCAACCGTGATCTTCGCCTATACGATCAAAGGGCGCGGCCTGCCTACGGAAGGGCACCCGAACAACCATTCGGCCTTGTTGACCGAAGCACAGATGCACCACCTGGCTGAGCGATGTGGCACCAGCCTCGACGACCCCTGGCGGAACTTCAGCGCCGATTCGACACCCGGCCGCCTGTGCTCAACGCGCGGTGAGGTGCTCAAGCGTCCGCCGCTGCGACCTCTGCCGGAGCCGGCCGTCCCGACCTCGCTCGGCCACCCGTACCGCAAGCCCACATCGACTCAAGCCGCTCTGGGTCGCCTCCTCGCGGACATTCCCCGCGACGCACCGGAGCTGGCGCCGTACATCGTCACCTGCAGCCCGGATGTGGCCTCGTCGACCAACCTCGGCGGTTGGATCAACAAGACCGGTGTGTGGTCGATCACGGACCGCCGCGACTGGTTCGCGGACGACACCGAACGGATCCTGAAGTGGGCTGAACTCCCAACCGGGCAACACATCGAACTGGGCATCGCTGAGGTGAACCTCGTGAGCCTTCTCGGTGAGCTCGGTGCCACCTGGAGCCGATGGGGGCACAGGCTCATCCCTATCGGAACCCTGTATGACCCGTTCGTGTCCCGGGCGCTCGAACCGTGGTCATATGGGATCTACGCCGGTGGTCAGTCGATCCTCGTCGGCACGCCGTCCGGTGTGACCCTTGCGCCGGAAGGCGGCGCCCACCAGTCGATCACAACTCCGTCGATCGGGCTTGAGCAGCCGGCATGCACGGCTTGGGAACCGGCGTTCGCCCAGGACCTGGAGTGGACTTTCTTGCATGCGATGGCTCAGGTCGGAATTCCGGGAGGAACATCGGCTTATTTCCGGCTGTCCACTCGACCGATCGACCCCGAGCTCGCACGGCTGCCGGAGGAACCCGAGCTCCTGGAGCGCCGCCGCCTGCAAGCCGTCGCCGGCGGGTACCGTCTCACAGACCACGACCCGGGGCTCGAGCAGGTGACGCTTGTCGGAATGGGCGCGATCATGCCCGAAGTGATGCAGGCGGCTCAGATTCTCGAAAACTTCGGTATCGCGGCGGGTGTCGTCTGCCTGACCAGTGCCGACCTGGTTTTCCGATCGTTCCAGCAGCGTGGCGAGCGGCGCCCCGGTACTGGCGGCAACATCTTGGAGACGCTGTTTCCGCAGCCGTACCCGACGCCGTTGGTGACGGTCCTCGACGGCCACCCGCACACCCTGTCGTTCCTCGCCGGGGCACGCGGAGACCGGATTCGCTGTCTCGGAGTGACCGAGTTCGGGCAGTCTTCAAGCCTCGCTGATGCATATGCGCTGCACGGAATCGACGCTGGTTCCATCGTCGATGCGGCGCTCGGTCTGCTCGGTCGGTAGGAGACCTCGCGCAGAATCCTGGACAGGCGCCGGTCATGCCGTTGCGGGCGACAGAGAGTGATCGTCACCAACCCGGCATTCACCTGCGGATCGGCTCATCGGTGGTCTGACGCCTGGCTGAGGGCGAGCACGTACGTGCCCGCCCTCAGCGCTGCCCGGCCGACGGTTGCCGGTACGCAAAATGTCGGCCAACGCTATACATGCGCGTCCGCATCCGGTGCTCTCGTCAGAGCTCGGCATCACCGGCGGGGAGCTTGTTCGACCAGCCGGAGGCCAGCCGGATCCGCGCCAGGTATGCCGACGGGTCCTCCGGGTAGCGAGGGCCGAGCCGTTTCCAGAAGTCGGCAAACACCCAGGGGGAGTCCAGCTCGAACTCGTCGTCTGGAAACGCCTTGCCCAGCTCCGGCTCGTCGACGTAGTAGCCGTCCTCGTCCTCGCCGTCTTCCAGGTTCACATGCACGAGGTAGGGCGCCACCTGCTCCACTGGACGGCCGATCGCCTCGGCGACGACGGCCGGCTGTCCGGCGTACTTGGCGCGAAGGCGGGCGATCTCGTCTGGATCATCGGTGAAGTAGTCCGGCATGGTCGCGAACCGGTCCAGGACGACGCCGTCGCGCAGCAGTGCGTGGCTCCAGTAGTCACTGTCGTGAATGCGCACGGTGCTCGTCAGGATGCCGAGCTGCCGGGAGATGTACTCCACTGCCGCAAGTTCGGTGAAGTAGCCGGACCACATGACGACCGTCCAACCGTTCACCGGCGGATAGATCAGCACGTCGTCTTCAGTCACCGACCCGGCACTGTGGAACGGCTCGGCGGGCCACGAGTGTACGGAGAAGAACCCGACCGCCCCATCCCGCACCGCTTCGGCGTCCTGCGTTCGGAAGGCAGACACCGTCACAAACTCGCCCATGTCGAGGACATTAGTCTCCGACGGGCGGGCGCGTGGGCGCCCGACACAACCTCTGCGCGGACTGGCCATCTTGTCGCCGGGGACACGTCCGCTCATGCCGAAAGTAGTGCATGTGATCATGCCAAGGTTCGGACGACGGCGTTGGACACGGCCGAGACGTTCATCGAGCCGTACGGCGAACGGTATGCGGAGGGCCTGGTTCTCTTCGTCCGTGTGAAGGCGTAGCGGGCCGGTCTACGGTGGCGCGGTCATTTCGACGGCCGCCGGGGAACCGAGCATGTCACGGCGCTGGTCTACGTGGCGGCCTTCGTCCCCGGCAGCGGGGAGGCCGTCGGTGCGTTGGTCGCGAAGTTCCCTGGCAGCACGATGAACGAGTCGCTGCGGCGGTGCCGTTGCCGGGCGGGCAGGTCGACGTGTCCATCGATCCTGCCGTCTTCCACGCCCGGTTCGCGGCCGATGTGCCGGCGCCGACCTGATCATCCCGGCGGCGGCGCAGGAGTTCATGGCTACCCGAGCGAACGCCACGGTGGAGGTGGTCGAGGGCGCCTCGCACATGGCGTTCGTCTCGCATCCGGACGTTACGGCGGCCTTCATCCAGCGGGCGGCCGCCGAGACGGCGTCCTAGCGGTGCCGGGCGAGCAGTTCTGCGAGCTGCCCGAGGTCGGCTCGCAGGAGCTCGGGTCCGCCGTCCTGGAATGTGCCCATCAGCTCGACGGCGCGGTCGAATGCCCGCCGCGCCCCGGCCACGTCACCCGTCGACAGCAGAAGCTTCGACAGATCCCGGAGCGTATAGACCTGCGTCGGTCCCTGCGCCAACACGGCGCCCAGCCGGACCGCTGCGGTGTATTCCTCGATCGCCTCGTCGACTCGGCCCATGCCCGCGAGGCTCTGCGCGAGCATGTGCCGGATCCACGCTTCCTCGGTCCACTGGTCGAGGTCACGGCAGATGTCGAGCGCCTGCCGCGACGCGTGTACCGCCTCCTCGAACCGCTTAAGCTCGGCGAGCGACTGACCTATGCGCATCAGGCCGTTGAGTTCGGTTTGACGCTCTCCGCTGAGCCGGCTCAGAGTCACCGCCTGCCGGGCGTGTTCCAGCGCCACCTCGTGGTCGCCGAGCGAGGTGTACACCGCCTGGAGGTTGTTCCGCACCGCGCTCTGCTCCTTGGTCATGCCGTGCTCGGTGTAGTGCCGCAACGCGGTCTGCAGCAGGTCGAGGGCGTCGTCGTTCGCGCCGGAGTACCAGCGGGGACCGGCGAGGCTGCGGCACAGGTGCGCCTCGCCGATCGCGTCACCTTGCTCGCGGGCGGCGCGCAGCGCCGTGCGGACGACGTCCTCCCAGTCGCGGAAGAGGCCCGCACTCTCCAGGTACTGCGGCATGGCCAGGGCCAGCCGCCAGGGGGCGATGCCGTGGTCACCCTCGGCCGCGACGCGAACGGCCTCAAGCAGAAGGTCGCGGTGACAGTCGAACCAGCTGAAGGCGTTCTCCATTGACCCCGGCTGCTCGGCGACCACGCCGTCCGGCGGGGGTGGCGGCGGCGGTGAGATCCGGAAGTAGCTCTTCAGCTCGGACTGGGCGTTCAGAGCGCTGTGCAGGTAGTGCTGCAGGAGCCGGCTGACCGCCGCCGCCCGCTCGACGGGTGGTTCGGTTTCCCGGAACAGCTCTTCCGCGTACGCCTTGACCAGGACGTGTGAGGTGAACCGGCCGTGGTCGTCCTCCGTCACCAGCGCGGCCTCCGCCAGTTCCATGAGGGCCTCGCGGGTGCGTCGCGGCTCCCACGCCGACAGGCTCGTGGCCGCCTCGGCCGTGATGCCCGGGGTCAGCGCGACCGACAGCAGCCGGAACAGCCGGGCCGCGTCGGGACTCAGCTGGCGGTACGACCACGCGAACGTCGTACGCGGGTCACGCACACCCCGCCCGCCGGGGAACGCCGCCAGCCGGTGGGCGCCGTCGCGCAACTCCGCGACGACCGACGCCAGCGACAGTCGCGGACGGGCGCTGAGCCGGGCGCCCAGGATCGCCAGTGCCAGTGGCAGCCGCCCGGACAGCTCGACGATCGCGTCGAGGGACTCGGCGTCGCCGCCGGTGACACGTTCGGTATGTGCGAGCCGCCGTTCGAGCATCTTGCGGGCGACCTGCCGGTCGGGCAGGTCGACCCGGATGAGGCGGGCGCCTCCGAGGACGGCCAGGCCTACCTGCGGGAGGCGGCTGGTGACCAGCACCAGACTTCCGGCCGAACCCGGCAGCAGCGGCTGTACCTGCGACTGGTCGCGGACGTTGTCCAGTAGCACCAGGATCCGCTTCCCGGCCGTGAGGCTGCGGTAGGTACCCACCAACGCCTCCAGCGACTCCGGGGCGTCCGCACCGCGCAACCCCAGTGCGTAGAGCAGGGAGCGCAGGGCTTCGACGGCCGGGACGCCCTCACCGTCGTCCTCGTGGCCCTGCAGGTCCAGGTAGAGCTGGCCGTCGGTGAACTTCCGGGCGACGCGGTGCGCGAAGTGCGCGGCGAGCGTCGACTTGCCCACGCCGCCCATGCCGTCCATCGCGATCACCAGTGGACCGGTGCGGTTGGTCGTCGCGGCCACGAGGTCGTCGAGCACCGCCAGTTCCGCCCGGCGTCCGACGAACAGCGGAAGATCGGGCGGCAGCTGGGCCGGGACAAGAACGGTGGGCGCGGTGGGCGGCAGCTCGGCCGGGACAAGAACGGTGGGCGCGGTGGGCGGCACCACGGCTGGGGTGACCACGATCGGGGTCAGCACCCGCAGGTACGCCTCGCGCAGCTCGCGTCCCGGGTCGACACCCAGCTCGTCGGCGAGACGTTCACGAATCGACTGGTACACCGCCAGCCCTTCGGCCTGGCGATCGGCGCCGGCGAGCGCCGCCATCAGACCCGCGTGCACGGGTTCGTGGAGCGGGAACATTCTCGCGGCCAGTCGCAGCGGCGCGAGCACCTCGCCCGGACGGCCTTCGGCCACCGCGATACCGGCGGCATCGACCGCCGCGTCGACGAACTGGCCGTCGATGCCGGCGAAGACGGCCGCAGCCGCTGCGTTGTCCGCCAGGCCGCCGCCCGCCGGACCCTGACACAGCTGCAGGGCCTCGCCGTACCGGTCGAGCGCCTCACCCGTCCGCCCAGCGGCGGCCGCCGCTTTCGCCGCCGCGACGAACCGGCCGAAGGCGGCCAGGTCGAGCACGTCGGGACCGGCCGTCAGCCGGTAGCCGTTGCCCTGGCGGGCCAGGTACGACCCAGACGACCGCGGCGCCACGTCGGGTTCCAATATCCGGCGTAGTGCACCGATGTACTTTTGGATGATATTCACCGCGGTCGCTGGCGGGTCCGTCACCCAGATCAGGTCGACGAGCTCGCCCAGTCCGACTGGCCGGCCGTGCTGCGCCAGCAGTAGTGCCAGCAAAGCCCGCTGCTGCCGGGGGCCGGCATCGACCTCGATATCACCCCGCCATACCCGTAACGGGCCCATGACCTGCAAGCGCAACCGAACGTTCATCAGGTGCCCAGCCGGTGGCAGTGGTAGACCGGGGCGGGCGACAGATTGGCCCACGATGTCCGGTTCGGGTGCGGTCACCGGCACAACTTACAGGCCGTGGCACGCGCCGCCGATGCGCGCACGGCTATCGCGCACTAAACCGAACACTCAGATAGACGATGTATGCAGATACCCTTGCGAGATCACGTGCGCGGGTGACGTCCCCTCGGGTGGTGTAACTCCAAGCTGCTGAAGCAAGCCCCGGACATGGGGCGAGCCATCGTGTGACGGTCAGCGAGTTCCCGCCAAGGTTCTCGCGAAGGACACCACACGATGGCTCTGGATCAGTCTGCCTTGCTCGACCTGTTGGAGTCTTTGAAAGCCGCCGACGCCGATGACGTCATCCGCCACGCCCTGCAAGCCGTGCTGCAGGCCCTCATCGAGGCGGAGGCGACCGCGATGATCGGCGCCGCCCCGCACCAGCGCACCGACCAGCGCACCACCCAGCGCAACGGCCACCGGGACCGGCTACTCACCACCGCCGCCGGAGATCTGGAACTGAAAATCCCCAAGCTGCGGTCGGGGTCGTTCTTCCCCTCGCTGCTGGAACGCCGCCGCCGCATCGACCAAGCCTTGTTCGCGGTGGTGATGGAGGCCTACCTGCACGGGGTGTCCACCCGCAGCGTCGACGACCTGGTCAAAGCCCTCGGCGCCGACTCCGGCATTACCACCTGGAGCATGACGAGCTGAGAGACCAATCGGAGCTTGGTGCTCAGCGCGTCCAACTTGCGATAGCACTGTCGTTGGACCTGGCGACTGTCCCGCTGCTGCTGGCCCGTCTGCATGACGCGGTGGCCGGCACTACACCTGACTTTCTCCTCACCGTCGAAACTGGTGAGGAATATGGGTCGCTGTTTGGGCCATGGCTGCCGAGCCGCAATCCCGCCTGGAGCTGAGAACCTCCGCCACAGCTAACGGCCAAGACGTCAAGATCAGGCGCGCCC
>NZ_BOOR01000089.1 GCF_016863335.1 Planotetraspora thailandica
AGCCATCCTGTCGGCGGTCATCTTCAACGCGATCATCATCGTCGCACTGATTCCGCTCGCCCTCCGCGGCGTGCGCTACCGACCCTCCAGCGCGTCGAAGCTGCTCTCGCGCAACCTGTACATCTACGGCCTGGGCGGCATCATCGCGCCGTTCATCGGCATCAAGCTCATCGACCTTCTCATCCAGTTCCTTCCGGGGATGTCGTAATGGACCGTCTGCCTAGCTGGATCCGCCAGCACCTCGCCGCGATCAGGGCGGTCATCGTGCTGACCGTGGTTCTCGGCGGTATCTATCCGCTGGTCGTCACGGGCGTCGCCCAGGCGTTGTTCCATTCCAACGCCAACGGCCAGATCATCTCGAAGAACGGCACCGACGTCGGCAGCGCCATCGTCGGACAGAACTTCACCGACAAGGACGGCAACGCGATCGCGAAGTACTTCCAGAGCCGCCCGTCCGCCGCCGGCGACGGGTACGACATGCTCTCCACCGCCGCGAGCAACCTCGGCCCTGAGGACGTCGTCGACACCCTCCCCGTGCCCGGGGCCAAGGACGACGAGGGCAACCCGGACACCGGCTCGCAGAGCCTGCTCACCCAGGTCTGCGCCAGGTCCAAGGCGATCGGCGAACTGGACGGCGTCAGCGGCGCCCGGCCGTACTGCACGGCCGACGGCGTGGGCGCGGTGCTGAAGGTCTTCCCGGCCGTCGGCACGCCGACCCGCGCGGTCAGCGTCAACCAGGCCTGCCCCGCGGCGCCCTTCATCGCCGAATACCAGGGCGTGAAGGTCGAGTGCGGCAAGCCGGGCGAGGACTACTCGGCCGGCCGGACCGTGCCCGTCCGGGGCGACGCGCCGGCGCCTGCGGTTCCCGCGGACGCCGTCACCGCGAGCGGCAGCGGGCTCGACCCGAACATCTCGGTGGCCTACGCCGACGTCCAGGCGCCTCGCGTGGCCAAGGAGCGCGGGCTCGACGTCGCCAAGGTGAAGTCGCTCATCGCGGACAACACGACGGGCCGGGCGCTCGGCTTCATGGGCGAGCCCGCCGTCAACGTCCTGCAGCTCAACCTGGCCCTCGACGCGTTGAACGCAGGCCAGTGATCACGATGCGAAGCGCCCGGAGGAGGATTCCATGACCCGCGTTCTCGTCGTCGACGACGAACCGCAGATCCTCCGGGCGCTGCGCATCAACCTGGCCGCCCGCCACTACGAGGTGGCCGTGGCGCCCGACGGCGCCACGGCGCTTCGCGAGGCGGCCGACTGGCACCCCGACCTGGTCGTGCTCGATCTCGGGCTGCCCGACATCGACGGCGTCGACGTCATCCACGGCCTTCGCGGCTGGACGAGCGTCCCGATCATCGTGTTGTCCGGGCGCACCGGGAACCAGGACAAGGTCGACGCCCTCGACGCCGGCGCGGACGACTACATGACCAAGCCGTTCGGCATCGACGAACTGCTGGCCCGTGTGCGCGCGATCAGTCGGCGCGTCTCCACGCAGGGCGAAGCGCCCGCCGTCGTCGCCATCGGCGACCACACTGTCGACCTGGTCGGCAAGACCGTCAGCGGCGGCGTACGGCTCACCCCGACCGAATGGCACCTTCTGGAGATCCTCCTGCGTAACCCGGGCAAGCTCGTCAGCCAGCGGCAGCTGCTGACCCAGGTCTGGGGCGCCGGATTCTTCAAGGAGACCAACTACCTGCGCCAGTACATGGCGCAATTGCGCCGGAAGCTGGAGCGGGACCCCGCCCACCCGGCGCATCTGATCACCGAGCCGGGCATGGGATACCGCTTCAAGCCCTGACCCGGTGATCACATCGCAATCGATCTCGCAGGAGGACTCGATGTCCGCGATAGCACCTCCGGCCGCAGCGCCCGCCGGCAGACAGGCCCCCGACCACGGTGACAAGCACAGACTCACCGTCGTCGGGGGCCTGGCGGCGTTGTCGCTCGACGCGATGGCGTCGGTGGCGTACGGCCCGGAGGCGATCGTCGTGGTCCTCGCCCTTGCGGGCGGGGCCGGACTCGGCTTCACCATCCCGGTCACCGTCACGATCGCCCTGCTGCTGAGTGTGCTCACCCTGTCCTACCGGCAGGTCATCGCGGCCTTCCCCCAAGGCGGCGGCGCGTACGGCGTGGCGAGGACCCACCTCGGCCGCCGCGCCGGCCTGGTCGCGGGCGCGAGCCTGATCGTCGACTACGTGCTCAACGTGGCGGTGTCCGTGGCCGCCGGAGTGGCCGCGCTCACCTCGGCCTTCCCCGAGCTCCTGCCGTACACGGTGGTGTTGTGCCTGGCGGTGCTCGCCGTCGTCACGGCGATCAACCTGCGCGGCATCGCGCACAGCGCCCAGGCCCTCATCGCGCCCACGGCCGTCTACGTCGGCGCGATCGCTCTGGTCATCGTGGCAGGGCTCGTACGCGGCGAGCCCGCCACGCCCGTCGAGCACGCCGCGCAGGCGCACACCCTGCAGACGGTCGGCGTGCTGCTGCTCCTCAAGGCGTTCGCCAACGGCTGCGCCTCGCTGACCGGCGTCGAGGCGATCGCCAACGCCGTGCCGTCCTTCCGGCGGCCGCGCGTCAGGCGGGCCCAGAACGCCGAGATCGCCCTCGGCGGGCTGCTCGGGGTCATGCTGATCGGCATCGCCGTGCTCATCGAGAAGTTCTCCATCGCCCCCGTCGACGGGGTGACCGTGCTCGCGCAGGTCACCCGCGCCTCGCTGGGCGACGGGCCCCTGTTCTACGTCGTGCAGTTCGCCACCGTGGTGCTGCTCGCCATGGCCGCCAACACCTCCTTCGGCGGCCTTCCCGTGCTCGCCCAGCTGCTCGCCAAGGACAACAACCTGCCGCACCTTTTCGCGCTGCGCGACGACAGGCACGTGCACCGGTACGGCATCGCCTTCCTGGCGGTCGCCTCCGCGGTGCTGCTGGTGGCGGCCCGTGGCCAGATGAACCTGCTGGTGCCGTTGTTCGCGATCGGCGTGTTCGTCGGCTTCACCCTGTCGCAGGCGGGAATGGCGAGGCACTGGGTGACCGACCGGCCCCTCGGATGGCGGTGGCGCGCCGCACTGAACGGCTTCGGGGCGCTGCTGACCTTCGCCGCCGCGCTCGTGGTGACCGCCTCGAAGTTCGCCGAGGGCGGCTGGCTGATCGTGGTCACGCTTCCGCTCATCGTGTTGCTCATGCAGCGGGTCAACCGCACCTACGCCCGCATCGGCGCACGCCTGGAGCTCGGCAGGACGCCTCCGCCGCCCCGGCCGCGCCGCTCGCTCGTGGTCGTTCCCGTTCACGAGGTCAACCGGCTCGCGCGGGAGGCGCTCACCGCCGCGTTGTCGCTGGGCGACCGGGTCGTGGCGGTCAACATCACCCATCCCGGTGACGAGGTCGAGGCCCGCCGCTTCCGCGATGAATGGGAGCGCTGGCAGCCCGACGTCGACCTGGTGCAGCTCGTCGGGGAGCACCGGCGGCTCGACGAGGCCCTGCTCGGCTACCTCGGCAGCGTGCCCGAGCCGCACGTCTTCGTGCTCATCGCCGAGGTCGAGCCCGAGCACGCCTGGCAGCGCCTTCTGCAGAACCAGCGCGGCGCCGTCCTCGCCCGGGCGCTGCGCCGCCGTACGGACGCGGTCGTGTGCCGCATGCGCTTCCGGGTCGGGCCGCCCACGTCGAGCCTGTCATGAGCCCCCGCGCGTGCGGGCTCCCCGGCGGGGGCCTGCCGTCGCCGCGGTGGAGCGTCGTCGCGGTGCTGGCCGCGCTGGCCGGCTGCGTGACCGGCGCCGTGTTGTGCCTGGTCATGACTCGTTCGGCGGACGCGTACGGCAGGAGCCATCGGCAGGTCACCGCCCAGATCGTGCGGATCTTCACGCCCCCACCGGGGAGGGCGCTGCCCGCCCCCGGCCTCGACGTCGAGCTGACGTGGACCGGTGCGGACGGCCGCCCGCGCACCGGCAGGACGCACCTGGGCGTGGCCGCAAGCACGAAAAGCCCGCTTCGCGTCTGGGTGGATCGCGAAGACAGGCTGGATGTGGGGCCGGCGGCGACCGGGACGATCGCTCTCGGCTCGGTGCTGGGGGGTGCCGCCGTGGCGCTCGCCGTATGGCCGGTCATGCTGGTCGCTCAGGCAGGGCGGCGGGCATGGACGGCGCGGCGGGCCATGGCGGGATGGGAACGAGAGTGGAGGGACATCAGCGCCGCTGGGCGGTGACGCCCTCGGCGGAGTCTTCCTGATCGCTGTCGAGCAGATCCTGTTCGAGGACGCACATCATGCGGTCCTGGAGGCGGGCCGGGACATCGTGGCGGCCGGGTCGATCACGACGCCGATGACGTCGAGGTCGGCGATCATGCACCGTAGTGCGGGTTCACTGAGACGGATCCACTCCTGCCCGCTGCCGAGCACCTTCGCCAGCCGCAGCGGCGAGGTGAAGGCCACCGAGGTCTTCTTTCCCGACGCCGTCCTGAATAGGCGCAGCGAAAGGGAGAAGTCGCCGTGGTGAACGGGCACATATAACGGATCTTCCAGCATGGGATGCCTCCAGGGGAGTTCGTACAAACCTGACGTTAACCCCGGCTGGGCGCGAGGCACCCGTTCGTGACGAAATTCCGACGCCATCGCCACTAACGCTGACGCGTCGCTGACGGGCCCCCGCAGGCGGGAGCGTGATCTTCGGTTCGATCGCCGCTCTGGCAGAATCCAGGGTGTGAGACGCGCGGTTCAGCAGACGACACGTGACCTGCGCCGCCACAATCGCGCCGCGTTGCTTTCGCGCCTTTATGTCCAGGGGCCGACGAGCCGTCAGGACCTGACGAGGGCGTCCGGGCTGAGTTCGGCCACGGTGAGCAACGTCGTCTCCGACCTCATCAACGACGGCGTGGTCGCCGAGGCGGGCCTCGTGGGCTCCGACGGCGGCCGCCCCCGCACGCTCATCCAGGTGCGGGGCGAGTTCGGGCACGTCGTCGGGGTGGACATCGGCGAGACCCACGTGCAGATCGGGTTGTTCGACTACACACTCCAGACGCTGGCGACCGCGACCTACTCGGTGGCGGCCACCCGGCTGGAGCCGGAACCGGTCGTGCGGCTGGTGCTGGCCGGCGTCGAGGAGGTCGTCTCCGCGGTCGGCGTCGAGACAGGAGCCCTGCTCGGCGTCGGCGTCGGGGTCCCCGGCGCGGTGCAGACCGGCGAGCTCGTCCACGCCCCCACCCTCGGCTGGTCGGCGGTGCCCCTGGCCGACATGCTGCGCAAGGAGCTCCGGGTGCCGGTCTACCTGGACAACTGCGCGCGCACCCTCGGGCAGGCCGAGATGTGGCACGGGGCGGGCCGCGGCTCGCGCCGGGCGATCGTGGCGCTGCTCGGCGTCGGGGTGGGGGCCGCGGTCGCGACCGCGTCTGAGTCGTTCACCGGGTCGTTCACCGGGTCGTTCGCGGACATGACGAGCACGACCAGCACGACCAGCGAGTGGGGCCACACCGTCATCAACGTGCACGGCCGGCCGTGCCGGTGCGGCTCCCGCGGCTGCCTGGAGGCGTATGTGGGGGCCGAGGCGATCCTCGGCGACTACCTCGCGCTGCCGGACGCCGTGCCGTTCGAGGCCGGCCACACCGAGGCCCGCCTGGCCGAGCTGGTGGCGCGGGCGGCGGACGGAGGGAGCGCCGCGGAGGTGCTCGACACCGTCGCCGAACATCTGGGCATCGGCATCGCCAACCTGATCAACCTGCTCAGCCCCGACCTGGTCGTCCTGTCCGGATGGGCGGGGCAGACACTGGGACCGGCGATCCTGCCGGCCGTACGGGAGGCCGTGCGCCGTCACGCCCTGTCCTACATGTACGGCCAGGTCCGCATCGAGCCGGGGCGGTTCGGCCAGGAGGCGGTGGCCCTGGGCGCGGCCACGCTGCCGGTGGTGCAGGTGCTCGCCAGCGGAGGCGTGCGAGCCGCCTAGATCCACTGTTGACCTCCACACCGGTGGTACTTAACTTAAGTCGTGGACAAAGGTCGTGGCCGTATCCCCTCGGAGTGCGAATGACATCTCGCCATGCCGGCAGCCGGCTCTACATCGACGGAGTCTGGCGTCCCTCCGCGTCCGGCCGTACCGGCGACGTGGAGGAGAAGGCGACCGGCGCACGCATCGGCGGTTACGCCCTGGGAGACGCCCGTGACGTCGATCAGGCGGTGGCCGCCGCCCGAGCGGCGCAGCCCGGGTGGGCGGCGCTGGCCGCGCCGGAGCGCGCCGCCTACCTGCGCCGGATGGCCGGGCACCTCCAGGACCGGTACGAGGAGCTGGTCACCCAGAGCATGCGGGAGACCGGCGGAGTGCGGGCCAAGGCCGAGGACGAGGTGTCCACGACCATCCGCCAGCTCGGCATCTCGGCGGTGCAGGCGACCGAGAACGCGGGCGAGATCCTGCCGCCCTACAAGGCGGGCAAGTTGTCGCTGTCGCGCGTGGTGCCCCTCGGTGTGCTCGGCATCATCACGCCGTGGAACTACCCGATGAACCTGGCGATGCGAGCCGTCGCCCCCGGCCTGGCCTTCGGCAACACGATCGTGCTCAAACCGGCGGAGCTCACGCCCGTCATCGGCGGCCAGATGCTCGCCGAGGCGGCCGACCACGCGGGGTTGCCGCCGGGCGTCTTCAACGTCGTCACCGGGGACGGCCCCGCCGCGGGCTGGCCGCTGGCCACCCACGACGGGCTCGACCTGATCGACTTCACCGGCTCCCGCACGGTCGGCCTGGCGATCGCGGCGGCGGCCGCCGCCACTCTGCGGCCCATCCGCCTCGAGCTCGGCGGCGACAACGCCTTCCTCGTGCTCGACGACGCCGACGTCGACCTGGCCGCCTCCCTCGCGATGATCGCGTCGCTGGAGTTCCAGGGGCAGACGTGCATCAGTTCCAGCAGGCACATCGTGATGCGCGAGGTGGCCGACGACTACATCGCGGCGGTGACGCGCCGGGTCGAGGCTCTGCGCGTCGGCGACCCGCTGAGCGGCGAGGCCGACCTCGGCCCGCTGATCAGCGCCGCCCAGCGCGACCGGGTGCATCAGACGATCGTCGAACCGTCCGTCGCGATGGGCGCCAAGCTGGTCGCGGGCGGCACCTACGACGGCCTGTTCTATCGGCCCACGGTGCTGACCGGCGTCACCCCCGACATGCCCGCCTTCACCGAGGAGATCTTCGGCCCGGTCATCCCGATCACCGTCGTGGACTCCGAGGAGGAGGCCGTCGCGCTGACCAACGGATATCCGATGCTGATGAACTCGGTGTTCAGCCGGGATCTCATCCGGGGCATGCGGGTGGCCGAGCGGCTGCAGGCCGGCGAGGTGCACGTCAACGACGCGCACGCCCGCCACGGCGCGGAGAACCAGATGCCCGGCTTCACCCGGCGCCAGTGGATCGGCGTCCAGCGCACGCCGCTCGACCTCCCCGCCTGGACGGCGGACCCGGTGGCCTCGCGATGAGCGGGGACACCCGGCGGGCGCTGGTCGTCCGCGGCGGATGGGAGGGCCACGCGCCCGTCGAGGCCACCGAGCTGTTCATCCCGTCGCTCGCCGGCGCCGGGTTCGAGGTCACCGTCAGCGAGGACCTGGACGTCTACACCGACGCCGGTCTCCTGGCCGCCACCGACCTGATCGTGCAGTGCTGGTCCATCGGGAAGCTCACCCGTGAGCAGAGCGCCGGCCTGGTCGCCGCGGTCCACGCGGGCACCGGCTTCGCCGGATGGCACGGCGGGGTGGTCGGCACGTTCGGCGACAGCCACGACTACCTGCGCATGGTGGGCGGGCTGTTCCTCTACCACCCCGACGACTTCCTCGAATACGAGGTCACCATCGTCCCCGAGCAGGCAGGCCATCCGATCGTCGCCGGCCTGGGCGACTTCACCGTCACGACCGAGCAGTACTGGATGCTGACCGACGAGCTCAACACGGTGCTGGCGCGCACCACGTTCACGCCGTCGGACGGAGGACACGGGGGAGGACCCGTCGGGATGCCCGTCGTGTGGACCCGCAGGTGGGGGGCCGGGAAGATCTTCTTCTCGGCCGTCGGCCACCGGGTGGCCGATCTGGAGCATCCGGTCGTCAGGACGCTCACCGAACGCGGCCTCGTGTGGGCCGCACGGTGACCGCGCCCGCGGCCCCCGGCTCGGTCGTGCTGGCGATGCCGCCGAGCCTGCCCGCCAGACTCTTCCGGGGCGAGGACGCCGAGCGGTTGCGCGGCCTCGTCGGACCCGACTGGGGAGCTCCCCTCACCGCGTTCGATGCCGGCGCCTTCGACCGGTTGCGAGATGCCCAGGTCCTGCTCACCGGCTGGGGCAGCCCGGTGATCGACGAACGGGCGCTCGACCACGCCCCCCGCCTTCGCGCCGTCGTGCACGCCGCGGGCACCGTGAAGAGCCACGTCACCCAGGCGGTGTTCGACCGAGGCATCCAGGTGAGCTCGGCGGCGGACGCGAACGCGATTCCCGTCGCCGAATACACCGTGGCGATGATCCTGCTCGCCAACAAGGCGGTGCCGCTGCTCGCGCAGGAATACCGGGCCCGGCGGGCGGCCATCGACCTTGTCGCCGAATATCCCGATATCGGCAACCACGGCAAGGCCGTCGGCCTGATCGGCGCCTCCCGGATCGGCCGGCGGGTGGCCGAACTGCTGCGGCCGTTCGACCTCGAGGTGCTGGTCAGCGATCCCTACTTCGACGAGTCCGCCGCCGCCTCCCTCGGCGTGCGTAAGGCGGACCTCGACGAGCTCTTCTCATCGTGTGACGTGGTGTCGCTCCACGCGCCCGCCATCGCGGAGACCCGCGGGCTGGTGAGCGCGGCGCGCCTGTCGGCCATGCGGGACGGCGCGACGCTGATCAACACCGCCCGGGGGTCGCTGGTCGACCACGACGCCCTCGTCGCCGAGTTGCGGCGCGGTCGCATCAGGGCCGTGCTCGACGTCACCGAGCCCGAGATCACCCCGGCGTCCTCACCGCTGTGGGACCTGCCCAACGTCATCCTGACCCCGCACGTCGCGGGCTCCCTGGGAAACGAGCTGGCCCGTCTGGGATCGCAGGCCCTCGACGAGGTGTTCCGGGTCATCGGCGGGGAGCCGTTGCGTCACCGCGTCGACCTGGCCGCGTTGCCCGTCACGGCGTGAGCGCCGCCTGATCAGGTCGCTCAGTGGTAGGCGTGCACGACCGCGTGCCCCCTGCCCCTGCCGATGATCCACTTGTTGGCCGGGAGCGTCACGAGGAAGGCCAGGGCCAGCGACGCGGCGAGCGAGACCCAGAAGAGCGCGCTGCCGAGCCCGGCGTCCATGGCGCCCGGGACGGCCGCGATGAACGCGTTGTCGACGATCTCCATGATGACGATGGAGAGCGTGTCGGCCGCGATCGCCAGCCGTACGGCCTGGCGCCAGCCCACGCCCGCGCGGCGAAGACCGCGGAGGGTGAGGGCGTACCCGAAGAAGAACGCCAGGACGACCGACAGGGCCACCGTCGCCGCGCCGTGCCAGTTCAGGGCCGTCCCGACGACCATGCCGAGCACCTCGCCGATGGCGCATCCCGTGAGGCAGTGCAGCGTCGCCGAGGCGGCCGCCTGCCAGGTCGCCCCCTGACGGGCCTGTTGGTGGCTCGTGTGTTCGTGCCCGGGCGCGGCCATGGTGACCTCCTCGAGATGCTCCTTGTAGGGGAACCATATACCCCCACCCGGTATTAGAGCCGCCCCCGCTCTCGGGACTTTCCGTGGAAACGGCAAACTGGGCCCATGGGAACAGGAGTCCGGCGAATCGTCCTTCTCACTCTCGGCTGGGAAGACCTGCCGAAGACGGTGTCCGTACACGGCGACACGTCGGGAACGCGGCTGCGTGAGCCCGTGCCCGGCGTGCTGCTCCAGGTCGACGGCGGCTGGGTGCTGCTCGACACCGGGTTCAACACCGCGCTGATCCGCGACGCGGCCCTCGCGCGGCGGTACTACCCGCGGCCGGAGTATCTCCCGGTGCTGCCCGGCCCCGGCGAGCCGCTGGAGGAGACGCTCGCGCAGGCCGGCATCGCCATGGAGGACATCCGCACGGTCGCCGTCAGCCACCTGCATCTCGACCACGCGGGCGGGCTCAAGCACTTCGCCGGGCGGGTGCCCGTGCACGCCCAGCGGGCCGAGCTGCGGTTCGGCCTGTCCGAGGCGGCCGAGGCCAACGGCATCTTCCGCGTCGACTTCGACGACCCGCGCATCGACTGGCGGCTCGCCGACGGTGAGGCGGAGATCGCCCCCGGGGTGACCGCCGTGCCGACGCCCGGCCACACCCCCGGGCACCAGAGTTTCGTCGTCGACCTGGACGAGTCCGTGGGCGGCGGCGGTTTCGTCTTCGCCTTCGACGCGGCCGACCTCACCGAGAACATCGAAGGGGAACTCGCCGTCGGCGGGTTCATCGACTGCGCACCGGAGGACACCGTCGAGCAGATCAAGAAGCTGAAGAAGATCGCCGAGGCGAAGGGATATCCGCTGGTCCCGGGGCACGACCCGGTGGCGTGGCCGGCCTACACCGCCGGGTTCGCCGGGCGTTTCCCCGCCTGACCGCACGGCGTCCGCGCGGCCCGCCGCCGCGAGCCGCGCGGACTCTTGATCTACGTTGTCAAGGCGGTCAGCGGGCGCGGCTGGAGTAGGGGAGCAGGGCCATCTCCCTGGCGTTCTTGATGGCCCGGGCGAGCTGCCGTTGCTGCTGGACGGTGACGCCCGTGACTCTGCGGCTGCGGATCTTCCCCCGGTCGGAGATGAACCTCCGCAGCAGGTCGGTGTCCTTGTAGTCGACGTAGCCGACACCGAGCAGGGGATTGGTCTTCTTCCTCGGGACGCGGCGGTTCTTCATGCGATCTCTTCCAGGTCGAGCACGGCGGCGAAGGGGTCGTCGTAGGCGGCCCAGGCGTTCTGGCCCGCCAGCGACTCCTCCTCGGTGAGCAGGCACGAGTCGAGCAGCGCGTGGATGCGCTCGCGATCGAGCTCGGGGCCGGTGAAGACCAGGTGCTGGACGCGGTCGCCGACGACGGGCGCCCAGTCGAGCGAGGCGGCCATGCGGCGGGCGGGGGAGACCATCTCCCAGGCCGCGTCGGGCAGCGCGGCGAGCCACGGGCCCGCGTCCTCTACCGAGACCACCCCCGCGACCGCGTCCCAGGCGAGCAGACGCTCCGGCCGGTTGGCCAGCCAGAACCGGCCGCGGCTGCGCACCGACTCGGTGACCAGTTCGTCGACGGCCTCGAACAGCCGCTCCGGGTGCAGCGGGCGCAGCCGGTGCCACACGACCGTGCTGATCTCGTCGGTCACCAGGTCGCAGGGCAGCTGCGCGGTCGGGGGGTCGACCCGGGCGGCCAGTTCGGCCGCGCACACGGCGGCACCCGTCACGTCGGGCAGCGGCCCTTCCGCCGGCGCGACCGGCGTCATGGGGGCGAGGTGCCCCAGCACCGCGCGGGACAACTCCACATCGTCCTCGTCACCGTCTCCGCGATGCACGACCAGCCCCGTGGCGTACTCGATCTGCCGGGCCAGCACCTCCGCGAGGTAGCGCTCGTCGCCGTCGGCCGCGTGCCGGCCGACCTCGCGGAGCCGGTCGGGGCGGGTGATGTCGACGGGCATGTGGCGTGCGTCGAGCGCGGTCAGCACCGCCGTCGTCCGCAGAAGATCCCGCACCTCGTCCTGGTCCAGGGCCTCGGCGACCGACCGGGGCTCGACCGAGTCCCACAGATCGGCGATCAGCAGGGAGGCGGAGCCGGCCCGCCGTACCAGCTCGGGGATCAGGTCTTCGCGGACCGTGCAGGTGACGCAGCCGTGGGCCAGCAGCACGGTGGCCCGGTCGAGCGTCCCGGAGGAGTCGCGGACGACGCGCCGCACCCGGCCGTGGGTCACGTCGCGGAGATCGTGGTGGACCGCGACGGCGCCGGGATGGTCGCGGAGCAGCCGGTCGACGACAGCGGTCCTGGCCGTGTCGTGCAGACCGGCGACGAGGACAACAGGGACGGACACGCGGACTCCTTCGGGGAATATAACGGTTATCATTTTCATTCTACGACTCGAAAGGAGCTGGAGTGGCCAGAAACGAGGTGCGTCCCGTGATCAAGCTGCGATCGACCGCGGGAACCGGCTACACCTACGTGACCCGCAAGAACCGGCGCAACGACCCCGATCGTCTGACGCTGCGCAAGTACGACCCCATCGCCCGGCAGCACGTGCTGTTCAGAGAGGACCGATAACCATGAGGAAGGGCATCCACCCCGAGTACCGTCCGGTCGTCTTCCGCGACCCGGGCGCGGACTTCGCCTTCCTGACGAGGTCGACCATGACGAGCGACAAGACGATCGAGTGGGAGGACGGCAACGTCTACCCGGTCGTCGACGTCGACGTGTCCTCGGCGAGCCACCCGTTCTACACCGGACGCGGCCGCGTGCTCGACACCCAGGGACGCGTCGAGCGGTTCCGGCAGCGCTACGGGAGCCGGTGATGTCGGCCCGATGCCAGCTCACCGGAGCCGGTCCCGTCTTCGGTAACAACGTCTCCCACTCCCACCGGCGCACCAAGCGCCGGTGGGATGTCAATATCCAGCGCAAGCGCTACTGGCTGCCGAGCGAGGACAGGTTCGTACGGCTCACGCTCAGCGCCAAGGCGATCAAGACGATCGACAGGATCGGCGTCGAGCGCGCCGTCGCACTGATCCGGGCACGGGGAGAGCGGATCTGATGGCCAAGAAGAGCAAGATCGCGGCCAACGAGCGCAGGAAGACGATCGTCCTGCGCTACGCGGACCGGCGCGCCGCCCTCAAGGAGGTCGTCAGGACCGGCTCCCCCGAGGAGCGGCTCGAGGCCGCCGCCGAGTTGCGGCGGCAGCCGCGCGACGCGAGCGCCACCCGCGTGCGCAACCGCGACTCGGTCGACGGGCGGCCCCGGGGGCACCTGCGCAGGTTCGGCCTCTCGCGGGTCCGCTTCCGCGAAATGGCCCACCGGGGCGAGTTGCCCGGCGTCACGAAGTCGAGCTGGTAGGAGCACACACATGGCCGTCCCCAAGCGGAGGACCTCCCGCAGCAACACCCGCAGCCGCCGGTCGCAGTGGAAGGCGAAGGCGCCCGACCTGGTGCCCATCGTCGTCGACGGGCACCGTCTGCTCGTGCCCCGGCGGCTGGTGAAGGCCTACCACACGGGCCTCGTCCAGCCCTGAGCCTGATCCACCACGCAGACGCCGCGCGGCCCCGGGAAGAATCCCGGGGCCGCGCGGCGTCGTGTTCCGTTCAGGCCGTGTCGGCGGCCCGAAGCGAGCGTGCGCGTGAGCGGGTCAAAACGCCCAGGGCCCGAAGCGGCCCCACGCGACGATCGCGGCGAGCACGAGCAACACGAGGTTGAGGGGGACGAGTTTGCCCTCGCCCCGCCGCAGGTGCACAGGGATCGCGGCGAGCTGGATCACGGCGAGGCCGGTCGCCGCGAGCGGCGTGAGGACCGGCGCGATGCCGGTGGCCGCGGGCAGGATCAGCCCGATCGCGCCGAGCAGTTCGAGGGCCCCGATGAGCTTGACCTGCCCGTCGGACAGGTCGTCCACCCAGCCCATCCGGTCCCTGAGCTTGGCCCGCGGCTGGGAGAGCTTGGTGAATCCGGCGGCGACGTAAAAGAGGGCGAGGATGCTCTGCAGCACCCACAAGACGATGTTCATGGTTTCTCCGTCAGGGAACTCGCGCGTGGGCGCGGCCGTCGAGGTCGCGCACCGGGGGGAGCCGTACGAGGGCGAGCCGGCGCCCTGCGCATGATCATGATGCCCGACGGCCCCGATTACCACAAAAGGCACCCGTCACCCCGCCCAGGGGCGGACGACGACCCGGCGCGACGACGTGCCGCCCGACTGCTTCGCCCAGGCCGCGTGGATCCCGTCGAGCGGGGCCGCGTCGAAGGCGACCGATAGCCCGCCGGCGACGGCGTGCCCCATGACCTCGGCGAACGCCGTACGCCGCTGATCGTTGGTCAGGTCGTTGTTGGTGTACCCGAGCACGGCGGCCGAGCGGCTGCGCAGCGTCGAGGAGTCGAAGGTCGCGTTCTCCGCGGCCGACCCGCCGAGGTTGACCAGGCGGCCGCCCCGGGAGAGGAGCCGTGCCGCCGCGGCGGCCGGCACCCCGAAGAGCGGGTCGACGACGACGTCGATCCCGCCGTCGCACGCGGCGGCCAGCCGTGCGGACAGGGCGGCGGCGTCGTCGCCGTCCTCGATGGCCACGACCGCGTCCGCGCCCGCCCGCTCGGCGGCCGCGCGCGCCGCGGCGGACCGGCAGGCGGCCACCACCCTGCGGGCGCCGAGCAGCCGGGCCGCCTGCACGGCCACCTGGCCGACGACGCCGCCCGCCCCGAGCACGAGCACCTGCTCGCCGGACCGCAGGCCGGCACGCCAGGTCAGCGCCATCCAGGCGGCGACCGCCGACAGGCCGAGCGCCGCCGCCTGCTCGTCGCTCACGCCGTCGGGCAGGTGCACGAGCTCCTCCTCGGAGGCGGCGCAGTAGTGCGCCATGCTGCCGTCGCCGGGGCGCATCCCGGCCGTGGTGGGAAACCACACCCGCGTCCCCTCGGGCGCCGACAGGGTGCCCTCGGCGACGACGCCCACCCCCTGGACCCCCGGCACGTACGGCAGCGCGGGGACGCCGAAGTAGGACACGCCCGTCGCGCAGAGCACGTCGAGCGGCGTGATGGGTGCCGCGGTCACGGAGACGACCACCTGACCGGCGGCCTGGCGCGGACGGGGGCGTTCGCTGACCACGGGCGGCTCCCCGCACGCGTGGACGGTCGCTGCGCGCATGACGCGCTCCTCAGGTCGTGATGTCGGGGTACGGCAGGCTGAAGTGCTGGAGCCGCATGCCGTACTCCTTCTGGAAGGCGAGCGGCTCGTCGTAGTCGCGCTCGAACATCGCGATGAAGAGCGTGAGCGTGAGGAACGGGTGCGCGCCGAGCTCGAAGAGCCGCACGTAGTCGTGGGCGGCCAGGGCCTCCCGCTCGGCGTCCTCGAACCTCAGCCAGGTGCTCGCCTCGCCCGGGTGGCAGTTGAGCAGCAAGTTGGCCCGCTCCGCCTCCCACCACTCGACGGTGCCGCGCGGGTCCTCCCGGTAGCGCTCGACCAGTTCGGGATCGCGGTCGACGGTGAACAGGAACTTGTCGACGAGGTATCTGCTCATGCCGTCACTCCGTTGGGGTACCAGGTGAAGTAGGCCTCCATCGTGTGGAACAGGTCGAGCGTGTCCACGTAGTCGGCTTTGGCTCCCTCACCCGCGACGCCCATCATGAGCATGAAGTCCATGAAGCCGTGGGTGGCGTTGCCCGGCTCCCACAGGCTGTCGAGGGTGACCTCCGACAGGCAGCCCTCGATGTCGCCGGAGGCGATCCACTCGACGGCCTTCCTGTCGAACACCGGGTCCGGTCCGTGCGGCCCGAACTGGCGGGGCCCGCCCAGCTCCAGCGACAGGTGGCCGGTGCCGATGACGGCGACGCGCTTGTCGCTGGGCCACGACTCGACGAGCTGCCGGATCGTACGGCCGAGCTCGACGAAGCGTTTCGGCCGGGGCAGCGGCGGCGCGAAGATGTTGGTGTAGACCGGCACGATGGGCAGGTCGGCCTCGGGGCGCAGCGTGATGATCGGGCAGGTCACGCTGTGGTCGATGCGCAGCTCGTTGCTGAAGGCGAGGTCGAAGCCGGCGTCCAGGCCCTCACGCAGGATGTGGGCCGACAGGTCCTCCTGGCCGCGCAGCAACATGCGGGGCAGGCCGAACTCGCGCTCCTCGTTGTAGAAGTTCGCGTCGTAGAACGGCGCCTTCCCGATGAGGAACTGCGGCATGTTGTCCAGCCACAGCTGGTGGAAGTGGTCGGAGCCGACCATCACCAGCACGTCGGGGTTCACCCGGGTCAGCGTCTCGCGGAATGCCGCGATCTTGGTGACCCACGCGTCGGCGAACGGCGGGCGTTCCTCCGGCGGAGCCGTACTCGCTCGGTAGTAGAAGGGGTGATGCGTCGATGCGATCACCGCGACCAGCTTTGCCATGTGACCTCCCGCGGAGGGATGGGAATCGGTCAGTCCTCGTCGGACACGTATGTCGCGTTCCTGTCGACGGCCTGGTAGACGTCCATGCCGATCGGTCGGCGACGCTCCTCGGCGAGATGGCCGAGGAGTCCTGCGGCGCGCGCGAGCAGGGCGAACCCGCGGAGCAGGTCGACGGGCAGGCCGAGGTCGGCCAGCGCGGCCCCGCACACGCCCGCCCCGTTGAGCGGCAGCGTCCTGCCCAGTACCTGCGGGTGCACCCGGCCGATCGCCTCGAACAGCCGCAGGTGGGGGCCGCGCAGCCCTTCCTCCTCGGCGACGGCGATCAGCACCGGGGTGCGGGGGTCCTGCACCTTGTGCACGGGGTGGCCGAGGCCGGGCACCAGGCGGCGCTCTTCGCGGGCCCGCGTGACGGCCGCCAGCGCGAGCGCGTCCCAGCCGGCGTCGTCGGAGGGAACGGGCCCGTCGTGGGCGGCGAGTACCCCGGCGAGGAACCGGCCGCTGTCCTCGGTCACGCCCAGGAACCGGGAGCCTCCGCCGAGCAGCCCGGCGGCCAGCGCCCCCTGCACCGACTCGGGCGCGCTGAGGTAGGTCAGGCGCGCGGCGATCGCCGTCGGGGTGAACCCGTGGTCGGCGAGCGCGACCAGCACGGTCTCGAAGACCCGGGTCTCCTGCGGGGTGGGCCGCCGCCCGGCGACCAGCCAGAAGGCGAGCTCGCCGAAGCCGACCTTGCCCATGAGGTCGGCGGCCAGGTCCTGTCCGAGCAGCCGGATGGTGGTCGGGTCGGACGTGCCGATCGAGGTGGGGAAGTTCAGGTCGTCCATGGGTTCGGTCCTCAGTCCGTGGTCGGCTCGGCCAGCCAGGCGCGGATCTCTGCGCCGTGCTCGCCCAGAGCCGGGGGCGGCAGCCGGTAGGAGGGCGGCGTCAGCGAAAGCGAGATCGGGTTGCGCACCGACGGCACGGCGCGGTCTCCTTCGCCGGGGGTGACGACCGGGTCGAGGCCCAGCTCCTCGGCGAAGCCGACGCCCTCGTCGACGGTGTTGATGGGCCCGCACGCCACGCCGGCCGCGACGAGCTCGTGGAACCACTCCATCTTGGGCCGCTGCTTCAGCCGCTCGACGAGCAGCGGGCGCAACTCCTCGCGGTTGGCGGTGCGGTCCTTCGTGCGGGCGAAACGCGGGTCGCCGGCGAGTTCGGGCACGCCGAGCACCTCGCAGAGCGCGCGGAACTGGCCGTCGTTGCCCGCCGTGATGATGAGGTCGCCGTCGGCGGTGGGCAGCGGCTCGTACGGGAACAGGCTGGGGTGGGCGTTGCCCATCCGCATCGGCACCACACCGCCCGCCACGAACGCGCTGGTGTGGTTGACCATGCCCGACAGCGCAGAGGACAGCAGGTTGACCTCGACGTGCTGGCCGCGGCCCGTCTCCGCGCGGTGGTGCAGGGCCGCGAGGACGCCGATGATCGCGTGCAGGCCGGTCATCACGTCGAAGACGGAGATGCCCGCGCGGTACGGCGGGCCGTCGGGTTCGCCGGTGAGGCTCATCAGCCCCGACATGGCCTGGACGATGAGGTCGTAGCCGGGCAGGGAGGCGCCGCCGCCCGAGCCGAATCCGCTGATGGAGGCGTACACGATGCCGGGGTTGGACCCGCTCACGCTCTCGTAGTCGAGCCCGAACCTGCGCAGGCCGCCGGGCTTGAAGTTCTCCACCATGATGTCGGCCCGGCGGGCGAGCTCACGGGCCGCGGCGAGGTCGCCGGCGTCCTTCAGGTCGAGCGCGACGGAACGTTTGTTGCGGTTGACGCCCAGGTAATAGGTGGACACCTCGTCGCGCACGGGCGGCATCCAGGTGCGGGTGTCGTCGCCTGCCGGGCTCTCCACCTTGACGACCTCCGCGCCGAGGTCCGCCAGGAGCATCGTCGCGTACGGCCCCGCGAGGATTCGCGAGAAGTCGGCCACGAGCAGGCCCGACAGCGGACCGGCAGGGGCCGGAGGTGGCGCGCTGGAGTCGGTCATGAAGCGCGGGAATCCTCTCGTCCGTTCAGCGGACAATTGTCCGCCGTGGCAGTCTGCGCGTGGGGGGCCCGTCATGTCAAGCGATCACCGCCCTTCCCGTGTCACGAGGCGGTCGCCGCGGTGACCTGGGGGATCGACTCCAGCAGCGCCCAGTCGGCGCTGATCGCGCCGGCGGTCGTGAGCAGGAGCGGCAGATGCTCCTCCGTCAGCTTCTCGACGGACGTCTCCGCCGCGTGCGCGTTGACGTTGAGCGCGGCGATGACCCGCCCGGACCCGTCGCGCAGAGGGGCCGCGACGGAGCGGATGCCGAGTGCGAGCTCCTCGTCGGTCAGGGCCCAGCCCTTGGCGCGCACCTCGCGCAGCTCCGCGTCCCGCTCCTCGGGCGTCGGTTGCCTGCGGGCGGGGATGCCCGAGCGGCTGGGCTCCGCGAGCGTCCTGCCGGCCTCTTCCGGGGTGAGGCCGGCGAGCAGGACCTTCCCGAGCGAGGTCTGCAGGGCGGGGAAGCGCGTTCCGATGGTCACCGACAACGTGACGATCTTCGGTACGGCCACGCGGGCGACGTAGACGATGTCCGAGCCGTCGAGCTGGGCGATGGACGACGACTCGTTGGTGCGCTCCACGAGGGCTTCCATGTGCGGCCTGGCGACCTCCCACAGGCCGGTGGAGTGCACGTACGCCACGCCGAGCTCGAGCACGCGGGGCGTGAGGGCGAAGCCGCCGCGCTCGCCGCGCGCGTAGCCGAGCTCCTCGAGGGTGAGCAGGATCCGGCGGGCGGTCGGCCGGGCCAGGCCCGTCGCCGTCGCCACCTCGGTGAGGGACAGGACGGGCCGCCCGGGCTGGAACGCCTTGATCACATCGAGCCCGCGCGCGAGCGCCTCGATGAAGTCGGGTCCGGTGTCACTGCGCGCCATGGTGGCTGGTCTCCTGTCGTCGGTCGGCGATCCCGACTCTAGTCGTGAAGCGATGTGTTGTCCGCCTGTCGGATGTGGCGGTGCGCAAACGCTGGCTATACGGACTATTGACACAAGAAGAAGCCAGTCGCATTGTTACACCCACATTGCGTTGGCCGCTCTACGGACACTCGTCCGTAGGAGAGAAGTGGGGCACGATGAGCACGACGAACGGGCCGGTGGTGTTCCGCAGAGGCACCGTGCTGACGATGGACGACCGGCACACCGTCCTGCGCGACGCCGACGTGCTGGTGTCGGACGGGCGCATCGCCGCCGTCGGGCACGGCCTGGAGGTCCCCGAGGGGACGGTGGAGATCGACGCGAGCGGTGGGATCGTCATGCCCGGCATGATCGACACCCACCGGCACATGTGGCAGACGGCCATGCGCGGATACGGCGCCGACTGGACGCTCACCCAGTACTTCGTCTGGTACTACCTCGAGTGGGGCAAGGTCTTCCGCCCCGAGGACGTCTACGCCGGCAACCTGCTGGCCGCGATCGAGGCGCTCGACGCGGGCGTGACCACCACCGTCGACTGGTCCCACGGTCTCCAGACGGTCGACCACGCCGACGCCGCCGTCGACGCCCTCGAATCGGTGCCCGGCCGGTTCGTGCTCGCCTACGGCAACATCCAGCAGGGCCCGTGGGCATGGGCCACCACGCCAGAGTTCCGTGACTTCGTGAACCGCCGCATCCACGGACGCGGCGACATGCTCGGCTTCCAGATGGCCTTCGACGTGACGGGCGACCCGGAGTTCCCCGAGCGCGCCGCCTTCGAGGTGGCCCGCGACCTCGGCGTGCCCGTCACCACCCACGCCGGCGTGTGGGGTGCGACCAACGACGACGGCATCCGCCTCATGCACGAGCACGGCTTCATGACCCCGTCGACGATCTACGTGCACGCCGCGAGCCTCAGCCCCGACTCCTACAACCGGATCGCCGCGACGGGCGGATCGGTGTCGGTCTCCACCGAGAGCGAGCAGAGCGCCGGCCAGGGCTACCCGCCCACCTGGCGGCTGCGCCGCCACGACATCCCGGTGTCGTTGTCCATGGACACCAGCGTCTGGTGGAGCGGCGACCTGTTCTCCGCGATGCGCACCACGCTCGGGGCCGACCGCTCGCGCGAGCACCTCGACGCGCACGGCCGCCAGGAGACCGTCACCCACGCCCACCTGCGCGCCGAGCACGTGGTCGACTGGGCGACCCGCGGCGGCAGCAGGGCACTCGGGCTCGACGGCGTCGTCGGAAGCCTGGAGCCGGGCAAGAGGGCCGATGTCGTCTTGATCAAGAACGAGCACTCCCCGGTGATGTTCCCGCTCTTCAACCCGTACGGCCACGTCGCCTTCCAGGCCCAGCGCGGCGACGTGCACACGGTCGTGGTCGACGGGCGGATCGTCAAGCGCGACCACAAGCTCGTCGGCGTCGACCTCGACGCGGCCAGGCGCAGCGTGGAGCACACGGTCGAATACCTCACCGGCACGCTCGGCCAGGACGCGTGGGCGAAGGGCATGAACCCCGACGTCCCGGAGACCAAGGTGCTCGACAACCCGTACACCTACACCGAGTGGGACGCACGCGGCGCCGAATGGAAGCGGTGAGCCTATGATTCGGTGCTCATGATTGGGTGCTGTCGCAGGTGAGCTGCGGCTCGGGCGCGTAGGTGGTCTGGAATTTCTGCCTCCTGACCACCTCGCCGTCCTTTTTGAAGATCCGCCACACGTCGATCGTGAACCCGTCGGCACCGGTCATGGGGATGCAGTCGGGTCCGGAGTCGGTGAGCACGGCAAAGCTCTTGGGGTTGTAGTGGGCCGAACTCTGCGACTCGATGTCGTACCGCTTGGTGCTCCAGAAGTTCACCGTGACGGACGTGTCCGTGTACGACGTCGTGATGAACACCCCGTACGGGGAGTCGTTGCGCCAGCGGAAGTCGGGCTGCGGGAAGGACACGGTCGACTCGCGCCCCGCCGGATAGCGCGAGATGTAGAACGTGTGCGGCGTGTGCTGGACGTCCTGGAAGCCGCCGAAGAAGACGGCGTTGAACATTGTCGTGGTGAACTGGGAGACCCCGCCGCCCACGTCGTCGACGTACCTGCCGTTGAGGATCATCGGCGCCTCGACGAAGCCGCGGGCCCGGTCGCGCTTTCCGACCAGGCCGTTGAGCGAGAACGTCTCACCCGGCATCACCACGTGGCCGTTCACGATCTCGGAGATGCGGTGGATGTTGGTGACGCGCGGGGCGCAGCACGGGTGCTGCGTGGTGAACGAGCTGACCTTCTCGGTGATCCCGAGCTTCCTGGCCTGCGCAGTGGTCAGTTCGGGTGTGCCGTTCTCGATGGGCACCACGATCGTGCGGCTCGCGCCCGTCGCGATGGTCTCGGCGACCGTACGGCCCAGCCCGGCGGCGTCGATCGCCTGCCCGGAGCGGGAGGGCACGACGCGCGGCTTCCCGCCGGAGATCTCGAAGGTGGCGTCGCGCGGGGCCTCGTCGGCGCCGATGAGCCGGGGCCGCAGGTCGGCGGCGAGCTTTTCCGCGTCGAACGACGGCTCCATCCGCTCCGGACCGGTCGTGACGAACCGCAAATGAGGAGCGAACTCCGCGGGCTCCAGCACGGCCTGGCGCGAGCCGTTCTTTAAGGTCAGCGGTTCGGCGACGGCCGTACGGGCGGACGTGCGCGCCACCGAGCGGACCATGTCGGCGGAGACCTGGGGGCGCACGACGGCGAGGGGGAGGGCGACCGGTTCCGGCGAACGCAGGAAGGCCGCGCGGAGCTCCCGCGAGGCCGCGGCCTGGTCGAGCGCCCGGCCGTCCCTCGGCAGCGTGACCCTGGGCTCCAGGTCCCGGTAGGCGACGGCGCCCTCCCTTACCGGCACGTCGACGTCCTCGGCGAGCCGCGCCACCCTGGCGGCGAACCTTTGCTCGTCCACGGCCACGCGAGGCGCGACCTCCTGCCCGCCGAGCAGCGTGCGCACGACGTCCGCCGGTGAGGGCCATCCCGCTCCGGCCGCGGCGACGCTCGCGCGGGCGTCCAGCGATAAGCCGAGTTCGGCGGGGGCCAGCGGCGTGCGCTCCACGATCCGCCCGGCGGCGACGAGGTGCGCGGTCAGCGGGCGTGCCGCCTGCGCCGCGACGCGTTCGCGCAGCCGTTCCTCTGCCGCGCCGGGCGCGAGCCCGCCGATGTCGACGCCCGCGACCGTGGTGCCGGGAAGCGTTTCACCCGCGAGGACCGCGGCGGCGGCAGCGTACCCCGCAGCCACGGCGGCGGCGACGCCCAGGGATACGAGGGTTACCCGGCGCAACCGCCTGCGAGCGTGCGCCGGCGCGGGAGTGGGAGTGGGAGTGGGAGTGGGATGCGAAGAAGCCATGACTGGCCCCATCGTACGGGCCGCCGCCTCCTCCGGCAGAGGGGAATGACATCTTGACGATCCAACATAGCCGGGTATAAACACATACGAAACAACATCGAAACGGCGGTGAATCAACAGCATGTACGCCGAGGAACGGCAGCAGGAGATCCTCCGTGAGGCCCGCGCCGCGGGGCGTGTGGACGTGGTGACCTTGGCGGAACAGTTCGGCGTCACGACCGAGACGATCCGCAGGGATCTGACGGTGCTCGAACGCGCGGGCGTGCTGCGCCGCGTGCACGGCGGTGCCATCCCCGTCGAGCGGCTCGGTTTCGAGCCCGCCGTCGCCGCCCGCGACGAGGTCATGACCGACGAGAAGGAGCGCATCGCCAAGGCCGCCCTTGCCGAGCTGCCGCAGGACGGCGCCATCGTCATCGACGCCGGCACGACGACGGGCCGGCTGGTTCAGGTCCTCCCGGCCGACCGCGAGCTCACCGTCATCGTCAACGCGCCGCCGCTCGCGACCGCACTGGCGACCCGCCCCAACCTCACCGTGTTCATGCTGGGCGGCAGGGTCCGCGGCCGCACGCTCGCCACGGTGGAGGACTGGGCGCTCGGGCAGCTGTCCCAGCTGCACGTCGACGTGGCCTTCATGGCCACTAACGGATGCTCGGTCGCCAAGGGGCTGACCACGCCCGATCCGGCGGAGGCCGCGATCAAACGTGCGATGGTCGCCTCGGCGCAGCGCTCGGTGCTGCTGGCGGACCACACGAAGTTCTCCAGCAACTACCTGGCCCGCTTCGCGACCCTGTCGGACATCGACGTGATCGTCAGCGACACCGGGCTCGACCTCGAGCTGGCCGCCGACCTCGCCGCCGCCGGGCCGGAGGTCGTGCGCGCATGATCCTCACCCTGACCCTGAACCCCAGCCTGGACCGCACGATCGAGATCGGCTCGCTGACCAGGGGCGCCGTGATCCGGGCCGCCGCCGCCCACCTCGACCCGGGCGGCAAGGGCGTCAACGTCTCCCGCGCGCTGCTGGCCAACCAGGTGCGTTCGTGCGCGGTCGTCCCGTTCGGCGGCGACGAGGGGCGCCAGCTCGTGGCGCTGCTGTCCGCGGAGGGCATCGACATGATCCCGGTCCCGGTGGCCGGCGCCACCCGGTCCAATGTCACCCTCGCCGAGCCCGACGGCACCGTCACCAAGGTGAACGAGCCCGGCACCGCGCTGAGCCCGGCCGAGCTCGACACACTGGGGGGCGCGGTGCTCGACGCCGCGCAGTCGGCCGACTGGGTCGTCGCCTCGGGCAGCCTCCCGCCCGGTGTGCCCGTCGACGTCTACGCCGACCTGTGCCGCCGCTTCACCGCCGCCGGCATCCAGGTGGCGGTCGACACGAGCGGTCCCGCGCTCGTCGAGGCGGTCGCCGCCGGCCCCACCCTGGTCAAGCCCAACCGCGAGGAGCTCGCCGAAGCGACAGGCACCCCCATCATGTGTGTCGGCGACGTCATCGCCGCCGCGGGGAAGCTGCGCGCGATGGGCGCGCGCTCGGTGCTGACCAGCCTGGGCGCCGACGGCGCGCTGCTCATGGAGGACGACCAGGTCTGGTACGGCGAGTGCCCCGTCGAGGCCCGGCGCAGCAGCGTCGGCGCCGGCGACGCGATGCTCGCCGGGTTTCTCGCCGCCGGGGCGCGCGGCACGCGGGCTCTGGCCGAGGGGCTCGCCTGGGCGAGCGCCGCGGTCGGCCTGCGAGGAAGCCGGATGCCCGCCCCGGCCGACATCGATCGTTCAGCCGTCCGGATCGGAGCTCCCGATCCGGCCCAGCCGCTTGTGTCCGGGGGATGAGAGCGGCACGCACCCACCCAGCACCACCCGCCCGGCCTGCCAGTCCGGGCGCCCCGGAAGGAGCACATCAGTTGGCCACTCCATACACCCCCGCGGTCCAAGGGACCGGGGTCCGGGCCTCCATCCAGAGGTTCGGCGGCCATCTCGCCGGCATGATCATGCCCAACATCGGTGCGTTCATCGCCTGGGGCCTGATCACCGCCCTGTTCATCCCGACCGGCTGGACTCCCAACGAGACCCTGGCCCAGCTGGTCGACCCGATCGTCAAGGTGCTGCTGCCCGTCCTCATCGGCTACACAGGCGGACGGATGGTCCACGGCCAGCGCGGCGCCGTCGTCGGAGCCGTCGCGACCATGGGCGTCGTGGTCGGCGCGGACGTCCCGATGTTCCTCGGCGCCATGATCATGGGCCCGCTCGGCGCGTTCGTGATCAAACAGGTCGACCGGATGCTCGGCGACCGCGTGAAGTCCGGCTTCGAGATGCTGGTCGAGAACTTCAGCGCCGGCATCGTCGGCGGCGTCATGGCCATCCTCGGAGTCCTGGCCATCGGCCCGGTCGTCAGCACGGTCACCAACGCCGCGGGCGACGTCGTGGAGTGGCTGGTGCACCATGAGCTCCTGCCGCTGGCGTCGGTTCTGATCGAGCCGGCCAAGGTGCTGTTCCTCAACAACGCGATCAACCACGGCGTGCTCACCCCGCTCGGCGTGGCGGAGTCGGCCGGCACGGGCAAGTCGATCCTGTTCATGCTGGAGTCCAACCCCGGACCCGGCCTCGGGCTCCTCCTCGCATACATGATGTTCGGGCCCCGGGCACTGCGGGCCAGCACCCCCGCGGCGATCGTCATCCATTTCCTCGGCGGCATCCACGAGATCTACTTCCCGTACGTCCTCATGAAGCCCCGCCTCATCCTCGCGACCATCGCGGGCGGCGCCGCGGGCATCCTCACCTTCCTGGTCACCGGTGCCGGTCTCATCGCCTCGCCGTCGCCGGGCAGCCTCTTCGCCTACTTCGCGGTGACGCCGAAGGGCGGCTACTTCGGCGTCATCGCCGGAATCGTCGTCGCCGCCGCCGTCTCGTTCGTGGTCGCGTCGGCGCTGCTGGGCTTCGGACGCAGGAACGGCGACGAGCAGGAGGACGCCGGGGCAGGCACCACGGAAGACACCACGACCGGCGGCGAGCCGGTCTCCGCGAGCAAGGAGGCGTGACCCGCATGGCCACCATCGACAGCAAGGACGTTCACAAGATCATCGTCGCGTGCGACGCGGGCATGGGCAGCAGCGTCATGCTGGCCAGTCAGCTCCGCAAGCAGCTGAAGAGCGCGTCGGTGCAGGTGGAGCACACCCCGGTCAACTCGATCCCCGCCGACGCCGACGTCGTCGTCTGCCACGCCGGGCTGGCCGCCCGCGCCCGGCAGAGCGCGCCGGACAAGGTGCTCGTCCCGTTCCAGGTGTTCATCGGTGACCCGGCGGTGACCAAGCTCGTCAACACCATTAAGAGCGGCGGCACCATCGATGGCTGAGACGGCCGCGCTGCCGCTCGACCCGCGGGCCGTACGGCTCGACGAGCACGCGGACGGCCGCGAGGAGGCCGTCCGCCGCTGCGGGCAGGTGCTCGTGGAGATCGGCGCCGCCGAGGAGAGCTACGTCGAGGCGATGCTCGAACGCGAGCGCTCGATCTCCACCTACGTTGGCGAGGGCGTCGCGATCCCGCACGGAACCCTGGTCGGCAAGGACGCCGTGCACCACGACGCGATCTGCGTGCTGCGCTTCCCGGAGGGCGTCGACTGGGACGGGGAACAGGTCACCGTCTGCGTCGGCATCGCCGCCCGGGGCGACGGCCACGTGGCCCTGCTGGCGGAGCTCGCCCAGATCCTGCTCGACCCTGAGCAGGCGCTGACTCTGCGGACGGCGACCGAGGTCTCCGAGGTCGTCGCGCTGCTGCAACCCAGAGAGGAATCATCCGAGTGAAGGTCGCCCGTTTCCACGCTCCCGGTGACATCCGGATCGAGGACGTGCCCGAGCCCCAGCCGGGCCCCGGCGACGTCAAGATCCGCGTCCGCAACTGCTCGACCTGCGGCACCGATGTCAAGATCTTCAAGTTCGGCCACCACCACATCAGGCCGCCGAGGGTCATGGGGCACGAGATCGCCGGAGAGGTCGTCGAGGTCGGGGCCGACGTGACGGGCTGGGGGCCCGGCGACCGAGTCCAGGTGATCGCCGCCATCCCCTGCGGGCGGTGCGAGGAGTGCCGGCGCGGCCGCATGACGGGCTGCCCCAACCAGGAGTCGATGGGCTACCACTACGACGGCGGCTTCGCGCAGTACATGGTCGTCCCGGCCAAGGTCCTCGCCGTCGACGGGCTCAACCGCATCCCCGAGGGGCTCGGCTTCGCCGAGGCCTCGGTGGCCGAGCCGCTCGCCTGCGTGCTCAACGGCCAGGAACTGGCCCGGGTCGGCGCCGGCGACGACGTGGTCGTCATGGGCTCGGGCCCCATCGGCTGCCTCCACGTACGGCTGGCCCGCTCGCGCGGCGCCGCCCGGGTGTTCCTCGTCGACCTCAACGCCGAACGGCTGGCCATGGCGGCGGACCTCGTACGGCCGGACGAGGCGATCTGCGGCGCGGACACCGACGTCGTCGACGAGGTGCTGAAGCTCACCGGCGGCAGGGGAGCCGACGTCGTCATCACCGCGGCCGCCTCCGGTGCCGCCCAGGAGCAGGCGCTCCAGATGACGGCACGGCAGGGACGCATCAGCTTCTTCGGCGGCCTGCCCAAGGACGACCCGATCATCCGGCTCGACTCCAACCTGGTGCACTACCGCGAGCTCACGATCGTCGGCGCCAACGGGTCCAGCCCCGCCCACAACAAGCGCGCGCTGCGGCTCATCGCGGACGGCTCGGTGCCGGTGTCCGACCTCATCACCCACCGGCTGCCCCTGGCGGAGGTCATGGACGCCATCGACATCGTGAGCCGCGGCGCAGCGATCAAGGTCACCATCGAACCCTAGGGAGCCCCAGATGCCGGAACGGACAGTGACCGTCGCCTCGCGGTCGGGCCTGCACGCGCGCCCTGCCAAGATCTTCGTTCAGGCGGTGGCCCGGCAGGGCACACCGGTGCGCATCCGCGTCGGAGACGGCAAGCCGGTCCCCGCCAACAGCATGCTGGCCGTGTTGTCCCTCGGCGCCCGGCACGGCGTCGAGGTCACGCTCGACGCGGACGGCCCGCAGGCCGAGGAGACCCTGGCCGCGCTGGCCGACCTGCTCTCCCGCGACCTCGACGCGGAGGACGGCACCGATGCCTGACGTGACGCCTGAGGTGGCGCCCACGGTGTTGCCCGAGGTGTTGCGCGGCCTGGGCATCAGCCCCGGCCGCGCGGCCGGGCGGGCCTACCGGATGGCGGGGCCGCCCGCCCTTCCCGCCGTCTCCGGGGGCTTTGGGGGATCCGCGGACCGCGCCGCCGACCCTGCCGCTGAGGCGGTGCTGGCGGTGCGCGGCCTTGAGGCGGCCGCAGGCGAGCTCGCCGCCCGGGCTGAGGCTGCGGCCGACCCGGCGGCGCGGGAGATCCTCGAAGCGCAGGTGATGATCGCCGAGGATCCGGTGCTGCGCGACGAGGTCGAGCAGCTCGCCGCCGAGGGCATGGACGCGGCGCACGCCGTCGACGCCGCGTGCGCCCGCCACCGGGAGGCGCTCCTCGCGGCCGGGGGATACATCGCGGAACGTGCGGCCGACCTGGACGACGTCAGGAACCGTGCCGTCGCCGCAGTGCTCGGCCTGCCGATGCCGGGCGTGCCGTCCCCCGGGCACGCGTTCGTCCTGTTCGCCGAGGATCTCGCGCCCGCCGACACGGTGAACCTCGATCCCGGCACGGTGCTCGCGCTCGTCACCGAGAAGGGCGGGCCGACCAGCCACACGGCCATCCTCGCCCGCGCGCTCGGGCTGCCCGCCGTGGTCGCCTGCGCGGGCGCGACGGCGGTCGCCGACGGCTCCTGGGTGTCGGTCGACGGCGGCGCCGGCGAGGTCCGTACGGGCATCGGTGAGGAGAAGGCCGCCGAGGTGGAGCGAGCCGCCCGCGCCGGCCGCGAGCGTCTCGCCACGGCGAGCGGTCCCGGCCGGACCTCCGACGGCCATCCGGTGAAGCTGATGCTCAACATCGGCTCGGTCGCCGACGCCCAGGCCGCATCCGGCGCGGAGGGCGTCGGTCTGTTCCGCAGCGAGTTCCTCTACCTCGGCCGCAGGTCCGCCCCCACTCATGAGGAGCAGGCCGGCGCGTACGCGGCGGTGCTGCGCGCCTTCCCCGGCGCGACGGTCGTCATCCGCACGCTCGACGCGGGAACCGACAAGCCTCTGCCGTTCCTCGGGCTGCCAAGCGAGCTCAACCCCGCGCTCGGGGTGCGCGGCCTGCGCGTCGCCCGCCGCCGGCCCGAGGTGCTGGACGCCCAGCTCGACGCGATCGCCGAGGCGGCCGCTGAGACGGGCGCTGAGACGGGCGGGCAACCGTGGGTGATGGCGCCCATGGTGACCACGGCGGAGGAGGCGGCCTCGTTCGCGCAACGGGCCCGCGTCCGGGGACTCACCTGCGTCGGCGCGATGGTGGAGGTCCCCGCCGCCGCCCTGCACGCCGACCGGCTGCTTCGCGAGCTCGACTTCCTCAGCATCGGCACCAACGACCTCAGCCAGTACACCTTCGCCTCCGACCGGCAGCACGGCGAGCTGGCCGATCTGCTCGACCCGTGGCAACCCGCCCTGCTCGAGTTGGTCGCCCGGTGCGCGGAGGCAGGCCTCGCCGCGGGCAAACCCGTCGGCGTCTGCGGGGAGGCCGCCGCCGATCCGCTGCTGGCCACCGTCTTCGCGGGGCTCGGCGTCACCAGTCTGTCGATGTCGGCCAGGAGCCTGCCCGCCGTACGGGACGCCCTGGCCCGGCACTCGCTCGATCAGTGCAGGCAGAACGCCGAGCTGGCCCTGGCGGCCACCGGCCCGGCGGCCGCCAGGCAGGCGGTCGCGGGGGTCAGGTGAGCGCGACCGCCGCCTCGCCCGTGTAGACGAGGAACGTCAGGCTCTCCTGGAGGTAGAGCCTGACGCTGGTCGCGTCATGGGATTCGTAGCCGACCGACAGGTCCTGCCCCACGTGGAGCTCGTAGTCGCCGCCCCGGGTGGTCAGCAGGAACGCGCCGCTGATCGCGGGCGCCCAGATGATGTCACCGTCGATGAGCCGGGCCAGGTGCTCGTGGATGGGGTATCCGTGGTCGGAGGTCTCGTTGACCAGCGTGTAGGCGTCGGCGCTGAGCGCGAGCGAGTACGGCCCGTCCACCCCGGCCAGGCGCAGCGTGGTGATGGCCTGGCTGATCGTGTTGGGATAGTCGCGCGCCTCGGCCGGGAGCGACAGCGGCGGGTTGGTCGAGCCCTGCCGGATGCCTCCGATGCCGGCGGCGGCGTACCCCTCGAAGATCGCCCGGTCCTCGGCGTAGGCCATCTTCCTGGCGGCCTCCTTGACCGGGTCCCAGTCGGCGTCCTTGGCGCCGCGCTCGACGTCGTCGACGGCCTGGCGGTTCACGGTGAACGGCACGCGCAACTCGACGAGGGGCTGCGACACGCGGAGCCGGGATTCGACCCCGGGCGCGGGCGGCTCCACGTGCGACAGGTGCCCGGTGGACACAGAGGACAAGGTGACACCGCCCGACTCGGGCACGTCGACCAGCCGGCGTCCCGCGAGATGCCGGATGAAGGTCCGGCGGACCTCGCTCTCCAGGTCGGCCCAGGCCGCTTCCGAGATGGGTGCGAGTTCGCGGTGGAGGTTGTTCATCGGGTGGTGCTCCTCTTGAGGTCGCCGATCTTGAGGTCGCCCGGCGCGGCCGCGCGCCGTACCGCAGGAGCGGGAGGTGGGTCGTCCAGGAAGTCCGCAGACGGGACGAAGAACAGGTTGCCCGTGACGGCGGTGGAGAAGTCCAGGATGCGGTCGTGGTTGCCCGCGGGATCTCCCACGAACATGTGCTCCAGCATCAACTCGGTGACCGACGGCGTGCTGGAGTAGCCGATGAAGTACGTCCCGAACTCCCCGCGCCCGGGGGCGCCGAACGGCATGTTGTCCCGCACGATCTGGCGCTCGGTGCCGTCGGGATCGGTGATGGTTGTCAGCGCCACGTGCGAGTCGCTGGGCTTGACCTCGTCCGGCAGTTCGATGTCGGAGAGCTTGGTGCGCCCGATCGCCCTCTCCTGCGCCTCGACCGGAAGGGCGTTCCAGGCGACCAGGTCGTGGATGTACTTCTGGATGATGACGTAACTGCCGCCGGTGAAGTCCGGATCCTGCCCGGGATCGTCCGCGCCGACGGTCACCGCGTCGTACGCGTCGAGGCCCTCGGGGTTCTCCGTGCCGTCGACGAAGCCGAGCAGGTCGCGCTCGTCGAAGTATTTGAACCCCTGCACCTCGTCGCGCACCGTGACCGCGCCCCGGAGCCGGTCCATGATCTGGGAGGCCAGCTCGAAGCACAGGTCCATCTGGCTCGCCCTGATGTGGAAGAGCAGGTCGCCGGGGGTGGACACGGCCTTATGCCGGGCTCCGGCGATCTCCCTGAACGGGTGGAGCTCGGCGGGACGCGGGCCGGAGAACAACCGGTCCCAGACGTCGGACCCGATGCCGGTGACGCACGTCAGGCCACCCGAGGGGATGCGGAAACCCACCGACCTGACCAGTCCCGAGATGTCGGGCAGGAGCTCGCGGACGACCGGCTCGCCGCCCGGGTCGACCGTGAGCACCAGGAAGATCGCCGAGCTGGTGAGCGGGCTCAGCACGGCCTGCGGCTGCGGGGCTCGATCCGTCACGACGTTTTCCCGGCCTTTCTCCGATGCGGTCAGGGGGACATTCAGGGAGGATATGACAGCCCGGCCCCCGCCTGTGGCGGCAGGGTAACGCCTCGGGTGCCTACGCATGCGTGCGGACGTGCAGCCGGCGGCTGAGGCCGATCAACGCCAAGCCGCCCACGACGGCGTAGATGCCGATGATCCACGCGATGGTCAGTGCGCCTGAATCCGGCCAGACCACGACGAGCAGGCCGAAGATCAGGGAGAGCGCGCCGGCAATGACGGACATGCCGGTGCCGTGCAGCCGGTCACGCATCATCAGTGCCGACACGATGCGCGTCACACCGGTGATCCCGGCCCAGATGCCGACGAGCAGGGTGAGGGTCAGCACGGTGACGCCGGGCCAGAACAGGGCCATCGCACCCCACACGACGCCCACGACCGCCTCGAGCACCAGAGGCGCACGATGACCCCGGGACGCGCGGAAGGCGCCGACCGACGCGAAGATCCCGTCCACGAGGGCGTAGGAGCCGAACACGATCGTCAGCACGAACAACGTCACGCCCGGCCAGACCAGAGCCATGAGGCCGAACAGCAGGGCCAGGACACCGCGGACGGTGAAGACCCACCAGTGGCGGGCGAGCAGACCGCCGGCGGGATCGTTGCCCGCCGGTGCCGGTGAGGCGGGGGCGCCGGTGGTTTCGGGTCGCATGCCGTACTCCTGAAACGCGCGAAGTGAGGGGGTGGCGTCCGCCTGCCGCGGCCGCCCGGAGGCGCCCGGCGGACGCCGGATCACATCCTGAGGCAACCGCCGGCCTCATGCATCAGTCATGTGACTTCACTTCCACCCCCCGCCTCCGGTGCGCCCGTGATCTCAGAGGCTGCTGCCGCTGGTCAGCAGGTCGTCGAGGCCGATACGCCGGAAGAAGTCGGCGCGGATGCGGTCGGCGACGGCCGAGACCACCTCGCTGCCGTCCCGGCTCGGGTCGACATGCACGCGCAGTGGCCTCGTGCCCGCGGGCAGGTCCACGACGTGGACGATGGCCTCCGCGACCTCGGACACGTCGGAGCCCGGCGGCATCAACGCCGCCAGCCGGGCGTTGACGTCGTCCATCAGGCTCGCGTACTTCTCGTCGTAGGCCGCGGCCCGGCCGGCGTCGGCCGGCCGTCCCGCGTGCAGGAAGTGGTTCGTGCCCTCCGTGTACGCGCCCGGGACCACGATCGAGGTCTCGATGCCGAACCGGATCAGCTCTCCCGCGTAGCTGACGGCGAGCGCGTCCATGGCGGCCTTCGCCGCGAAATACGGGCCGAGGAACGGCGGGCATCCGCCCCGCGTGCTCGAGCTGCCGACCCACAGGAGCAGGCCCTCACCTCGATCTCGCATGTACGGCAAAGCCGCACGGTTGACGCGCTGGGTGCCGAGCACGTTCGTGTCGTAGATCTCGCCGACCTGCTCGGGCGTGAACGCCTCCGCTGGGCCGAGCACCATGTGACCGGCGTTGTGGACGACGACGTCCAGACGTCCGTGAGCGCCGACGATCTCGTGGATCGCGTCGTCGGCGGACGACTGTGAGGCGACGTCGAGCTCGACGGATCGCAGATCGACGCTGTTTTCCCGGGCGTACTGCTCGAGATCGGCGACCGCGGCGGCGTTCCGTCCCTTGGTCTCACGGATGCCGGCGTACACGGTGTGACCTGCACGGGCGAGGGCGCGCGCGGTCAGCGCACCGAAGCCGCTGGACGCGCCGGTGATGACGACGATCTTGTTGGAGTTCATCGGGGGTTCCTTTCCGAGATTCCGGTCGCGCGTCAGATGGCGCCGCCGTTGGCCCGGATGACCTGGCCGTTCACCCAGTGGCCCGCGGGGCTCACGAGGAACGCGACGACCGCGGCGATGTCCTCCGCCGTGCCGAGGCGCTCCAGCGGGGGCGCGGAGGCCAGCCGGCTGAGGTTCTCCTCGGTGTTGTTGTCGAAAAGCAGGTCGGTGGCCGTCGGGCCGGGGGCCACGACGTTGACGGTGATGTCGCGGCCGCGCATCTCACGGGCGAGGATGAGCGTCATGGCCTCCACGGCGCCCTTGCTGGCGGCGTATCCGCTGTAACGCGGGAAGGCGAGCCCGACGACCGACGACGAGAAGTTGATGATCGCGCCGCCGGGCCGCAGGCGCCTGACGGCCTGCTGGGAGACGACGAACGGGCCGCGGATGTTGATGCGGTGCATCTCGTCGAGCACACGGAGATCCAGATCGGCAAGCGTCGACAGGTCCATCCGGCCCGCGGCGTTCACGACGACGTCGACCCCGCCGTAGGTCTGCTCGGCCAGGTCGAACATGGCGGACACGGCCTGCTCGTCGGCCACGTCGGCACGCACCGCGATCGCCTGCCCGCCGCTTTCAGTGATCTCCTTCACCGTCGCCTCGGCCTTGGCATCGTTCGAGCCGTAGTTGACGATCACTGCGAACCCGTCCGCGGCGAGCTGCTTCGCCGTCTGGTTGCCGATGCCCCGAGAGCCGCCGGTGACGATGGCGACACGAGTCTGGTTGGTGCTTTCGCTGGTCATAGCCGTCTCCTAGATTCCGGGCGGATATCGTTGCTTACGCCCTTGTGTTAGCGACGATACCACGCAGACGGCATCGACGCTAACGCAGACCTGATATCGGTGATACTTCTTCGCTTGACGCGCGGTTTCCGCGATGGCGCTTCGACGCTCGGCCGCCCTCTCCACCACGAGTCGGTACGGCGTGGCTCGGAGCTGTCCTCGGCCAGAAGGAGCGGTCGGGAGCCGGTGCCGGTGGCGGTGGCGGTGGCGGTGGCGGTGGCGGTGGCGGTGGCGGTGGCGGTGGCGGTGGTGGTGGTGGCGGCGGTCAAAGGCCGCTGCGGCGAGGTCCGTCTGCCTGTGTGAGCCGTCTGCTTGCCGGGCGTGCGCGATCATCGTCCGGGGCGGGTGTGGGACATCACTCCCGCGCCGTCGGCCGATGCCCATGCGTAATCCCTGGTGAACTTCTGCTTCGGCCGCGTGTGCTGGGCCTTGCACCGGCTGTTGAGGCGGTCGTTGTCAGTGTTTCCCGCTTTGGCGGCAGGCCTACGTCTTCAGGGTGGGTCATCGCCCGTTGCTGGGACCGTCGGTGTCGTTCGGCGGTGTC
>NZ_BOOR01000090.1 GCF_016863335.1 Planotetraspora thailandica
ATATCTCCCCAGGAGCGCCAGGCGTACCAGCGCAAGCTCGAGGTCACGCTCCAGGTTCGAGGTCGCTCGGGCAGCGGGTTGTCCGTTGAGACCCACAGCCGTACAGAAGATCCATCCGGGGCGAAAGCCCGTTCGGCCGCCGTGTTCCAGGCGGGCTTACCAGGTGTTCGTCAGGCGGGTGTCGGGACGTTCGATACGGACGCCTCAGCCAAGGTCGGCGTCAGGGGTTCCGGCGTGGTGGGCGGTGATGATCGGCCGGGCAGGTCGGATGTGGTTCCAGTCCTGCAGGAGGTCGACGAGCCGGGTGGTGAGGCGGCGACTGTCGGGTCCGTGGGCGACGATCCCGATCTCACGGGAGACAGGGCCGTACGAGCGGGCGGCGATGTAGGCGAGGGTGCCGCCGTCGGACAGGCTGGCTCCTGCCCACCGCAGAGCTAGGCCGCCGATTCCAGCCTTACGGGCATCCGCGCTCACCGACAATCGGTACGAACCCGCGGACACGGGCGTAGCCGGCGACCAGTTCGCCGGTCGGCTGGAGGTCAAGGGCGAGAGAGCGGGTGAGGCCCTTGCCGTGCGGGCGGATCGGAACGACGATCCGCCCACTGGGGGTGAGTTGGTCCCACCACGCTTGGGAGATGTCCCAGGCTCCGGCGGTGACGATGATCCGGCCTCAGGGTGCGACTTTGGCCCAGCCTGCCGCGCCGTACCCGCAGACGGTGGCGGCAGCGGAGCACCCGGCTCTGTGGAGGGCGGCGCGGGGCGGTGGACCAGCCGGGCGGGATGCCGAGTCGGCCCGGGTCAGGGTCGGCGGTCAGGAGTCGGTGGGACCGGCCAGGTCCTCCTGAGTCGTCCGAGGCTCTGCTTACCGGCGGTGCTGCTGGCGGCGCCGCTCTCGGACTACTTCCCCGCCTCCTTAGAGACCACGACAGAGACCACGACGACTCCAACTGATACAGCCGGCCGATGCCGGTGCTCAGATACGCCCGGACGGTCACCTCCGACGGCCGGGCGTCTCAGAGGGACAGCGCGTCGATGGCCTTGCGGATGCGCTTCTCCGAGACGGGAGCCGGGGTGCCGAGTTGCTGCGCGAAGAAGCTCACCCGCAGCTCCTCGATCATCCAGCGCACGTCCTGTACGGCTTTCGCGGCCCGCTCGGCGGGTTTGAGGCGGTCGAGCAGGTCGCGGTAGTCGTCCTCGACGTCGTGCACCCGGTGCATCCACTCGCGGTCGCGGTGGGGGTCGTCGGGCAGCTTCTCCAACCGCCGCTCCACCGCCCGCAGGTAGCGGTGCAGGTCGGGCAGCCTGTCGTAGCCCGTGCCCGTGACGAACCCGGAATAGATGAGCGCGTCGAGCTGGTCCCTGATGTCGGCGACGGCGTCGGCCGGCCCGCGCAGAGCCGTCTGCACCGAATGCCAGGTGGCCAGGATGCGCTCGACCCGGGCGACGACCTCTTCCGTGGTGGGGAACAGCGACGCTCGCACATGGTCGTGGAGCCGCAGGAAACCGGCCTCATCCCAGGCCGGCCCCCCTGCCTCGGCCATCAGCTTGTCGGCGGCACAAGCCGTGCAGTCGTCGAACAACGCGGCGGCACCCCCGTGGGGGCTGCGGCTGAGGGCCAGCTTCTGCGCGGTGCCGAGGCCGCGCAGGATGGCCTTGGCCGGGCTGACGGTGTTGAGGAGCAGGAGCCGGCGGGTGCCCGCCCACATCGACTGCTGCTGCTCCGCCTCGGTCTCGAACATCCGGACCGCGACGGAGGTCGTGTCGTCGGCGAGCGCCGGGTAGGCCCGCAGCCGCCCGCGTTCGAACACCTTGGGCAGCGCCGCGATGGTCCAGTTCGTTAGGCCGGTGCGTTCCAGGTCGTCGGCCGCCTTCGACAGGGTGGCGCGCAACCGGGGGGCGAGGGTGCGTTTGAGCTCCTCGAGGTCCTTGCCCTCGGCGACGAGCCGCTTCCCGTCGTCGACGACCCGGTAGGTGATCCGCAGATGGTCGGGCACCTGGTCGAACGCCCACGCGTCCCGCGGGATCGTCACGCCGGACATCTGGTGCAGTTCACGCTCGAGCGTGTCGAGGATCGGCTCGCTTCCGGGCTTCGCCCGTTCGAGTACGGCTTTCGCGAAGTTGGGGGCGGGCACGAAGTTGCGCCGCAGGTGCTTGGGGAGCGACCGGATGAGCGCGGTGAGCAGGTCTTCCCGCAGGCCCGGGATCTGCCAGTCGAACCCCGTCGGGTCGACCTGGTTCAGCACGTCGAGCGGGATGTGCACGGTGACGCCGTCGGAGCCGGCCTGCCCGCTGTCCGGCCCGGCGAGCGAGCCCGGCTCGAAGCGGTAGGTCAGGCGCATGCGCTGCCCGTTCTGCCGCCAGGCGTCGGGGTAGTCCTGTGCGCTCACCCCCGCCCCGGAGTTGACGAGCATTTCCGGGGAGAACGTCAGCAGGCCGGGTGTGACGGCCGAGGTCTTCTTCCACCAGCTGTCGAAATGGCGCCCGGAGACGACTTCCGGCGGGATGTGCGCGTCGTAGAAGTCGAACAGCGTCTCGTCGTCCACGAGGATGTCGCGGCGCCTGGCCTTCTCCTCGAGCTGCTCGACCTCCTGCAGCAGCTTGCGGTTGTCGTGGAAGAACCGGTGGTGGGTGCGCCACTCGCCGTCGACCAGGGCGTGCCGGATGAACAGCTCCCGGCTCAGCTCGGGATCGATCCTGCCGTAGTTGACCTTGCGCTCGGCCACGATCGGCACGCCGTACAGGGTGACCTTCTCCAGGGCCATGACGGCGGCCTGGTCCTTCTCCCAGTGGGGTTCGCTGTAGGTCCGCTTGATCAGGTGCTGGGCGAGCGGCTCGATCCACTCGGGTTCGATCTTGGCGTTGACCCGGGCCCACAGGCGGGAGGTCTCGACCAGCTCGGCCGACATGACCCACAGCGGTTGCGTCTTCGACAGGGTCGAGCCGGGGAAGATGGCGAAGCGGGCGTTGCGGGCGCCGACGTATTCGGTGATGGGCCGGCGCGGGCCATCCTGCTTGCGCTTGGCGTCGACGTCCTTGACGCCGATGTGCGACAGGAGCCCGGTGAGCAGCGCCTGATGAATGCGCTGCGGGTCGGCGTCGACGCTGTTGGGGACGATGCCGAGGTTCTTGGCGACCTGACGGAGCTGGCTGTCGATGTCCTGCCATTCCCTGACCCGCAGGTAGTTCAGGAACTCGGCCTTGCAGAGCCTGCGGAACGCGCTGGACGACAGCGCCCGCTGCTGCTCGCGCAGGTAGCTCCACATGTTGAGGTAGGTCAGGAAGTCCGATTCCTTGTCGGCGAACCGGCGGTGTTTCTCGTCGGCCGCCTGCTGCTTGTCGGCGGGCCGTTCGCGGGGGTCCTGGATCGACAACGCGGCGGCTATCACCATGACCTCGCGGGCGCAGCCGTTCTTGTCGGCCTCCAGCACCATGCGGGCGAGGCGGGGGTCCACGGGCAGCTGTGCGAGCTTGCGCCCGAGCGGGGTCAGTTTGGCGCCGCGGTCGAGAAGCGCGCCGAGCTCGACCAGCAGGTTGACGCCGTCCTTGACCTGGCGGGCGTCCGGCGGCTCGACGAACGGGAAGGCCGCGATGTCGCCGAGGCCGAGGGAGGTCATCTGCAGGATGACGCTGGCCAGGTTCGTACGGAGGATCTCCGGGTCGGTGAACTCGGGGCGGGAGACGAAGTCCTCCTCCGAGTAGAGCCGGATGCAGATGCCGTCGGAGGTGCGCCCGCACCGGCCCTTCCGCTGGTTGGCCGAAGCCTGCGAGACCGGTTCGATCGGCAGGCGCTGCACCTTGAGCCGGTGGCTGTAGCGGGAGATGCGGGCCGTTCCGGGATCGATCACATAGCGGATGCCGGGCACGGTCAGCGACGTCTCGGCGACGTTGGTGGCCAGCACGATCCTGCGGCCCCGGTGTGCCTGGAAGACGCGGTGCTGCTCGGCGGCCGACAGCCGGGCGTACAGCGGGAGCACCTCTTCCTGCCGGCTTTTCAGCGCGTCGGCGGTGTCCCGGATCTCCCGCTCCCCGCTGAGGAAGACCAGGATGTCGCCCGGCCCCTCGGCGCACAGCTCGTCGACCGCGTCCACGATGGCCTGCGTCTGGTCGTCGTCGTCCTCGACCGGCCGGTAGCGCACCTCGACCGGGTAGGTGCGCCCGGAGACCTCGACGATCGGCGCGCCCTCCGCCCCGGGAGGCGCGAAATGGCGGGAGAACCTCTCGGGGTCGATCGTCGCCGAGGTGATGATGACCTTGAGGTCGGGCCGCTTGGGCAGCAGCTGCTTGATGTACCCGAGGATGAAGTCGATGTTGAGGCTGCGCTCGTGCGCCTCGTCGATGATCAGTGTGTCGTACTGCAGCAGCAGCGGGTCGGTCTGCATCTCCGCGAGGAGGATGCCGTCGGTCATCAGCTTGACCAGGGTGCCGTCGCTGGAGTGGTCGGTGAAACGCACCTTGTAGCCGACCGCCTCGCCCAGCGGGATCGACAGCTCCTCGGCGATGCGCTCGGCGACCGTGCGCGCCGCGATCCGCCGGGGCTGGGTGTGCCCGATGAGGCCGTGGACGCCGCGGCCGAGCTCCAGGCAGATCTTCGGCAGCTGGGTGGTCTTGCCGGAGCCGGTCTCCCCCGCGACGATCACGACCTGGTGGTCGCGTATCGCCTCGAGCAGGTCGTCCTTGCGCTGGCTGACGGGCAGCTGGGGTGGGTAGCTGAGTCGCGGCACCGCCTCGCGGCGTGCCGCGACCCGCAGCTCGGCCGCGTCGATGTCGCTTGCGATCTCGCCCGCGACGGCCTCGCGTGACCTGCCGTCACGCACTTTGCGCATTCCGTCGATACGGCGGCGCAGCCTGCGCTGATCGCGCAGCATCAGGCCGGGCAGGCGGCCCTGGAGATCGGCGAGCATGTTCATTCCATGCTCAAGGATAGGCAACCGGCCCTACCGCTTCGCCAGTCGATTTTTCCGCGCCCGGCTCAGGCTCGGGGCTGCTGGTACTTGTAGCCCACGTTGCGCACCGTCACGATGCGCCCGGCGTGCCGGCCCAGCTTGCGGCGAAGCCTGAGGACGTGCACGTCCACGGTGCGCGCGCCCTCGTCGCCGTACCGGTCCCAGACGGCCGCCATCAGCTGGCGGCGGTTGAAGACCCGGCCGGGCGAGGCGAGCAGGTAGTCGAGCAGTTCGAACTCGCGATAGGTGAGGTCGACGTCCGTACCGTCCACCCGCACCGCGCGGGCCGCCCGGTCGACGACCAGTTCCTCCACGGGCGTGGGCTGCTGGGCCGCAGGCCGGCTCCGTGCCTGGCGGGCGGCCTCGTCGCGGTGCGGCACGGCGTGCACGGGCCTGGTCGTCCGCGTGCCGGTCGCGGCCGGGGAGGGGCCTGCGGGCCGGGCGGTGTCCGGTCCCTGAGGTGCGGGCTCGGCCACAGGAGTGAGTCCGGGCAGGGCGGTCCCTGCGAGTTGCGCGATCTGACGGCCCTCCTCCAGCGGGACGACGTGGGCGACGATCACGAGCGCGGTGTCGGACCCGGGGATCGGCACCATGCTGAGCACGCTGGCGTCGTCCGCCGGGGACGCGTCGAGACCCGACTCTCTTCGGCGCGCGACGAAATCGATGACGTGGGACATTGCGGGTTCTCCTTGCCTGTGGGACGTCCGGGCGGCGGGGTTGTGCCGGGGATCAACAGGCGGCGCCGCAGACGCGGAGCAGATCGATGTGACGACGCTCGGTCAGTCTTCGCCATGAAGCCATGAAGGCATCGTGACACGAATATTCCATGGTATTCAAGTAGGAATTAACGATAATCATGGCACGCCGACACCCTCGGCGAGCATCCCGGCCTGGCGGTCAGCGGCCGACGGCGGCCATGGCCGCGCCGATGATGCCCGCCTCGTTCCGCATGACGGCCGGCACCACGGGGGTGTCCTTCAGGTCGATGAGCGGCAGGAACTTGTCGGCCTTCTTGCTGACGCCTCCGCCGACGATGATCAGCGAGGGCCACAGGAGGTTGCGCATGTGCTCCAGGTATTCCTGCACATGTTCGGCCCATTTCTCCCAGCTCAGATCGTGGGACTCCCGAACGTGGTCGGACGCCCGGTGCTCGGCCTCCTTGCCGCGGATCACCACGTGGCCGAACTCGGTGTTGGGCACCAGCCGGCCGTCGGCGAACAACGCGCTGCCGATGCCCGTGCCGAAGGTCAGCATGAGCACGGCCCCCGTGCGCCCGCGCCCGGCGCCGAAAGTCACCTCGGCGATGCCGGCGGCGTCCGCGTCGTTGAGCACGGCCACCCCGTCACCGAACAGCTCGGACCCCTTGACCCCGATCCAGGACTTGTCGACGTTGGCCGCCGTCCTGATGACCCCGTCCATGACCACGCCGGGGAAGGTGATCCCGACCGGCCCCTTCCACGAGAAATGCTCGACGATCTGCCGTACGGTCGCCGCGACCGCCGCGGGCGACGACGGCTCCGGGGTCGGGATGCGCAGCCGCTCCCGCGTGAGGCTTCCCGTCTCCGTATCCACGGTGGCGCCCTTGATCCCCGAGCCGCCGATGTCGATGCCCAGCGCTTCCATGACTTCCTCCAGGTCCGTCGATCAACGCTACCCCGCACGGGAGCACGTACGCATGGCCGTACACCAGGTTGCTCACCACACGTGTGGCCTCAGTGACGTGGGGTAACCACATGTGGAGAAATCGCCATAAGGGGGACGAAATGATCGGTATGATGCATCGGATGGGCCTGCGCTCGAACATGATGTACACGGCCGGGCTCGCCTCCGTCGGCCTCTCGGTCGTCTCCTGGGTCCTGTCGCAGCGGTACGAGTCGGCGGGCACGGACCGCGCCGACCGCTGGGGACTGTTCGTGGGCGAGTGGGCGCCGACCCTGTTCGCGATGGGCGTGGCGCTGCGTCTGGAGGAGATGCGGTCGGAGAAGGAGCGCGGGACGGCGGAATGGCGCGAGCGGACCATGGAGCGCGCCCCGGGCATGCCCTCACGCGCGGGAGTCTGACGTCCGCCACCCCTCCTGGCACCGCCCCACCGGACGCCGCCCCTCCCGCCACCGTCTCGCCCGGCACCGGCTCGCCGGAGGCTCTTGCGGAGTGGCTGCGCACCCGGCCTCCCCGTGCCGGCGGCACACGCGTGCTCGCCGTGGAGGGCCGGTCGGGCGCGGGCAAGTCCACCCTCGCCGATCGGGTCGCGGACAGACTGGGTGCGCCGGTCGTGCGCATGGACGACCTGTACGACGGGTGGGACGGCCTGCTCGCCGGGGCGGACTCCCTGCTGCGATGGGTGCTTCTTCCGATCTCCGCCGGCCGTCCTCCGCGCTGGCGCCGCTACGACTGGCAGCGGGGCGAATACGCCGAATGGCACACGGCTCCCGTCACTGACACGCTCGTCGTCGAAGGCGTCGGATCCGGCGCCAGGCAGGCCGGGCCGTACCTGAGCGGCCTGGTGTGGCTGGAAGCCGGCGAGGGGGTACGCAGGGAGCGGGCGCTGGCCCGCGACGGCGAGGTCTACGCGCCGCACTGGTCGCGCTGGGCCGCCCAGGAGGAGCGGTATCACGCCGCCCACGACGTGCGCGCCCGCGCCGATCTGACCATCGTCACCGGCTGACGGACCGCGCTGAACGGACCAGGGATCACCCATCAGGCCAGTACGACTCTTCGGGGAAGGCGGCGCGGTACTCCTCGTCCGAGACGGCCTCGAACCACTCCGTCTTGCCGCTCGCCGTGACCGCGATGTGCACGAAGGTGTCGTCGGGCACCGCGCCGTGCCAGTGCTTCTCCCCCGGCTCGATGTGGACCCAGTCGCCCGGGCCGATCTCGACGCCCCTGGTCTGCCCCCAAAGGCCCATCACGCCCCGCCCGGACAGCACGAAGATCGCCTGCTCGCCCTCGTGGACGTGCCAGAGGGAGCGCGCCCCGGGGTCGTAGGTGAAGCGGTAGGCCCGCATGCCGTCCTTTTCGATCGGCTCCAGGATGGTGGCCTCCCAGACCTCGGCCGTGAACCTCCCCGCGACCGGCCTGGCCACCCTGATCTCGTCTTCCCTGACGAATCTCATCGCTACTTCTTCTCCTCGGATTCCTGTGCGGTGCCGCTCTCTCAGGGACGGACGACGGCGACCGGGCAGCGGGAGTGATGCAGGACGGCACGGCTGACCGATCCCAGCACCACGGAGCCGAGCGCGCCTCTGCCGTGTGAACCCACGACGAGCAGATCCGCCGACCCCGACGCCTCGACCAGCGCGTCGACCGGGTGCGCGCACACGACGTCCTCCCGCACGACCACGTCGGAGACTCGCCGCCACGGATCGAGCTTCTCGTCGGCCACGCGCTGCTGCGCCTCACGCACGCCGTCGAGGTCGTAGCCGATCTCAGGGGCGAGGGCGTGGATCGGCAGTTGCCACGCGTAAACCGCGCGGATCGAACTGCCGCGCGTCCTGGCCTGCTCGAAGGCGTAGGCGAGGGCGGCCTCGCACTCGGGCGAGCCGTCGATGCCGACGACGACCTCGCCGTGGACGTCCTTCCATCCGGGATGGACGACCACCACCGGGCCGTGCGCCTGGCCCGCCACATGGGTGCTCACCGAGCCGACCAGGATGCCCGTGAACCCGCCCAGGCCCCTGCTGCCCACCACGATCTCAGTGGCCTCCTTGGCCTTGTCACGCAGAATCTTGGCGGGCAGGCCCTCGATGATCTCCGCGCTGACCGTGACGCCGGGCCGGCGCGTGCGGACCACCTCTTCGGCCTCGGCCAGCGCCCGCTCGGCGTGCATGGTCAGCGGGTCACCGGCGGTCGTGGGGAACTTCACGATGCCGTACGCCCAGCGATCGACCACGCACACCAGGCGAAGGGGGCATCCGCGACGGGCCGCGTCGTCAGCCGCCCACTCCACCGCGGCCAGCCCCGTGGCCGAACCGTCGACGCCGACGATGATCGGATCAGACATGGCCGTCACCTTCCTCGTTCACTGGAATGTCTGCTGACACGCCGCCCCGGGCCGTGTGCGCATGGCGTGGGCGTACCCCGCCTGCGTGTTCCTTCACGGATCCCGCTGCCGTCCTTATCCGGGCTCCCACGGCGCGATCGTGCAGGAGGTCGCGGGGTCGTACGTGGCTGCGAGGGGCCGCACGGGGCAGGTCGCGGGGGGCTCGCGGGGGCCGAAAGTCCCTTCCGGGCGGGGTTTGCCCGGGTGGATGCTGAATCGGGGAGGTGCTCGCCATGGAGACCAAGAGATGGACGGTGGAGGTCTTCCTCTCCGAGGACGACCGTGACGACGTCACGACCGCGACCGCCGTCCTGTATACCGATGCGGGCCGGCGGCACGAAAGCGTCGCCCATGCCCGCCGCAACCCGTCCGACCGTCCTGTTCCGGAGATCGGCGACGAACTGGCCGCGGGCCGTGCGTTGTCCGACCTCGCCGCCAAGCTGATCGGCGACGGCGCGGAGGACGTGGCTCAACTCGCCGGTATGCGACGCGAGCCGCGCTGACGGCGTGCCCGCCCCACCGGGGGGCTCCCCTGAGCCCTGCCGGTGAGGGCGCACCCCCTGCCGTGCCGCGCGGGCCACGCGCTCAGTCGAGCAGGTCGTCGGCCCGCTGCCCGGCCGCGAGCCCGGCGGCGCCCATCTCCCTGGCCAGCCACGCGAACGCGGCGACCGCCGTCAGCCCGCCGGCGCCGTCATGATCGGGTACGGCCGTGCCCGCGGTCCCAGCGACTCCTCCCATGCCGGAGACGCCGTCCAGGGGTTCCTGGCCCATTGGGACGCCCTGTGCACCCCAGGCCGCCGGCATGCCGGGCATTCCGCAGGGCAGCCCCGCGGCCGGGGGCATGCCGTCCGCGTGGACGCCTCCATGGGCCCGGTCGCCGATGGGACTCGCCGCAGCATTCTGCTTCGCCGTACGCGCACGCCCCGGCGTCCGGGCGGGGCCCGCCGCGGAGACCGGCCCGTTCTCCGAGCCGCCCGCGGGCATGACGTCGGCGCCCGCCGGCGCGGGGCCGTTGGGCCGCCACGCACCGGCCTGGCCGTTCGCGCCGATCAGGTCGTCCAGGGACATCTGGCCCTCGGCGGACGGGTGTCCGGGGGCCGAACCGTTCGGGTGGCCGGGCGCCTCTCCCGCGAGGGCGGTTCCGGCGAGCCCGTCGCCGGGCGCGGTAACGGCTTCCGCGTGAAGGCCCGGGGCGGGCACGGGGGTGGGCACGGACAGGCCCGCCGCCGCCAGCTCGTCCGCGAGCCGGTCGCTCAGCGCCCACGCCGTCGCGGCGCCCCCTGCCGTGCCGGTGATCGAGGTTCCGAGCGCCTGCAGCACGTCCGGCAGGCCAGCCCCGGTGCGCCACGGGTCGCCGAGGTCGATCGGCACGCAACTGGACCTGATGATCTGGAAGAGCCGATCCACCCTGCTCGCGTCACGCCTGCCGTACCCGTGGCGGAAGTCGTCATGGTGAGCCAGCACGAGCGCGGCGAGCCCGGCGACGTGCGGCACCGCCGCCGAGGTGCCGTCTGCCGCCGCGTAGTCACGCGGGGGCGCGCACGACAGGACGGCCACGCCGGGCGCGCAGACGTCGACCTCCGGCCCGTGGCAGGTGAAGCGTGGTGAGAAGTAGCCCTCGGGGGTCAGCGGGCCCTGGATCCCGGCGGCGTGCCCCGAGGTCTCCGGGAAGGTGCCGATCTTGCCGACGGCCGCCACGGTGAGCACGGTGGGGAGGTTGCCGGGGAACGCCACGGGACCGCCGTCGTTCCCCGCGGCGACCACGCACGCCACCCCGGCGGCACGCGCCTGGTCGATCTTCGCGGCCACGAGCGGAGAGCTATGCCTGCTGCCGAGGCCGAGGGCCACCACGTCGACCTGGTCGTCGATGCAGTGGCCGAGCGCCTCGACGAGGTCGCTGAACCGGCCACCGGGGAAGATCTTGCACACGTGTACGGCAGCGCCGGGGACGAAGCCGGCGATGCCGACGCCGTCGTCGGCGGCCGCGATGACGCCGGCGCAGTGCGAGCCGTGGCCGGACACGTCGTCGGCCCATCCGGCGGCCCGTTCTCCGACGAGGTCGATTCCCGACGTGATCCGGCCGCGCAGATCGGGATGGTCGATGGCGGCGCCGGAGTCGATGATCGCGACGGTGACCCCGGCGCCTTTGAAGCCCTTCGGCAGGCGGTCCAGGCCCATCGCCCGCTGCCCCCAGCCGAGGGTCTGCCGCCCCGGGAAGCCGTCGACGGTCTCGGCCAGACCGGTCAGCTCGATCAGGTTGTCCCTGCTCGTGGACAGCGCGGGCCGTTCGACCCGGGCGCTCCAGTGGCCGGAGCGTGGCGTGACCACGACCTCTGCGATCGTCTCCGGGGTCTCCCCCGCCATCGTGACTGTGGCGCGGCCGTCCGGCCCTGTCACCGCATGGCCGGGCACGCACGAGCCGGTGAGCGAGACGACGGCGCCCGGCAGCGGCGTGCCGCCCGAGCCCTTGACCAGGAACGTGAAGGTGCTCTCCACCCCCGGCGGCGGGGCCGCCGAGGGCGCGGTCTTACGTTTCCTCGGCGGCACCTGCGCCTCGCAGTGGACGAGGCTCCGGTCCCGCTCGATGTGCACCTGGGGCAGCCGGGCACGCAGGCCGGTCGCGTGCTCGGCGGTCATTTCGGCGACGACCACCGGTGGGAACGCCACCGAACCGGGAGACGCGGGCCCGGGTTCGCCCTGGCGTGGCGGCTCGGCGCGGGAGGCGGCGAGCACGCGGTGGACGACGACCTCCGGGTCGTTGTCGAGCAGCAGGCGCAGGCCCTCGGCGTCGAGTGCCCGCACGCCGATCCCCATCGCGTCCAGATGGCTCTGTGAGAGGGCCGCGACCATGTAACGCAACGGGCGCGGCTCCACCGGCCGGGGACCCTGCCGTGACGCCTGCCGTGCCCGGTTCGCTGGGCGCGGCTCGGTGCCGCCGTTGTTCGCCTTGTCGTCAGTCGTCACTGCGTGTCTCGACTTTCCCCAGCTCAGGCTGGTCTCGCTGGCCACGCCCGCACGGGCTTGACGAGCACGTCGGCGGCCGAGGCGGGCCCGGGTCTCACACCGGCGGCACGCCCGGCCGGCCGGCGTTGATGATCGCGATCACCGACTGCGCCTGCGCCACGCACATCTCGTGCTGCCCCGCCCGGTAGAGCCGCACCGCCTGCACCACCAGCGGGACGATCCCGGCGAGCTGGGGTGAGCGCGGCAGCGCCGCCCGCAGCCAGCCGTACAGATCGAGCAAGATCACTGCACACTGCAGCTGCAGTTGCGTCGGCGCCGGACCGGCGATGTGCGCGGTGTCGAACATGCCCGTGACGCCCGGCGCGCCCGCGGGGCCGGACCCGACGTCGGGCTGGTGCTGAGCGCCTGGCGGCCGCGCGGGGCCGGAAGGGGCGGACCACCCCGAGCCCGGCGCCGTCGCCGGGCCGGGAGGGGTAGGCCGCTCCAAGCCCGGCGCCGTTGCCGGGCCTGGAGCGGCACTCGGTCCCCCCGAGACGGCGCCGGGCCACGTCGGCCCTTCACCGATCGAGTTCACCGCGGGTCCTCCACTCAGATCCCGGCGCCGGCGGCCACCGGGACCTGCTGGTTGGCCATGTGCTGAGCGGCCTGCCCGTATGCCAGGGGCACCTGCTGCTGCAGATGGTTCTGGGCCTGGGCGTAGTGGACCCCCACCTGCTGTGGCTGCTGCTGGGCCTGGCCGTACGCCAGGGGCACCTGCTGCAGATGCTGGGCCTGGCCGTACGCCAGCGGCACCTGCTGCAGATGCTGGGCCTGGCCATACGCCAGCGGCACCTGCTGCAGATGCTGGGGCAGCTGAACCGCCTGCGGCATCATCTGCTGCAGCCCCTGCGCCTGCTGGAGCGCCGCCATCTGGGGCATCGCGATCGCCGGGGCGAAGGCCGCCTGCTGGGCGAGCTGCTGCAACACCAGCTGCTGGTGCTGGATGTTGTCGAGAAGCTGCCTGACCACCACCAGGCCGTGCCGCACGCCCATGCGTGCGATCTTGTTCCAGAATGTGACCGGGCTCAGCAGGTGCTCCTGCGGCAGGACCTGTTCCTCCTGAGCGACCTGCTGGAGCTGCATGACCTGCGGCGCCTGGAGCGCCTGCAGGGGGTGGAGGGCCTGCGGGATCTGTGGGAGCTGTACGACCTGCGGAAGTTGTGCCGCCTGAGCGATCAGGGGGCCGAACGGCGAAACCTGCTGAACCCCCGGCATCTGCTGGAGGGCCGCAAGATGCGCCATCGGCGACATCAGGGGCATTTGCTGGCCGAGGTGCTGAGGAGAGAGCGCCTGCTGCGGGCCGTAGCCGAGCTGGGTCGCCAGGGACGTGGGGTTGATCGCTGTGAACGTCATAGTGTCTCCTTCGAGCCAGGTAGGTCTGGCTCATCGCCCATGCGATTACAACCCGTGACGAAGCGGACACACAATGCTATAGCGGTAATAGTCTGGCTAAGCCGCTTTTGACCTGGTTCTCCGCACTGCGGCAGAGTTGAGCTGATCATCGAGGAAATCCGGCCGGTTACCCAGCGTCACCGAGGAGCGACGGTTGAACGTTCTGCCCATCTGCGTCACCTGCGGAGTCCAATACGCCGGCCCTCGCGAGGACTGCCCCATCTGCGAAGACGAGCGGCAGTACGTCGGCTGGGACGGTCAGCGGTGGACGTCTCTTGAAGAGCTGGCGGCCGCCGGTCACCGGACCCTGATCGAGGAGGAGGGGCCGGACGTCATCGGCGTCGGCACCACCCCGTCCACCGGCATCGGCCAGCGCGCCCTGCTCGTCCGCACCCCCGGCGGCAACGTGCTGTGGGACATGGTGACCCATCTCGACGACGACACGATCGAGCGGATTCGCGAACTCGGCGGCGTCGACGCCATCGCCATCAGCCACCCGCATTACTACGGCACCATGATCGACTGGGCGCACGCCTTCGACGCGCCCGTCTACATCCACGCACGCGACCGGGAATGGGTGGCCCGCCCTGACGACTCGGTCGTCTTCTGGGAGGGCGACACCCACACGATCAGCGACGGTGTCACGCTGATCAACGCCGGGGTGCATTTCGACGGCGGGCAGGTCATGCACTGGAGGGACGCGCCCGGCAGCGGCGGCGCCCTGATGTCCGGCGACATCCTCCAGGTGGTCAAGGACCGCCGCTGGGTCGGGTTCATGTACAGCTACCCGAACCTCATCCCCGAAAGGCCCAGGACCGTACGGCGGGCCCTCTCGCTGCTCGAGCCGTACGCCTTCGACCGGGTCTACGGCGCCTGGTGGAAGCACGTGGTCGTCGCCGACGGATCCGAGGCGGTCCGCCGCTCCGCCGAGCGTTACCTGACCTTCGCCCTGGACGACGACACCCCGGCGTGACGGCTCAGAACCCCAGGTCGCTCAGGCCCGGATGGCCGTCGGGACGGCGGCCGAGCGGCCAGTGGTAGGCCCGCTCACCCTCGGCGATCGGTAGATCGTTGATGCTGGCCAGCCGTACGCGCATGAGCCCGCTGTCGTCGAACTCCCAGTTCTCGTTGCCGAAGGAGCGCCACCAGTTGCCGTCGGCGTCACGCGACTCGTAGGCGAACCGTACGGCGATGCGGTTCCCGGTGAAGGCCCACAGTTCCTTGATCAGCCGGTATTCCAGTTCCTTGGCCCACTTGCGGCGGAGGAAGTCGACGATCTCAGCCCTGCCGTTGATGAACTCGGAGCGGTTCCTCCAGTAGCTGTCCTCGGTGTAGGCGAGGGAGACCTTCTCCGCGTCGCGGGTGTTCCAGGCGTCCTCGGCCGCACGGACCTTCTCGATCGCCGTCTCACGCGTGAAGGGCGGAACAGGAGGGCGGGTCATGCGCGTGCTCCTCTCGGTCGGGTCACCTGAGCCGTGCGCATGATCGCGCACGGCAGGGCCCACGGAGTGGATGCCCGTTCCACGAGCGTATGCCCCGTCGTCGATCAGTCCGGTCACCGGGTTCGCGATCTTTTCGGTGCGCGATCTTTTCGGTGACCGGCCGTCCGGGGCTCAGCGACGGCCGAGCCTGCCGGAGGTCTCGGCGATCAGTTCGACCACGACCGGCTGGATGTCCGGGCGGGTGTGGAGCAGGTCCTCCAGGAAGACCCGCCACGCGCCGATCTCGGCGAGGTTCCGGGCCTGGTCCTGCTGCTGGAGTTGAGTGCGTGTCGCGGTCAGACGGGCACGGTAGGCGGCGCCGAGGCGCTGCTCGATCGTCTCGCTGAGCCACCAATAGGCGTCGGCGTCGGCCGCCGACACGAAGACGCGCGCGCCTTCCCACGCCACACGTTCCTGATGGATGACGGCCATGGCTGGACCGTACGCCCGGCCACGAGGCCCTGCAATGCCCTCATCCCGGGATTTCGGGGGTCTGGCGGCGAAAGGGTCCTGAGTTCGGTGGCAGGATCGCAGCGTGCAGCCCATCCCGGATTCGAACCACGAAACAAGCCCGGCGGCAGTGTCTCAGCCCGGACCGGACGCGGCCGTTCCCTCCGGGTTCGGCGACGCGACCGTCATGGTGATCGCCGCTGTGGCGGGACTCGCCGTCGGCGCGGCCACCTCCGGCCTGCAGACGATCCTGCCGGCCGAGGCCGGGCCTCTCGCGAACTCCGGAGCGCCCTGGACCCTCGCCGCCATGATCATCGTGATCGCGATCCGGCGGACGGGATGGCGGGCCGGTGCCCTCGGGACGCTGGCCATGCTGGGCGAGGTCGCCGGCTACTACGCGACCTCCGCGCTGCGCGGATTCGCCGTGGGCACGTTCTATGTGATCTTCTGGACGGTGGCCGCGCTCGTCGCCGGCGCCGCCTCCGGCGTGGCGGCGGCATGGCTCCGCGACGGCGGACCGTCCGCCCGGGTCGCGGGCATCGTGTTGCCCGCCGGGATCCTGGCAGGCGAGGGCTTCTACCTGTGGCACGGCGTCGGCGTCGCCGAGCTGGAGCCGTACGGAATCATCTCGCTCGCCACCGGCGCCGCCGGCGGGATCATCGCGATCGCCCTGGCCGGCCGTACGATCACGCAGCGCCTCGCCGGGATCGCGGGGATACCGGTGGTCGCCGTCGCGCTGTACTCGGCCTACATGGTGCTGAGCTGATCCTTCGAGGCCGCCGTTCCACCACGAGGTCCGGCGCGTCCACCCGATCATGCCGCCGCTCCGACCGGCGCACGGCGAGCCATGGACCTTACCGGCGGGTGAGCCGGCGGTGGAGAGCGCCGCCGCGGAGGGCGACGAGTCCCTCGGAGCCGGGATGGTGGTGGGTGGGCGCCCTTAGCGGCCTCGTGCTCTTGGTCGGCTTACCATCGAATGACCTGATGATCTGAGTAGCAATCGGCTTCGATGGCGTTAGAACGAGACCGGCCTGCACGGTCACCGTGGTGCGTGTGGGGAGTAGCGCAGCTTGCCGGGCGAAGGGGCCCGTGCGGGCGAGCACCTCCGGGGCCGCTTAACCGGGCTGGGCTACCCGCGTCACACCACAAGGGCGAATGGCCAAATGAGCGTTCATTAGAACTAGAGTGGTCACATGCGCACACGGGACCCGGACGGCAAGCGGCGGCAGCTGCTGGAAGCTGCACTGGCGGAGTTCGCCGAGTACGGCATCGCCGGTGCCCGAGTGGACCGGCTCGCCAAGCGAGCCGGAATCAGCGCCGGCGCGGTCTACTCCTTCTACGACGGCAAGGAAGGCCTTTTCGAAGCCGTCTACGACACCATCGTCGAAGAGACCGTTACCGGCATCCCGATCGATGCCGACAACCTACCGGAGTACGCCGGGCAGCTCTACGACGCCGGACTGCAGTACCCCGAGGTCGCGCAGTTCATGGCCTGGTACGCCCTTGAACGCGGTGACAACCAGAGCGTCCGACCGATCGTCGCCAAGTCGATGGCCGAGAAGGTCGCGGTGATCGAGGACGCGCAGCGACGCGGCGTCGTGACCGACCGCGAGAATGCGGGTGAGATACTCGCCCTGGTCCTGGTCATCGCGAACATGTGGCAGCGTCAGGGTAAGGACGTCCACGGACTGGTACCGCGGGGGCAGCGTCGGCGCGTCATTGTCGATGCCGTCCGGCAGCTTGTTACCCCGTGACTGGACTCTGTTTACGCTCCGACGGAGCGAGCCGCTAGCTGGTGTCGTACACACTGGAGCCGAGGATGAAGTGTGGAGCATCGCGCGACCGAGCAATTCAACTCGCGTAGGCAAATCCAAGACACTTGCTGGAGAACAGGGCGGGCGATGCCCCTTCGACGAATGCGGATGGTCGCACCGAAGTCGATCAGACTGCCCTGATCCAGCGGGAGCGGTCGGCACGCGGCGTCATCGTGTTGCGGCTGACGAGCATCCATGGTCAGAGGTTGCCATCAACACGGCCGACGGCATGGACACGGGCTGACGAGGTCCTCTTTTCCTGCGATTGCTGCTGCTGACATGCGATCCCTGCAGAAGGTCTGCGGCGTCACGGCGATCATGCTGGCCGTCGGGACCATCGAGGCATACGTGCGGATGTGTGCAGCGAAGGCAGTCACCGAGGCAGCCCGCGGCACTGGCTTCCGCGTACCCAGCGAGAAGGAAATGGCGACGACTATAAGGGTGCAGGTGCGCATCCCAGCCGGTGTGACAGTCACGTCGGTCGATCCGAAGCCGGGCGGGGCCGTCCAGCAAGACTACGACCAGGTCGTTTGGTCGTAAGTCCGGCCAGATGTCGGGTCGCCTGGCGTGGGTGCCTCAGTACGCCACTGCCTCGCAGGACGGAGCGGATCCAACCCCATTGCCGCCCCTGGCTTCGACAACGGCCCAAGCGCTGTCGGTGCTCGACTTCCTTCTCCTGGAACCTAGAGCGCGGCGACGCGACCTGAAGATCCTTTCGGTTGGCTGTCGCTTCGGACTTTTCGAGTGAACGTTCATTTGACGACGCGGCATCGCAGGGCCTACGGTTCTAGTGAATGAACGTTCGTTACTGAACGTGGGCGTGGCTCGGGCAGAAGGCAGGCCGCCACGGTCACGCTGGACACCGAAAGAAGAAGCAAATGGGAACACAGGCCACCCGGCGCCCCGTGCGACGAATCCTGAAGACGGTGGCGGCACTGGCCACCACAGCGCTGGTCGCGACTGCGTGCGCGTCCACGGCGCCCAAGGCACCCGACACCGCCCCAACCCCCGCGCGACCGCGCGTGGGCATCATTCTCGGCGGCGGAGGCGAATCCGGCGTCGCATGGCAGACCGGAGTGCTCGCCGCTCTGGAAGACCAAGCGCACTTGACACCCGACGTCGTGGACGTCGTCGTCGGCACCTCCGCGGGCGCGGTCGCCGGAGCGTATTTCAGCACGAAGGCCAACCTCAACCAGCTCGTCGACAACGAACGCGCCGGGAAAGGGGCGTCGGCGCCCGTGCAGACCGGTGGTGGCGGCGCCATTCCCACCGACATCATGGCGGCACTCAACTCCACCAAAGGGACCATCGAAGAACGCGACAAGAAGGTTGGAGAGCTGGCGATGAAAGCGCCGATCCCGATCTCCAGCGCAGACTTCGTCAACTACATCGCCTCGATGCTCCCTACCAAGCAATGGCCCGCACTGGACTTCCGCGCCACCTCCGTGAACGCAGAAACCGGCCAGACCGTGCTCTGGAAGCGTGAGGACGGCGTCCCCCTCGCCGCGGCACTCGCATCCTCCTCGGCGGTCCCCGGCTTCCTGCCCACCGTCGAAATCAACGGACGGCACTACACCGACGCCCCACGCACCTCCTTCTCCGCCGGTCTGGTCGCGGAAAAGCACCTGGACGCCATCATCTACATCGGCATGCCGACACCGAACTTGTCGAACACGATCGAGGAAGAAGCCCTCACCAAGCTTGAAGCCGGGGGCCTCCACGTGGTCCGGATCACCGGCGGAGCAGGCTCAGACGCGATCATCCGTAATGCGATGGACCCGAAGATCCGGCCGCAAGCGGTCGAGACGGGGCTGCGTGACGGAGCCGCCGCAGCCGGCAGCGTCGCCAAACTCCTCCGCCCCTGACATGGCACCCCGGGGCCGGGCTTCGGACAAGGACCGAAGCCCGGCCCCGGCATCAGCACAGGGGGCACCACCACACGTCTCCTACCTTCCAGGTCTTGGCGTCGGACCAACGCCCGCCCAGACCACCCCTTCATCCCTGGAGAGCATCTCGTGGCCACGTTTCTGTACCGGATGGGCAAGTTCTCTTACCGCCGACGGTGGTTGGTGACCGGACTGTGGGTGTTGCTGCTGGCGCTGGTCGGCGTCAGTGCGGGCACGCTGTCCGGGACGATGTCCAACTCGTTCAGCATCCCCGGGACCGAGGCCCAGCAAGCCATCGACCACCTTGCTGGACGATTCCCGCAGGCCAACGCGGGCGGGGCGACCGCACGCGTGGTGTTCGCAGCCCCACCCGGCAGCACCTTGACCGACCAGGCGCTCCGCACGACGGTGCGGGACACCGTGGAGAAGTTGAAATCCGCGCCCCAAGTCGCCAACGTCGCCGACCCGTTCCAGGCCAACACCGTCTCCCCCGACGGCCGGTACGCGTTCGCCCAGGTCAGCTACAGGGTGCAGGGCATCGAACTCACCGCCGATGACCGCGACGCCCTGATACGGACCGCCGAGGCAGGCCGGATCAACGGCCTGACCGTGGAGGTCGGAGGCGACGCGCTGCAATCGGCACCGGAAACCGGCATCGCCGAAGTCATCGGCATCGCCATCGCCGGAATCGTCCTGCTCATCACGTTCGGTTCGCTGGTGGCCGCCGGTCTGCCCCTGCTCACAGCGATCCTCGGGGTCCTGATCGGACTGGCCGGCATCATGGCCGTCTCCGGGTTCGTCGATATCAACGCCAACAGCACCATCCTCGCGCTGATGCTCGGCATCGCCGTCGGCATCGACTACGCGCTGTTCATCGTCTCCCGCTATCGCCACGAACTCGCCCTACAGACCGACAGGGCCGAGGCCGCCGGACGTGCCGTCGGCACCGCCGGCTTTGCCGTCGTCTTCGCCGGCCTGACCGTGATCATCGCTCTCGCCGGGCTTACGGTGGTCGGCATCCCGGTACTAGCTTCCATGGGCCTGGCCGCCGCCGCCACCGTCGCGCTCGCCGTACTCGTCGCACTCACGCTCCTCCCCGCACTACTCGGGCTCGCGGGCCGTCGTATCACCGCCGGTCGCCGCAGCCTTGAGTCCGACGCCGGCCCGGCGCCCGCGGGCGAACGCTGGGCCCGGTTCATCACCCGCCACCGGGTGCCGGCCCTGATCATCGCGGTCCTCGCCCTCGTCCTCGTGGCAGTGCCTGCGACCGGCCTGCGCCTCGGCGTACCCGACGACGGCATGTCCGCCGTAGACACCACCCAACGCAAGGCGTACGACCTGATCAGCACCGGATTCGGCGCCGGGGTCAACGGCCCGCTGACCGTCGTCGTGGACGCCGACGCCAGTGGCGACGCCGGCACCGCGGTCGCTCGGGTAACCAATGCGATCAAGACTCTCAACGGGGTCGTCTCGATCAGCCCGCCGGTGACCAGCCCCGACGGCAGCACCGCTCTGCTCACCGTCATCCCAGCGACCGGGCCCCGGGACCAGGCCACCGACGACCTGGTCGCCGACATCCGGCACCAGAAGGCTGCCCTGCACGCCGAGACCGGAGCTCAGGTCTCCGTCACCGGGCAGACCGCCGTCAACATCGACGTCTCCAACAAGATCAACGCCGCCACCATGCCCTACCTCGGACTCGTCGTCGGCCTCGCCTTCCTGCTCCTCATGCTGGTATTCCGCTCCGTACTGGTACCGATCAAGGCGACCCTCGGTTTCCTGCTCAGCGTCGCGGCCACCTTCGGCGCAGTCGTCGCCGTCTTCCAATGGGGCTGGCTCGGCTCACTCATCGGCCTCGACGAACCCGGGCCGATCGCACCGATGGTGCCGGTGCTGCTCATCGGCATCCTCTTCGGTCTCGCCATGGACTACCAGGTCTTCCTCGTCACCCGCATGCGCGAGGACCACGTCCACGGCGCCACTGCCCAGAACGCCGTCATCACCGGCTTCCGGCACGGCGCTCGCGTGGTCACCGCCGCCGCGATCATCATGATCGCCGTCTTCGGCGGATTCGCCTTCGCCGACCAGGTATTCATCCAGTCGATCGGCTTCGCCCTCGCGTTCGGCGTACTCGTCGACGCGTTCATCGTCCGCATGACCATCGTGCCCGCCGTCATGTCACTGCTCGACCGGGCCGCCTGGTGGCTACCTCGCTGGCTCAACCGTGCCCTGCCCAACCTCGACATCGAAGGCGAACATCTCGTCCGGCAGCTCGGCGCCACCACGGGGCCCGTCCTACTCAAACCCGAGCCATCGACAACCAACCGCCGGTAACCCTCCGGGACCACAAACGATCCCGTACGTCGTCCGGTCAACCGATGGGTGGTCGAGTTCGCGGATGTCTCCACGGTGTAACCCCCGACCGCAGCCGCGGACGTACTCAAGATCATCAAGCAGCCCGCGGTCCGCGTCGGCTCAACAAGCGCCTGCGCAGCCGGGCGCCCGCGTGAGCCGATGGGACGGCCGATCACTCCGCCGAGCATGAGAAGCCTGGCGCTGCGGCCGGGCCGAAGCCACCTGAACTTCCAGTCAGCCCCGCCTGCTGCTGCAGGCCCGGAGGCCTGAGACCTGCAGGATGAAACAGTTAGCGGTATACGAGGCGTCCCCTTCAGCCCAGCAGGATTCCCCCTGCAGAGAGCACGCGTGCACGCCACACCTGTGCCCGTCGGCGGATGCGCAAGCGTGGCTTTACGCGCTCTGCATGATCACGAAAGGCGTCACCGCAGGTCGGTGGGCGTTCTCTCGAACTTCTGCATGATCACGGATTACGTCGGGGCTGGTCAGAGGGCCGACGCCCGAACTTCTGCATGATCACGGGAACGGGGGTTGGCAGGTCGGGGCGCATGTCACCGAACTTCTGCATGATCACGAGAAGGTTGGAGGGAGGGGGAGTTGGCTCCGGGCACGAGAAGGCGGGCGGCTCCGGTCCCGTCGGCGGGCACGGGACGTCGGCAGGCCCCGGACGGTGATCGTCAGGGGCCTGCGGGGTGGTGCTGGTTAGGGGTAGATGGTCTCGCCGCACTCGGTGCAGCGCTGGGCGCGGCCTCGGTCTCGGCCGGCTCGACCTCGGCACTTCCGTAGTTCGGGCACCAGCACGCGGTACGACAACGATTCAAAGATCGCTAAATGCAACTGGAGTATTAGTTGCCGTTATATGATTGCTTGTAATAACCGATGTGGCCGGTATTTTCGGTAAGTATCGTGTAGATGACAGAGCCGGCCACGCTGAGGAAGACTGGCCACGCAGCCCTCATATAGGCTTGGTAGCCCGAAGCCGTTTCATAACTCCAATCCCTCAGCGGATACCCATAGGGGTTGAATTCGCGGTACCAGATGTGGTTACTGCCGTCCCGGCCTGCTACCTGCATATTACCGGTCGAAGTGGCGGCGATGGCCGTGGCTCCGTTGATGTAACCGCCGACGCTGAACCAGCCGTGCCAGGTGCCGCCGTACTCCTGCCATTGCATATAGACCTGGTCGTCCGTGCCGGTGTGGACAGCATAAAGTCGGTGAGTCGACTGATTCCAGGTCACAGCAGGCCACTGGTAAGTAGACCCGCCCAAGTTCTGGGCGTTCTGCCAGTAGGTACCGTCGAAGAAGCTGCCCCACATGCCGAAGTCGGATCCACTGCGATAGACCATGTACAGCTGCTGTGAACCGGCACCCACTTGAGTGACCGACGGGGGAGCCGTCAACTGCGTGGTCTGGCCGTTGATCGCATGCCAACCCGACCATTGAAGTTGGTCATTGTAGGTGGCCCAGTAGATTCGACCATCCGTTCCGGTGTGGACGATGGCGAATCCATTGTTTCCCCAGGGGGTAATTGTAGGGGAGGCCCAGGATGCCGCCCCGTCGAGCCGGTATGCCTGCCCACTGTTATCCCAAGCCGCCCACAGGTAGCCAGTGTTGTCGTTGGCTCTCCACACCCTGAGCAGGCGGCCGTTATTCCTTGCTTCAGCGATGGTTCCCGTCGCGTAGAGGACTTGGCGCCCATTTACGTGTTCCACCTGCCACGTGCCACTCTCGCCCGGCACGCTACTGGCCAGCGCCGGGGCCTCGGTCGCGACCAAGACCGAGAAAGCGGCCACTAGAGCAATGGCCGCCGATCGCCATTTTTTCCACGAAAACATAGTTTTCCTTTAAGAGGTGATGTATCCATATGACGAGACGCTCTCAGAGCGTCAGAGATGCGAATCATGCGCATCTGCCGGCCATCCGGCGGGGCACGCCCGCTGGTAGTTGGCCGGTTCGACCACGTGCACGTCGACCAGTCTGTTCACCAGGCGACGACGCCTTGAGCGGCGGGCTGAATTGTGCCGACCTGGAGCGACTTGAAGGTGATGCCGGACTGCTCCGGGTTGGGGAAGCCCTCCAGGGTCGCCGCCACGAGCGGCCCGCCCTTCGCAAGCCCGACCTTGATGGTGTTGCCTGCCGGGCAATCAGCGGCCGCCTTGTCGCAGATCGTCCACTTGATACCGGCAAACGCGCCCCCACCCGGGGCCAGGTCGGCCGGCACCGACTTGCCCGGCTGAGCAACGTTCTTCGTCGGCACGGCCACCGCTTCGCCGGCTGCGTTCGCCAGCGTGATCACCGGCCAGCCGCCCACGTTGCACTTACGGCCGGAGGCGTTCATCAGCTGGACGAGCGCCATCCGGCTGTCGCCCTCGCGTCGTTGCGGCTGCTCGGTGAGAGTCACCTTGATGTCGGTCGCCTTGCAAGCCGGCACGGTCGCCGGTGTGCCGGCAGCCGGGACGTGCGCGCTCGGGGCGTGCGAGGTGGCGCTCGGGGCGTGCGAGGTGGCGCTCGGGGCGGGCGCCTCTGCGCTCGGGGCGTCGCCGGTCGGGGTCGAGGTGACCGGTGACGTGTCCGATGTGGGGCTCGCCGTCACCGGGGTAACCGGCGATGAGGTGCCGCAGGCCGAGACGCCGGCCGAGATCAGCACCCCTGGTACGGCGAGCAGCAGAGCCGCCTTTGCACGGTTGACGGTCCAGCGGGGTGTACGACGTCGGGACACTGTGTTCTTCCATCTCTTTCGCGTAAGGGCCCTTGTTTTCCGCGGGCCGGCAGTTGCCCGGTCATCTCTTCTGGTAACCGTTTGCGGCGAAGAGCTCGATCCACGGCGCCAGGAGGTGGCGTGCAGCCAGAGCCCGTGGATGAAGATGACCGGTGTCGAACTGCACCTAGCCGTTCAGCGCTCGTGCGAGAGTGGCGATCGCCTGGGTGACGGCGCCCTCGGCCGCCGGCGTGCCGCGCAGCGGGTTGAGGCCGACGAAGTCGTGGATGATGCCCTGGTAGCGCACGGCGGTCACGGGCACCCCGGCCGCACGGAGCTTGTTCGCATAGGCCTCACCCTCATCGCGCAGCACGTCCGCCTCCGCGACGATGATCAGGGCGGGCGGCAGGCCGGCGAGCTGCTCGGACGTAGCCCGCAGCGGTGAGGCGTAGATTTCGGCCCGTTGTGTCTCGTCGGTCGTGTACTGGTCCCAGAACCACTGCATGGCCTCGCGGCGCAGGAAATAGCCCTCGGCGAACTGGTGGTAGCTGCCGGTGTCGAAGTCGGCGTCCGTGACTGGATAGAACAGCACCTGGTGCACGAACGAGACTCCGCCACGCTCCTTCGCCAGCAGGGTGGTCGCGGCGGTCATGTTGCCGCCGACGGAGTCACCGGCGATCGCGATGCGGGCCGGGTCGAGGTCGTGCTCGGCGCCACTGGTGACGATCCAGGTCGCGACAGAGAAGATCTCCTCCAGGGCGGTCGGGTACCTCGCTTCAGGCGAGAGGCTGTAATCCGGGAAGACCACCGCGGCGCCGACACCGACGGCCAACTCACGAACCAGCCGGTCGTGGGTCTGCGGGCCGCCGAAGACCCACCCAAGGCCGTGGATGTAGAGAATGACCGGTAGCGGGCCGGACGTGCCGGCAGGGCGGGTGACGCGTACGGGAACTCCACCGACGGTCAGCTCGGTGATCTCCACCTCGGGAAGCTCGCCCGGCGTCGACTGCACCTGGTCAACGATCTTGCGAGCTTCGGCGATGTCGAGCTGATACAGGTACGGCGGGTCCGCATTCACATCCGCGAACGCCTGGGCCGCGGCCTCTAGGACCACGGGTGGATCAATGGACATCAGAATTCTCCCCCATATACAGAGACCTGGTTCGAAGCGGTGCTCCGCCCGGTCCCGATTTCCTTCTGAATCAACAACGTCGTGTTCTAGGGCGCCGCTATCCCTCCGGCCTGACCGACGCCGGGTGAGCGCTGATCAGGCGGCAGTCGACTTCCCATCGCCTCGCCGCCAAGTGGGCGAGGCGGGAGACATCGGCCTGCACGACCAGTCGGCCGTCCAGCAGCACGCTTCACCACGACCACATCGCTCGCCGCAGCCGAACCCGCGTCATCCTCACTGTCGCCTGGCCCCCACACAGGCGACAGTGAGGATCCACGTCAGGCCGGCTGACCAGCGCTCTCAGCCGGTCTCCTCCAGCGCCTCGAAGGTCGCCTGTGCCTGCTGCCGCATGGCCGCCATGACCGGCTCGGGAATCGGGGGCAGCACGAGCGCGACCTCCTCCGGAGTGCCCACCCGGTCAAAGAACCCGACCAGCAGGTGCGCGGACACGGTCGGCGACGTCTCGATCACCTTCTTGGAGAAATCCGCCCAGGCTTCCAGCGACACCAGATCACGCAAAACGGGGAAGAGCTGCGGTTCCTCGTCTTCCAGGTGGTCGAGAACCAGGTCGCGCACCGCGGTCGCGGCCTCCTGGAGAACAGCCCGGTCGGCGCCGTCCGCCACTGCCACCTCGCCCAGGGCGTCAAGGGCGGCATCGAGCTGGTGGTGTTCGACGCTCAGCGCGACGAGTCCCTCGGCAACTCGCGGAGCGACGGCGGTGATCACCGGCCACAGGTCGCCGTCTTCGCTCTCGTGATGGTGATGCAGGTGCGCGACCAGGAAGTCGCGCAGCTCCGTCAGCGCGGCGGCGGGCACCCAGGACCGCCCAGCGGCCTCGACCAGCAAGGTGGTCGCCTTCCGGTGCACGTCATGCACGAGGCGGGTCTCCAGAACGGCAGCAGGCGTCTTCACGATTGAGGAAACTAGTCAATAGAGGACACTCTAGTCAATGTGGCCATCAACACAGAAAAATGGGACGATAGGGCGATGAGCAAGTACCACTCTCCCCGTCGCATGGACGCGGCCGCAGACACCCGGATGGCGATCATCCGGAGCGCGCGGGAGTTGTTCCTCGCCCACGGCTACGCGGACGTGACGGTCGCCCATATCGCGGCGGCGGCCCGAGTGGCAGTACAGACGGTCTACAGCAGCACGGGAGGCAAGACGGCAATACTGGCCGCGCTCCTGGCTTCCACCGTGAACGACCCCGCCATAGCGGAGGGCCTCGAAGCGGTGGCCGCGTCCACCGACCCAGGGGCGATCATCGACATCACCGCCGAGGGCACTCGCCGTACCCATGAACGGCACTGGGACGTTCTGTACGGCCTGCTCCACGATGGTCTCGGAGACCACGGCGCCACGGAGGTCTTCAACGAGGGAATTACCGTGTACCTCAAGGCCCTGACCATGGTGGCCGATCGCCTGGTCACCCTGGACGCGCTCCGCCCGGAGCTGGATCACGCGCTGGCCGTCGATCTCCTCTGGTTCTTCCTGGGCCAGCGCGCCTGGTTCCTGCTCGTCGGGGAGCGAGGCTGGAGCTTCGACCGCGCTCAGGAGTGGATGGCGGAATCGGCCCGCCAGGCGCTGCTGCGGTCACCCGGGCACTGACAACGAAGCGTTTCGAGGTCTCCGGCAAGGGACGAGTCACCGGTTCCATCCACCGCCGAGTGATACCAGACGTCCCCTTCAGCCCAGCAGGATTCCCCCTGCAGAGAGCACGCGTGCACGCCACACCTGTGCCCGTCGGCGGATGCGCAAGCGTGGCTTTACGCGCTCTGCATGATCACGAAAGGCGTCACCGCAGGTCGGTGGGCGTTCTCTCGAACTTCTGCATGATCACGGATTACGTCGGGGCTGGTCAGAGGGCCGACGCCCGAACTTCTGCATGATCACGGGAACGGGGGTTGGCAGGTCGGGGCGCATGTCACCGAACTTCTGCATGATCACGAGAAGGTTGGAGGGAGGGGGAGTTGGCTCCGGGCACGAGAAGGCGGGCGGCTCCGGTCCCGTCGGCGGGCACGGCCCACACGTCGTTGACCCCGTCGCTGCGCTGCAACCCGTAGGCGAGCGTGTGGTCGTCGAGCCAGATCGCCTGGTCGTCGACGCTGCGGGTCTCCACCGTGGCGGCCACCTTCTTGGTGGCGAGGTCGAGCACCGACAGCCGCCATCCCCGGGCCGGGTCGCCGCCGACGGCGGACTTGAACGCGACACGTGTCTCGTCCGGCGACAGCGACGGGCATTCGACGCCGTCGGCGACCGTCTTGAGCGTCCTGCCGGCGAGATCGCCCTCGGCCAGATAACGGTGCCCCGCGGTCCCGACCGTTGCGAAGAACCGGTTGTCGTCGCCGGTGAAGGTGATGCCCCACACGTTGACGTCCGCCGCACGGTGCGGCCGGCCGTCGACGGTGACGGCGAACTCCTCGACGGACGCCACCACCGTGCCGGTACGCATGTCGAGCACGCCGGCCCGCGTCGAGAACTCCCCTCCGGCGTAGGCGTCGCCGCTGACGAAGAGCGTCCATGCGATCATGCGGCCGCTGTCCGACACGCGCAGCCGGTTGGGGAACCCGGTCAGCGGAATGGAGCGCACCTCCCGGAGGTCGCCGTCCAGCACGGCGAGGTGGGTGCCGCCGAGGGCCCCCACCGGGCGCAGGCACGCCACGGTCCCGGCGGCGGCGTAGGCGCGGTCGCACTGCTGCGCGGACACGCTCCGCGGACCGCTCGGGTCCTGAAGCGACACCTCCGACAGCAGGCCGTTGTCCAGCACCCGCAACCGCGCGCCGTCCGCACGCACGACGCCCGGCACGTCCGACTCCCTGGCGGCGGTCGGCCCGTCGGAGGCCACGGCCGCATAGACGACGGCGGCCCCGGCCAGCACGACGGCCGCCGCGGCGGCGATCAGCATCCTCGCCCGCGTGCCCAGCCTCGCTCCTCCCCCGGGCTCCTCCTCGCGGAATTCGGACTCCGTCATGACGCCGCCTCCATCTCGATTTCCGTACGGCTGACGCCGCGCAGCAGCGCGGCCGTCACGATGATCGCGGTCACCCCGGCGAGTACGGCGAGCCAGCACGCGGCCGTGATGCCCCACGACTGCCACGCGACGCCGAACAGGACGGAAGACCCCAGATAGGCGAGTGCCTGGCCGGTCTGCACGAGGGCGAGCCCGGTGGTGCGGAGCCGTTCGGGCAGCAGAGGAGCCGCCAAGGCCATCAATATGCCGTCGGTGGCGGCGTAGAAGAGGCCGTAGAGGCACAACACGACGACGACGAGCACGGGGCCGCCGACAGGAGCGACGAGCGCCAGGTAGACCGCTACCAGCGCGGCATACCCGCCGAGGGTCACCGGCAGCCTGCCGACGCGGTCGGCCAGTGCGCCGAGCGGGGCGGCGAGCAACAGGTAGGCCAGGCTCGTTCCGACGGCCAGCAGCGGAAACCAGCCGAGTGACACCTCCTCCCGGCGCTGCAGCAGGAGGTAGACGAACCCGTCGCCGACGGTGACGAAACCGAGGAGGCAGGCGGCGAGGAGCAGCCGCCGCACGCGGGAGTCGCGGAGCAGCCCGGCGGCCTGCCGTACCGACACCGTCTCCCGAGCAGCCTTGCTCGGACCCGCCGTCTCCGACGGGGCGTTCGCGGGCGAAGGCACACCGGTGTGCGCCGGCCCGCGGTGGTCGCGTACGAACAGCGCGAGAATCACGACACCGAAAACCGCGATGCAGGAACTGGTGACGAACACCGCGTCGTACCCCTGGCCGGCCAGTGCGAGCACGGCCAGCGCGACGAGGGGGCCGATGAAGGCGCCGACGCTGTCCATCGTTCGGTGCACGCCGAAGGCCCGGCCGAGCTGGCCGGGCGGCGCCGACAGGGTGATGAGCGCGTCCCGCGGCGCCGTGCGCAGCCCTTTGCCGGCACGGTCGGCGGTGATCGCCAGCCCGATCGCGGTGACCGATCCGCCCGCGGCGAGCAGGCCGAGCTTGGCGACGGCGGAAAGCGCGTAGCCGAACCCGGCGACGGCCTTGCGCCGTCGTATGCGGTCGGCGAGGTAGCCGCCGGCGAGCCGCAGCACGACGGTGGCACCGGTGTAGAGGCCGTCGACGAGTCCGTAGGCCGCGGGGCTGAACTGCAGGCCGATGACGAGATAGAGCGGCAGGATCGCGGTGACCATCTCCGACGAGATGTCGGTCACGAGGCTGACGGCGCCCAGCGCGAAAACGTTGCCGCCGACGACGGCCCACCGGCGGCGTCCGGCCTTCCGGTCGCGGGCGAGTGACTTGGGCCGGCCGATCGTGGACAGGTACACGGGCGTGCACACCTTCCCGGCGAGGGTGGATGCCGCGCCCGGGTGCGGGTGCACACCGGGCGCGGCGCCGTACGGCGAAGCGGGTGGAGCGACCGGGATCAGTGGCAGGAGTTGGTGCCGCTGTCGGTGAAGGTCTTGCCCGACTGGGGCACGAACTGCCAGTCGTAACTGCCCGCGTGCAAGGTGAACTTCAGCACGCCGAACGTGTTGTTGTTGCGCACTTCGCTGTTGGGCTGGATGGTGCCGAAGTTGTACATCCCGGCTCCACCGGTGCCGACGACGAAGTGCCGGATTCCGCGGGTGTTGTCGAGCTGCCCGCTCGGGTTCATCGGGGCGAACCGCTCGTACTGGTGGTTGTGGCCGGTGACGACCACTTCGGCGTTGTTGTCGTACAACGCCTGAACCAGCGGCCCGACAGAGGTCGTCGGCGCGTGGTTGGCGCCCGAGGTGAAGCGCGGGTGGTGCCAGTACGCGAGCGTGCACGAGCGGGTGTTGGCTGCGAGGTCGGCGCGCAGCCACTGCTCCTGCGCCGAGCCGGCGTTGCAGCCGCCGATCGACGAGCAGTTGGAGTTGAGCACCACGATGTGCCAGCTGCCGAGGTTGTAGGAGTAGTAGCCCTTGCCGGGTTCACCCGCGGACGAGCCGAAGTAGGTGAAGTAGCCGGAGGCGCCCGAGGTGTTGTACTCGTGGTTGCCCGCCGCCGGGCGCGTGCGCGCCTTGTGCCGGCCCCACGTGGGTGCGTAGTAGTTGTTGAAGTCGGCGGTGGAGCCGTTGTCGTAGGCGTCGTCGCCCGCGGTGAACACCGTGCCGGGGATGTTGTCGAGCAGGGCGGCGGTCGCGGTGTCTCCGGAGCCGGAGTTCGCGATGTCGCCCGCGCCGACGAGCACGGGGTCGCCCGAGGGCGGGGTGGGCGTCGGGGTCGGAGTCGGAGTCGGGGTCGAGGACGTGCCTGTGGTGATCACCAGCTGCGGCGCCGTCGAGCCCGTCTCGCGGGAGTCGAAGTCGGCGCCGTCACTGCTCGACGACGTGACGCCGATGCTGAACTGGCCGTTGCCCTTGACGTAGGAGCTGACGTCGACCTCGTACCAGGTGTTGCGGGTGACCGACCCGACGGAGCCGAGGGTGGCACCGTCGATGGCGGGCTGGTTGGCCCAGGTCACACCGGTCTCCGACCACGTGGTGTTGCTCATGGCCCGGTAGGTGCCGCCGCTGGGGCTTTCCGCCCCGGAGACGTCGTCGGTGTGCACGCGCAGCTTCGCGCCGGTGACCGTCCCGGTCACGCCGGACACGTTGAACCTGAGGAACATCCGCTTGACGGGCGAGTTGTCCACGCCGAGCTGGCCCGACGTGCCGTAGTTGGTGCCGGTGACGGAGTTGTCGACATAGGTGTCGGCAACGGGGGTGAACGTGGTGGTCGCCGCGGACGCCACTGTGGCGTCGCCAAGCACCGCGACCGTGGTCGCGACCGCGCCCGCGGTCGCGAGGATCGCCGCGAGTACGGCCTTGCGCCTTCTCATGGTCCGAGCCCTCCCGTTATGGAGTTTTCGATTACTGGGGGCTTTTCGGAAAGTAAGGACGCGGCGATACCACGCGGTGACGCTTGATGGGTTGCCTGGTGGCCTCCTGATGAACGAATGAAGATCAGCTGAATATCAGCTGTGAGACTTCACTGCCCTACCTCGGCCGATGCTTGACACCGCGGCCTCGGTCGACGTGCCGGGGCGGCGAGCGGCGACAGTGGACGCCGGGTGGCAGCGTCTGATCTGGGGGATGTCAGCCCATGCTTTTGGCGCCGTCGAGGGATTCGCGGATGATGTCGGCGTGGCCGGCGTGCTGGGCGGTCTCGGCGATGATGTGCATCAGCACCCGCCGGGCCGACCACCGCCCGCCGGGCTCGAACCACGGGGCCTTCGGCAGCGGCTGGGTGACGTCCAGGTCGGGCAGGGTGGCGACCAGTTCGTCGGTCCGGTGAGCGACCTCGACGTAGCCGGCCAGCACACCGGCCAGTGTCTCGCCGGGTAGCAGCCGGAACTCGTCGGCCCTTCGGGTCCAGTCGGCCTCGGTCATGGTGGCGAAGTCGCCCATTGCCGACGGGCCGTTCAGGATGAAGTCCACCCAGTTCTGCTCGACCGCGGCGACGTGCTTGATCAAGCCGCCCAGGCACAGCTCGCTGGCGGTGGTCCGCCGCCCGGCCTGCTCGTCGGTGAGGTCGCGGGTGGTGAAGCGCAGGAAGTGCCGGCTTTTGGCCAGCATCGCCAGCAGGTCGGCGCGCTCGCCGGTGATGTCGCGGGTGGTCAGCTCGTCGACGGTCGTGCTCTCGCTCATGGTCTCCGCCTTCCGTTGTTCTGTTCGGTCGGTCAGGACCCACGCTAGGCGGCATAGCGGTCACTTTCTGACCTGAATTGCGGAAGAATCAAAACATGGCGAACACCAGCACCCGGACGCTGCGGCTGCTGTCCCTGCTGCAGACCCACCGGTACTGGCCGGGCACCGAACTGGCCGAGCGCCTGGGAGTCTCGGTCCGCACCCTGCGCCGGGACATCGACCGGCTGCGCGAGCTGGGCTATCCGGTTGAGGCGCAGCGCGGCGTGGACGGCGGTTACGAACTCGCCGCGGGCGCGGCACTGCCGCCGCTGGTGATCGACGACGAGGAGGCGGTCGCCCTGGCCGTCGGGCTGCAGGCCGCCGCGCAGGGCGCGGTGGAGGGCATCGCCGAGTCCTCGGTGCGGGCGCTGGCCAAGGTGGTGCAGGTGATGCCGGCCCGGCTACGGCGCCAGGTCGAGGCACTGCGCGCGATGACCGTACCCGCCGGCTGGGACGGCCGGGCCAGGGCGGGCGTCGACCCGGGCGTGCTCACCGCGGTCGCGCTGGCCTGCCGGGACAGCGAACACCTCCGCTTCTCCTACACCGCCGCCGACGGCCGGCACACCGACCGGCAGGTCGAACCGCATCGGCTGGTCTGTCTCGGCCGCCACTGGTACCTGGTCGCCTACGACCTCACCCGGCACGACTGGCGCAGCTTCCGGGTCGACCGGCTCACCGCGCCGCACGGCACCGGTTCCAGGTTCCGGCCCCGCGACCTGCCCGCCGCCGACGCCGCCGAGTTCGTCCGCGCAGGCCTGGACAACCTGCCCCGCCCGTACCGGGTGGAGGTCCTGGTCGACGCCCCGGCCGCGACCGTGCGCGAACGGATCGGCAGGTGGAGCACAGTCGAGAAGGTCGACGCCGAGCACTGCCGGGTGCGCATGACCGCCGAATCCCTGGACTGGCCGACCATGGCGCTGGGCGTGGTCGGCGCCGATTTCCGCGTCCTCGACCCGCCCGAACTGCTCGAGCAGATCCACAACTGGGGCGCCCGGTTCAACCGGGCCTAGGGTTTGATCCGGGTTTGATCCGCGAAGGCAATTTCGCCCAGTTCGCCCACCCCTGCGACGTCCCCCCTCATCGACTGTGCCGCCCTCGCCGAGCAGAAACGAGCCATGTGCGCCGTAGCTCAACGTAATGGGAGCGCTCCTCGTTGGTCGAAAACGATCTATGAAGGATCTCCCCAGCGCACACAGCAGTCTCTTTCGAGATGCATATCCTTAAGGGATTGTTCGCCGTTTGGGCGGGTTGGACAGGGGGTGGGTAAGGGGGAACAGCCATGACAGCCAGCGACGACCTGGAGGATTGGGCGGGGTAC
>NZ_BOOR01000091.1 GCF_016863335.1 Planotetraspora thailandica
GCGACGGTGTCATGCGCCGTGTCACACCATCACGCCGAAGTCGCGCTGGGTCGGATCGCCGCCAACGATCGGCGAACCGGTGGTGCGTGGTGCGGCACAGGTCGCCGGTCGGGCGCGGTTGTTCGCTCGGTCGCAGGCGGTGGTTCACCCGGCAATGGTCAATGGAGCGGTCCTCACCGTCGGCGGCCGTGTGGCCTTGGTCATGGGATTCACCGTCAGGGAGGGCCGCGTCGTCGCGATCGACGTGCCGGCCGACGTCGACCGGCTGGGACGGCTGCCCATGCCCCGCTTCGAGAACCAGTGATACGACCCAGGCGGCCCGGTGGTGACGCCGGGCCGCCTGCGGGTGGCTCAGCTCCAGGTGGCGCCCGCCGGCTCCTTGATCGTGGTGTTGATGCGGTTGAAGAAGTTCGTCGTCGCGATCATCAAAATGATCGCTGAGAGCTGCTTCTCGTCGTAGTGCCTGGCGGCCTCGTCCCAGATCTCGTCGGTGACCTGACCGGGCCGGTCGCTGAGCCGCGTGGCCGCCTCGGTGAGCGCGAGTGCGGCCCGCTCGGCGTCGTCGAAGAGCGGCGATTCATACCACGCGGAGACGGCGAGCAGCCGCTCCGCGGTCTCGCCCGCCTTGGTCGCGCTGGTGGTGCCCGAGTGCACGCACGCGCTGCAGCCGTTGATCTGGCTGGCCCGCAGGTGCACGAGTTCCAGCGTCCGCTGCGGCACATCGCCCGCGTGCATTGCCTTGAAGAGCCCTCCGACCGCCTCCGTCACGTGCGGGAGCACCATCGCCGGGTTCGTCATTCGTGCCTTCACCGTTGCCTCTTTCCGTTGATAACCGGACTTCTGCGGTTATGACGGATTGGCGCGGCGGAAGGTAACACGCGTCATCGGGAAGCGGATGCCCGGCGGCCGCCGCGCGACAGCTGCAGGGGCACCGGGAACGACCTCGACAGGCGGAAGGTGTGGATCGGGCTGCCCGAGACGAGCTCCTTGTAGACCATCGCGGGCCTGCCGGCCAGGTGCCACCGCCGGGGGCTGTCGTCGGGACGGGTGAACTGGATCACCGCGTCGTGTCTGCCGAGGCTGACGGGCTGGTGGATGTAGCCGAACCGGAACGGCCGCGCCTTCCTGCCGCGCGCCTCGCGCCCGATGGCGTCGGCCGCGTGCGCGGCGCTGGGGATCCCGCTCTGGCAGGTGCCGTGGAGCACCCCGTACGGCTGGCGGATCGCGGCCGCGTCTCCGACGGCGTAGATGGACGGGTGGGAGACCGAGCGCAGTGTGGCGTCCACGACGATCCGGCCGTGCTCGTCGGTGTCGATCCCCGATTGGGCGGCGAGCGGCCTGGCGCGCGTGCCGGCGGTCCAGAGGGTCGCGTCGGAATGCACGAGCTCGCCGCCTTCCAGTTCGACCGCGTCGGGCAGCACCTTGGTGATCTCCGCGCCGGTGCGCACCTCGACGTTCAGCCGCGCGAGCGCCCGGTCGAGGTGGGCGCGCGCCTTGGCGCCCATCATCGAGCCGGGCACATCCCGGCTGAGCAGGACGGTCCGTACGGACGGGAACGACTCGGCGATCTCGGTGACCGCTTCGACGCCGGTGAGGCCGCCGCCGCAGACCGTCACCGTGCCGCCGGTGCGTGCGATGTCGGCGAGCCTGCCGGCGAGGCGGGCGCCCGCGGCCGGGTCGTCGAGGGTGTGGGCGTGTTCGCCCGCTCCGGGCACTAAGGCGACGTCGGCGGTGCCGCCCACGGCGTACACCAGCCGGTCGTACGGCAGGACGCGCACGCCGTCGGAGGTCGTCACGGTGACCTCGCGGGCGTCCGGGTCGATGCCGGTGGCCCAGCCCTGGACGAACGTGACGCCGGTGCCCTTGAGTACGTCGGGGATGCGGTGGTCGGCGAGCCGCTGTCCGGAGGCGACCTGGTGCATTCGCAGTCGCTCGGTGAACCTGCTTGCGGGGTTGACCAGCGTGACGTGCCCGCCGTGGCGGCGGAGGCGTCCCGCGGTGCGGATGGCGGCGAGCAGCCCGGTGTAGCCCCCGCCCACCACGACGATCCGCTGGATCTGCTTGCTGGTGGTCATGTGCGTCTCTTCTCTGGGGCGGCGCTCCTTGTGAGCGCCTTCACCCCGGAGACGAGACGAGCGGCGGAAAACGTGACATGCCGCCGAGAAAACCTAGACCGTGCCGGCCGGCGCCTCGGACGGGTCGGGGATCCGTACGGCCCACGGCTCCTCGTGCGATTGCTGCGTGCTGGCCTGGAAGTCTTCGGCCAGCACGGTCTCGTAGTGCCTGACAAGCTGCTCGCACAGCGAGCTCCATGTGCGGTGGAGCACCGAGCTGCGCGCGTTGCCGCTCATACGGGCTCGCGCCTGTCCGTCGGAGGCGAGACGGGCGACCGCCTCTCGCATGCCACCGGGCGAGTCGGCCGGATACAACAGCCCGTTGTGCTCGGGCTGAACCAGGTCGAGCGGGCCGCCCGCGGCCGCGGCGACGACCGGGACCCCGGCGGCCAGCGCCTCCTGTACGGCCTGGCAGTAGGTCTCGTTTGCCCCGGTGTGCACGAACACGTCGAACGAGGCGAGGATCTGCGACAGCTCGGTGCCGGTGCGCAGCCCGCAGAACACGGCGTCCGGCACCCGGCGGCGCAGGCTGCGGGCGGCGGGTCCGTCGCCCACGACGACCAGCTTGATCCCCGGCAGGTCGGCCAGCTCGGCCAGCAGGTGCACGCGCTTGTCCGCGGCCAGCCGGCCGACGTACCCGACGACGACCTCGCCGTTCGGCGCGAACTCGGCCCGCAGGCTTTCCGAGCGGTGCGCCGGGTTGAACCGTTCGAGGTCGACGCCCCGGCCCCACAACGACAGCCGCGGGATGCCGTGTGCGTTCAGCTCGGCCATCGTCGCCGAGGAGGGGGCGAGCGTGCGCGCGGCACGGGTGTGGATGTGACGCAACCAGGACCAGATGGCCGAGTCGGCGCCCCGCATCCCGTACTGGCGGGCGAAGCCGACGAGGTCGGTCTGGAAGACGGCGACGGCGGGCACGCCGAGCCGGGCGGCGGCCGTCATGCCGGACGCCCCGACCACGGTGGGGGAGGCCAGGTGCACGACGTCCGGCCTGAACTCCTCCAGCGACGACATGATCGTGCGGCTCGGCAGGCCGACCCGGAACGACCGGTAGAAGGGCAGGCGGAAGGCCGCGGTGGAACGGATGGGGAAACCGGCGTAGCTGGAGGGGCTGCGGCCCGGTGCGACGACCATCGCCTCGTGACCGTGGTCGGCGAGATGCTCCAGGACACGGCAGACCGAGTTGGTGACGCCGTTCACCTGAGGAAGGAAGGACTCAGAGACGATGGCGACTCTCATGGGCAGGCATCTTCCGTAGCGGGGACGGGGAGAGGGGCGGCCGTGCCGCGCAACAGGGGGTCGAGTTCCGCGCGGACCCGCTCGTCGAGGAGGGCGGACCGCCCGCGGACGCCGTGCCACGCCTCGCTGAGGACGAGCCGGGCAAGCTCGGGAAGGAAGTCACGTGAGCGCCTGACCACCCAGCCGGTGCCCTCGACGGCCATCCAGCGCGCGCTCGCCCATGCGGACGGTTTCGCACCGGTCGGCTCCTCGTCGGGCATGCAGTCGAGGGGGAAGCCGCGCTTGGCGAGCTCGGCGGCGCTGAGCCGGGCAAGCAGGCGGTGGCCGCGCTCGCTCGGGTGCAGCCGGTCCACGCCCCACATGCGCCGCTCGTACAACGCCGGATGGGAGGCCAGGTCGACGTGCACGGTGTCGTAGCGCCGGGCGGCGTGGTCGAGGATCGAGTTGATCGCCCGCACCCGCCGGGTCAGCGGGCGCCTGACGAGGTCGGGGATGCCGAGCATCAGCCCCGGGTCGGGCAGGCGGATGGTGAGCACGGTCGCGCCCGTACGGCACAGCCCCCCGACCACCGCGTCGATGTCGGCGGCGATGGACGCGATTTCGAATCTGCCGCGCAGCGTGTCGTTGACCCCCGCGAGCACCGAGGCCACCGTGGGACGCAGCGCCAGGGCCTGGGGGAGTTGGTCGGCGGCCAGGTCGCGTGAGGTGGCGCCCGACGTGGCCACGTTGCTGAACTCGACCTCCCCGCGTGGTCCGAGCGAGGCGGCCAGCAGCGCCGCGTATCCCCGCCATTCGCCGCCGGGGAGCGGGTCGCCGAGGCCCGCGGTGACCGAATCGCCCAGGGCCACCATCCGTGTCGTCGTCATCGGCTTCGACCTCCGATCAGGTTCGGGAGCTCGTGGGCGCGCAGGAAGCCGTCCACAGACGCCGGCCATCCGTAGCGTTCGGCCTGGCGGCGGGCCATCTCGCGGCGCGTTTTCTCGTCCCTGGCCAGCAGCGTGCTCACCGCGTCGGCGTACGCCACGGGACCGTCGCCGGACGCGAGGCCGGCCTCGCCGATGACCTCGGGCAGCGCGCTCTCCCGCGCGACGACGACGGGGGTTCCCCCGGCCAGGCACTCCAGGGCGGCGAGCCCGAACGTCTCCACCGGCCCAGGGGCGATGGCCACGTCGGCGGTCGCGAGCAGCCGGGCGAGCAGATCACGGTCGGTGACGTGGCCGAGGAACCGCACCGGGAGGTCGCTCGCCTGCGCCTCCAGGGCGGGCCGCCGCGGCCCGTCTCCTGCCACGACCAGTACGGCGGGCACGCCGCGGCGGCGCAGCTCGCGCAGCGCCTCGACGGGCCGGTCGGGCCGCTTCTCGGGGGAGAGCCTGCTGCAGTGCACGAGCAGCGTCTCGCCGGGGGCGGCGAATGAACGCCGCAACTCCTCGTCGTGCCGGTCCGGGTGGAAACGGGCGAGGTCGACGCCGAGCGGCACCCGCACCAGGTTGGGCACGCCCAGGCGGCGGAACTCGGCGGCGGCCCACTCCGTCGTGCAGACCACCGTGTCGAACCACTCGGCGCTGGACCGGTTGAGCCGGTCGGAGAGGACGCGCGCCCCCACGGGGGCGAACATGCGCAGCAGCCCGTCGAGGCTCTCGTGGGAGACCATCATCGAGCGCACACCGCGGGAGCGGGCCCAGCGGCCGGTCCACCGCAGCGTGAAGCGGTCGGAGACCTCCAGCCGGTCGGGCTTCAGGTCGTCGAGCAGGCGGCGCATCGAGCGCCGGGCGGTGATGACGCGGTACCCGCCGGTTCCCGGGACGAGGGGTCCCGGCACGGTGATGATCCGGCCGGAGGGGGTCTCGCTCACTCCCGGCTCGGCTCCGGGGATCACCAGTACGGCCTCGTGGCCGGCGGCCGCGTATCCGGCGCCCAGTTCGTTGAGAGCGGTACGCAGGCCGCCTGATCGAGGGGCGATGAAATTGGCCAGCCGTACGATCCTCATGTTCCATCCCGGTAGCCGCAGCACGAGCACCTTGCCGTGATGGTGGCTCAGCCGATTACCAGGACAGATAACCCCAAATGACCTGATCCCTAACCTTCTCCGAATACCCGTGTCATTTCCGGCACTTCAAGATCCGGTGAAGTCACCGCATCAGGTGGAAGATCTTCATATCTCCCACGGTGACGGCGGTGCCGTTCGGGGGAGACCGCTTCTCACTACCATTCGTGTCCGGATGAGCACGCGGCTGTCTCCCGGCACCGAGCCTGGAGGTGGCGGCATGCGTATTTCGGCGGAGGACGCCGCGCAGAGTCGGCTGAGCAGCGAGTATGCCGGGCGCTGGTCGATCTGGCGCAGCGACGCGGGTCGCTGGTATGCGACCCGGATGAGGCGGTCGTTGTCCCGAATGGACATGGACCGGGGTCTGATCATGACGGCTTCGGCCGAGAACGCAGAGGAATTGCGCGCGTTGCTCGTCGCCCAGGACCGGCTGGGCAGCCACATGATGTCGTCGTGATCTGATGGGGACGCACTAATCGCGTTTATTGAAGTATCCGGAAATATCCGGAAACGACGGGCATTCGGCTGTGAGCTTTGCGTGGCCTCGGGTCCCTATGATGGGGGCGTTTCCGGCGGCCGCCTAGAGGTCACGGCCGAGCCTGTCGAGAGGAGAATCCGGCCCCCCATGAGTGAACGGACCCTTCCCGACGCCCCGGCCAGGGGCCGACGGATGATCCCGAGGGACGTCACCGAGTCGTTGCGGGCCGCGACCCCGCTGGAGCTGCTGTTCGACCTGTGCTTCGTCGTCGCCGTCGCGCAGGCCGCCGCTGGGCTGCACCACGCGTTCGCGACCGGGCACACCGGCTTCGGCCTGGTCAGCTACGCGATGACGTTCTTCGCCATCTGGTGGGCGTGGATGAACTTCTCCTGGTTCGCCTCCGCCTACGACACCGACGACGTGCCGTACCGCATCGCCGCCCTGGTGCAGATCACCGGAGCGCTCATCCTCGCGGCGGGCATCCCCAGGGCCTTCGACCACCGCGACTTCACCATGGCGGTCGCCGGGTACGTCGTGATGCGCACCGCCCTGGTGGCCAACTGGCTGCGCGCCGCCGCGTCCGATCCGGCGGGGCGTTCGACGGCCCTGCGCTACGCGGCCGGGGTCACGACCGTCGAGATCTGCTGGGTCGCCATGCTGGCGCTGCCGCACGGCATGCAGAGCTGGGCGTGGCCGGTGCTCGCCTGCGCCGACCTGGCGGTGCCGGTGTGGGCGGAACGGAGGCACCGCACGACGTGGCACCCGCACCACATCGCCGAGCGGTACGGGCTGTTCACACTGATCGTGCTCGGCGAGTCGATCCTCGCGGCGTCGCTCGCCGTGCAGGGCGCCGTCGACACGCGGGCGGCCACCGCGAGCCTCTACTCCGTCGCGGGCGGGGGGCTGCTCATCGTGTTCTCGATGTGGTGGTTGTACTTCGCCAAGCCCGCCCACCGGTTCCTGACCTCCAACAGGGCCGCCTTCCTCTGGGGATACGGCCACTATCTGATCTTCGCCTCGGCGGCGGCCGTCGGGGCGGGGTTGTCGGCCGTCGTCGACGACGCCACGGGTCACGGCGGCGCGTCGGGCGCGGTCGTGACCGTGCCCGTGGCGGTCTTCCTGCTCGCCGTGTGGGTGCTGCAGCAGCGCCCGCACCACGTCGGCCGCGGTCACAACCTGATCGTGCCCACGGCCGCGGTGCTCGTGCTCGCGGCGACCTTCACCGGCGCGCCCGTGCCGGTCACCGGGGTGGTGATGGCCGTGCTCGCCGGGGTCGCCGCCGCGTTCACCCGCCGGCGCCCGGAGTGACGGCCAGCCGCTCCAGTACGGCGGCGGCGATCTCCTCGGGAGTGTGCGCCGAGGTGTCCACCGTCAGGTCGGCCACCTCCTGGAAATGCGGCAGGCGCCGGGCGCGCTGCTCGGTCAGCATCTCGGCGAGGTCGGGCTTGAAATGCGGGCGGTGCGGGCTCGACCTCATGCGCTCGGCCAGCACGTCAGGCGGCCCGTCGAGGAACACGACGAACGCGGAGCCGAGCGCCGCGCGCGACTCCGGGTCGTCGACCGTGCTGGCGGCTGCGGCGATCACCGGCACGGCGCCGGAGGCCAGGGCATCCCTCAGCACCAGCGCCTCACGCGCGTGCAATTCGTCGGCGCCCACATCGGCGGCCATCGCCGCGGCGGTCTCGCCGTAGCGGCTCTCCAGATCGGCGTCGCTGTCTCTCATGGGGCGGTCCAGAGCTTGGGCGAGCAGCCGGGCCACCGTGCTCTTGCCTGCTCCCATGAGTCCCGTCACCACCACCGGCACAACAGTCATGAGGACAATGCTGCCCGCTGATCGGAGGCATACCGACGTTAGGCTTCCGGTCAGCGCCGGCGCAGCGCCATGACGGCGGCCACGGCGAGTGCGGCGGACGCGGCGATCACCAGCCTGCGGTGCTGGGACATCCAGACCTGGACGCTGCGCGGGTGGGAGCGGTCGTCGAAGCTGCCGTGCGCGCCGTAGTCCGCGTCCTCGTCGGCGGGCTCCCAGAGGTTCGACACCCCCGTGGGGGCCTTGTCGTCCACCTGCTGCGCCTTCACCCCGGTCTTGCCGAGGTAGCGGTCGAGCAGGCCGGGCGCGACCCGCTGCGCCATGATCGTGACCGCCGTCGTGGCGCCGACCCAGAACTCCCTGCGCTCGGGATGCTCCGCGGCGTACAGCACCGCCTGCGCGGCCACCTCCGGCTGGTAGATGGGCGGCACCGGCTGGGGATGCCTGCGAAGCTTGGCCAGCCCCCAGTCGAACTGGGGCGTGTTCAGCGCCGGCAACTGCACCATGGTGATCTTGACGCCCGAGCCCTCGGCGAGCAGCTCGGTCCGCACCGACTCTGTGAATCCCCTGATCGCGTGCTTGGCCCCGCAGTACGCCGACTGGAGAGGGATGGCGCGATAGGACAACGCCGATCCCGCCTGGACGATCACGCCGCGGTCGCGCGGCTTCATCACCTCCAGGGCCGCGCGGGTGCCCCACACGTAGCCCAAATAGGTCACCTGGGTCGCGCGTTCGAACTCCTCCGGTGTGATCTCCATGAAGGGCGCGAAGACCGCCGTGAACGCCACGTTGATCCAGACGTCGATCGGGCCGAGCTCCTCCTCGATCCGCTGGGCGGCCCGCCGTACCTGCTCGTGGTCGGCCACGTCGGCGGTGAAGACCTTCGCGGTGCCTCCGCCGACGCCCACCTCCACGGCGGCACTGGCGAGGCCCACCTCGCCGCGCGCGATCAGGGCGACGATCGACCCCATGTCGCCGAGCTGCTGGACGATCGACCGGCCCACGCCTCCGCTGGCGCCCGTCACCACCACGACCTTGTCGCTGAGGCTCACCGTCCTCATCCTCTCGATTCGGGGGGCGGCCGCCGTTCCGCGGCCATGGGCGCCCTCTACCCGGCAGAACCCTCCTCACGCACAGCCCTCCCGGAAGCCCAGCGTCATGGGTGATCAGCCGAGTGTGACGGCATCGCGTTTGGCGAGGGAACAGCGGGGTAGCCGGGACGCATGCTGAGGTGGACGACGAACAAGGGAGGAGCGCCGCCGGGGAACGACGGAGTGGGAGGGATGCGATGGACGGGAAATCCGGGGCGAAAGGGGGACGGGCGCCATGACAGGGCTGTTCGTGGGAGGCGTCGAGCACATCGCGGTGCTGCAGCCGGGCGCCCTGGCCGATCTTCTGCTGGCCCTGCCCGGCATCGAGGCGCTGAAGCACGCCTACCCCGCCGCCACCATCACCGTGCTCGGGCGCGACTGGCACGTGCCCTTCCTGCGCGGCCGTCCCGGCCCGGTGGACGACGTGATCGCGCTGCCCCCGATCTCGGGTGTGTCGTCGGCGGCCTGCGGATTCTCCGCGCCCGCCGATCTCGTCGGCGAGTTGCGCGGCCGCCGCTTCGACATCGCGGTGCGGATGAGCGGGGGCGGCGGCGGGTGCGACTCCTTCGTGCGCGGGCTGGGCGCCGCGCTCACCGCTGGGCCGTGCGCCCCCGGCTTTGTACGGCTGGACCGGTGGATTCCCTACGTCGACCACCAGCACGAGACGCTTCGATCCCTGGAGGTCGCCGGTCTCCTGGGCGCGGCGGTGGTGGAGATCGAGCCGCGGATCGCGGTGGTGAAGAACGACTGGGCCGAGCTCAACCGGAGGGCCGGCAGGCTGCCGAAGGGGCTGGTCGCCGTCAATCCGGGTGCGGCCGACCATCGGAGGCGCTGGCCGCTCGAGCGGTTCGCCGAGGTCGCCGACCGGCTGGGCAGGCCCGTCGTCGTCACCGGCACCGGCCCGGAGCGTGAGACCGTCGAGCGCATGACCAGCGCGATGAAACGGCCGGCAATGGTCGTGGTCGACGAGTTGTCCCTGGGCGGGATGGCGGCGCTCTACGCCGCCTGCGACCTGCTGATCTCGGGCGAGGGGGACCCGCGGCACCTGGCCGCGGCCACCGGGACGCCGACCGTGGGCATCTACTGGTGCGCCGACATGCTGCGCAGGGGACCCCTGACCAGGGGTCACCACCGGCCGCTGATCTCGTGGACCGCCCGCTCCCCGGAACCGGACGGCGAGGCCGGCCCGGGGTCGTGGGTCGACGACGTGACGGTGGACGACGTGCTCGAACAGGCTGAGGACCTGCTGCGATGAGCTCGCCGTGACCGGCTGCGCAGCTCAGGAGGCGCTCGGCTGCAGGCTCCTGGCCGACACCACCTCCTCGTAGACGGCCAGCGTCTCCGCGGCGATGCGGCCCCAGCCGTACCTGACCTTGGCCCGGTCCGCCCCCGCGATGCCGTACGCCGTGCGCCGGACCGGATCGCCGAGCAGGCCCCGCAGGGCACGCGCCAGTGCGATCGGATCGCGCGGGGGCACGAGCACACCCGTCACGCCGTTGACCACGGTCTCCTTCTGGCCGCCGACGGCGGAGGCGACCACGGGCACCCCGCACGCCATGCCTTCGAGCGCGACCATGCCGAAGGGCTCGTACCAGGGGACGGAGACCACGGCCGCGGCCGAGCGCATCAGCGCGGGAAGCTCGTCCCTGCCGACCCGGCCGAGGAAGCGCACCCGGTCGCCCACCCCGGCGCGGGCGGCGATCCAGCGCAGCCGTGTCACCTCCGGGTCGCGGTGCAGTTCGTCGGCCGGCGGACCGCCCGCGACGACCAGTTCGGCGTCGCGAACCCGGCGCAGGGCCTCGATGGTCGTGTCGACACCCTTGCGCGGCACCAGCCTGCCCACCGACAGTAGGCGCGGCCGGTCGGGCCGCTCCTTCGGCGTGACGTGGTAATGGAAGGCGCCGGTGTCGACGCCGCAGGGCACGACCCGGGCAGAGGTGCGCGGCACCCTCATGCGGATGAGCTCGTCGACCTCGTCGTTGCAGGTGGCGATGATGGCGTCGGCTCCCCGGCCGATCGACTCCTCGGCCTCGATCCGTCCCAGCGGGCTGGCGTCGCCGGCGCCCTGGTGGCGGCGCTTGACGCTGCCGAGCGCGTGGAAGGTGTGCACGACGGGCACCCGCGCCTGCTCGGCCGCGGCCAGGGCGGCCACGCCGCTCATCCAGAAATGGCTGTGCACGACGTCCGGCCGGTCGAACAGCCACCGGTCGCGCAGCCACGATCCGAAACCGGGGATCCAGGGGAGCATCTCGTCCTTCGAAATGGGAGAGGGCGGCCCCGCGGGCACGTGCACCACGGTCACGCCCCGCCCCAGAGCGACGGACTCGGGGAGCTCGGCGTCGTCCCTGCGGGTGTAGACGGTGACTTCGTGACCGAGCTCGGCGATCTTCCGGGCGAGGGCGGCGACGTGGACGTTCTGGCCGCCGGCGTCCACCGCGCCCGGGACGGCGAGCGGACTGGCGTGTTCCGAGACCATGGCGATCTTCACAGGGGTTCCTCCGGGAGGGCGGTGACGAGGCACCGGGCTCGGGGATCAGGGAGCCCAGGTGAGGATGCCCGGAGGGATGTGCTCGGGGGCACCTCCGTCGGGCATGTCGAAGCCGAGGAGGTGCCTGCGTCTTAGGCACCGAGTTCTCGGATTGTCAATTTCCCGGTAAACCCTTCTCAAACCACAGTTTTCTTCTCGCGTTTCGCGTGCGCGGCGGCGGGCAGCGGTAGCCGTACGACCATCGAGGGGGAAGTCATGGAGACGCCGCAGTATGTGGCGGCCCGGGTGCAGCGGGCCCTCGCGGAGGACGACAGGACCAACGAGCTGGGCATCCGCGTGGACGTGCGAGGCGACCAGGTCTATCTGCGCGGACAGGTACCCTGCGACGAACGCCGGCATCTGATCGAGGCCGTCGCTCGTGAGGCCGCGCCCGGCCTGACCGTGCACAACGAGATCAGGCTTCTGGAGGTGCACGAGCCGGGAGAGGAGGAGCACCTGTGAACGCGCTGCGCGTCGCCGCGGTCGCCGACATCCATCTCGGCGAGGACCTGCGGGGGCATTACCGCAAGACGCTCGCCGGGATAGAGGAACGAGCCGACGTGCTCCTGGTGGGGGGAGACCTGACCAGGCACGGAACCTTCGAGGAGGGCAGGCTCGTCGCCGACGAGCTCGGTGGCCTGCCGATCCCCGTCGTCGCCGTCCTCGGCAATCACGACTACCACTCCGACGCCGACCAGGAGATCATCGCGGTCCTGCGCGACGCGGGGATCACTGTGCTGGACGACGACGCGGTGACGATCCCGCTCAACGGTGTACGGCTCGGCGTCGCCGGGGGAAAGGGCTTCGGCGGCGGGTTCGCGGGCAAATGCGCCAGCGAGTTCGGCGAGCCGGAGACCAAGGCGTTCGTCCGGCACACCAAGGAGATCGCCGAGCGGTGGCGGCTGGCCCTCAAGGGCCTGGACGCCGACACCAAGGTGGTGCTCAGTCACTACTCGCCGGTCAAGGACACCCTCCTCGGGGAGCCGCCCGAGATCTATCCCTTCCTCGGCAGCTACCTGCTGGCCGAGGCGGCCGACGCCGAGGGCGCGGATCTGATCGTCCACGGCCACGCACACTCGGGTACGGAGAAGGGCATCACACCGGGCGGAATCCGGGTGCGCAACGTCGCCCTGCCCGTCATCGAGCACGCCTATGTCGTCTACTGCCTCGACGGCGAGGGCGTGCACTGAATCTCTCTGCTTTTCATATTTCCCGCGCAGTGTTTCCGGGATTCCCGGATTTCTTCGAGACGGGATTTCCCGGCAACGGGACGGCGGCCGGATTTCAGCCGGCCGCCGTTCGTCCGTCATCCGGGAATTGGCCGGCTAGGGATTGAAGATGCTGACGCCCCCCGGGCCGACGAGGAACCCGAGGACGATGAGGACGATCCCCCAGAGGATGTCCCGACGAGCCAGGATCACATAGATCCCGGCGATCACGAGTACAACGGCGATGAGCCAAAGCAGTGTAGCCATGGCCTCCCACTGCCCTGACAATTTGCCTCATAACATCAAAAGCAGTCGGATAATTCGATTTTGTCGATGCATGCCGGTCCATTTGTGTTCGCTTTGGCAGGCGCGGGCACATGAGCCGGTCAGGCCCTCTCGGCGCCGTCGTGCTCGTGGGGATTCTCGCCACGCCTGCGGGCGCGGTGAAGCGAGACGAGCGGCTCGATGAACCACAACCAGGCGCTCAGTCCCGCCACCGCGACCGCGACGACCACGGCGACCGACAGGCTGGTCAGCGTGTCGACGACCAGACGGAAGGGCGAACATGGGAGAGTTTGCGGCGTAAATGGCGGGGCAGGCGACGTGGGTGAGCAGTCACGGTCACCCGGTCACGGAAGCGATCCTCGAAACGCTCAAGCGTGCGGGCGCCGTCCTCAAGGAGGCCGGTGTGCGCTTTGCCCTGGCGGGTGGGTGCGCGGGTTACGCGCGCGGCGCCGCCCCGTCGCTGCATGATGTCGACTTCGCCCTGGTCGAGGAGGACGTGCCCCTCGCCTTCAAGACCCTGGAGGGCATCGGATTCCGTACGGCCAGGCCGCCGGAGGACTGGCTGGTCAAGGCCTTCGACGAGGACGGCGTGCTGGTCGACATGATCTTTTCGGTCGCCGACAGGCCGGTCACCGAGGAGATGATCCGCCGGGCGGAGATGATCAACACGGCGGCGATCAGCCTGCCCGTCCTCGAGGCCACCGATCTGGTGATCTCGTGGATCCTGCCGCTGTCGGAGCATAGCTGCGACTACGGCGCGCTGCTGCCCATGGTCCGCGCGCTGCGCGAGCAGGTCGACTGGGACCGGGTGGCCTCGGTCGTGGCGGCCTCGCCGTACGCGTCGACCTTTCTCACCCTGCTCGAACGGCTCCGCGTCATCGGACCGACGTCGCCGAGCCCCGAGCAGGCCTGGCCGTGAGATCTAGGGGCCTCCCGAGTAGGGGAAGCGCCGGTAGTACTCATTGAGCGTGTCGCGGTAGGCCGACTCCTTGAACGCCGACTCGTCGAACTCGGGTGCGTTCTTGATCTCCTGCCTGGTCCTGCAGACGGCGATCGTGCGTTCGGCTGGGTCGATCTGCGTCACGATGCTCGCCGGCAACATCACCTTCTTGCCGAATACCCAGGGACCGGTGTCGATGATGAGGTAGCTCTGGCCGACCTCGTAGGTCGCCTCGTCGACCGTGCCGATCCTGCCGTCGGTGGCCTCGACCTCGTAGCCGACGACGTCGGAGCCCTGGCCGGTGTCGTCTACGCCGTCCGGATAGGACGGCAGATCCGGTGTCATGTTCTCTCCCTCCGTCCACCGGCCCCTACCCGAACCCGATCGGTGAAACGCGCTCCACCTGCGGCGATCTCCGCGTGACGGCTACCGTGTGGTCAAAGTCGTGCATAAGGTGACGAAATGGACAGCGGAAACTTCCTGGGCGAGTTCCTGCGGGCCCGTCGTGAGCTGACCGGCCCCGAGGAGGCGGGACTGGGCTCTTCCAGAGCACGGCGCACACCCGGGCTGCGCCGGCATGACGTCGCCATGCTGGCCGGGATCAGCGTCGACTACTACATCCGCCTCGAACAGGGGCGGGAACGGCATCCGTCGCCGTCGGTGCTCGGCGCGCTCGCCCGCGTGCTGCGGCTCACGCCCGAGGCCGAGGAACACCTCTACGACCTCGCGCTCCGGGAGGACAGGCCGCGCAGGATCGCCCGTCCGGAGGAACAGGTCAGCCCCTATCTGCTGCGGCTCATGAGCGGATGGGTGACGACTCCGGCGTTCGTGTGCGACCGGTGGATGGACATTCTGGCCGTCAACCCGATCGCCGAAACGCTCCTCGAGGGCCTGAACCGGGTGGACAACATGGTCAGCATGGTCTTCACCGACCCCCTCGCGCGGCGGTTCTACCGCGACTGGGAGAAGATCGCGCACAACAGGGCCGCCCACCTGCGCGCGATGGCCGGGCCCGACGTCGACGATCCCCGCCTTACCGAGCTGGTGGACGAGCTGTCGGAGCAGAGCCCGGAGTTCCGCCGGATATGGCGCCGGCACGAGGTCAACGGATTACACCGGGAGACCAAGGACCTCCACCATCCCGAGGTCGGCGACCTGACCATCACCTGCGAGGCGCTCTACAGCACCGGCGCGCGGAACCAGCAGCTGGTCACCGTCCAGGCAGAGCCCGGAAGCCCCTCAGACTGGGCGCTGCACGCGCTCGCCGAGAAGGCCGGCAGCCCGGTCTCGCACCCGATCTGACAGCCGGGCGGAGCTCAGGCGCCGAACTCGGCGCGGCAGGCGTCCAGGCCGTGGATCTCCACCGGCACCGGGGACGTGAAGTCGGCCCGGTTCAGGAGCAGCCGCTGGTCGACGCGCCGCCTTCCCTGCACCGCCTGGACGGTGGTCCCGTCCTCGCGGTAGCCCAGCTTGCGCGAGACGGCGAGCGAGGCGGGGTTGTCCACGAAGGCCGACGACCTGGCCGTCTCCGCCCCCAGCCCCGCGAAGGCGAGGTGCAGCACGGCGGCACGCATCTCGGTGCCGAGTCCCTTGCCCTGCCACGCCCTCCCGAGCCAGGACCCGGTGGAGACCTCCCGGGTGATCGCGAAGTCGTTCCCGCTCATCCCCTGGCTGCCGATGACCTGGCCGTCGTGGACGACGACGAAGTTCGCGGTCCAGTCCTCCGGCCTCCACGCGGCCAGCACCCTCAGGTGGTACTGGATCGTGCTCCGTTCCAGCTCCTCGACGGGTGCGGCCGTCCAGGGAATGAGGAACGGCATGAACCCGGGCTCGTGCACGCCCTCGAGCGCACGATCGGTGAGCGCGTCGAGGTCGGCCATCGAGGGCAGGCGCAGTTCCAGACGGGGCGTGGTCAGGCGAAGCCCGAAAATCGGCCAATGACGCATGTCGTGATTGTCACGGATGGTCATACGGCCCGGCATCTGGTTTTCGCGTCACCCGGACCCCACCGCGATGATCTGCCCCTGTCGCGCGAGCTCGACGCCGGTGGCCCCGAGCGCGTCCAGGTCGTCGTCGGTACGGCCGGGCGCATGGTGGGTGAGGACCAGCCGCCGCGCGTCACAGCGGCGGGCGAAGGCGACCGCGTCGGCGACGGTGGCGTGGCCGTACGCGTCGGCCTGCGCCTGCTCGCCGGCGAGGAACTGGCCGTCGTGGAGCAGGAGGTCGACGCCCCAGGCGAGCTTCTCGGCGGCGGCCGACTCGATCTGGGGGCAGTGGTCGGGGAGATAGGCGACGCTGACGCCGTCACCCTCGACCCTGATCCCATGGGTGACGCCGCCCTTGTGGGCGATCTCGGCCACCCGCACCGTGTAGCCCTCGACGATCCCGTCGTCGGACGTCAGGAACCGCCACTCGCCGCCGAGCCCGCCGGGATCGATCGGGAAGTGCGGCGGCGACATGACCCGGGCGAGAAGCCGCCGCGGATCGCCGCCGCCGGGGAGGCGGAGGTCGACGCGGGCGTCGGGCCGGTCCACCGAGGGGCAGAAGGGCAGACCCTGCAGGTGGTCCCAGTGGAGATGGGTGAGCATGATCGAACCCCGGAACGGCGCCGCGCCGAGCAGGCGGCCGAGCCCCCGCAGACCGGTGCCCGCGTCGAGCACCAGCCGGGGGACGTCGGAGTCGTCGGGCAGCACGGCCACGCAGCTCGTGTGGCCGCCGTATCGCACGAATTCCGGGCCGGGCGCGGGCGTCGATCCCCGTACGCCGAGCAGGGCGAGCCTCACGCGAGCGAGTCCTCTCGGCGGTGGCCCTGCGCGAGGCGGGCCAGGGCCGCGCGGTCGATCGTGTCGGACGGCGCCTCGGCGACCCGGACGGGCGTGCTCGCGGTCAGTGTCGCCGTACGGAGACCGTCCTCCAGGACCGCCCGTTCGCCCAGGATGGCGCCGGGGCCCAGCTCGGGCAACGCCCTGCCGTCCACGTCGACGGTGAGCACGCCGTCGAGGAGCAGGAACAACGACGACCCCGGCTCGCCCTGACGGACCAGCACCGAACCCGCCTCCAGCGACCGGATGACGGGTTTGCGGCCGCCGCGCATGATGAGCGTGGACATCTCGCGTTCCAGCGCGGTCTCCGCGGCGGTGACGAGCACGGGGGAGTCCTCGTCGCCCCAGGGCGTGGAGGCGGTCCCCTCCTGGCCGGCCCAGGTCTTGTAGTCGGTGAGCCCGGCCTTCATGGCCAGAGCGTCGTCGGCGCCGTAGACCCAGTGCCGGGGAAACGGGCTCGCGCCGGTCAGTTCGCCCACGGCCCTTCCGTCGGTGTGCAACGTCAGCGACAGCGTCGTCCACACGAACGGGGACTGGAGCCGCATGTACGGCGGGCGGAGCTGCGCCGGGGCAGCGGCAGCGCCGTACGGCCTCCCACCGTCTGGGTGAAGCGGACCCACCCGTCCCCGGCCTCCGGTTCTGAGCGCAGGTCGGGCAGGGCGAACGCGGCGAAGGTGATGCCGAGCGGGCCGAGCCGTACGGTGGTCGACCCCATGATGAGCCCGCCGCCGACGCCGTGGCCGACGAGGGCGTTCCCGTCGAACTCGGCCCAGGCCTCCAGCCGGTGGGCGAAGCGGAACGCGTCCGCCACACGCAGCGAATCCAGGTCGCCGATCGTGTCGGGGGGCGGCTCGTCGTAGTGGGCGATGCCCATCGTGAAGGCCGGCTTGGTGTAGCCCTTGACGGCCTCGGACGGGATCCAGGACACGGACGTGATGTGAGATGTGACGCGCATGGTCACGACGGTAGGAATCGCGGCCCGCTCGTTCGAGGGCGGCACCTTGCCATCCCCCGGGGGTGCCAGCATCCCCTATCCGTCGTCCCAGCACCCTTTCTGGCAGGGATCACGCCGATATCTAATCGGCTCGTGGAGCGGATCACGGTGGTGCTCGCGGACGACAACCTCATCGTCCGCGAAGGAGTGCGCGCGCTGCTCGCCCGCGACCCCGCGATCGAGGTTGCGGGACTCGCGGCCGACTACGACGAACTGGTGGCGAGCGCGGTGCGGTTGCGCCCGCAGGTAGTCGTGACCGACATCAGGATGCCGCCGACCTTCCAGGACGAGGGCATCGAGGCCGCGCGCGAGGTGCGCAGACGGCTTCCGGGGACGGGGACGGTCGTGCTCAGCCAGTACGACGACCCGGAATACGCCGTGCGGCTGCTGGGGGACGGCGCGGCCGGCTATGCCTATCTCCTCAAGGACCGCGTGGCGGACGCCGGACTGCTCGGCCGGGCGATCCGCGCGGTGGCCACGGGCGGATCCCTGATCGACCCGGTGATCGTGCGGGAGCTCATGGCTCCCGCGCGCGACGAGGGCGAGCTGTCCGAAGACGAGGAGAGACTGCTGCGGCAGGTCGCCGAGGGCAGACCGGTCAAGGCGATCGCCCTGGCGGGCGGCGAGACGCCCGAGGCGGTGAACACCGCCATCGAGCAGCTCTTCCTCGATCTCGCCAAGGGCGCGAGCGCAGGCCGGCAGAGCGCGCTGCGCCGGCTGCGCATGCTGCACACCGCCATCCTGCGCCGGGAGGAGCAGGGCGAGACCCTGTCCCGGCTGCTCCCCAGCGGTCTGGCCGACAAGCTGCGCAGGGACCGCGAGGCCGTCGAGCGGACCGAGCGCCTGAACGTCACGGTCTTGATGTCGGACGTGCGGGGCTACTCGGGTATCGCGGAGAGCACCGACCCGGCCGTCCTCGCAGGGCAGCTCAACGCTCACCGCCGGGCGATGAACGCGGCGATCCTTAACGCCGGCGGCACCGTGATGCAGTACGTCGGCGACGCCGTGATGGCCGTCTTCGGCGCCCCCGACCCCTCGCCCGACCACGCGCACAGCGCCATCCGGGCGGCCTGCGTCATGCATGTACGGCAGGCCGAGCTGGACGCCGAGTGGGCGGCGCAGGATCTCGCGCCGTTCTGGCTCGGCATCGGCCTGTCCACCGGGGAGGTGGCCGCGGCCCTGCTCGGCAGCGACGAGCGGATCGAGTACACCCTCGTCGGCGACACCGTCAACCTCGCCCAGCGCATGCAGGATCTGGCCCGCCCCGCCGGGACGGTCGCGGCCGAGTCGACCGTCCGCGCGGGCGGCGACTCCTGGCCGTGGAATCCGCTGGGCGCCCGCCCGATCAAGGGGCGCAGCACTCCCGTCAACGCCTATCACCTGGTGGTGAACTGATATGCCCACCGCTGTCGAGATCAAAGGGGTCAGGCGCACCTTCACCGCGGAGCTGGCCCCCGTCCGCGCACTCCGCGGCGTCGACCTGTCTGTCGACGAGGGCGAGTTCCTCGCCGTGACCGGCCCGTCGGGCTGCGGCAAGTCCACCCTCCTCAATGTCGTCGCCGGTCTCGACACGGTGGACGAGGGCACCGTCGAGGTCGCGGGCGAGCGGATCGACGGCCGCGACGAGGACTGGTTGGCTCGTTTCCGCCGCCACCACATCGGTTTCGTCTTTCAATTTTTCAATCTTCTGGACGGCGTCTCGGCGCTGGACAACCTCGTCATGCCGGGTGTTCTGGGCGGCATGAAGAGACGGGCCGCCGAGTCCCGGGCACGTGACCTGCTCGACCTGCTGGGTCTGGGCGACCGCACCCACCAGGTGCCCGCGGTGTTGTCGGGAGGGCAGCGCCAGCGTCTGGCCATCGCCCGCGCCCTGGTGAACGAGCCGACGCTGCTGCTCGCCGACGAGCCCACCGGGGCGCTCGACAGCGAGGGCGGCATGGAGGTCCTCGAACTGTTCCGGCGGCTGCACGACGAGGGGCAGACGATCATCATGGTCACGCACTCGCCGGACGTGGCCGCGGGAGCGAGCCGGGCCGTACGGCTGCGCGACGGCAAGGTGGACGCGCCATGACCGTCGTCCTCACCTGGTTGCGTCTCGAACTGCGCAGGCGGTGGCGGCCGCTGGTGGTGCTCGCCCTGCTCGTCGCCTTCGCCACCGCCACGGTCCTGACCGCCTTCGCCGGCGCCCGCAGAGGCGCCACCGCCGTGGACCGTCTCACGGCCGTCACACTGCCGACGACCCTCGCCGTCCTGCCCAACCAGCCGCAATTCGACTGGGAGAAGATCCGGGCGCTGCCGGAGGTCGAGTCGCTCACGGTGTTCGCGCTGTCCGCGTTCGGCGTCGACGGCATCCCGCGCACGGACAACGTCAGCGCCTTCCCTCCGGCCGACGACGAGGCGCTGCACACCATCGAACGGCCCGTCGTCCTCGAAGGGCGGCTGCCCGACCCCGCACGGGCGGACGAGGTCGTGGTCACCCCTCTTTTCCCGGTCTCCTACCACAGGGGCGTCGGAGACCGGATCACACTGCGGCTGATGTCCACGGAGCAGGCGGCCGACATCGAGTACGACCCGGCCAGTGGCGCGCCGCTCGCGGGCCCGGCAGTCGGGGCGCGGATCGTCGGCGTCATCCGCTCGCCCTGGTTCTCCGACAACGTCGGCCAGAAGGGGCTCGTGGTCCCGTCCCCTGCGTTGTACGCCCGCTACCGGGACAATTTCGTCGGTCCGGATGGCGTCCACAACGCCCTCGTCCGGCTCAAGGGGGGGCCAGGCGTGGAGCGCGCCTTCCGCGAGGACCTGGCCGAGGCGGCGAAACGCAACGACATCGACATGATGGAAATGAACGAGAAGTTCGTCGCCCAGGTCCAGAGGGTGAACTCGTTCGAGGCCGCCTCTCTGCTGGCCTTCGGGCTGGCGGCGCTCGCGGCGGCGATCGTGCTGGTCGGCCAGTCGGTCGCGCGGTACGCCACCGCCACCGCGGCCGACCTCCAGGTGATGCGGGCCGTGGGACTCGCTCCCCTGCAGGGGGTCATGCTGGCCTCCGCCGCACCCTTCCTGTCGGCGCTGGCCGGGGCGACACTGGGCGTCGTGGGAGCCGCCGTCGCGTCGATCTGGATGCCGATCGGGGCGGCGTCCCTGGTCGAACCCGCTCCCGGGTTCGACGTCGACTGGCTGATCCTGGGAAGCGGATGGGGGCTGGAACCGCTGCTCGTGCTGAGCACGGCGGTGGCCGCCGCCGCGGTCTCCCTGGTCGTGCGGCACGGCGAGGGATCTCCCCGGCGTTCGGCGGTCGCGCTCGCCGCCGCACGCCTGGGGCTGCCCGTGCCCGTCGTGGTGGGGGCGAGGTTCGCCCTGGAGCCGGGGCGCGGGCGCGCGGCGGTGGCCGTGCGGCCCGCGCTGTTCGGGGCGGTCGCCGGGGTGCTCGGGGTGCTCGCCGCGTTCACCTTCTCGGCCGGAGTGCGTGACGCGGCGGCTCATCCCGAGCGGTTCGGGCAGACGCACCAGGTCGAGGCCTACGCCGGGTACAACGGCATGGACATCGGACCCGTCGATCAGGCCCTCCCGAAGGTCGCCGGGGATCCGGACGTCGCTGCGGTGAACGCCTCGCGGATCGCCGTCGCCGAATCGGGCGAGACCTCGGTGACCACCTACACCTACGACCCTGTGAGCAGGCCGTTCCCCGTCGTCATGATCGAGGGCCGGATGCCCTCGGCCGCCGACGAGATCGTGCTGGCGCCGTTCAGCGCCGACAGCCTCGGCGCGAGAGTGGGCGGCCAGGTGCGGCTGACGAGCGGCGGGGAACCGGTGACGATGAGGGTGACCGGGATCGGCTTCCTGCCGATGGGATCCCACAACGACTACAGCGACGGCGCGTGGGCCACTCCCGAGGGATACGACCGGCTCTTCGCGCAGGCCCACTTCACGTTCAAGTACCACGTCGTCCACGTGGTCGTCAGAGACGGAGCGGACCCGGCGGCCGTGGCCGCACGGCTGTCCGCCGCCACCCAGTTGGGGTTCCTCCCGACCCCTCCCATCCCGCAGGTGCAGCAGATCCGCGACGTCCAGCAGTTGCCTCTCGTGCTGGCAGGCTTCCTGACGCTGCTCGCCGTGGGCGCCGTCGGCCACGCCCTGGCCACCGCCGTACGGCGGCGCCGCCACGAGGTGGCGGTGTTGCGGGCGCTGGGCATGACCCGGCCCCAGGCACGATGGGCCGTGGTCACCCAGGCCACGCTCCTCGCTGTGGTGGGACTCGCCGCCGGAGTCCCGCTGGGAGTGGCGCTGGGCCGCACCCTCTGGCGGCTGGTCGCGGACTTCATGCCGCTCGCCTACCTCGTGCCCGTCGCACTCTGGGCGTTGCTGCTGGTCACGCCGGCCGCGCTGCTGCTCGCCAACCTGCTCGCCGCGTGGCCGGGCCGTATGGCCGCGCGGCTGCGCATCGGTCACGTTCTCCGGACGGAGTAGTCATGGTCGCAGCCTCCGTGATCATCGCCGTGGCCTGGGTCGCCGTCGCGCTCGGTGCCGTGGCGGCCGACCGGAGGGCGCTGGCGTGGACGGCCCTGCTGGTCGCCGCCGCCCAGGGGGTGGCGACGGCCTGGCCGGCCTGCACCCCGCTCGCCGTCGCCGCCTGGTTCGCCTGCGGGCTCGGGCTTCCGGACGGGGTTCTCGGCTCGTGGCAGCGGCGGACGTTCGCGGCCGGGGCGGCCGTGGCGGGCGCAGCCTGGACCGCGGTGATGGTCGCGGGCGGGACGACGCCCCCCGCCGGGCTCGTGGTCGCGGTTGTTGCGGCGGCATCGGCCGTGGCTCTCGTGGCGGTGTTGTTGCGCTGCCCCAGGGCACCGGCCGGACGGCGCCGCACGCTCCAGTGGGTCGCGGCGGCGGCGGTGGGGACGGTGGCCGCCGACTCCGTGCTGGTCGCGACGCATCTCCTGCTCGGCACACCCGGCGATCTGCTGACCTCGGTGCTCGCGACGACGGTCGTCCTGCCGCTCGGTGTGCTGCTCGGACAGGTGTCCTTCACGGCCCGTTTCTCCGAGCGGGGGCTGGTCGAGGCCGTCGTGGTCGCCGGGCTCGCCGTGCTGGTGGTGGCGGTCTACCTGGTGGTGATCATCGGGCTCGCGAGGTCGCCGGAGGAGCCGGAGCGCGAGGTGCTGCTCGCGAGTGTGATCGCCGCGCTCACCGCCGTCGTGCTGGGGCTGCCGCTCCGGCTGCGGCTGGTGGCGTTCGGTCAGGGGCTGCTCGGGCGGCGCGGGCAGACGCCGGAGGAGGCGCTGGCGTCGTTCGGCGCGCGGATGAGCCGTGCGGTGCCGTTCGACGAGCTGCTGCTGCAACTGGTGGAGTCGCTGCGTGCCACGCTCGGCCCCGCCGGCGCCGAGGTCTGGGTGGGCGCAGAAGGCGTGCTGCACCGGACGGTCAGCGTTCCCGAGCGCGGCGACGCCGCGCTGACGCTCAACGACAAGGAGCGTCTCGTCGTCGGCCGGACCCGCATCGGCGGTCCCGCCTGGGTGTCGATGTGGCTGCCGTCCCTCGTCGAGGACAGGGACGCCCCGATCCGGGTCGCGCCCGCGGCGCACCTCGGGGATCTGCTCGGCCTGCTCGTGGTGCGGCGCCCCGCTGACGGCGTCGAATACTCCGACGAGGACGACCGTGTGCTCATCGAGCTGGCCCGGCAGGTCGGGCTCGCGCTGCACAACATGCGTCTCGACTCGGCGCTCCAGGCGTCGCTTGAGGAGCTGCGCCAGCGTAACGAGGAGCTCCAGGCGTCGCGGTTGCGCATCGTCACCGCGGCCGACGCCTCCCGCCGCGCCATCGAGCGCGACCTGCACGACGGCGCACAGCAGCATCTCGTCGCCCTGTCGGTGAAACTCGGCCTGGCGAGCGAGCTCATCAAGGACGACCCCGCCCTCGTCGCCGAGATGCTGACCGAGCTGCGGGCCGACGTGCAGAGCACCAACGCGGCCTTCCGCGAGCTGGCGCACGGCATCTACCCGCCGCTGCTGCGCGACCACGGCCTGGGGGAGGCCCTGCGGTCGATCACGCGCCGGGTGGCCCTGCCGTACGAGGTGGACGTGGACCTGCCGCGCCGGTTCTCCGAGCAGGCCGAGGCGGCCGTCTACTTCTGCTGCCTGGAGGCGATCCAGAACGCCGGCAAATACGCCGGGGCGGACGCGTCGATCAAGGTGCGCATCCACATGGACGGCGCCCTGCTGCGATTCTCGGTGGAAGATGACGGGGCGGGGTTCGAGACCGGTGGCGGGGCCGGCCACGGGTTCGTCAACATGGCCGACCGCCTGGGCGCGATCGGCGGCCGGTTGCGGGTCGAGTCCACACCCGGAGCGGGAACCACGATAAGCGGGGAAATTTCAGTATGAGTGGGTTTGATTCCGAGTTCGACGCGGTCGTGGTCGGCTCCGGCCCCAACGGGCTCATGGCCGCCGTGACGATGGCGGAGGCGGGGCGAAGGGTGCTGCTGGTGGAGGCGGCCGGCACCTGCGGCGGCGGCCTGCGCACCGAAGAGCTGACGCTGCCCGGATTCCGGCACGACGTCTGCGCGACCGTCATGGCGATGGCGCTCGCGTCCCCCGCCTTCCGCGAATTGGATCTCGACGTGGACTGGGCGCACCCGCCGGTGCCCGCCGCGCATCCCCTCGACAAGCGGCCGGCCGTCCTGGTCCACCGCGACCCCGGCCGCACCGCCGAGGCCCTCGGCCGCGACGCCGCCGCCTGGCAGGCGACGGTGGGGGCCGCCGCGCGAGCCGGATTTCCGCTGGTGGACACGTTGCTGGCCCCGCTGTCCCTGCCGAAGGCGCCGTTCAGCGCGGCGCGGTTCGGCGTGCCGGCCGTACTGCCGTTGACCGTGCTCGCCCGCTCGGCGTTCCGCACGCCGGAGGCGCGGGCCGTGCTCGCGGGCATGGCCGCGCATTCGATGCTCGACCTGCGCGCGCCCCTGACGTCCGGGTACGGCATGTTGCTCGCGGCCCTCGCCCACCGGGTCGGCTGGCCGGTCGCGCGCGGCGGATCCCAGGCGGTGGCCGACGCCCTGGCCGCCCGGCTCGTACGGCACGGCGGCGAGATCGTCACGGGGCACACGGTGCGGAGCCTGCGAGAGCTGCCTCCCGCCCGGTCGATCCTGCTCGACCTCACACCCCGCCAGGTCGCAGCCGTCGCGGGAGACCGGCTTCCGCCCGGCTACCTGCGGCGGCTGTCGCGTTTCCGCTACGGACCCGGCGTCTTCAAGATGGACTGGGCGTTGTCGGCGCCCGTCCCGTGGCGCGACCCCTCGGTCGCCTCGGCGGGCACGGTGCACCTGGGCGGATCCCTGGAGGAGATCGCCCGCAGTGAGGCCGACGTGGCGCGCGGGAGGCACCCGGAACGGCCCTACGTGCTGGCGGTCCAGCCCAGCGTGGCCGATCCGAGCCGGGCTCCGGCGGGCGCCCACGTCCTGTGGGCCTACTGCCACGTCCCGAACGGCTCCGACGTGGACATGAGCGCGGCCGTCGAAGCCCAGATCGAGCGGTTCGCGCCGGGGTTCCGCGACGTGGTGCTGGCCCGTCACGTCATGGGGCCGGCGGCGCTCGAACGACGTAACCCCAACCTCGTGGGCGGCGACATCGGAGGCGGCTCCGCCCGGCTGAGCCAGTTCGTGGGGAGACCCGTCTACGGCGTCCACCCGTGGGCGACCCCGGTCGACGGCCTCTACATCTGCTCGGCGAGCACTCCGCCGGGACCTTCCGTACACGGCATGGGAGGGCTGCAGGCGGCGCGCCTCGCGCTCAGACGGGAAGAGCGCGCAGCAGCGCGGGTGTGAGGTCGTCCTTGCGGATGTAGGTGAGCGCCCCGCAGGTCGTCGCGTCGGGCGGAAGGTCGTCGGCGGCGTAGGTGGACAGCAAGACGATCTTGATTTCGGGGGCGCGCGCCAGAATCCGCCGGGTCGCCTCGATTCCGTTGATGCCGGGCAGGTTGATGTCCATCAGGATCATCGTCGGGCGGGCGAGCGCCGCCTGGTCGTAGGCGTCCTCTCCCGACGCCGCCTCACCGACGACGCGCCATCCCGGTAGGAGCCGCACCAGGGCGCGGGCCACAGAACGGAACGGCGCCTGGTCGTCGACGATGAGCACGTCCACCTGCGACGCCTCCGGAGCGGTCATGGATTCAGCCTGCCCGAAGCGGCGGGAGGGACCAAGGTTGCGGACCCTACATTTTCTGGGTGCTAGCACCACCCTTTTGGGCGGACAGATAAAGCAGGACGGCCATGACCCGGCGGTTGACGTCCGGCTCGGCGCCGAGGCCCAGCTTCGCGAACAGCGCGTTGATGTGCTTCTCCACCGCCCGCTCGGTCAGGAAGAGGGCGGCGCCGACGGCCGCGTTGTTCTTGCCCTGGGCGATCTGCGCCAGCACCTCGCGCTCGCGGGCGGTCAGCCCGGCGAGCGGCGACGCCTTCACCCTGATCGAGTCGGTGACCAGTGCCTCGACGACCGCAGGATCGATGACCGAGCCCCCCGCCGCCACCGTGCGGACAGCGTGCACCAGCGCCTGCGGTTCGCCGACCCGCTCCTTGAGCAGGTAGGCCCGCCCGGCGGTGCCCGTGGCCAGCAGCGGGGTGGCGTACGCGGGCTCGGCGTACTGCGACAACACGACGACGCCCATGCCGGGACGGCTCCGCTGGAAACCGATGGCCGCCTGAATGCCCTCGTCGGTGGAGGTGGGCGGCATCCGAATGTCGGTCACCACGACGTCGGGGGCGTGTTCGTCCACCGCCGCGAGCAGTTGCGGCAGGTCGGCGGCGACGCCCACCACCTCCAGGTCGTCGTGCAGGTCGAGCACGCGCCGCACGCCCTCGCGTACGAGGAAGGAGTCCTCGGCTATGACTATCCGCAATGCCACCCGGGAAGCTTATTCCGCCCGGCGCAGCGCCCACTCGACTCCGGGACACCGGTCCATGACGACGTCGAGCCCCGCGTCGAGCGCACGCCGGCCGGCGACCTCGTCGATCACATCGAGCGGCAGCCAGACGGCGCCCGCACCTGCCGCGATCGCCTCGTCCACGACCTCTCCGGCGAACTCGGCCCGCCGGTACACCCCGACGACGTCGATCGGGACCGGCACGTCGGCCAGCTTCGCGTAGCCCTGTTCACCCAGCACGGTCTTGGCGGCGGGGTGCACCGGGATGATGCGCTTGCCCCGGTTCTGGAGCAGGTTGGCCTGCTGGTAGGCCGTACGGCTCGGGTCGTCGCCGAGCCCCACGAACGCCCATGTCTTCGACTCGTTGAGCAGCCGCCTGATGACGCGCAGATCCGCGAAACGATCGTCCATGCCTGACGCAACACCCCGGGAGCCGTGGCGCTTCCCGTTCAGGCGCGGCGGTCCCGGACCGGCTCGTTGATGCGGGCGTGCACCTCCATGTCGTGCCATCCGTCGGCGTGGAGGAGCGCGCTGCGCAGGGTGCCCTCGTAGGCGAAGCCCGCCTTGTCCGCGACCAGGCACGACGCGGTGTTGTACGTGGAGTGGTGGAGCTCCACCCGGTGGAGCCCGATGTCCTCGAAGGCCCAGCGCGTCGTCTCCTGCGCCGCCCGTACGGCCGCCTCGCGTCCCCGCGCGTCCGGGAGGATCCAGTACGTGATCTGGGCCAGGCCCTCGGTCAGATGGATGTCGCGCAGCGACGCCCGCCCCAGCACCTCACCGGTGCCCGCGTCGGTGACCGCCCAGCAGGCGTCGGTCTCCGCCCGCCAGCGGGCCGGCCACTGGTCGATCCAGTCGACCGCCTCGTCGAGCGTCGTCATCGTCCTGCGGTGCCAGCGCTGGATCGCCGGGTCGGAGAACGCCTCGAGCACCGCTCCGGCGTCGTCGTGCGTCCACGCGCGGAGCACGAGGCCGTCGACCTGGAGCCGGGGTTGCTCGGCGTCGCGCATCCGGCCGGGAGACACGACGGGGAAGGGATGGGTGGGCACGGGGGACATTCTTCCCTTCGTCCCACAAGGCGCACATCACCGGGTCAGCCAATATCGGCCCCGTACGGGTGTGCGCATCCGACATGTCACGCGAGAGGGGTCTCGGGGGACCCCTCTCGCGTGACGCCGTCACTCGCTGGAGAACGCGGCGTCGAAGGCGGCCGCGGGCGGGGTGATCGCGTTGAGGGTGCGGATGTAGGCGAGGGCCTCGGGCGCGCCGGCCAGACGGTCCATGCCGGCGTCCTCCCACTCGATGGAGATGGGGCCGTCGTAGCCGATGGAGTTGAGTGCGCGGAAGCAGTCCTCCCACGGCACGTCCCCACGGCCGGTCGAGACGAAGTCCCAGCCACGGCGCAGGTCGGCCCAGGGCAGGTGGGACGACAACCGGCCCCGGCGCCCGTCGCCGATGCGGACCTTGGCGTCCTTGCAGTCGACGTGGTAGATGCGGTCGGCGAAGTCGAGGATGAAGTTCGCCGGGTCGATCTGCTGCCACACCATGTGCGAGGGGTCCCAGTTGAGCCCGAACGCGGGACGGTGGCCGATCGCCTCCAGGGTGCGCACGGTCGTGTGGTAGTCGTAGGCGATCTCACTGGGGTGCACCTCGTGCGCGAAGCGCACGCCGACCTCGTCGAAGACGTCGAGGATGGGGTTCCACCTGTCGGCGAAGTCCTGGTAACCGGCGTCGATCATGCCCGCGGGAACCGGCGGGAACATCGCCACGGTGTGCCAGATCGACGATCCGGTGAAGCCGATCACGGTGTTGACGCCGAGCAGCGCCGCCGCCCGCGCCGTGTCCTTGATCTCCTCGGCCGCGTTGGCGCGCACCTCCTCCGCGTCGCCCGAGCCCCAGATGCGGGCGGGCAGGATGCCCTTGTGCCGCTCGTCGATCGGGCTGTCGCAGACGGCCTGGCCGACGAGGTGGTTGGAGACGGCCCAGACCTTCAGGTTGTGCTTCTCCAGCGTCTCCAGCTTCTTGGGCACGTAGTCGGGCTCGGCCAGGGCCTTGTCGACCTCGAAGTGGTCGCCCCAGCAGGCGATCTCCAGGCCGTCGTAGCCCCACTCCGAGGCCAGGCGGCAGACCTCCTCGAAGGGCAGGTCGGCCCACTGGCCGGTGAACAACGTGATCGGTCGCGTCATGAGTCCTCCACGGTGACGAAACGACTGCCG
>NZ_BOOR01000092.1 GCF_016863335.1 Planotetraspora thailandica
GGCTGAACAAGTGCAGCGACGCGATGTCCGCCCACTGGAGATCGTCGATCACGAGCACCAGTGGCCGCTGCGCCGCGGCCTCACCGACGGCGGCGACTACCGCCTCGAACAGGCGGAACCGGGCGCTGCTGTCGGGTCCCACCGATCCGCTGAGGACGTCGCCGTCCGGCCCGAGGAGGTGGCCGAGTTCGTGGCCGAGCCCACTGCACAAGATCAAGTGGACGCCTCCCAAGACCACGGAGACCGTCGACCCGCGCATGGTCATCAATCCTCGGCAGGCCGAGGAGCTGCTCACCGCGGTTTCCTACGTAGGCAAGCGCGGCCGGGGCCGGCGACTCATGGCTCTGTTCGCCTGCATGTACTACGCGGCTCTTCGCCCCGGCGAGGTGGTCGCCCTTCGAGAGCAGGACTGCAAACTTCCGGCAACCGGGTGGGGTCGGCTCCTGGTGGACGTCTCCAGGCCTGAGGTCAACACCAAGTGGACGGACAGCGGTGACGCCCACGAACAACGTGGCCTCAAGCACCGGGGCCGCGACGACGTACGGCCCGTGCCGATCCCGCCCGCCCTGGTCAAGATCCTTCGGCAACACATCAAAGTCGTGCACGACGTGGAACTTCTCCCAGGGCCCGACGGTGGTCGAGCGTGCCCGGAGCATGCCCTTGTCGGCGCCCGAGTAGTCCGGCTCGGCGCTCACATAACGCTGGGCTGATACCTACCAGAGGCTGCAGTACCTTACAGGACCATCTAAGTGCCGGCGACCTTCGACCAACCCGGGGGCGCTGGACGAGCTGAGCAGCCTGATCGGCGCCGGCGAGGAGGCACGGGTGCTGCCCGCGCTTCCGTTCAAGCTCGCCCTCGCCGACCGGCGGCGTGCGGTTATGCCGCTGCACATGGACCCACCGCTGATCCGTGATGTGCTGATCGAGGGCTCTACCATGGTGGTGGCGTTGGTGGAGCTGTTCGAGCGCATGTGGCGGGAGGCATTCCCGTTCCGTCCGGGGTCGTGGCAGGGCGACGGCGAGACGCTGCCGGAGCCGGCGGCGGACGAGCTGGATCTCGCCGAGTCCCCGCGCTCAACGAGTCCTGCCAGCTCGCCCAAACTGACGCCACCGCCGTGAACGAGGCCATCGGCTGACCGTCCGATACCACAACTGCCGCCGCCGCTCGTACCCTTCAAGGCGCTCACCGTCACCCGGATCTTCTCTGAGAAGATCTCCGCCTGCGCTACCACCAGACCCGAGCTCGACAAGGCCGTCGCCCTCTTCTGCCACGGGAGTTCTGAGAGGCTTTGGTGCGGCCTGGCGTTATTTGGTCCTGCGGATTTCCTAGTAGGTTTTCGGGTCGTAGACTCGTCGCGCGGGCGGCTATGTGTGACCTGGCCCATACAGTCGACAGTCCCGTCACGGTGATCCAGGGGGTCGGCAGGCGTGTCCATGCTTTCGTTGGGTGCCGGTGGCGAGGGCGGATCGGCATCCGGCTCCTTACGTCTGCAGATTCTCGGTCCGTTGCGGCTGTGGCGTGGCGGTGTGGAGCTGGAGGCGGGTCCCCGCCAACAGGCCTATCTGCTGGCGTTGTTGCTGGCCGGTCAGGGCCGGCCGATCAGCACGGGTGAGTTGGTGGATCTGATCTGGGATGAGGATGCTCCGGTCAGTGCGGTCAATGTGTTGCACAAGTATGTGGGTACGTTGCGGCGGTTGCTGGAGCCGGCGTTGTCGATCCGGGAGAGTGGCTCGTATCTGCGGCGGCGTGGCAACGGGTATCTGTTCGTGGCCGATGCCGGGCTGCTGGATCTGGCCGATTTCCGGGGGCGGGTGTAGGCCGCGGAGTTGGCGCTGGCGCAGCGGCGGCCGGAGGTGGCGCTAGACGCCTATGTGCAGGCGTTGGGGTTGTGGCGGGGTTCGGCGGGTGAGGGGCTGGGGTACGGCACTTCGGCGATGTCGATCTTCGCGGGGTTGGACGGCGAGTTTTTCGCCGGGTGCGTGGCGGCGGCTGAGCTGGCGGTGTCGTTGGGCCGGCCGGAGCGGGTGTTGCCGGCGTTGCAGTTGGCGGCGTCGATGGCGCCGTTGCACGAACCGGTGCAAGCGAGCCTGATCGCGACGTTGGGCGCTGCCGGGCAGCAGGCTCAGGCGCTGGCGGTATTCCAGGCGGTACGGGTCCGGCTGGCCGAGGAGTTGGGGATCGATCCTGGGCCGGTGTTGCGGACGGCGCAGCAGCGGGTGCTGGAGGAGAGTCTGGTGCGGGTGGCCGATGGGCAGCCGTCGGCAGCCAGGCACGCGGCACCAGTCGCCACGGTGCAGCCGGTGGTCGGCCTGGTGGGGCGGGCCGGGGAAGTCGCGGTGTTGCGGCGGGTGCTCGAGTCGGCGTTCAGCGGCGGCAGAGGGCTGGCCGTGGTCGATGGTGAGCCGGGGGTGGGCAAGACCCGGCTGCTGGAGGAGATCGCCGCCGAGGCGGAACAGCGCGATGCGTTCGTGGTGTGGGGCCGCTGTCTTGAGGGTGAGGGCACGCCGTCGATGTGGCCGTGGGTGCAGGCCGTCGGCACCGTGCTGGACGCGCTGCCCGCCACGGCGCGGCAGAAATGGCTGGCCGGTGAGCTCGGCCGCCTCCTCAACTCAGGCGAGGAAGATGCTGCGGTGCCGGCGGTGCCGGATGGCGGCGCCCAGTTCCGGCTGTTCGAACAAGTCGTGGCCGTCATCGACGAGGTCTCGGCACTGCGGCCAGTGCTATTGGTCATCGACGACCTGCAATGGGCCGATGTCGCCTCGCTGGAGCTGTTCAGCCATCTGGCGGCCCGGCTGCCGGACGACACGATAGTGATCGGCGCACTCCGCGACCGCGCGCCGATGCCCGGCACCGAGTTGTCGCGGATGCTGGCCGCGGCCAGCCGGGTGCCCGGCCAGCGCCGCATCCATCTCGGCCCGCTCAATCCGGCCGAGGTCGCCGAACTCGTGCACGACGAGACCGGCCAGGCGCCCGCGCCGGACGCCGCTCACAGCATTCATGCTTGCACCGCCGGTAACCCGTTTTTCGTCCGGGAGTTGTCGCGGCTGCTGGCCGACGACGGCGCGCTCACCGAAGAGGCCGTGGCCCGGGTCGGGGTGCCGTCCAGCGTGCTCGACGTCGTACGCGATCGGATGGCCGCCCTCGACGACGGAGCCCGCGAGCTACTGCAGGTCGCCGCACTCATCGGCCGCGACGTCGGGCTCCGTCTGCTGGCCGGCGCCACCGGCCTCGACGTGCCGAGCTGCCTGGATCGGCTGGAACCGCTGGGGGCACTCGGACTGCTCGGCCCGGCCCCCGGCGACCCGTACACCATGCGGTTCGCCCACGACCTGGTCCGCGAGTCGGTCACCCAAACCACGCCGCGACCACGCACACCCGGCCTGCACCTGCGCATCGCCGACACACTGGAGCGCATCAACTCCGGAGGTGAGTCGCTTGCCGAGCGACTCGCCTACCACCTGTGGGCCGCCGGGCCACTCGCGGACCCGGCCCGGACCACGCAGGCTCTGGTGCGCGCGGGCCGCCACGCGGCGGCCAAGTCCGCGCTGGACGCGGCTGAGCGGCAACTCCGGTCGGCCGCCCAGGTGGCGCGGGCGGCGACCCTGGCGGAGCTGGAGCTGTCCACCCTGTTCCAGCTGATCGCGGTCGTCGGGATGCGTGAGATGTATGGGGCCTCGGCGGTCGACGTGCTGGAACGAGCCGAGCAGTTGGCCCGTGACCTTGCCCGGGAGTTGGAGGCCCCGCCTTCCTCTTCTCCCGCTGGATCGCGCTCCGCCTCGACCGCGACGGTCTGCTGCCGCGCCGGTTGTTCGATCAGGGCAAGGCGTCCAGCGACCCGATTGTGCACGCCTACGGCCTGAATGCCTGGGGCATTCACCAGTGGTACATCGGCAACATCGGGGAGGCCTTACGTTTCCTGACCGAGGGCGACCAGATCATGCTCAGCGATCTCGCGGGCCGCGAGGACAACCCGGTCCGGCACGACCTGCAACTCCTCATGGCCGGCGTGCTCGCAGAGGTCACCGCGCTGCACGGTGACGTCGAAGCCGCGCGGGCGCTGCTCGACAAGTTGGAGGCCGACGCGGGCGATGCCCCGTACGCAGTCACGATCTCCTCGGCCATAGCCGTGCGGACCGCGGTGCTCGTTGGCGACCCGGACTGGGCGTTGCGCGCGGCGGAGCGCGGGATCGCCGTGGACCCACAGTTCTCTTTCGTCATCCTGGGCACCTACCAGCGGCTGGCCCGGTGCTGGGCGCTGGCTATGACTGGCCAAAACCCGGCCGGCGCCGCGGAAGAGGCCGAGCGGATCATCACCGCGCGCCTTGTCGACCCGCCGCGTTCGTGCGTGGCCACCTGGCACGGGCTGCTCGGTGAGATGCGACTCATGGCTGGGGCGCCGACCGCGGCCGCCGCCGCCCTGGACCGGGCCGATCACTTCCTTGACACCCATGGCCAGCGCTACTCGGAAGGCCTGATCCTGCTGCTGCGGGCGCGAGTGCTGCAGGCCCTCGGCAAGCCCGTCACGGAGGTACGGGCAGCCGCCGAATGGGCCCGGGAGCTGTCCGCCGAACGCGGAGCCCACCTGTTCGTTCGTCGCACCGAACAGTTCCTGGCCGAACTCGACCAGCAGCTGGCCGACCACTGATCGCCTCGCCGTGCGGCTCAGAGCGCAAAGGTGCCGATGCCAGTGGTGACTCGGGCGAGCGCCTGGATGAGGTCGTTCTCGGCCTCGCTTCGCCAGACCAGGGCATCCGGCAGCAACGAGGCGTTCGCCGGGAGACCGCACACCCGATCACGAGGGACGGCGGCCCGGCCTTCCGGTACAAGCCCGAGCTCGGCCTGGCCGGAGAAAGGCACCCCGGGCGGAGTCTTCCAGGAGCTTTTCGACGCGTTGTTTCTCGCGGGTGCGTTCACGTACGAGGCTGCGGCGGTAGCGGGTGAGGTCGCGGAGTTGGCGGATGGGTTTGGGGTGGACGAGGCTGGGTCGGGACATGCCGCGCTCGACGATTTTGGCCAGCCAGACCGCGTCGAGCTTGATGCCCCTATGGATGTCAAGCCGCCGATGCGACTGTGACGTGCTTCGGGGTCTTGATCAGCTGGTAGATCTCGCGGGCGACGTAGCGCTTGAGGCAGCGAACCGCTTCTCGGCGGGTCTTGCCTTCGGCGATGCGCCGGTCCAGATAGTCGCGCGTGCGCTGGTCCCAGCGCAGGCGGGACAGGACGATGGTGTGCAGGGCGCAGTTGGCTTGCCGGTCGCCGCCGCGGTTGAGGCGGTGACGCTCGGTCTTGCCGGAGGATGCCTCCACCGGACTGGCTCCGCAGAGCGCGGCGAAGGACGCCTCGCTGTGCAGCCGCTCGGGGTTGTCTCCGGCGGCGATGAGCAGCGCGGCTGCGGTGTCAGGGCCGACGCCGTAGGTGTCGAGCAGCTGGGGGTTGTGGTCGGCCAGGACGGTGGTGATCTGGGCGTCGAGGTCAGCAATCTCCTGAGCGAGCTGGTCGATGCGCCGGGCCAGCAGCCGCAGCGTGTAGATGGCGGCCGAGGCGCCATCGGTGGGCGTCACGGGCTTCAGCTCCGGCGCAGCGCCGGACGAGCATGATCGTGCTGAGGCCGCTCAGGCCGTCACGCAGCTGCGGGTCGGCGGACACCAGGACGGCCTTGAGCTGGTTGATGGCCTGGGACCGCGACTTGATCGCCGAGGCCTTGGCCAGCTTGAACATGCGCAGCATCTCCACCGGCCCGTCACCGGTCTTGGCCAGGGCGGTGGCACGGCCGGTCAGCACAGCGCGGGCGGCGGCCTCGGCGTCGATCGTGTCGTTCTTGCCACGTCGTCGGCGGGTGGCCTTGTCGGGTTGGTTGACCTCGAAGACCTCGACTTGGGTGGCGGCAAGGTGCCGGGTGAGTGCGGCACCGTAGGAGCCGGTGCACTCTACCCCTGCGCGCCGCACGGCACCGAAGCCGCGAGCCCACTTCAGCAGTTCCCGGTAACCGGCTGCGGTGGTGGGGAAGGTCTTGCTGCCCAGCAGCGCGCCCAGCGCGGTGATCACGGTGGCGACGTGGAAGTCCTTGTGGGTATCGACCCCCAAAATCACCTCCTCGACATTGCTGCTATTGCTGTCGGCCTGGTGGACAGATGCAGGCTGAGGGGTGCCGGGCACGGTCGCGTGTCTCCTGATCAGGTCGGAAACGGGCTGGCCGTCGCCGGGCCGATCAGGCGGTCAGGACTGTGATGATGCTCAGTGCGGCAAGGCCCCTATCGGGACACGCCCCACCGGGCCGGCGGCAGCAAGCACCGCCCTGGGCAGTAGCCGACAGATCAAGCTCAAGGCACCCATATGCAGGGGCCAGTCGGTCTTCGGGTCAAGCTACGGCCCGAGGCGGCACTCCTTGATCCTCACAGTCGGTCTTGGGGCGTCCGGGGACGTTCTTGACGTGCTTGGCGTTCAGCAGCCAGCAGGTGAATCCTTCGGCTTCCAGTAGGTAGTAGACCGGTTTCCAGTAGTCGGAGGTGGCTTCCATCGCGACCAGGGTGACGCTGTGGCTGCGTAGCCAGTCGGCGAGGGCGAGTAGGGAGGTGGTCAGCGTGGTGTATTCGCGTACTTCCTGGCGGCGTCGGCCGGGTTTGTCGTCGTGGGGCGCTCGCACGCACACCACGAGGCCGCTCTTGCCGATATCGATCGCTGCGAACCGTTCGACCAGTTCTAACGGTTCGTCTGTCTCCTGCACCTGTGTCCCTTGTCTCGTTCGTGGTGGTCAGGGTGGTTGCCCGGGGAGCCGGTAGGGGAGATCAAGAGCCGGGCTCTCGTGCTCGAAGCGACAATCCAGGGCCCCTCGGGCGGCTCCCGGCGTCAGACTGAAAACCGGCCTCGACCAGGCGCAGGTTCAAATGCACCTTGTGAGTGCTCACAGGTCGCAATCGAAATCACCACTTCAAGGGCCACCGCGTGATTTACCGGAGGCTCATCGGTCTGACCCGCGGGCACGGATTCTAGTGAAGGCGTCGAGGGCGGTCTCGTCGGCATCGGGAAGGGTGTGAAGGTACTTTTCGGTGGTGGCGATGCTGGCGTGCCCGAGACGCTCCTTGACCACCTGGAGGTCGGCGCCGCCAGCGAGGAGCCAGGATGCGTGGGCGTGGCGTAGGCCGTGCATGCGTACATGGATCTGTAGGCCGGCGGCGATCAGGGCCGGAATCCAGACCTGCTTGCGGAACCAGTGGCGGGAGATGTGTGTGTCGGTGTCTCTCCTGCGCGGGGTCCTGGGGCAGTCCTTGCCGGCTGCTCGACGCTCGGCCCGGTAGATGGCGTAGGCGTCCTTGCAGTGCCGGCACTTGCATTTGCCGTTGGAGTAGCCGCTGATCGTTCCGTGCCTATACGTGCGTCCGGCCGCGTTCGGCTCGGTGAATCCCAGCGTCTCGGGGTCGGGGGCTACCCGCAGTGCCGGCGCCTCTTGGCGGTCGGTGAACAGCAGCCCGTCACGCCCAAGGTGCTTCTCGACCGCGTGCGCCTGGATCTTCATAATTAGTTGTGCGGTGAGCTTGAGGCGTCGGTACTCCTTGTCCTTCGGGTATTCCTTGGCCAGGAACCGGCCCCCTTCCGGATGAAACTTCGGATTCACCTCGATGGCGGCACGGCTCACCGTGAGGATGCGGGTTGCGAAGTCAATGTCGCTGACCCGCAGCTCGGTCAGCTCGCCCCAACGCAGCCCGGTCTCGATGGCCGTCTCGACGAGCAGGCGCGTGTCCTCGTCGGGCAGATTCCGGTAGAGCACCTCGAACTGCTCGGGGGTGATGATCGTGCGCGGCTTTCTGGCGACGGTTGGCGTCTTCACGCCCCGCGAGGGTTGGATGTAGATGACCTGGTCGTCGAAGGCGGTGGAGAAGATGGCGCTAAGGATGATCTTGTTGTAGCGGATGGTCACCGGCTTGATGCCGCGCTCTTTCATCTTGGTGACCCATGCCCGCACGTGCTCGGGCAGGATGTCGACCATCCGCATCGGTCCGAACTCGGGCATCAGATGCTTGTACAGCGAGTAGGTGTACGCCTCGCGGGTGGTCGGCTCCATCTCATGGTTGGGTAGCCAGATCTCTTCGACGTACTGCTGGAACGTCTGCTTGCCGCGTCGTGGATCGCCGAGGCGGCCTTCAGCCATCTTCGCTTCTGCCCGCTGCCATGCCTTGTCGGCTTCCTTCTTGCTCGCGTAGCTGCCGGCTGACCGCCGTACCCCCTTGATGTCGTTGTAGTAGGCCGTGTAGCGCGGCTTGCCGTCAACGCCGAGTCGCTTTCGCGAGAAGCCCATTGATCAACTCCATGATCATCTGACCCTGATTTGACCCTGGACCCTGCGTCACGAAGGGGAACTTCTCGGCATAGTCCGGTGTCGTCAGACCCCACTCTAGCTGCGCTTTTATGACGACAGCCCCGACAGGCTGACTCTGATCGAACCATGAAACTAAATTCACACCGAAGAGGTCACTGGTTCGATCCCAGTATCGCCCACGCAGGTCAGAGGCCATTTGCGGCAACGCAGGTGGCCTTTTTCGATCTTCCGAGTGACTAACTGAGTGACTATCGCTCCGAGTCGTCCAGGGGGAAGATCCGGTCCATGGCCTGGGCACCTTCGAGCATCACGGGCCGGAGCTGCTTTCGGTAGACGGTCTCGGTGACCATCGTGTTGCCGTGGCCGACGAGTCGGGAGATGTGCTCCAGGGGAACACCGTCGTCGGACAGCAGCGAGACGAAGCTGTGCCGCATCTCCCGAGGCGTCCAGTCGTCGGGGTTGATGTCGGTCTTCTTGAGGACGGTGCGGAAGGCCCGCCGGACGTTGCCCGCGTCGAGCTCGGTGCCGAGGCGGGTGGCGAAGACGAGATCGAGATCGTGCCAGTCGTCTCCCGCCCTTTTACGGACAATCTCCTGCTGTGCCCGGTGACGCCGTAAGGCTTCCACGCAGCGGCGCGGGAGTGCGAGCGTCCGCCGGCTCTTGCGGGTCTTAGTGTCCCCGCCCTCACGTACGGACCGCCAGACCATGATCGACGGTGGCACCGGGGGAGTGGCGTACGGCTTGCCAGCCATGTCGACGTGCGACCAGGTGAGCGCCCGTAGTTCCTCCGTACGAGCGCCCAGCAGCAGCGAGAGCACGATGTAGGCATTCATGTGCGTCTTCTCCGCGGCGTCGAGGATGGCCGCCGCCTGGTCGTAGTCGAGCGACTTGGACGGGCGGCCCTCCTGACCCTTGGGGATCTCGCTCAGCAGGACGACGTTCCGTTTGACCTTGTCCCGAGCCTGCGCGCGGTCCACGGCCCGCTTGAGGACCGACCGCACGTCGCGGACCGAGCGTGTGCTGAGGATCTTGGCCCTGTCGACGAGCCAGCGGTCGACGTCTTCGGCCGACAGCTCGCGGAGCTTGCGCGCGCCCAGGCACGGGATCACGTGTTTGTTGGCCAGGTGCGTGCAGGTCGTGACAGTGGCCTGGTCGCGCCCGTGGAGGCCGAAGGCGAGCCAGTCCCGTACGGCGTCCGCCACGGTGTAGTTGGCCGGGCCGACCGAGACCCCGTCGTCGTAGTCGCGGATGATCTCCTTGAGCTTCTCCCTGGCTTCGGTCTTGGACTTGCCACTCGCCTTGCGGACGATGCGCTTGCCCGCGGGGGTGTAGCCGACCGTTACCGAGGCGATCCAGCGCTCTCGCTGTTCGTCCCAGTGCAGGCCGCCGTCTCCTCTGCTTCGTCGTGTCGTCAATGCGGTGCCTCCTGTTCGAGTAGGGCGATGTATTCGGTGATGGCCGAGGCGGGGATGAGCCGAGTCCGACCCTGTGTGACGGAGCGCAGACGGCCGGATCGGATCTGTTCGTAGATCACGCTGCGGCTCAGGCTGAGCAGGTGCATGGCATCGGTGATGCGGTAGAGCCGCCGGTCGCCGGGTTCGGCTTGGGTCATTCGTCCTCCCGCTCAGTGGCGATGAGGCGGGTGGTGGCGACGCGTTGCCGGATGTGTTCGGCCATGATCGCCTCGCCGGGGGAGTAGCCGGTTCCGGCGAATCGCCAGTGGCCGAGGACGAGGGTGGTCGCGTCGCCGAGGGTGGGAAGGCCGTGGCGCTGTCGTGCTTCTGCCGCGCGGTGGTCGGTTCGGGCCTGGCGGATGTCGCCAAGTGTGGTGGAGAAGCGGCGGCTTTTTGTGGAGAAGTGGCCGCGAAAGCCGAGCATGTGCGCCCATGGCCGCAGGCGTAAGTCCGCGAACTCGGGGCGTGCTCCCAACTCCCAGCAGGTGCGGATCATGCGGCGGGCGTGCTCGGTGACGGGCAGTGCGTCGAGGTGAAGGCCGGGTTTCAGGCCGGTCCCGTGGCAGCGTCCGCACGCGGCGAGAAGGGTCAGCCGTCCCCGTCCGCCGCAGTTGGGGCAGGACAGGCGATGGTCGACCGTCCCGGAGGCTTCGGCGCCCTTGGTGGCGTACTTGGCGATGTAGCCGGCCACCGCGCGTTCGCTGAGTCCGTCGGCCGCCTGGTCGAGGAGGATGGGCCGGATATCGAGCTGGTCACCCCAGGTGAGTGCTCGTCGGCCGAGATCGCTTGCGGGTGTGGTGACGGTGACTCGCTGGACCGCCGGCGGGATGGCCCGTACGAGCAGGTCATGATCTGCCCAGTCCGGAGGCGTTTGGGTGCTGCCGTCCGGGCCGTCGAGGCGGACGACGGCGTGGAAGTGGACGAGGCCGCGTCGTTGGTATTCGGCGACCTTGGCGAAGGACACCCGGACGTGGCGGTTGAAAGTGCGGCGACTCATGCCTGACTCGCTCGCGAGGGTGCGGCGGACTTCGAGGGTGAAGCGGTGCCAGAGAGCGCCCGCATGCGCCTGCCACAAGACCGCGCCCGTGTAGTCGTAGCAGTCCGGGCAGATCGGTTGGCCGAGTCGGTCATCGTGGCGTTCGTGCCGAGAGTGGCAGCCTGCAGGGAGATCGTGCACGCAACGCTTGTCCCTGTTCCGGGGACGGCAGGCCCGGACCGTCCCGTCCTTGTCCCGCCGGGTGTGGACCGGCCCGAAGGACGGAGCTGTGAGCGTGAGGAAGACCCGCGGATGCCCGCTCACCGTCTCCGGAGTGCCCTTTCCGCCGGACAGGCCCGCGCGGATGAGGTGGAAGGTGTCGGCCTGGTAGACCTGAGAGCAGGCCGGGCAGACTGAGGCCCGCCGGTTGCCGCAGGCGATCAGGAGATGCCCGGATGGTTCGTCTGCCGTGCGGTAGCTGTGCAGGATTTCGCCGGTGCCCGCGTCGACGATGGCTGATTCGCCGGTCAGGTGGACCGGGTGGGCGCATCCCCCTGTTGCGGTGACCATCGACTGCCAGCGGTCGTACCCAGGGTCGTTGATCACTCTTGCGAGATCGAGCAGCCATCGCGGGTGCTTGTCGTGTTGTTCCTCCTTGCTGTTCATGACCACCTCCTTCACTTGTCGCCAACATGTAGTCCGAGACGTGCTACGTGTTCGCTCACATGGACATGGTAGCCAAGACGTGCTACCTCTTGTAAAGACATTGCTGACGAGAAGAAGGTGCAGCGCGATATGGCAGAGGAGAAGGAAGCCGCCCGCTGGCGGATCATCGCCGATCTCTTGCGTAACGACGTGCTGGAAGACCAGTACCAGCCCGGACAGGCACTACCCGGAGAGGCGTTCCTTGCCTCGGAGTACGCCACCTCTCGGCCCACCATCCGCAAGGCCATCGCCCAGCTCGCCGGCGAGGGACTGCTGACCGTCGCCCACGGCCGCGGCACGTTCGTCCGCCCCAACCCCGATCGCCGGCTGATTCTCACCGGGTGGTCGGATCACGAGGACCTACTCAGCCCGGCTTACGACCCGGGCAAGCAATTGTGGGAACACGCCACCGTCGCCAGCGAAGCCGAACGCACCGAGAACAGGGTCACGCCCAACTCGGCCCTGTTCACAACCGCCGAAGGAAGGACAGCCGACGTCTTGGCCGTTCGGCGCGGAACCATGGTGGTCTACCGCTACGCCTACTGGCAGCACACGAAGACCCGCGCTCGGATCCAACTGTCGTCGTATCTGCTGGCCGACCAGGTCGCCACGATCACGGGTGAGTCTCACCGGGAGATCGAGTCTTTCGTCGAACCGGAGGACTACTACGCCCACATGGAGCGTGAGCACGGCCCGTTGCGCTGGACCACGTCCGTCTACACGCGGATGCCGTACGGCCAGACCTACGAGGACCTCGGGATGGAGCCAATCGGGACCCCGCTGCTGGTCGTCCGCAGGATCACGCTCAGTCACCACGGCCGACCGCTGGAGTTCACCGAGATCGAAGCTCCAGGCGATCGGTTTGAGGCAGCCGCCGTCAGCGATCACGGTCCAGCCGAACCGCGAGGACTTGCCGCACTGCGCGTGTAGGGGGCTCAGAGTTTCTTTACTGGTTCAAGCGGCCCGCCTGCGGCGGCCCGCACGCGCGCCGGGCGGCCAGCCGGCCGGGCATGCGGCTCTCCGGCCGGTCCCGGCCGACGCCACCCCCGCGCGCTCAATGCGCGTCCAGCGACTGCAAATACGCGACATCTCGTCAAGCTTCGGGCGTGTGGCTGGGTTCTTCTTCGTTGAAGAGATCAAGTTGGCCTGCAACTTCCTGACGCCTGGATCGCCTTACTACAAATTCGTCCACATGCCCAAGCGTTTGAATGACTGTAGCGTTATATAGCCAGCTCAAGTTTCCTTCCTTTTCTAATTTGCCACTGACAAGAAGTGCCAGATCCTCCTCGTGTGCCCTGATGGCTTCGTGATAATCTTCGTCGTCGGCCAATCGAACGCGAACTTTTCTTGGCCCTTCCGCTTGAAGCGAATCGATTCCGAAGACACCGGGACTTCCCGCTTGCTTCTTCGCTAGCAAATGAACGCGGCCCATTATCGTCACCTGTTGAGACGATTCGTCTTCGGCGAGCTTTACCGCCGCACGAGATAATGGGTCGACGTCGGAGGGGCGGAACACGAATTGGCTTTCTAGCCCAGTGGCGGGCGAACTCCCCGAATCCCATTCGATCGTTATATCGGCTTCGCTTGACCCGGAGGCGATGCCTAGAATGGCATTCGTCATCTCATAGGATATTCCGCGCGCCACTCCAGTTTCGAAACCAGACAAAGATCCGCTAGTCTTGAAGTGCTGCAAGGCTTCGGTTGTAGCTTCTATTGCGCGGACCACTGCCTCATTTACCGCTCTCAGTTGTGCTGTGTGAGCTTCGACCAGTGGCTCTGTCGAGTTTGAGCCACCTCGAAGTGCAACAGGAGCGTTTGAGGGCGCATAGGCTGTAACAATATAGCTACCAGGCGCGGTTTGACCCATAAGGACTTGATCCAGATAGCGACTAGCGAAGCCGCCGTACTTGTTCACATAATGACGACCCGGACCCCTGAAAGATTTGGCTCCAGCAAGAAGGGTTCGACGGGCGGACTCAATCAGCTTCTCGCCATTTCGCCATGGGATTAGCCCACTAGGGGCGCTGGACTCCTTGCGGAAGCGAAATTCGTCTGTGGCATCCACGGCCAAGCGAGGGTAAATCGAGCGCGTCCAGAGATCTCTATCTGTAGATAACTGAAGAAGCACCGAGCGCATGACGTCTGAGTAGTCAGGAGCGCCCGAGTCTAAGGGGATTATCAGGCTGCTCGATCTAGGAGTCGATTCGCCGCTGTTTGGTGGAGCGAATCGTGCATATACACCCGTTCGTCCTCCCACTGCGCGCCATCCTGCGTCCAGCAGAAGCGAAGTGAGCTTTTCTGGATCCACCCTGCTCGGTAGAGCAAAATTCTTAGTATCATCCATCAAGCGACTCACCCCGTTCGACCCTGTCTAGGATGTCAATCAAGGCATATGCATCGAATTTATTCTTGGTCGGAATCCGCACCGTAGGTTTTGCAACGCCTGGTTTTGCTGTAGCGCCTTCAAGATAAGCCCAGTAGCAGCACCGTTTCGTCAGCAGACCCGAGTGGTCGACGCTCGTCCAATCAAGCTGCTTTGGTGGCATGGTCATGACGATCAATATCGCTTTTGGATAAGTGCGGGCCTTGACCATGTGGTCGAAATATTGACGTTTTGTGAACTGATAGCTGAAGTAATCTTTTTTTGGATCTGGAATTATTTGTGTTGTGGACTTCAGTTGAGCGAAGAGTATGTTCTCTTGCTCACTAGGCGTCTTAGCTGCGCGAATGATTTGGACGTCTACGCCCCATACGTCCGCATTGACCGTTTCGAAGGTGCAACCCGCTGTAGCCGCCACGCTCGACACATACCCCTGTTGGAGCTGCTCCATCAAGGTGGTGAAGACGAGAGAGTCCACAGGCTCGATGTGCCGCTGGCGAGGTTTCTTCGCCTCGTCAGTGCCTAGCAAGCCAGTCATAGGACCCCCATCTCTGCACAGAAGAGTAGATCAAGGGATCAACTCTTGGGAGAGATGACGAGGGAGATATGTATTCCGATTGATGGCTTTCGATCCATTTACCGGATTCCACGGTAGATGTCACGTTGAGTGAAGAGAGCGATCAAGTGATCCGTGCAATTGCCTGGGACGTTTTAGCTGGTCAGAGTGCTGGGCTGTTCGTACCTCCCCCACCCCCGCTGCCGAATTGTTCGTGGCCCTTGGTCGGCGTCAACGCCGTCTGTTCCGGTTGGGTGCGGAGAACGGTGGACGTCGTTGGTGGACGGACACACGAAGACGGTGTTGACACCTCGGTCGGACCACTGGTTCGGCAGCTATCGGGGGCGGGGGAGGAGTGGTGCGGGACCGCAACTCCTCGGGTGGGCACGACGACGTATGACCGGGGAGTAGGAACCCTCCAGCCCCAAGAAGGGGAGGTCGACCACGCCGCCGTGCCGATCCTAGGCAGGGCCGCTGATCAGCACGGGATGTCCAGCGCCTGGGCTATCGGGCTTGCGAATCTCCGCCATGTGGCTGGGTGGATAGGGATGTTGAGCGCGAGCCTGTAGGTAGTGCTCGCTGATCCGTTTGGCAGCCGTCTGCGGAGCGAACGCGTAGGTGATCAGCGCTCGGCCCCGCCGGCTCGGATGGGGACTGGTCCACCAGATGATCTGTCCGTCGGTGCGAGCTACCAGGCCGTGCCAGGCCGATACAGCTACCAACGCCTCGCTCAGCGAGTAGAGATAGGTGGGCACGTTATGGCGGGCAAGCTCGGACCGAAGATGCTGGGCGACTTCAAGCGCGCTCATAGCCACACCGCGCTGGCCGGGCGCGAATCGGTAGGTGTAGCTCCAATCACCTCGGCCTCGCGCATGAGTTCTTGCAGTTCGCCGACGTCGATCGCTTCCACGATGAGCGGGTCCGCCACGTTCCATGCGGCGATGGCGAAGAAGAGGCGGCTGCCGGTGCCGTAGTAGATGGCCCAGCAGGGTTCGGCCATGTCGAGTTGGGCGGCGGCCTGGCGCTTGTCGGCATCCCAGTTCCGGCGGTGCACGCGGATCGAAGGCTGTCCATCCGTGTGATGAGCGGTTGCTGGCTGGCCGGGTTCTCCGGCTGCGTCCATTGGGATGGTCTTAGGGTGTGCCACAGATCGCACCTCCAGTGTGCGGTTCAGGGACCCGTATGGCGCTGTGATCGCCTGCGGGTCCCGCTGTTCTAGGCGTCCCATCCATCACATCGCTCCGCACACGCCCGCTGACAGTGCGATTAGGGGAGACTGGGGGAGAAGGCGGACCCCCGAGATTCCCCCCGAGGTGTACGCGATGCAGGAAGTCCCAAGCTGGGCGGCGCGGCTACGCGCCGAACGACGCGAGCGGCTATGGACGCAACGGGACATGGCCAAGCAGCTCGCTGAGGCAGCCGACGCCCGTACGCGTGACCGCCTGCCTGAACGGGAATCCCTGGTCCGCATGATCAAGGACTGGGAAGCAGGCAGGCACCAGCCGAAAGATCCCTACCGCGTCCTGTACTCACGCGTGTTCGCCGTCGATGAGTCGGAGCTGTTTGCCGATCGTCAGGCATCTCACGGACGGGCGCCCGCTGATGTGCTCAAGGATCTGCTGAGCCGGACGGAACCACTCGCCCCGCCCGTCAACCGCGGAGGCCGGCGGCTGGGCGGCAGCACGGTTGAGGATCTGTCGGCGCGAGTCCATGGCTTGCGACTGGCTGACGACGTGATCGCGGGCAAGGATCTGATCCGACCTGCGTTCCGGGAACTGGACGCGGCTGTACGCGTCTATCGCTGCAACACCTACACCGAAGATGTGGGCCGCTCACTGCTGGCGGCCATTGGCGAGTTCGCCCAGATCGCGGGATGGGTGGCCAGCGACGCGGGGGAGCATCAGCAGGCAGCCGATACTTACCGGCTCGGCATAAGCGCTGCGCACGAAGCCGCAGACCACACGCTGGAGTCGAACCTCATCGGATCGCTTGCCTACCAGGTGACCAACGTCGGAGAGCCGCACGAAGGTGTCGAGCTTGCCCGCGCTGCCGTGGAGACTGCCGGCCCGCATGCCCCCGCACGAGCACGAGCGCTGTCCTGGGATCGCCTGGCATGGGCGCACGCCCGCGCCGGCCACGCGCAAGAAGCGATGCGCGCTCTCGGTGAAGCTGCATCGGCTCTGAACGACCACGGCGAAGAGGACGAGCCGGGCTACCTCTACTGGGTGGATTCGAACGAGCTTCAAATAATGGAGGCGCGTGTCTATACCGAGTTGCGCCGCCCGCTTCGTGCCGTCCCGCTGTTGACCGAAGTCCTGGGACGGTATGACGCCACGCATACCCGAGAGCTTGCGCTGTATCTGTCCTGGCTTGCGGTAGCGCTTGCGGATGCAAATGAGCCAGAAGAAGCGGCCCGCGCAGCACGGCGAGTGCTCGACCTGTCGGCAGACGTGGCGAGCGATCGTACAGCCCAGCGTGTACGTGTCATGCTCGCGCGCTTGGAGCAATACCGCGATACGGCCCAAGTGCGGGACCTTCTCGTCAACCATCAGCCCAGCGCGCCGTTTGCCCGTGGCGCTGGTGATATTGACTAGGCAGAAACTACATTTCTGAAGCTTAGAAAAGTCCAGCGAAATCAATGCTCGCCGATGTGATTCCGGCTAACGTCGAGAGGAATGCAAACCAAAATAAAAGGGAATCGGATCGGCTTTTCTCCATGCTAACACGCAGGGGTGGCGGCAATTCGTGAAATGCCATCACTGGCTCGCTCGTCCGCCGAGAGTCCTGTTCCCCCTCTTTGATCTTCTGAATTATTGGCCGTCTATCAAGGCCGAATCTAGCTAGCATCTTCGCCCATGTGTGTGATCGTGCGCTGCCGCATCCGAAGAGGACTCCGGTGGTCGGATTAGGGCAGCGCCGATTCTTTGCCGTAATGACCCCGCATCGTGTACGCACTTTGAAGGCGGCCAGCCAGAGCGGCATGGCTACGACAAAGGAGGCTCCCCAGGTAAGTGTTAGCCAATCCTTTTGAGTGAATGAATAAACGGCTAATACTATGCCCCCAATCCAAGCGACCGTAGCGGAGATCGCCCACTGTTTTTGAGTGCCGCCACGGCCCAACGCGTATCCCCATCGCTCTTATGTGCAGTACGGCTAATTCGGACACCTCACTCTCTTATATAACAAGGTGTGGTATGGATCTAGGTGTGCCCGAGTACTACAGTGATGTAATTCATGCGCCAATCAATTGCGGTTTACTCGAAATTTCATTCGATCGGATGCTGTTCTGTACCGTGGCGACTTTCGGTTGAAGTGGAGAAGTCATCAGCTCGTTATGAAATAATGAGGCTGAAGGGGCTGTGTTGAATAGCTGGGGCCGGCGGTTCGCTTATCCCGAGGCTCTGACGAGGCCGGAGAGTCACGCCGGGATGCTCATGAGCACCTTGCACGCATTCTCTGTGGGTGACTAATTGGGTGACAACGGCCACGGACGCCCGCAGATCGAGGCGGACGTCCGCGGATGATTGAGCCAGGTCAGAGCCGGTTTCGAGCCACGTGGGCGATCCCGCTCAGGTGTTTCACACCGAAGAAGTCACTGGTTCGATCCCAGTATCGCCCACCATGTTGTCGCAGTTCAGAGGCCGGATCCTGCTTACGGGGGTCCGGCTTTTTGATCGTCTGACCCCGATCTGACCCCCGGATCGACCGTCACTCGCTGTCTCGGGCCGTCAGTGATCCGCCTTCGCCGGCACGTGGTTGTGCGGGATCGGCCCATCGTGGTGTTCGATCGGAACCGTGAACGCGCCGAAGGTGATTCGGCTTTTAGATTGGTCGGACCGCTGTCCCAGGGAGTGGCGAGGCAGACGAACAGCACATATGACCCATCGGGATGATCATGCACATCCATGGCGAGGTCGGGCATGGTGATCGAACGGTCGCACCGTGCGATAGATCGGCGACTATCCTCTGAAATCCTGACGTATGGCTGCTCATACGGATAGGTGTCCAATGGATCAGCCAGTGCCCGCTTCAGTGGTCGCGGGCAGTATGACAACCGAGCCGCCTGCCTGTGGCGCTGGTACTCGAGGCGATGCGGGTGCGTCTTCGACGCGGTCCCGCTGAAGCGCGTTCATCCGCCGGGCGCGGCCTCGCCCGCCCGCACCAGGCCCTGCTCGTAGGCGAAGACCACGGCGGCCACGCGGTCGCGCAGTCCGGCCTTGGCCAGCACCCTGGACAGGTGCGTCTTCACGGTGGCCTCGGACAGGTGGAGAGCCGCGGCGATCTCCGCGTTGGACCGGCCGCGCCCGACGTGCGCGAGGACCTCGCATTCGCGGTCGGTGAGGCGCTCCAGGGCGGTCCCGCCGCCGGGTGGGACGCTCAGGAAGCGCTCAATCAGCCGCCGTGTGACCGCCGGGGCGAGCAGCGCCTGCCCGGCGGCGACGGTCCTGACCGCCTCGGCGAGCTGTCCCGGCGGCGCGTCCTTCAGCAGGAAACCGCCCGCCCCCCCGCGCAGCGCGTCGTAGACGTACTCGTCGAGGTCGAAGGTGGTGAGCACCAGTACGGCGGGGCCGCCGCCCGGCGTGTCACGGATCCGCCTGGTGGCCTCGATGCCGTCGAGCCTGGGCATCCGGATGTCCATCAGTACCAGATCGGGGCGCAGCCGCCTGGCCTGCGCCACCGCCTCGACGCCGTCGGAGGCGGTCCCGGTCACCTCGATGTCGGGCTGGACGCCGAGCATGGCCGACAGTCCCGACAGGGCCAGGGCGTGGTCGTCGGCGATCAGTACACGGATCACGTGGGCTCCACGGGAAGTCGGATGCGTACGGCGTAGCCGCCGTCGGTGATGGGACCCGCGTGCAGGGCTCCGCCGTACAGGCGGGCCCGCTCACGCATCCCGAGCAGGCCGTGGCCGCCACCGGCCGCAGGGGACTGTGCGGCGCCGGGCCCGTTGACGACCTCCAGCCCGAGTTCGGCGCCTCCGTAGACGACCCGGACCTCGGTGTCGGCCGCGCCCGCGTGCCGCAGGACGTTGGTAAGCGCTTCCTGGACGATCCTGAATGCGGCCAGTTCCAGTCCGGCGGGCAACGCGGGGCGCTCTCCCTGCTCGACCAGTCGTACCGGCAGCCCGCCTGCCCTCGCCTGCTCGACCAGTTCGGGCAGCCTGTCCAGGGTGGGCTGCGGGGCGAGCCGGTCGTCGCCGTCGTCGCGCAGGGCCTCCAGCACGTGGCGCATCTCCGCCAGAGCCTCGCGTGCCGTACCGGCCACGGCGTCCATGTGGTCGCGGGCCCGTTCCGGGTCGAGCCCGCTCAGCTCCCGCGCCGCCCCGGCGTTCACCGCGATGATCGACAGCGAGTGGGCGACGACGTCGTGCAGTTCGCGTGCGATCCGCAGCCGCTCGGCCGCCACCGCCTCCCTGGCCTGCTCACGCGTCCGCTCCTCGGATGCGCGCAGCTGGATGTCACGGCGGCGCAGCAGCCTGCCCGCCGTCCACGCGCCGGTGACGAAGAAGAACAGGATCAGGAGGGATCCCACGTCAGGCCAGGGGCCGTAGAACCGCAGTGCCGTCGCCCCGGTCATACCGCCGACCGCTAAGGGCCACGCCAGGGCCGCCACCGGCAGGGACCGGATGTGTAGCGCGGCCGAGAATGTGGACACGAGGATCGTGGGGAAGGGCGCGACGGTCGCCGGCGGCCCGGTGGTGATCGCCGCCCAGACCAGCAGCGCGGCCACCGCGACCCCCAGCACAACCACCGGCGCGTGCCGTCTGAACATCAGCGGCAGGGTCACCACTAGGGCGAAGGTGATTCCGGCACACAGCGGGTCCGGGCGCGCCACCAGCGCCTCGGCCACGGCCCAGACCGCCAGCAGTCCGGCGAGCGCGAGGTCCGACCTGGACGGGCTCGGCACGCGTGCGAGCCGGGCTAGGAGGTCCACAGCTAGACCGTACGTCGCCGCGGGCGGTCGGGCATCAGTCCGTGGCGGTAGCCGGGTCAGCCATCCGCGGTAGGAGGTCGCGCCTTCCGGCGGACGCGCCGCGATCTGCCCCTTTCTTACCGTTACAGCGTGATCTCAAATGAAACAGCGCCCCGCAGGCGCACCGCAGCGGGCTGGTCGGCGATGGCCGGCGGCCTGATCATGGCCGGCCTCGGCGTATCGCAGGCCGTGCAGCCCTTCGACACCAACCCCTTAGTGCTGGGTCTGGAACATCTCACCCTCGGGCTGTTGGCGGTCTCGCTGATCCTGCTCGTCCCCGGACTGATCGCGCTGGCCCGCCACGGGGGCAGGGCCGCCCTCGTCGGGGCCGCAACCGTCTCCGTCGGCCACGTCCTGCTGGCGTTCGGCGCCACATCGTCCAACCTGCACGGCAAGGACTACCCGTGGTTCGTCTTCGTCGCCATTCCCGCGAACCTGGCCATGCTCGCCGGGGGGATCGTGATGGCGGTATCGCTGTGGCGGACGGGCCACGTGCCCCGGCTCGTCACCGCGATCCTGCCGCTGCTGTGGCTCTTCGAGATAATCCTCAGCCAACTCGGCGGCAGTCTGGTCGCCGGCGTCTACTGGCTGGTGGTGGGCCGCATGTTCGTCGCGGGTACGGCGGACCGCCGCCTCGCCGCCACAGGCTGACGGAGGATCAGGTACGAGGGCTTTACGGAAGGTACTGCGATATCGGCGAATTCGATATCGCGGAATCCGAACCGATGCCATTCGAGTGGTCGGCGCTGCTCGCCCTGCAGCGGGCCACCCACGCCACTCTGCAGACGCTCGCCGCGGAACTCGTCGACCTGGATCTGACCCCCTCCGAGATCAACGCCTTGGCCGACGGCCGCGGGCGGACGGCGTCCGAACTGGGCATGGCCGTGGGCACCCGCCCCACCACGCTGACCAGCGTGCCGGACCGGCTGGAACGCCGCGGCCACATCACCCGCGACGTTCGGCCCGGGGGACCGCCGTGCGGTGCTCATCGAGCTCACCTCCTCCGGCCGGCTGACCGCCACCACGATCCGGCAGGCCGTCACCGACCGCCGCGCGCTCGGCGGCCTGCCCGCCGACGCGATCGCGGGCCTGCGCGCCGCCCTGCACGCCCTGACGGAGGCCTCCTCATGAACTCCCGCCCTCCGGCGACACAGGCCGATGACTTTGAGGCGTTGATCGGGGTCGAGGAACGCAGGGACAGCCATTATCGGCGAGATGGATCATGGTGCGGATGGTCCCCGCGACCTGCGGAAACACTGAAGATGGTGTTATCGCGCCGGACTATCCCGCATGTTCGGGCCGAAAAGCTGGCTCAACACTGTTGGTCGTGCACCACCCTGACCTGCTCGAACAGTCCGTACCGCTAATGACTAGGCGTCCGAGCCGTTCCGGCAGGGACCTTGGCGAGCTTTGCCGCGTTACACGGAAGGATCTCTGACCGGTTCGTGGTCGAGGTGCCAACCCTCCCGGCATTGCGCCATCCGTAGTTGTCCCCACGTCCTCTCTGACCGGCTGTGGGAGCTGTGCTCCCGGCCGGGGGTGAGCCTGGCGACGTCGTACTACTCCGATGACCCCGTCGAGCACGACACCGTCACCGGTCTGCTGATGGTGTTGTCCTTTTTCGTTTCGCTGAGCTGGGGCGGGGAGGCGTGGGGCAGTCTGTGCTCTCGTTCACTGACGCCAACTTTCAAGGCGGGCGGGTAGACCTGCGGGATTCCGTGTGGCACATCCGCCCGAGGGGACTGCCCGACGAGGCGCCTGGCCTGTACCTCCCGCGCCCGAAAGCAGATCCCTTGCCAGGTTCAACGGGCAGCTGATCAGTCCAGACGGGGCGATCCGGCGGTAGCGTGCGGTACACGAACACCGACCAGGCGGAGGGGGCGCTGGTGCCGGATCCGGAGCAGCAGTGGGCGAGGCAGCTGTAGGAGGCCGTGGCCGCCCTGCAGGAGGGCATTGCGGAGGCGGGGCGCATCGTTGCTGCGCAAGGCGCGACGTTCTGGGCGTACAGGGGTGACCTGGCTCGCGGGACAGGTAGGTGACGAACGCCTGATCATTCTGCTCCCGAGCGACTCTCCACAGCCCCACGTGCACCGCACCTCATGTCGATTCCAAACTGCACCAACATTTCGATGCTCACACTGACCTATTAGTGCAGCCCGGCCGCGGGGGTCGGCCCCTCCGATCGATGCGATCGATGAGATCGTCCGCACTCTCCACGTGGATGTGAGTAACGCCGCTGACGTAGACCGTTTTCGCTGCTGACGCGTTGCCGGATGTGCTCCGCCATGATCGCCTCGCCGGGGGAGTAGCCGGTTCCGGCGAACCGCCAGTGGCCGAGTACGAGGGTGGTCGCGTCGCCGAGTACGAGGGTGGTCGCGTCGCCGAGGGCGGGAAGGCCGTGACGCTGACGAGCATCCGCCGCGCGGTGGTGGGCCCTGCCCTGACGGATGTCGCCAAGTGTGGTGGAGAAGCGGCGGCTCTTGGTGGAGAAATGGCCGCGGAAGCCGAGCATATGAGCCCATGGCCGCAGGCGTAAGTCCACGAACTCAGGGCGTGCGCCCAACTCCCAGCAGGTGCGGATCATCCGCCGGGCGTGCTCGGTGACGGGCAGCGCGTCGAGGTGAAGGCCCGCCAGCCCGACGAGGAATCGCTCGGGCTCCTTGCTCTGACGCAGGCCGAAGACAGCGGCCGGGGCGGCAGGTTCGGCAGGCGGCCGAGGGAGGGCGGCAGGAGCTGGTGCAGGGCCGCGAAGCCGATCTCCGTCTCCGATTCGATGCCCGCGACCCGCACCACCCGGGCGCCGCGCGCCTCCCGCACGGCGTGGTCAAGGAGCGCCGTCTTCCCGATCCCCGCCTGGCCCCTGAGTACGAGGACGCCGCCGGCACCTTCACGGGCGGCCGTGAGCAGGCCCTCCAACTGCGCGCGTTCTTCCTCACGACCCAGGAGCAAGGCTGCCTTGAACAGGTCGGGTGCTCATGGGCGGACGTCCGCTCCTTTCGAAGGACCAGGCTGCGTGGCCGGACCAGTCTCCCGAGCGGGGTCCGCAGCGGTATCCGAAGGATGACTGCACCCCGGCCACGCACCCTTCCCCTGCCGTACTACAGTCCAATTTGTCCCGTCCTCAGACCCGAACGGAAACCCCAGCCAGCATGCTCGAACGCACGTCGTCGCTGCTCATCGGCCGGGATGCCGAGCTGGAACGGCTCGTCGGCCTGCTCGACTCGCCATCGAGCCAGGCACTGGCGCTCCTCGGCGAAGCAGGCATCGGCAAGACCAGCCTCCTGTCGCGGTTCGTCGAACAGGCCCGGGAGAAGAAGGTCAACGTCCTGTCGGTCGTGGGCGACCAGTCCGAGACCCATCTCGCGTTCGCCGGACTCCACCAACTGCTGGGCCCGATCCTCAGTTCGGCCGGCTCTCCCGTGGCCGACCTGACGCCACCTCATCGGAACGCTCTGCTGGCCGCCTTCGGCCTGGCACAGGAGTTCACGGCTCCCGACCGCCTGCTGATCGGCATAGCGACCGTGACGTTGCTCATCAAGGTCGCGGAGCGGTCCCCGCTGCTCCTCGTCGTCGACGACACCCAGTGGCTCGACTACAACTCGCGTGACGTTCTCGCCTTCGTCGGAAGACGCCTGAGGAACGAGCGGATCGTGATGGTGGTGAGCACCCGGGAACAGACGCCGCCATCGCCGTTCGGCCACGACGTCGCCCATTTGCGGCTGGAGCCGCTCACCGAGACAGACGCCAACCGGTTGCTCGACGCGCAGACGCACCCCCCTCGCGGCCTGGCTCGGTCGACCGTCCTGGCCCAGGCGCAGGGCAACCCGATGGCCTTGGTAGAGCTGACCAGGGCGATCGCGACGGACAGGACATGGGGCGGTTACCGGCTGGAAGACCCGCTTCCGCTGAGTGAGCGCCTGGAGCGTCTGTTCTCGGAGCGGGTGAGCGCCCTGCCGCAGGCCTGCCGTACCGCCTTGTTGTTCGCCGCGGCGGCGGGCCCGTCCGAGCTGTCGGAGGCGGGCAGCGCCGGCCTTCCCGGCCTGGAGGCGCAGATCTGGCAACCCGCCGAGAACGCCGGCCTGATCACGGTGAGCGGCGCCGGAGTGGCCTTCTCACACCCTCTGGTGCGCTCGGCCGTCTACCACGCGGCGTCGTTCGCCGATCGCGCGGACGCCCATCGCCGGCTGGCCGGCGTCCTGACACGGCAGCCGGATCGCCGGGCCTGGCATCTGGCGAAGGCGACGCTCCATCCCGACGAGAGTGTGGCGTTGCTCCTGGAGGAGACCGCGGCGGAGGCTCTGCGACGCGGCGGCTGTGTGTCCGCCGCCCTCGCCATGGAACGGGCGGCGGAGCTCAGCCCGGACCCTGAGGGCCGGGCACGACGGCTCGTCATCGCGGCCGACTACGCCACCACCACGGGGCAGGCCACATGGGTGCGTGACCTCGCGACCCGGGCATCGGCCGCCACGTCCGACCCGACGTTGCGGGCGCAGGCGAACCGGGCGATCGGGTGGGCGCTTGCCTGGACCAAACATCAGGCCGAGGCGCTCAGAACGCTCGTCACGCTCGGCGAGGAGACGGCGGCGTGGGCCCCGCTCATAGCCTGGAGCACCCTGGGGCCGGCGGCGTCCGTCGCCTACCACTTGGGAGCGCCTGCCGGACGGACCGCGGTGCGTCAGGTGGTGGACCGGCTTTCCCCGCGGGAGGCCGCGATCCACCCCGGCGCCCCGGACTGGGCGGACGCCGTCCGGCTGTTCACGCACACGGCGACCAGCCCCTACCAGGGACGGGCGGCGGCCTTGGCCGACATTCGCCGGATCACCGAACGCGGGCTCGACATCCTCGGCCTGTCGACGGCAGGCCCGGCCGCCTGGGTGCTCGACGAGTCGGATCTGGCGGTGCGCATTCTCCGGGTGGCGCGCGAGAGGCTCCGCAAACCCGGCATCCAGGGTGCCAGCGGCGCCATGGTGATAGGGCTCTCGGAGGCGCGCGAGAGGCTCCACAAATCCGGCGTCCAGGGTGCCAGCGGCGCCATGATGATGGGGCTCGCCTGGGCCTGCCTCGACACCGCCCGATGGGACGAGGCGCTGGACGCGTGTGCGGAGGCGTCCGAACTGGCCGCGGCCTACGGGATGGAGATCGTCACCGCGGGGATCAGCCTCACCGCCGCCACGCTGGCGGCCCTTCGCGGCGACACGCTCCGCGCGCGCGACCTCGTCGCCACGGCGGTCGCCGCCGTGGACCCGGGCGACGTCCCGTTCATCGCGGCGCGAGAACGCCGGGTGACGGGGCTGATCGCGCTGGTCGAGGGACGCTTCGAGGCGGCCTGCACCATCCTCCGCCAGGTGCTCGGCGACGACGGCGTCCCGCTCCACTACCACGCCTCATATTTCGCGCTCGTGGACTTCGCCTCCGCCGCGGTCCGTACGGACCAAGTCGACGAGTGCAGAGCGATCGTGGAGCACGCGGTGAGCCAGGTGGACGGGGACATGTCGCCACGTCTCGAGCAGTTGGTCGCGCACGCGCGCGCGTTGTTGTCCGGGCGCGACCAGGCCGAAGAGCACTACACCCGCGCGCTCGCCGACCCAGCGGGTGAGCAGTGGCCCTTCGAACGAGCTTCCCTGCGGCTGGACTACGCCGAATGGCTGCGGCGACGGCGGCGGATCAACGAGGCCAAACCTCTGCTGATCTCAGCCGTGGAGGTGTTCCGGCGCATCGGAGCGAAGCCGTACGTACAACGGGCCGAAACCGAGCTCCGCGCCTCCGGAGTCACCCTCCCCGGAACCGCCGCGTCAGACGGCCTGGCGCAGCTCACCCCGCAACAACGCGAGATCGTCCGCCTCGCCGCCCAGGGACTGACCAACCGCGAGATCGCCGAACGGCTCAGCCTCTCGCCCCGAACTGTCGGCTCCCACCTCTACCGGTCCTTCCCCCTCCTCGGAGTCACCGCCCGCCATCAAATCCGGGACGTCCTTGGCTCCGGCGCCGGGTAACCGCCTCAGAGGAGCTGGATCACGCCGAGGGTGGGACGACGGCGACGGGAAGATGCGGTCCGAAGGGTGTGCGGGGCGCCTTAATGGACCGCGAGCTGCAACAACTGCAGTGCGGTGGCGGCTGGGGTCGGCATCGCCGTGGTTCCCGCGGTTGCGGCCGCCCGTTGGCAGCGTGCCTACGACCTGCGGGCCGTGGACCTGACGAATTCCTGGGCGAAGCGCAATCTGCTGCTGTGCAGCTAAGGCTGATCCGGGCTCTACGAAGCCGCAGCAGCGCTCGCCGCACACCTCAAAACGCCGTGATCGCGTTCACGCTCGCGACTCAACGGATATCGAGGCGAACACGAGCTGAAGGCCCGGGGGAAGGTCCCTTCCCCCGCTGTCTCTATCTCGGCCTGGATCCACCGCCTTGCAATTCCAGTGATCGTTTCGGTTCCGATTTCCCGACGAGGACTGTAAAGCCTGCTCATGTGCTGTTTTCGGGCGGAGGAGGGCTGCCGTGCGCGGGTCACGACCTGCTCGCGGTCCGAAGCCTGTCCCTGGTGGATACAGAGGCGGCCGTCGGTGGTCTGTCCGCCCTGGTCGGGCGGTTCCGCCGAAATTAGTCAAACGCATCCATCCGTTCTAAGGCCACAGCAGCCGACTTCCTAGGGGTCAAGGGGTTGCAGCTCAGAAGCAGAGCTTGTGCAGCATCGGTGCCAACGATTTCATGCTGCTGTGGTCGAAGGTTGGGCAGACGCAGTAGACGCGGCGGAGGGTCGCGGTGACTGGGGTGAAGCGATCTTGGCGATCACCCCTGTTGCTGAGTGTGACAGCAGCGACTACGTCCGAAGTGATGCGCATCTGTGGCACATGGATCTCCTGGCCAAGGCGGGTCGCCTTGATGAGCTGACTACGCGGGCCGGAACTGATCGACATGCGCGACGGCGGCTCGATCGCCTGCTGTACGAAGAAGGCCTTGATAACGATCTAAGGTGTCGCGCCCAAACCGGCGATAAGTATGCGCTGTACCTTCTCGTGCGTCTCCTACGCCGCAAAGGAGAACAAGCCGCTGCTGTGCAGACGGTAGCCGAGATCGATGAGCGGGACGCCTACGCGTTGGAGCCGGCACATGAGCCCCTCGACCGACATCGTCTACCGCAAGCGCCGCCTGGATAGCCGGCCACTAAGCTTTCCGCCGCCGTGGAATCGGGCGCCGAGGTCTGAGTGACGAAGTGAGTGACAACCGCGGCGGACGGCCCCGAGCGTTGGCGGACTCTCACGGATGTTTGCGCACGTGGTCGGCACTATGTCCTCTTAACAGATGCGTGTTCTGGTTGCTTCACACCGAAGAGGTCACTGGTTCCATCCCAGTATCGCCCACCACGTTTCCGCAGTTCAGAGACCGGATCCCGCTAGCGTGGGTCCGGTCTTTCTTCGTCTGGACCGTGGTTGGGCCGTGGGACCAGACGTCACCCACCGCCCTGGACCGTCACTGAGCCGCTCGCTCTGGCAGCTGATCGCGCCAGGATTGCTTACCGCTGTGTTCGATCAGACCGATCAGACTGT
>NZ_BOOR01000093.1 GCF_016863335.1 Planotetraspora thailandica
GGACACCAGGAACCCGTTCACCAACCCGGCCCCGGTCCCCACCGCAATCGCGCACACCGCCATCACCCACGGCCCGTACGCCTGCGTGGCCAGCGTCGTCGCCCACACCGACGCCAACGCCATCACCGCACCGACCGACAGATCGATCCCCCCACCGATGATCACGAAGGTCGCCCCCACCGTGATCACACCGATCGTCGAAGCCAACGCCAAAATGCTGACCAGATTCGACGACGTCGCGAACGTGTCCGGCGCCGTCACCACCCCCACCAGCGCCAGCAACACCAGCGCCGCCACCAACCCCAGATGAGGAACGTTCCCCAGACGGGCGAGGGGCCCCGCTGTCGTGACGGGCCGGCCGGCGTCGGGCCGCGGCTGTGCGGGCTCGGCGACGGACGGAACTCGGGGCTCGCTCATGCGAGGCTCCCTTCCATGATCATGTCCAGAACCGCGTGTTCGTCCAGCTCCTGAGCTCCGGACTCGTGGATGATCGTGCCGTCCCTGACGACCAGCACCCGGTCGGCCAGGCCGAGGACCTCGGGCACCTCGCTGGAGACCAGCAGCACCCCGACGCCTTCGTCGGCCAGCCGGCGGATCACCGCGTAGAGCTCGGCGCGCGCGCCGACGTCCACGCCGCGTGTCGGCTCGTCGAGCAGGAGCAGCTTGCGGCCGTCCACCAGCCATCGGGCCAGAACGGCCTTCTGCTGGTTCCCCCCGGACAGCGTCCTGATGGGCCGCCGGGGATCCGCCGGCCTGATGTCCAGCGCCTTCACGTGCTCGTGGGCGTCGGCCATCTCACGACCCCGGTCCAGCCAGCCGAACCGGGAGTATCTGTTCAGCGCGCCGAGCGTGATGTTCCGCGCGACGCTCTGGTCGAGGAGCAGGGCCTGCGCCTTGCGCTCCTCGGGTGCCAAACCCATGCCGAGCCGTACGGCCTTGGTCGGGCCGCCCGAGCGCACGGGCTCGCCGTCGAGGAAGACCCGGCCGCCGGAGCGGCGGGCGCCGTACACCGCCTCGATGATCTCCGAGCGCCCGGACCCGACCAGCCCGGCCAGGCCGACGATCTCACCGGCGCGCACGGAGAAGGAGACGTCCCTGACCCGGCCGGGCACGCTCAGCCCTTCCACGCGCAGCACCTCGGGGCGGCCGTCGTGGCTGCCGGGGGCGGGCCGGGGCGGGAAGACGTATTCGACGTTCCTGCCGGTCATCAGGGACACGATCTGCGAGGTCGCCGTCTCCTTGGCGGGCAGGCCGACCGCGACGGTCCGGCCGTCCTTCAGCACCGTGACCCGGTCGCCGATCTCGCGGATCTCCTCCAGCCGGTGGGAGATGTAGACGACGGCCACGCCCTGGGAGGTCAGCTCGCGGATGATGCGGAAGAGGTTGCTCACCTCGTCGTGGGCGAGGGCGGCCGACGGCTCGTCCATGATGATCAGGCGGGTCTCGTGCGACAGGGCCCGCGCCATGCTCACGACCTGCTTGGCCGCCGGGGACAGGGACCCCACTTCGGTGGTGGGGCGGATCTCGGGGTGGCCGAGCCTGGTCAGCAGGTCGCGCACCGCCTTGGAGGCCTGCGCCGACCGGGTGAAGCCGAACCGGGAGAGTTCGTGGCCGAGGTAGATGTTCTCCGCCACGCTGAGCCCGTCGACCAGGTCGAGTTCCTGGTAGATGGTCGAGATGCCGAGCTTGATCGCGGCGATCGGCGACGTCAGCCGCACGGGCTCGCCGCCGAGGGTGATGGTGCCCTCGTCCGGCTGGTGCGCGCCGGCGAGGGTCTTGATAAGGGTCGACTTGCCCGCGCCGTTCTGGCCGAGCAGGCAGTGCACCTCGCCCGCGCGGACCTCGAGGTCGACGCCGTCGAGCGCGCGCACGCCGGGGAACTGCTTGACGATCCCGCGCATGACGAGAAACGGCGCCGCGTCGGCGGATGACTCCGGCATGGGTGCCTCCTGTGTCCTGTCTCGCTGGGTTTTGCCTGATGAGGTCGGGGCCCGTCCGCCCGGCGGGCTCGAAGCGGCACCGCCGGGACGAAGCCGAGGTCGGCGGGAACGACTTCGCCTCCGGAACTCGGCCTGCCGGGCGGACGGGGGTCTGTGGTCAGCGCGGCGGGTCCGCCGCGCTTTCGCCTGTGGCGGGCTCTGGGGCGGGCATCGCGCTGGCGCGGATGTCCACCGTCGTGGGATCGGACAGGACGCGTTCGACGACGATGCCCGCCGCCCCGCGTGACGCGGCGCAGAAACCGAGGTCGGAGGCGACGAACGAGCAGCGGGCGATCGACCCCGCCACCCCCCATCGTTCGAGCTCGGTCTGCGCGACAGGGATGAGCTGGTCCGCGAGCCTCGCGAAGTACCCCCCAAGGACGATGACTCGCGGATTGAAGAGGTTGACCAGGGTGGCCGCGCCGCGGCCGAGCCAGCGGCCGACCTCGGTGATGGCCTCGTTGACGCGCGGGTCTCCGGCCGCGCGCCGCTGCTCGATCTCGGCCAGGCGCTCCTCCGGGTCGCGCACCACCGCGTCGTGCGTGCCGTACGCACGTTCGGGGGTGACCATCCGGACGAGTACGGCCAGGCCGACCTTGGTCTCCCAGCAGCCGATGCGCCCGCAGCCGCACCGGTCGCCCGCCGGGTCGACGGGCACGTGGCCCACCTCGCCGGCGAAGCCGTCCGCACCGCCGAGGAGGCGCCCGCCGGCGATGATGCCGCCGCCGATGCCGACCTCGCCGGTGAGATAGACCAGATCGGGGGTGCCCGCGGCCACTCCGCTGGTGAACTCGGCGAGCGCGGCCAGGTTGGCGTCGTTGCCGACCGTCACCGGCACGTCCCGCGAGACGTCGGCGCGGGACAGGACGTTCCCGACGGGCACGCCGTACCAGCCGAGGTTGGGTGCGACGTCGACGGTTCCCGTGGTGGTGTCGATGAGCCCGGGCACGGCGACCGTGATCCCGGCGACCGTGACGCCCAGGAGGGCGAGCTCGTTGATCGCCTGCCTGATCGCCTTGGCCAGTTCGTCGAGCGACCGCTCGGGAGCGCAGTTCATCGCGTTGAAGCTGATCCGCCAGTCGAGCAGCACCCGGCCGGACAGGTCGGTGGCGAACGCCGCGATGTAGTCGACGTTCACCTCCAGCCCGAGGGCGCCGACCCCTGAGCCGTCCAGCGCCAGAGCGAGCCCGGGGCGGCCGACCGCGCCGGCGTACTGCGGCCCGGTCTCCTTGATGAGGCCGCGCGCGAGCAGCTCGCTGGCGAGGCTCGTCACCGTGGTCTTGTTCAGGCCCGTCTCCGCCGCGACCGCGGACCTCGACCGCGCGCCATGCTCGCGCAGATGTCTCAGCACCAGGGCCAGGTTGGAACGGCGAACGGTCGCCTGATCGGCCGGGCCCCGCCTGTTGGGGGTGCCTGGGCCGCTGCTCCAGGTGCCGTCGCGCCGCACGCGGTCCTCCTCGCTTCGATTGCATGCCGAACAGGACCACATGTGTGGCCCGGCGAATTAATTTGCATGGCTGGTCGAATTAAAAGCGCGGTCTCGAAGGGCGTGCAAGCGTCGAAACGCTTCGCCTTACGTAACGCTTGCGTAACGTGGCGCGGCGATTTGTGCGATGCGGATTCGTTATCGAAGGGCCTGGTGCGCCCCTGTGACGCCCGTGTTATAAACACGTTAATTAATTTTGGATACATACAAAGGCGGTCCCGCGTTGATCCAGAGGCAACCCTCCGTGCGCTCGGCCGGCAACGGCGGCCAGCCTCTTGGGCATGCCTCTTTGCGCCGCGCCAACCTGGCGCTCGTGCTGCGTCACCTGCGTGATGAGGGCCCCTGCTCGCGCGCCGACATCGCCGACTCGACCGGCCTGCACCGCGCGACCGTCTCCAGCCTGATGGCCGAACTGCTCGAGCGCGGGCTGGTCCGCGAGGTCGGCACCGAGCGCGCCGGAGCCATCGGCCGCCCGCGGCGCGCGGTGGCCCTCGACGGATCCCATGTGGGCGCGCTCGGCATGGAGATCAACGTCGACTACATCGCGGTCCACGGCACCGACCTGAGCGGCCGGGTGCTGGTGGAGCGCAGGATCGGCTTCGACGCCATGGGTCACGGCCCCGACCGCTCGCTCGTCGAGCTCGGGCGCGTGACCAGGCGGGTCATCGGCGACATGAAACGGGCGGGCGCCTCTCCCGGCGGCATCGTGGTCGGAGTCCCCGGCCTGGTCGACAGCGTGCGGGGCATTGTCGCGGTCGCGCCCAACCTCGGCTGGCACGGCCTGCCCCTCGCCGAGCGGCTGCGCGCTGAGCTCGGCGCCCTGCAGGTGCCCGTCTTCGTCGACAACGACGCGAACCTCGCCGCCCTCGCCGAATACGCCTTCGGCGTCGCCGCGGGCACGCCCGACATGATCTCCCTCACGGGTGAGGTCGGCGTCGGCGGCGGCATCATCGTCGGCGGGCGCCTCCTCGGCGGTGCGGACGGCTTCGCCGGCGAGGTCGGCCACCTGCCGGTCGACCCGGCGGGCGAGCGGTGCGGCTGTGGCCGCATCGGCTGCTGGGAGACCAAGGTGGGCTTCTCCGCCCTGGTCAGAGTGGCTGTCCGCGACCAGACGTACGGGCTGGACGGCGCACCCGCCCCCGACCCCGACGAACGCGCGACGGAGATCGCGCGCGACCTCGCGGCGGGCGACCGCCGGATGGCGGACGCGGTGGCGGAGGTCGGCAGATGGCTCGGCCTCGGCGGCTCCATCCTGGCCAACCTCTTCAACCCACGCGTGATCGTGGTCGGCGGCTACTTCGCACGGCTCGCCGAGCAGCTCATCCCGCCGGCTCAGGCGGAGCTGGAGCAGCTCGTCGTGGCCGGGCCCGCGGCCCGCTGCCGTTTCCTGGCTTCCGACCTTGGTTTCGGCGCCGCGTCACGGGGCGCCGCGAGCATGGTCATTGACCACATCATGGAGGACCCGACAGCGATCGGTTCGGCCCCGATCGCACATAACATTGCAGGTCAAAGAATATGACCTGCTAATTCTGAGGAGGTTTTTCGCGGACAGCTGGGGGCGGGTGGCACCCCTCCAGGTAATTACGACATTGAGTACAAACGCACCAACCGGCAACAAGCGCGGCGGCGCGCGCCTTGCTGACTTAACCCCCCAAGTCAGGAAGGACCCCAATGTCTCCACGTCTTCGGTCGTGGGTCCCGCTTTTATCGGCCTTCTCGCTGGTCATGGCCGCCAGCGTGGCGACGGCCCCGGCGACCCAGGCCTCCGTCATCCCCGCCTCCGACTACCAGCAGGTTCAGCTGGCCGTCGGCTCCGCGGAGCTCGGCGGAGAAGCGATGTCCCTCGCGGTGCTCCCCGACCGCTCGGTCGTCCACACCTCCAGAGATGGCACGGTCCGGGTCACCGACGCGGCCGGCAACACCAAGGTGGCCGGCAAGCTCAACGTGTACACCCATGACGAGGAAGGCCTCCAGGGTGTCGCGGCGGACCCGAACTTCGCGACGAACAGGTACATCTACCTGTACTATTCGCCGACGCTGAGCACCCCCGGCGGGGACGCGCCCACCAGCGGCACGCAGGCGCAGTTCGACCAGTGGAAGGGCGAGCTGCACCTGTCGCGGTTCACCCTCAACACCGACAACACGCTCAATCTCGCGAGCGAGAAGGTCGTGCTCGTGGTGCCCAACGACCGCGGGCAGTGCTGTCACGTCGGCGGCGACATCGACTTCGACGCGCAGGGCAACCTCTACCTCACCACGGGTGACGACACCAACCCGTTCGAGTCGAGCGCCTACTCGCCCATCGACGAGCGCACCGACCGCAACCCGCAGTTCGACGCGCAGCGGTCCTCCGCCAACACCAACGACCTGCGCGGCAAACTGCTGCGGATCCACCCGGAGGCGGACGGGACCTACACGATCCCGGCGGGCAACCTGTTCCCGCCCGGCACGGCCAAGACCCGGCCCGAGATCTACGGCATGGGCTTCCGCAACCCGTTCCGCATGTCGGTCGACAAGGCCACCGGCATCGTCTACCTGGGCGACTACGGGCCGGACGCCGGCGGCGCCGACGCGAACCGCGGCCCCGGCGGGCAGGTGGAGTTCAACCGGATCACCGCCCCCGGCAACTACGGCTGGCCGTACTGCACGGGCACCAACACCACGGCGGAAACCTACAACGAGTACACGTTCCCGAGCGGTCCCTCGTCGGCCAAGTACAACTGCGCCGGCGGCCCGACCAACAACTCCTTCCGCAACACGGGCCTGACCACGCTGCCCCCGGCCAAGCCGTCCTGGATCAAGTACGGCGACGCGGGATCCCCGCCGGAGTTCGGCGGCGGCTCCGAGTCGCCCATGGGCGGCCCGGTCTACCGGTACAACGCTTCGCTCAACTCCGCGATCAAGTTCCCGCAGTCGCTCGACGGGCGGTTCTTCGCCGGCGAGTACGGCCGCAGGTGGATCAAGGCGATCGAGGTCAAGGCCGACGGCACCTACGGTGACATCGGGGACTTCCCCTGGACCGGCACGCAGGTCATGGACATGGCCTTCGGCCCCGACGGCGCGCTCTACGTGCTCGACTACGGCTCCGGCAGCAACAACCAGGCGCTGTACCGGATCGAGTACATCGGCGGCACCAACCGCAACCCGATCGCCAGGGCGACCGTCGACAAGACCTCCGGCGTCGCCCCGCTGACGGTCAACTTCTCCTCGGCCGGCAGTTCCGACCCCGAGGGCGGCGCGCTGACCTACTCGTGGAACTTCGGCGACGGCACCACCTCGACCGCGGCCAACCCCACGAAGACCTACACGGCCAACGGCACCTACACGCCCACCCTGACGGTCCGCGACCCCCAGGGCCTGACCGGTACGGCGAGCCTGGTCGTGAGCGTGGGCAACACCGCGCCGACCGTGAACCTGTCCACGCCGGTCAACGGCTCGCTCTTCGCGTTCGGCGACACGGTGCCCTACACGGTCACCGTCACCGACCCCGAGGACGGCACGATCGACTGCAGCAAGGTCACCGTCACCTACTTCCTGGGTCACGACTCCCACCGCCACCAGATCACGTCGAAGACCGGATGCTCCGGAACGCTGACGACCCCGACCGACGGTGAGCACGACGCCGCGGCCAACATCTTCGGCGTCTTCGAGGCCTCCTACACCGACAAGGGCGGCCTGACCTCGGTCAGCACGCGCACTCTGCAGCCCAAGCACCGCCAGGGCGAGCACTACACCGCCATGCAGGGCATCCAGCTCGCCGACCACGCCGGCGCCGAAGGCGCCAAGACGGTCGGCTACATCGACAACGGTGACTGGATCTCCTTCACGCCGTACACGCTGACCGGGGCCACCAGCCTGACCGCCCGGGTCTCGTCGGGCGGCGCCGGCGGCACCCTCGAGGTGCGCACCGGTTCGGCGACCGGCACGCTCCTCGGCTCGGCGACCGTGGCCAACACCGGCAGCTGGGACACCTTCGTCAACGTCAACGTCTCGCTGGCCAACGTGCCGAGCGGAACCCAGACGGTGTACCTGGTGTTCAAGGGCGGCGCGGGCAGCCTGTTCGACGTCGACGCCTTCACCTTCAACACCACCACCGGCGGCGGAGGCACCCCGACCACCACCGAGGGCGAGGCCTACACCTCCCAGTCGGGTGTGCAGCCCGCGGGTCACGGCGGAGCCAGCGGCGGCACGACCATGGGCTACATCGACAACGGCGACTGGGCCGGCTACTCGCAGGTGAACACGCAGGGCGCCAAGACCTTCGCGGCGAAGGTCTCGTCGGCGGGCGCGGGCGGCACGATCACGATCCGCTCGGGTTCGCAGACCGGCACCGTGCTCGGCACGGTGACGGTCCCCAACACCGGCAGCTGGGACACCTTCCAGACGGTCTCCACGACCCTGACCGGCACGGCGACGGGCTCGCTGTTCCTCACCTTCTCCGGTGGGGCCGGCTCCCTGTTCGACATCGACACCTTCACGATCACCCGGTGATCACCCGTGGCGGAGGCCGGGTGATCCCGGCCTCCGCCACCCGGCACGCGCGTTCTTCCTCCGAAAGGACAATCATGATCAGGTACACGCGGCGCGGCCTGGCGCTGGTCGCCGCCACGCTGATCGCGACCCAGCTCGCGCCCCCGGCGGCACAGGCGGCCGACCCCGCCTACCAGGTGCTGGTCTTCAGCAAGACGGCCGGCTTCCGGCACGACTCGATCCCCGCGGGCATCCAGATGATCCGCGACCTCGGCGCGGCCAACAACTTCACCGTCACGGCCACCGAGGACGCGAACACCTTCACCGCGGCCAACCTCGCGCAGTTCAAGACGGTCGTCTTCCTCAGCACCACCGGCGACGTCCTGAACGCCACCCAGCAGACCGCGTTCAGCACCTACGTCGACGGGGGAGGCGGCTACGTGGGCATCCACGCCGCCGCCGACACCGAGTACGACTGGCCCTACTACGGCCAGCTCGTCGGGGCGTGGTTCAAGAGCCACCCGGCCATCCAGCAGGCGGTCGTCAAGAACGAGGACCGCACCCACCCCGCCACCACGGGCCTCGGGACGACCTGGACGCGGACCGACGAGTGGTACAACTACCGCACCAACCCGCGCTCCACGGTCCACGTCCTGCAGAGCCTGGACGAGACCAGCTACTCCGGCGGCGAAATGGCCGGCGACCACCCGATCACGTGGTGCCACCCGCAGCAGTCGGGCCGGTCGTTCTACACCGGGCTCGGGCACACCATCGAGTCGTACGCCGACACGAACTACCGCAACCTGGTGCTCGGCGGCATCCGGTACACGGCCGGCATGGTGCAGGCCAACTGCAACCCGCCCACCACCCCGCCGCCCACCGGCGACTCGACCACCGTCGAAGGCGAGGCCTACACCTCGCAGTCGGGCGTGCAGCCGGCCGGGCACGCGGGCGCGAGCGGCGGCAACACGCTCGGCTACATCGACAACGGCGACTGGGCCGGCTACGCGTCGGTGAACACCCAGAACGCCAAGACCTTCTCCGCGAAGGTCTCCTCGGCGGGCGCGGGCGGGACGATCACGATCCGCTCGGGTTCGCAGACGGGCACGGTGCTCGGCACGGTGGCCGTCCCCAACACCGGCAGCTGGGACACGTTCCAGACGGTGACGACGAACCTGACCGGTTCGGCGACGGGCCCGCTGTTCCTCAGCTTCTCCGGCGGTGCGGGCTCGCTGTTCGACATCGACACCTTCACCATCACCAGGAACACCACCACCCCGACGCCGACCCCCACCCCGACCCCGACTCCCACGCCCACCCCGCCCGTCAGCACCACCACCGAGGGTGAGGCTTACACCTCCCAGTTCGGGGTGCAGCCGGCCGGCCACGGCGGAGCCAGCGGCGGCAACACGCTCGGCTACATCGACAACGGCGACTGGGCCGGCTACTCGCAGGTGAACACGCAGGGCGCCAAGACGTTCACCGCGAAGTTCTCCTCGGCGGGCGCGGGCGGGACGATCACGATCCGCTCGGGTTCGCAGACCGGCACCGTGCTCGGCACGGTCGCGGTCACCAACACCGGCAGCTGGGACACCTTCCGTACGGTCACGACCAACCTGACCGGCACGGCGACGGGCCCGCTGTTCCTCACCTTCTCCGGCGGCGCCGGAGCCCTGTTCGACATCGACACCTTCACCATCACTCGATGACCCCGATTACCCCGACGACCCGTTGACCACCCGGAGGGTGCCCGGTAGGGCCGGGCATCCTCCCCGACTCGGAACACAGGCCGGCTCGCGTGCGACCGGCCCACGAAAGAAGGCCGGGCAAGTCGGCGACCCGGCCCAGGAAAGAGGGAGTTACCGATGGACATCGGCGTGTGGCTGGTAGGGGCGAGAGGATCGGTGGCCACGACGGTCGTCACGGGAGCGGCGGCGCTACGCGCCGGGCTCGCGGCGCCCGTCGGCTGCGTGACGGCGGGACCCGACTTCGCCGAGGCGGGCCTGCCGCCGATCGACCGGCTCGTCTTCGGCGGGCACGACATCTCCAGCACTCCGCTGCCGAAGAAGGCCGAGGAGCTGACGCGGGGCGGGGTCATCCCGGCGCCGCTGGCCGAATTGGTCCGCCACGACCTGGAGGCGGCGGACGCCGAGATCCGTCCGGGAATCGAGAGCACCCGCAGCGATGAAAATCGCACCCAGGCGGCGATCGCACACTCCCTGATCAGCGACATCACCGACTTCCGCGAGCGGCGCGGGCTCACGCGCGTGATCGTCGTGCATGTGGCCTCGACGGAGCCGCCCGTGGCCCCGCACCCGGCGCACGACGACCTCGGCGCGCTCACCGCCGCGCTCGGCGAACCCGGGGAGGTGCTGCCGCCGAGCTCGCTCTACGCCTACGCCGCGCTCAGCGCCGGCTGCCCCTACATCGACTTCACCCCGTCCACCGGCGCCTGGCTGCCCGCGCTCGACGAACTGGCACGAGACCGCGGCGTGCCGTACGCGGGCAGGGACGCCAAGACGGGCGAGACCCTGCTCAAGACGGCGCTTGCCCCCATGTTCGCCACCCGCGCCCTGGCCGTGCGGTCCTGGTCGGGCACCAACCTGCTCGGCGGAGGCGACGGAGCGACCCTGGCCGACCCCGCGGCCGGGCAGAGCAAGAAGATCTCCAAGGACCGTGCGCTGCCCGCGATCCTCGGCCACCCCGTCGAGGGCCAGACGCACATCGACCACGTGGCCCACCTCGGCGACTGGAAGACCGCCTGGGACCACATCACCTTCGAAGGCTTCCTCGGCGTCCGCATGTCCATGCAGTTCACCTGGCAGGGCTGCGACTCCGCCCTCGCCGCGCCCCTGGTGCTCGACCTGGCCCGGCTGATGGCCCTCGCACACGAACGCGGACAGGCCGGCGCGGTCTCCGAGCTCGGGTTCTTCTTCAAGGACCCCGTCGCGAGCGACGAGCACCGGCTCCAGGCGCAATATGACCGGCTGCGCGAATGGGCCCGCTCATGACGCGTGTCGTGACGCCCGGCTCGACCCCCGACCTCGCGACGCTCGCCGAACTCGTCCGTGCCCCTGCGGCACTGACCGTGCCCGGCGACACCGCCGCAGGAGGCGCGGCCGGCCCCGCCCCCGCGCTGTCGTCGGTGTGCCTCTACTGGGCCGGCATGGCGTTGAACGACTACGCCGACCGCGACCTGGACGCCCGGGAACGGCCCGAACGGCCCATCCCGTCCGGCCGGGTCAGGCCCGGGCAGGCACTCGGCCTGGCCACCGGGCTCACCGCGGCCGGAATCGCCCTCGCGGCCGCCACCGGAGGACGGGAGGCGTTCGGCGTCGCCACCGGCCTCGCCGCGGTCGTGTGGGCCTACGACCTCGCGCTCAAGGACACCGCGGCGGGCCCGCTCGCGATGGCGGCGGCGCGCGGCCTCGACGTGCTGCTCGGCGGTACGGGCAGGCCACGCGGCGGCCCGCCGGCCGACCGGCGGGCCGACCTGCTCACGGCGGGCGCCGTCGCCGCGCACACCTACGGGGTCACCGCGCTCAGCCGCGGAGAGGTCACCGGCGGATCGGCGGCCCGGTCCGCCACCGCGCTGACCGCCACGGCCGTCGCCACCGGCCTGGCGGCCGTCCACGTCAACCGCTCGGCAGGGACGGCGGTGGGGCGGCTGGCCGGCTTCGGGCTGACTCTGGCCTACGCCGGGCTCGTGGGCCAGGCGCAGCTCGCGGCGGCCCGCAACCCCGAGCCGGGAACGACCAGGGCGGCCGTCGGCCAGAGCATCCTCGGCGTGCTTCCCCTGCAGGCCGCGCTCACCGCCGGGCGGGGCCGCCTCGCCGCGGCCGCCGCACTCGCGGCGGCCCACCCCCTCGCACGGAGACTGTCCAGGAAGGTGTCCCCGACGTGAGATTCGCCTACGGGACCAACGGGCTCACCAACCACCGGCTCGACGAGGCGCTCGCCGTCGTGGCCGCGCTCGGATACGACGGCGTCGCGCTCACGCTCGACGCCGGGCACCTCGACCCCTACGCCTCCGACATCGGCCACCAGGTCGGCCGAGTGGCCAAACGGCTCGGCGAGCTCGGCCTGGCCGTCGTGATCGAGACGGGCGGGCGCTACGTGCTCGACCCCTTCCGCAAACACCACCCGACGTTGCTCCACCCGGTGGAAACGGCCGCCGCCCGAATCGACCTGCTGTGCCGTGCCGTACGGATCGGGGCGGACCTGGGCGCGGAGGCCGTCTCGTTCTGGAGCGGGATCCGCCCACCGGAGGTCACGGCGGACGACGCCTGGGACAACCTCGCCAGGGGAGTGGCCACGGTGCTCGACGAGGCGGTGGCCAGGGACGTCACGCTCGGATTCGAACCCGAGCCGGGGATGCTCGTCGAGGACATCTCCGGCTTCGAAGGGCTGCACGCGCTCATGGGGTCGCCGGAACGGCTCGGCCTGACCCTCGACATCGGCCACTGCCGCTGCCTCGAGCCCATCCCCGTGCCCGACTGCGTGCGCCGCGCCGGGCCGTACCTCGTCAACGTGCAGATCGAAGACATGCGCCGCGGCGTGCACGAACACCTGGAGTTCGGCGAGGGGGAGATCGACTTCCCGCCCGTCCTGGCCGCGCTGGACGAGGTCGGATACCGCGGGCTGGTCGGGGTCGAGCTTCCCCGGCACAGCCACGCGGGCCCCGCGGTCGCCGAGCGTTCGCTGCGCTTCCTACGCGAGAACCAGAAAGGCGGGCAGGACAGATGACACACGTGCCGGAGATCACCCTGACCGAAGAGGGCGCACGCTGGCTGGAGTCCGCCGTGGAGCGGGTCCGCGCCGACGCCCGGGCGCTCGACGCGCTGTTCCCCGCGGCGGGGCGCATGTGCGGCCGGGGCCCCGTGCCCGGCGCGCCGGGATGGACGGTCGACGAGGTCGTCCGGGTGCGCCTGCTGCTGGCGCTGCCGCGCAAGGGCGCCGAGCTGGGGGAGACGCTCTTCGAGCTGTACTCCCACGGCGACGCGGCCGAGCGTGCCGCGGTGCTGCGCTCGCTGGCCGCGCTCGCGGACGCCTCCGACCTCGGCGAGGCCGGAGTCCCGATCGTGCGCGACGCGCTGCGCACCAGCGACACCCGGCTGATCCAGGCCGCGATGGGCCCCTACGCGGCGGCGAACCTGCCCGACCACACCTACCGGCACGCCGTGCTGAAGTGCGTCTTCGTCGGCGTTCCACTCGCCTTCGTGTCGGGGCTCGACACGCGCTGCGACGAAGAGCTGGCCCGGATGATGGCCGACTACGCCGAGGAACGCCTCCTCGCCGGGCGCGAGGTGCCCGCCGACGTGTGGCCGCTCGTCGAGCGCCACCCCACCGTGCTGACCAGGATCAACGCCCTCATCGGAGAGGAACGCTGATGCGTATCTTCGACCCCCACATCCACATGACCTCACGGACCACCGACGACTACGAGCGCATGTACGCGGCCGGGGTGCGGGCCCTGGTGGAGCCGGCCTTCTGGCTCGGCCAGCCGCGCACGTCCGCCGGCACCTTCGCCGACTACTTCGACGGGCTGCTCGGCTGGGAGCCGTATCGCGCCTCGCAGTTCGGCATCGTGCACCACTGCACGATCGCGCTGAACCCGAAGGAGGCGAACGACCCGCGCCTGCACGCCGTGCTCGACATGCTGCCGCGGTATCTCGCCAAGGACCGCGTGGTCGCGGTCGGTGAGGTGGGATACGACGAGATCAGTCCCGCCGAGGACGAGGCACTCACCCGGCAGCTCGCTCTGGCCGCCGAACACGGCCTGCCCGTGCTGGTGCACACCCCGCACCGCGACAAGGCGGCGGGCACCCGGCGCACCCTCGACGTCGTGCGCGAATCCGGCCTGCCTCCGGAGCGGGTGCTGGTCGACCACCTCAACGAGATGACGGTCGCCATGGTCGCGGAAAGCGGCTGCTGGATGGGCTTTTCCGTCTACCCCGACACGAAGATGGACGTCGACCGGATGGTCACGATCCTCAAGGAGCACGGTCTCGACCGGGTCCTGGTCAACTCCGCCGCCGACTGGGGGCGCAGCGACCCGCTGAAGACCCGCGCCGTGGGCGACGCCATGCTCGCCGCCGGCTTCTCCGAGGCCGACGTCGACACCGTGCTCTGGTCCAACCCCGTCGCCTTCTACGCGCAGAGCGGTCGCCTGGATCTTTCCGGCGTCACCGCCTCCGACGGCGACCCCATCACCGCCGGCGGTGACTACGCCGGCAACACAGTCTTACGCGGCACCCCCGCGTGAGGAAGATCCAAATGCACGTCGCTTGGAAAGGTGGGCGATGACCCGCAGCAAGCTCGCACGATCCATCAGAAAGGCACTGGCCATACTGGCCGCCGCCCTTCTCGGCTTATCCATCGGCATTGTTTCTCCAGGCTCCGTGGCGCAGGCCGCCGCGGAAGCTCCCTTCAAAGCGCTGGTCTTCTCCAAGACCGCGGGATTCCGGCACTCGTCGATCCCGAACGGCATCGCGGCCATTCAGAAACTCGGCCAGGAGAACAACTTCACCGTCGACGCCACCGAGGACGCCGGCGCCTTCACCGACGCCAACCTGGCGCAGTACCAGGTGGTCATCTTCATGTCCACGACGGGTGACGTGCTCAACGACACCCAGCAGGCGGCCTTCGAGAAGTACATCGAGGCGGGCGGCGGCTACGCCGGCGTGCACTCCGCGGCCGACACCGAATACGACTGGGCCTGGTACGGCAAGCTGGTCGGTGCGTACTTCAAGCAGCACCCCAACATCCAGCAGGCCACGGTCAAGGTCGAGGACCCGGCCCACCCGTCCACCGAGGGACTGCCCACCCAGTGGTCCCGTACGGACGAGTGGTACGACTACCAGACCGACCCGAGGGGAACGGTCCACGTCCTGACCTCGCTGGACGCCTCGTCCTACACCGGCAGCACGATGGGGGTCGACCACCCCAACACGTGGTGCCAGGACTACGACGGCGGCCGCTCCTGGTACACCGGTCTCGGCCACACCGAGGAGAGCTACACCGACCCGAACTTCCTCCACCTGCTGCTCGGCGGCATCCAGACGGCGGCCGGCGTGGTCGACGCCGACTGCTCCGCGAGCCTGGACGGAAGCTTCGAGAAGGTCACGCTCGACGACAACACGTCGAACCCGATGATGCTGGACGTCGCCCCTGACGGCACCGTCTACTACATCGACCGCCTCGGCGACATCAAGGCCGTCAAGCCGGACGGCGGCCTGGTGAGCACCGGGCGTCTCAACGTGTTCACCGCCAACGAGAGCGGCCTGCTCGGCATGGCCCTCGACCCCCACTTCGGCGACAACCACTGGATGTACCTCTACTACTCGCCCACGGCCAAGGTCGTCGACCGGCTGTCGCGTTTCACCGTGAACGCCGACAGGACGATCGACATGGCCAGCGAGAAGGTCCTGCTGGAGATCCCCGTCCAGCGGGCCGAATGTTGTCACCACGGTGGCGGCATGGTGTTCGACAAGGCCACCGGCGACCTGTGGCTGGCCAACGGCGACAACACCAACCCGTTCGCCTCCGACGGCTACGCCCCGATCGACGAGCAGTCGGGCCGCTCCTCCTGGGACGCCCAGGGCACCGCCGCCAACACCAACGACCTGCGCGGCAAGGTGCTGCGCATCCACCCCGAGTCCGACGGGACGTACACGATCCCCGCGGGCAACCTGTTCCCGCCGGGCACCGCGAAGACCCGCCCCGAGATCTACGGCATGGGCTTCCGCAACCCGTTCAGGATCGGGATCGACCCCAAGACCCACAAGCTCCTCGTGGCCAACTACGGTCCTGACGCCGGAAACGCCAGCGCCACCCGTGGTCCGGAGAACACGGTCGAATGGGACATCCTCAACAAGCCCGGCTTCTACGGCTGGCCGTACTGCGTGGGCAACAACAAGCCCTACATCGACTACAACTTCGCGACCGGCCAGTCGGGCTCGGCGTTCAACTGCGCCGCGCCGAAGAACGACTCGCCCAACAACACGGGTCTGACCGACCTGCCTGCGGCCCTCCCGGCGATGGTCTACTACCACTACGCGGCCGACCCCGCCTTCCCCGAGCTCGGTGGTGGTGGCGCGCCCATGGCGGGTCCCGCCTACCGGTTCGACCCCAACCTGGTCTCCGACCGCAAGTGGCCGGCGTACTGGGACGGCAAGGCGATCTTCGCTGAGTGGAACCAGGACAAGCTGTACTCCTTCCAGCTCAACGAGGACGGCAGCAAGCTCACCGACATCAACCAGATCTTCGGGACCATGGGCTTCAAGAAGCCCATGGACATGAAGTTCGGCCCCGACGGCGCGCTCTACCTGATCGAGTGGGGCTCCGGATTCGGCGGTGACAACACCGACTCCGGCGTCTACCGCATCGACTACGTCAAGGGGAACCGCGCGCCCATCGCGAAGGCGGTCGCCGACAAGACCTCCGGTCCGGCGCCGCTGACCGTGAAGTTCTCCAGCGAAGGCTCACGTGACCCCGACGGCTCGCCGATCACGTACGCGTGGGACTTCGACGGGAACGGCACGACCGACTCGACCGAGGCCTCGCCGACCCACACCTACCAGGGCAACGGCGACTTCAGCGCCACCCTCACGGTGACCGACGAGGACGGCAAGACCGCCGCCGCGAGCGTGCCGATCACGGTCGGCAACACCGCGCCCACGGTGACGATCAACCTCCCGCCGAACGGTGGCTTCTTCGAGTTCGGCGACCAGGTCAAGTTCGACGTCACGGTCACCGACCCGGAGGACGGCGCCGTCGACTGTGACGACGTCCAGATCCAGGCGGTGCTCGGGCACGACACGCACGGCCACCCGCTCGACCAGTACACCGGTTGCTCCGGCACCGTGCAGACCACGCTGTCCTCGGGCCACACCGAAGGCGACAACGTCTTCTACGTGCTTGAGGCCAGCTACGCCGACAAGGGCGGCGCCGGCGGCTCCAAGTCGCTGACCGGCAGGGCCCAGGTCATCCTGCAGCCCAAGCGCAAGCAGGCCGAGTTCTACTCGACCACCGGCCGCGTCCCCGACGGCACCGGCACCGGCGACCCCGGCGTCAAGGTCGAGACGGCGTCCGACCCCCAGGGCGGTTTCGAGGACATCGGCTTCATCGAGGACGGCGACTTCTGGTCCGTCACGCCGGCCAACCTGTCCGGGATCGGGCGGATCACTTTCCGCGCCGCGTCCGACACGACGGGCGGCGTGATCGAGATCCACTCCGGTACGGCCGACGGGCCCCTCGTGGGCAAGGCGACCGTGCCGAACACGGGAGGCTGGCAGACGTACCAGAACTTCCCGGTCGACCTGACCACTCCGCCGACGACGACCGGGCCGCTGTTCTTCGTGGTCCGTAAGCCCGCGGGCGGCAACAACGACTCGTTGCTGAACGTCAACTGGGTCGACTTCGAGGGCCAGGGCGTCACCGACAACCAGCGGCCCACGGTCACCGCGACGGCGACGCCGACGCGGGGCGTGGCTCCGCTCCAGGTCGCCTTCCACAGTGTGGGCAACGACCCGGACGGCAACGTGCCGCTGACCTACAAGTGGAACTTCGGCGTCGCCGGGGCTCCGCAGCCCACCACGCAGGACGCGACCTACACCTACCAGGCGCCGGGAACCTACGACGCCCAGGTGACGGTCACCGACACGAAGGGCGCCGCCCGGACCGAGCACGTCCAGGTGGTCGTCGACAGCCCGAGCACGACCTGCCTCACCGGCAAGTCCGACGGCTTCGACGGCACCACGCTCGACCACAACAAGTGGACCGTCATCAGGGAGAACCAGGACCTGACCGTCTCCGGCGGCAGCCTGCACATCCCGACCTCCGCCACCGAGATCTACAGCGGAGGCAACACGACGCCCGTCACCAACATCGTGGTCCAGCCCGCTCCGAACGGTGCGTGGCAGGCGACGACCAAGGTGACGATCGCGGCCCGCACCGAGTACCAGCAGGCCGGTCTGCTCCTGTACGGAGACGACGACAACTACGCCAAGCTGGTGATCCAGGGTCGCGGCACGAGCGGTGCGGCCGGGCGCATCATCCAGTACATCAGGGAGGAGAACGGCCAGCCCAACGAGGTGGCCCAGTCCAACACCGGCAGCCTCGGAGCGGCGTTCCCCGACACCGTGTACCTGCGGTTGTCGAGTGACGGCACCCGCCTCGCGGCGGCGTACTCCGCCGACGGTGAGACGTGGACCCAGATGCCGCAGACGGACAAGCTGATCGCCGGGATCAACAACCCGCGCATCGGCCTGACCTCGTTCGCCAGCACGGGCAACCGTACGGTGATCGACGCGGCGTTCGACTGGTTCCAGCTCCTGCCGGACGACACCGCCACCGGGCCTTCGGACCCGAACGACGAGTTCGACGGCACCTCGCTCGACCAGTGCCGGTGGAGCACCGTCGTCCGTCCTGACCCCACCGCTGTGCGGGTGACCGGCGGCAACCTCGAGATCGACCTCAGCAAGGGTGACATCTACGGGACGGACAACTCCAACCCGAAGAACTTCATCCTGCAGACCCCGCCCGCCGGGGACTGGACCGTCGAGACGAAGGTCGACGGCAGCGCGTTCAATGAGCAGTACCAGCAGGGCGGTCTCATCGCGTACGGCGACGACGGCAACTACGTCAAGTTCGACTACGTCGCCGACAACGCTGCCGGTTCTGCGGTGACCCGCAGGCTCGAGCTGCGCAGCGAGGTCGGCAACACCGTGCAGGACCCGCAGCCCGGGGTGTCCAACCTCACCCAGGGTGTCTGGTGGCTGCGTCTGGCCAAGCAGGGCAACACCTACCACGGCTACTACTCGGCCGACGGCGCCACGTGGACCGAGGTCGGCTCGCCGACCCCGGTGACGAACGCCGCCGTGAGCGGGGCCAAGGTCGGCGTGTTCGCCTTCGGCGTCAACCAGACGGCGGTGAAGACGGCGAAGTTCGCCTACTTCCGCGCCTCGTGGGGCGAGCAGCCGGACACCACCCCGCCGACCGTCTCGGCCGCGACCGTCCCGGCCGCGCCCGACGGCGCCAACGGGTGGTTCGTGTCCAGCGTCGCGGTCGCCGTGACCGCGGCCGATGAGGAGTCGGGTGTCGACAAGACCGAGGTCAGCGTGGACGGCGGGCCGTACGCGGCCTACACCGGCCCCGTGAGCCTCGCGGCGGACGGCGCGCACACCGTGGCCTACCGGGCCACGGACAAGGCCGGCAACACCGCCACCGGGTCGGTCGACGTGAAGAAGGACGCGACGGCCCCGCTCACCACGGCGCAGTTCGCACCCGCCAACGACGACGGCTGGCACGGAGCCACCGTGCCGGTCACGCTGGCGGCGACCGACGCGACGTCCGGGGTGTCCGGGATCGAGTACGCCCTGGACGGCGGAGCGTGGAAGGCCTACACCGAGCCGGTGAACGTGACCGGCGACGGCACCCACACCGTGGCGTACCGGGCGAAGGACAAGGCCGGAAACGTGGAGACCGAGAAGGCCGCCACGCTGAAGATCGACGGAACCAAGCCGACGGTCCTCGTCTCCGGCATCGCCGCCGGGCAGATCTATGGCGACAGCCAGGACGTGCGCATCACCTGGCAGGCCGTGGACAGCACCTCCGGGGTCAAGACCCTGGCGGGCCGGCTGGACGGCGAGCCGTTCCAGTCCGGGCTGCTGCGGTCGCTGTTCGAGTTCCCGCTCGGCACGCACGAGTTGCAGGTCACCGCGACGGACAACGCCGGCAACAAGACGGTGCAGTCCGTCTCGTTCGGCATCACCACCTCGACGCGTGACATGGCCAACCTGATCGACCGCTTCGCGGCGACCGGCTGGCTCAGCCAGAAGAACGCCAACAAACTCCAGGACCAGCTCTCCCAGGCCCGCAAGGCCGAGGCGAACGGCAACGACACCAAGACCATCAAGGAGCTGAAGAACTTCAAGACCCTCGTCGCCGACCCGAAGGTCGTCACCGTGGCTGACGTCAAGAACGTGCTGACCCGCGACGCCGACGCGATCATCGCGCGGCTGAACGGGCCTTCCGCCTAAGCCGCGGCCAGCAAAGGAGGGGCGGCCCGTTTCGGCGGGCCGCCCCGTCCCCGCCCGTCTCCTTGTCGGTCGGAGCGAAGGAACGATCGTGAGATTCCGGCACCAGGACGGCTCGGCCGTCCACCTCGCCTATTGCACCAACGTGCACCCTGCAGAAGACCTCGACGGCGTGCTCGCCCAACTGCGCGACTACGCGGCGCCCGTCCGCGAACGACTGGGCGTCGCACGGCTCGGCGTCGGCCTGTGGTTGTCCCGTCCCGTCGCCGACACCCTGATCGCCGACCCCACCCAGGTCGTACGGCTCCGCGACGCCCTCACCGGCCACGGGCTGGAGGTCGTCACCCTCAACGCTTTTCCCTACCGCAGCTTCCACGACGAGGGCGCGTCCAAGCTGCGGGTCTACCACCCCGACTGGACCACGCCCGAGCGCCTCCACTACACGCTCGACGTGGCCAGGCTGCTGGCCGCGCTGCTGCCCGCAGACGTGACCTCCGGCACCGTCTCCACCCTGCCCCTGGCGTGGCGCACCCCGTGGACTCCCGAACAGGCGTCCGCCGCGCGGCGCAGACTCGACGAGCTCGCCGAGGGCCTCGCCGTCATCGCATCCTCGACCGGCCGCGTCATCCGCGTCGGCTTCGAGCCCGAGCCCGGCTGCGTCGTCGAGACGACCGCCCAGGCCGCCGAGCACCTGTCCGGCCTCGACCCCTCCCTCATGGGCGTCTGCCTCGACGCCTGCCACCTCGCCGTGCAGTTCGAGAAGCCGGAGCAGGCGCTCGACCGCCTCGACGCAGCCCGGCTCCCGGTGGTCAAGCTCCAGGCGTCCTGCGCCCTGCAGGCCGACCACCCCGCCGAGCCTGCCGTACGGGATGCCCTGCGGGCCTTCGACGAGCCGCGTTTCATCCACCAGACCCGCGAACGGGACCAGTGGCCCGGCGCCGACGACCTCGGCGGGGCGCTCGCCGGAGAGCTGGACGGCGGCTCGCCCTGGCGGGTGCACTTCCACGTGCCGCTGCACGCCGCGCCGGCCCCGCCCCTCGCCTCCACACAGGACGTGCTCGGCGGAACCCTCCGGGCGCTGCTCGGCGGGCCCGTCGCCCGCACGCACCACGTCGAGGTGGAGACGTACACCTGGCAGGCGCTGCCCGAGGACCGGCGGCCCCGCACCCCCGCCGACCTCGCCGAAGGCATCGCGCACGAGCTCGCCTGGGCTCGCGAACGCCTGATCGACCTAGGGCTGAAAGAGGAGACCCCATGAGACCCCTGGTGGTCATCGACGTGGTCGGGCTCACCCCCCGGCTGCTCGACCACATGCCCAACCTGGCCAAGCTCGGCGCCCCGGCGCAACTGCGCACCGTGCTGCCCGCCGTCACCTGCTCGGTGCAAGCCACCCTGCTCACAGGTGCGATGCCGCGCGACCACGGGATCGTCGGCAACGGCTGGTACTTCCGGGACGTCGGCGAAGTGCTGCTGTGGCGCCAGCACAACGCACTCGTCGAAGGCCCCAAGATTTGGGACGACGCGCGCAAATCGCACCCCGATTATCGCGTCGCCAACATCTGCTGGTGGTACGCCATGGGGGCCGCCACCGAATTCACCGTCACCCCACGGCCCGTCTACCACGCCGACGGGCGCAAATCGCCCGACTGCTACACCACCCCGCCGTCGCTGCGGAACGACCTCACACGCGAGCTCGGCCGGTTCCCGCTGTTCTCCTACTGGGGTCCGAAGGCCGACATCACCTCCAGTCAGTGGATCGTCGACGCATCCCGGCTCGTGCTCGCCCGCGAACACCCCGACCTCACCCTGGTCTACGTGCCCCACCTCGACTACGACCTGCAGCGGTACGGCTCGTCCGGACCGGAGGCGATCGCCGCCGCCCGTCAGATCGACACCGCCCTCGGCCCGCTGCTCGACGACGCGGCCGCCGCAGGCGCGGTCACCGTGGTCCTGTCCGAGTACGGCATCACCGATGTGTCCCGCCCCGTCGACGTCAACAGGGTGCTGCGAGCCGAGGGCCTCCTGTCGGTCTACCGCCAGGCCGGAATGGAATACCTCGACCCGTGGACCTCCCGGGCGTTCGCCGTCGCCGACCACCAGCTCGCCCATATATACGTGCGGGACCCCGCCGACATCCCCGCGGTCAGAGCCCTGGTCGAATCCCTGCCCGGCGTCGACGAGGTGCTCGACCAGGACGGCAAGGCCGAGTACGGCCTCGACCACTCCCGGGCCGGCGAACTGGTGGCCGTCGCCGCCCCCGACTCGTGGTTCACGTATTACTACTGGCTCGATGACGCCCTCGCCCCCGACTTCGCCCGTGGAGTCGACATCCACCGCAAACCCGGATACGACCCGGCCGAGCTCTTCTTCAACCCGGACGATCCGTTCGTGAAGGCCAAGGCCGCGCTCGCTCTGGCGCGCAAGGAACTGGGCATGCGTTACACGATGCCGGTCGTGCCCCTCGACCCCTCCATCGTCCGCGGCAGCCACGGCCGCCTCCCTTCAGATCCGCTCGACGGTCCCGTCGTGCTCAGCAGCGAAACGCTCGATCAGCAGTCATACGCGGCGACAGAGGTGAAGTCACTCCTGCTCCGCCTCGCCGGCATCGGCCCGGCGTAAGCACCAGCCAGACGGGTCACGCTGCCCGGCCGGCGTCGTCGCCTGCCCCACGGGGCCGTTCTGGCGGCGCCGCCCCGGGCGCCCGTTCGCGGCGCGGTCCCGACGGCCTGCGCGTTACCGACTCGGATGCCGCCGCCGCACGGGTGGATTTACGGCGACTCGGGCGCGGTGCCTGTACGGTGCCGCGTCCGGGCAGCCCGGCATGCGGGAGGGCTCGCGCGGCGAGTCTCCGCTTTATGTGGCTCCCTACGGTGGCCCGTGCGGCGTTTCGCCCGATAACCGTGCGGTGTCGCCTGATCTCGATGATGAAGCGGCATGGCTGGTCGCAGCCGCGCCGGTTGTCCGGCGGCGTC
>NZ_BOOR01000094.1 GCF_016863335.1 Planotetraspora thailandica
ATGTCCCCCTGTTTCGCCGTGGGCGCGCCCGACGTGCCGAGCCGACGTCGCCGCAGGCCCTCGTCGAGGAACTCTCTTCATCGGGGCCGATCCCCATCACCGCGGCCTACCCCACCCCGAACCGTCCTAATTCCGCCTCGCCGGGGGGACCGGCCCTCGGCAAGCCGTCAGCCCCTCTGCCAGGGCCAGCGGCCGGAGATCTCCATTTCAAGCGAGAAACTGAGGAATGTGCGGATGGCGACGACTATCGCCAGCAGGCCGAGACTCGCGTACGTCGGCGAGACAGCGACCGTACGCGTTATGTCGCCGGCGACGAGGAACTCCAGTCCGAGCAGGATCGACCGCCCGAGGCGCCGGCGGAACCCGGTGTACACGTCCGTTCGGCCGCGCCCGAGCGCGACAATCGCGGCCACGGCGGCGGCCAGAGCCCCGAGGAAGATCACCGCTACCCCCGCACCCTCAAGGGCGACGCCCACCCACTGCACGACGTGCTGAAAATCCACCGCTCTCCCCCTCGGCTCAGGCAGCGCCCAGCGAAGGTTGCCGCAGTCCAGAAGGGGTATGGCCGCACGTTAGCCGTCCAAACGAGGCCGGTCCCGCCAGCGGTGAGCGAGGCCGAGTCAGGGGACGGCAAAAAGGGGGCGGGGCAATGGAATTCCAGCGATCCGACACCGCCGTGGTGTTCATCGACCCGCAGAACGACGTGCTGAGCGAGAACGGAACAAGCTGGGCGGTAGTCGGTGCGAGTGTCACCGAGAACGGCACGGTCGAGAACATGGAGCGTATCTTCAAGGCCGCGAAGGAGCGGGGCTATGACGTTTTCATATCGCCCCATTACTTCTATCCGACCGACAGCGGCTGGACGTTCAACGGACCGCTGGAGGCCGACGAGATCCGGACCGGCACCTTCACACGAAGCGGCCCGCTGGATCTGACCGGTTTCCGCGACTCGGGAGCGGACTGGCTGGATCGCTTCAAGCCCTACATCGAGGATGGCAGGACGATCGTCGCCAGCCCGCACAAGGTATTCGGGCCGCAGACCAACGACCTGGTCCTGCAACTGCGCAAGCGGGGCATCAACAGGATCGTTCTCGGCGGCATGCTGGCGAACATGTGCGTCGAATCCCACCTGCGCGAGTTCCTCGAACAGGGCTTCGAGGTGGCCGTCGTCAGGGACGCGACCGCCGGGCCACGGCATCCGGAGTGGGGTGACGGCTACGAAGCGGCGATCGTCAACTTCCGCTTCCTCGCCCATGCGGTGCTCTCGACCAAGGAAGTGCTCGATCGCATGCTTCATTGAGTCTCGTGCGCTGCTCCCGAGAAGGAGGGAGCCTCGCTGAATTGCGGCGGCGGCCGCCCCCGAGGGGGCGGCCGCCGCTATTTGCGTTATGTCCCGTCAGCACATGGTCAACCCGGCGCTACTGACGCAGGGTTGCGGGATCGGTGGCGGCTTCGCCCGCCAGGTTGGTGAAGACGGCGCGGAACTGGGTGCCGTCGGGGTAGTCCTGCGGGCTGGTCAGTGACAGGGTGGTGCTGGTCGCGCCGCCGACGTCGGCCCAGTTGCCGCCGGGCGGGCTCGCCTGCCACCGCACCACCGGCTGCGGGTCGCCCGTCGCCGCCGCCGTGAAGGACACCGGGCCGCCGTTGGCGGTGACGTCCATGGGCTGGGTGGTGACTGCCGGTGCGACCGGCTGCGCCGACGCCAGGTGCATGGCGAGCACATTGTCGCCGGTGACGGCGAACGCGACACGGCCGATCACCTGGCTGCCGGCGCCGATGTTCATCCGCAGGTCACTGCCGCCGTTCTCACGGCCGCTGAACGCGGCCTCGGGCAGCGGGATCGCCGCGGTCTTCCAGGTGCCGGTATTGGTGTTGGTCACACGGACCGAGTCCCGGTACGCGTTGTTGGACACGTTGCCGTAGGAGTCGTACTGGATGTTCCAGCTGCCCGTCCCCTGGTCGAAGTAGCTGACGTACGCGGTCGCGTCGTACTTGCCGCCGGGAACGAACGAGTTGTCGATGTTGAAGTACATGTAGAACGACCCGGCGCCGGTGGTGGTCCGGCCGGGCAGGCCGCCTGCCGTGGTGGCGGTGGTGTGGCCGTCGCCCTCCTCCTTCACGCTGAGGCCGTTGGCGACGTCGGGGTTGCCCAAGGCGTCGGCCACGATCGCGGTGTGGTCGGCGGCCTGCACGGTCATGACCACGACACCGCCCGGCAGCTTCTGCCCGCCGCTGCCCGTGAAGCTGAACGAGACCGTGTAGAAGCCCGAGTCGGCCGATTCCGGGACGGACACCGTGGCGTCCGTACTGGCGCGGCCGTCCGCCGCCACGTGAAGCGTGCCGGAGGACGGGCTGACGGTGATGCCGCCAGAGGCGTGCGCGGTCCACTTCACGTTCGTGGCGTGCAGCCCGGTGCCCTGCGCGCCCACGGTGACCTGCTTGGTGTCGCCGGCGGTCACCGTGACCGGACCGGACGGGTCGGTGAACCCGATGGCCGGGTCCTGGCCGGTCTGGTACGACGGCGGGGCGTCGTGAGGGCCGGTCGCCCATCTGGTGTCGGGCGAGCTCGACAGGCTGAAGTCGAGCCGGGCGCCGTGGGTCACGACCGACGCAGGCAGCCCGGTGCTGTCGAAGGGGCGCCCGTTCAGCCGCACGCCCTTGACGTACGGAGTGTCGTCGCCGGCGGCGGGGGCGTGGATGTCGATCGCCCGGCCGTTGCCGAGGTGGACGACGGCGCGGGTGAACAGCGGGCTGCCGAGGGCCAGGTCGGCCCGGCCGGGCGTCACCGGGAACATCCCGAGCGCCGACCACACGTACCAGGACGACATCGCCCCGAGGTCGTCGTTGCCGGGCAGCCCGTCCGGGGTGGGCGGGTACAGGGCCTGCTCGATCCTGCGCACCTGGGCCTGGGTCTTCCACGGCTGGCCCAGGTAGTCGTACACGTACGGAACGGAGAGGTCGACCTCGTTGCCCATCCACATGTACGGGGCGTTCGGGCCGGCGTTGATCTGGCTGAAGAACGTGTCCAGGCGCGGGATCGCGACGTCTTTCCCGCCCATCGCGGCGATCAGGCCCGCCATGTTCTGCGGGACCTCCCAGCCGTAGTCGGCGGCGTTGCCCTCGTCGTAGCCGTCCTGGCCGAAGGCGTTCGCGGGCGGGGCGACGAAAGCGGGACCGTTCGGGAACGCGCCGCGCTCGTCTCGCGGCTGGAGGTAGCCGGTCGTGGGGTTGAAGGTGTTCTGCCAGTTCTGGCTGCGCGACTGGTACTGAGCCGCGGTGCGCTTGTCGCCGATCGCGGCCGCGAGCTGCGAGATCGCGAAGTCGTCGATGGACCACTCGAGAGTCTCAGAGACCCCCTGCCGGCCGTGCGCGCCGTGCGAGCAGGCGTCGTTCGGTGCATAACCGAGCTGGACGTACTCCTCCACGCACTGGCGCTCCTGCCAGCCCCAGCCCAGCTCCTCCGAGTGGTTGGCCCCCTTGAGCATGATGGGCAGCACGCGGGCGATGTCGACGTTCCGGCCGCCGAAGGCCACGGTGTTCGCGATGAGCGGCACCGCGCTGTCGCCGTTCATCGTGCCGGTCGTGCTCACGTTCGCCAGCGGCCAGCGCGGCATCCAGCCACCCTGCTGCTCCGCATCGCGGACCAGCGAGTTCGCCATGTCGCCGGCTTCCTTGGGGAACAGCATGGCCTGAAGCGGCGCGAGGGCGCGGTAGGTGTCCCAGTCGGAGAACGTGGCGTACTGCGTCTGCCCGCCCGGCACGTGGTGGACCTCGTTGTCGAAGCCCATGTAGCGGCCGTCCACGTCGTTGAAGACGCTCGGGAACTGCAGCGAGTGGTACAGGGCGGTGTAGAACGTGGTCAGGTTCGCGGCGGTGCCCCCGCCGACCTGAACGGTGTTCAGCGCCTTGCGCCACGCGGCGCGGGTCTGCTGCTGCACCGGCGTGGGGTTCCAGCCGTGGATCTCGGACGCCATGTTCTTGCGCGCCCCGTCGACGCTCACATACGACATCCCGACCTTCGCGCGCACCGTCGTGGCGCTGCTCGTGTCGAAGGTCAGATAGGCGCCGGACCCCCGGCCGCTCGCGCCGTCCGACCCGGCGGTGACGGTCTTCCCCTGCCAGGTGCCGTGGGCGGTGAACGGCTGCGAGAACTTGATGTCGAAGTAGACGGTGTAGCTGCCCAGCCCGCACAGCCCGTTCGCCGTCGCCGAGCCGGACACCTCGTCGTCGCCGTCGACGGTGACGGTCGCGGCGCTGTTGCCGCCGAGACTCGCGCCCGACTTCACCAGCACCTGCGCGGTGCTGCCCGCGGGATATGCGAACGAGAGCAGGCCCGTGCGGTTGGTGGCCGTCAGGTTGACGTTGACACCCGAGTCGGTGAGCAGCACATCGTAGGAGCCGAGCGTGGCGTGCTCGTGCTCGTGGGAGAACGTCGCCGAGGCGTTCCCCGGGTCCGTGCCGATGGGGCCGGTGGTGGGCAGGATCGGCACGTCTCCGAACACGCTGCAGCCGGCGGACGCGTGGTTCAGGCTGAATCCGCGGATCGATGACTTGCCGTAGGAGTAGCCCACGCCCGAGCCGACCGTGTCCGGGCTGAGCTGCATCATGCCGAACGGCGTGTCCACCCCGGGGAAGTCGTTGATATCGCCGACGGCCTCGCCACCGTTGCCGGTCCCGATCAGCGGGTTCACGTATTGCACCGGGTCGGCGAACGCGTCGGCCCGCGCGGGCGGGGCAGCCGCCGCCTGGGTGACGCCGCCGATCAGCACGGTGCCGCCGAGCGCAGCGGCAAGTGCCGTGCGTATCAGCGTGGTGAGCATGGGAGACCTCCATGTAGGTCGGGACCCGCGGCACGGCCCGCCGGCTGGTCCGGCTCAGCGGAACAGGGATGGTGGGCTCGAGGAGGGGCGCACCCGGACAGGGATAGCGGCTAGCGTCTCCCTCGTAGACAACGTTGTCAAGATCTATTGCCCGTGCTGTGACCGGAAACGATCATCGGGTTGGGCGGTCGGGCCGCGGTCGTTGAGGGGGCGGGCGGCCCGGATCGAGCGCATCGCCGCCCAGGTGTGGTCGATGCCTTTGCGGCGCCGGTTGACACCCCACAGCAGGTCGTCGCCGACGGAGTAGCAGCCGTGGATCATCGCCCGCCGATACCGCACCGAACTGGTGCTCCCGCGGTGCACGATCCGCGCCTCTTCGAAACCGTCCGTCCGTTTCCCGGCTCGCCCCGGAAAGGTGAGGAGAACGAGGCAGGATCAGGCCGCCCCCGACGATGGAGACGACGATTTCTCGTCGACGCCCTGCCCAGGGCTGCGCCAGTGCTTCCCGCCACGGGCGCAACTACCCTCCGGACACGGACTGCTACGGCTTGGACAACGTTGTCAGTAGAGCCCCGTGTCACCGGAGTCGACATCGACATCGACGGATGCGACCTGACCGAACGGCGCATGTGCGTACGAGTGGTGTGTGAGCAGGTCGCCGCCTTTGCTCCAGTGCCTTTCGGTTCCGGACGTAGAGTTTTCGGTGGACCGACCGGACCGCAAAGGTCTGCCCCTTCCGTGGCAGCAGACGAGTACCCGTTCTCGTCGGAGAGGGAGGGATACCATGGTCAGCGAATCATGGCGCGATCTGCGCCCGGAAACCGCCATATCGGGCGAGATCAGCGGGACCACCCGCTACATCGATATATTTCAGGTTCGGCAGCTGCACACCTTGCAGCGGCCGATGACGGAAACTGCCTATGAGATGGCTTTCCTGGTCAGTTCCCAGGTGATGGAGCTTTACTTCGGATTGCTCTGCCATGAGCTCGGCAGAGCGCGACGCGAAGTCCTTGCTGATGATGTGCCCGCCGCCCTGCGCACTTTGAGACGTACCGTGGCTCATCTGCGTGCTCTCGAGGCCACCTGGGAGAGCTACGCGGACATGACACCCTCCGACTGGAACCCCATCAAGGCCCAGCTCGGCAAGGGCGAGGCATCCTCGGTTCACTCGTACATGTACCGTCACCTGGCGTTCCTGCTGGGACAGAAGTCTCGGGAGATGCTGGAGCCGCACCGGTCCACGCCTCTGATCCACCAGGGGCTGGAGGACGCTCTCAGCGCGCCCAGCCTCTATGACGAGGTTCTGGCCCTGCTGCAGCGGAGAGGGCTGCCGTTGCCGGACTCCGCCGTCCACCGTGACTTCGCCGACCCGTATGTCGCACAGCCTGAGGTGGAGGCCGCTTGGGCGCAGGTCTACCACGACGAATCCCTCACCGACCTGCGGGAACTCGGCGAGGCGCTGACCCAGGTCGCCGATCGCTTCAACCGGTGGAAGCAAGTACATCTGACGGTGACCATGCGCACCTTCGGCGATAAACCGGGCTATTACCACACGCCAGCTGTCGGCTGGCTGCAAAACAGCCTGAACCAGACCGTCTTCCCCGAACTGTGGAGCGCGCGCACGACCATGTGATCGCTTTGGGGGGCAGGCTTCAGCTCTGCCGCAGGGTTCCCGGGCGGCCATGTCGGACCGCTCCAAGCACCGCAGGCTAACGTCGCGGCCGCTTCTCGATGACTTTTGCATGTACGAGTGTGCCGATGAGCTCAATGCGGAGAAGGGGATAGGCGGCGGCGTCCTTGGAGTGAAGCTTGACCTTGGAGTAGGTGCGGTTGAGCCCGTCGGCGTCGATCACGATGTCCGGCGAGCTGACGATGAACAGCTTGCTGTGCACCATCTCCGCGTCGATGCGCAGGACGCTCGCAGTGATCACCGCGTGGGTGAAGTCGAGGGTGAATCGGCAGTGTTGCGCGCGAAGCTTGATGCGGGCGGGCACCCGCCACGGCCCCTCCTTCACGTACTTGCCACCCCCTTGCTCGAGCACGAGCACGGCATCGGCTGCAGGCCCGAGGTCAGCGGTGAGTCCGGCCAGCTCGCCGAGCGTCCGGGCCCCCAGCGCGCGCTCCAACCGGGTGTCAAGTTCCTCGGCATCGAGTCGACCGTCACCGGCGGCAACCCGCAACGCGTCCACGACACGGTCCCGATCCCCGTGCGATGCCCGCAGATCGGGCAGATCATCCGACATGGCAGGCACGCTAGCAAGGTAACTGACGTCTCCAAACCCCGGCGCACCTCACCAAATGGAGATGGAAACAGTTCACTGAAGGACATGAACGAAGCCTTCTATGTGAAGGTGACGGATACGACAGCAGCAAAGGCCATCGCGCAGGCTCTTAGGGATCTGCCTGGGATTATCAAGGTGCGGCCATTGCTGTCGCCCTGATAGGCCCAAGGCCCGCTGCCTTTCTGCTTCCAGAAATACAGCCGAGGCGGTCGTCTGGGTTAGTTTGATCTGAGGAGGCGCAGATGGCACCGGCGACGGCGGACCACATTCGGCTGACTCCCCACGAGGCGCGGGAGCTCTTCCGGGCAGGGCTCGTCACGCCGACCTCCGGCTGGGCCGCGGGATGGACCCAGGCCAACCTGATCGCGCTGCCGAGAGATCGGGCCTACGACTTCCTGCTGTTCGCCCAGCGCAACCCGCGATCATGCCCGGTGCTGGACGTCACCGAGCCGGGCGAGACCTCCACGCCGATCTTCGACGGCGACCTGCGCACCGACTTGCCCGCCTACCGTGTGTACCGGTACGGCGAGCAGATCGCCGAGGTCGCCGACGTGACGTCCTACTGGCGTGAGGACCTGGTCTGCTTCCTCATCGGCTGCAGCTTCACCTTCGAGGCGGCGCTGCTGGAGGCGGGAGTGCCGGTCCGCCACATCGAGGCGGGCACGAACGTCCCCATGTACCTGACCGACCGGCCGTGTCGGCCGGCGGGCGAGCTGTCCGGTCCCCTTGTGGTGTCGATGCGCCCGATCCCCGCCGAACTGGTGCCGGCCGCGGTCCGGATCACTTCGCGTTACCCGGCCGTCCACGGCGCCCCGGTGCATGTGGGCGATCCCGCCGTGCTTGGCATCGCGGACCTCGGCCGCCCGGACTTCGGGGACGCGGTGGAGATACGCGCCGGCGAGCTGCCGGTCTTCTGGGCTTGCGGGGTGACTCCCCAGGCCGCAGTCATGCGGTCGCGGCCGCCGTTCGCCATCGGCCACGCACCTGGCCACATGGCCGTCACCGACGCCCGCGACAGCGCCTACCTGGTGCCCTGACCCACCGGCATCCACCTATACCTGAACGGACCGCAGGCCGCGGCGGACGGCACCAGGGTCAGGCCGAGGCGGCGGCTTCGGCGGGAACCGGGACGGGCGTGGGAACGGCCGTGCGACGGGCGATCATCGGGGCCAGGGCTCCGACTCCGAGAGCGGCGGCGATGCCCGCGATGGCGCTGAACCACCAGACCACGGCGGGGCCTGCGGCGGCGTAGACGGTGGTGCCCACGGACAGGGTGATGAATCGGGCGATGCCCCACGTCCACTGGTAGCTGCCCTGGTAACGGCCGCGGGCGTCGGCCGGGGCGAGGCTCGCGACGATCGCGCCGGGGATGCCGCCGACCATCGCCTCGCCGATCGACCAGAGGACGACGGTCCCCCCGTACGACCAGGCGTCGTGCGCCACTCCGGTCAGGGCGATGCCGGTCGTGGCGAGCACACTGGCGCATACATAGACCGTGATCTGTCGGTACCGGGCCAGGACGTTCGTGGCGATCGGTTGCAGCACCACCACCAGGGCGGCGTTCAGCGTGGCCATCAGGCCGAGCGTGGTGGCGGGCAGGCCGCGGTCGCGGATCGCCAGTGGCAGGCAGACTTCGGTGAGCGAATAGATCGCCAGCCCGACGCCGATCAGCGGGAGCAGCGCCCGCATCAGCGGATCCCGGAACACGACTCCGTAGCCCACCCCGCTCGCGGAATCGGCGGCCCGTGCGGCGACGGCGTCACCGCCGGGCAGCAGCGTGACGACGATGAGCGCGAACGCCAGCGACGTCGCCGCGTCCATCGCGAACAGAAGCCAGTAGCCGTGCGTCGCCAGGAACCCGCCGAGGATTCCGGCCACCGCGGTGCCGATGTTGATCGCCCAGTGCAGCAGCGAGAACGCGGTGCGCCGCCGCTCCGCCGGCACCGTGTCGGCGAGCAGCGCGCCGGCGGCCGGGCTGACCATCGAACCTGCCGCACTGAGGAGCGCGGCGGCGAGTGCCAGCGTGAGGACGTTAGGCGCGGCCAACAACAGGCCCTGGGCGAGAGCCGTCCCGATCAGTCCGGTCAACATCGTGGGACGCCGGCCCACCCGGTCGGCGAGGAGGCCGCCCACCACAGGGCCGATCAGGTTGCCCGCGCCCAGCGCACCCAGGACGTACGGGGTCTGCGCGATGGGGATGCCGCGCGCCCCGAGATAGAAGACGAGGAAGGGGGTGACCACGTAACCGAGCCGGTTCACCACGGTGCCGGCGAAGACGACCCAGGCGGTACGGGGCAGCCCGCTGAAGGTGGAGAGCATGACGGTGATCCTGCGTCCGCCGTACACTCATGACCATTGATTAAGTCCAGATCGAATCTTGGAGCGGCCATGTTGTCCGAACTGGCCTTCTCGGCCGACGATCTGGCCCTGACCCGGTTCGCGATCTCGCCGATGTGGGAGGTCGTCACCAGCTTCCGGCTGCTCGCAATGGACTCCGCCCATCCCGTGCACCGTACGTGGATCGATCAGGTACGGCCACGCGTCGCCGCCGCCAGGCTGGACTCGGGCCATCTGGCCGAGCTGATCCCGGCCAGTCGCTACCTTCCCGACTTCCTCACCCCGCCGCCCGACGAGCCGGCTCCCACCCTCGACACCGAACTCGCCGCCATCCGCGCCACCCCGGCCGATCAGGTGCTGGCCGACCTCGACGTCCTCGGCGGCACCGGTCCCCTCGGCAGGGCTCTTCGCGCCGACCCGGAGGCCGTGCTGGTCCGCGTCGCTGAGGAGATCGAGGTCTACTGGGGGCTGGCGCTCGCCCCCTACTGGGCGAAGATCCGCGTGGTGCTCGACGCGGACGTCTTCCACCGTGCCCGGCAGGTCGCCGAGCGCGGCGCGGGCCACCTCTTCAACGACCTGCACTCCACGGTGAGCTGGGACGACAACACCCTTCGGCTGGTCCGCAGGCATTGCGGCATCCGCCGGGAGACGACCGGGTCAGGGTTGCTGCTGGTCCCCTCCGTCTTCGCCGACGGCATGCTCACCTGGTCGCGCTCGCCGGAGCCGCCCCAGCTCGCCTATCCCGCCCGCGGCACCGGCACGTTGTGGGAGCACCGCCCCGTCGCGCACATCGAGGCGATCGCCCGCGTGCTCGGCCGCTCTCGATCCGTCATTCTGGCCGAGTTGGAAGCCCCGGCTTCCACGACCGAACTCGCCCGCCGCACCGGCATCTCCGCGGCCGGGGTCTCCCAGCACCTGACCGCCCTCCGCGACGCGGGAATGGTCAGCGCCCACCGTGCGGGCCACTCGGTGCTCTACGCCCGCACGACCATCGCGGAATCCCTTCTCGGCGCGACCGCCTGAATCGCTCGAGGCCGCCGGCGGGCGACAGTACCCGCCCGCTCCGAGCTGCGCGGGCCGCCGTTCCTTCAGGATCGATACGCAGGGATCTCTTCCCGGTCCCCCGCCGCGAACCTCGTACGGGCGCCGGCAGAAATAGACCAGGGCAGGCGGCAGGTTTCATGTTGGTGTTACGGCCATGGATCGGCTTCGGGTTCGCTGGTCAGAGTTCCCAGCAGGTACGCATAGGCATGGCACCTAGTGCTTTTCCTGCTGCTGAGCGAAGGCCGCGCGAGCCCTGCCGTACCACTCGTCTGTGCCGTGCGTGTAGGGGTTGCGAGTGGTTGAGATCTCATGCCCGACAAGGCATCCGTCCTTGTCCCGCTATACCGCTACGAAGGTGCGGGCGTCGGTGTTCTAACGGAGCTGAGCAGACCAGCCCGCACGAGCGCAGGGCGTCAGACCCGTGAGCGGAAGAGCGTACGGCGGACAGGACCGCGCGAAGATCTCCCCGAGGGGATCGCGTGCATCCGCGGAGGTGACACATGACTGGCGAGGACAAGCGCCACTCGGTGAGCGTGGCCGGCGTCGTCGTCGACGACCATGGCCGGGTTTTGCTCACTCAGCGAGCCGACAACGGCCAATGGGAGGCCCCCGGCGGTGTTCTGGAGCTGGGGGAGGGCATCGCCGAAGGGGTGCGCCGAGAGCTCCTAGAGGAGACCGGCCTCACCGTGGAGCCGGTCGCTTTGACCGGCGTCTACAAGAACATGGCCCGCGGCGTCATCGCCTTGGTCTTTCGCTGCAAGGCAACCGGCGGACAACTCTCCCTCAACGATGAGGTCCAGCGGTTCCACTGGGCCACGCTCGCCGAAGTGCGAGAAATGGCCACCGAAGCCTTCGCGGTCCGAGTGCTCGACGCACTGCAGGATGGCGCACCCGCGGTCAGACAGCACGACGGTGTGCACCTTGTCTAGCTTGTGGTGATGTCCCGGACCTACCCCCTCCTGGGGGCAGAGAGACGGCGAGCAGTGCTTGGCATCACCTAGCCGTTCTTGTGTCCTAGCGCATCGGAAGGAGACGGCGTCTCGCCAGGGGAAGGCGGCCGCCGCGCGCCTGACACGCCGCCGGATGCGTCAGCGTGTGCGGGACTCCTTGACGGTGGCGACGGGACGGCCACCGGAGCACCGCACCTCGCTCTCGGCCTTGGCGCCGTGCCCTTCTTCGCTCTCGAACTTCACGCGCACCACGTCGCGCGGACCCCGCTCGATGTCGTCTACCTGGTAGCCCGGCGCCGGGGTCCACGACTCCAGCGTGACCAGGCCGTCCGCGCATCTGGCCACGACGATCCCGCCTGGAACGGTGACGGCGCGGGCCGGTGCCGACGCGGGCGGGGACGGCTTCCGGGACGGGACGGCCGAAGAGCTTGCGGTCTCCGTGGGAGTCTGCGATGGGGAGGGCGCCGGCGTGTCGTCGAGAGCTCGCCGCACGTCGTCGGGTGACAACGCGCGGTTCCCCGATCTGGTGATCGCGTCGCCCAGGGCGGTCGTCAGGGTGAGGCCCGCGCCGGTCGCGATGAGCCCGACGGTCAGCCACCCGGTGACCACGAGAAGCAGACGCCGGTTCATGGGGCCGATCCTTCCTGCCGGAGCGATAAGACGGGGTTAAGGGGGCGATAACGGCGCTATGCCATCGGCGTCGGACCCGTTAGCGTAAATCCACGTGGCTGATGTCCTGCTTGTCGAGGATGACACGACCATCCGGATCGGGCTGACGCGCGGATTGCGTGACCGCGGGCATGCGGTGTCCTCCGCGCACACCGCGCTCGACGGCCTGAGACAGGCGGTCGCGGACCGTCCCGACATCGTCGTGCTCGATCTGGGCCTGCCCGACCTCGACGGTGCGGAGATGTTGCGCATGCTCCGCGCGGTCAGCCGTGTCCCCGTCATAGTCGGCACCGCGCGGGACGACGAGGCCGAAGTGGTCCGACTGCTGGACGCGGGCGCCGACGACTATGTGGTCAAGCCCTTCAGCGCCGCCCAGCTGGACGCCCGCGTCCGCGCCGTGCTTCGGCGGACGGCCGAGAGTCGCGCGGACGCGCCGGTGACCATCGGCAAGCTGCGACTGGACCTGCGCAGCCGCGAGGCGGTCCTCGACGGGGCACCCCTCGACCTCACGCCGCGCGAGTTCGACCTGCTGTACTACCTGGCCTCACGGCCGGGTGAGGTGGTGACCAAGCGGGAGCTGCTCACCGAGGTCTGGCTCGTGCCGTACGGCGGGGCGGACAAGACCGTGGACGTCCACCTGTCGTGGTTGCGGCGCAAGCTGGGGGAGAGCGCACAGAACCCTCGCTATCTTCAGACCGTCCGCGGTGTCGGGGTCAAGCTGGTCGAGCCGTCGTGAGGCGTTGGCTGGCCGTCCTCGTGGCAGCCACGACCTCGCTCGTGCTCGTCGCCCTACTCGTCTCGCTGGGATCGCTGGTCCGCCGGCTCGTCGAGAGCGGCGCCGTCAGCGAGGCGACCGCCGAGGCCCAGTCAGTCGCCGCGGTCGTGGGCACGGCCGACGCCGACGGCCTCGCGCTGACGGCCGAGCGCACCTCGGCGTCCAGCGGCCACGCGATCACCGTCTTCCTGCCGGACGGGGGCGTCATCGGCTTGCCGGCGGCGCGCTCTCCCGCGGTGGAGCTCGCCGCCCGAGGGCGGAGTCTCGTCGCCGAGACGCCGTCGGGGATGGAGGTCCTCGTCGCGGTCCAGGGCGTCCCCGGCGGCACCGCCGTCGTCAGGGCATTCCTCACCCGCCAGGACCTCACCCGTGGCGTGCGCGAGGTCTGGCTCGGCATGCTCGTCCTCGGCCTGGCCCTCATCGGGGTGGGGATCTTCGTGGCGGACCGCCTCGCGCGCGCCATGACCCGGCCCATGACTGGGCTGGCCCGCGTCTCGCACCGGCTCGCCGCCGGCGATCTGGCCGCGCGTACCGATGTCAGCGGACCTCCGGAGGTCCGCGACGTGGGGCTGGCGCTCAACCACCTCGCCGGGCGCATCAGCGACCTCCTGGCGGAAGAGCGCGAGACGGCCGCGGACATCTCCCATCGGCTCCGCACCCCGCTCACCGGGCTGCGGCTGGAGGTCGAGTCGTTGCCCGACCCCGAGTCCGCCGCACGGCTCCAGGCCCGGGTCGACGCCCTGGAGCGAGCCGTGACCTCGGTCATCACCGACGTGCGCCGCAGGACGCGGGAGAGCGCAGACTGCGACGCGGTGAGCGTCGTGCGCGAGCGGGTGACGTTCTGGGCTGTGCTCGCCGAGGACCAGGACCGGCCGGTGGAGCTGGACCTGCCGCAAGCGCCGCTGAAGGTGTCCGCCGGCGCCGCGGACCTGTCCGCCTGCGTCGACGCCCTGCTCGGCAACGTCTTCGCACACACGCCGGAGGGCACCCCCTTCTCCGTACGGCTGTCGCCGACGTCCCGCGGTGTGTTGTTGCGGGTCGCCGATTCGGGGCCCGGCTTCCAACCCCTCCCTGACGCGGCCCTCCCTGACACGGACGGGCTCCTCGAACGGGGCAGGAGCGGCGCGGGGTCGACGGGGCTCGGCCTGGACATCGCCCGCCGTACCGCGGAGACGTCGGGCGGGTCGCTTCAGATCGCCACGACCCCCGGTGGCGGCGCCACGGTGATACTCGAATTAGGAACCCCTTAACGACGCCCCAGCGCGGGCTTAGGGAGCTCTCGCCGACTCTGGGCGCATGACGAACACACCACGCATCAGCAAGACGGCGAAAGTCACCATCGCGGCGGCCGGATCGGCGGCGCTGCTCGCCTTGGTGGCCGTGGGAACCACGGGCGCGGCCGCCTCCCCGACGCCCACGGCGGCCGGGATCACGAGCGCCGCGCCGACGGGAGCGACCCCCGAGCCCACCCGCACAGAGCCCACCCGCACCGAGTCCGCTGGGGCCTCCACGGCTGCCGTGGCAGCCACAAAGGAGATCACCTACCGGCAGGCGGCCGCGATCGCAGTGAAGCGCCTGCCCGGGGCACGCGTCACCAAGGCGGAACGGGAAGTCGAGCACGGGCACCGCGTCTGGGAAGTCGACCTCGTCAAGGGCGGCGTCGTCTACGACATCTCAGTCTCGGTGGAGACAGGAAGCATCGTGAGGTTCCGCCAGGACCGCGATGACCGCGCGGCCCGTGCCGGTCACGACGTGGGGGACGACCACGGAGGTGACCGGGTGCGCGATGATCGTGCCGGTCACGACGTGGGGGACGACCACGGAGGTGACCGGGTGCGCGATGACCGTGTCGGTCACGACGTGGGGGACGACCACGGAGGCGACAGGCGCCGCCACTAGTGCGACAAAGCCAGATCGGGATGAGTTGAAGACGCAGGCACTGCCGGACGTGGTGCCTGCGTGCTTCGGCCTATTGGTCTCCACCGGCGCGCGGACGCCAGGTCAATGGCTCGTTCGGGCCTTGCCCTCAACGGCGCTTGTTGGGATCAGGGCGCAAGTCCTCGGCCTGGCCATCGCCCGCGGCATCGCTCACGCTCACCATGGCACTCTCCACGTGGAGGACACCGCCGGCGCCGGAGCACGACTTGTGCTCCGCCTCCCCGTCGCCAGGCATGCCACCGGCCAGCCATGAAACGCCCCGGCCAGCCGTGATCGGCGATTTCCGGAGCCTGGAATGTGGAACTTCTGCGGCCCGTCACACAAAGAGCCGGCAATGTTCTGCACCGGGCCTCACTCAGGGGACGACGGCTTCGGATCGTGGGGTATGAAACAGATATCCGATCGATCCAAAGTGCCCAGCACTAGTTAGCCTGAAGGTGCGCCACAAATGAGTCGACATCGTACGGTGAATACGCTCGCCAGTACAGCGCTCATCCGGCGCCGACTGGCGTTGCTGCCGGCCGTCATTGCGCTGGGAACCGTCGTCATGGCGTCGCCGGCGGTCGCGACGTCAACAGGACACGGCCACGGCGGAGACGGCTCGCGAAACAGCGGAGACGGTTCGCAGAAGGACAACAACAAGCTCGGCGCGCAGGGCAACGAAAGCCAGAACAAGACTCACCACAACAAGAGAAGCATCGGGCACGTGCGGTTGAAGCACAGCCCCGTCATCCAGCGTGGAGTACAGCAGTTGAATAGCAACAGCGGCGTCACCGCTGTTCAGGCCGCATTCTGCAAGAAGACGGGCAATTGCAAGAATGTGCAAAACTACTGGGTGGGCCACTGGTAACCCGGGGCCGCCCGCCGTCGGGAGAAATCCGCAGGTGGAAGTGGCTCAACGGTCCGACCCTCGATCTCGATCTTGCCTTTGGAGGTCAACTGCCCGGCGCTTCCGTGATCGAATCCAGCAGTCGCTGGATGCCGGGCCATAACGCGTGCGGTCGGCTGCCGCGAAGGGCGCCCGGCTGGACGTGTGCCGAGAAGGCTCAGACGGCACGCTGCCCCGGCCCACGCGGAGTGCTGCGATCGGAGGCATCGCCATGGTCGTTCGCCGATGGGGCGCATGGGAGGCGCAGGACGAAACGCGCACCGCGAGGGCTGTCCTCAATCCGGAGCGTGCCCCCGCCGGCCTCGGCGATCTGCCGGGCGATCGGCAGACCCAGTCCGGTACCTCCCGGGTCTGTGTTGCGGGAAGCCTCCAGCCGCGCGAACCGCTGGAAAACCAGCTCGCGCTTGTCGGGCTCGACGCCGGCGCCGTCGTCGAGCACTTCCAATACGGCGACGCCATGCTGGAAGGCACGATTGCCGCGCTCATCGGCCGGCTCGTGCCGTACGGTGATGGTGATCTTGTGTTCGGCATGCCGTTCGGCGTTGTCCACAAGATTGGTGAGCAGGCGGCCCAGCCGTAACCGGTCGCCGATCACCATCACGCCAGGCTCGAGCGAAGATTCGATGCTCTTTGCCGACGTGTGGCGGATCCCGCACTCCGCCGAGACAAGCTCGGACAGGTCGATCCGGTCGCGTGCGCCAGGCAGCCCCGCGTCCAGCCGTGCGAGGGCCAGCAAGTCGCCCACAATCGCCTGAAGCCGGTTGAGGCCCACCAAGAAGGTCGAACCCAACGTGGTCACGCTGGTCTCCTGAGGAGCGATCAGAGCATCCTCCACCTCGACCTTCATCGCGGCGATCGGGCTGCGCAGGTCGTGGGAGGCGTCCGAGACGAACTGGCGCTGCTGTTCCATCGCGGCCTGAAGCCGGCCCAGGGTGTGGTTGACGCTTTCGGCCAGGTCGTGGATCTCGTCATCGCTGGGTGGTACGGGCACCCGGCGTCCGGCGCAGGCCGCGTTGATCTCGTCGAGCTCGACTCGGATGGCGTCCACCGGCCGGAGGGAGGCGGTGGCGATCCGATGGCCGAGGTAGGTGACGGCTGCGGCGAGCGCCACGGCGCTCCCTCCCACCAGCGTGGCCAGCCGCGGATCGACCCAAGGAGGAATTACCGGAGAGGCGCTGTAGACGGTCCATCTCTGACCGTCATGGTGGGTCCATTGTGCGACGACGATGTTGCATTCGCCCGGTGGGAAGGCCCCGCCGCACACAACTGAGGTCGCGCCTTCCTCGCCATCGGGATTGAATGTCGCCATCGGTTGCTTGCCCCGCATGTTTTCGCTCGAGGCGACGACCCGACCCCGTGGGTCGACGACTTGCATGCTGCGGGACTGGTGGTGCACGAGGGGATAGACCAGATTGCCCCGCTCCTCTTCGATGGCCACACGGCCTGCGTTCGCCCGGAGCTCTTGGGTGAGGTTCTCGGTGGCGAAATATTTGAAGCCGATCATCAGCACCGTGGCCAGCAACGCAGACAGCACAGCCGCCACCGCACCGGCGAACACAGTGATGCGCGTGGTAATCGACAATCGGTGCCCGCTCATCCCACAAGCCCTCCTCCCCAGTCGACCACATGGGCCGGGATTCACAACCTGGGGGGCGTCGGTAGGAGCACGAGGGCCAGTCTGATCAAGACGACGAGATCGGCGAGTGCATCGTGATCAGCCCCAGATTGGTCAGTCCGTCCCCGCGGTGAGGAGTGCGGTCGCCAGCGCCTCGGGATGGGTCAGCATGGCCTCGTGCGGGCCTTCGCACTCGACGATGCGCGGGTTTCCCAGCCTGTCTGCCATCTCGCGATAGAGTTCGGCCGGCACGGCCTTGTCGTCACGCAGGAAGACGTAGCCGGCGGGCAGCTGGGCGGTCCAGAAGCGGGGAAGGGAAATCGGTTCGGCAAGCCACCCGAGCGGAGCCGGAACCAGGCGGTCCGCGGCGGCGGCAGACTGCTCCTCGGTGGTGCCATTCATGAAATTGGCCTTCCACACGTCGAGATTCATCGAGATCGTCTGGTCCGGGCGCTGCGCGGCGGACGCCCGCTGGGCCTCGGCGTGGTGCTTCGGCAATACGTCATGGATCGCTTCGCCGTCCCGAAGCACCCAGGCATCAACGAAGACGACCCTGCGCGTCATCTCCGGAAAACGATCGGCCACGTACTGGATCACGGGTCCTCCGCCGCTGTGACCCACCAGCACGAAGTCCTCCAGGCCCTGCTGCTTGATCGCAGCGATCAGCCCTTCCCCGATGGCGGTGAGAGTCACCCCGGCACGGTCCACGTCGCCTTCCTCCGAACCACGAAGGGTCGGCGCGGACACCTGATGCCCGTCGGCGCGGAAGCGCGCGGCAACGGCGTCCCAGCACCATCCGCCGTGCCATCCGCCATGAACCAGAACAAACTGCATGGGACACTCGTCCGATCAACTTTTCACTACGGCACGTAGGGGTCCGGGTAGCAAAGGCGGAGAATCCAACGGATATGGATTTGGCGCCTTCGCCCCACCCATCGACTGTTCAGCTCAACCCGGCCCAGCTCCGAAAAGGGACCGGAGAGGCGGAGCTGCTCGCAGAAGGGGTGCTCTCAATCCGAAACCTCGCCGGGTTCCTGCAGGTTGACGCCCCTCGTTAGGGGAGCATCACCCGCCATCGTACGGCGCGGCTGTCGGCGCAACCAGCCGGAGCGGAGTAGACCCGGCTAGCTCGAACGTGCCGGCGGGTCGGCGAGGATGCCTTCCAGCACTCCAGTGGCTTGTCCGACCTCGATGAGGTAGCCGTCCGGGTCGCGCAGGTAGCAGCGCAGCTCGGCTTCGCGGTCAACCACCTCGCCGCCGAGAACGTCGGTGTAGAAGGCTCGGGAGCTGGCCACGTCGGCGACGGTGAGGAACTGTGTAAGCAGCAGCCCGGTCTCCGGGGCCGGGAAGTCACCGCGGCGCATGTTGATCCTCCATCACTTTGTTGTCGGTGGTCACATCCTCTGGACAGGACAGCTCGGCAAACTGTGACAGAACGAAGGTGATGGTCCCTCCTGACATTGCAGCAGGGACCATCCACCGGTGACCCCCGTATAAGGGGGCTGACCTTGGAGAAATGATCAGTTGGTTGAGCGGGCTGCGGTCTCGATGACCTGGGTGACCGCGCCGGGCTTGGAGATCAGGGCGGCGTGTGAGGCTGAGACCTCAACCGTGTGGGACTTGGCGCGGGCGGTCATGAAGCGCTGAGCCTGCAGCGGGATGACGTGGTCGTCGCGGGAGATCAGCGCCCAGGACGGGATGGTCTTCCAGGCGGGCTTACCGGAGGGCTCGGTCAGCGCGCCGTAGGTGACCGGCCGCTGGGTGACGGCGAGAAGCGCGCTGGTGGAACGGGGCAGGTCGGCGGCGAAAATGTCGGCGAAGTTCTCGGTCTTGACGTAGACGTCGGCGTCGCCGGAGGCCAGGGGCACGGTCGTGATCGTGTTGTCGCCGATCTCGCTGCCTTCGTACTTGGTGGCCAGGCCGAAGACGCTCTCGCCCTCGTCGGGGATGATGGCTGAGACGTACACGAGGGCCTTGACGTCGGGGTCGGCGCCGGCGGCGTTGGTGATCACCGCGCCACCGTAGGAGTGGCCGACCAGGACGACAGGCCCGTCCACGGTGGCGAGCAGATTGTCGAGATAGGCGGCGTCGGAGGCCAGGCCGCGCAGCGGGTTGGCCGGGGCGAGCACCGGATAGCCATCGCTCCTGAGCCGGGCGATGACTCCGCTCCAGCTGGAGGCGTCGGCCCAGGCGCCGTGAACGAGGACGATGGTGGGCTTCGCGCCATGCGTTGCGGTCGCGTTCGCGGGCTGCGCGGCTATTGCGCCGGTCAAGGCGACCAGTACGGCGGCGAAGGCGGTCTTCAGACGTCGGGACATTGTGGGATTCCTTCTCATGCGTCGCTCGTGCGGACCTGACCTAACCTGCCGATCCGCGTGATCCTCGACATCACATGAATGCCTGAGATGGATTTCGTTGCCCAGCTAGACCTCTCGCAGGTCAGCCCCCGTCTGCGCGTACCCCTGCTGTTCGTGGGTGGAGCGGATGCGGCGGCGCTCGGCGGGGGTGGTGCCGCCCCACATGCCGTCCGGTTCGCCGGTTTCGACGGCCCAGGTCAGACAGGGCAGCCGCACCGGGCAGTCCAGGCAGATTCGCCGGGCCAGGGCATCGTGCTGGGCGGGCTGTCTGTCCCAGGTGAGTGGGAAGAACAGGTTCGGGTCGCTGTCCTGGCAGGCCGCGCGGGCCGTCCAGCGCAGGGACGGTCTCGGGTCGCTGAGATTGTCGTGCTGCCGGTCGATGTTCACGGTCGCCACCTGACTGTTCGATGCTGGCGGGTTCGGTGTGAGGGGATCGGCACGCCCGTGGCGACAGGGGGGCCGGTCCTGCCCGGGGCGTCGGTGAAATGGGACCGGTGAGGAAGCCGCGGGACGAAGCGGCGTGGGCTGGTGCGATCCCCCGTGGCCGCACCAGCGCACACCCCGACTGGTTCGCCGGCGGCTGCCTCAACCGGTCGTGCTCCACCGTTCCAGTGGCGAGGGCAGGAGACATCGCACGAAGACTTGAGATCACAGCGCCGACACGCGGCTCGCGACCGGACCCGTTCGACCGGGCGGTCTTCTCGCCGACCACCGGGCTGACCTGCCAGGTTCCCACCGGGGGATGTCACGTATCCGTGTGATGTCGGCCGATCCCGTCAGGCGTTTGCTGGGGCACCGACCGGCGCTGATCTCTCACCTGGAGGCGACGATGATTCCCGTCCGCCATCTCACCGGGGACGTCAACGGCTTGACCGTCTTCCACCGCGAAGCGGCTCCGAAGGACGTGCCCACGATCGTGCTGCTGCGTGGTTTTCCGAGCAGCTCCCACATGTTCCGTAACCGGATCCCGGCCCTGGCCGACCGCTGTCACGTGGTCGATGCGGACCACATCGGCTTCGGCTGTTCCTCTGCACCGCCCGTCGAGGGCGCCCCCGTTGCGTGGGTGGCCACAACCGTGGACCACGGTGCCGACCACGGTCTCCCAAGGGCGCGATGGAGGGGTCCGGAAAGCGACTGTGATCGCAGTGGCATTGCCGGATGCCGTATGCGAAGGGAGTCGAGACCGTGACCATGAACCTGTTGGAGTCGCCCATAGACGACGCGGCGCAGACCAGTCCGACGGTTTCCGTAGTTGACGACCGGTTGATCAGTGAGTTGGACGCGGCCGCTTCGGTGTTCGTCACCACGCGGCCCCGGCTCTTCGCGATCGCACGCCGCGTCCTTGGAGACGTGGGCGAAGCCGAGGACGTGGTGCAGGAGACGTGGCTCAGATGGGAACGCGCCGATCGCTCGGTCGTCATCAGTCCGCCCGCGTTTCTTGCGATGACCACCACCAGGCTCGCCATCAATGTGGTCCAGTCCGCCCGAAGGCGTCGCGAGATGTCCGTCGGCCCCTGGCTTGTCGAGACGGTGGACCGCAGCGTCAGCCTTGAGGCAGAGGCTGAACGGCATGAGGCGGTCGATTTGGCGGTCCGGTTGCTGTTAGAGAAGCTGTCGCCCGCCGAACTGGCGGCATATCTCCTCCGCAAGGCATTTGACTACCCCTACCGGCGCATCTCCGATGTTCTTCATCTGGGTGAAGACCATACGCGGCAACTCGTGCGCCGCGCCCACGAGCACATCGCCACCGGGCGACGCCGGCCGGTGGCCCCCGCCGCACATCGACGCCTCGTTCAGGCGTTCCTCGCTGCGGCGCAGACCGGCGACCTCGCCGAGTTGGAACAACTTCTCGCTGCTGACGTGTTCCCTAGGTCCGGCCGCGGCCACTCGAGGGTGAGGTCTGGCTCGAACCGCCCATAGTCGGACCGCTGCCCGGTCACGTCGTCGAAGGATTGCGCGAGGTGCAGCGGTACTGGGATCGGCGCCGTGCACTCGACGGGGGGCGGTGCTTGGGCGCGCCTGCCTCACAGGCACGGGCCGTCCGGGGACGGCCCGTGCCCATGAGCTCTGCCCCCGGTCCACCCGTCAGACGCTCGCCCGTTCGACGGACATCGGCCTTGAGGTGCGGCGGTGAACGACAAGCGTGCGCCGGGTCAGCCGTCCTTGTGGCGCCGCCAGTGCTGTTCGAGGGCGGCGGCGACCTGCGCGGGCCGCTGCAACACCGTCCAGTGGTTGCAGTCGAGCTTGATCACGTGTTCCGCCCGGATGGCCCGGCCCAGTTCGTCGGCGAACTCGACTGGGCAGGCAGGGTCACGTGAGCCCCAGAACACGAGGGAAGGCGCGGTCATCTTCGCCAAGTCAGGTTCCCACTCGCCGCCCATCCGCACCGCCGAGCGGTAGAGCTTGAGAATGCTGTCCTTCATCAGCGCATCCACGTGGCGCACCATCTCCTCGGCCAGGTCGGAGGGGACCTCGAAGCCGCTGATCAGATCACCCGCGAAGCCGTCTGGCGTCAGCCCGGCCATGAAGCGGTCGCCCTCGACCGGGTCCTGCCAGATCCTGGCCAGTGGATGCCACGCGTACTGAGCGCTGATCGGGCCGTTGCCGCCGGCCCAGGTGCGCACCAAGTCGGGACGCAGGGACGCGACCCGGGCAGTGAGGATGCAGCCCCAGTCGTGGCCGACCAGATCGACCGGCTCGCCGATCTCCTCCAGGCGGCTGATCAGCCAGCCGGCGTACTCCTCCTTGGTGCCGGCGAAGCCGTCCGGCCGTGGAGCGCCGAACCCCGGCAGGTCCCATGCCTCCACATCTGTACGCGTCATGTGCCGGAGAACCCCTGCCCAGACGCGGTGGGTGTCGGGGACGCCACGAACGAGGATCGCAGGCATGGGCGTATCACTTCTGTACGTGGTCGGCGGCGTCGAGGATGGCGGCGGTC
>NZ_BOOR01000095.1 GCF_016863335.1 Planotetraspora thailandica
GCAGCCGCCACCTCCGGCGGTTCGACCAAGGCCAGCGTGGACGCGGCATACACCAGCACCGCCACCAATCCAGCAGTCGACTCCGCCGGCGTCAGCAATCCGGTGGACGTCTGCGTCGGCGCTCCGCCTTCTGTTCCGCTGCCCGCGCTGGTGGGCGGCTCGGTCGAAGCACTTGAGGAAAACTCGGCAGCGTCATCGGCGGGCGGTTCGCCCCAGCCCACGGATGCAAGGCGTCCAGCGCCGGGCTGCGTGGGCTCAGCCGACTCCGCGGATGCGTTCTCCGCGCGCGCGGCCTCCCACCACTCTTTGATTCCCGACGGGGAGCTCAACGCCGAACTGCCGTCCGACGACCACGCCCGGGCCCGCTCCCGCACCTCCGCCCACCACTCAGGACCACCGATCGGCTCCGCCGACGAACCCGACGCGCCGACGACGGAGGGTGCCGACGCGCGACGACCGGTACGGGACTCCTGCACGACACACCCCCTCGATCGAAACTCTGTTTGAATATTGGCACAACAATCACAGATTCACCATTGCTTTTGAACACAGTTTCTGCAGCATTATCAACAGTAAATATGCGGACATACTCGGCGAGTACTTGGAGGACTCCACCAAACGGCATGCACGTACTGCGGATACAAGCGCCGACATGAAAGCCAGTGCACAAGCCAAGGTTCAGGAACCGCGGAAACACGACCCCCGAAACACCCACCGAACCTCGCCGCACAACCGGAAACCCTGCATCACGCGCCGAATCAGTCCCCTGCTCGTGTTCGAACTGCTCGCGGGCGGCGGCGTCAACCGGATCTGAGCAGAGGCCGGTCGGCCGGTGAGTGCGATGCGAGTGCCGGGTGAGCGTCCGCGGATTCCTGTGCCCGCCGGCACCGCGTCGCCACCGCCACCGCGGTACGGATGAGCTGGTCTCGTGCGGCCAGCGGAATGGCTCGCGGCCAGGCCAGGACGAGCCGGGTGCTCGGCATGTCGACGACCGGGACGGCTGTGACGGACGGCCCGAGCCGGCTGGTCGTGCCCGCCCCGATCACGACCACGAGATCTCCGATCGCGACCCGGTCGACGATCTCGTCCAGGGCGATCGGCGGGCACTGCTCGCGGAACCGATCCTCACCCCGCAGGTCTTGAGCGGTCAGGCTTTCGCGTGCGGCCAGCGGGTGCCCGGCCGGGAGGAGGGCGACCGGCCCCTCGTCGAGAAGATCCGCCGTGTCCAGCCCGTCGAGGTCGTCGCTGCTGCACATCAGCGCTAGGTCGGCGGTGCCGTCCCGCAGGGCGGTGGTCAACGCGGCGGTGAACAGCATCTCGATCGGCACCGGATCAGGACCGCGCCGGTACGCGTCCAGCACCTGGGACAGCAGGCCCGCGCCGGTGCCGGGCCGGACGGCGATCACCAACCGCTCCGGACGCGCCGCCTGTTGCGTACGGCGGACCGCGCCGTCCACCGCGGCGAGTGCCTTACGGCTTTCGCGCAGGAACACATCGCCCGCCTTGGTCAGGCTGACGCTTCGGCTGGTGCGCTCGAACAGCTGGACTCCCATCCGGCGCTCCAGCCTGCTGATCGCCCGCGACAACGGCGGCTGCGCGATGCCCAGTTGCTCGGCGGCGCGTCCGAAGTGCATGTTCTCCGCCACGGCGATGAAGTAGACGAGTTCTCGCACTTCAAGTCGATCCATACCTAAAGGTACCGGTCGCGGATATCCGTCCGGCGTCGAGCAGATGGGACGGTGCTCACATCTGATCCTTCAGCGCCTGGGCCAACTGGCGCCGGGAACCGACCTGCGTCTTCCGGAAGATCTTGCGGAGGTGGTAGTCGACGGTGCCGGCGGTAATGAACAGCCGGGTCGCGATCTCGGTGTTGGTGGTGCCTTCTGCGGCGAGCCTCGCGATGGCGAGTTCCTGCGGGATCAGCCCCGAAGGGATGGCCGCGGTGCGGGGGCTGACGCTATTTGCTCAGCTGGCGGAGATGTCCCGACCACCCGGCCAGAAAATCCGCATCGCCTAATACGTCTTGTCGTTTTTCCGGCCCACAGCCACGGGAATCAGCTCGCTTCACGCAACGGTTGGAACTGAACGCTCAATCGCATTTCCAGAGCTTCCGCGAGCCGTTCCAACATGGGGATCGTCGGCATCGTTCCGCCCGCTTCGAACCGCGCCACGGCCGGCTGCTTCAGCCCTGCGCGCTCGGCCAGTTCGGCCTGAGTCATGCCTAGCTGCTCACGCCGTAGGCGTACCGCCTCCCCCAGTTCGAATCGAATCCTGGTCGCTTCGTATGCCGTGCCTGCGCCGGGGCGACTCATGATGTCAGCCCGCTTGTCGGCCCACGCCTTACGCTCTCCCATGCCTTCACCCCTCGTATGCCGTGTGGGCCTCAGCGATGCATCGCTGCATGGCCCGCCACGCACGCTCAATCTCGGCAGGCTCCCGCGTCTGCTGCTTGCGGAACACCGTCAGCATGACGATCCGCCTGCCCGGTGCTATCCAGTAGGTGACCCGTACCGCTTCACGGTCGAGGTGAAAACGCAGCTCACGCAGCTTGCCGCGAAGTTGGCGAGTGTAGGGCTCATCCAGCAGAACGCCACGCTCGGCCAGCAGGTCAACGTAGAACGACGCCGTCTCCTGACCCTCCTGATCAAGTGTGTCGAACCACTCGTCGACCTCCGGCTCTAGTTCCACCTCTCCCCAGTTCATAACATGAACGTTATAGGGGGCGCAAGTGCCGCGTCCCGAGAATACGAACATGCCGCACTCGGGAAACACCAGCACCAGCTAGAGCGACTTCTCAGTGGATTCGCCGTCGACTACAAGCTCGTCCCCGCCCCTACAACCTCTGGCGGAAGTTCCAGCACCGGACGATCTGGTCGCGCGTCAGCGGCGGCCCGTCGATGACATACTCGTGATCAAGCCATCCGGATGCCGTCCGCGTAATCCCCGAAATCGATGGCTACCAGGTCACCGCGAGCTGGCCGGCGAGGAACTTGCGCGCGTTCTTGAGCTCCGCCTGATTGATGATCTTGATGCGATCCAGCTCGGCCCGATTCTGGGCGATGATCCTCTGCTGGCTGTCGCGGTATGCCGCCTGCCGTACGCCGTAGTAGTTCGTGTCCTTCCTGCACTCCGCGTCGGCGGTGGCGGTCGCGATCTCCGCACCGGTCCCGCGCGGTTTGACGATCTGGTCGTCCGCCGGAGTGGAGGCCCATCGGGAGTCTCCCGCGGCGGCCTCGATATTCGGGTAGAAGAATCCCGCTTCCACCATGCAGTCACGCCACGCCCGATCGGCGTCACGCCGGCGCAGATCGTCGTACGCGCTCTGGGCCGCGTCGCCGGCCAGCTGCGAAAAAACCTCCTCCTTCTCCCGCAACGTGGCCGCCTTGCCTCCGAGGAGCGAAAGAGTGCCCTGATCGAGGAGCGCTTCAGCACTGCCCCTGCATCCGCCGGGAGGAATGGCCTTACCGCGGAGCGTGCGCCGCCTGCCTTCCAGGACGACCCACTGCGCATCGGACACGGAATAGCTGGTGAAGTCCTCCGTCAGCCGCGGGGGCGGACCCGCGTAGCCGTACTTCTCCACCTGCCAGTCCTCCAGCCAGGCGAGAAGGTCGGCGTTCTTCGGCCGCTCAGGCCCGTCAGCGGACGGCGGCGGGGCCTCCAACTCAATACCGAACGTCCGCGTGCAGTCGGCGAGCATCATGAACCGGGCCTTGTCGACGACCTTGTGCTCGGCCGCAGTCAGGTCATAGGCGTCCAGGGGAAGACCGAGGTCGGCGGCGGTACGCGGCGTCGGAATCTCATCCGCCCCACCCCCGAACAAGCCGCAACTCGTCACACCGGCGGCGATGAGAAGGCCGGCCAGCAGGCGGCGAGCAGACACAGCGGGAGCAAAGGTCACGACGAAATCCCATCCGGCGCAAACGGCATTCCGCCGATACTGCCACCAGGCTGCCGCCGCCAGAGAGCAATTTGATCAAGTAACCAAGCGGCCATGCCCCGGTCAGCCGTCGACGTCGTTCGGGCGCGACGCCGCGCCCGATCGTCACGAGGACCGCGGAGGCTCTGTCACGCCTCGAACAGGTGCCGATGAGCGAGGCTCCAGGCGAGTCTTCGGCCGAGTTCCTCCAGGTGCCCGTCGGCCACCCATCGGGCCTGGGGCTGGGCTCCCGCGTCTGCCAGGGTGCGGACCCGCTCGATTCCTTCCCGCTGAACGTCGATGACCGCGTCGACGAGCCCCTCGACGGACGCCAGGCCGTACACGCCGGCGAACAGTTCGAGCCGGTGACGCCGGTCGGGCGGCTGGGAGTACCCCAGCCAGCGGAGGCATTCGTCGTCGTCTCGGAACGGCGCAAGGTATTCGAGTGCGTACGCGACGTCGTGAAGCCGGTTCGCCGGGCGGGCGTAGTCCCAGTCGAGAATCCCAACGGGACGCTCGTCTCGCCACACGATGTTCCAGGGGCCGAAGTCCCCGTGGCAGACGAGTTCGCCGCCGGCCAGCCCGGTCTCGCCGGTGAACCAGGTGAGGTGATCGGGCGGGCGGAAACCGGCGACCGCGTCGTGATAATCGCGCAACAGGCGGGCGATCGCCGCCAGGCCCGCATCGCCGGCCACTTTCGCCCAGCTTTGCGGCCCGGACAGGCCGTCCAGGTAGGTCAGAACCTCGCGATCCTGTTCGTCGATTCCCCGCACGTGGGGCGAGAAGGGGAACCCGACGCCCTCGAGGTACCGGAGCAAAGCATGAACGGCCGGCGTCCACGGATGCATGGGCCTGCGGACCGTGTCGCCGATTCTGACCACCCTGCGATGCGGTGTGTCCTGCAGCACCTCTTCGTCCGCCATGCTGTAAGACGCTACCTGCGGAGGCTCAGACGGACATGCACGGTCGTTCACTCGCCGGCGGCCGGGTCCGCGGGCAGGCCGCGAAGACGCAGGTAGGCGGAGAACTCCTCCTGCGAGCGGACTCCGTGCTCCAGCACGGCGTCATAGACGTCGGTGCCTCCCACCCGGTAGGGGTAATGGGGGCTGCGGTGCCACGTCTGCTTCAGGCGCAGGATGGCCAAGCGCTGCTCCGTGGTCGCGTGGCGGGCCAACCGCTCGGCTTCGGCCCGCGTGGGCCGGTCCACCGCGTGGAGCCAGATGGTGATGTCCACCTTCCAGGGGCCCTCCGGGCCCTCATAGCGGCACACCAGGTAGTAGCGCTCATCCTCGATCCGGTCGGTGGGCCGCCGTTCTCCCCGCTCGTCGCGGTAATCCACGGCGGTCAGCCCAGGCACGCCGGCCAGCCGGGCCAGCGCCGTGAAGACGTCGGCCGCGGTGGCGTGGGGGGCGGTGAACACCACGTCCACGTCGCGCCACACCATCAGCCCCGACACCATGCTGCCGACCGCCTGCGCCGGCCCGAACCCGGCGAAGGCCTTGTCCAGCCTCAAGGCCCGCAGCACGTCGGCGGCCTCCGCTTGCAGCGCCCGCGCTCCCGCCAGGAGTTCGGCGTCGGTGATCTTCGTTTCAGGCAACTGATCCTCCCGGGTCCGGCTGCATGATCACTCCCAGGGTCCCCGAGCAGCACGTCGGGCGTCGGAGCATGCCCGAGGTCCCTCGGTGTTCAGCAGGTCACCGGCGGCGCGCACGATCTGATCCACGTCGGCATGCTGCCATCGCCCACCTCGGCGATGCATCCTCTTATCCGCTCTCCGCGGGCACAAAGGCGGAGGCGGCGCCGTTGTGGTGATCGGCGCCCTGATGCGGAGCGCCGCTGATCAGCCGGACTTTCACAGGAGTTCACGATGACCGACAGAACCGATCAGACGATCAAGGTGTTGCGCTCCGAGCTCGACGAGCTCGCCGCGCTGGTGAGGACCTTCACCGACGAGGACCTCGCCCGCCGGTCCGGCGCGGCCGAGTGGGACGTCTCCCAGGTGCTGAGCCACCTGGGCAGCGGCGCGGAGATCGCCCTCGCGGCGCTCCAGGGGGCTCTGGACGGCACCGGCTCCCCCTCCATGGATTTCATCCGGGGCGTGTGGGCGCGGTGGGACGGCATGTCACGCGTCGAACGCGCGGAGAGCTTCACCGGCGCGAACGAGGCGCTCGTGGGCCGTTTCGAGGACCTGGACGCGCAGACGCGGGCCGACCTGAGGATCGAGCTCTGGTTCCCCGGAGAGCCGGCGGACGTGGGCACGCTGGGCGGCATGCGGCTCAACGAGTTCGCCCTCCACACCTGGGACGTCAAGGTCGCGTTCGATCCCGCGGCGGCGCTCGACCCGGAGGCCATCGACCTGCTGATCGGCCGTGGTCACGCCCTCGTGGGATTCCTCGGCAAGCCTGAGGGGCTGGGCGGCCGTCGCGCGGCCGTCGCCGTCCACCTCACGTCCCCGGAGCGCTCTTTCGGGCTCGACGTCGCCGAGGCCGTGACCATCGCCGACGTTCCGGCCGCCCCTGACGCCACCCTGACCGCCCCCGCCGAATGGTGGCTGCGCATGGTCTCCGGCCGCCACGCCCCCGAGCACACTCCGGCCACGGTGGAAGTCACCGGAGACGCCGTCACCCTCGACGACCTGCGCCGCGTGTTCCCCGGTTTCTGATCCCGCGAAGGCCCTGGACGGCGATCGCCCGGGGCCTTCGCATCCTGGCGTTCAGCGGGCGGCGTCGCGGTCGCCGACCTCCGCACCCCGTTCATCGGTGGCCGCGAGCGATCCCAGGAGGGCGAGGGCCTGGGCGGTGCCGGTTCCAGGTTGGGCGTGATAGATGACGAGCTGCTGCCCGCCGGTTCCGGGGATGTCGAGCTTCTCGTGGCGCAGAAGCAGCTCACCGACCAGCGGGTGCCGCATGCGGCTCGTGCCGTCCCTTCGATGCCCGACATCGGCGCGAGCCCAGAGAGTGCGGAAACGATCGCTGCGGAGGGACAGCTCACCGACCAGGGCCGTCAGGTTCGGGTCGTCGGGGTCGGCGCCGGCCTTCGCGCGGAGGCCGCCGACGACACCTGCCGTCGCGCGTTCCCAATCGACGTGAAGCTCGCGCTCTTCCGGGTCGAGGAAGATCTGTCGCACCAGGTTCCTGCCGGGGGCGTAGTTCGGGGACAACGCACGGGCCGGCGAGTTCGCGGCGAGCACGTCCATGTATCTGCCGACCACGTAGGCGGGCAGCGCGAGTTGCCCGACGAGCTGCGCCATCCCGGCGGGAACGGACTCGGCGCGCGGCCGCCTTCGACGGCGGGCCTCGGGGCGGGCCAGGTCGTGCAGGTGAGCGGTGGCGGCCGCGTCGAGCCGCAACGCCTTGGCCAGTGCGTCGAGCACCTGGCCGGACGGATGCTGGTCGCGTCCTTGCTCCAGGCGCAGGTAGTAGTCGGAGCTGATGCCGGCCAGCATCGCCAGTTCCTCGCGACGAAGGCCGGGCACCCGTCTGCGCTCGCCGGGGACCAGTCCCACATCCCCCGGACGAAGCAGATCGCGTCGTGCGCGCAGGAAGGCGCCCAGAGCGTTCGTTTCTTGCACCTTTCGAGGCTAACCGCGGTCGAGCCAGACCTGACTGTCCCTGTCAGTCCCAGGATGAGCAGGACATACCGCCCAATCCTCGCGCCGGTCCACCCTCGAGATCACGACCAACGATCGAACTGAGGGAGGGCTCCATGCCCATCGCACTCGTCACCGGCGCCAACAAGGGCCTCGGCCGCGAAACCGCCCGCCGTCTCATCGAGCTCGGCTACACCGTCTACATCGGGGCCCGCGATGCGCGGCGCGGCCGGACGGCGGCTGACGACCTGGGTGCGCGGCTCACGCTTCTCGACGTCACCGACGACACCTCCGTGGCCGAGGCCGCGGCCCAGCTCACCGGCGAGGAGGGCAGGCTGGACCTCTTGATCAACAACGCGGGAGTCTTCGAAGGCATGGTGAAGCCCGAAGACGTCTCGATCGCTGAGATGCGCCGCGTCTACGACGTGAACGTCTTCGGCGTCGTGCGCGTCACGCAGGCCTTCCTCCCCCTGCTTCGGGCGTCAGAATCGCCAGTGATCGTCAACGTCAGCAGCGGGCTCGGCTCGTTCGGGACCGTCACCGACTCCGCCAAGCACGAAGCCGCGTTTTCCCTGCCCGTGTACGGATCGTCGAAGGCGGCGGTGAACATGCTCACCGTGCAGTACGCCAAGGGCCTGCCGGACATCCGCATCAACGCGGTCGAGCCCGGCTTCACCGCGACCGACCTGCACGGCATGAGCGGACACGGGATTCAGACGGTCGAGGAGGGCGCCGAGGCGATCGTGCGGCTGGCCACCATCGGCTCGGACGGGCCGACCGGCACCTTCGCCGATCGCACCGGAATCCTGCCGTGGTGATCGGCGAGGTTCAAGATCCGCCTCTGTGCAGCACCCGGAGCGCCCTCCGCCCGCGGGGCTTGGGCCCGACCCCGTCGGAGTGCTCCTCGCCAGAACCGGAGGCGCCGTTCACGGTGGCGGACGTGGGGATGCACATGACGAAACGTGCCCCTCGTTCACTGTCCTTGATGGTCAAGGTGCCCCCGTGTGCCTCGGCGATCTCCCGTGCGATCGCCAGCCCCAGCCCGGTTCCGCCCGCGTCCCGGTCGCGCGAGGCCTCCAGCCGGGTGAAGCGGTCGAAGACGATCTCACGGTGCTCGGGGGCGATTCCCGCGCCGTCGTCGACGACCTCCAGGACGGCCCTCGACCCGTCGGCTCGAACGCTGACGGTGATCCGGGAGTTGGCGTGGCGTTCGGCGTTGTCGAGGAGGTTCACCAGCACTCGGATGACCCGCAGCCGGTCGCAGTTGATGACGATGTCCCCCTGAAGCTCTCTGACGATCTCCTTGCGGTAGGTCCGGCGGTCCAGTTCGGCGCCGACCAACTGGCCCAGATCGGTCGGCTGGCGGTTGAGCGGAGCACGCGCGTCCAGGCGGGCGAGGGCCAGCAGGTCGGTCACGATCGCCTGAAGCCGCTCCACCTGGACGAGCACCTCATCGGCCCCCGCCGGCCAGTCGACGTCGTCCGGGTGCATGAGCGCCTCTTCCAGTTGAGCCCGCATGGCGGTGATCGGGCTGCGCAGGTCGTGGGAGGCGTCCGAGGTGAAACGCCGTAACCGCTCATACGCGCTCTGGAGACGGTCGAGGGTGTCGTTCACCGTTTCCGCCAGGGACTTGATCTCCATGTACCTGCTGGAGACGGGGACCCGGCGGTCGAGACCGGTGGCCGTTATCTCCGCCAGCTCCGCCCGGATGGCGTTCACCGGAGCCATGGCCTTGGTGAGATCACGGAACACCCAGCCGGCCATCATCGTGGTCGCCACCACGGACACGCCGATCGCCAGCAACAACGTCGTGGTGCTTCCGTACCAGGGGACCACCGGCGCCGCTATGTAGAGCAGCCAGAACCCGCCCGGTTGATAGACCTTGTACGCGACGACGGTCAGGCAGCCCCTCAGCCCGGCCGGAGGGCACAGCACCTGGGTGGCGCGCACGTTGGAGGTGGTCGAATGAAAAGTCGCCATCGCGGGCTTGCCGACGAGTTGCGGGGTGGCCGCGACGACCTGCCCGCGTTCGTCGACGACCTGTATCGCCGTGACCCTGCTGTACGGCAGCAGCGACGGGAGGGGGCCCTGCCGGATCAAGGGCACCACACGGTCCCAGGCCCCGGTGATCCGAGACTGGGCGCTGTCGGCCTCCTTGTTGCCCGCGAAGAAGAGGAAGAGCAGGCTGACGCCGACACAAACGAGGGCCGCGACGACGCCTGTCGCCGCGGTCCGACGAGCCCGAAACGACGTTCGGGACCCGTTCGGCATCTGACCCCCCCGGACACGAGATGCTCACCCCTACGTAAAGAGAACTCTGACATATCGCCATAACGTCCCGTGGTTGGGCAAAGTTTTGAACCCGCGGCGCGTGATCACAACTGCCGCGGAGCCATGTCCGGCCCACAAGCCGTGAAATACCGGCCAATCTGACAGCAACGGGCATGCGCAGTGATCTCGCCACGAGGCGGCGAAGGCCGTATTGGGCGGCGTCAGGGCTCAGCGAGCAGAGAAAAAGTTTTCCGTCAAACAGGCTCATGTTTGCCTATAGATGGAAATCACCCAGAGAGCGCAGACAGCCGCCATTGTCGTACGCTCACTAAGCTGGTGATTGCATGACGCTCACGGGCGCCCAGGCGGTCGGCGCGGCCGTCGACCGGATCGAGGCGAAAGAGAAGATCACCGGGACGGCCCGCTACGCGTTCGAGCACACACCGGACCACGGCACCGCCTACACCATGCCGGTCCAGTCGGTCATCGCCCGGGGCGAGGTCACCGACGTGGACGTCGAGGCCGCGCTCGCCCTGCCCGGCGTCATCGCCGTGATCTGGTACGGCAACGCCCCTCGCCTGGGCGCCACCGACGACCGCGAACTCGCCCTTTTCCAGTCGAACCGGGTGGCCTACCGAGGGCAGATCGTGGCGGCGGTGGTGGCCGAGACGATCGAGGCGGCCCGCGAGGCGGCAGGCCGGGTTCGGGTCACGTACAGCCAGGAGCCGCACGACGTGGTCCTGCGGGCCGACGACCCGAAGATGTACAAGCCCCCGAAGGTGGCCCCCAACTACCCGACCGACACCGAGTCGGGCGACCCGGACACGGCCCTGCGTGAGGCGGCAGTCAGCGTGGACCTGACCTACACCACGCCCGCCCAGCACAACAATCCGATGGAGCCGCACGCCACAGTTGCCGTCTGGGAGAACGGCGGCCTCACCCTTTACGACTCCAACCAGGGCGCGTCGGTGGTCCGCGATGTCCTGGCCAAGCTGTTCGAGCTCGCCCCCGACCAGGTGCACGTGATCTCACCCCACGTCGGCGGCGGGTTCGGCTCAAAGCTTGCGCCCCATCCCCCGATCGTCCTCGCCGTGATCGCCGCCAAGGTGACCCGCCGGGCGGTGAAGGCGGCGGCGACACGGCAACAGATGTTCTCCCTCGTGGGCTACCGCACCCCGATCATCCAGCGGGTCCGCCTGGGCGCCGGCCGGGATGGCAGGCTGACGGCGATCATCCATGACGCCTTCGAACAGACCTCGACGCTCATGGAGTTCGCCGAGCAGACGACGACCCCCACCCGCATGATGTACGCGGCGCCCAACCGGCGCACGACCCATCGGCTGACCGCCCTCGACGTGCCGACCCCGACCTTCATGCGGGCGCCCGGCGAGTGCCCGGGGATGTTCGCCCTGGAGTCGGCGATGGACGAGCTGGCCATCGCCTGCGGGATGGACCCTGTCGAGCTGCGCGTGCGAAACGAACCCGAGCTGGACCCGGAGCGGGGCGTGCCGTTCAGTTCCCGCAATCTTGTGGCCTGCCTGCGCGAGGGAGCGGCCCGGTTCGGATGGGCGGAGCGCGACCCCGCCCCTGGCGTGCGCAGAAACGGAAGGTGGCTGGTCGGGACGGGTGTGGCGTCCTCGACCTACCCGACCGTCCGCCGCCCGTCGCAGGCCTCGGCGCGGGCGGATACCGACGGCAGGTTCACCGTGCGGGTCGCCGCCGCCGACATCGGAACGGGTGCGCGAACGGCGCTGACCCAGATCGCCGCCGACGCGCTCCGTGTGCCCCTCGACAGGGTGCGGGTCGAGGTCGGTGACAGCGCCTTTCCGACCGCGCCCATCGCCGGCGGGTCGATGGGCACCGCCTCCTGGGGCACGGCGGTCGTGCGGGCCTGCGAGTCGCTGCTGGAAGAGATGGACCGGCGGGGCGGCACGCTGCCGCTCGAGACGCGGGCCGACACGGCCGAGGAGATCGCGTCGCAGCCGCCGCTGTCGCGTCATGCCTTCGGGGCGCAGTTCGCCGAGGTCAGGGTCGATATGGACACCGGCGAGGTACGGGTGCCCCGCCTGCTCGGCGTCTTCGCCGTCGGCCGCGTGATCAATCCCAAGACGGCGAGATCGCAGTTCATCGGCGGCATGACGATGGGCGTCGGCATGGCGTTGATGGAGGAAAGCGTCATGGACGTGGAATTCGGCGACTACCTCAACCACGACTTCGCGCAGTACCACGTCGCGGCGTGCGCCGACGTGCCTCACATCGAGGCGTACTGGGTCGATGAGGAGGACACCCGGATCAACCCGATGGGATCCAAAGGCATCGGTGAGATCGGCATCGTCGGCACGGCGGCCGCCGTGGCCAACGCGGTCCACCACGCCACCGGCATCCGGGTGCGCGACCTGCCCATCCGCATCGACCGGCTGCTGCTCTGAGACGCCGGGACCTCACTCGGCGGGTCTGGCGTCCAGGTGCTTCGTCACGGGCGGAGCCGGAGTGCGACCGGCGGGCGGGTATTCGCAGTCGAGCTGGCTGACGTCCACATCCCTGCTGCTGTTCCAGCCCTCACCTTCCTGGGCGGTGTAGACGAACGTGCAGGCTCTGCCATGCTCGTCGGCGAAGTTGGAGACATAGATCTCGTCGTCGGTGGCGCACCCCGTCAACGTCAGTGCGGCCACTCCGAGTGCTACACACAACACCTTGGCGCGTCGGCCGTTCATATCCGGATCGTACGTTCTGGAATGGTTAACGCACTGCGACCATCCATTGAAGATCGGTGTTATTGGCGGGCCGCCGCACACTTTCTTCTCACCGTCAAGAGTATTCAGCGGTGAGGAAATGCATTCGCTCCCATCACAGCGGATCACCATAGTGTGGGTGCGGTCAGGCACATCGGATCAATCGAACGGTGAAAAATCCGACGCTGTCCTCCTCGGTGGCGCCCTGCGGTTCCACGAGCCATCAGTACGCCATCTTCTCGATGGTCAGACGCCGAAGAACGCGGTCAGGACAGGTGCCAGCGCTTCCGGGGCCACGTCGTGCGTCTGGCCGTCGAGCGTCCGGTGCTCCGCTGCAGGGAGTGCGTCCGTGGTGGCCTTCGCCGCCTGCCGGAGTCCCTGAGGGCTGTCGCCTCCGGAGAGCACGAGCGCCGGAACGGTTATCGACGACGCCTGTTCGCGCGGCACGACGCCACCGGCGAGCACCGCGTCGTCGTACGCGAGCGTCGGGGCGATCTCCTCGAGTACGGCCCAGCCCGGCTGCGCCCGGATGCCGTCGACCGCCTCGGCGGGCACGCCGACATGCGTCATGAACAGGGCCACTGCATCGCCCCTGCGTCCGTCGGCGAGCAATTCGCGCAGCCGCCTCGTGTACGCCTCCGCGCGTGCGCCGTCTTCCACCTCGGCGAGGAACGGCGGCTCGTACAACGCCAGCTTGGTGATGCCGGGCCCGGCCGCCGCGGTCGTCAGGGCGAGAGCCGCGCCGGAGGAGATGGCGTAGACGTACGCCTCCCCACCGGCCTGGGCGATGAGGGCCTGGAGGTCCTCGACCTCACGGGCGACCGCGTAGGGCGAGGTGTCGGAACTTTCGCCCCGGCCGCGGCGGTCGTAGACGTAAATGGTGAAGGCGTCCCGCAGCAGCGAGGCGAGAGGGCGCATCGGCCCCGCCGCGCGATGGCACATGGCGCCGTCGACGAGGATGAGCGCCGGCCCGGTGCCGTCGCGCTCGTAGGCGATGGTCGTGCCGTCGCCCGATGTGACCGTCGGCATCGTGTTCTCCTATCGGTCGAGACCGGCCAGGTAGGCGTCGAAGCGGTCGAGGCTGGTGGCGAAGCCCGCCCTCGCCTGGGCGCTGAGGTAGGCGGCCGGCACGTTGGTCTGATGGGTGATCACCTCGGTGCGCCCGTCGTGCAGATCGACGAAGGTGACCGTCGTGCGCATGCCGCCTTCGACGTCGGCCTCCACCCACACCAGCAACTCCGGACGGCGTATCTCCACGTAGACGGCGCGCATGGTGTGCGTGCTCCCGTCGGCGTCGCTGACCATGGTCGTCTCGAAGACGCCGCCGGGCCGCAGGTCGACGGTGATGTCGGCGACAGGGGTGGTCGTGCCGGCCGGACCCCAGAAATGGGCGAGGTGCTCCGGCGTGGTCATGCAGTCGAACACCAACTCGGGCGGCGCGTGGTGGACGCGCCGGTAGGTGAGCTCACCGGTCTGGGTCGTCACGGCTTGTCCTCATTCTTCGCTCTCCCGGCCTGCAGGGCGGCCAGGTGCTCGCTGAGACGGTCGTGGCGGTCGGCCCAGATCTGGCGGTGCCGTTCGATCCAGCCGACGGCGGCGTCGAGGTTCTCGGTGTCGAGAACGCAGGGCCGCGCCTGCGCCGTCCGGGTCCGCGTGATCAGGCGGGCACGCTCGAGCACCTTCAGATGCTTGGAGATCGCCTGCTGCGTCATCGCGAACGGTTCGGCGAGCTGGTTCACCGTCGCCTCCCCCAGCGCCAGGCGTTCCACGATCGCCCGCCTGGTGGGGTCGGCCAACGCCGAGAACACCAAGCTCAGCTCGTCTTCCACGACTGCCATGCGCCCGACCATATCCACAACCACCCATTTGCACAACCAATAGGTTGTGGAAGTGTTTGCCTTGACGCCGATGACAGGGTTCTAGCGTGTCCGCGAAAGGCATCGGTTCGGCCGGAGGACGTGCGATGAAATTCGCGATCAGCTACAACTTCGCCTACTACGGCGTGGACCCCGAGAAGATCACGGGGTATGCCCGGCATGCCGAAGACTGCGGCTTCGAGGCGTTGTACGTGCCTGAGCACATCGTGCTGTATCCCGGTGCCAAGGCCGGCTCCTTCGAGATCCCGCCGGCGACGCCGTACGCGGATCCGCTCGACTGCCTGGCCTTCGTCGCCGCGGCGACGCGGCGGATCACGCTCGGCACGGGCGTGCTGCTCCTGCCGTACCACCACCCCGTGATCCTCGCCAAGCGCCTGGCGACCATCGACGTGCTGTCCAAGGGACGCATGCGGCTGCTGACCGTGGGGGTCGGCACGCTGCTCGGAGAGGCCCAGGCGGTGGGGGTCGACTTCAGCAGCCGAGGCCGCCGCGCCGACGAGGCGATCGACGTGATGCGGCTGCTCTGGGCAGGGGGGGAAGACGGCGTCAGCTTCGCCGGGGAGTTCTTCGCGTTCGACGACATATGCCAGTTCCCCAAGCCGTACGGGGTCACCGGCCTGCCCATCCATGTCGGCGGATCGAGCCGGGCGGCGGCACGGCGAGCCGGGCGACGCGGCGACGGCTACTTTCCGGGCGGCGCCCTCCATCCGGACGAGCGGGCCGCCCAGATGGACGTGGCCCGGTCGGCCGCCGTCGAGGCCGGCCGCGACCCGGAGGCGCTGGAGTACACCCGATGGGGATCCATCGACATGACCTCAGAGCAGGTCGAGTCATTCGCCGCACAGGGCGTGACCCGGTTGGTCGTGAGCCCCACGACCGCCGACCCGGCGCAACAGCACGACCAGATGTCCGCGTTCGCCGAGCGATTCTCCCTGCTCGACGGGCCGCGCGGCTGAGGCCGTCTTTGCGCGATCGAGCGGCCATGGCAGGTCAGGCGCCCCCATGGCCGCTTCTCGCCGGCGTCGATGTCCTCTTCAGACCGGCCCCGTACCGCGGCGGTTCAGCCGTTCGTCGTGGCGGCCGGTTCCTGCGCGAGCAGTTCCCGCACCCGCGGCACGACCTCCTCGCCGTAAAGACGGATCGCGGTCATGAGCTTCTCGTGCGCGAGCGGGCCCGAGCTGTACTTCAGCGAGAAGTGCTGGACGCCGAGCGCGCGCACGGTCTTGGCCATCTTCGCGGCCACCGTCTCCGGCGATCCGACGTACAACGACCCCTCGTCGGCCTCCGCCTCGAAGCGGCCGCGCGTCGTCGGGCCCCATCCGCGCTCGCGGCCGATGCGGTCGTGCATGGCCTTGTAGTGCGGCCAGAGCTCCTCGCGCGCCTGCTTGTCGGTCTCGGCGATGTAGCCCGGCGAGTGCACGCCCACGGGCAGCTTCGGCAGCTCAAGCTGGGTGAGCGCACGGTGATACAGGTCGACGTACGGGGCGAACCGTTCCGGCTCCCCACCGATGATCGCGAGCATGAGCGGCATCGCGTAGCTCGCCGCCCGCACCACGGACTGAGGGCTTCCGCCCACACCGACCCACGTGCGCAGGCGGCCGGACTCCGTCTTCGGGTAGACGTGCTGGTCCTTCAGGTCGGGGCGCAGCTTGCCCTGCCACGTGACCGGTCCCTCCGGCAGCAGGTGGAAGAACAGGTCGAGCTTCTCCTCGAACAGCTCCTCATACTTCGCCAGGTCGTAGCCGAACAGCGGGAACGACTCCGTGAACGAGCCGCGACCGAGGATGATCTCCGCCCGTCCCTTGGACACCGCGTCCAGCGTGGCGAACTTCTCGAACACGCGCACCGGATCGTCCGAGCTGAGCACGGTCACCGCGGTGCTGAGCCGGATCCGCTCCGTACGGCTGGCGATCGCCGCCAGCACGATCTCCGGAGCCGACACGGCGAAGTCGTCCCGGTGGTGCTCACCGATGCCGATCACGTCGATGCCCACGCTGTCGGCGAGCACGGCCTCCTCGACGACGTTGCGGATCACCTGCGCGTACGGCAGGCGGTTTCCGTCCGCGTCGACGGTGACGTCACCGAACGTGTCGACAGCGAACTCAAGTGGTTCGGACATCTTCGCCTCTTTCTCTGCGGCTCAAGCAGTAGACGGAACCATGACGCCGTGTCAGGCATTCCGCCCAGCCTGGACGGCTTCGACGGAGGTCACGACGGTGATCGCGGGAAAACGGGCCGACAGGCAGGCGCCCGGGCCGTCGTCGGTCACCTCGAGGGTGCCGCCGTGCAGCAGGGCGACGTCTCTGGCGATGGCGAGCCCCAGTCCGCTGCCTCCGGCATCTCGTGCCCGGGCCTCGTCGAGGCGGGTGAAGCGGGAGAACACGGCCTGACGGTGCTCCGCCGGAATGCCGGGGCCGTCATCGCGCACCTCTAGTACGGCGAAGCCTGACTCGCCGGACACGCTCACCTGTACCGAGGAGGCGGCATGCCGTACGGCGTTGTCGACGAGGTTGGCGATCAGTCTGGTGAGGTGTTGCGGGGAGCCGTGCACGAGGGTGTCAGGCGCGATGTGGAGCGTGACCCGGATGCCGGGGAACGGGCGCGGGCGTGCCGCCTCCTCGGCGGCCAGCTGTCCCAGGTCCACCTCCTCCGCGCTCAGAGGTTCGCCCGCGTCGAGCCTGGCGAGCAGCAGCAGGTCGGCGGTGAGCTTCTGCAAGCGCTCGACCTCGACCAGCGACTCCCGCGCGAACGCGGCGTCGCGGGCCACCTCCAATCGGGTTCGCAAGATCGCGATGGGGCTGCGCAGCTCATGTGCGGCGTCCGCGACGAACCGCTTGTGCTGGCCGACCGCGCGCTCCAACCGGTCCAACGTCGCGTTCACCGTACGGGCGAGGGCGGCGATCTCGTCCTGCGACCTCGGCACCGGCACCCGCCGGTGCAGATCGCTCGCGGTGATCTCGGCCACCTGGGCGCGGATGGCCGACACAGGGGCCAGCGCCCTTCCGACGATGACCCAGGTGAGAAGCGCGACGAGCAGCAGGAGCCCGGGGACACCGGGCACCAGAACCCGGTACAGGGTGTCGAGCGCGTTACGGGCCGGGGCAAGGGAGGACCGGGCCTGTACGGTCACGCCGTTCGCTTTGAGCCCCGGGACCGTCAGGGTGGCCAGTGCGTAGTCACCCGCACCCGCCCATGATGCGGAGGCAGAAGCCAGGCACGCCACCGAACCGGTGCCGACGGGCAGACTGCCGGTGGCGGTCGGCCCGGGCGTGGTCGAGGGCTTCGGGCAGGTGACGGGCGCGGGAGCCGTGTGTTTCGCCGTTCCCATGGTCTGCGGAACGAGGCGGACATCGGGATCGGACAGGGTGAACGACCCGGCCGGAGCTCCCGATGGGAGCGTGCCGGCGACCTGGGCGGCGTATGGCACCGCGGCCTCCGCGCGCCGGACCGCCTCGGTGGTGGCGCTGGCCTTCAGGCTCCCGCGCAGCGCGGAGGCCAGCACGAGCGCTGACGCGCCCAGCGCGAGGGCGACCACCAGCGTCGCCGCCACCGTCGCGCGCACGCGGACGGACGCCGTGGCCTGGGCCGGACTCCAGGAGGCCCGACGCGGAGGCTTCACCGTGCGCCGTCCAGCCGATAGCCGGCGCCGCGTACCGTCACGAGGGAGTTCCGCCCGAAGGGCGCGTCGATCTTGCGGCGCAGAGCGCTGATGTAGACCTCGACGATGTTCGGGTCGCCGTCGTAGCTGAAGTCCCAGGCCTGAGCCAGGAGATCGCGCTTGGAGACCACCTCTCCTGCGCGCCTGGCCAGGCCGTGCAGGACGGCGAACTCCTTGGGCGTCAGCGCGATCTCCGTATCCCCCCGCAGGCAGCGCATGCCTGCGGGGTCCACCGTGAGGTCGCCCACCGTGAGCGACACGGGCCGCTCGCGTCCGCCCCGGCGCACCAGAGCCCGCAGCCGGGCGAGCAGCACCACATACGAGAACGGCTTGGACAGGTAGTCGTCGGCCCCGTTGTCGAGTGCCTCCGCCTCGTCGTGCACACCGTCCTTCGCGGTCAGCATCATGATCGGCGTCCAGTCGTCCGCCTGCCTGAGCCGCGCGCAGAGCGCGTACCCGTTGAGCCGCGGGAGCATCACGTCGACCACGATCACGTCGTAGGTGTTCTCCGTCGCCATCCACAGGCCGTCCCGCCCGTCCTGGGCGATGTCCACGGCGAAACCCTCTTCGGCCAGCCCAGCCTTGATCAACTCCGCCAGGCGGAGTTCGTCCTCTACCAGCAGCATGCGCACGCGGGCCAGCCTCTCGCAGCCCACCTAAAGCGAACCTGAAGACGTGTTCGGCGGCCTTCAGCGTGACTTCAGGTGCGACCGGCGAGTCTCGGCCCGATTCATTCGATCATCTAGGAGATCAATATGATCAATCGCCGTATCGCCGTCACCGGGACTGCCGTGGCACTCCTGCTGACCGGCGTGCTCGCCGCCTCTGCGAGTGCGGACGGCCCCACACCGGTGTCCGGCAGCAAGAGCTCTTTCGTCTGCGTCGACCAGAACGGCAAGAAACTCGAAGCCACCCCGCTGGTGAGCGTCCCGCACCCCTCCCAGGGCGGCCTCACGGCGTCGCTCGTGGAGGCCGGTGTCCCGGCCGTGCCGTACGGCGACCAGAAGGCGAAGCGGACGGCTCCCGCACCGACGGCGGCAGTTCGGCTCACCCCGGCAGAGGTCGTTGCCAAGGGTGGTCGTCTGACCCCGGCCGCCGCCGCACCGGCCATCAAGGCGTCCCAGGCGGTGGCCGTCAAGGTCGGGCACTTCTCGACCGCGCCGGGCAAAGCCGGGGCTGTCAGCTGCCACGAGAAGTGAATCTCTGGTGCCCGCCGTCCGTCAGACGGCGGGCACGAGACCTGACCGCGACACGCGCCGACCGGTAGCGGCCGGCGCACGAACAAGGCTGTTTCCGGCTGCTCAGGCTTGTGACACTGCGAGGCATGACCATCCACGCTCGGCCGGTCACAGATCGTCCCACCCCCACGGCGCCGACGGGCTCCCGTCAGGCTCTCGCCCGAACCGGAACTGCCTGCGCCCGGCGGGATTGAATTCCACGAAGACATCGAAGAATCCGGCATTCGCCGCGTGAACTGCCACTTCAGCTGCCACCTCAGCGGCCTTGGCTGATTTCAACTCCCGAAGGAGCTCGGCCAGACCTGTGCGGTCGTCAAGGTCGACACGCTCGGCGAGACCGGAGGCCAAGAGTTCTTCGATCTGCTTGTGCGCGTTCTTTTCACGAAGGCTCCTAATTTGCCGAGCCAGAGCGGCGGGCTGATCCACGGCAGCGGAACGACCGTTGTCCGAACCTGCGATCCGAGCGTCCGTCAACGGCACCTGGAATGCTTCGGACGGTTGCGCTGCACCGCTCTGGATTTCGGTGGCGAGATGCTCTGCCACCCGGGTGGCCAACTCAATGGCCTGATCCGCATGGCCTGTCTTCCTGAGCATCTCCATCATGGTTCCGACACCGCGCAGATCATGTACTGCGACGTGGCGGACGGGATCACGACGCAACACAGCCTCGATCTGATCCACCTGCCCCGCCTTCCGGAACGCGTCGAGCAGGTCGGCGACCGCATCCGGATCGTCGAGAGGAACACCTTGGGCGGCACGCTCGGCCAGCACCGCGACCTCGTCCGTCCGGCCTGCCGCCTGCAGAGCCTCCAGCAATCTTGCCATGCCGTATCGATAATCGAGAGAAGCCTCGACAGCGACCCGCCTGGCCAGCGCCACAACCTGATCCGCATAACCCGCCTGCTGAAACGCCTTCAGCAAACCGGCGAGGCCATAACCTAC
>NZ_BOOR01000096.1 GCF_016863335.1 Planotetraspora thailandica
AAAGGGCGACGGGAAGTAACCGCAGCCTGAGCGACTTGCCCTGCGAGTAGCTCCAGTCAGTTCCCAAGTAAGCCGTACGACACCGTGAAACGCCGGGGTGGACGCCGACTGCGTCCACCCCGGCGCCGTCGATACCGTCAGGAGCTGCGCGGGGCTACCAGTCCGGATTCGTAGGCGAGGATGACGAGTTGAGCGCGGTCGCGGGCGTGGAGCTTGGCCATGGCCCGGTTGATGTGGGTTTTCGCAGTCTGGGGGCTGATCATCATGCACTCGGCGATCTGGTCGTTGGACAGGCCCCGCGCAACAAGGGCGACGGCCTCGCGTTCGCGGTTGGTCAGCTCTTCCAGGCCCGTGCAGGTGCCGATGCCGACCGGCTGGGTGACGTACCTGTTGATCAGCTTGCGCGTGATCGACGGTGCGAGCAGGGCGTCGCCGCGCGCGGCGACGCGTACGGCGTGAAGGAAGTCTTCCGGCACGATGTCCTTGACCAGGAATCCGGCTGCGCCGGCGCGCAGCGCGTTGAAGACGTATTCGTCAAAGCCGTAGTTGGTCAGGATGACGACGTGCACCCCGGCCAGGGCCGGGTCCGCGGCGATGCGCCGGGTCGCCTCGATGCCGTCGACGACCGGCATCTGGATGTCGATGAGCGCGACGTCGGGCAGATGTTCCTTGACCAGGGCCAGGCCCTCCATCCCGTCGCCGGCCTCGGCCACCACCTCGATCTCGTCTTCGAGGTCGAGAAGCGCGCGGAATCCGCTGCGAAGGAGCGGCTGGTCGTCGACCAGCAGGACACGGATCATGACGTTCGGTCCACGGGAAGTTCGGCCTCGACGGTGAAACCGCCCTCGCTGCGCGGTGCCGCGCGCAGGCGTCCGCCCAGGGCGGTGACTCGTTCGCGCATCCCGAGCAGCCCGACGCCTGGCACCGTCACACCGTCAGGGGCGGTGTCCGATGTGGCCTTGCCGTCGTCGTCGATGCGTACCGCGAGGACGTCGGGGCGGTAGTCGATCCGCACCGACGCGGTTGCGGCGGCGGCATGGCGGGCGATGTTGGTGAGCGACTCCTGAACGATCCGGTAGACGGTCCGGCTCACCGCGGCCGGCACGTCGTGTTGTTGCCCTTCGATCGTCAGCGTCGCGTCCAGGCCGGTCCTTCGAGCCCGTTCCACCAGTTCCGCAACGTGGCCGAGCCCACGCGGCGGGGTCGTGTCGTCCTCGCGCAGCGCCTCCAGGGTCGCGCGCAGCTCCCGGGTCGCCTCACGCCCGGCCTCCTGGATCGCCAGCAGGGCCTCCGGCACCTGTTCGCCACGCTTGCGGGCCACATGGACCGCCACTTCGGCCTGCACCTTGATGATCGATATCTGGTGGGTGAGCGAATCATGCAACTCCCGCGCGATGCGCAGCCGCTCCTCGTCGGCACGGCGTAGCGCGGTCTCCTCCCGCGTGCGCTCGGCTTCCTCCGCCCGCCGCTCGGCCTGCCGCAGCGCCTCACCCGCGGCGCCGGCCGCGATCAGCCAGGCCAGCTCGAGGGCGCCTCGGGCCTGCGCGAACGCCTCGCCCGTGTCGTGCAGACCCGAGGCCAGGGCCGCGAGGGGCAGCACGGCCAGCATGATCACGCTCACCGCCACCGTGATGGTGCGGCGTCCCGCCCGCACGGCCGCGTACACGGCGAACAGGTACGCGACAGCAGGCACGTCGAAACCGGCCGCCTGGTAACCCACCGCGCACAGACCGGTGACGACCAGGACGGGAACCGGAGCCCGGCGGCGCGCGGCCAGCACCAGACCGCCGGCCGCCAGCAGCGCGTAGCCGAACAGGTCGAGGTACGTCGCGGAGTGGTGCCCGGACAACCCGGTGACCAGGAGCGTCGCCGCCACGCCGACGGCGATCGCCCAGTCTTTGACACCTGCCCGGACAGCGAACCGTCCTGCGCTCATGCGCGCACCCTAACCCGGATGTCCGCACGGGCGACTCCTGCGCACGGATGATCGGCCGGCTACCGCACACGCGGTACCTTCGCGGCTCCTGCGGCGTCCGCGGCAACCGGCTGCGGCACGGGCGGCAGCGCCAATTTCCCTCGTCTGCCGGACGACCGGCGGCGAGTCCAGCGGACATGATCAGGCAATGTCCAGCCGTGGGAGAAGAAGGAGCACCTCATGTCCGTTCGTCACCTGCTTACCGCCGCCGCAGCCGCCCTGCTCGGGAGTCTCGTGCTTGCCGCACCGGCCGCCGCGGACGTCTCGGTCCAGCCGGACCCCGTCAGTGCCTACGCCTTGACCGCCGGGCGTCTCTGGTCCGTGGTGGCCGCGCTGCTGGGACTGGCCGGCGCGGTCATCGGCGGGCTCGCCGTGGCCCGCTCCGCCGGTCGTATCGGCACCGGCAACGGAAGACGCGGGGCCATCGTGGCCCTGGTGTCGGGGCTGACCGGCACGGTCATCGGCGGGCTGGTCGTGGCCGCCGCCGACGGTGGTCCCGGCACCGGCTACGGAATAGTCGGGGGCTTCGCGGCCCTGGTGGTCGGGCTGATCGCCATGGTCCTCGGCGGGCTGGCTCTGGCCCGCTCCCGCCGCGCCGGCTGACCACCCACCCCGCGTCTCCGAGGTCTACAGGCCCCGTCGCACGTGGATCATCATCCGCGCCCGGCCTCGCCGTCTTCGTGGAACCCTGCCCGGATCGTTGATCTGATGACGTCTATATCCTCGACGTACGGGTCACAGGGACGATCCGCCGGTATAAGGCGGTGTCATCGACGATGAAGCGGACGACGCGGTTGCGGGCGTCACTGGACGCCCCGGAGATTCTGGTCGCCCCCGGCGCGTACGACGGGACGGGCGCCAGGCTCGTCCAGGCCCTCGGTTTCGAGGCGATCTACATGAGCGGTTTCGAAACCTCGGCAGGCCTCCTGGGTGAACCCGACGTGGGCTATCTGACGATGACGCAGATGGCGACACGGGTCTCGACCATCTGCGACATCGTCGACCTGCCGCTCATCGCGGACGGCGACACGGGGTACGGCAACCCGCTCAACGTCCGCCGGACGGTCAAGGCCTACGAGAAGGCCGGCGCGGCAGGCATGCACATCGAGGACCAGACGTTCCCCAAATGCTGCGGCCACCTGCTCGGACGTCATGTGATCCCCACAGGGGAGATGGTCGAGAAGGTCAAGGCGGCGGTCGACGCCAGGGACGACCCCGCCTTCGTGATCATCGCCCGAACCGACGCCCGGACGACGATGGGCCTCGACGAGGCGATCGACCGCGGTGCGGCCTACCACGAGGCGGGCGCGGACATGCTGTTCATCGAGTCCCCCGAGAGCGAGGACGAGATGCGGCGCGTCTGCGTGGCCTTCCGGGGCGTCGTTCCCGTGCTCATCAACCAGATCGAGGGCGGGCGCACGCCGACGCCCGGCGTCCGGGCGCTGCAGGAGATGGGCTACGCGCTCGCGCTCTTCTCCGTGGGTACGGCTCTCGCGGCCGCGAAGGGGATGCGGCGCTATCTGGAGGCGCTGGCGGCCGAGGGGGACACGAGCGGCGTGCTCGACGACGTGATCCTTTTCGAGGATTTCACCCAGCTGATCGGCCTCGGCGCCCACGTGGAGCTCGAGAAACGATACGAAGGACACCTCGATGACGGTGCACAGCCGCGCCCACGGCGACGCTGACGTGGGCGCGCGAACCGTCAGTGGCCTGGGGTGAGGTAACGCACCGCTCCCCAGTAGTCGGTGTTGAACCGCACCGGGGTGATCCGGACCGGTGTCGCAGCGTCGTACGCTTCGATCATCTGCTGGTCCCCGATGTACATGGCCACGTGGTAGATCGAGCCTGTGCCGTTGTTGCGGGCGTAGAAGATCAGGTCGCCGGGTTGCAGGTCGGCCCGGTCCACCTTGGTGCCACCGCCGTAAGTGGCCTGGGGGCCGGAGTCGCGCGGGATGGCGATGCCGTAGGCCTCGTACACGGTGGAGGTGAAGCCGGAGCAGTCGAAGCCGAACCCGGCCCGGCCGGCCCACAGGTAGGGCACGTCGATGAACTTCTTCGCGAAGTTCACCAGATCCGCGCCGGTCGGGTAGGGGATGTCCGATTCCGACTTGTACACACTGACGTCGGTGGCGGCAAGCCATTTCTTGCCGTGGTCCGGGGTGTCGACGAGGACGGAGCCGCCGACGCGTGCGAGCTCAGGCAGCCGGGTGTTCACGCTGATCTTCAGGGCCTTCGACCGCCGCCCGGGATCGTTGTAGAGCCACGTGGTCGGGGCCCGGTTCACCAGCGCGAAGGGGTGGTGCGCGGCCTTGGCGGTGTAACCGGGGTTGCTGGTGAGCTGTGCCTTCGGCACCCAGCCCGGGTAGCCCAGCGAGTTCTTCGGCGTGGCCTGGCCCGGCACCGCGACCTCGGCCCAGTCGCCCTTCTGGGCCAGCACGTAGACGGGATGGCCGTAGAGCACCTGCGTCTGGGTCAGGTTGCCGCTCGTCAGGCCCCGCTTGTCGTCCACCGTCATGCCGGCGAGCCACTTCTCGGGGTCCACCGGGTCGGTCAGCGCGGGAGCGTCAATGGGACGCGGGCTGTCAGGGCTGGTCCAGACAGTCGCTACGGACACGTCCACATAAGCGATGGGCGGGGTCGCGGGCGTGGACTGGGCGGCGCCGGCGGCCGGCGCGAACGCGGCCGTTGCGGCGACCGTCGCAGCCGCGACCGTGACCGCGGCGAGCCTGCCACCGAAGCGGAACTTTCGGGTCATGGGGTTCCTTCCATCGCGGTGGGGAGGGATTTGCCGAACGGTGCCGCCATCTTGATCACTCAAGAGTCAAAAAAACAAGGCTCTTCGCCAATTTCGGTCAGTCTCTAACGCTGGAGCTCTGGGGGACACAGTGACGAAACGACTGGTCACCGCAGGAATGCGGCGGCCACACCTGCATCCACCGGCAGGTGCAGAACGGTACTCAGCGACAGGTCGCCGAGTTCGGCGGCGAGCAAGCCGCACCTGGTGAGCCTGGACTCCATCGCGTGGGCGGCCGCAACCGTGGACCACGGTGCCGACCACGGTCTCCCAAGGGCGCGAGGCAGGGTCCGGAAAGCGATCCTGATCGCGGCGGCATCACCGGATGCCGTGTGCGAATGGAGCCGAGATCGTGACCGTGAACCTGTTGGAGCCGCCCAGAGACGACACGGCGCAGACCACTCCGACGGTCTCCCCCACTGATGAGTTGGACACGGCCGCTCCGGTCACCACACGGCCCCGGCTCTTCGCGATCGATCTGCGCGTCCTCAGCGAGGCCGCGGATCGGAGGGCGGCATGATCGCACATGACCCGCTGGCCGGAGCTGCCGCCGAGTCCGGGCGTTACCCGCTGCGCGGCCGACAGCCCGAGGTCGCCACTCTGAGGACCCACTTGGCCGCCTTGTCCCGCGGCACGGGCGCGACGCTGCTCATCCAGGGCAGTCCCGGCATCGGCAAGACCCGCATGCTCGCCGAGGCGCACCACATGGCCGAGGAGACAGGACTCCGCGTGATGTACGGCGGAGGAGGCCCGGATGGGCAGACCATCCCCTTCGGCGCGCTGCTCGGCGCTCTGCACTCCGGCCCCGACCCGATTCTTCCCACCGCCACGCTCCGGGCCGTTCCGGCCACCTCCGCACGACGCTACTGGTTGCTACAGGAGCTCTACGAGCACCTGGAACGCGCCGCGCTGACCGCACCGCTGGTGATCGCCATCGACGATCTCCAATGGTGCGACGAGGGCACCCTCCTGGCCCTGCGAACCCTGCCGCAGCGCCTGTCCACGCATCCCATCGCCTGGATCCTCGCCGCACGAACCGGCCCGCTCACCCCGGACGTACGCGCCACGATCTCCGCACTGCGCCTGCCGCGCGGCCACCTGCTCACCTTGGCTCCCTTGTCGGGCAAGGCGGTCGGGGCGATGACCGCCGACCTGCTGGCGGCCACCCCCGATCCCGGCATCCTGCAACTGGCGCAGAAAGCAGAGGGACGACCGCTGCTGCTCACCGAGCTGATCAACGGCATGCTCGACGAGGGGGCGGTCACTGTCGCCGACGGCGTCGCACGGCTGGCTCAGCGGCGCCTGCCCTTGCGTTTCCACGCCTCCATCCAGCACCGCCTGGAACAGGTCTCCCCACTGGCCAAGAAGACCGCGCAGATCGCGTCGGTCCTGGGGCGGACCATCTCCGTCGACCAACTCGCCGACCTCACCGGAGAGTCGGCCGTCACGCTGCTGGAGCCGCTGGAGGAACTGCTGTCGGCCGACCTCATGACCGAGAGCGACTGCATCCTGGCATTCAGCCATGACCTGATCCGCGAGGCCATCCGGGCGACCCTGCCCGCGACGCTTCGCCAGGCGCTCCGCCGCCAGGCCGTCGACCTGCGGCTCGAGCACGGCATCCCGGTCGCCCAGATCGCCGCCGACCTCGCGGAGACCGCCGAGCCGGGCGACGACACGGCCATCGCACTGCTTCGCCAGGCCGCCCAAGATCTGGCGAACACCGCGCCGTCGGCCGCCGCGGAGATGAGCCGCCGCGCGATCGAACTCTCCGCCCCCGACCCGCTACGGCAAGCCGGTTTCATCGCCGAGGCTCTACCGCTGTTCAGCCAGACGGGCCGCGCCGGCGAAGCCCTCGCACTGGCCGAGACCGCGCTGCGTCGGCCACTGCCGGTCGATGTCGAGGCAGGCATCAGGCTGGGCCTGACTCTCGTGGCCGACCGGCATTCCTTCACCGACGCCGTACGGCACGGCCGCGCCGGAGTCGCACTGCCCGGCCTGTCGCCCCGCATGCGCGCTCAGTTGACGGCCATGCTGGCCTTCAACCTCGCCTTCGTCGGCGCCGCGGAGATCGCTGAGGCCGAAAGCCTGCTCCCGGCCGCGCTGGCCGCGGCGGATCAGGCGGCCGACCAGGCTTCGCGTGCCACTCTGCTGAGCGTGGGCTCGATCATCGCCGACCATCGGCTCGACGTCCACCGTGCGCTCGACCTCGCCGACCAGGCGGTGGCCGCGTCGCGCGAGGTCCGCTACACCGACGTGCTCTGGATGCCCGGCGTCTGGAAGGCCGTCCTGCTCAGCAGGCTGGGACGCGTGGAGGAGGCGCTGGCCGAGGCAGATGTCGGCGTCCGTGCGGCCCAACATCACGGACAGGCCAACCTGTTGCGACTGTGGGGCATGGTGCGCTCCCGGGTGTATCTGGACGCGGGCCGGCTCTGCGACGCCCGAGCCGAGGCCGAAGCGGTCCTGGCCATGTCCGACGAACTCGGTCCCGGCGATTTCGGCGACGTCACTGCCCGATACGTGCTCGGCCGCGTCGCCCTGCACACCGGCGACCCGCAGGAACTGGTGCGCGGCCGTGAATTCGCCGACGCCATGATGCGGGTCGAGGCCGGGCAGATCCGACGGGCAGGAGCGTGGCTGACCGCCCAGGCCGTCTTCGACGACGGCGACCACATCCGGGCCATGGAGCTGACCGCCGAGGCCGCCCGTTCCTACTATCGGCCCACCTCGTCGCTGTCCTGCCCGGCCGACCCGGCCGACGAGCCTGTCCTCGTGCGGATGGCGCTGCGGGCCGGAGACCGCGCCCGCGCCATCCTGGTCACCGAGTTCGCCGAGACCCGTCACCACAACAACCCCGACATCCCCATCTACGGGGCCACGGCCTTGCATGCCCGAGCCCTCATGGACGGCGACGCCGGCCTGCTGGCTCGAGCCGTCGAGCTGTATCAGGGGATCCCCCGGCCGCTGGCGCTGGCGGGCGCCCTGGAGGACACCGGTACCGTCCCCCACCTGGACACGGCCCTGCGGCTCTACGAGCAGTCGGAGGCCGGACACGACGCAGCCCGCGTACGCGATCGCCTCAAAGGCATGGGCGAGCGCCGATCGCGCGCCGTCTCTCGCAGGCCGAACGAAGGCTGGGACAGCCTCACCACCTCTGAACTGCAGATCGTCAGGCTGGTCGCAGGTGGCGCCACCAACAAGCAGGTCGCCGACCAGTTCTTCCTGTCCCCGCACACGGTCAGCACCCATTTGTGGCATGCCTTCACCAAGCTCGGAATCAGCTCACGCGTCGAGCTCACCCGGCTCGTCCTCGAGCACGACTCCGCCACGCAGTGATCGAGCCGCTCTTCCATGTCACCAGGGCCCCACTCACTCCGGCCACGTGCCGACCACCGGCGGCCCCGGCGATCGTGGTTCTTCTCCGCCTCAGTGCACCGCCCCGCCGCACGTCCCTGAGATGGCGCTGGTCGGCATAGCACCACCCCCACTGGTCGCCGGGCTCCACGGAGGCGGTCGCCGGATGTGCGGTGGCAGCCCAATGCGCGGCGGCGTGCCGGCCGGTTGAGGTGTCACAACAGCCGACATGGCCGCATGTCAGGCATTCGCGCAGTTCCACCCATCGGCCACCCGTCTGCAGGCACTCCTCACAGCCGTCTGCGTACCCGGCCGGAACGGGCGGACGTGTCCCATGCACATGGGGACATGAGCCTGGAAGCTCAAGGTTCATGATGCGCCTTTCACGAAGTTCGGCCCTGCGCAGGAAACGCTCTCCTGCTGCATCGCCGCGCACATCGCACAAAGGCGTGAGTTCCGTGCCTGCCGATGATCTTCATCCGTACAGGTAACCGGGTGCTTCTAGGCCCTCAGCCCTCCAAGGGGGTGGCGTTCAACGCCCAGGTGCTGCGCCGGGTCCGGCCATCTCCTCGAGTTCCTTGACCGCCTCAGCGGCCAGCTCGGTATCACCGTTGTCCTCGAACAGCCGTGCCGCCTCCGACAACGCCTGGCGGGCCTCCTCGACCCGGCCCAAGTGCCGCAGCGCGGCGCCCAGGCCGCGCTGGCCACGTCCCAAGACAATGGGAATCGGGTGGGCGCGCAGCTCGGGCAGTGCCTGCCGGTAGGCGTCGACCGCATCCTCCCAGCGTTCGAGCTCGAGGTAGGCGCTGCCGAGCTGATTCAGGGCGGCTCCGAGACTGAAGCTGACCATGCCCGGGGAACCGCCGTAGCCAGGGTCACGCAGCGTGGTCACCAACGCCAGGTTGTGCTCCAAGGCCTCCTCGATCCGGCCCACCCGCCGCAGGGCGCCGATGTAGCCCGTCATGGCCTGGGGATAACCCTGCAGATCCTTGGCCTGGAGAAGGAGATCAGCGGCTCGCCAGTTGTAGTCCAACACACGCTCCACGCTCTCCGGATCGCCCCAGTAAGCCGCCGAGCCGGCATAAACCAGCGCCCACCCCTGCAGGCGTACGTCACCGGCCTCGCGGGCCAGCTCCAAAGCCCGCAACGCGGTCGCCTCCCCCTCCTCCATACGGCCCTCACACCGAGTCAGCGCCCAGGACAGGTAGTTGAGATGCGCCGCCTCCTGCACCCGGTCGCCCATGGCCCGCGCCGCGCTCGACGACAGCTCCAACACCTCGCGCCAGTGCCCCCACTGCCTCCACATGTCGGAAAACCAGTTCATGGACTCGGCCACCTCGACCACGGTCGCGTGCTCTCCGCGCCGAGCCGCCGAACGCAGGGCCTCCAGCCAGGCCGTGCTCTCCGCCTGCAGCCAGTCGCCGGCCTCCTGCCGGCTGTCGAGTGTGACCAGGGAGCGCCACTCCGGCGGCGGCGCGCCGTACTCCGGCTCGAACCAGCGCCCGGCGACCACGGCCACCTCCAGCAGCCAGGTCTCCATCCGCCGGCGCGCCTCCCGCCGGGCCTCGATCGGCTCCTCCTGCTCCAGCTGGGCTCGGGCATACAGCCGGACCAGGTCGTGGAAGCGGTAGCGGCCGGCGTACGGCGAGGTCAGCAGGCCGAGTTCGACCAGCTCCTCCAGGGCGTCCTCGGCATCGTCCACGTCGAGCTGGGTCAGGACGGAGGTCAGCGGCACCCCGAACTCCGGTGCGGCCGCCAGCGCCAGACGCCGGAAAGCGACCCGCGCGGTCCCGGACAACTGCTGGTAGGACAGCGCGAACGCGGCGGCGACGGCCAGGTCGCCGACCGCCAGGGCCTCCAACCGGCGCTCTTCATCATCTAACCGCCCCGCGAGCTGGCTGATCGTCCACCCCGGCCGACTCTGCAACCGGTTACCGGAGATCCGTACCGCCAGCGGCAGATTCCCGCACAGCCGGGCCAGCTCGGCCACGCCTTGCGGATCGGTCGCGGTCCGTTCCGCACCCACGATCGCCCGCAACAACCCGGCCGCCTCCGCCCTGGACAGCTGTGCCAGCGGGATCTGCCGCACCCCCTCCAGCCCGGCCAGCGAACGCCGACTGGTGACGATCGTCATCCCCGGGCCACCCGCCGGAAGCAACGGCCGCACCTGCGCCTCATCCGCGGCGTTGTCCAGCACGATCAGGCACCGGCGATCAACCAGCAGCGCCCGGTAGAGCCCGGCGCGTTCCTGCTCGTCGGCAGGGATGCTCCGCTCGGCTACGCCCAGCGCCCTCAGCAGCCGCGCCAAGCCGGCCCCGCTCGCCAGCGGCGCGGCGTCCATGCCACGCAAATCGAGGAAGAACCGGCCATCGGGGTACAGATCTGCCAGTTGCCCGGCGGCATGTACGGCCAGCGCGGTCTTGCCCATCCCCGCCGTACCCCATACGGTCGCCGCAACAGCTGGACCGTCTCCACCCGCATGCCGGGCGGCCAGCTCGCGCAACAGTCCGAGCTCATGCTCGCGGCCGGTGAAGTCGCCGATGCCCCGCGGCAGCTCACAGATTCCGGCGGCAGACGGGGCGGGGCGCGGCCGGCCGGTCTGGGCGGCGGCGATGAGTGCGTCGTGATCATCCGCCGACAGACGCAACACCTCGGCCAGCGCGGCAACCGTACGGCGCTGCGGGCCACGACTGATGCCTCGCTCCATATCGCCGATCGCCCGCACGCTGACCCCGGAGGCATGCGAGAGCTCCTCGATCGTCAGGTCCGCCGCCTGCCGGTGGGCCCTCAACAGCGTCCCGAAGGACACCTCCTCGCTCAACCCCGTGCCTCCCTCATCCCGGCGAGAGGCGGAATCCGCCGGCTACTTCTGCCTCGCCCCACAGCGACCACGCTTGCTTCCATTGTCCTGCGCACCCAATCGGAGCGTTCAACGCCCAGTTGCTGCGCCGGGCCCGGCCATCTCCTCGAGTTCCTCGACCACCTCAGCGGCTTGCTCGGTGAAACCGGATTCCTCGTACAGCCGTGCCGCTTCCGCCAACGCCTGGAGGGCCTCCTCGACCCGGCCCAGGCGCCGCAGCGCGATGCCCAGCCTGCGCTGGGTAAGTCCCAAGGTCGAGCCAATCGGGCGGGCGCGCAGCTCGGGCAGTGCCTGCCGGGAGGCGTCCACCGCCTCCTCCCAGCGTTCGAGCGTGAGGTAGGCGGCGCCGAGCTGGCCCAGGGCGATCCCGAGACCGTGGCCGACAATGGCCGGGGAACCGCCGTAGACAGGGTCACGCAGCGTGGCCACCAGCGCCAGGCCGCACTCCACTGCCTCCTCTACCCGCCCCGCCCGCCGCAGGGCGCCGATGTGGCTCGTCATGGCCTGGGGATAGCCCTCCAGGTCCCCGGCCTGCAGGAGGAGATCAGCGGCTCGCCGGGTGTAGTCCAGCTCACGCTCCAGGCTCGCCGGGCCACCCCTGATGGCCCAGCTGGCGGAAACCAGCGCCCACCCCTGCTGGCGTACGTCGCCGACCTCGCGGGCCAGCTCCAAAGCCCGCAACGCGGTCGCCTCCCCCTCCTCGGCACGGCCTTCACACACGACCAGCGCCCAGGACAGGAGGTTGAGATGCACCGCCTCCTGGAGCCGGTCGCCCATGGCCCGCGCCGCGCTGGAGGACAGCTCGAACACCTCGCGCCAGCGCCCCCACCGCCTCCACAGGTCGCAGAACCAGTTCATGGAGGCGGCCACCTCGACCACCGTCGCGTGCTCTTCATGCCCGGCCGCCGAGCGCAGCGCCTCCAGCCAGGCCGTCCCCTCCGCCTGCAGCCACTCGGCGGCCTCCTCCCGGCTGTCGAGTGTGACCAGGGAACGCCACTCCGGCGGCGGCGCGCCGTATCCCGGCTCGAACCAGCGCCCGGCCACCACCGCCACCTCCAGCAGCCAGCTCTCCATCCGCCGACGCGCCTCCCGCCGCGCCTCGATCGATTCCTCCTGCTCCAGCTGGGCTCGGGCATACAACCGGACCAGGTCGTGAAAGCGGTAACGGCCCGCGTACGGCGAGGACAGCAGGCCGAGCTCGACCAACTCCTCCAGCGCGTCCTCGGCATGGTCCACGTCGAGCTGGGTCAGGACGGCGGTCATCGGCACCCCGAACTCCGGTGCGGCCGCCAGCGCCAGACGCCGGAAGGTCTGCCGGGCAATCGGGGTGAGCTGGTCATACGACAGCGCGAACGCGGCGGCGACGTGCAGGTCCCCGGCGGCCAGGGCGTCCAGACGGCGCTCTTCGTCGCTGAGCCGGCCGACGAGCTGCCTGATCGTCCAGCCCGGCCGGCTCTGCAGCCGGTTGCCGGCGATGCGCATGGCCAGCGGCAGGTGGCCGCACAACCGGGCGAGAGCATCGACCGCGTCCGGTTCCGCCCTCGAGCGGGCGTCGCCCACGATGGTCCGCAACAACGCGGCGGCCTCCGGCTCGGCGAGCTGGGCGAGCGGGACCTGGTGAACGCCCTCCAGCCCCGCCAGCGGGCTACGGCTGGTGATCAAAGTCATGCTGGGCCCATCGCCTGGCAGCAAGGGGCGTACCTGACTTTCGCCGGCCGCGTTGTCGAGCACGATGAGACAGCGCCGCTCGCGTAGGAGAGCCCGGTAGTGCCCGGCGCGTTCCTGCTCGTCGGCAGGGATGCCCCGCTCGGCTACGCCCAGCGCCCTCAGCAGCCGCGCCAGAGCGCTCCCGCTCGCCAGTGGTGTGGCGTCCATGCCGCGCAGGTCGAGGAAGAACCGGCCGTCGGGGAACAGATCTGCCAGTTGGCCGGCGGCCTGTACGGCCAGCGCGGTTTTGCCCATCCCCGCCGTACCCCATACGGTCGCGGTGACGGCTGGACCGTCACCGGTGTGACGGGCCGCCAACTCGCGCAACAATCCGAGCTCATACTCGCGTCCGGTGAAGTCGCCGACTCCCCGGGGCAGCTCACAGATCCCGGCGGCAGACGGGGCGGGGCGCGGCCGGCCGGCCTGGGCGGCGGCGATGAAGGCGTCGCGGTCATCCGCCGACAGACACAACACCTCGGCCAGCGCGGCAACCGTACGACGCTGCGGGCCACGACTGATGCCTCGCTCCATATCGCCGATCGCCCGCACGCTCACACCAGACGCATGCGAGAGCTCCTCGATCGTCAGGTCCGCCGCCTGCCGGTGGGCCCTCAACAACGTCCCGAAGGACACCCCCTCGCTCAACCCCGTGCCTCCCTCATCCCGGCGAGAGGCGGAATCCGCCGGCTACTTCTGCCTGTCGTTCTGCCTCGCCCCACGGCCCCCACGCTTGCTTTCATTGTCCCGCGCACCCAATCGGAACAGATCCCGACTTAGTCGCCAGCACAGCTGCCCATTTACCGTACGTTGCTTCGATCTATGTCGAAACACTGACAGATATGAAAACCCATGACCTCCTCCCCGTCCTCGGCCGAGCGGCAATCCATAACGGACGAGATCAGCCACAACGGAATGGCCTTCTCCGCGCCTTCCGAGAACATGCGGGACCGAGCCACAGAGGCCTCCCGCGCACTGCCGCTGCGCGGCCGGGAGGCCGAGATGCTGCTGCTGCGTGACCGGCTGCACACCCTGACACGAGGACAGGGCGGAGCCGTACTGATCGAGGGAGCGCCGGGAACGGGCAAGTCGCGGCTGCTCGCCGAGATCGCCGATCTGGCCACGGCCTCCGGCCTACGCGTCCATGCGGGTGCCGGCGTGCCGGACGGCCACGCCGTCCCCTTCGCCCCCCTGCTGGACACGTTGTTGTCCGGCCCCGCCCCGCTCATGGCACGCGATCGGCTGCTGGCGTTGAGCGAAGCGACGGACCAGCGTTTCTGGCTGTTGCAGGAGCTGCAGCGCGAACTGGAGCACGTCGCGTCGGCCGCTCCCCTGGTGATCGTCATGGACGACCTGCAGTGCTGCGACGCGGCCACCCAAAGCGCGCTGCGCACGCTGCCGACCCGCCTGTCCGGCCGGCCCATCCTGTGGGTGCTGGCCACCCGCGAGCACCGCCAGACCGCTTCCGCATGGCCGGCGGACAGAATCGTTCTGCGGCCTTTGTCCGCAGGCGCCGTCGCGCTCCTGGCTCAGGACGTCCTGCAGGCCGTGGCCGAGCCTGCGCTGCTGGAACTCGCCCGCAAGGCCGACGGCCGCCCGCTGCTCCTGGTCGAACTGCTGAACGGGATACGCGAGGAAGGCGCCATCACCGTCAAGAACGGAATGGCGCACCTGAGAGCCGCAGGGCCCATCCCGATGCGCTTTCGCTCCTCCGTCCGCCAAAGGCTCGACCGGCTCTCGCCGCCGGCCCGCGACAGCGTGCGCTTCGCGGCCATGCTCGGCCGCGACGTCGACGTCGAGGTGCTGGCCGAGCTCCTGCAGTGCTCACCTGTGGATCTGATGGCACCCTTGCAAGAGGCGCTCGGCGCCGACCTGCTGACCGACACCGGCGGGCGACTCGCTTTCCGTCACGACCTGACCCGCGAGGCCGTCCAGGCCGGCGCGCCGGCCGCGGTCAAGAACGTCATACGTCGCCAGGCCGTCGATGTCCGTCTGCGGCGCGGCGCGGCGGTCATGGAGGTGGCCGGCGACCTGGCGAAGGTCGCCCAGCCAGGCGACCACGAGGCCGTCTCGCTGCTGCGCCGGGCTGCCACCGACGTGGCGCCCACCTCCCCGGCCACCGCGGTCGCCCTGAGCAGCCGTGCCCTGGAACTGGCCCCGGCAGACCACGCCGACCGCCCGGTATTGATCGCTGAGACCGTCGTCCTGCTGTGGCTGAACGGCCACGACCTCGAAGCGCGGACGATGGCCGGCAACGCTCTGGCCGGGCTGCTGAAGCCGGAAGCCGAGGCACAGGTACGGCTCAGCCTGGCCCGGGTGTCGAGCCGGCGCTCCTTCCCCGAGGCGGTCCGGCAGTGCCGCCTCGCGCTGGCCCTGCCCGGGCTGTCACCGGCGACCCGGGCGCAACTGCTCACCCTGCAGGCCCGCGCGCTGATCATGGCCGGCGACATGGAGGAGACCGGTTGCGTGGTGGAGTCGGCATTGCGGACCGCCGCCTCCTGCGGCAATCGCGCCATCGAGGCCACGGCGATCGCGGTGGACGCCACCGTCGCCTTCCACCACATGGACTGGCGGCGTGCCGTCGACCGGCAGGACGAGGCGGTGCGACTGGCGGCCGACGCGGGCATCCTGCGCTCGCTGTGGGTACCCGAACCCTCATGGAAGAGCTTCCTGTGGAGCTCAGCCGGCGAGTCGCTGCGCGGGCTCGAAGAAGTCGACGCCGGACTGCGCGAGGCGCAGGCGCACGGACAAGCGGCCGCCGAGGAGATGTGGTCCATGTGCCGCGCCCGCATCCTGCTCGACGCCGGCCGACTGGCCGACGCCCGTGCCGAGGCCGAGGCGGTGCTCGCCATGGTCGAGGACCTGGGGGCGGGGAACGCCGCCGACGTGACCGTCCTCTACGCCCTGGGCCGCGCGGCGTTGTACGCAGGTGACCGCCAGGGCATCGCACGCTTCGTCGCCGACGGCCGGCGGATGATGCACGACGAGGCCCGCTTCGTCGCCAGGACAGGCGCCTGGATGCTCGCCCTGGCAGCCGACGGTGAAAGCGATCCGGCACACACCATGACGTACGCGGCGGCGGCGGTCGCCTGCGGCCCGTACGGCGAGCCCGTGACCACGCCGTTGGACCCGGCCGATGACGTGGTGTTCGTCCGCATGGCCTTGCGTGCCGGCGACCGCGGAGCCGCCGCGGACATGGTGCATCTGGCCGAGGACCGGGCCGAGCGCAACCCCGACTTTCCGTTCCTGGCCGCCATCGCGGCGCACGCCCGCGGACTGCTGGACGACGACACAGCATTACTCGTACGGGCTGCCGAGCAGTTCGCGGACTTCTCCCGGCCGATCGTGCGCGCGTCGGCGCTGGAAGACGCCGGCCGCACCCTCGCGGCGACCGACCAGAGGGCGGCCGTCGGCCATCTGGATACGGCGCTGAAGCTGTACGAGCAGGCCGATGCGCTGCGGGACGCGGCACGGGTGCGGCGGCGGTTGCGCGACGCCGGGATACGGCGCCGTGGCCGCGCTTCCGGTTACACACGCGGCTGGAACGGACTGACCGCCTCGGAGTTGCAGGTGGTCCGGCTGGTGGTCCAAGGCGCTACGAACCGGCAGGTGGCCGAGCGGCTGTTCCTGTCACCGCACACCGTCAACACTCACCTGCGCCACGCCTACACCAAGCTGGACGTGAACTCGCGGGTAGAGCTGACCCGGCTGGTCGTCGAACACGACGGCTGATCAGGATCCATCGGAAAGGAAGCGACGACTCCATGGCCTACCTGCCAGTCGGCGTCGACCACGGCCGTACCCCTGTCGAGCTCTACTACGAGGACTACGGTCACGGACGTCCCGTCGTCCTGCTCCATGACTGGCCCTTGTCCAGGCACATGTGGGCGGCCCAACTGCCCGCCTTGGTGGAGGCCGGGTACCGCGTGATCGCCTACGATCGCCGAGGTTTCGGCGACTCCACCCGTCCGTGGGACGGCTACGACTACGACAGCCTGGTGACCGACCTCCGTGCGGTGCTGGAGCAGTTGAACCTGAGTGAACTGACACTGGTGGGAGCAGGGATGGGCGCGGCGGAAATCGTGCGTTACCTCACCCGGTACGGGACCGCCGGAATCAGAGGAGTCGTCCTGGCGAGCGCGGCCTTGCCGTACCTGTACCGCTCCTACGACAACCCACAGGGCCCTTGGACCCCCGAGCAGTTCGACCGCCTCGAGACGCGTCTGAACACGGACAGATTCGCCATGCTCGACACGTACGCCACCCGGATGTTCCGAGCCGACGGGCGCGTGTTGCTGAGTGATCTGAACCGCGACCATTACCGCGCCCAGGGCGCGGCCGCGTCGCCGCAGGCGCTCAACGCCGGTCTGACCACGCTGGCGCGCAGCGATCTCCGCAGCGAGGTCGCGATTCCTCTGCCGACACTGGTCATTCACGGTGAGCACGACGACATCACGCCTTTTTCGGCCACCGGCGAACAGATCGGGGGCAGCGCCGTGGAGGTCATCCGGGGCGCGCCGCACGGCTGCCAAGCCACACATCCCCTGCGATTCAACCGGGCTCTTCTCCGATTCCTGGCGAACGGCTGATATGCGCATGCTGACCGGTGCCTGGCGCCTCCCACGCGCTCAGCGTTCCCAGCCCGACGGCGTCGAGCCTCAGAGGCCGTGCCCACGGTCAGTAAATAGGTCCAGCGGTGAGGTTCCAACGGGGACGTCACCCAACACACGAAGCAGAAAAAGGCCTCTTACCTTCGGTAGTAAATAATCGTGGGTATACGGCCGGCGGAGGGCGGTGTCGTGGCAAGCAGAAATCCCGGGTTGCAGTTGCGTGGCCGGCATATCGAGTGCGAGACGCTGGATCAGCTCGTGGCGACCGCGCAGGCGGGCCGCAGCTCGGTCCTGGTCCTGCGGGGCGAGGCCGGTATCGGCAAGACCGCGCTGCTGGAATACGTGCGAGACAGCGCCTCAGGCTGCCGGATCGCCCGGGCGGCGGGCGTCGAGTCGGAGATGGAACTGGCCTTCGGCGGGCTGCATCAGCTGTGCGCCCCGTTCCTGGACCATCTCTGCCGCCTGCCCGCCCCGCAACGCGAGGCACTGGAGACAGCATTCGGCCTGAGCGCGGGAACCCCACCCGACCGCTTCCTGGTCGGCCTCGCCGTCCTCAGCCTGCTCGCCGAAGTGGCCGAAAAAGAGCCGCTGATCTGCCTCGTCGATGACGCCCAGTGGCTTGACCGAGTCTCCGCGCAGACCCTCGCCTTCGTCGCGCGCCGCCTGCTCGCGGAACGGATCGGGCTGGTGCTCGCCGTGCGCGAGCCCGGCCTCGAACACGAGCTGACCGGGCTGCCGCAACTCGAAGTGGGGCGATTGAGCGACAACGACGCCCGCGCCCTGCTGGACTCCGTGACTCCCGGCCGACTCGACGAACGGGTCCGGAACCGGATCGTCGCCGAGACCCAGGGCAACCCGCTCGCCCTGCTCGAGCTGCCCCGAGGCTTGACGGCGGCGGAACTGGCAGGCGGATTCGGGCGGCCCGACGCGCGGCCCCTGGTGAACCAGATCGAGCAGAGCTTCCTGCGGCGCGTCCAAGCCCTACCGGCCGAAACCCAGCAACTGCTGCTGATCGCGGCGGCCGAACCGGTAGGCGATGTGACCTTGCTGACCCGAGCGGCGCAGCTCCTGGAAATCGACGCAGCCGCCGCAGCGCCCGCCGAAGCGGCGGGACTGATCACCATCGGCACCCGGGTACGGTTCCGTCATCCCCTCGTACGTTCGGCGGCCTACCGCGTGGCCACCCCGCAGGATCGGCAGAACGTGCACCGCGCGCTCGCCGACGCGACCGATCCTCAATCGGACCCCGACCGCAGAGCGTGGCATCTGGCCAACGCGACCCCCAGCCCCGACGAGACGGTGGCCGCCGAACTGGAGCGCAGTGCCGTCCGAGCGCAGGCACGCGGCGGAGTCGCTGCGGCGGCCGCCTTCCTTGAGCGGGCGGCCGAGCTGACCCCCGACCCCGCACGCCGCGGCGCCAGAGCGCTGGCGGCGGCACAGGCCAAGTACCAGGCCGGGGGGTACGACGCCGCGCTCGAACTGTTGGACGCGGCCGAGCTCAGCCCCCTGGACGAACACAAGCTCGCCCAGTCCAACCTGCTGCGCGGTCAGATCGCGTTCGCCTCCACCAGTGCCGGCGTCGCCCTGCCGCTGTTGCTCAAAGCCGGCAGGCGCCTGGAGCCGCTGGACGCCGGACTGGCCCGCGAGACCTACCGCGACGCGCTGTACGTGGCCATGACCGCCGGCCGTCTGCCGAGCGGAGCGCAGTTGGTGGACGTCGCCACCGCGACACTCGCCGCACCGCCCGGCCCGCCACCGGAGCGCAACGACCTGCTCCTGAACGGCCTGGCACTGATGACCACCGAGGGTTATGCGGCGGGCGTGCCGATGGTGCGGCAGGCCCTGGACGCCTTCCGCACCGAACGGGTCTCCAGGGAACAAGGGCTTGGCTGGCTCCCGCTCGCGTCCCGCATGGCCTTCAACGTCTGGGACTTCGACAGCTATTCGGTGCTCTCGGCGAGGCTGGCCGACCTGGCACGCGAGACGGGGGCTCTGTCGGTGCTGCCGTCGGCTCTCCTGCTGCTCGTGTCGAATCGAATCCTCGCCGGCGAACTTGACGTCGCGGATTCGCTGGTCGCCGAGGCGGCGACGATCGGTGAAGCGACAGGCAGTCGCTTCATTGCCCAGTACGTAGCCCTGGTGATCGAGCCGTGGAGAGGCCGGGAGGCCGCTACGCGCCAGGCGATCGAAACGATCACGCGAGACACGGCCCTGCAAGGGGAGGGAAAGGTGGAGACCGCCACCCAATGGGCGAGCGCGGTGCTCTACAACGGCCTCGGCCGCTACGAGGAGGCCTACGTCGCGGCCGAGCGAGGCGCCGAGCACCCACAAGAGCTCGGACTGTCCATCCGGTCCACGTTCGAGCTCGTCGAGGCAGCTGCCCGGAGCGGACGGCCGGCCCGCGCCGCCGAAGCCGCCCAGCGAATCGACGAGCTGGCACAAGCCTGTGGCACCGACTGGGCCCTCGGCACCTCGGCGATTGCGCGTGCCCACGTGAGCGACGGACCGGCCGCCGAGAATCTGTACCGTGAGGCGATCGAGCGGCTCGGCCGTACCGACGTCCGGATCACGTTCGCCCGCGCCCGGCTGCTCTACGGCG
>NZ_BOOR01000097.1 GCF_016863335.1 Planotetraspora thailandica
TCTCGCCGGCACGGGCGCCCATTCCTACTCCACCCGAACCTGACCGACCGGCCTTCTCGTTCGGTCCCCGCGCGTGGCCGGGACCGAACGAGACACCCAATGGATGAGCATCCGCTCGGCAACCGCCAACACCAACGGAGTAGATGTGGTCACCAAGCAGGAAGCAGCAGCAGCCGTCCGACACGCCAAGGTGGTTACCGGCGTGACATGGGAACAGCTCGCCCAAGCCATCGACCGGCCCTTGGCATGGACCACGGCCGCACTGCTCGGTCAGCACCCGATGAGCAAGGACGAGGCTGCAACAGCAGCGGCCCTGCTCGAACTCGGCGAGGACGTCGCCCTCGCCTTCCAGTTACAGCCAACCCGCGGGGCCCTCGACTCCGCCGTACCCGTCGACCCGACCATCTACCGGCTCTACGAGGTCATCCAGGTCTACGGGCCCACCATCAAAGAGCTCATTCACGAGCAGTGCGGCGACGGCATCATGAGCGCCATCAACTTCCGCCTCGACGTCCAGCGCGTACCCGACTCGGCCGGTGACAGGGTCGTCATCACCCTCGACGGGAAGTACCTGCCCTATCAGTGGTGACCGCACAGTCGCCCCTGCCGAGACCCCTGGGCGTGGTCACGCCAGATCGAGCAACTGCTCGTAGAAGCCGCCGAATCCGCGCGCCCGGTCCACGAAGTGCAGCTCCAGAATCCAGTGACAGGTCTTCCCCACACGGTCAGTGCGCCGCAGCGGGGTGTCGTTGTCCGGGGTGATGTAGGACTCCGCCTTCGCGCCGTCGTTCACCTCGTGCGGAAACTCCCCCACGAGATGCCCGGTGTGCCAAATGCCGATCTCCCAGCCGGCTTCGCCCGCCAGCCGCTCTACCTCGGCGTACAACTGCCGGCCGGTGATATCGGGATCGGCCGCGAACACGGCGCGGCCGGCGTCGAAGATGCGCGGCAGGTCGTGCAGCAGCCGGTGCTTGTCCGGGTCGTCGCCGAAGACGTACGTACGGCCGAAGTCGGCCTCGTACTCCTCGAAGATCGGGCCGAAGTCGGCGAAGGCGATGTCGTCCTCACCGATGATGCGGTCGGGTGGGTTGTCCCGGTACGGGCGCAGAGTGTTGGGCCCGGAGCGGATGATCCGCTTGTGCCAGTGCTTGGTCGTGCCGAACATGTCGTTGGCCAAGTCCCGGATGCGATCGCTCACCTCCCGCTCGCCGAATCCAGGTGCGACCAGTCCGCGAGCCTCCACCTCGGCGAACAAGGCGATGGCCTTCTCCTGCGCCGCCACCAGGCCCGCGGCCCGGAAGTCCTCGGCGGTCGCGGCGTCGACGTAGACCCAGGCCTTCTCGCCGGATCGCAGATCCGCCTTCACCCTCAGGTAAGCGTCGTCTTCGTAGGCATCGGCGGCCGCGAGGTCCGCCTCGGTGAGGGTGAACACCGTACCGTCGATCGCATCGTGCGGGTCGTCGGAGCGTACGGCCATCGGGTGCTCGGCGCTGCCGCTGTCGGAGATGACTGAAGGATCGGTGACGGCCACCGTCTCCAGGCGGAAGCCCAGCAGCGCGTCGGGTCGCCCTGCGAGCTCGCGTCCGAACCGAGCCACCTGCACCCGCGGCAGCCGCAAGGTCCCGTAGGAGAACAACAGATGATCGGGCAACCGAGCTCCCTGAAGAGATGCCGCATCTGCAAGATAGGCCGGGACCCTCGCACACGCAATCTCACGCAGCGCCTACGGCCACAGCAGGTGCCGCTGCCACGGAGCCTTGGCAGCGGTGCGTTCGTAGGACAGCCGGGTGTGGACGCGGCTCTTGTCCGCCTGCCAGAACTCGATCGCCACCGGAACGAGCGTGTACAGAGTCCATGCCTCTGCGACCAGATCGGGCTCCTGCTCGACACGGCTGCGCCACTTGTCGATGACCCGGTCCCGTTCGGCGATGTCGGCAAGGTGCCGGCTCTGGAGACCCAGCAGCGCCTCGGCCCGCGCCGGGACGGAGCGGGCCAGAAAGTCCGCCGCGCCGCGGTCAGCCGGCTCGGCGATCACGGGGCCGCGCACCCGGACCTGGCGTCCGAGGGCGGCCCAGTAGAAGGTCAGTGCCGCACTGGGCCGTACGGCCAGCTGGTGCCCCTTGGGACTGTCGGCGTGCACCGCGAACTGCCAGCCGTCCACATCGACGTTCTTGAGGATAAGAACTCGGGCCCAAGGCTCGCCGTGTTCGTCCACCGTCGACACCGTCATCGCGTGCGGATCGGGCAGCTCCGCGTCGACCGCCTCGGTGAGCCAGGAGAGGAACAGGTCCACCGGCTCGTCCGGAGCCGCAGCCGGGTCGAATGTGGCCAGCGGGCCAGCGAACACCTCCAGGCTCCTCAGCCACGCCCGCACGTCCCGTGAGGTGTCCTTGCTCACCGGGTCCTCCGTTTCCCCGTCACGCCTCTAACGGTTCGACCCTAATGCGCAAAGGCTCGGGCCCGGCTGGCATGCTGCTTGAGCTGCTGCCGTCTACAGGTTGGCGGCCACGTTGCCGCGCCACCAGCTGGAACAACTCCCACAGCTCATCGGGAAGCGGCCAGAGCTGCGAAGGCAATGTCGTACCGCCGGAACCGGGAGGCTTCTCCATCGGTCCATCCCTGTTCGACCGGGTAACACCACGGATCTACCGCGAGGAAACTTCGGACTCGTGCTGCGTCGACATGCCGGCACCCAGCCGCTACGCCATCGTGTGACGCGGTCCGCGAGAAGCTCCCTCACGATCAGGGCCGGGCCGGCGCCTCAGCCAGCCCGGCGAGCAGTTCCTCGGCACGCCGGGCGAACAAGTGGGCCTCGCGTTCGGTGGACAGCGCCCGGGCCCGTTCGGCGGCGGCCCGGACGGCGGCGACCGGCTCGCCGCGCGCCTGCATCAGCCGCGCCCGCAGCAGGAGCACCAGGCCCTCGGCGTAGCGCTGGCCGTACATGTCGAGGAACAGGTCGGCCTGGTCGAGGGCCGCGGCGGCCTCGTCCAACTTCCCGGCCGCCAGCCACATCTCGCCGAGCAGCCCGCACCAGGTGACCAGGCCCGAACGCGGCGGGTCGGCCAGCGCCACGGCGATGAGCCCCTGCGCCTCTGCCGCGGCGCCGGCCGGGTCCTCGCCGGTCACAGCGCGCGCCCAGCACCGAGCCAACCGCTGGTAGCTGCCGAGCCAGACGAAGGAGAACTCGGGATCCAGGGCGATCCCCCGCTCCGCCGCGCGCAGCGCCCACACCGGGTCGCCGGCCAGCGCCGCGACCGTGACAGCAAAGGCGGCCCAGACCGTGATCACGTAGGGGTCGTCGCCGGAGGCGGCCTCCATTGCGTCCAGCAGCGCCCGCGCCGCGTCGAGGTCGCCGTGCAGCGCGGTCATCAGCGCGTGCATCACGGGCCAAAGCAGCCACAGGTCGCGCCGAAGCGGGTCCCGCTCGCCCTGAGCCAGGTCCTCGAGCACGGTCGAGTCGGATCGGGTCAGGTAACGGAATGCCTCGCCGATGTTGCCGACGTCCCACTGGTGGAAGCCCCAGGCGTGCCAGCCGTAGGCGCGCACGGTCGGGTCGGCGGACGCCTCGCCCTGGTCGAGCAGCCGGCGCGCCAGCCGGCCGGCGCGGTCGAGCTGGATACCTTGGGAGTAAGCGACCCAGAGGGATAAGAGGAAACCGGCGGCCTCCCGTTCCCGGCCGAGGTCGCGGGCCAGGTGCTCGGCCCGCTCCAGCAGGTCGCGTGCCGACCCGACATACCCGGACCGCCCGACGACTACGGTGAGCTGTGACAGGGCGGACAGCTCCAGCTCCGCCAGGCCCGTTGTCCGCGCCACGTGCGCGGCTGACTGCAGCTGCCTCTCAGCGGCCTCGTACGCGGACTTGTTCGCCGCGTGGCGGCCCGCGCGCATCAACGCGCCCGCGGTCCGAGCCGGGGCCGCCAGCGGGCCGGCAGCCCACAGGTGATGGGCGAGGCGTTCGGCCACCGGCTCGTCGTCCGCGGTCGTAAGCTCCAGCGCGTCCGCGATGCGCAGGTGCAGCTGGGTCACCCGTCGCTGCGGTGTGGTTTCGACGACCGACTCGCGGACCAGGTCGTGCGCGAAGCGGAACGAGTACGGGTCGCCGGGCGTGGGACCGAGCAGGCCGAGCGCTTCCAACGGCTCGAGGCGGTCGAGGCAGGTCTGGCCGTCGATGTCCGCGGCGCGTGCGAGCAGGGCGAGGTCGACGTCCCGGCCGATGAGCGCGGCGATCTGGAGCAGATCTATGGCGTCGTCGTCGAGGCCGGCCATCCGATCCCGGACCACGTTTCGCACGGTGGACGGCAACCCGGCCCGGGCCATGGCGTTCACGGTGAGGGTACCGCCGTCGGCAAGGAGCCGGGACAGCTCCCGGACGAAGAACGGGTTACCGGCGGTGCGCGCGTATATGCCGCGAGCGGCGCCCGGGCCGGGAGTCTGGCCGGTCTCGCGGCGGACGAGCTCAGCCACCTCGGCCGGGCCCAGCGGGCCGAGCCGGATCCGGCGGTGACGGGGCAGCCGGCTCGCCGCGGCGAGCATCCGAGCCAGCTCCGAGCCAGGCACGGGCGCACGGTCGCGTAGCGCGCCGATGACCACAGCGCCGCCCGGTAGCCGAGCCGCCAGGTGACGGAACAGATCCAGCGAGGCGGTGTCGGCCCACTGGAGGTCGTCGACGACGAGCACCACCGGCCGCCGCACCGATACTCGGCCGACGAGCGCGACGGCCTGCTCGAACAGGCGGAACTGGGCACCGCTGTCCGGCATCACCGGCGTTGTGGAAACGCCGGCGTGCGGTTCCACGAGGCGGCCGAGCTCGCCGGCCTGCCACTCCTCCCGTGCCGCGGCGGGCAGGCCGTCGAGGATCGCGCCGACCGCCTGTACCCAGGGCCACATCGACGGCGTGCCGTCTCCTTCGAGACAGCGGCCCCAGACGACCAGCGCGCCGCGCCGGTCCGCCTCGGCGCCGCCCTCTTCCAGCAGGCGGGTCTTGCCCACCCCCGGCTCGCCCTCGACGACGACGAGCCCCGTGCCGCCGGCGAGCGCCGACTCCACCGCCTGCCGCAGCACCGCGAGCTCCTCGTCCCGGCCGACCAGGTGGGCGGCCGGTGACATTCGGGGGGAGGTTGCCTTCTTGGCGCGGCTGACGGATATGGGCAGGTCGTCTACCTGGTCGGTCGGTAGACGCAGCGGGCTCAGCATCCGCTGGTGCGCGGCGAGCAACGCCGGGCCGGGATCGATGCCGAGCTCCTCGGTGAGCCGGGTGCGAACCGTCCGGAGCACCGACAGCGCCTCTGCCTGCTGGCCGGCGGCGGCCAGAGCGGAGACGAGGCTCGCCTGCACAGATTCGTGAAACGGCGCGATCCTGGCGGCAAGCCGCAGGGGCTGGAGTGCCCGCTCAGGCTGCCCTCGCGACACCGCGAGCTCGGCCGCCGCCACGCAGGCGTCGAAGAACTCGCCGTCCAGCCCGGTGAATATCGCGGTCGCGGTCGTCAGCTCACCACCGGCGGAACCGTGCCAGAGCCCCAACGCCTGTACGTAGCAGTCGAGCGCCTCGTCGAAGCACTTCTCCGCGAGGCGCGCCTTGGCCGCTTCGACGAACTCCCGGAAGGTGACGACGTCCAACGTGCCGGGGCCGGCGGCGAACAGGTAACCGCTGCCACGGCGCTGCAGGTACGAGCCGGTGCCGCGGGTCGGCAGCGCTGGTTCCAGAATCCGACGAATTGCGCCGACGTACTTCTGGAGGATGTTGAGCGCCGAGGCCGGAGCGTCGTCGCCCCAGATCAGATCGATCAGCGCGCTCGTGCTGATCGGCCGGCCCGCATGGGCGAGGAGCAGGGCGAGCAGATAGGCCTGCTGCCGAGGCCCGGTGTCCAGCTCGACACCGTCCCGCCACACCCGCAACGGACCGAGAATCTGCAGGCGCAGGTTGTCACCGGAGGACGGCCGGCCGTGGCTGCCGGCACGGACCGGAGGCAATGAGCTACCCACGCCAGTTCCCATCCCGAATTGATCTGTGCCCGCAGTCTATGCGCGGACACCAGCCGACAGGGAAGTCGCCGTTCACCACTCCTGGGTTCTCGTTCAGCGCTGGTCAAGTTCGCATTCGTACGTTGAGGCCGCTGGGGAACGAACTCAAGCTGAAGGGCCACAACAATGCTGCAGAAGATCTTCAACGCGCCGACGCCGGCCGATCGGAAGGGCGCATCGCCGCATGCGACCAGGCAACATCGGGCGCTCACCTGACAGCCCCGGTGGCCAGGCGTGAAGCGCCATAACTCAGCCAGCCGGACTGCGAGGCGCGTGGTTCGGCGCCGTCAGCGTGTCGACGAGGAGCAGAGCCGTGCACCAGGCGGCACCGAGTGCCCAGGAGGCAATGATGTCGCTGGTCCAGTGGACCCCCAGATACAGACGGGCCGAACCCTCTCCCGCCGCTACCACGAGCGCCGCCTGCCAGAGCGCCACCTTTCTGGGCCACGAGTCGCGACGGCCCAGCAGGTACGCGGTGAGGGCGGCGGCGACCACGGTCGTGGCCGTGTGCAGGGACGGGAAGGAGTAGCCCGCTTCCCGGATCGCCCACCACTGCACGGGCGGCCGGCTGCGATGCACGATCAGCTTGACGGCGATGTCCAGGAGGGTGACGCCGCCGATCCCTACCACCACCAGAACTAGCGGCCGCGCGGCCCTTGCCGGACCGGCCTGCCACGCGGCGACAATCACGGCGACGGCCGTGGCCGCCCACGGCACGGTGGAAGCGGTGACCGCGATCATCGTCGTCACCTGCGGCTCCCTGTGCTCGGCGACCCAGCGCAACAGGGGAAGATCGAACGCGGCGATCCCCTCGCGCCTCACCACAGCCTCGGAGACCGCCGCGAACAGCAGGCTCACCGCGAGCAACACCGCCAGCGAAAGCGCGACACCGCTTGCCGGCCGCAGGCGCCGTACGATCCGGATGACGGCACGGCCGGGGACGGCGATCGGCGGCCACGCCGCCCCGCGGACGGCCAAACGCCGCACCCGATCGGGATTGCGGGCCACCCAGCGGGCGCCCAGCACCGCACCGATCAGCAAAGTCAGGCAGATCACCACCAGCAGGCCGGCCCGTCCGGCGACCTGCTTCACCAGCAGGTAGGAGCCGCCCGCGAGATACCCCATCGCCACGGTCCCCGCGCCCCACATGAGGCCGCCAGGTACGTCATAAACCAGAAATCTGAGGTACGGCAGGCGGCCCATGCCGGCCAGCATCGGCATCAAGGCGCGTAGCAGGCCGACCCACCGGCCGAAGAACACCGCCCACCCTCCGCGCCGCCGCAGAAAGGCTTGAGCACGGTCCCAACGATCCTCGCCCACCCGGCGGCCAAGCCGGCTGTCGCGCACCCGCGACCCCAGCCTCCATCCGATCCAGTAGCTGATCGAATCCCCGATGACCGCGCCCACCCCGGCAGCAACCATCATGATGAGCAGGTTTGCCTGCCCAGTGAAGACGAGGAAACCGCCGATCAGCAGCGTGACCTCACCCGGAACCAACAGCCCGATGAGCGCCGCCGTCTCCGCGCAGGCCATAAGCCCGACCATGACATAGGCCCACGGTCCGGCCGCCGCCATGAACTGCTGTAGCCACTGCGTCACCGGATTCCCCCGCCGGAACGAAGACTGTCTCACCGCCACGCGTGGGAGCCGCGCGCGACCTACCACGGGTTGGTGCATGCTGCCGATCGCTCATCCACGATCTTTCCCCGTCTTCGGGCAGCAACCGCGCACGCCGAGCCCGATGGTCGTCTCGGTTCAGCTGGTCCCCTGCCGTCCAGTCCGCACGGCCCTCACTCTGCTGCAAAAGCGATCTCGACAAAATCATCTTTTCGCGGCATCGGTGCCGAGTTATTTTTTGGTGCCAGCACCTATGTGCGGAACCCCGGCAGCCCCCACCGATGGTTGCATGTAAGCAGGGATGTATACGGTAGCCCGTAGTCCGTATGCTCATACATCGGCGCCGACAACAAACGGTGCTTCTCCAGGTTGACTGCACCCACTAAGAGACGGTTAGTGGCCGTTCTCTCTCGACGAGCGCTGACGTCAGGACCTCCTCGGCGAGATCCGCAGACGTAATGACGGAGTGATGCGGCCATAGCCACCACTCCATATTCGGCCTGGCGACGGTGCAGACGCAGCAAGAGTCTCGGCCGCCTATTGAAGTTTCCGGCAGACACACGGGCCACAGCTCAGGACGAATCAATGAGATTTCACAAACGGACGCGCTCGATCCGCGCACGGTGCGCGACTGTGGCGGCGCTCTTCGCGTTGCTTGTATTCAGTGTGATCGGGGTCGCCCTGGATATCGCTATCCGCAAAACCATCGAAAGCCGGATGTGGGTGATGACGACACGAGCGGCGAGCGAGTGGATCGCCAGGATGAAGCCCGGCCGGATACCCGCGCCGCATTTGACGGTGGACGTTCCGCTCCTCCAACTCGTCGACTCCCACGGACGCGTGGAGGCGGCCTCGCCGGCGGCGGCAGGCTGGCCGCCGCTGAGCACGGCGCGCCCTACGTACAGCAACCACATCCTTCATCTTGAGCGATGCTTACACGGCCAATGCATCCTGGTCACGGCGATCCGAGTCTCACCGCAGGAAGCCTCCCTGCTCTGGCGAGGCGATCCCCATGTCGTCTACGCAGGACTGCCAGAGCCATACATCCTGGCCACCACCCGGCTGGAATCCTTCATTCTGGCCATGACCTTGCTGGCCGTCGCAGTAATAACGTGGATCATCTGGGTTGTGGTCGGCAAGACGCTCCGCCCGGTGGCGGACATCCGCACCCGCGTCTCCGAGATCACGGTGAGCGACCTACGGCTGCGTGTACCCGAGCCGCCCCATGACGATGAAATCGGGCAGCTGGCTCGCGCCGTCAACCACACTCTGGCCCGCCTGGAAGAGGCTGTGGAGTACCAGCGGCACTTCGCGTCACTCGTTTCCCATGAACTCAGAACGCCCATAACCGCCCTCCAAACTCGGCTCGACGAGGCGGTGCTTTATCCGGACCAGGTCGATACACGGGAGACGATTGCAGCGAGTCTGTCAATCGCCGGGAGACTGCGCGCTGTGATTGACGACATGTTGATGTTCACTCGACTTCGAACTGCGTCTGCGCCATCCCCTGAACCCGTCGACCTCGGCGTGGTGATAAACGACGAACTGCTCACCACATGCCGCGATGTGCCGGTGTTCACCCACGTTGAGGGCGACGTGAAGGTCTTGGGAAGTGGGTCGCAGCTGATCGGCGTACTGAACAATCTCGTGGTCAACGCGCAAAGGCATGCCAACACCCGGGTTGAGGTCAGCGCGGCACGTCTGGACGGCCACGTTGTCGTATCGGTTACCGATGACGGCGATGGGATCGCGCCTTGCGACCGCGAACGCATCTTCAAACCCTTTGTCCGCCTGGATGACGGGCGCCGGAAAGATCCCAACGGCACCGGACTGGGTCTGGCCATCTCACGAGCGACTGCCGTCGCTCACCACGGGACGTTGCAGGTCGAAGACTCCCCACGAGGCGCGCGATTCGTGCTTCGCCTACCGGCGATGGAGCCGAAGCACCCACGCCCTCCATCGTCCGGCCATGGAACAGAGGCCCCTGACCTCGATCCTTGGTGACTACCCGTGCCTGTTGGCTTGGTGCGGCGCGAGGACCTGGGACAAATTCCCTGGGCGTAGAAGCGTAAGACGTCACCGCACGGTCGGCGGGCGGGGTTTCCCATCGGCTGAATCGGACTATGCGGAGTGAGGCCATCATGAAGCTAGAGAATTGCTCGCTCAGAGGCCGCCTGGCGCTGTTCACCAGCGCGGCGGTGGGTGTGCTGTGCATTGTGTTCTCGATCGTCCTGTTGTTCACCCTCAATAGGGTTGCCACCCAGAACCTCACCAAAGAAGTGACCGCGGTGGGTGAACTGGCCGGCTATTACGTCGATCGTGGAGAGCTCGTCAATCCCCTTCCGCCTATCTCCAACAACCTGATCCGTCCAGTCCAGGTGGTCGACCCGCACGGGCGGGTGGTCGCCGCGACCAGGGACCTGCAGCACCAGCCCGTCATGGCGCATTTCTTTCCGAAGAGCCCTCACCAAGTGGCCAGTGCCGTCGTCTGCAACTCCGTCCTTCCCGGTGGTTGCCACATCGTCGTCGCCCAGCAGGTGTATCGGGACGGCGACTGGACGATCTACAGTGCCGCGCCGACGCTGCCTTTCTACGTGTATCCGGGTGTGACGGCCATCCTGGTCACGGGAACGGTCATTTTCACGATCGCAGTGGCCTACGGAGCGCGGCGCACCGTCACCAGGTCGCTCAGACCCGTGGATGCCATCCGGGCCCAGCTTGACCACATACGGAGCAACAACTTGGGCCGCCGGGTTCCGGTGCCCGTAGCCAAGGACGAGATCTACCAGTTGGCCCGCAGCGTCAACCAGACGCTGGATCGACTGGAGGACGTGCTGGAACAGCAGCGGCGGTTCTGCTCCGACGCCTCCCACGAGTTGCGCACGCCGATCACCGCTATCCGCGCCCAGATCGAGGACGCCCTCCTGGCACCCGAAGACGTCGCCCTCGACGCATTGTGCAACGCCGTGCTCCCGAGCGTTGAGCGTCTCCAGTCGATCGCTGCCAACCTGCTGACGCTCACTCGGCTGGATGCTGGGGTGCTGTATGAGCGGGAGTCCGTCGACCTGGCCGAGCTCGTCGCCGCAGTGCTGAACAGCCACCAGGCGACGCGGAGGATCGTCCAAGATCTGGCACCGGGAGTGATCGTCAGAGGTGACCAGGCGCGACTGCGCCAGTTGATCGGCAACCTGATCGACAACGCCCAGCGACATGCCTCCTCCACGATCACCATCTCCGTACGGCAGACGAACGGCGACTCGCCGCTCGCGGGAGAAGTCGCGGAACTGCAGGTGCTCGACGACGGCGGCGGAATCGCGGCCGACCAGCGGGAAACGGTGTTCCAGCGGTTCACCCGACTGGACACCGCCCGCAGCAGGGACGCCGGCGGAGTCGGCCTCGGCCTCCCCATCGCCCGGCAGATCGCCGAAAGCCACGGCGGCACACTGACGATCCAGGACAGCAACACAGGCGCACGCTTCGTCGTCCGGCTTCCCTTGCCCCAACCGCCCGGCGGTTGAGCACTGGCTGGTGCGTGACATCGCCGACCGACGCCGTTCAGCAGGGTGTCGACCATAGAGGACAGTAGGCAGCCGGCGGACATGCTCGATTGCATCAACCTCAGGGGATCACGGGCGGCGGCGCTTCGTCGTCGAGGCCTGCCAGCGCGTCGCGTAGGGCGGCGCGTGAGGTGATGCCGAGCTTCGGGAAGACCTGGTAGAGGTGGGTCCCGACGGTCCGGGGCGACAGGAAGAGCCGTTCGCCGATCTGCTTGTTGGTCAACCCGGCGGCGGCGAGTTCGGCGATCTCACGCTGCTGCGGGGTGAGGGATCCCACACCGGTGGGGGCGTGGTGGCCGATGCTCTGCCCGGTCGCGCGCAGCTCACTCGCGGCCCGTGCGGCCCATGGCCGGGCCTCCAGCCGCTCGAATGTGTCCAGGGCGTAGACGAGGTGCCTGCGGGCCTCGACAGTCGCTTTGTTACGCCGTAGCCGCTCTCCGTAGGCGAGGGCGATACGCGCGCGTTCGAACGGCCAGTGCTCGCCGCCGGCCACGGAAAGCGCCCGCTCGAACAGGATGGCCGCGTCCTCGTCGCCCGCCACCAGGGCGGCTGCAGCGTCGACGGCCATGGCCAGCCGCGACGACAGAGCGGCGACCCCGCAGGCGCGTACCGCCTCAACGTGCGCGACCGCTTCCGCCGTTCGCCCGGTGCGCACCGCCGCCTCGACGACATCCATGATCACCCACAGCGCATGCGGCACATGGGTGGCCAGCTCGCCGGCTGCCGTGATCGTGGTCGTGTGCCGGTAAGCCTGCTCGAAGTCCCCGCGGCCCAGCGCGTCGAGGATCAAGGCCTGGGCCGCGATGCGCTGGACCAGTCCGGCCCGCCGCGGCGTCGCCCATGTCGTCATCCGGTCGGTCAGGGCTTTGGTGGCCTCATGGTCGCCGCGGGCAGCGGTCAGCATCGCCAACAGGTACAGCCCCAAGCATTCCAGCAGCCGATAGTTGTGCAGCCGGCACAGCTCGACGTGCTCCTCGGCCAGAGCTTGCAGCTCATCCCACTCGCCGGTGATGAATTGATCCAGCCCGAGCAACGATCGGGCGTGCAGGGTCAGCGTCACCGCGGCGCCACCACGATGGTCGCGCAGGATGCGCCACAAGGCGGCCCGGCACAAGGTCAGCCGATCCACGAACATCGCGGCCAGCCCCACCCGGACGCTCCAGACCGGGTCGCCGTGCCCGTCCAGATCGACGATCGCCGCCTCGATCCGGGCGAGCAGCGCGGACGCCGTACGGGCTGGATCGGCGAAGGTGCCCGCCAGCAGCGCGAGCAGCTCCGGAACCGGCGCGGCCAGCTGGGCGAACGCCGCGTGGAACGGCGTCCACAACTCGGCTCGCCCGCCGAAGTAGCAGACCCAGCCCAGGGTGTAGAACGCCTCGACGAGCGTGTTGTCCCCGCTGACGTAGGGCGCGGGCTGCATCTCGATGGCGCCGACCAGCAACCGGTGCGCGGTGTCGACGTCTCCCTCACCGCTGAGCAGCAAGTGATGGGCGGCCGCGACGGCCGAGACCAGCGACCTGGCTTTCCCGCTCTCGCCCTGCCGGGCATCGGCGAGCAGGCGTGGCACCTCTCGCAGGTCGCCGGTCATCACCGCCCCGAAGTACGCGGCCTCGGCGAGCCGCCTGCTCCGGTCGGCGCCGACCGGACTGAGATCGGCGGCCCTCAGCAGAGCGGTGACCGAGCCGGCCGCGTCGCCGCGGCTGCGGATCGTGTGAGCCGTCTCCTCCAGCAGCCGTGCCACCCGCTCGTCCGTACCGACCGTGGCGTTGGCCAGATGCCACGATCTGCGCTCCTGACTGCCCGACTGCCGCTCGGCGAGCATCGCGTGCGCTCGCAGCCGTTCCTCTACTGTGGACAAGTCGACGACCGCCGAACGCGTCAGCGGATGCCGGAACCTCACCAGGCCCGCCCCCTCTTCGACGGCGACCAGCCCCGCCCGCTCGGCCGGGGCCAGCGCCGCCGCGTCGGCGCCGAGCGCCACAAGCGCGGGCAGGCTGCCCGTCCCGTCCAGCGCCAACAGCAGCAGCACCTGCCGTGTCGACGGCGGCAGCCCGCTGATCCGCGACTCGAACGTCGCTTGGAGACGACCGCTCAACGGCAGCACCTCCGGCAGCCGAGCGGCACCGGATCGTTGCCGGCCCGACAGCGCAAGGGGAAGCTCAAGCAAGGCCAGCGGGTTCCCCTGCGCCTCCGTCAGGAGACGTCGCCGCACCGCGGGCACGAGCGCGGGGAACCAGTGCGCCGCCAGCGCGTCTGCGGCCTCGTCCGCGAGTGGCCGCACCTCATGATCGGGCAGGCCGGCACGGTCGAAGAAACTTTCGTCGCCGGACCGGTAGGCGGCCAGGAAACCGACCCGCGTGCCCGCCACCCGGCGGGCGACGATCGCCAAGACCATGGCGCTGGCCCGATCCAGCCATGGCAGGTCGTCGACGACCACCAGCACGGGGCGGGTCACCGCCGCGTGGGACAACAGCGCCAAGGCCGCGTTCGCGATCACCAGCAAGCCCGGCGGGGAACCGGCTCGAAGGCCCAGCGCAACGCCGAGTGCCCTGCGGTGCACCGGGTTCAACGCGTCGAGATCGCCCACCATCGGGTACAAGGCCTGATGGAGCGTGGAGAAGCTGTGGCCCGCCTCGAACTGCGTGCCTGACGCCCGCAAGACGTGAGTGCCGGCTGCCTCGGCGTACGCGCTCGCCGCGTCCAGCAGCGCCGTCTTCCCGATACCGGGCTCGCCGAACAACAGCAGGGCTCCGCCATACTGGCGGGCGCGGTCCACCAAAGAGCGGAGTACGCGGAGATCGTCGTCGCGGCCGAACAGATCAGCGTCGCCGACCGTCTTGGGATCGTCGGCTGGCGAATCGGCCACGTAGGCACCTCCATCTACCCCGGGATGGCCCAGCCCGGTGGTCCGTCATCCTATGGAACCAGCGGGAGCCACAAACTCGATCATCCCGGTTTGGGGCATACGACAGTGCTCTTACCGGTTGTAGGCGCGCAGCGAAGCGCTCCGGCTCCGCCCGCCCCCACCGGTACCCGGACCTGATGCACGACGCCACCCAGGAGCCCGACGCCTTCACCACCGGCGCGACCATCGCCTGTCCGTCGGTCAAGCATCCAAGTCATTTGACGCAATCGACGGACCGGCGGCCCGGCCTAGCGTGGCACCAGTACCCCCCGAGGAGGATTGAGAATGAGTTCTGGTGACCCCATCCGCAACGTGGTGCTGGTGCACGGCGGCTTCGTCGACGGCGCCGGCTGGCAGGCGGTGTACGAGCTGCTCAAGGCCGACGGCTACCAGGTGAGCATCGTGCAGAACCCCACCCTGTCGCTGGCCGGCGACGCCGCCGCGACCCGGCAGATTCTCGACCGGCAGGACGGACCCACCGTGCTGGTCGGCCATTCGTACGGCGGGGCCGTCATCAGCGAAGCCGGCACCCACGACAAGGTCGCGGCCCTCGTCTACATCGCCGCTTTCGCGCCTGACAAGGGCGAGTCCGTCAACACGCTGATCGCCGACCCGCCGCCCGGCGCCCCGGTTCCCCCGATCCTGCCGCCGGTCGACGGCTTCCTGTTCCTGGACCGCGACAAGTTCCACGACTCGTTCGCCGGAGATCTTCCGGCCAACCGCGCGGCCTTCCTCGCGGATTCGCAGGTGCCGTGGGGCCTGGACGCGCTCGGCGGCGCGGTGACCGAGCCGGCCTGGCGCGCCAAGCCGAGCTGGTACCTGGTCGCCACCGACGACAAGATGATCCCGCCGCCGGCGCAGCGGGCGATGTCCGAGCGTGCCGGCTCCGTCGTCGCCGAGGTCCCCGGCAGCCACGCCATCTACGAATCCCGTCCCGACGCGGTCGCAAGCCTGATCAAGCAGGCCGCCACCGGACGGTAGGCGGGTGGCGGCGGACGCTCCGGCCGTACTCCGGTAGGTAGGCCGGGGCGCCCCCGCTGATCAGATCGGCCATGGTGGACCCCCTTAACGACCCGACCAGCTTGACTCCATTCGGTATACTGTATGGAGAATCTGTCAAATGTTCAACCACAAGGGGGTTCATGGTGGTTGACCAGCGACAAGTACTGCGCTACCTCGCTTCGATACAACTGCACGACAAGGACAGGGTCCTTGATGACCTTGAGCTCCTGCGGCGCATCACCGACTGGGTCAACGGGCTCGAGGACGACTTGCGCCTCGCGCAGGACCTGCAAAGGCTGTGGGTCTCTCAACTGCAGCAGTCCCGCCGCTACACCTGCGCGCTACTTGCCCGGGTGATCGACAGCCCGTCCGGACCCACCGCCATCACGCGTATCAGGCTCCGCTACGCCGAGTTGCTCCGCCAGTGGACCACTCGCGAGCAGTGCCCCGACAGCAAGGAGCTGCTGCACGATGCCCTGCTGATCGCGCGGCACGACGCAGACGATCCGTCCTTGCCGGAGTGGATCCGGTGGGAAAATCGCATCCGGGCGATGTGGATCGAGAAGGTGAAATACGCCTTATTCGGCGAGGTATGCCCCGAGTAGACGGCGGGCCGGTTTCCCAGCAGCCTCACGATAGGCATCAAATGGGGTGCCGACCCAGTGGTGCGGTTGAGCACCGCCGGTCAGTGGTTATCGCAAATGGTGATGATCCGTTTGCTGATGGATCGCGATTTACGCGGAATTCTTCCTGTATATCGCGTGTTTTTTATGCGATATCCGAACTTCCAGTTGTGATCCATTGTGTCTGCATTTATGGAGGCTGACACATGCCCAATAGTGGAGGGACGGCTGAGAGCGTCGCGCGGGCACGCGAGTGTTTCCTGAAAACCGGGACGGTGCCTGCGACGCAGGTGCGCCCCGGCATTGAGGAGTCGTGGCGCCGTTCTCGCTTGTCCGGAGTCGGCTACGACGATCTCAACCCGCCGTACTTCGAAGGTCTCGACACCGATGGACGGCTCGTGCTCGCCGCGAAGCCGGTGCTGGACCGGCTGGAGCAGACGCTGCTGGATGCCCCGGTGAGCCTGATCCTCTCCGATGCTCGGGGCCGGCTCCTGGATCGCCGTGTGAACCATGGCTCCTTCAGGCGGCACCTCGACAGGATCCGGCTGGCTCCGGGGTTCAGCTATGCCGAGGAGCACGTCGGCACCAACGGCATCGGGACCGCGCGTGAGACGCGGCAGATCACTTTTGTGGACGGAAGCGAGCACTTCGCCGCGCCGTTGCACGCAGTGGCGTGTGCCACCGCTCCGATCATCGATCAGCTGACCGGGCGGCTGGCAGGCCTTGTGGACATAACGTGCTGGTCCCCGGGCGACGGCCCGGTGATGTCCGCTGTGGTGTGCGGCGCTGCCAGGGACATCGAGCGGCGGCTGGCGGAGCTCGGCTCCGAGCGCGAGCGGACGCTGCTGGAGCAGTTCATGTCCGCGGAGCGCCACGGCGGTCAGGCGGTCGTCGCGGTCGCCGACGATCTGACGATGGCGAATCGGCGGGCCGCCGATCTGCTCGAGCCTTCTGACCACGCGATCCTGCGGGACAAAGTGGCTGAACTGGTGGGTGCGGGCGGGAACCACGCGACCAGTTTTGCGCTGTCCGGTGGTGAGCAGGTCACGATGCGCTGCACCCCCGTCGAGGCGAACAGCGCCGTGGTGAAGATCTCCCTCACGGACGGCCACCGGTCGCCGCCCCGACCGCGGATGCGGCCTGCCGATCTGAAGCTGGCCGGCACGTCGACGGTATTCGCCAATGTCTGCGCGAACCTGGCGATGCATCGTCAGGCATATACGCGGGTGCTCTTGGAGGGCGAGCCGGGTGTGGGCAAGGTGGCGCTCGCCAGGGCCGTCCATTGCCGGTACGCGCCGGAAAGATCGTTCATGGTGATCGAGTCCACCGCCGATGTGGCCGGCCAGTGCCGGGCGGCTCTCGGCGCCTCGGGAGGCACTGTGGTCCTGCGGCATGTGGAATCGTTCAGCGGCGAGGCACGCGCAGCGGTGGTGGACTGGCTGGACACGATCGCCGGAGACACTGATCGAGTCTGGGTGGTCGCCACCGCCGACGTCGGCGCCGAACTCCCCGACGACCTGCTCGGCAGGCTGCCGGCGACGCTCACCGTGCCGCCGCTGCGCCACCGCATCGAGGATGTACGGGAGTTGGTGCCCGCGCTGCTGAGCACCTCTACCTCGGGCCGGTCGGTCTCGTGCGGCCCGGCGGCCATGCGGGTGCTCCTCCGCTCGACCTGGCCCGGCAACGTCACCGGGCTCGCCCAGGCTCTCTGTCACGCCCTGGCCCGGCGGCGGGTCGGGCAGATCCAGCCCGAGGACCTGCCGGAGTCGTGTCACGTGACCGCAAGTCACGTCCTCACCCGATGGGAGACGATCGAGCGCGACGCGATCATACGCGCGCTGCTGGAGACCCATGGCGACAAGGCCGCGGCGGCCGACCTGCTCGGCATCTCCCGGACGACCGTGTACCGCAAGATCAGCGCGTACGGCATCACAAACCCGCTCACGTGTTCCAAAATGGAACACCTAGGGCCAGGGCCATGAGGTTGTTTGTTTGCATGCGAACAACCCTTAATCAGGTCTTCGCTCATGCCCTCGCCCGGCGAGCGCGCCAGACCGCGCGCGAAGTGTCGCAGGACTCACAACAGTCCCTGCAAGGGCATGGGAAATTCAAGTGTTCGATCATCGCGCGAGTCACGGTGTTCACCGGCGTGGTGGCCGCCATGCTGTCGACGATGCTGGCCGTCGTATTGATGATCGCCATCCATCGTTTCGCCACCGGCTCGCTCATCCAGGAGGTCCGCGCGTCTAGCGGCCGGGTGGTCCAGAAGGTGGAACAGTACGCCCGGGCAGATTTCCCGCGCACGCAGCATGATTCCCGCGACGTCCAGATCGTCGACCAGCGCGGGCATGTCGTCGGCTCCACGGCGGCGCTGCGCGGCAGGCCGCACATGGCGACGTTCGCCCCGGGCAGCCAGAACAGCAAGCAGGGAGTCGTCTGCGACGGGGTGTTCGGGGCCGGCCAGTGCCATATCGTGGTCGCGCAGTCGGCCCACCGGCCTGGTGGCGACTGGATCGTGTACGCCTCCTCGCCCGTGGTGCCCTGGTGGGTCGAGCCGCAGTTGGCCGCCCTTGTCGGCGGGTCCGCGATCATCTTGGTCGTGGCCGTCACGTACCTCGCCAACCGGATCGCCGCCGCGTCCCTTCGGCCGGTCGGTGCCATCCGACGGGAACTCGACGAGATCAACGCGACCTGTCCCGGACGCCGGGTACCGATTCCTA
>NZ_BOOR01000098.1 GCF_016863335.1 Planotetraspora thailandica
CACCCGCTACTCATGCCTCTGCGGCACAGTGGAGAGCGCGCCTTTGCGGAGGGCTCTCGCAGGCGTTGACACCTGAAAAGGCGGGCTTTGTACGATAAGCCACGGCCGTGACCAACGTGAGCTGACCCCCGGAGTTCCGTATCATGTCGCACCCTGCCCTGCCGGCCTCGATCGGCCCCTATAGGCCGCTGGATCGGCTCGGTGCAGGCGGTTTCGGAGAGGTTTTCCTCGCCCGCGACGACCGTGGACGGATGCTCGCCGTGAAGGTGCTCCATGCGCAGATGGCCAGCCAACTCGATGACCATCAGATGCGCGTCCGGCTGCGGCGCGAGGTCGAGACGATGGAGAAGGTCCGGCACCCTCGCGTAGCGGAGATCGTGGACTTCGACCTCGAGGCAAGCCGGCCGTACCTCGTGATGCGCTACGTCGAGGGAATGCCTCTTGACGTGCTGCTGAGGGAGGGGCCGCTGAAAGGCGCCGAGCTGAGGCGCCTCGCCCGCGGGCTCGCCGAGGCGATTGCCGCGATTCACCTGCAAGGCTGTATCCACCGCGACATCAAGCCGAGCAACGTGATCTTGACGAATGGCGACCCGGTGGTGATTGACTTCGGTATCGCGCACCAATTCGACGCGACCCGGTTCACCACCTACGGCGCGACCGGAACCATGGGCTACATGGCGCCAGAGCTGATCAACAATGAGCGGCCGGGCCCAGGGGTGGACGTCTTCGCCTGGGCGGTGACCGTCGCCTACGCGGCGACCGGTGTGCATCCGTTCCGCGCGACGAACGACGGAGCCAGGATCCGCCGGATACTGAACGAGCAGCCCGACCTCGCCGGGGCACCGGCCTGGCTCACGCCCGTCCTGTCGGCGTCGATGGCCAAGGATCCTGACGGCCGGCCGACCGCTGCCAAGCTCGTCGAACTGCTCACGGATCTCACCCCTCGGCGGGGCGCGGACCTGGAGGACCAGGTCGAGATCGAGCCGGAGGACGTGCCCCACGAGATGGATGCCGTACCGGCACTCCTAGAAAGCGCGTCAAAGCAGAGTCCGAGAACCCAGCCGCTAGCCGACGCCCGGCCGGCGACCCCGCCGCCTTGGCCTCAGCCGATGTACGCGCAGCCGATGTACGCGCAGCCGCAGACATCCGGCGCGGCCATGGCGAGCCTCGTGGTCGGCGTGGTCGGCGTCGTCGTCGGATGGTGCACATTCGGCATCCCCTGCGTGATCGCGATCATCCTCGGGCATATCGGCCTCGCCCAGACCAAGGACGGCACCAAAGGCGGCCGCGGCCTGGCCGTCGCCGGCCTCATCCTCGGGTACCTGATCCTCGTGATCACCGCGATGTATGTAATCGTCGCCGGGGTGTGGAGCTTATCCGCTGCTCCGTTTCCAGCCGGCATGGGCGTTGGTCACCTGGCTCGTCTGCTCGTTCGTGACGATTTCGTTTAGCCTGATGGCAACATTCGCCGCGGGTCACACGACAAACCCGGGCTCTGCCGTACGGCGAATGGCGTGCGCAGGCGCGGCCCGGGTCGAGTGGTGCGTCAGCCGGGACGACGCCCGGCCGTCCAATCCGTCAGGCGTTCCACGCAGAGGCGAACTCCGCCAGGTTGATCAGGCCGTCCTCGTCCTCGTCGGTGTACTCGAAGATCGACACGAGGTCGTCCTGGCTCACCTCTTCGCGGCGGGCGGCCATGGCGAGCGTGAACTCCTCCGCGGTGATGTATCCGTCGTTGTCCCCGTCGAACTCCACGAACGTCCGGGTGATCTCGTCGTCGGCCATGCTCTGCCCCTCGTAATGAAGCCGTTGATTGCAGGACAGTATGAAAGCAGACATGTCTTGATTTCGCCGGACAACGGGATGGGGAACGTGCATCCCGTCGTCCTCCATGACGCGCCCCGGCACCCGGCCGTGTCGGCCGCCCCGAGTACGGTGAGTGGGGTGGCGACCGAACCGATCAAGCTGAATCGCGCCTTTTACCAGGACCCGCATGGCGTCTATGCGGCTCTTCGTGCGGAGGGGCCGGTCCGGACGGCGATGCTCTACCGGGGGCTGCAGGTCTGGCTGGTGTCCCGGTACGCGGAGGCCAAGGCTCTGCTCGCCGACCCCCGGCTGAGCAAGGACGGCGCCAGAGCGCTGGAACTGTTCCCCGAAGGCACGGCCGGCGCCCTCGCCTCGTCGTTGTCCGCCCACATGCTCACCTCTGATCCGCCGGACCACACGAGGCTCCGCACGCTGGTGAACAAGGCGTTCACCGCGAGGACCGTGGCCCGGCTCCGCCCGCGCATCGAGCAGATCACGGACGCGTTGCTCGACGACATGGCGGACGCGGGGTCGGTCGATCTGATGGAGTCGTACGCCTTCCCGCTTCCCATCGCCGTCATCTGCGAACTGCTGGGCGTCCCCGGCTCCGACCGCGACAAGTTCCGCGCCTGGTCGTCGCCGTTCGTCGCCGCCGCGTCGGAAGCCGAGATGCGTGTCGCGCACGAGGAGCTGACGGCCTACCTGACCGCGCTCGTCGACCGGAAACGCACGGCGCCCGGCGACGACCTGCTGTCCGAGCTCGTCCAGGTGTCGGACGAGGGCGACCGGCTCTCACAGGACGAGGTCGTGTCGATGGCGTTCCTGCTGCTGGTGGCGGGCCATGAGACGACGGTCAACCTGATCTCCAACGGAGTGCTCGCCTTGCTCGACGACCCCGGGCAGATGGCGGCCTTACGCGCGGACCCGTCCCTGCTGCCGAACGCCGTCGAGGAGTTCCTGCGTTTCGACGGCCCCATCAACATCGCGACCGTTCGCTTCACCACCGAACCTGTCCTGGTCGGCGACGTGGAGATCCCCGCGGACCAGTTCGTCATGATCTCCCTGCTGTCGGCCAATCGGGACGCCGACCGGTTCCCCGCACCGGATCGCCTGGACATCACCAGGCCCGGTGGCGGTCACCTGGCCTTCGGGCACGGCATCCACTACTGCCTCGGCGCACCGCTGGCCCGGCTCGAAGCGGAGATCGCCCTCGGCCGGCTGCTCGACCGGTTCCCCGCGCTGGAGCTCGGCGCCGAGCGCGCCGGCCTGGAGTGGCGGATCAGCACGCTGATCCGCGGCCTGCACACGCTGCCCGTCCGCGTCCGCTGACCTCCGGTACGGCTGATGCGCCGAGGGCGCGGCATGACGACCACACCGCGCCCCCGGGGAGACAGGTCAGCCCGCGCCGAACGCCTTCAGCTCGGAGACGGCCATCTGCCCGCCGGTCTGGCCTCCGTCGTTCGGACGGTCGGCCACGATCCGGATGAACCGGGCCTTCGTCGGGGAATCGAGCCCGACGCCCGTGACTCCGTACGACACGTCGGTCCTGTGGGCGACCGTCCAGTAGGTGGAGCCGTCGACGGACACGTCGACGTGGAACGCCGTCGCGTACGCGCGTGACGGCTGGACCACAGCGATCGTCTCCAGCGACCTGACCTGCTGGAGGTCCACCTGCAGGATCCAGCGGTAGCGGTCGCTGGCCTGCGCGAACGTGGCGGGATCACCGTCGACCGCGTAAGCGGCCGTGGAGCCGGGCTGCATCTTCGCCACCGTCTTGTCCGTGAACAGCGCGGCCGCCCCGCGGCCCCGCGCGAAGTCAGCGGCCGGCGCCTCGAACGCGCCGAACTCGTCGATCGCCATCTGGTCGCCGCGCTGGCCCCAGTCATCCGGCTTGTCGGCGACGACGCGGACGTACCGCGCGGTGACCGGGGTGCCGAACTGCACGGGGACCCGCCCCCAGCCGCTGTCGTGCACGGTCGCGGCCGTCGTGAACGTCACCCCGTCCTGGGAGGTGTCGACGTGGAAGTCGGTCGCGAAATGCTTCTGCGGCATGCCCACCGTCACGTAACCCAGGGTGTGCACCTGGCCCAGGTCGACCTCCAACTGCCAGCGGAACTGGCCGCTCGCCTGAACGTAGGTCGAGGGGTCGCCGTCCGTGGCGTACTCGAGCTTCGACTCCGGCTGCAGACCGGCGGTGCCGCCGTTGAGGAAGATCGCCTTGGCGGGTTTGCCCGCCGCCACGTTGATCGCGGCCACGCCGGCCGGGGCCGCGGAGATGTCGGCATAGGCCGGCTCGATGCCGGCGCCGGCGAGGACGGAGGCGGGCACGCCGTCGCCGTTCTCGTTCACCTGGGTGTTGCCGGTGACGGTCAGGTTGCTCGGGTCACCGCACGGCCAGTCGCCCGTCGGGTTCTCCCAGTAGTTGCCGCTGAAGAGCAGGTCGCCGTACGGCGTGCCCTGGCGTTCGTTGCAGCCGCCGTACGACGGGATGTGGTTGCCGTACATGGCGTTGCCGCTCACCGTCACGTACTGGCTGCCGCCGTCGGTGTAGATCGCGTGGCCGCCGCCGATCGCGCCGCGGATGACGTTGCCCTTGATCGTGAGGCCCGTCTCCATCGACGAGCCCTCCTGGCCGAGCACGTAGATGCCGCCGCCGTCGGCGCGGATCTGCAGGTAGTCGAATATGAGGTTGTCGGCGATGACGTTGCCGGTGGTCTTGGTCGACGTACGGCCCCAGCCCCAGTTCGAGCTGATGCCGGAGTACGGCACGTCGTTGACCTGGTTGTGCTCGATGGTCGAGTTGCGGGCGTATCCCTGGAAGATGCCGACGCCGCCGGTGTACTCCGTGGCGATGTTGTGCACCCAGTTGTCGGAGATCACGTTGTCGGCGGGGATGACGGCCACGTCGCCGGGGTCGGCGTCCGTGCCGTTGCCGATCTCGAGGCCGTTGCCGCTGATGTCGGTGAAGACGTTGCCGCGCACGGCCGCGTGGTGGGTGCCGCGCCCGAGTTCGACGCCGGCGGCGCCGAGGTGCTGGAAGGTGTCGCGCTCGAGCGTGAGGCCGTCGGTCCAGGTGAAGACCACGTTGCCGGGCGTCGTCGTCCAGTTGCCGTAGGGGCAGGTGCCGGGGTTCGCGGTGTCGAAGCGGTCACAGGAGCCCTGACGGTCCCACGCCTTGTCTCCGGTGAGGCGCATGTTCGCCTGCACCTCGGAGAAGCCGTCGTCGCTGTTCGGCTCGAGCCACGTGCCGTATTCGACGGTCAGGCCGCGCAGCGTGAGGCCGCGCAGCGGCTCGGCCTCGGTGCCGTGACCGGTGATGATCGTTTGCAGCCTCGGCGCCTCGATGTCGGCCTGCGCCATGTCCTCGCCGGCGCGCGGGATGTAGTAGACCGTGTGGGCGGGCTTGTCGAGATACCACTCGCCGGGGTCGTTCAGCAGTTCCTTGGCGTTCTCGACGTAGTTGGGCAGGTCGGCGTTGGCGCCGTACTGCTTGCGGGTCGAGTTGTCGAAGCAGGGCTGCTTCATGGTCACGGTGGCGCCCTGGACGCTCGCGATCTGGCAGCGCATCTGCGACCAGGCCACGCCGTAGACGAACTCGACGTCGGTGATGTTCTTGTACGTCGAGAGCACGCCGGTGGTCGTCGTGTAGCCGGTGGCCGTCCGGGTGAAGCCGGTCGGGTTGGGGCCCGAAGCGCGGTTGGCCCGCACGCCGTCGACGTACAGCTGGCGCGTGTCGAAGCCCGCCGGGACGCTCGCCTGCCAGGCTCCGCCCGGGCCCTGCGTCCACCCGGTGATCCGGGTGCCTCCGCTGAGCACGGGATGCGCGCCGGGGGCGGCCTGGTAGATCACCGAATGGCCGTCGACGCCGGAGTCGCCGCGCGCCGCGTCGAAGTCGAGGGTCTTGCCGAGGCGGTACGTCCCGTCCTCGATCGTGACCACGATGTCGCCCGTCATGTGTTCGGTGCGGTGGCGCACCTTCGCCTGGGCCGTCTCGAGTGCGCAGGGCACCCGCGCCGAGCAGGCGTGCCCGTGGCCGTCCGGCGCGACGTAGAACGACGTGGCCGCGGCCGCGGACGACGCGGTCGGCGAGAGCGTCACCGCGGCCCCGAGGGCCACGACCACCGACGCCATTCGTAATAGGGGCGGGATGCGTGAGTTGAGCATCGACTCTCCAGCACTTCTTCGGCCCCGCGCGAGGGGCCGCGCGGCTGGAGCAGAGGGTAGCGACGGAGGGTCCCTCTGGGAAGGCAAAGAATCACATCTATCCTCCGCACAACCCGGATTGTTAGCAGGTTTGATCCGATCAATCCGCAGGCAGGGCCCGAATCTCGGCCAGTGTCCAAAAATTGATCTGAAACATTTTGACGGGAGGTGACGAGCGGTCGTAGGGTGCGGCACACGCACCGTAGTCGTCGGCCGAAAGGGAAGATCCGCACATGGGCAGCGATTCCACCGCCTCCGAAGCGAGCTCCGCGAAGGGAGGTGCGGCCCGGCGATACCGGCCGGGCTACGATCTCGTGGCCGAGCAGGTGCTCCACTACATCGCCGAGCAGAATCTGCGGCCAGGCGACCGGCTGCCCACCGAGCAGGGCCTGGCGGAGATCCTCGGCGCGACGCGCAACGTCACCCGCGAGGCCGTCAAGGTGCTGGCCGCGATGGGCAGGCTCAACGTCCGCAAGGGCGCCGGGATCTTCGTGGCCGAGCCCTCAGGCGGTCCGCTGTCGGGTGAGGCGCTCGTGCACTTCCAGCCGACCGAGCTGGATCAGGTGGTGATGCTGTTCGACCACCGCATCCTGCTCGAAGGCGAGACCGCGCGGAGGGCGGCCTCGATGGCGACCCCCATCGAGGTGCGCTCGATCCGCGAGGGCGCCCGGCGCTCGATCGAGGCGGCGGCCCAGGACAACGCCAACGACTTCGCCGAGGCGGACGCGCAGTTCCACGGGGCGGTCGCGGCGGCGGCGCACAACATGTTCCTCGAGGCCGGTGTGGCCGGCCTGCGGCAACTCGCGGTGCAGTCCGATCTCCTGCTCTTCCACGGAGACGTGCCCGGCTCGTTCGTCGTCGCGGCCGACCAGCACCTCGCCGTCGCCGAGGCGATCGCCGACGGCGACGCCCAGTCCGCGGCGGCGCTCATGGCCGAGCACATCAACACCACGAGGGACCAGTTCGAGCGGAGGATACGGGACCGGCTCGCCAGGCTCGTCTCGAACGACCGGCCGCCCACCCGTTGAGCCCCCAGCGATCCACTCGGCACACCGAAGAAAGTCAGCATGAAGATCACCCACGTCGAAGTACATCGGATCCACGTCCCGGCGGCGAATCCTCCCTTCCGCTGGCGTGAAGGCCTCGGCGGCAGCGCTCCCGCGGGAGACGGCGCCGTGTTGCGCATCGGCACGGACGCCGGCGTCGAGGGCGTCGCCGTCTTCACCCGGCCCGGCGCGTTCGCGGCGCTCGACGACCTGGTCGACCGGGTCTTCCGCGACGAGCTCGTCGGCCAGGACCCGCTTCAGCGGGAGTGGATCTGGCACCGGGTCTGGGAGCTCGACCGCATCGAGGAGTTGCCGCTTCCGACGCTCGGCCTCATCGACGTCGCGCTGTGGGACCTCGCGGGGCGCCTCCACGACGTACCGGTCTGGCGGCTGCTCGGCGGGTTCCGCACCGAGATCCCCGCCTACGCGTCGACGGCGACGTTCGCGACCGTCGAGGAGTTCCTCGACGTCGCCGACCAGTGCCTCGCCCTGGGCTACCGCGCGATCAAGCTGCACGCGTGGGGCGACGCCCGCAGGGACGCCGCGCTCTGCCGTGCGCTGCGCGAGCACGTGGGGCCGGACGTCGAGCTGATGTACGACGGGTCGGCCGGCTTCGACCTTCCCGACGCGGTCTACCTCGGCGCCGCGCTGTCCGACCTCGGCTACCTCTGGTACGAGGAGCCGATGCGCGAGTTCAGCGTCTCCGCGTACGCGCAGCTCGCCCGGGCGGTCAAGGTGCCGCTCCTCGTCGCGGAGACGTCCGACGGCGCGCACATGAACTCGGCCGACTTCATCCGCGCCGGCGCCGCGACGTTCGGCGTGCGGGCGAGCACCACGCTGCGCGGAGGCATGACCGGAGCCATGCGCACGGCCCACCTGGCCGACTCCTTCCGCGTACGGGCCGAGGTGCACGGGTCGGACATCCCGAACCAGCACCTGTGCATGGCGATCTCGAACACCACCTACTACGAGTCGCTCGTCACCGCGACCACGGTGGTGCGCGAGCGCCACGTCGACGCGAACGGCCTGGTGCACGCCCCGACCGGTCCCGGCATCGCCCTGCCCGGACACCTCGACTACCCCGGCGAGCTCGCCCCGTACGTGGAAAAGCTCGCCTGATCCCTGATCGCAGCACCCCCTTTGTTCCTCATCGCGAAAGGCACCACCATGAAGTCGCTCGCCTCTGGCTGGACAGGCGCATCGCAGCGCCGGCTTGGCAGGGCTGGGCTCGCAGTCGTCGCGGCGGCCCTGCTGGCCGCACTCGCCGGTTGCGCGAGCGCAGAACAGACGACGGAAGCGTCTAACGACGCGTTCAAGCCCGTCACCCAGGACGCCTCCTCCACGATCACCGTCTGGGCCGACTCCACCCGCCTGGACGCGGTCAAGGCGTACCAGAGCTCCCACCCGCAGGCGAAGCTCAACGTCGTCACCTACGACGGCGGCGCCGACGGATCCACCTACCTGCAGACCAAGGTGCAGCTGTTCGACCGCACCGGCAGCGGGTGGCCGGACGTCGTCTTCGCCCCGCCCGTGGACCTCACGTGGGCGTCCCGGCCGACCACGCCCGGCAAGGTGCCCTTCGCCGCCCCGCTCGACGGGCTCGTCGACCAGAAGCTGCTCGACGGCTTCGCGACGGGGTCGCTGGCGCCGTGCCAGTTCAACGGCCACACGTACTGCATGCGCAACGACCTCGCGCAGGTGGTGCTCTGGTACAACAAGAAGCTCATGGACAAGTTCGGCTACACCGTGCCGACCACCTGGGAGCAGTACGAGGCCCTGGGTGAGAAGGTCGCCTCCGAGCACCCCGGATACTTCATCGGCTCCGTCGGCGACACCAACGCGCACGAATCGTACTTCTGGGCCAGCCAGTGCCCCGCGTTCAACCTGGTGAAGGACAGCACCCTCAGGGTCGCCCTCCAGGACCCCAAGTGCACGCGCATGGCGACGCTGCTCGACAAGCTCATCGCGAACAAGTCGGTCAGCACCGAGGCCTTCTTCAGCGCCGGCTACGCCAAGGAGCACGGGTCGAAGACGCTGATGGCCTTCGGTCCGTCGTGGTACGGCCAGTACCTGTTCAACAACGCCTTCAAGGTGCCGGCCGGTGAGATCGCCGCGTCGAACCCGCTCTCGTGGGAGGGTGAGTCGCAGACCTTCACCGGTAACGTCGGCGGCGGCACCTGGGTGGTTTCGTCACACAGCAAGAACCTCAAGGCGGCCACCGATCTGGTGACGTGGCTGACCACCTCGAACGACTACCAGTCCGGTGCGCCGACCTACCCGGCGTACTCGCCGGCCGCCGAGGCCTGGCTGAAGAACCCCGCCAACAGCGACTACTTCGCCGACGACATCACGCCTGCGTTCACGACGGCCGCCGGCCAGGTGTGGACGGGCTGGTCCAACGTGAAGTTCAGCGACCAGACGGCCTGGTCGAGCGTCGTCCTCCCCGCCCTGACCGAGGGCAAGACCCTCACGGAGACGCTTCCCGCCTGGCAGCAGGCCATCTCCGACGAGGCCAAGTCGGACGGTTACACGGTCGTCAACCAATGACATCGCTCGACATCCGGGGCGCGGCTCCCGCCGCCGATCCGATCGGGCGCCGCACATCCGTGCGGCGCCCGGCCGCCGGCGGGCTCGCCGGATACCTCTTCGTCTCGGGGTACGTCGTCCTCCTCCTGGCGTTCGGCGTGTTCCCCACCGGGTACGCCGCCTACCTCGCGCTGACCAACGACCGCGGGCAGTTCACCGGCCTGGGCCAGTTCGTCAAGGTCGTGCAGGACTTCCGCTTCCTGCCGGCGTTCGGCGACATCGTCGTGTACCTGGTGCTCTGGCTGGTGCTGCTCGTCGTGCTGTCGGTGGGCGCGGCCGTGATCCTCCGCGGCCGCATGCGACCCGGCCTGTCGGCCACGCTGCGTTTCCTGTTCTACGTGCCGGGTGCGCTCGCCGGCATCGCGAGTGTGCTGGTCTGGCTGTTCATGCTCGACCCGTCGGTCAGCCCCGTCGGCTGGCTCATCAGCGCCGCCGGATTCGGCAACTTCGCGGCAGTGCTGGCGCCGGGGAACCTGCCGGTCATCCTCGTGCTGATCGCGTTCTGGGCCGGGGCGGGCGGGTGGATGGTCGTGATGTACGGCGCCCTCAACAACATCCCCGACGAGGTCATCGAGGCCGCGCGCATCGACGGCGCCGGTCCGTGGAGGACGGCCTGGTCCGTCCAGATCCCAATGATCAAGAAGTGGATCGCCTACATGACGATCCTCGCCTTCGCGGCGGGCACGCAGATCTTCGTCGAGCCGCAGCTGCTGCAGACCGCGAGTCTCGGCCGCGTCAGCCCGACGTGGTCGCCGAACCAGCTCGCCTACCTCTACGCGTTCCAGAAGGGCGACTTCAACGGCGCCGCCGCCATCTCGATCTTCCTGCTCGTGCTGGGTCTCGCGTGCGCCGGCGTCCTGGTCACCCGTTCCGGGCTCTTCACCGTGGATGACAACGAATGACGACTGTGCACTCCCCCGCGCCCCGTTCCGGCCGGGCATCCCGTACGGCGACCGCGCTGGTGGTGACGCTGGTCCTGGCGCTGCTCCTCGTGTTCTTCATCCTGCCGGTGATCTGGCTGCTCCTGGCGCCGACCAAGACCGCGGGAGAGCTCATCAGCGACGCCCCGCTGTCTTTCGGGTCCTTCCACAACCTGGCGGCCGCCTGGGACCACCTGATCTCGTTCCAGGGCGCGGCGATCCTCGTCTGGCTGAAGAACTCGGCGGTCTACAGCGTCGGCTCGCTGGCGATCACGATCCTGACCAGCATCCCGGCCGGCTATGCCCTCGCACTCACCCGGTTCCGCGGCCGCAAGCTGCTGCTGATGATCACGCTGACAGTCATGATCATGCCGTCCGCCGCGCTGGTGCTGCCGATCTTCCTCGAGCTCAACCTGTTCCACCTGATCGGCACCGCCTGGAGTGTGATCCTGCCGTTCTCGTTCTTTCCGTTCGGCGTGTATCTCGTGTACATCTACTTCGCGACCAGCCTGCCGCGCTCGATCCTGTCGGCCGCGCGCCTCGACGGCGCGAGCGAGTGGCAGATCTTCCTGAAGATCGCGCTGCCGCTGGCCCGGCCCGTCGTCGCGCTGGTCGCGTTCTTCAGCTTCGTCGGCAACTGGAACAACTTCTTCCTGCCCTACCTCGTGCTGCCCAGCAGCGACGCCTTCCCCGTGCAGGTGGGGCTGAACCAGTTGCTGACGTCGACGCCGTCGTTCAACCCGGTCGCGGGGGCCGGTCTCAACATCACGAGCCCGGAACTCGCCCTCGCCATCCTGATCTCGATCCTGCCCGTGCTGGTCGTCTTCCTGTTCTCCCAGCGCGCGCTCGTGTCCGGCATGCTGGCGGGCTCCACCAAATGACCCGGGGACCGGGTGCGGTCCGCACCCGGTCCCCGGCTCAACTCAGGGTGATCACATCTCGTGGACGGTGCCGGCGTACCGCTGGGCGAAGCGGGTGCCGGTGCCGGCGGTGACGGTGAAGTCGTACCGGCCGCGGTCGCAGCGCCACGTGTGCCGGGCGTGGTCGCCGGGCTTCACCCAGACGGTGGTCTCCTGACCGCCGAAGTCGTTCGGCGTGATCGTGAAGGCCACCTCGGTCCCGCCCTCGTTGTACAGGTCCAGTTCGATCGACGCGACGTCCGGCCGACCGGCCCGCCGCAGCGTCGCCTTCACCTCCGGAACGGCCACGTCGTCCTGGTCGTGCCGTACGACGGTGCCGGAGAAGCGGCGCACGAAGCCGTCGGCGCCGTGCACGCTGAAGTCGTAGCGGCCGTCGGTGCCGGTCGCGTCCCACACGTACGTGCGCGAGGAACGCGGCGCGACCGTGAACGGCGTGCCGGTGAACTGCTGGGCGACGTTCGGCAGCACCGTGAAGTGGTAGCCCACGGCGCCGTCGTTGGTCAGCGTGCAGGTGACCTTGCCCGAGGCCCGGTCGACCTTCACGTCCGCCCACGGCCGGTACGGCAGGGCCCGGTGCTGCCGCTCCCCCTCCTCCTGTACGGCCATGGACTGCTGCCCGACCGCGGGCACCTTGACCCCCGGCAGCGAGTTGTTCGCGTCGGCCTTGGCCATCAGCGCGACCGTGTCGGGAAGGCCGGGGATGCTGTAGTCGGGCCGGCTGAAGTCGAAGGCGCTGGTCAGGTCGCCGCAGACGGTACGCCGCCAGTCGGAGATGTTGGGCTCCTTCACGCCGGTGACGCGCTCGAGGAACTGCACCACCGAGGTGTGGTCGAACACCTGGGAGTTGACCCAGCCGCCGCGGGACCAGGGCGAGATGACCCACAGGGGCACCCGGCTGCCCAGGCCGATGGCCTTGCCTCCGGCGAACTCGTCCTTCGTGCCCGGCTCGGGGAACGGGGGGATCACGTGGTCGAAGTAGCCGTCGTTCTCGTCGTACATCAACAGGAAGACGGTGTGCTTCCACACGTCGGGGTTGGAGAACAGCGACTGCAGCGCGGTGTTGACCCAGTGGGCGCCGTAGTCGGGACTGGCGGCCGGGTGCTCGCAGAACAGGTAGGGCGCCACGAGCCACGAGACGGTCGGCAGCGTGCCGTCCTTGCAGTGCTGGTCGAAGGCCGTGAGGTCCCACTTGGTCATCGCGTTGATGTAGCGGGGGTCGTCCTTCGGGAAGGCGTGGAACTGCTTGAAGTACGACAGGGCGTTGTCGTCGTAGTCGCCGTTCCGGTCGTCGGAGCCGTCGGGGTTGTGGTAGACGCGCCAGGTCACCCCGGCCTTCTCCAGCCGCTCGGCGTAGGTCGTCCAGTCGGCCACCGGGTTGCCGGTGACCGGCGTGTTGTCGGTCCACGGGCCGGTGGTGCCGTCGACGCCGGGGCCGGCGGTGCCCGTCCACAGGTAGAGGCGGTTGGGGTCGGTGGGCCCGTTCAGGGAGCAGAAGTAGCCGTCGCAGAGGGTGAAGGCGTCGGCCAGCGCGTACTGGTACGGGATGTCCTGGCGGGTGAAGTAGCCCATGGTGCGCTCACCCTTGGCGGCGACCCACTTGTCCATGGCGCCGCCGTCGACGGCCGTGTGGCCGGTGTCCCAGTCGTGCGGGAGGCCGCCCGCGTTCTGCGCGTTGTATTTGGTGGTGTCCATCCGGAAGGGCAGGAGGTAGCCCTCGGACCGCCCCCTGTCGGGCTGGCGGAACACCGAGTCGCCGTTGGGGAAGGTGACGGCCTGCCGGTCGCCGAAGCCCCGCACCCCGTTCAGCGTGCCGAAATAGTGGTCGAAGCTGCGGTTCTCCTGCATCAGGATCACGACGTGCTTGACGTCGGCGAGGCTTCCGTGGTCGCCGTGCCCGCCGTGCTTGCCGTTGTTGTCGTCGGACGAGGCGTTCGCCGTGCCGGTCATGCCGGGCATGCCGACTGCGGCTACCGCTCCGGCGGCCGCGGTGGCGCCGATGAACGTGCGGCGGCTGATCTCAGTCATGAAAAGGGGTTCCTTCGGTGGTTCAGCGCAGGGAGAAGGTGACGACGGCGGCGGCGTGGTCGGACGGCCATCCGTTGGCGGAGGTGTCCGGCACGGGCTTCGGCCAGCCGGTGACGAGGTTGTGGGCTTCGACGACCTTCAGCGGTCCGGCGTACTGCACCTGGTCGATGCGGTCCTGCGGCTCCGCGCCGCCCCCGTCGTGCTCGGGCCGTACGGGAGACCACGTGTTGCCGGGGTCCTTGACCGGGTTGGTCGACACGTCGCGGAAGGCGTCGGTGAGACCGGCCTGCCGCAGCGTCTCGGTGACCGGCCAGCGCAGCCGGCCCACTCCGTCGTGTGCGGACGCCGTACGGCTCGTCCAGTCGAGGTGGGAGGGCGAGGCGAGGCCGGCGGCGAGCACGACCGCCCTGCGTGAGGCGATGTCACCCCGCATGGCGGCGACCAGCGCCTGCGTCTGGCGGTAGCGGACGGTCTGCTTCTCCGCCGTCTCGACCTGGGCGGCGGTGCTCCCTGCGAGCACGGCGTACGGCCCGTAGGCGGCCTCGTCCAGCTGTGCGGTCCACAGCCGCAGCGAGTTCCCGCCGGGCAGCTGCACGGTGGCGGCCGCGGCGGGCAGGTCGGCGGTCGGAGCGCGCAGGTCGCCCAGCGGGTAACGGCTGACGATGCCGAGACTGCCGGCCTGGTAGACCTGCCAGCCGAGCGCCTGGGCGAGGTCACGGGCGGCGGTGCCGCCGGCCTCCTGGAGCGCCACGACGTCCAGGCCCTGGTTGAGCACCAGCCGCAGCTGCTTCTCCAGGGACCCGTCGACGTGCGTGCCGCCGTCCCAGAGGTTCAGCGTGGCGACCTTGACCTGGACCTTGTCCTTGGCCGAGCGGACCGGCACCTGGACGGTGACGGTGTCGGACCCGACGGCGCTGTCGGTGACGGCGACCACGATCCGGCCCGGCGTCTTCGGCGCGGAGGCCGGCGCCTTCCCGGTGACGGTTCCGTCGGCGGCGACCGACAACCACGCGTCGCCGGAGACGCGCTTGAAGGTGGGGGTCCCGGCGGCGTTGCCGTCCGGCCTGATCCAGAGGCCGCCGAGCCGTACGGCGAAGGACGCGCCCGCCGTCTGCGGCGCGGTGGTGAGTGCGTCGACCACCGCGTGCGGGCGCGGGATGACCGGCCGTACGGCGAAGCTGAACGGGGCGGTCTTGGCGAGGATGCCGTAGGCGTCCTTGGCCAGCAGGTAGGCGGTGTACGGCCCGCCGCTCAGGCCCCCGGTGTCGAGCGTGATGTCGCCGGAGGCGCCGGGGGTGTACTCCCACACCAGCGAGCCGCCGTTGCCCGGCTGCCGGTCGCCGTCGTAGATGCCGATCCAGTTGGTGGGGTCGGGCGTCTCGGTGGTCCAGTGGAAGCTCAGGCGGTCGCCCTCGAGGGGGGCGGTCGGAGACGTGAGCACGATGGTGTCGGTCGTCTGCCCGGCGAAGCTGAACGGGTCGGTCTGGGCGAGGATGCCGTAGCCGTCCTTGGCCAGGAAGTAGGCGGTGTACGGCCCGCCGCTCAGGCCCGAGGTGTCGAGCGTGAGCTGACCGGAGGAGCCGGGGACGTAGGCCCAGACGATGGCGCTTCCGGTTCCGGGCTTTCGGCTGCCGTCGTAGATGCCGATCCAGTTCTTGGGGTCGGGCGCATCCGTCGCCCAGTTGAAGGTCAGCTTGTCGCCCCGTTGAGGGGTCGTCGGCGAGCTGAGCGTGATCGTGCTGCCGGTGGTCACGGCACGTGAGAGGGGTGACACGAGTTTGGGTCCTCTCCGCCCGGGCACCGCCCGGGTGAGCCAAGTTGTCTATATAACTTGGCCCAGTAAGCCCTCCCCCGGAGACGGACCCATGAACGTGAGGTTGCCGCCGTCCGGGATCACGCGGAACTCATCGGCCCCCTGCGGTGAACCGGAGAGGGCCGAATGGTGACGGTGGGACCACAGGCAGCTGTGAGTCATCCGGGAAGCCGGGCGAACGCGCGCACCGGGATGGTGCCGAATCCTTCGACGCGCAGGGGGACGGCGGTGAAGGTCGCACCGGTCGGCGGCAGCTGCTCCAGGCCGGTCAGGTGCTCCACGACGGGAATGCCCGCGGCGAGCAGCACGGTGTGCGCAGGCCGTTCGCGGTCGTCGGTGTCGTCGATGTTGATCGCGTCGATCCCGACCAGCGCCGCGCCCTGTTCGGCGAGCCATTCGGCGCCCGCCCGGGTGAGGAAGTGGCGGTCCTCGGCGTAGGCGGGGGTGCCGAAGCGGGCGTCGTCGCCGGTGTGCAGCAGGACGGCCGCTCCGCGCACGTCCACGGCGGCGAGCGCGCCGACGTCGATCCCGGAGGCCCGGGTGCCGGTCACCCGGACGACCACCGCCGGGAGGTCGACCGTGCCCTCCAGGGGAATGGTGGTGAGGTCGCCGCCGCCGGCGAAACGGTGGTAGGGCGAGTCGAGGTAGGTCCCGGTGTTGCCGACCAGCTTCAGCGTGTCGATGGCGAACTCGGTGCCCGCCGCGTAGGCCTCGCGCGAGGCCTTCCGGGTCAGGTGGGGCGTGATCTCCGGCGCGGGCAGGCCGGGATAGGTGACCATCCCCGCACGGATCACGTGGCCGAGCTCCACGAGCCTCCCGCCTGGCCGTACGGCACGTCCGGACCGGTCCGACGGGCCGCCGCGCGTGCCCTTGTGCGGCTCGGCGACGATCTCAACGTTGCTCAGCTCGACCGTGCCCGTCATCAGCAGGCCCAGCGAGGCGACGAACAGCGCCCCGATCGTGGCCTCGTCCACGTCGGCGGAGGGCACATCCACGCGGAACCCGTGGACGGTCAGATCGCCGCCGTTGCTGAACGTGACGGACGCGTCGAAGGACGCGCGGTATTCGGTCATGGGTGACATGTCTACCACCGGGCCTCAGTCTGGATCATGACGTTTTTTCGGGCGAGGGCTCGTGAGATCCCGGCGGAGCGGCCTCTGACAGAGTGGACCCATAACGCACCACTTCAGGAGGAATCATGGCGAAGATCTGCGTGACCGGCGCGAGCGGCAAGCTCGGGCGCGGAGTCGTGCGTGACCTGCTCGACCACGGTCACACGGTGGTCGCGACCGACGTCAGGCCGGCTCCGGCCGGGCTGGGGACGCCCGTGCTGCTGGCCGACCTCACCGAGTACGGCCAGGCCGTCGAAGTGCTGGACGGAGTCGACGCGGTCGTCCACCTGGCCAACATCCCCGCGCCCGGCATCCACACCCCGGCGCAGACCTACAACACCAACACCGTGATGAACGCCAACGTCTTCCTCGCCGCGGCCCAGCTCGGGCTCGGCCGGGTGGTGTGGGCCTCCAGCGAGACCACGCTGGGGCTGCCGTTCGACGTGCCGCCGTCGTACGCGCCCGTCGACGAGGCGCACTACCCGTTCCCCACCTCGACGTACGCGTTGTCGAAGGTGGTCGGCGAGACGACGGCCGAGCAGGTCGCCGCGTGGTCGGGCATCCCCTTCGTGGCCCTGCGCTTCTCCAACATCCACGACCCGGAGGACTACGCGACGGTGCCGGGCTACTGGGACGACCCGCACTCCCGCAAGTGGAACCTGTGGGGCTACATCGACACCCGCGACGCGGCCGCCGCCTGCCGGCTGGCCCTGGACGCGCCCCTGCAGGGCTCGTCGAGCTACATCATCGCCGCGGCCGACACCATCATGAACCGCCCGTCGGCCGAACTGCTCAAGGAGGTCTTCCCCAGCGTCGAGGTCAGGCGCGACCTCGGGGAGTTCGAGACCCTGCTCGCGATCGACGCCGCGCGGGAGGCGCTCGGGTTCATCCCGCGGCATTCCTGGCGCG
>NZ_BOOR01000099.1 GCF_016863335.1 Planotetraspora thailandica
GACCCCGCCGAACACCCACCACCCAAGCGACCCCCACGGGGCCGCCCCGGAGCGGAGATCCCCCCGGCGAACGGCTCTCCACGAGTGATCGCTTCAGATGATCAGGCGTTCCTGGCGGTGGGCCCGCCATTCGACCAGCAGGACGGTGGCGTCGTCCTGCAGCATGCCGTGCTGGTGGGCGAGGATCGTTGTGATCAGCCGGCGCAGGGTCTCGGGGGCGGGCATGCCGTCGGCCTCGCGGCGGATGACGAAGTCGATGAAACGGGTGAGACCGAACATCTCCTTGCTCAGGTCTCGGGCCTCGATGATGCCGTCGGTGTAGAAGATCAGGCGGTCGCCCGGCTCGAGCTGGTAGTGGCTGATTCCGGTGGAGACGCCCAGCCGCAGGCCCATAGGCGGCGACGGAACCGTCTCGAGGGTGGCGGCCTGGTGCCCGTGCCGGATGACGAGAGGGAAGTGGTGCCCCCTGTTGACCCATTCCAGGCGGCCTGTCTGCGTGTCGAGGCTGGCCAGGATGCCGGTGGCGAAGCGTGTCATGCCGAACTGTTCGGCGATCGCCTCGTCGATGGTCTCGCTGACGGCGACGAGGTCGGCGTCCTTGCGGCGGGTGTTGCGGTAGGACCCGATGGCGATCGACGCGGTGAGACCGGCGGAGGCGTCATGCCCCATGGCGTCGAAGATCGACAGATGGAGGCGGTCGCCGTCCGTGGCGTAGTCGTAGGCGTCGCCGCCCACGTCGTAGGCGGGTTCAAGCATGGCGCTGACCACGATGTCCTTGGTGGCGAGCGTGCCGGGAGGCATGAGGTTCCAGAGCACCTCGGCGGGAAGGGTCATCCGCTCCGCCCGCACGAGCCGGGCGTAGGTGTCGCTGGAGGCCCGTTTGCTGACCAGCACCAGCGCCAGCAGCGACGCGAGTCGGGCCGCGCGCGACCGGGTCTGCTCGTCGTCTCCAGGAGCGGTCAGTCCCAAGACGCCGATCCGTTCGGTGCCGTCGATCAGCGGCAGCCACATCTTCCGCCGTCCCGCCAGGTCGGAGGGCGCCGGCGATTCGGGGGCCGCCGGGTCGACGAGTTGCCGGGTCTGGACGATCTCGACGTTGCGGTAGGCCCGCCCGGCGATCGTTCCGTCGACGCCGACGGGGGTGAGCGGCTCTGCCCCGTCGCCGTGCCGGCCGCGAAGGGGCAGGAGGAACCGGTGCTGCAGGTCCGATACGTAGATCACCGGCTGGGAGAATCCGGCGTGCGCGGCATGCTCGGCCACCAGATCCGGAAGGTCGTCCAGCGACGCCAGGTGGCTGGCTTTCAGCAGGCCGCTCAGCATCCGCTCCTCGTCGTGCACCGCCGCGCCTCCCCCCGAATGCGCCGTGGGTCCAGTGACGACGCTACGCCTGAACGCGCGCCGCCGCCCATGCGCGGCGGCGCGACCCGTGCGGTACGGCGCGGCCGTGAAGAGGGGAGGCCAGTGTCAGCCGGCGTGGAGCTTCTCGAGCATGTTCAGGTGTGACTCGACGACCGGCTTGGCGTCCGTGGCGAGTTTCTTGACCGGCGCCGAGGAGCCCTTGGCCTGCTGGTCGGCGATCGCCTTCAGGTCGTCGCGGTGGTCGGCGATCTCGGCGGTCACCCAGGCATCGTCGAACTCGGCGCCCTTCTTGTCCGAGATCCGCTGGAGTTGCGCCTGCTGCTCGTCGCTGGGGCTGTCGGGCAGCGTCACGCCGACCTCGCCGGCGACGCGGCGCACTTCCGCGTCGAGTTTGTTGTGCTCGTCGACCAGGGTTTTCCCGGCCTGGCGGACGCCTTCGATGCTGCCCTGCTTCTCGGCGACCTTGCCTGACTCGATCTCCGCAAGGTTGCCCTGGTGTAGTGCGGCGAGGAAGGCCTGATCCTGCTCGTTCACGTCGGGCGCGGCGGCGAGGGCGGCGGTGACGCCCGTCGGCACGGCCAGGACGACGGTCACGACGGCGGACAGGAGCACGATGATCCGTCTCACCACGAGTTCCCCCGGATCTCTCAGGCGGGCGGCCGCGAGCTGGGTGTCCAGCAGCAGGCGAAACCCGGCATAAGGCTCATACCCGCCGCCTCTTTCACCGGCACGATCCTTTACCGGTAGCTGATCGTCTTATGCCCGGAGATCGGAGGTGCGCGTGAGCGAGCCAGACATGACAAGCACGGCAGTCACCGGCGCCGATGAGCGCGGCCGGCCTGCTACGCACGAGAAGCCGGCCCCGGCGACGAAGAGCGCAGCCGGGCTGCCCGGGTGGAGGCCCGGTGAGTAGCGCACGGGGCGACGATCGTCCTCTGCACCGCGGTGCTCGCTCTCGGCGTCGTCCTGGCCGTACGGACGGGGAACCTCCGCCGGTCACGGTAGGGATAGTGGGGAGGACGCGGGACCGTTGGAGGGTTGGCGTGGCGATCTCCGCCGGGCGATGATGAACCGTTCCCGTGTCCGTTCGCCGACCCCCGAGACAGGAGCCGCCGTGCCAACCTGCGATGCGCGTCAGGCGTCGTCACTGGCGGCGGACCTCCTCAATCACTGGAGCATCACATGGATCACGAGCAGGATCCGCCCTATATCCGTGTCGGCTATCCGCCGAACGCCCCGCCGAACAATCTCCACAAAGCGGTGAACAGGACCGCACTGGTCCTTCTGATTTCGGCGATTGTCCTGCTCGTCGCGGTCCTCGTCGTATGGGCCGCGACCCAGCCGGACTTGGGCAAGCCCGACGTGCTCGCCGTACCGATGTCGGCGCCGTCTTCGCCGAGCACCGGCCCGTCGGCCAGTGTGCGCGACCTCACCGCGACCGAGCGCCGGTTCGCGAACGCGGTCCGCAAGGACACGAAGGTCGACGGCGTGACCGGCGACCTCGAACTCGTGCGGAAGGGGCGGTTGTTCTGCCGGCTTGAGCGGGACCCGGCGAGCCCCTACACGTGGGCGATGAACGTGGAGGGGATCCACGCGAACAAGGCATCCCTCGGCGTCCCCGAGCGTGACGCCGTCCGTTATTTGTGCCCGAAGTACGCCGCCGCGTGGAGGCAGGGCATGGCCGCCTTCGGTGAAGGCGACCAGAAGGTGGGTGCCGACGTCCAGCCCGGCCGGTATCGGACGTACGACCGCGACGTGAAGGACTGCTCCTGGAAGCGGACCGCCGGCGGCCAGACGGTGTCGAGCGCCACGGTTCCCGCCGCCTCGGGCGGCGTCACGGTCACGATCCGGGCGACCGACGCGCGGTTCACCAGCACGGGCTGTGGCCTATGGGTGCCCATTTTGTGACGGTTGGAGGTGCTATTCCCTCCAACACCCCTTGGGTGTCGAATGTTCGGTTCCTATTCACCCACGCACACTGAGATCGTCGATCACGCGGATCTAACCTGACCGGGCCTCGCATCCCCTGTATGAAGGACAGTCATGGTCGTATCCGCTGGCAGGAAGCGCTCCCTCGGAAAGCTCGCCACCGTCGCATCCGCCGTCGGCCTCGCCGCCGTCGCCGCCCTGTGGGCGGGGACGGGCGCGAGCTCCGCGGCCGTCGTCCCCTCTCCGAGCCACATCGTCGTGGTCGTCCTGGAGAACCACGCCTACTCCCAGATCATCGGCAGCTCCAGCGCCCCCTACATCAACTCGCTGAAGAACGGCGGTGCGAATCTCACTCAGATGTACGCCGAGACGCACCCCAGCCAGCCCAACTACTACGCGATGTTCTCCGGCTCCACCCAGGGCATCACCGGCGACAGCTGCGTCAAGATCGGCTTCAGCTCGGCCAAGAACCTGGCCTCCGAGACGATCGCCGCCGGCAAGACCTGGGCCAGCTACAACGAGGGCCTGCCGAGCCAGGGCTCGACGGTCTGCACCAACAGCAGCGGCAAGTACGCGCAGAAGCACAACCCGTGGTTCGGCTTCAGCAACGTCCCGACCTCCTCGGCGTACACCTTCGCGCAGTTCCCCACGGACTTCACGAAGCTGCCGAAGCTCTCCTATGTCATCCCGAACCTGTGCAATGACATGCACGACTGCTCGGTGTCGACCGGCGACACCTGGCTGAAGAACAAGCTCGGCGCGTACGCGACCTGGGCCAAGTCCAACAACAGCCTCCTCGTCGTCACCACCGACGAGGACAACAGCTCGAGCGGCAACCGGATCGCGACCGTCCTGTACGGCCAGCCGGTGATCGCGGGCAGCACCTCCTCCACTACCTACAACCACTACAACCTGCTCCGGACGCTGGAGGACATGGTCGGCTCGACCACCCACGCCGGCAACGCGTCGTCCGCCGCGGACATCACCGGAATCTGGAGCTGAGTTGTACCTGGCTGAACGCGGCCCGGCCGCCGCTCCCGCGTCGGGGGACGTCCCGACGTCCGACGATGTGCAACCGGGCCGGACGGATCGGGCCGCTCAGCCGGGCCGGGCCCTTCGGGCCATCTCCGGCACGGTCTTCGCGCTGGGGACGGTCAGTTTCATCACCGACATCTCCTCGGAGATGGTCACCGCCGTCCTGCCGCTCTATCTGGTGGCCGGGCTGGGCCTCAGCCCGCTCGGATTCGGCCTGCTCGACGGCGTCTACAACGGCGTCAGCGGGCTGGTGCGACTGTTCGGCGGCCACCTCGCCGACCGCGGGCGGCGGCACAAGGCCGTCGCGGTGATCGGCTACGGGCTGTCGGCCGTATGCAAGCCGCTGCTGCTCGTCGCGGGCACCCTGCCGGTCATCGGCGCCGTGCTCGCGGCCGACCGTACGGGCAAGGGGCTGCGCACCGCGCCGCGCGACGCGATGATCTCCCTGGCCTCGCCGCCGGAGACCCGGGGCCGCGCCTTCGGGGTGCACCGGGCCATGGACACGGGAGGCGCGCTGCTCGGACCGCTGGTGGCCTTCCTCGTTCTGAACGTGGCCGCCGACGGATACGACGCGGTCTTCACCGTCAGCTTCTGCGTCGCCGTGCTCGGCGTCCTGGTGCTGCTGCTGTTCGTCCCCGGAGGCCGTGCCCCGGAGGCCGGCGCAACAGAGGCCGGCGCAACAGAGGCCGGCGCAACAGAGGAGAAGGCTCCACCGGTCACGCTGCGCTCGGCGCTGGCGCTGCTGCGACTGCCCGACGTCAGGCGGCTGACCGTCAGCGCCACGCTGCTCGGCCTCACCACGGTCAGCGACGCCTTCGTCTACCTGATGCTGCAGCACCGGCTCGGGATCTCCGAGCACTGGTTCCCGCTGCTGCCGCTCGGGACGGCCGCCGCGTTCCTCCTCCTCGCGCTGCCGCTGGGCGTGCTCGCCGACAAGGTCGGCCGCAGGCGTGTGTTCCTCGGCGGGCATCTCGCCCTGCTGCTCGCGTACGGCCTGCTGCTCGCGCCGTTGCACGTCGGCGCCCTGCCGTTCGTGGTGCTCGCCCTGCACGGCACGTTCTACGCGGCGACCGACGGGGTGCTGCCCGCCGCGGCGGCGGGAGCCGTACCGGCCGAGTTGCGCGCGAGCGGGCTCGCGCTGATCGGCACCGGGCAGGCGCTGGCCCGGTTCTGCTGCTCGCTCGCCTTCGGCGCGGCGTGGACCGCGATCGGTGACCGCGCCTCGCTCGGCATCGCGATGGCCGGTCTCGCCCTGTGCGCGGCCTGGGCGGCCTACGCCCTGCGCGGGCAGGAAGCCCCGGTGAGCCGATGAACACCAGGAACCGCCTGATCATCCTGCTGGCCGCGGTGGTGCTGCTCGGCACCGTCGCCTTCGCGTCCGTCATGCACGCGGCGAACCGGGCGGGGGAGCACGACCAGGCCCAGCCGGGCGGCCCGTCCGTCACCTCCGGCTCCGTGAGCCTCCAGGATCAGGGGCGGATCATCTTCCGCAACATGGCTTGGGGCCCGTACCGCGACGACCTCGTCTCCGTGCCGGTGAACGATCCGGGCGGGCCCCGGATCGCCTCGCCGGTTCGCTGCCTGCGCTTCTATTCGGCGGCGGGCATCGGCGTGTGCCTGCGCAAGGAGGTCGGCGCGCTGCAGGAGACCTACTTCGCCTCCGTCCTCGACTCCCGGTTGCACACGCTGCGCGACTTCCCGGTCGCGGGCATCCCCACCCGGGCGCGGGTCGCGCCGTCCGGCCACCTGGCCGCCTGGACGGTGTTCGTGGGCGGCGACTCCTACGCGGGCACCAACTTCTCGACCCGGACCTCGATCGTCGACACGCGCACGTGGGCGCTGACGCCGAGCCTGGAGACCTACAAGATCATCAAGGACGGCAAGCCGTACCACTCGGCCGACGCGAACTTCTGGGGCGTCACCTTCGCCGACGACGGGCACTTCTACGCGACCCTCGCGACCAAGGGGCAGACCTATCTCGTGCACGGCGACATCGCCGCTCAGACGATGACCACGATGCGCACCAACGTGGAGTGCCCGTCGTTGTCGCCCGACGGGACCCGCCTCGTCTTCAAGAAGCGGGTCCCCGGGACCGACCCCGACGTGCCGTGGCGCCTGTACGCGCTGGACCTGGCGACGATGAAGGAGACGCCGCTGGCCGAGACCCGGGGCGTCGACGACCAGGTCGTCTGGTCCGACGATCACACCGTCCTGTACGGCCTGGCGGGCGACTACGGCGAGGACCTGTGGGCGGTGCCCGCGGACGGGACGGGCTCGCCCACCCGGGTGGCCGTGGCCGCGCTCAACCCGGCCTTCCTGCGCTGAGCGGAGGGAACGAGCAGGGCGAGCACGACCGTCACCGCCGAGATCGCGGTGAGCACCAGGAAGCTGCGAGTGAAGCCCGACTCGTAGGGGAGGCCGTCACCCTGCAGTCGCCCGGTGATGATCGAGCTGACGACGGCGGTGCCGATCGAGCCGCCGATGGTGCGGATGTTGGTGTTCATGCCGCTGGCGGCGCCGGTCTGGTGCGCCGGCACGTTCTGCACGATCAGGCTGGTCATCGACGCGTAGGCCAGGCCGAGGCCGATCCCGTAGACGCCGCCGGCGGTGGCGATCTGCCAGGCCTGGTCGTGGTAGGCGGCGAACGCGGCGCACGAGACGGCGGTGAAGGCCGAGCCCCACACCAGTTGCGCCTTGACGCCGACGAGCGAGGTGATGGGGCCGCTGAGCGACCCGGTGACGGCCATCGTCACGAGCATGGGAAGCATCAGCAGCCCGGCTCCGGTGACGCTGGAGCCGAACCCGTACCCGGCCGACACCGGGATCTGCATGAACTCCGGGAGGAACGCGTAGACCGAGAACATGCCCGCCCCGAACAGCAGCGCCACCAGGTTGGTCGTCCAGATGGCGGGCAACCGCATCATGCGCATGTCGATGAGCGGGTTGCGTGAGCGCAGTTCGACCACGATCCATCCCGCGAGCAGCACCACGGCGAGCGCGACGAGCACGAGCACCCGAGCCGATGTCCAGCCCCACGACTGCGCCTCGCTGAGCGGAACCAGCAGCGCCACCAGCCAGCCGGACAGCAGTAACGCGGCCAGCCAGTCGATGCGCCCCGGTGTGCGCACCGGGGATTCCGGGACGTAGCGGCGGGTCAGGATCGCGGTCGCCGCGACGACGATCATCGGAATCCAGAACAGCCACCGCCAGTTCAGCGCCTCGACGATCGGACCGGCGAGCACGATGCCCAGGCCGCCCCCGGCCGCGATGACGGCCGACAGCACGCCGACCATCGAGGCGACCCTTTCCGGGGGGAACTCGTCGCGGATGATCCCGAACGACGCGGGGAACACCGCGCCGCCGAGGCCCTGGATGACCCGGCCGATGATCAGCGTCGCGAAGTTGGGGGCGATCGCGGCGACCAGGCATCCGAGGGCGATCGCGCTCAGCGCGACCAGGAGCGTGCGCTCCTTGCCGATCATGTCGCCGATGCGTCCCATCAGGGGTGTGGCGACCGAGGCCGACAGCAGCCACGCGGTCAGCACCCAGGTCACCGTGTTCTGGCTGATGCCCAGATCATGCTGGATCGTGGGCAGCACCGGGCTGACCAGCGACTGCAGCATCGAGAACGAAGCCGCTGCGGCCGACAAGACCACGAAGGTCAGCCGTGCCGATGAGGCGTTTCCTGCCATGAAGAATCCTTTTGGATGGAGAGACGCCGCGAAGTGAACGCGACGGAAACCCCGGTCACGTGCCGGCAGGCCGGAGCGAGCGGCATGACTGGTAAAGTTGAGGCACTCCTCCGAAAAAGTGGAGGGCGGCCTCCGCTGGGGATGGCACCAACGATAGCGGAGGCAGTCCTCCGGTACAAGTCGGGGTACAGACAGGGAGAAGACCGGTGACCGACAAGGCTCCTCAGAGCGCAGGCGTCGCGGTGCGGCGTCCTCACCGCGCGGACGCGCGGCGGAACTTCGACGCCCTCCTCGCCGCCGCGCGTGACGCGTTCGCCGAGAACGGCACCGACGCGTCGCTGGAGGACATCGCTCGCCGTGCGGGCGTCGGCATCGGCACCTTGTACCGGAACTTCCCGACCCGGCAGGACCTGTTCGAGAGCGTGTACGTCGGGGAGGTCGAAGAACTCGCCCGGGCCGCCGCGGAGGTCGCCGACCTGCCGCCGTGGGACGCGCTGGTCGCATGGATGCGCCAGTTCGTCTCCTACGCGGCCACCAAGCGGGCCATCTACGAGGCGCTGAACCGCGAGTCGGAGATGTTCCGCTCCTGCCGCGACACGATGTACGCCGCGGGGACGCCGCTCTTCGCCCGCGCGCAGGAGGCGGGCGAGGTGCGTGCGGACGTCGGCTTCGACGACGTGCTGCGCATGATCTCCAGCCTCAGCGGAGGCGCGTTCGTCGACGTGGAGCAGCGCGATCGGGTGCTCGGCGTCGCGCTCGACGGCGTACGGTCACGACCCGCGCACGGGGCCGGCCCGTCCTGACCGGCGGTCACGCGCGCCCGGCTCAGAGGGCGCCCATGCGCCGCGCGGCTCTCATCGCGACGACGCAGGAAAGCAGACACCATAACCAGCGGACGCGCCACACCCTCGGTCACTGGTGATATTTGGTAGATCACCGGCATGGTTCCATATGCGGGCTATTCCGACATGGGCTGTCTGGGTAGATGGAAACCACGGCCATCACGAAGAGCGATCGGCCGATCACATCGGTTGACGTCCCGCTCGGCGTGAGTCCCCCGTCGCTCCGGCGCGATCGAACGCCGTGACCCAGCGACATCAGGAGAATCGCCGTGATCAAACGTGGTAAGCCAGCGAGGGACGGGCACGTCAAGCTGACCTTCACCGTGCCGGTCGACCAAGCACCCGGCGGGCTCTCCCTGGTGGGCGACTTCAACGACTGGGATCCCTACGCCCACCCCATGGAGCCCAAGAACTTCGTGTACGAGGTGAGCGTCACCGTTCCCGCCGACCGGCCGATGTGCTTCCGCTATCTGGCGCACGGCGGTGTGTGGTTCGACGACCCGGACGCCGACTTCCACGACCAGCACGGCGGCCATATCGAAGCGGTGCGAACCGCGCCCGCCGCCCGGGCGAAGAACGGCGCCGCGTCGGTCGCCGACGCCCTGGCCTGATCCGCCTGACTCTCCTGGACTACTCAGCCGCCGCGCGGGCCCGCCGCGCGCAGCAGGAACACGACCAGTACGGCGACGCCCGACACGGCCTGCGCCACCAGGAGCGGGCCGAGGGCGGGCGTCCCGGCGGACACGGACGTCGGCACGGCCGCCAGCACGGGCAGGCAGCCGAGCGCGGCGACGTCGGCTCCGGTCGCCGCCCAGATGAGCGGGCCCGTCGGGATGGAACCCGCTGGTGTGTGGATGACCGGCATCGTGTGGTCGATCGGGCGCCGCCGCGCCATCCGCAACGCGCCCGCGGCGAGGGCGGGCGCGCACAGGATGCCGAGCGACCACCACGGACCTGGCGGCAGGGCCCCGATCACGCCCAGCCCGGCCAGCGCGAGGGTGAGCCAGGCCGCGCTGAGCAGCATGGGCAGCACAGCCCGGGCGGTGAGCGCGGCCCTGGCTCCGACGCCGGACAACCGGGACAGCGCCGGGTCGTCGTGGTCGCGGCGTGCACCGGTCGTGCACGCCGCCGCGGCGGTCATCGCTCCGATCGCGAGGAGCGCCGCCACGAGCCCGTTCGTCGCCGGACTCGCCAGGGTGGCCGAGGCCAGGGACGGCAGCGCGGTGCTTGCGAGCAGGGCGCACAACCGGGCGGGGCGGCGGCCCAGCCTGCGCCAGTCCGACCAGGCCAGCGCCGGCGCCGCCCATCGAGCCCGCAGCAGGCGGGGCCACACGCGGGAGCGGAGCACGCGGCCCCGCCAGTGGTCGTCTTCGGCGATCCAGCTCAGAACCCCCGGGTCGATCAGCGTCGCCGCCGCGGCCACCCGCCCGGCACGGGTCGAGGCGGCCAGCAGCGAGCGGGCCGGGATGCGCCCGAGCGCCGCCCAGGCCTGCCGTACGAGGACGGCGGAGGCTGTGGCGCACGCTGTGGCGCACGCCGCGGCGAGCCCGGCAGGAGCATGCATCACGAACGCGACGACCAGCACTGTGACCAGCAGCAGGACCAGCGCGAGAAGGAGCCCGGCGTCGAACCGTGAGCCCCAGGCGGGGTGGGCCTGGGCGAGCACCGCCGTCGCCATGCCGCCGAGCGTCGCCGACATTCCCAGCGCCAGCGCGAGGGCCAGCCGTACCGCGACATGACCGCCGCCGCCGAGCACGGCGAGCAGCGCCACGCCGAGTGCGGCGCCGGCCACCACCGAGACGGCCACCAGGACGAGCGCCGTCCGGGCGAGGACGGGCCGGCGGGGGAGCGGGGAGAGCACCAGCCAGGCGGCGTCGGCGGCCGGGAGCACGACCGGGCCGACCGTGCGGGCCAGGCGCATGAAGCCCGCGTACGCCAGTGCGATCAGCGCGAGACCGGCACCCGCCTGGGACGGGTCCGTCTGCCCTGCGGCGGCGGTGAGCGAGGTGAACGCCGAGGTCACGGGATGCGCCAGCACCAGAGCGGCCACCACGAGGCCGAAGACGGTGACGTAGCGGTCCGACCAGGTCACCGGAGCGCGTCCCCGCGATCGGAGGAAGGCGCGCACGGCGCGGACGTCGCTCATGCGGCGGCCTCCAGCGACACCCGGCGCGCACCGGCGGCGCGGGCGAGCCCGAGGTCGTGCGTGGCCATCACGACGGTCCCGCCCGCCGCCGCGTATCGCGTGAGCATCGTCGCCAGACGGTCGCGGAACGCGGTGTCGAGCCCGCGTTCCGGTTCGTCGAGGAGCAGCAGCCGGCTCGGCCGCAGCAGCGCCATCGCCAGGACCAGCCGTTGCCGCTGGCCGGTGGAGAGCGTCTGCGGAGCGAGGTCCGCACGCTCCACCAGATCGAACTCCTCCAGCGCCGCCTCGACCGTCAGGCGCGTATCGTGATGGACGGCACGCATCAGTTCGAGATGCTCGCGGACGGTGAGCCCCGGATACCAGGCCGGTTCGTCGGCGACGACGGCGACGTCACGCCAGAAGGCCGCGGTGTCCGCGGGAGGCCGTCCGAACACGCCGACCTCGCCGGAGGCCGGCGGCTGCAGCCCCGCCAGGCAGCGCAGCAACGTCGACTTGCCCGCGCCGTTCACGCCGACGACGGCGACCACCTCGCCGGGACCGGCCGCGAGGTCGATGCCGGTCAGGATGGGAACCTCGCCGGCGACGACACCGACATCACGCGCCATGACGATCATTTGGGTCACCGTTCGACTCTAGGCGGCGACGCCGGCGGTGGTGAGCGGCGTGCGCCTCTACTCGGTCTTGCTGAACTCGGCGATGGCGATGGCGAGGAGCACGGCGCCGATCGCGGCCACCACGCCGACCTCGAGGAGGGTCGGCACCCGCCAGCTTCCCCACGTCATGCCCGCGTCCAGCCTCTGCCGTACGGCGGGGGCCAGGGTGAGGTGGGAGAACACGATGCGCCTGATGGGGTCGACCGCGTAGGCCAGCGGGTCGATGCGGTTGAGTACGGTGAGCCACGCGGGCAGATTCGTGGCGGGGAACACGGCGCCGGACAGGAAGTACAGCGGCAGGATCAGCATCTGGATCAGCGCCATGAACGACTGCATCTGCTTGATCCGGGCCGACATCATGACGCCGAACGCCGTGATGGTGAAGGCCAGCAGCAGCTGGATGCCGAACACCCCGGCGATGAGGTCCGGCGCGTACGGCACGCCGACCAGCCCGGCGATGCAGATGACGATGAGCCCCTGGAACGCGGCGACGGTGGCTCCGCCCAGGCACTTGCCGATGACGATGGAGCTGCGGCGCACCGGCGCGACGAGCATCTCGCGCAGGAAGCCGAACTCGCGGTCCCACACGATGGAGGCCGCCGAGGCCATCGCGGTGAACAGCACCGCCATGGCGAGGATGCCGGGGTAGAGGAACGTGCGCAGGTTGAGCCCGCCCGTGCCGCCCGAGGTGAGCTGCGACAGCCCGGAGCCGAGCACGAACAGGAACAGGAACGGCTGCACGAGGGACGTGAGGATGCGCAGGCGGTCGTTGAAGAACCGGATGAGCTCCCGCTTCCAGACGATCTTGATGGCGCGCAGCTCACCCGCCACGCTGCGGGCGGGCACCCTGACCTGGGTGACGGGGGCGGTCTGGACGGCGGTCATCGGCGTGCTCCTCGGAATCTCGCCATGGTCTCCCGGCCGCGCTGCGCGGCGCTCGCCTCGGCGTCGCGCATGGTCTTGCCGGTGTAGGACATGAACACGTCGTCGAGGCTCGGACGGGCGACGCTGACGGCGCGGATCGGCAGCCGGAACTGCCCGAACAACGTGGGGACGAAGCTCTCGCCCTGGTCCACAAAGAAGCTGACGGCCCCCTCGGAGGCGGTCGCCTGGAGGCCGAACTGCTCGTCGAGCGCCTTGATGGCCTCGGCGTTGTCGTCGGTGTGGATCTGGACCCGGTCCTTGCCCACACCCGCCTTGAGGGCCTCGGGGGTGTCGAGGGCGATGATCTGACCGTGGTCCATGATCGCGATCCGGTCGCAGTTCTCGGCCTCGTCCATGTAGTGGGTCGTGAGAAAGATCGTGATGTCCTCGGCCTGCTTGAGTTCGCGGATGTAGGACCAGATCGAGCTGCGGGTCTGCGGGTCGAGGCCGACGGTCGGCTCGTCGAGGAACAGCACGCGCGGGGAGTGCAGCAGGCCCCGGCCGATCTCCAGCCGCCGCTTCATGCCGCCGGAGAAGGTGTTGACCTTGCTCGAGCGCCGGTCCCACAGGCCGACCATCTCCAGCACCTGGCGCAGCCTGGCCTCCAGGCCGTCCTTCGGCACGCCGTACAGCTCGGCGTGCAGGCGGAGGTTCTGCTCGGCGGTGAGATAGCCGTCCAGCGTGGTGTCCTGGAAGACCAGCCCGATGTTGCGCCGTACTTCGTCGCGCTCGCGCACGATGTCGTGCCCGGCCACCTTCGCCGTGCCGCCCGTGGGAGTCACCAGGGTGCACAGCATGCTGATGGTCGTGGACTTGCCCGCGCCGTTCGGGCCGAGGAAGCCGAACGTCTCGCCGCTCTCGACGGTCAGGTCGATGCCCCTGACCGCTTCGAAGTCGCCGTATCGCTTGCTCAGGCGGGTCGTGGAGACCGCCGGTGATGTCATGAGCCCCCCTTTTGGTTACGCCAAGTGTAAGAATGCCCTAGGTGAAGTCAAATCGGGACCAAGGTCCAAAACGGTACGCTGAGGGCATGCGTGAGGGCGGGCTGCGAGAGCTGAAGAAGAGCCAGACGCGCCAGCTCATCGCCGACAGCGCCGCGAAGCTGTTCCGCGCCCGGGGATACGACGACGTGACGGTCGACGAGATCGCCGCAGTCGCTCAGGTGTCGAAGAAGACGGTCTTCAACCACTTCCCGACCAAGGAGGACCTCGTCTTCTACCGCGCCGACCAGCGCGAGGCCATGTCGCTGGCCGCGGTGAGGGAGCGGCCGCCGGGCATGTCGATCCTCGACTCGTTCCGGCAGCTGTGCGACGGCCAGACCAGGCTCATCCCGGGGATCCGGCGCGATCTCACCCAGCCGTGGGGATTCTTCGAGCTTGTGAACGCCAACCCGGCGTTGCAGAGGAAGATGTACGAGGTCAACGCGCACATCGTGAACACCCTCGCGGAGGCGCTGGCGGAGGAGGCGCGGGCCGAGCCCGGGGATCTCATTCCTCCCCTCGTGGCCTCGACGCTCATCGGCGCGCAACGGGCGCTCTACCGGCGGTTGCGGGAACGAGTGGCCTCCGGCGGCGACGACGAGGCGATCATCGGCGCCCATCACGACGACGTGCGCCGCGTGTTCGACCAGCTCAGGGATGGTCTTGGCGGCTACCCGCCCCAAAGTTAATTTCGGACTAAACTCACATTCCTCTTAAATCTCGCGTCCTAGCATGAAATTGGTCACCGTGAGTTCTTGATCGAGAGGTCGTGAGGGCCGATGGCCCAGGTGAAGTGCAGGGCGCTGATCTCACTGCTGTCCTCCGAGGAGGGCGGCCTGTCCCGGGAACTGCCCAGCCGTACGCAGTCGCTGGTCATCCGCGTGTCCTACGACGACCATCCGGAGCACGGGCGTCCGTTCTCCGCGGAGATCACCGCGGACGACGACGAGCCGCTGGCTCCTGGGGACAAGTACCACATCGTGACGATGGCGTTCCGAGAGCCGGAGGCGGCCCGGTACTTCCACCCCGGCGATCGGTTCGCGCTCTGGTTCGGCCATGGTGTCGGGCGGGGCATCGTGTCCCGCCGCGTCGTGGCCTGAAACGCCCGCGCCCGGCGGGGAGCGGGCGGGCGAGGAGGAGGCCGTGAAAGGACGCCGGAGGATCTACTTCGCCTTGATGGGCACCTGCCTGCTGCTCTTCCTGCTGTCCGGCACGGTGATCGCCCGCTTCTCCGGCCCTGCGGCCGTGGCGGTCGCCATCGTGGCGCTGGCCATCCCGCCGTTCGCCGTGATCGTGGCCAACCGCTCCGGCGGTCCCCGTTCGGGCGGCGAGCGTGACGGCGAGCGCTGACGATCGTTGCGGCTCAGGCCGTGCCGGCCGTACGGCCCAGCCACTCGCGCGCCTGGGCCAGATGGTCCTCCGTGAGCCCGTACCGCGGATCCACGTCGACGAGCAGGAAGTCGCCCACGCCCTCATGGGCACGGAGATACTCGTGATCGGCGGCCCCGAGGCTGTCGTCGAACCACACGAACGGCCGGCCGTCCACGTAGTCGGCGACGCCGCGGGTCTTGAAGTTCTCCCCGGCCCTGGAGGTGGGGTCCGTCGTCACCGTGATGACGGGCAGGCGGGGCAGGCCGATGCGCGGGGCGATCTCCACGTTGGCGTGCTCCTCCCAGGTGGTCGCCCAGACGAGCTCCGCCTCCGTATCGCGGGCGAGGGACGACAACCGGGCGCCGTGCCGGCGGTCGAGCAGCACCTTGTACACCTGGCCGCCCACCGCGCACAGGTGACGCCGGTAGTGCAGCGACGACCTGCGTGAAGGATTGAGCACGCCGTCGACGTCCACGAGGATGAGGGGCCTGACTCGCATGCTCGATCATCGCCCCGGCCGCGAACCCGTGTCATCCGAGTTTCCGCGCCCGTGCCCCATGGGTAATCAATCACGAATCGCCCGGCTGAGGCGAAATGCTCCTTTGTCGCCGTGTAGTCGCGGGTGGCGCAGAAGGCCATCGCGAACCAGTTGTGCGCCACCTGCGTGCCGGGCCGCGGGCGATGGTCGGCATGCCGTACGGAGTGGTTCGCGGCGGCATGCAGCTCCGCCCGCACCTCCGGTCGCGGCGGATCACGCCTGCTTCATGTTGATCTGCTTGAGCACGGGCTGCGGACCTGTCGCAGCAATCAGTGACCTCGTTCCCGGCCGAGGAAGCACGACAGGAGTCGCACGAAGTCGTGCGGGTGCTCGAGCGCCGGCACGTGGCCGCATCGGCCGAGCACGTGCAGACGGACATCGGCCAGGTGTTCGAGCAGGGGCAGGGCTGCCGTCCTGAGCGGGGTGACTCGGTCCTCGGCGCCGTGGACGAGCAGCACGGGCGCGCGGACCCCTGCCAGCGTTTGCGCCGAGAGGGTGAGCTCGTCGGCCCAACGTGCCCTAGGCGGAGGGAACAACGACGCGAATGCGGCCGCCCCCGCTCGCATCGCAGCTGCGCGGGCAGCGACGGCCGACTCGGTCACGAGCGCTTGGTCGAGGACGAGGCGACTCAACATGTCTCGTGCCCCGAGCGGGCCGGCGGGGGCGGCCCAGACCGCGTCGAGCTCGGCGGACAGCGGCGCCCCGGGGGCGCCCATCGTCGAGACCGCCACGACACGGGTGACCTGCTGGGGACGCGCGGCCGCCAACGCCAGCGCCACGGCACCGCCCATGGAGTGGCCCACCACGGCGTAGTGCTCGACACCGAGAGCATCCATCAGGCCCGCGGCCTGCTCCGTCCACAGCCGGAGCCCACCCCTGGAGCCCGCCGGG
>NZ_BOOR01000100.1 GCF_016863335.1 Planotetraspora thailandica
AGCGCCACGTGCTCGCCGTCGTCGGCCAGACCGCGGAAGGATACGGCCTCGGCCACCGCGCTGAACCCGTCGCCGAACCGCAGGGGCACACGCACCCGGGTTCGTACGACGGCGTCCGCGTTGTGGACCGACGCGAAGAGGGGTTCGCCTGGGACCACATCGACGTAGATGCCCGGCTCCTTTGAGTTCCGGAACTCGTTTTCCAAGGGCGGCTCGGTGACGTCGTCCTGGGTGACCGCCCGCGGTCGTGGCGTCAGTCGCTCGACTGCCTCGGGCGTGCGTTCATTTGTCTGTGCCATGGTTCTAGCTCCTCGCTGTGAGGTTTGCCTTCTCGTGTTGTTTGCCAAGGAGTCCGTGCTGCTCTGTACGCGGACCTCGCGTGGCGGGGAATCTCTTTGAGGCCTAATTCCGGCCCGCCATGACGCCGCCGTCGACGTTGAGGATCGCGCCGGTGACCCAGCTGGCATCGTCGGAGAGCAGGTAAGTCACCGCAGAGGCAATGTCCTTGGGCGTTCCCACACGGCCGAGCGGGTGGAAGCCGTTGAAGCTGTTGAGCGTGGCCTCGAACTGGTCCTTGGGTACGAACGCCTCGTACAAGGGGGACGCGACAACGGCAGGCGCCACGGCGTTGACGCGGATCTTGTGCTCCGCGAGCTCCATGGCCAGGTTGTGGGTGAGCGCATGGAGGGCCGCCTTGCCCATCGAGTAACCGGTCGCGGGGGTTGCGGCGATGGCTTGGTGAGCCCACATCGAGCCGATGTTGACGATGGCGCCTCCGCCGGCACTGATCATGCCTCGGGTGACGGTCTGGGTGAGGAAGAAGGCTGACCTGGCGAGCTCGAGGTAGGCGTCATAATCGGCGCCCTCGTAGTCGAGGAAAGCCTTGGGGATGAAGAAGCCGGCTGAGTTCACCAGGAGGGTGGCGTCAGCGTGCTCGGCCGCCAGCGTGTCCTGGACCCGCCTGACGTCGTCGCGGTTGGCAAGATCGGCAGTGATGCCCCATGCCTCCCCGTTCTGGGACAAGGTGTTGACAGTGTCGTCCACGCGGGCCTGGTCGCGGCCGATGATGACGGCCGAGCCGCCGGCCGCGATGACGTCTTCAGCACTCTGCCGTCCCATGCCGCTGCTGCCGCCGACGGCGATCAGTTTGCGGCCTTTGAAAGCACCCATGCTTCTTCACTCCTTTGCGATGAGGCTCGTGCCGCAGCTGGCGTCTGAACTAGAGATCCTGCTGGGTACGTCTTGGTGAGTGACAGGCTCGCGGCAGGTCTTACATGCCAGGTCGTCGGAGGTCTAGAGGCCAGCCGGCATCTCGCTACGCGACGACGCGGATGACCGGAGACGACCCGGGGAAGAAGCCGGATAGGCCCCTACGATCGCGGGCGCTGACGGTCCGCGGCCAAGACGTCGGCTCGCTCGATGAACCAGGAGTGTCTCCCCACACGATGGTGCCGTCTGGGGAGCGGGCCAGGTGCCGGCCCCGGCATCGAGAGTGGTGTGGGCGGCAGCAGTTGCGGTGGTGCGGGATGCTTCCTCAGCAGGCCGGTGGTGCGGCGTTGCTCTCTACCTGCGGTGCTGAGGAGGAGGGGCCGGGTCGCGCTATTCCATGAGGGCGGCGTAATCGACGGCCTGACCGGGGGCGAGGACGACGTCGAAGTGGAGGCTGGCCCACGGCTTGCTCTGCAGGTCGCGTCCGTCCGGGGTGGGCTCGTCGGCGGAGTGGTGGGACCAGTCGCAGATCAGGGAGTCCTTGACGCCGAAGACCGCATCCTTGGTCGGCTTGTCGAGCTGTTCATCGCCGCGGACGAAGACGTGCGTGACGAGGGTGCGGTAGCCGGGCGCGGTGACCATGAAGTGCAGGTGTGCCGGCCGGTACGGGCTGCGCTCCGTGGCCTTGAGCAGGTCGCCGACCGGGCCGTCGTGCGCGATGGCATACGGGGTCGGGAGAAGCCCCCAGAACCGGAACTCGCTTTTCTCGTCGGCGAAGAGGTGGGCGCGGCCGTAGACGCGGCCGCCCTCGTGTTGCACGTCGTAGAAGCCTTCCGCGTCGGCCTCCCACACCTCGATGCGGGCGCCAGGGATGGGCTCGCCATCGACGCCCCTGATGGTGCCCTCGACCCAGGCCGGCTCACCGGGAGCGCCGCCGGACATATCGCCGCCGTTCTCGATGAGCGGGGCGCCGTTGACGAAGAAGGGGCCGAACACGGTGGCCTCGGTGGCGTTCCTGTAGATCTCGTTGTTGACGGCGACGGTCTGCATGGAGACACCGAGCACGTCGCTGAGCAGCACGAACTCCTGCCGGTGCGGAGTGGTGATGTGGCCGACGCGGGTGAGGAACTCAATAGCGGTGTTCCACTCAGCCTCGGTGAGCCGCACCGTGCGCACGTACGAGTGGAGGTGCTTCACGAGCTCCCGCATCAGGTACTTCGTGCGCTCGTCGGGGGTGTTCTCAAACGACTGCACAACTTGGGCGATGAGGTCTTCTTCGCGGGAGGTCTGCTCGGGCGAAGTCTGGTCGGTCATGGTCTCAGGCTTCCTTTATACGATCTGCTCGCCGACCCATGCGGCACGCAGAATGCCTTCCAGGTCGGACACGGTCACCGGTCGTGGGTTGGACGGCGGCACCGCGGGCAGGGCCAGCTCCGCTGCCCGGCGGATATCGGACTCCTTCAGCCCGATGGTGGCGAGTGAAGCCGGTGCGCCGAGCTCAGCACGCAGCGCGTTGAGACCGGCCGCGGCGTTCTGCACGCCGAGCAACTCTTGAACGCGCTCGGCGGCATCCGGCGCGAAGGGGGCGTTGAACGCGGTGACGTACGGCAGCACGATCGCGTGCGTCTCGGCATGCGGCAGGTTGAACGCCCCGCCGAGGGCGTGGCAGATCTTGTGGTGCAGCCCTGAGCCGGCCGAGGCGAACGCGACCGCGGCGAGGTAGGCGCCGTACAGGGTCTGCTCGCGCGCGTCGAGGTCACCGGGGTCGGCGATCAGGCCGCGCAGTCCGGGGAAGAGCGCCCGCAGCCCCTCGGTGCCCAGCGCACGGTTGATCGGGTCGGCGCGCGGCGCCCAGAACCCGTCGACGGCGTGCGCCACCGCGTTGAGGCCGGACGCCACCGCCAAGGTCGCGGGTAGGCCGACGCTCAGCGCGGCGTCGTAGACGACGACCTTCGGCAGCACCCTGGGGTCCACTCCCGTCGTCTTGCGCTGTCCCTCGGTCATCCCCCACACATCGGTGGCCTCGGACCCGGCGAACGTCGTCGGGATCGCCACGATCGGGACGCCGGTCCTCAGCGCCACCGCCTTCGCCAGACCGGTCGCCGAGCCCCCGCCGATAGTGACGATCGCGTCGATGTCGGCGGCGACCGCGGCCGCCGTCGCCCTCTCGGCGTTCTCGACGGGGACATGCTGCACGATCTCATCGATGCGCCGCACCACCGGGGCGCGCTCGGCGATGGCGTCGGCGAGCGCAATGGCGAAGGCATCGTGAACGAGCAGGATTCGCCGCGCCCCGAGTTCCTCCACCGCCGCAACCGCATTGTCGGCGGCTGCGCCCGTGCCGAACAGGATGCGCTGTCCCAAAGTCACATGGTCGAACATCAATGGCATGATTTACACCGTACTGAGCATTCTCTGGAGCGAGTCGAGCAGCGCCGCCTCGAGCTCGTCCACCATCGTCAGGCTGCGCCAGGCCACGATCTTGTCGGGACGCACGAGCAGCGCGCCGTCCTCCTCGATCTCGCACAGCCGCGCCCAGTCGAAGTAGAGGTCGGTCGCCTCCTGGCCGGGGCCGATGACGACGGCCTTCAACGGGATGCCGAGCTTGTCGGCAACCGCCGCTGCGGCATCCGCCCACGCCTGACCTGCGATGCCGGTGAAGAGGGTGAACTGGGTACTCGGCGCGAGGTCGAGTGTCGACACCTTCTTCTTCATCGTGCCGACCCACGCGTGCGGCAGCGGTGAGCCGGGCACCGTCGAGGGCGTGTAGTAGAGCTCGGGGTCGCTGGCCGGGGCGGGCTTGACCGAGCCGTCAGAGACGACCGCGGCCGACTGGTAGAACTGCCCGAGCTCGACGCCGTGGGCGTTGAACTCGTAGTGCTTGAGCTCCATGGCGTCCTGCAGAGCCTTACGCTTGGCGCGGCCGACCGGGGTGTTGAGCTTGCGCTCCTCGATCGCGGCGATCATCTCGGCCTCGTTCGCCGCGGTGGTGACGCCGAGCGCGTCGAAGAAGCCGCCGAACTCACGGCTGGACTTGTTGGCGCGCAGCACGATCTGCTTCGCGACCGGCGCACGCTCGGCCGAGTATGTCTCCAGCAGCGCCTCGCCCGCCCATCCCTTGAGCACCGCGGCGATCTTCCAGGCGAGGTTGTAGGAATCCTGCACCGAGGTGTTCGAGCCGAGGCCGTTGGACGGCGGATGCCGGTGAACCGCGTCGCCCGTGCAGAACACGCGCCCCTTCTGCAGGTGGGTGGCGTACATCTCGTTGTTGCCCCAGAGCGACGTGCCGGTGATCTCGGCGTCGAGGTCGGGCATCCCGAGCAGCGAGCGTACGACCTCCAGCGCGGCGGCGTTGTCGACCTCGGGCGGCGGCTGGGAGATGTCGTAGCCCCAGACGATCAGCCACTCGTTCCACGGGCGGACCATCCGTACGAGGCCCGCGCCGATGCCGCCGACGTTCGCGCCGGGCTGGACGACCCAGTAGAGCACCGACGGCCGGTGGCCGACGAACTCCGTGAGATCGGCTTTGAAAGTGATGTTCATCGAGCCCGCGACGTCCATCTGACCCTCGAACGGCAGGTCGATGTCCGCGGCGACCTTCGAGCGCGCACCGTCGGAACCGATCAAGTACTTGGAGCGAATCTTGTAGTGCACGCCGGTGACGCGATCGAGCACGGTGGTCGTGACGCCGGCGGCGTCCTGCACATGTGAGACGTACTCGCTGGAGTAGCGGGTCTGGGTGCCACGTTTGGTGGCATTGCTCACAAGCACCGGCTCGAGGTAGTTCTGTGGCACGTCGCAGTTGAGAGTCGGGGACCCCGCAACGTAGTCACCCTTGCGCTGCGGGCCAGTGCCCCATGTGCGGATGCGCCCGAACTCCTCGCCCGCGATGGAGGAGCAGAACACCGTGTCGCCCATGAGGTCGTGCGGGGTCGATACGGCTTTGATCTCCTCCTCGATGCCCATGTCGCGGAAGAACTCCATCGCGCGCTGGTTCGTGATGTGCGATCGGGGGGTGTTGGCCGTCCAGCGGTACTTGGTGATCATGATGTTCGGGATGCCGTACGTCGACAGCGCGAGCGCGGCCGACGCCCCGCTCGGACCCGAGCCCACGACGAGCACGTCGGTCTCGGCGATCCCGCCCGACGGCAGTTCGGTTTCCTTGATCCCGTCATCGAATGCTTCCATCTGCGCCTTCCATAGCTATTGGATCGAATTGATCTCTGTGACACAGAGCGTGATCATGAGCACCCGTACGTACCGCTCCCCCGCCGAGAAGAGGACGCCGCGGACACACGCAACGACATCATTCGCGCGGCCCTGGAGCTGTTCGGCAACGAGAGGCATCGGGCCACATCGACATGTTGTACGCCGCCATGTCGGTGCACGACGACGCCGATACGTTGTGGGGACGGGCGATGGCCGACGGCGTTCGGGACGGCGGAGGGGCGGGCGAGCCTCCCGCCGAGGTGGCGGCGTCCCCAGATCAAGGATGCGATCTTCATCTGCGAGCGGCCGATCACCGTGCGTCGGCCATGCGGGCAAGGACGTTGGCCGGCGTCTCGCCACGCGCGTAATCGCGCAGCTGACGCAGGATGAAGTCCAGCGACGTACGGGTGAAGGCATGGGTGAACGCTCCGATGTGGGGTGTGATCACGACCCCGGGCAGGTCCCACAGCGGGTGGTCGTGGGGCAGGGGTTCCGGTGCGGTCACGTCCAGGGCGGCGCGCAGCCGCCCATGCTGTACCTCTCGCACGAGCGCCTGCGCGTCGACCAGTTCCCCTCTGCCCACGTTGACCAGAACGGCTCCGTCCTTCATCAGGGCCAGCCGGGAGGCGTTCATCTGATCACGTGTGTCATCCGTCAGCGGTACGCACAACACCACGGCGTCAGCGCCGGGGAGGAGTTCATGCAGTTCCGCGACGGCGCGCACGCGGCCGTCCATGCCGTCGCGAGCCGTCCGCGCCACCCGCACGACACGGCGGCCGTGCTCTCGCTGTGCACCCCGCGCGCCGTGGCGACGGCTCCAGGTAGTCGTGCCCGGAGCTGAGCACCTGGAGCACCCCTAACCGCTCGATACGGGGCAACAACTTGCTCTTCGCAGCCCCCGTTGACCGTTCACGGTCAAGAAGATCGCGGCCTTCGCAGGCGTCGCGAGGATCTCCTGGGCGAGATCTTGGAGGTTCGTCTGTCGAATCTGCTGTTCGGTCATCGGCGTGATTGGTCAGATCTCGATCCGAACCTGGCGCCCATCGAAAGCGACATAGCCACTGAAGTCGCGGCCAACTCGGGCCGCCGCCGACTCGTTGATGTCCGGGTAGGACCAAGCCCCGTCCCTGAGCACCGTCTCGCCGACCAGGATGTCGTGATACTGCGCCCTCCCCTTCCAGGGACAGGTGTAGGGCGTTGGGCTGTCGCGGAGCACGCCGGCCACAACTGAGTCCGGCGGGAAGTAAGCATTCCCCTCAATCCTGACTACCGCCTCGTTCGCAGCCTCTGCCACGACGGTCTCCCCAACCACTGCCTTCATTCCGTTTCCCCTCATCGATCCTTTGGCTGGCCACATTCGCCCTCGTGACTGGCCGAGTGGGCACCGGGAAGCACCCACCCCGCACCCCTCGATAGCCTCTCCCAGTCGAGACCACCGGCGGAGGCGACGGGCCGTAGCCGGGCGCTCGAGTTGGTGCAGTCAGAGTCTGCTTGCGCATTCAACTAGACGTTGGTATCGGGAAGGGCTCTCCTTCTTACCCGTGTCCTGAGAACACGCAGCCGGCGGAGGAGGAGTGAGCTCATCGCGTTGGCCAGCCGGCGGTCGCGGTTAGACGGGACCTGGGGTGAGCAGCTCGGCCGACTCTCTTCCAGTTCAGGCCCGTACATGAGGTCGCGAGGGCCGCGAAGCCACGCGAGATTGTCACCCTTAGCTCTCTTCCAGACCCAACCGTCTCCAGTGGTGTGCGTCTCACGGTCGGGTCGATGACGGCAGCAACCTTATGGTGGACTATTTCGTCCAATATGGGGTTCAGCTGCAACCGGTGTCAACGCGCACACAGTCCGTCGAACGCACTGCAGTCGCAGTTTCTCACCCCGATCAACCATGAGAGGGGCCGTTACGAGCGTGTTAGATTGCGGAACTTGGACTATATAGACCAGACTCCGACGAGGTGGCCGAGAGAAAATTGCCGTCGATCAACGCCCTGGCCGGCCGTGTCTGGGTGCGACCAGGCGAACCGAGAAGGTGACCCCCATGGCTGATGGCAGATGTTCCGACGTGGTGCGATTCGGCGGCGATCTCGGACTGGCACCTGAGCACCTTCAGGATTCGTTGGCCGCCCATCTGGCTAACTGCCCCGACTACGCGTCGTATGTCTCACAGATCGCCACGACTCGCGAGCTCCTTGGACGGCACTCTGGTCCCGGCGGCATCCAGAACGCCCTGGCCGACGACGCGATGCCGGTGGCAGGAGAGGGCGCCGAGGCCTTGCGAAGTGCTCTCCTCATGCGTGCCGGACTGCTTGACCCTGCAAACGCCGAGGACCTTGCCCAGCGATCGCTGGAAGTGGGCCTTGCCCAACACCGCAGAGATTCCCGCCCACGAGGGATCGTCGAGCTGACCAAAATCATGAACGCACTCAATGATGCCCAGATGCGGCTGGACGGCCGTACAACGCCCGCCGTCGACGTCACCGCGGCTGCCCGAGCTCTTCTGCCCAGGCGAAGACAGGATCGACGGGTGGATCGATAGCCCGAACCAGTGGTGCCGCGCTGGCCGGCTCAGCGCAGGCACTCGGACTCGACGAGCTCTCGGCAACAGCCCCTTGGCACGCGCCCGGAACCACGTCCGTGGCCGTCTCGACGAGCACCTGCACGGTGCCGAGTCAACGGCGCAGGGCGTGCCCCGGTGAGCCAAGAGAGCCCATCTGGCGGCTACGCCGGGGGCGGCGCCCTCCCGTCAGAAGCGCAGCCACATGCACCGGGCCTTACTCTCCAGATGCAGATCGTCTGAGCGAGCAGAGCACCATCCGACCCGAGGAGGAGCATGTCGGGAACAGCATCCGACCTTGAGCGTATTCGTTCCGAGATCACCGCGGATCCCGACAATGCCTGGGCTGCAGCGGCGAACTACCAGCCGCTATACGTTGCCGACGCCGCGGCACGCATAGCGATTGTGGGACAGGCGCCCGGACGCAAGGCACAGGAGTCGGGCATCCCGTGGAACGACGCAAGTGGAGCCCGTCTCATCGACTGGCTCGGAGTCGACGAGACAACGTTCCGCGACCCATCACGCTTCGCCCTCCTGCCGATGGACTTCTACTACCCCGGCAAGGGGCCGCACGGTGACCTTCCTCCCCGCCAAGGCTTCGCAGCCCGATGGCACCCGCGGATCCTCCAGTCGATGCCCCACATTCAGCTGACGCTGCTCATCGGCAGCTATGCGCAACAGCACTACCTAGGCACTCGCGAGTCGCTCACGGAGACAGTTCGACGGTTCGCGGACTATCTCCCGGCAGTCCTGCCGCTAGTGCATCCGTCCCCGCTCAACTTTCGATGGCTTGCGAAGAACCCCTGGTATGAGGCAGAGGTCCTCCCCCAGCTACGTCGGTGCGTGCGAGCGGCCCTGGCGTAACTGGCGACCCAAGACCGCGAGTTCAACCGGGCCGTCTCAGACCTGCGCGGTCGAGAGCCGCCGAATGCTCGGCGGTCTTCAGGTAGTCCTGTGCGTGGCCGCGCTCGATGGCCTGGCGCAGCAGGTAGGTCGGCTGCCGTAGGCCAGGCATTGGGTGAGCCTCGTTCCCTGCTAGCCGGCAGCGGCCGCGACGGGATGGCCGTGGGTCGCTTCCACGAGCGGCTCATGCCAATCCATGTTCCTCATGTGCCTGCTCCACGGCTCCGAGTGCTGCTTCCCGGCTCAGGGCGCGGGCTTTGGGGTCGGACAGCTCGTTTGCGGGTCGCAGGGATCTCCATAGGAGCGTGGCCGCATACGTCCGGTAGGGCGCCCATGCGGTCGCCATTTTCCGCACGTCCTCCACGGTGGGCAGTTCCTTGAGCGGCCACGCCTTGGCGATGGCGCGACGGATGCCGACGTCGCCGGCGGGCAGGATGTCGCTGCGGTGGAACTGGTGGATGAGGAACGTCTGTGCTGACCACAATCCGATGCCTTTCACCGCGGTCAGCACGGCTATCGCCGCGCTGTCGTCCAGGTCGGCCATGTCCTCAATGTCGATGAGCCCGCTCACCTGCCTGTGGGCAAAGTCGAGCACATATGCCGCCTTCGCACGTGACAACCCGCACTCGCGCAACCGGTCAGCCCCCAACGAGATGACGCCGTCGGGTGTGGGGACACCGCCGACCGCGGCCGCGATCCGGTCAAAAACGACGAACGCCACGACGGCGGAGATCTGCTGCCCGACGATATGCAGCGTCATCGCCGCGAAATTGCTCGACCCGGTACGGCCGCCGTCATGCCATTCGAAAGGGTCCGGATGACCGTACTCCTCGACCAAACGCGCGAGGACCGGATCACGATCGGCGAGGATCCGGTACCGGCGCCCATAATCGCTGTTCATGATGACTCCCATCGTGCTGCGCCTCTGATCACCGGCCCGACAGGCACGGGCCGCGGGTGCGAACACCGTGGCCGGCAGTGTGTGGAAGGCAATTCGAGGCGTCCATCGTCGAGCCGGGCGCCTCGGGGCCACTTTTGATGTCGACAAGGTCCCGCCTTCTCGCGGCCTCTGCACATTCCCAGCCCCGCGCAAGAGGTCAAGCGGCGGCGACGCAGTCGATTTCGATGTCGAAGGGGCCGGGCCATGCGGGAACGCACACGAAGATCCGCGCGGGTGGATCACTGGGGAAGTACCGGCTGTATACGGCGTTGACCGCGGCGAACTTGTCGACGGATGTGCAGTACACGTTGGATTTGAGCACGTCGTCCAGGGACGATCCCACCGTCTCTAGACAGAGCTTCATCTGCTCCAGGACGAGTTCGGTCTGGCGCTCGATCGAGGCGCCCTCCACCGGTTACTCGCAACTCCCGGCGTCTTAATCGTCTACGTCGTCGGTATCGAGGGTGCGAGCCTGCGATAGGACCGACGGGAGTGGGATTACGAGCGCCTGGCCTCTCGCAACGCCTCTGCCGCCGTGACCAGGGCGGCCCCCAGCAGCACGATGTCCTTGATCAGGAATTGGCCGACAAGGGACAGCTTCGGTTCCCTGCGCTTCTCCTGCCACGCCTCTGGTGTGGTGACCAGGAAGCTGAGGGTGGTAGCGAACATCCCTGCGGCTGCCAGACTGCCGAGCGCAGACGCTCTGGGAGCGAAAGGCCTGGCCGCGATTAGTGATCCGAACAGGATCTCGCTGATGCCGATGAGCCGGGCCAGCCGCCGCTCGCCGTACCTGGTGGCAAGGCGCGCGAACGGCGGGCTGGAGACGATCATTGGGCGGATGTTGTCCACTTCGTAGTCCTCGAACTTGAGCCGTCCGATCAACAGCAGGTTGAGTACCAGTCCGAATCGGAGCGTCGCGGCTCCCGCGGTTTGCAGGTTCTGGGTTGTGGTGTCTCGTCCTCCCATGCTGCGATCTCCCTTCGCAATGGGTTTCCTGGGCGACTCCGAGGCAAGTCTCGTGCTCACTGTGCCCAGTTCCGCCGGAGTGTCGGAAAGTAACGCGCAGCGTTCACTTCGACCCGTCGTGAACCTGACCGACATTCGGTCGGCTCTTCGCTCTGGCGGTGTCTCGAACGTGCACGGCAAATGCATCTGCGCGGCTGTGCCGCTCGACTGGACACACCCGCGTCGATCAAGATGCGAGCCACAGCCCTGGTGATAAGCCGCCGCCCACACATTCAGGTTAGGACCCGATAGTTTCGGCAGACATCGAAGTGTTCCGTGCCTCGTGTCGCGTCGCCAGCGGGCGGCGAGGCGTGTTTCGACGTATACCCGGCTTGTGTGATCGCTACCTTCTGCGGTGCGACGCCTGGTCAATCGGTGACGGGCCGCTCGCACGCGCCCGTTATCGGCGGTGGACACGTATTTCGGCACATCCGTGCGTACGTGGCCTACGAACGCCATCGCTGGATGAGCTGGTCGGCCAGGCCAGGCAGGTCCGGTGCGACGAGATTGGGCTGGGGCAGCGAGGCGACGGGCAGAGGCGCGTTGCCCGGCCGGGTGATCAAGCCCGCGGTGTAGCTGGCGCTCTGGGCGCCCACGGTGTCCCAGACATGGCAGGCAACCATGAAGCAGGCGGATGGCGGCACCGCCACGACCTGGGCGGCCAGGTGGTAGACCTGCGGGGCGGGCTTGTGGGCGCGGACGGTCTCGACCGTGAACTGCCGCTCGAAGAACTGTGCGAGACCGCCTTGCGAAGGCAGGCGGCCAACTTGCTACCCGGATCTTCTCGGCGCGGTCGTCATTCCAGCTGAACACAGCGGTCATGCATCCTCCCCGAGCGACCAGGTGCCGGAGAGGGTGGCTCACTGACGGTCCAGTGCGGTGGGTGACGGCTGGTCCTACGGCCCAAACGAAGCAAGGCCAAGATCGCTAGCGCGGACCCTGGCCTCTGAAATGGGGAAACATGGTGGGCGATACTGGGATCGAACCAGTGACCTCTTCGGTGTGAACTAACCGGCCAGCCGACCATAGCGTCCAACCCGCCTTCGCAGCTTGCCAGTGGCCAGTGCCGCGTCCTTTACAACGTAGATTCGCTTCCGTTTGAACACCGCGCGCACGACGAACCACGAGACCGGCGAATGCGCCGACACTCTGGACAGACATCTGTCACCGGACGACAGCCACCGGGACGGCAGGCTTTGATGACATCACGGTGACAGAAAGAAAAAAGCCACAGCATCCGATCTCGGATACTGTGGCCCTGACCTGCTAAGACAGCGCCGGGACGACAGGATTTGAACCTGCGACCCCTTGACCCCCAGGAAGTAGGTTTAGGTCTTTTTGCAGCTCAACCGCCTTCAGGTAGCCATGCACAACGTCTAGCGCGGCTACGCGCATGACGTGTGGTCCCCATGTGGTCCCCACGTATTGACGGGTACACACGCCGTCTCGCTCCCCTATCGGCGTCGCCACGCCTTACTGCCAGGAGGCTTGGGCGTCCCCATCTGAGACGTCATTGAGTGGGGTTACCAACTTCGGGTCGAAGTATGGCCAGGCGCCCGCCCTCGCCCGATGAACCGGCCGAAAGTACGATCGTGCACGCCGTGAACCCTTCTTTCGACCGGTGCCGTCCCCCCGGGGCGGCCCTGCACGATGAGGCATGCCACGCGAAGATCTCCCCCAGGATCCGCACCCCAAGGGTCCAACCAGCCATCCCAGCGCCCGTCTCCCGCACGACGGACCCGCCACCGCCGCACCCGCCTCCGGCACACCCCGGACCGCTGCGCTCAGTCCGCCCCGAATCATCGCGCTCGACGTGCTGCGCGGGCTCACGCTGTGCGAGATCCTGCTCGCCAACATCCAGCTGATAGCCAACCACGGCACCGCCGTCGTGACGCTGCCCATGGGCGACTGGGACCCCTGGCTCGGGCTCCCGACCTTCTCCCTGCTGTTCGGTATCGGGTTCTCGCTGCTGCTGGATTCCGCCGTGAACCGCGTCCCCCGCCCACGGCTGGTCCTGCTGCGCCGGCTTCTGGCACTGCTCGCGATCGGCCTCGTGCACATGCTGCTGTGGCCGGGCGAAATCCTGACCAAGTACGCCATCGTCGGCATGCTGGTGCTGCTGCCCTCGACCTGGCTGCCGCGGTGGGCCGTGGCCGGCCTCGCCGCCGCGCTCGTCCCGGCGGCGCTGTTCTTCGGCGGGGGCGGGCCCCTGCTGATCGCCGGACTGTTCCTGCTGGGCTCGACACTGGTCCGATACGGGGTAGTCGAGAAGATCGACCGGTCCACCCGAGGGCCGGTCCTGCTGGGCCTGGTCTTCGCGGCCGGGGTGGCCTCTGCCCGGTGGGTACAGGCCAACGCGCAAACCGGGGCAGGCGCGACGCAGTCGTCTTTCACGTCCAGCCTGGCCGATCTGCTGCTCGCCGGTGTGTACGTATGTGCCCTACTGGTCCTGTTCAGAACGCCGCTGCGACCGGCTCTGCAGGCCGTCTTTGCGCCATTGGGCCGGATGGCACTGACCAACTATCTGACCGCCACACTCCTCGTTCTGGCGGCCAGCCACGGCCTCGGCCTGCCGATCGGCCAATCCTTGACGGCGGCGTACCTGGCCGCGGGAGCCATCCTCGCGGCCCAGTGGCTGTTCTCCACACTCTGGCTGCGCCGATATCGCCAGGGCCCCATCGAGTGGCTCTGGCGCTGGGCCACCTGGGCCCACCGCCCGCCCCTCAGCCGGGCCAGGACGTGATGAGCTCGGGACCGGCCCGCGCGGCACGGTAGAACAGCATCCCAAGCCCCTGGTGGTGACGGTGCTGATTGTGGTGATCCGTTTGTCTACCAGGGGATTCTCTACGTCTTCAGACGAACGCCGGGCTCGCGATCATGCTGTCACCAGCAGACGCCTGCCAGAGGATAAAAAGGGTTCATGGTGCCAAGCCGCCCTTAAGGATTACCCGAAACATGACTTCTATGACCGGATGTGGTCAAATGCATCATGGGATCGCTATCGAATTCAAAGTTCTCAAGTGGTACTCTCGGCTGGAATTCGCGCAGAGAACGCGCGAACCACTTCACTGAAGGGCTCTTGGTAAATGAAGCTCAACAAGCAAGTCGCGCGTATCGGCCTGTCGGTAAGTGCGGCACTCGCCGCTGCATCGGCGGTCGCGTTCACGGCACCGGCCACAGCGGCGACGGCGGCATCGGCAGCTTCTTCTCCTGCCTCGGTAGCCATGTCATCGGCATCGACCGGCTCAACGGGCGTGCCGTCTCTGCTGAGCCGGCAGGCCCGTTCGGATGCGGAGTTACGCGACCAGATCGCACTTCAGATGAAGATTGCCCCGGGGGGCAAGCAGACGAGCATCAACGAGGTTTCGTACAACAACGGTAAGTTCGTAGTCACCTACGCTCTGCCTGGGCAGCGCGCCCTCGGCGTCGCTGACTGCCCGGCCGGCTGGTTCTGCTTCTACCAGGACATTAATTTTGGCTACCCACGAGGCAAGCTTTCGGACTGTGGCTGGCAGGATCTCAGAACTTATGGTTGGGGTAACCGCATATCCTCGGCCGATAACAGCATTGACTTCAGCGCGATTGACTACTACGACATCAACTACGTGAACCTCTTCACCAACTACAACCCTGGGGCGATCTCTTATGTCGGAGACGCGGCGAACGATAAGGCAGTGTTCGTGGACCGCGTCTGGTGTTAATGAACCGCGTCTGCTGAACTCACTGCGTACATACCGAAGGTCTAGTTAGTCAAGCTTGCGAAGCCCCGGAAAATTCAGCCCCCGGGGCTTCACTGAGTCATTTACAACCTGATCTTGCAGGTGACGGGCCTGTTGCGAAGCGGCTGAGATGATCCACAAATAGCGAAGCCCCTCCGGCGCGCCGTTCATGCCAGGCGGTGAACCCTGCCCGCCCGGCATGACCGTGCGCCGGTTCGCCGAAGGGGTGAAGGCAGATCTATGCCTTCACCGGGTCGGCTCGGGCTCGCTCCTACTTCTTCAACCCGAACCCACCGACTGTGGTCGTGAGGTTGTCGGCCAGTATCTGGCGAATCTGCTGGCCATGCGGGGTGGCCCAGTCCTTGGCGAGTTCGCCGAGGACCGCGGCGGTGGTGGTCAGGATGACGCCGGCCTGCATCATGCGCAGTCGCGCCGCGTCGTCGGAGACCTGGAACACTGACCCTCCGGCGTCGAGCACCGCGTAGACCTCGTACCCGGCCTGCTTGGCGCTGAGGGCGGTGTAGATCAGGCAGCCGTCGTTGGTGGTGCCGGCCATGATCAGGGTCCGGCGGCCGGTGGCCTCGACGGCCCGCACGAAGTTCGGGTCGTCCCAGGAGTCGATGATGCCGGTGCGCTTGATCCGGTTCGCGTAGGCCTCCGGGTTGATTTCCTCCAGCCCGGGCATCCACCAGTCCTGGTTGTCGTCCTCCGTGCTGCTGGTCCAGACGTTGGGGATGTCGAGGACCTTCGCCGCCTTCACCAGCGTGATGCTGTTGAACTTGGCAATGTCGGGCGACTGGGTCTTGATGAACCCCATCGAGATGACCTGGTGGTCGATCAGGATCAGAGCACTGTCCTGTGCCTTCAGGTTTGACATGGTTTATAACTCCAATTCGGTATAGCGGACCCGGGTGGATTCGCGTCTGGCTCCCGCCGAGCTCTCTTCTGGGCGGGAAGACATTTCGGGTAGGACTCCGTCGGCCGGCCGCCTGAGAGGGGTGTCAGGTGGTGGAGGGCGCCGCGCAGCTGTCCGGGGTGCACAGGTC
>NZ_BOOR01000101.1 GCF_016863335.1 Planotetraspora thailandica
TCTGCTGCGCCAGTACTTTCCCAAGGGCACCGACCTGTCACGATGGAGCGCCGAGGAGTTGGCGGCCGTAGCATTCGCGCTCAACACCAGACCCCGAAAGACCCTCGGGTGGAAGACACCGGCAGAGGCCTTCAGCGATCATCTAAAGTTGCTGCTGACCAGCAGTGTTGCGACGACCCCTTGAACCCAAGTTGCGCCCCGTGATCGGAATGGAAGACCGCCCCGGCCAGGTCCCCACCCCGCGTGGCGGCCGCTGCCCGCAACGCGTCGGCCACCAGTTCGGTGCGCATATGGTCGGCGATCGACCAGCCTGTCAGCCGGCGTGAATGCAGATCCAGCACGGTCGCCAGATAGAGAAACTGCCCGTCCCCGACGGGAAGGTAGGTGATGTCACCCACGTACCGCTGGTTCGGCGCGTCCGCGGTGAAGTCCCGCTTGATCAAGTCGGGCACCTGCTGATGTGACGGCTCGGGCACCGTGGTGCGAACCTTCTTCCGCAGATGCAGCCCGATGATGCCGAAGACGCGCATGACCCGCGCGACCCGCTTGTGATTGATTCGCCGACCCCCGTCGCGCAGCTGCGCAGTCATCCGCGGGCTCCCGTAGGTGCCGTCGAAGTCGGCGTGGATCTCGGTGATCTCCGCCGCGAGCGCAGCATCAGCAGCCGCCCGCGCGGCCCTGGCCGGTGCGGCGGCCACCCACCGGTAAAACCCCGAGCGGGACACCTCCAGAACACGGCACAGTCGCTTCACCCCGAAGGCGTCACGGTGATCAGCAACGAACTGGAAGCGACTCACCAGTTCGTCTCCCCGGCGAAATACTTAGCCGCCCGGCGCAGGATGTCACGCTCGAGCTCCAACTCCCGGATACGGGCCCGCAGCTGCTTGTTCTCCTGATCCAGCCCGACCTCAGAGCCTTGCGAGCCCGTCGCAGGCTTGCTCACCGGACTTGCCTTATCCGCGGCCGCACCGGCCGACTGCGCCTCGCGCACCCACAACCGCAACGTCTCGGCATTGACACCCAGATCCCGGGCCACCGACGCATACGTCCGCCCCGGATCCGATAGATACAACGCGACCGCATCCGCCTTGAACTCCGGCGGATAGGGCTTCATCGCCACTAGGAACTCCTTGCTCTCCAGATCCCCATGATCTGGCACTCAAGGTGTCCACACCTCGGGGGGAGGCCCCGGGCGCACTCAGTCGGAGCTCTGCCGCCGGGGCGCAGACCCATTGGGCACCGGTTTGGGACGTGATGCGGACGCTTGCCGGACTGCATGGTCCAGAGCACGTGCGGCTTGTCGTCTGGTTCTATTGATCGCGGAATGGGCGCGCGTGACCGGGGCACCGCTCAAACAAGATCCCCACGGCGTTGACCTCGGAGCACGCAAGCCACCGCCCTGCTCGACCCGACGGCAGAGTCACGGTGAGGGAGCCAGAGTGGGGGTCCCGACGATACGAGTGAATTGCAGTCCCGCCGAAGCGTTCCACCCGAAGGAGACGACGACGTGGCTGGTTGGTCGGCAATGGCAGGTACGCACCAGTTCGTCGTGCCTGATGACGCTCAGGCCCAGGCGCTGGGGCAAGCGTTGGCAGCGCATGGGTTTGCCCGAGTCACTGCACGGCCGTCGCCCTCAGGCGGCTGGCGGGTAACCGCCTTCGACGAGGGACCGTATGCTGTCGACCCCATGGGCCACCGCATGATCGAAGCAGTTGGCCGTGCCGCTACTGCCGTTGCCCGACAACACGGTGGATACCCCGAGGGCGGAAGTCGCTGCGACGTCAGCATGCTGCCTCTTCTCCGCGACGCCGATGCCCCGATCGTCTGCACCAACCCCGGTGCACGCCCCCCGATCCCCGCCATCGCTGTCGTTGCCGCGCCACCACCAGCGCCGCTGGCGTTGACCCCTGACACCGCCCAGGACGTGCCCATCGACCTGTCCGGGCTGGACGACATCCCATGGGTCGACCTGGGACACGCCCATGGTTCCGCCGCGGACATCCCCGAACTCCTGCGTGCGCTGGCAGATCCGTTCGGTGGCTGGGACCAAACCCTCGGCGAACTATTCGGCGACGACCTGCTACACCAGGGATCCTGCTATTCGGCTACCGCGCCCGCGTTGCCGTTCCTCTCCCGCATGATCGTCTCCGGGGCCTTGCCTGCCAAGCAGCGACTGGACCTCTACGTGTGGCTGCTCATCGCGGCCGGTCGATGGGCCGACAGCCTGCTCGGCGACGCCGATCGTGCCGTGGCCCAGGGCCGCTGGCCTGAAGCCGCGGCATGGACCGAGGTCGTAAACCTCGCCGTCGGCGAGCAACTGCCAGCCCTGCTGTCCCGTTGGGAAAGCGAGCCTTCCGCGGTGAGATTCGTGCTGGCCTGCTTGGCCGGGCTGTATCCCCATCATGGACGGCAGATCAGCGATCAGATCACTCTCATGGCGCAGGAGTTCAACGGCACTCAACCAGGCGCGTACCTGCTACTGGCCGAAGCGCTCGTGCACACCCGAGACGACCAGGCCTTCGCAGTCGCGGCGGACATCATCGCCTGGGAAACCGACCATGACCCCGGCTGGCTGGATGGAGACGGTCTCACGATCGCGGTCAAAGCAGGCCACGTCCTCGCCGAAGGTGCACTTGGCGCCCTCAGTAACGCCGAATAGCGCGATACCCATGCTCCAAACCAGCCTGGACCAAACCCAACCAGGAGCCTGAGAAGGCCCCGCTCACTCCTCTCCCCGCACCACCACCCCCGAAGACTTCGGGCCTCCACGGGCCGGGTGGGTTGACCCGACTGCGGCCGCAGCTAAGGCGCTGGCCTGGATGTGGACCTACGCGTGGAAGTAACGTACCTGAATACGCCGCTGGCCTGCATTGATCGTCCATGAACTTCCACCAGTGTCGATGTCGACCACCAGCGGTGCCACGCAGTTGTACGCATTCGACCTCCGCGCATGGCGAGGATAGACAGTGAACCGCGCCGGGTTCGTGGAGCCGTGATGTACCCACATTCCGTGGAGCCGCTCTGGTCGACTTGTGCGCCATCGACCTCACCAGGGGAGCATGGCTGGACTCAACGCCGAGCGCACCGGGGGCTCACCGCAGGTTGAGTATCTCCAGCATCTTCTCCATGGGCAGGAGCGGGTTCTGGGCGGCCACCGGCGCGGTCTCATCGTCCGCGTACAACTCCAGTACGCGGTCAAGGGGGAGACGCGGGTCGCGCGAGGCGTTGCTCGAGGGGAACTCTCTGCTAAGCGCTTCGATCAGGGATGCCGGGGCGGTGGGATCGAATACGGCCAGCAGGCGCGTGTGCGGGTCGGGGGAGGAAGCGACGCGGGCGGCGAGACCGGCGTGCGGAAAGTTCCTGTGGTGGATCTGGTCGTACTTGGTGATGAACTGTGACTCGATGGTGGTGGACACCAGCAGTTCCCCAGGAGCGTCCGGGTGGTTTTCAGCGATCAGTAGTCGGACGATGAAGTCGTCGTCGCCGGCCAGTCGCGTCAGCTGGTCGGGTGGAAGGTAGGGGCTGTAGGCGGCAGCACGGCGCAACCCGAGATGGGCCGATTCTGCGGCCTGCCGCATGAGCCGGAGGTCGTCGAGGCAGTCGAACCACCACGCCGGTGGCCACACGCGATCGTGCGGCCTGATCGTGTAGTCGATCGTGGCACGTTCCTCCTCGGTGAGCAGCGGGTTCATTGAGGCGGCCAGCCGTACCGACGGCTCGGGGTCGTGACCGAGCGCAAGCAGCAGGTCGTGCGGAAGGTACCGGTTGGCGGCCACGGCAGCCCGGACGTCGATGTTGGGATCACTTGCCAGTCGCACGAAGCGGTCACTGGGCAGGGCGGCCGCTGACAGTAGCGTTCCCTGGTACCAGTCGGGCACGGATGGGTCGTCGACAAGGGCAGCGGCGACGTCGGGACGTTGCGGGGCTAGTCGCAGCATGGCGGAGCGGTGGACTGCCGGGTCGGGATCCGCGAGCAGAATCTGCCAGAGGTGCTCGGGCAGTCGGGGAGTGTCGGTCAGGGCCTGCCGAACGCCGGCATCCTCGTCGGAAATCAGCACTTCGTAGGCTTCGGGCGGAAGCGTCAGCCTCCCGCGTGCCGCGTCGGTGTCGCCTGCGGCGATGGTGGCCCGGACAGAGGGATCGGGATCGTAGACCAGACGAGCTCGTTGCTTGTCGGAAACGTGCGGGTTTTCGGCGAGGATCCGCCTGACTCTCGGTCGTGGATGGGCCACCATCGCGTCGATGAGCTCGACCGGCATATGCCTGCGAAAGTGGAACTCGAAGGCCGAGTCGGTGTCGAGCAGCTTGAGCAGGATGGGGATGGGTGCGCCCGGATTTCGGGCCAACCCATCCAGAGGCGTGGGGTACACCACCGCATTGTGCACCACCGCGCGAACCGGGCGATCTAAAGAGGTGTGCCCCGAGCTCCATAGAGCTGGTGAGATTCCCTGGACTTCGCGGAGTCTCCACCGAAGCCGGGGCGGTTCACAGTAGAGCCGTCCCCAATCGGTGTCTCTGGATTGCGGGGAGCAACAAGCAAGCGATCACTATCGAATGGATTTCCACGACCTACGCCTCGTGGTCGAGATCATCACAGCGACGGCTTTCCGCATCATCGCCATGATCCGTGCCGTTGCTGTACGTCATGCAAAAGGCCCTCCCGGATCATCCGAGAGGGCCTCTGAGCTGGAGCCGCCTAAGGGAATCGAACCCTTGACCCCTTCATTACGAGTTAGAACACGATCGTCCAGGGCCGTCCATCGTTGTCTCGTCAGCCCTGGTCGGCCGGTGTCGATCGGGTCATTCGGTCCAGCATCGTCCAGACTCGTCCATGGCTGTTGTTAGCATCCGCGTTAGCAAGATCACTCTCTGGATGCTCGTCGGGGTATCCGCTGTGCGGCATCGTCCCTAGGCCGCAGCACCGCGACAGCTGGGACAAAATTTCGGCTTGCGCCCCGGTGCTACCTGTCGTTCGAATTGCTGCCCGCATTTTTGGCAGGTCAGGGTCTCTGTTCCAGTGGCAGACGATGCCTTTGTTATGGATGGCTTTGACGGCCGAACTCCATCGAGCTTGGCTCGATAGCCGGCAAGACGGTCGGTCAGGTCTTTGACCGCCTCAGGTCGCGCCGCCTGGTCGCCGTAGAGCGCTAACGCGCGTTCAGTCCAGTGGATAGCCGCCACCCAGTCCTTGGCTTTCTGCTGCCGGATAACCATCTGGGTATAGGTCTCCAGCAGTGGGACCGCGCCGAACTTGGCGAGGAGACTCTCTCGGATGACATCCATCTCGGCGTCATGCTGACGGCATGCCTCGTCGTAGTCGTTCAGGGCGGAGGCGAATGCGTCCCGCGAGCGATACAATCGCCGTTCCAATTCGCAGAACATAAAATGCCGGTCTATGGGGTCAGGGTCGTGCTTCAGGAGTTGGCGGAGGCGCTTGATGGCCGCAAGGTGATCAGCGGGCAACTGGACCAGCCACGAGAGGTCGTAGGAGTCATCGGCTTCGTCTGTCACGAGAGCCTCAGACAATCCAGTGCGAAGCTGGGCTTGTACGGCTGGGGGCGGGGGCTCCCCAGCCGCAAGCCCGAAGTCCGAAGGATCATGAGAAAGCCAGACGCCGAGGAGCCCCGGTCCATCTGCTCGTCTACCGCCTCCGACGATGACACCGGATAGACCTATCAGTCGGCCTTCCCGGGCTTGCCGCGCCAATAGGCCGGCCCGATACTCCACCGCGTCTTCCCGGCAGAGGTAGCCAACGGTTGCTCCGTTGATCATCACCCGTATCGCATTAACGTCGTAAGGATTGTCCGTCTCCGCGATCATCACGCAGTGAACCTGCATACGGACACGCTCTGTGCTGCGACCACCCACCACACGCCACAACTGATCCTGGTAGTGACTCTCTCCAACCACCTCTAGGTCGTGACTGCCTGCCAAAAGCACGAAATCTGCCCCAGAGGACCGCTGCTGCGCCTCGCCCTTGGCCGGGGGTCGCGCGTCTGACCGATCGTCACGCTGTTCGCGGCCACGTAACCGTTGAAAGAGACCCATGCGGACCATAGTGCGCTGATTGCAGCGGTCTAATGGCGCCTTTGGCTCAATTGACTCGATTGCAACATGCCGCCCTCGGAGAGCGAAACCCTCCGAGGCGCCCAAGGGGCCGACGCGCTCACAGCAGAGGTCCGCCGAACACATCGCACACCACACCAGAAACAATCAATTAGGTACGAACAGGCCAAGGCGTTAACAACCACTCAAGTCTTTCCCTCGTGCAAAAAGGCGGCCTTGTCCGACGGGTAGCGGCGGAAGATCATCACGCACATATCTCCGTGTGCGCTCCACAGGCAGGCTTCGTCTGGGTTCTCTCCGTGTCGCCGCGGCTGGTCGTGGCCTGAGCGGCGGCCGTGCTCCTGCGCCGTCTGTGCTGTGCGCGCGAGGGAGAAACTTAACAAAGCAGGCCTGCACGCACTTATTCGGACGTTGTCGAGATGTGCAGGGTCGTCGTCTCCAGGCGGAAAGCAAGCTCCAGTCCGCTGTCGAGGATTGCTAGGACGTCGGTGTGATCGGCCGCGCGGACCCTCGCGAGGAGCACCGGGCCGGCGTACAGGCCGATGGGTGCCGGTTGCTGTGCACCTGGGGTCGACGTGAGCGCCAGGATGCTGCTATCGGCGTCCGTCGCCGGACTAAGAAGATCCAGTTCGATGCTGGTGCTCGCGGTCTCTAGGAGATTGCGTAGGAGGCTCCGGCCGCGAGTACTCGTGAGGTCAAGCAAATCGAGCATCTCCGACGCCGATGCCGAAAATCGGTCGCGCCACTCGGTCAGCCCCATCGAAGCGAGCCACTCATGGAGGTCGCCCTGAGCCAGGTCCTCGGGTATCTGCCGTGCGATCTCGTGGGCAAGTCGCCGCGATCGCAGACCATTCAGCATGAGACCGAGCGCCCCGCGGTCGTTGACTCCGTAGCGGATGAAGGGGCCGAGCTCAGGGCATAGCCGCCGCTCGCTCTCGGAGTCGATGAGGAAGGTGTTGGTCAGCTCAACCAATGCGCCCACCGTCCAGGCCAGGAAGTGTTCAAAGTGGCTGGTGACCGCGTCCACCATTTCCTCGATGCGCCGCCCGGCGTCGGTTATGGCTGCCAAGTGGGTCTCGGCGAGAGCGGCGTAGGTCAGGCCCTGCAGCCAGTCCAGTAGTACCTCGTGCGTCTGGACGGGGATGTCGGCACCTTGCTTGGTGATGCGGAACCGCCAGTGGGCGGTGTTCTCTGGCAGGGTGAGGAGGTCGGCGAGGATGCCCAACTCGGCGAGCAGCATGACGGCAGGCCCGGGCCGAGACAGTTCTTCCGCCTCTCCTTGCCCCATGTGGCGTATCAGATCGGCTACGCGCCTGGCGTCGGCGTCGATGACCTGAGCTGAGCCGATGCTGGTGCCGGTGCGTGGCCAGCGCCGTCTGGCCTCGGGCTCGGTACGCTGGTAGATCTCCCGTACATGGTGAGCGAGCGCTGTTAGCCCGGTCGCATACCGCTGGTCCTGCTTAGCGGCCAGCAGATCGCCGCTTAGTCCATTCACGTCGGCCTCGGAGGGGATGACGCCGCGGGACTCGGAATCGGCCAGGTAGAACCAGATGAAAGCGACGAAGTCAGCCGCCCGGCCGCTGGCTACGCGTATAACCGCGTCCTGGTCGGCGTGCGCCGCTGCCTCAAGAGCGAGGATCTCGTCGAAGGCCTGGTCGTCGGTCACGGCGGAGGAGACGGTGAGCTCCTGCGCCGAAGGCGCGAGATCAGCGAAGCCGTCCTGTGACGGCGGGTCGGCGCTCACCAGGACGATCCACCCCTCGGTCTCCTTGCCTGCGCGCCCGGCCCTGCCGACGGCGTTGACAAGGCGAGGGCCTCTGAGGCGCAGCTCCTGGTTCATCCCCTGGTAGTTCTCGTCATAGATCACCACGGTGTGGACCGGGAGGTTAACGCCGTCCGTCAGCGTGGAGGTGCAGGTGAGGTAGGGCAATATGTCCGCGCGAAGGGCGTCCTCAATCGCCTCGAGTACCTCGATCGGCAGGCCCGCGTGATGGAACCCGACGCCGTGCCGGAGTACCGCGACTAGAGGATGTTCATCACCTAGCTGCGTCTTCACGAAATCAGCAAGTGCGAAGGAGTCAGGGTGCTCGGGCATCTGAGCGGCGAGGGTTCGGGCGATCCGCTGCGCGGTCAGCCGTGTCGAGGTGACCACCAGCGCTGTCCCCGCATGGCCGAGAATGCCGATCATCCGCGAGGCGACCAGATAGTTGGGGTCCGACTTGTCTGAGTCCTTCGTGGTGCCGCTCGTCTGATCGGGGGAGTTGGCCTTGCGGACCAGGGTGCCGATGGGCTCGCGAATCTCAAGGCGAACCGTCCTGTTGTCGGAAAGCCTTAGCGCGAGCTTGCCTTTGAGTGGATTCGACAACCGGTAGGGCGATAGTCCCTTGCTCGGCCTGCTCGTCGTCTGGTCCCAGATCGGCTCGCTAGTAAATAGCGCGTACAGGCGCCGTGGCCCGCGCCACTGTGACTCGAATGGCTTCGCAGGGCCGTCGGGGTCGATCCACCGAGCGATCTGCGCCGCGTTGCCCATCGCGGCCGACAACAGGATGATCCGGTGCTCGGTGTCACGGGTTCGATGGTGCAGGTAGGCGATGGTCGTCTCCAGCGTGAATCCTCGCGAAGCCTCCTTTATCAGCTGCGCCTCGTCGAAGATGAACATCCCGAATCTATCCAGGACGCCCTCGGCGTCATGGCGGAGAAGGTGTTGCAGCCGCTCGGGCGTCATGACCTCGACGTCGGGCGGCGCATCCTCTGATCCCAACTCGGTCAGCAGGGCGTCCCAGATATCGCCGCCCTGTCGAATTACCTGGTCGAAGGTGGGAAAGTCGGGGCGGTCGGGGCCGGCCTCCTTCTGCAGCACTCTCAGCCTGCTGGCCATGCTGCGCCGAACCTCCCGGCAGAGACTCCGAGTTGGGGCGACGTAGCAGATGCTCTTGCTCGTCGTCTCCAGATATGAAAGTGCGAGGAGCTGCGCGACCATCGTCTTCCCGCTGCTGGTCGGCACGGAGAGCACCATGCGCCGAACCTGCGCACTGAACGGGGACGGGCTCGAGGTAAGCAGCTCTTTCTGAGGGTTCCACAGGGTCAGCACCGGAGGGCTGCCCATGGTGAAGGCATGACGCACGGCGTCAGGGAGGTCGGGCGGCAGCAGGTCCGGGCTCCACACCGACCCGGTGGCGGCCTCGTCGGCAAGGGCGAGCAGGTGATAGGCGACCCAGCGTGCGGGCAACTCGCCCTGCCCCCGCTGGCCGAGCGTAGCCGCGAGCAGTCGCTCCCGGGCCCGGCTGAGCCGTCCGACATCACCGCGGGCGAGGTAGTGCAACAGGTCTTCGCCCCCCAGAATCACCGCATGAGTCGTGCCGTACCCGGTGGTGGCGAGATCGGGCAGCTCCACCAGCCGGGCGATCTCATGCAATTCGCGCCGCCAGGAGGCAAACCTTGTGAACAGAGTCCTTGTCTCGAACCCGATCAGCGCCAGTCCCGCCTCCACCGCGAGCGAGTCAATGTGATTCAGGACGGGCGGATTCGACGAGATCTCGTCCTGCAGTCTGCGCATGATGGCGGTCTCGTTGGGATCCCGATCACCCCGCCGATATCCGATCCCCGCCGCGAATCCCAGGATGAGACGGTCGACGCGATCCCACCGAGGATCGGCCAGTGCCATGTCGAAAACATGGGCGCTGACCGCGAAGCACTGCCGCTGCCTGGCGACCGTGTAGAGCTGCTGTGCCTGGTCTACTGAGGCGATCGCATGCAGATACCAGGCGGTCTCCAGCAGGTCGTCGGGGATGGAGGTCTGCCTGCGGAATAGTTGTACCTCCGCATCGGCCAACCGTTGCTGGAGTTCCTCGGGACTGGGCAGACCATGTTGGCCACCTAGTGCTCCCGCCAGTAACCCGAGATTTAGAGCCCGGTCCATACGATCTTCCTCACCCGCTCAGCAAACGCCGCGAAGTCGCTCACCGCGACCATGAGAGCTTCCCGCTGCCCCTCGGCTGGAAACTGTGGGAACACCGGCGCGACGTTGGCGAAGAAAGGGTGATCATTCGGGGCGTACTCGGCCGAAGTAGCGACCGAGACACCGATGCCCGCTCGTGATGAGCCTGCAAGCCACAGGTTCACAAGGTCGCCGTAGAGCTGTCCCAATGATCCCGCCTGCTTGGTCCCGGGCCCGGTCAACATCGCCAAGTACCGGGCGCCGTGCGCAGCAAGCTGGTCGGTGGCGCGCTTGATCGTGGCTGAGATCGGGGATGCTGAGACGTGCTTCTTTATCTCCCATAGCCGGAACACCAGCGTGCCATCCGCGATCTCGTAGACCACGAGGCCATCTCCACCCGTGCCGGTCGGATCGCCCTTGATCTCCTCGGTGTGTACCAGCGTCCTCCCGTCGTGGCAGGATGTGCGGTCCTGGATGAGACGGTTCCAGAGCAACTCCGCCACGAAGCCCTGGATATGGTCGGCCTTCGCCTTGTCCCCATCGTCGTCAGGCAACCCGAACGTAGGCGCCACAAACACCGCTATCGCTTGGCGATCGAGGTCGCCTGTATCGGCCGACCCACCTTCTCCATCGCGGCGCTCGCGCCACCTAGCCAGAACCGGAGAGGACCCACAACGGATCCGCATCGCCTCGTCGGCGATCATCTGAGCAGCCTTCTCCAGATCGTCCGGGCCTGCTTCGAGTCCCCCCAACAGGTACGAGCAGCCGGCGCTCTCCGGCCATTGAGCGACGGCCAAGAGTTCGGTCATCGTCACAGGGACCGCTGCGATAGACGGACCGTCCCCATTGTCGACAGAATGCGCACTTTGCTCACCCGCAGGTTGGGCGACGGTACCTAGGGGTTGGACCGTCATGAGAGCTACGTCCTCCTTCACAAGAACTACGCCACCACGAGTGCGCATCGCTAGAACAAGTTTTACGCCCTGGGCACTCTTCCGTCACCGCGTCGCACCAGGCCCCGCGGCGGCCCTGTCGGCAGCATGGATAGCCCAAGCGAGGAGGACGGTCCTTTCCACGCGGACCATTGTGAACACCACGCTTGTCTGACGCCATGCGGTAGCAGGTGGTTCACACTGGCAGAGCATCCGAAAGGGGCGCGGCACGACTGATCCCTCCTGCATCCTGTGCCCGAAGCGTCTATCTCAGCTGTTCAGGACGTGCGGTTTGCGGATCGGCCGGAACACCGACCGTCTGTCAGTCCACCCTCTGATCCGTAGGAAAGGGCAGGACCCTCGTAGATGGCTCGCCGCCCTGCTCGGTCGGTGGATGCCGGCCGGTGGGGCGTGATGGTGTAAGGCGGCGTTGCTGTATGGGCTGCTGTACAGCCCCCGGGTCCGCTGACAAGGTTTGCTTGTGAACGGAGCCATGGAACTGGTCGAGCTAGATGATCGCTGGCTCCTGCCCTATCGAGGCATGCAGGTGATCCAAATCCGGGTCAGTTATCAGTTGACGCTGGACCTGGACAGCGGAGCTCAAGTCGACCTGGAGACCGAGGCGGTACTCAGTAGCGGATCGCTGCGTGCTCCAGACGTGGCGCGGACCCCCCTCACCCCTCAACGCCAAGACGTCGCGCCGGCTCTCGCCCTCTTTGGCGCAACGATCCTCTCGGCCGTCGTCTTCAAGTCCGGTGTACTGCGACTGGTCTTCCACACCGGGGCGCATCTGAACGCGAAACCTGATCCTCAATACGAGGCGTGGAGTGTAAGCGGCTCGGGTCCGGATAGCCTGCGCCTCGTGTGTCAGCCCGGCGGTGGCGTTGCCGTTGGGCAATGACGAGAGACCCCAGTTTGGAAGACTGTGGGCCATCGTCGTGTGACCTGCTGCCGACGCTATCCGTGAGTCCCCGTGAATGCCCGTTATAGACCGCCGCGTCTGGCACGACTGTGGCACATGGAGCTCTGGGCAGGCTGGTTCCAGCCGATACCCTTGGTTCGGTGACCAAGCGGTTCCAGGATGCCATGCAGCTGATGCGCCGAAGCGATCCGCAGAAGCAGGAAGACGGCTTTCACAGCCTTCGGCCCCATGCAGCCGAGCACGTTGAGGAACTGATCGCCGAGTTCCGTGCGGAAGATCGAGACCATGGCTTGCGGTGCTGGCTGCTGGAGCTGATCGCTGAAGCCCTGGCTCAATACGCGGATGAGCCGTTGCGCGAACGAGCGGCGCGGGGCTTAACCCTGCTAGGCACCAGGGAGGCTCGCCGACTGTTGTGGCGGGACCAGGCAAATCAGGCGAGATAACCTCGCCCTGGCGCTAGGGCTTGGCCTCGGACCTCTTCCTGCGGCGGTTAAACGGCGCGAAGGAACGTGGCTCTTTCGCGTATGGTCGGTCCCGTGGCCAGTGATCAAGAGCGAGACCAGCTCGCCGCGCAGCTCATGACGTTACCGGTCCATGAACTCGCCGATGTCCTGCGGCGCGTCCTGCCGCACTACACCGAAGAGAGCAACGGGCTACGAACGAGTCTGGTCCTGGCTACTGCGACCGAGTATGAGGACGAGCCGGACGGCATTGACGTCACTTTTGTTGCATGGCCTGATCGCGACTACTACGACGGCGGCCTGGGACCTGACCAAGGTCTGTGGGAGGGCGGCGACTGCGAGCAGTGCCACACGGAGGTGTCTTCGAACGCCAAACGTGCGTTCTGCCCGGTTTGCGGCTCGAGATGCGAACTGACCTGACCTGACCTTGTCTTGATCTCTCGCCTGCTGTCGACCCACCCGTAGCGGCAGCGGGCCGGCGAAGTGAGGCCAGGCCTCGAGTCGGCCTGTAGACCGGGTTCTGATTCTGCATGCTCGCTACCTGCACGGATTCGCTTTGAACCACTAACGACCTGCGAAAACGCTTCCGTTCGTTGCCATCGCTTGCCAGCATTTTCCGGTGTCCTGTGCCCCCAAAGTGCCCCCGCCTTCGCGACCCCCCGACGGCATATTGAGTGGCCGAGGTTGCCTGGCCTGAGTGATGCTGTCCCGGTGTCATCGTCCCTCACCGCGCTGGAGTACGAGCGTACGGTTGCTCTGTTGCGGGGCAGGCGTATCCAGAGGGTCATCTACTACCCCTTGATGAGCGGGGAGGATGGCTGCGAAGTCGAAGACTGGGACTTCGGAGCATGGCACCAGCCGACCATGGGCGTGGAACTGTTCACCGACGACGGCACTCGGTTCTCGGCCGTGTGGGGAAGCAACTTCGACCACTACGGGCTTGAGGTCTTCCCTGAGCCTATGACCGCTCACCTGGCGAGGGTCGGAGAACCAGGAGGGTCCGCGCAGGTGGACGTAACCGATCACGCACGCTGGGCAAGCTTGGTCGGCAGAAAACTGACCTCTGTTGACATTGCTTGGGCCGAAGGCCCCAGCAATAACGTCCAGGCGCCGGACGCCATCCGGTTGTGCTCACGGGAGAGGGCAGTGTGGATCGCCGCCGGCCGACCCGCGGCCTATCCACCAGGCGAGGCCTTCCACCTGGGCACCGACGATGTCATGGTGGTATTCACCGCGGAGCTCGCGACCAAGGTGGGCATCCTCCTCACCCGCTGAGTGGACCGCTTTCTTATCAGGGAACGGGGATGGATCCCTGATCTGCCCGGATACCTTGCTGACCAGCGTAGAGCGTCCATCATCGTCCTCCACTGTCCAGCGTCGTCCGTTGGCGTTGTCACGCAGTTCGTCACGCAAAGAGCGCGCCGGCACATCACCTTGGCTCTTGCAAACCAGCGCCGGTCGCAACGTAGAGGGCTCGCCGCCCTGCTGGCTGTACGGGCCGCTCAGTCAACACAGACGATGCAGGCGTTTACGCTGTCCAGGTGCGTCATCTGATCGAGTCATTTGCTCTGGGTGCGCTGCGGCGTGGTCGATCCATCGAGCAATTTCTTGGTGCGGTGAGGGAATCGGAGACACCTGGTGTTCGCTGGGTGGAGGTGGTGCCGGTTTCGGCAGGGTACCGGGTCGTCCTTCACACGGCCGAAGATGTCGGAGGCGAGCACTTTCGTGACCTCGTCGAGTTCCCGCCGCTCAGCCAGGGCGATGAAGAAGACTTCGGTCTGGAAATCGCAACCACCGTGGAAGCGCTTGATGCGTTGGCCATGGCGGAGGAACACACCGGAGCTGTCCGAGACCGATGGGTGAACCAAGGTCTCGCGCAAGACGAATACCTCGACTTCGTCCGGGCCGGCCGCCTGTATCAATCGCGCTCTCCGAGTTGCGGCTATCATCCACCTACGGCGGACGTCCCATCAGGTGACAACGCTGATCCGGCGCTCCGCGACATCGCCTGGGAGAAGCTGGCCCGGCACTACGAACTGTAGGCGCGGATTAATGTGCCGTCACAGCCCACTTGAGCAGGAGGGGTTCGGTGAACCCCGACCCCCAACTCGCCTCCCTCGCCTCTCCTCTTCTTTCCCTTCGCCCATCGGCGCCTGACGGTTTCCGGGGCTCATCGGCTCTGCTCGTGCTCATGGCTCTGACCGTCCACCAAGTCGGGAGACCTTCATCCGCACAAGCCGTAATCCCGTCAATCTGATGCTCACGCCGCTTGTCGGCGTGGTGCGCGCCGCCGCCGGCGGGACCGGCCGAAGAGCCGCAGCCCGCCGGTGGGCGGGCGCGCGGCCGCGATCATCGCTCAGGGCGTTCGGGCTGTTCAGGTGCTGTGGTCAGGGGCAGGGTCGAACTGCTGACCTTCCGCTTTTCAGTGCATGGATCATGAGCGACTGAGCTGGTGTTTGTACTGGTGGGGGCTATTGGAGGTGTGCATGGGAGTGCTTGGACGGGTGCGTTAGGGCACTGCGGGTGTCACTCAGTTGGACACTCAGACCGGGGGCCCTGCGACGCTCCGGATCGCGGACAGCACCACCCGTGTCATCGTCGCGGTGGAGATCCCGCTATGAATTCCGATAACCCGAGGACGGCCGGAGGTCCGCGAAGGCTACGGACGCCTGTGTGTCAGGGGAAGCCGGAGGACGAACCGGGCACCACGCGGC
>NZ_BOOR01000102.1 GCF_016863335.1 Planotetraspora thailandica
CCCCCTGTCCGGGCTGACGCACAGGCGGCGGCTGTCCGCGCAGGGTCCGGGCGGCCTGTCCCGGGAGCGGGCAGGTATGGAGGTCCGCGACGTGCACCCGTCCCACTACGGTCGCATGTGCCCGATCGAGACCCCCGAGGGCCCGAACATCGGCCTCATCGGCTACCTCGCCTGTTTCGCCCGGCTCAACGCCTTCGGCTTCGTCGAGACGCCGTACCGCAAGGTCGTGGACGGGAGGGTGACCGACCAGATCGACTACCTGACCGCCGACGAGGAAGATCTGTACGTGATCGCCCAGGCGAACTCCCCGCTGTCGGCGGACGGCGGGTTCGCCGAGCGGCGGGTGCTGGTCCGTACCAAGGGCGGCGAGTTCGAGTACGTCCGCTCGAACGAAGTGCACTACATGGACGTGTCGCCGCGGCAGATGGTGTCGGTGGCCACGGCGATGATTCCGTTCCTGGAGCACGACGACGCCAACCGCGCCCTGATGGGCGCGAACATGATGCGCCAGTCGGTGCCGCTGCTCAGGAGCGAGGCGCCTCTGGTCGGGACCGGCATGGAATACCGGGCGGCCACCGACACGGGCGACATGATCAGTGCCGGGAAGGCCGGCGTGGTCGCGGAGGTCGCCGCCGACTACATCACGATCTCGAACGACGACGGCACGAGCACGACCCATCGGCTGGCGAAGTTCAAGCACTCGAACCAGGGCACGAGCTTCAACCAGAAGCCGATCGTCTCCGAGGGCGACCGGGTCGAGGTCAACCAGGTCATCGCCGACGGTCCCTGCACCGACAACGGCGAGATGGCCCTGGGCAAGAACCTGCTCGTGGCGTTCATGCCGTGGGAGGGCCACAACTACGAAGACGCGATCATCCTGTCCCAGCGTCTGGTGCAGGACGACGTGCTCTCCTCGATCCACATCGAGGAGCACGAGGTCGACGCCCGCGACACCAAGCTGGGCCCCGAGGAGATCACCCGGGACATCCCGAACGTCTCCGAAGAGGTCCTGGCCGACCTCGACGAGCGCGGCATCATCCGGATCGGCGCCGAGGTGACCACCGGCGACATCCTGGTCGGCAAGGTCACCCCGAAGGGTGAGACCGAGCTGACCCCCGAGGAGCGCCTGCTCCGCGCGATCTTCGGTGAGAAGGCGCGCGAGGTCCGCGACACCTCGCTGAAGGTGCCGCACGGCGAGTCCGGCAAGGTCATCGGCGTCCGTGTGTTCTCCCGTGACGAGGGCGACGAGCTTCCTCCGGGTGTGAACGAGCTGGTCCGCGTCTACGTGGCCCAGAAGCGCAAGATCAACAACGGCGACAAGCTGGCCGGCCGTCATGGCAACAAGGGCGTCATCTCCAAGATCCTCCCCGTGGAGGACATGCCGTTCCTCGAGGACGGCACCCCGGTCGACATCATCCTCAACCCGCTGGGTGTCCCTGGCCGGATGAACGTCGGCCAGGTCCTGGAGACCCACCTGGGCTGGATCGCCGCCCGCGGATGGGACGTCTCCGGCATCCGGGAAGCCTGGGCCGATCGGCTGCGCGACAAGGGCATCGAAACGGTCGAGCCGGGCACCAACATGGCCACCCCGGTCTTCGACGGCGCCCACGAAGAAGAGATCATCGGGCTGCTCGACAGGACCGTCCCCAACCGCGACGGGGATCGGCTGGTGCAGCGCACCGGGAAGGCCCGGCTGTTCGACGGCCGCAGTGGTGAGCCGTTCCCGCACCCGATCTCGGTCGGCTACATCTACATCCTCAAGCTGCTCCACCTGGTCGACGACAAGATGCACGCGCGGTCGACCGGTCCGTACTCGATGATCACCCAGCAGCCGCTCGGCGGTAAGGCCCAGTTCGGTGGCCAGCGCTTCGGTGAGATGGAGGTGTGGGCCATGGAGGCGTACGGCGCGGCCTACGCGCTGCAGGAGCTGCTCACGATCAAGTCCGACGACGTGCTCGGCCGGGTGAAGGTCTACGAGGCGATCGTCAAGGGCGAGAACGTCCCCGAGCCGGGCATTCCGGAGTCCTTCAAGGTCCTCATCAAGGAGATGCAGTCGCTGTGCCTCAATGTCGAGGTGCTGTCCAGCGACGGCACGTCCATCGAGATGAGAGACACGGACGAGGATGTCTTCCGCGCTGCGGAGGAACTCGGCATCGATCTGTCCCGGCGTGAGCCGAGCAGCGTCGAGGAGGTCTGAGCGCCTTACGGCTTGGTATTCGGGCCCCGGCCGCGATCGCCATCCGGGGCGCCTTCGTCACGAACCGTCCCGCCGGTACACGACCGGCCGGGACGGCGTGGCGACGTCCACCTGAAACGGCCGGCGTCGGCTAGTCCCGGGCCCCTCGTGTACCCAGAGTTCAGGTGCGGTTGAGATGCCAGGGCGCGTGTGAGTGCGTTGGCCGCGCTGTGGCGCAGACCTGCACGGCGTAGGCGGTGCCGGCGGGAACCGGGCCGAGGTAGGTGTGGCCGGTCAGGTGGCACCAGGCGGGCAGGTCGATCGGGGCGGCCGGGTCGCTGGCGATCAGATGAACGACGGTGCCCGGTTCCAGGCCGTCCACCAGACGGCGTAGCTCGATCAACAGCTGAACGCAGCGGCGATCGCCGCCGTCGAGCACGATCGGCTCGTCGTCGTGGCTGCGGCCCTGTGGCTTCTCCGGTGGCAGCATGTTCCTCCATGGATCCGTGGAAACAGTGTAGAAAGCGCGGTAGACGAGGTAACGAGGAGACCACCCCGCGGATCACCCGAGTGGACTGTCTTTCGCTTCGGTCGCCTCGACCACGGCAGATACGGCCGGCCCGGCTGGTCCGGGTCAGAGCAGCCCGTCGACCAGCGCCTCGACCACCTCGTCGGTGGGGGTGTCGGGGTCGATCGAGACGGTGAGCCGGTCGAAAAGCAGGCCGTCGACGGCGTAGTGGAACAGCGCGATCTCCGCCGGGCCGCCGGGCAGGCCGGCGGCCTCGTTGTAGGCGACGTCGCCGCGGAAGCCCTCCAGGAGGACGCCCCGCATCAGGTCCGCGACCTCGGGGCGCCGTGCCGCCTCCAGCCGCAGCTCGAACCACGCCAGCGTCACCTCCGGGTGGGCGCTCAGCCGGCGCACGATGTCGCGCAGATGGCGGCCGAACGACGCGCGGCCGGGCGGGTGGGAGGCGAGCTCGGCGAGCACCTCCGGGTCCGGGGCCAGGCGCTCGCTGATCCGGGCGACCAGGCCCTCGAGCAGTTCGGCGCGGGAGCGGAAGTAGTTGGACGTGGTGCCGGTGGGGGCGCCGCACTCGGCGTCGACGGCGCGGTGGGTGAGACCGCGGGAGCCCTCGCGCGCCAGCACCGCGATGCCGGCGTCCGCCAGTTCCGCCCGTCGTCCTGCGTTGCGTGCCACGGCATCGAGGGTAGCGCAACCACGACTGCTGTAGTACTTTTCTCGCAATCACTACAGCTGCTGTGAATGGAGTCGGGATGCGAGAGCTCACCTACTACGTCGCCGTCTCGCTCGACGGCCGGATCTCGGGCCCGGGCGACGACTACTCGGCGTTCCCGGTCGAGGGCGACCACATCGAGATGATCAAGAGTGAGTACCGCGACACCCTGCCGACGGTGGGGCTGCAGATGCTCGGCCTCACCGCCGACGGGTCGCGGTTCGACACGACGCTGATGGGCTGGAACACCTATGCCGCGGGCCTCGAGCACACCCGCGACCCGTACCCGCACACCCGTCAGTACGTTTTCTCGCGCACCCGCGGTCCGGACGACGTCCCCGGTGGAATCACGCTCACCGACGAGGATCCGGTCGACGTCGTCCGGCGGCTCAAGAAGGAGGAGGGCACAGGCATCTGGCTCTGCGGCGGCGGCCTGCTTGCCAGCGCTCTCGTCGATGAGATCGACAGGCTGGTTCTCAAGGTCAATCCGATCGTGCTCCAGGAGGGCACCCCGCTCTTCGCCGCTCCCTACGCCCCCCACACCTTCCGTCTCGAGCGCAGCACGCCGTACCGATCCGGCGTCATGGTCAACGAGTACGTGCGGGCGTAGCCCTTGTCGCCTTAAGCGGTGTTTCGCTACCGCTGCGACCGACACGTCTGCAGGTGACCGTCCGCCGGATCCTGCTGAGGTGTCAGCGGTGGCGGCGGGGCCAACCGGCGCAACGCGTCGATGGTGGTCTCCGGTGAGGTGTTGAAGCAGAACACGATGCCAGGGACGAGCCGGATGAGCAGGTTCACCAGCCGTTCGAACAGCAGGGTGTGGTCCGGCGCCATCCGCAGGCCCGCGCCGATCATGACGGCCTCGACCGGTCGCGCGGCCACGCACTCGCGGACCTTCTTCTCCGCCTCATCCGGGTCGGCGGAGACCTGGCACGCCACGATGTCGAACCCGGCCTCGTGCAGTGCCGCCTCGCCCGCCGCGATTCGTGCCGTCAGCGTCTCCTCGTCGAGGCCGGGGTAGCGGCTGTAGTCGATGGCGCTCGGGTGCAGTCCCAGCGACAGGGTCACCACGGCACGATCCCCTTTCGGTCGAAGAAGCCACCGGTCGGGCCGTCCGGACCGATCCCGGCCAGCCGGACGATCGCGTCGGTGCCCTCGGCCACCGTCTGGTGGCCCTGGTGGTTGGTGAGGTCGGTCGCGGTGTAGCCAGGCCCCACGGCGTTGACGTTGATGCCGTCCAAGGCGCGGGCGTACTGGTTGGTGATCATGTTCAGGGCCGCTTTCGACACGGGTGCCCGAGTTGCGGGGGTACCAGGCCGGCCAGGTGCGTTTCGCCGGACACGCCGAAAGATCCTGTCCCGCTGGAGAACTTGTGCGCGCTCAGCATGCCTGGGTGATCGACACCCTTGCGGCCAAGTACGCGGCCGCTGCCGACCACCTCGACCAGGCCCGCGAGGACCTGCTCGCGTTCGCGCAATTCCCTCGCGAGATCTGGAAGCAGATCTGGTCTAATAACCCCCAAGAACGGCTGAACAAGGAGATCCGCCGCCGCACCGATGTCGTCGGGATCTTCCCGGACCGGGAAGCGATCATCCGCCTCGTCGGCGCCGTGCTCGCCGAGCAGACCGACGAATGGACCGAAGCCCGCCGCTACATGGGCCTGGACGTCCTGGCCAAAGCCCAGCTGCGAGTGATCCCGGGCGACACACCGAACCAGCAACAGCTACCAGAGACCCTCACCGCTTAACCTGCAGAAACGGATCACGCGGAGGTCGGCTCGTACGCCACCCCGCTGGATGTGACCGGGATATCGCCGAATGGGGCAGGTCCCTGTCGCTCGCCGAGGGCGTCGAAGCGTGAAGCCAGCCTATTTCACATCACCCGTCAAGCCTTGCGGTATGTCGCCCGCGGCGGCGACTGGTCACGGTGACGTCCGCCTCGTTCTTGGTGACTCCGAGTAAGCCATCGAAGCGTGTGGTCGTGAGGCTGCCCGTCCGGTTAGCTTCAGTTTGGTAGGCGTCTACAATTCCCCGCTCGGGTCGGGCAGACTAGCCCCATGCTCCAGTTTAGATGGCTATGGCGGACTTTGATTATCGCCTTTCCCACCGCGCCGGTGACTCTAGCTCAACTCAACCTCCCTCAGGGATATTGGGCGGATAAGGGATGGCTTCTCTACATAAGCGTGATCCTGCTCGTTCTGGGAGTCAGTTCATCCATCATCGGTGAGATCGCGGCGAGCCTTCAGGCGGCCGCAGTTCGGCGCTTTCACGATGAACTCAATCGAGTGCTTCTAGCCGCATTGATCTCTGTCACGCTGAAAACGGAGTCCGACATGTTCAAAGTGGGCGTCCATGCGTTCCGGATCAGCAGAGGCCCCTTCCGCCGCCGCCTGATCAACATTGGCAGCGTGCGGCTAGGCAGCGAGCCAAGGATGATAAACCCTCGCTGGACGCGCGGAAAGGGCGTGGTCGGCCGCGCCTGGCACGAGGCTCAGTGCGTGGGAGTCCGTTGGGACAGGCTCTACGAAGAGGCACAAAAGCAAGGGCGTGAGGCCTGGGGAAACAGAACCCGCATTGACCGGTTCGGACTCAACTGGCAAGAACTCTGGCTGACCGGCGGCTACTGCACGATATTAGCGGCGCCAATCGTCGATGCGGCCACCGGGACGGTCACCGGCTGTTTAGCCCTCGATTTCCCTTATGACTCGGCCGAGCTCCTGACACCGGAAATGCAGGTGACCCTCCGCGATGTCACTACCAAATTACAGGAGATCGCCGCGCCTCCGCTCGTCTGGACAGGAGTGCTAACGCGATGAACGAGGAATTCATGGAGCGGGCCAGGCCGTTACCACAGAACACGGTGTCGCCTGAATTCGAGGAACTGCTCGACCGGCTGAGCGCCATCCACCGGCCAGAGGTAGATGACGTCTCTCGTTCCCTTCTATCGACCTTGACGCGATCACAGGCATCGCGCGGTGGAGCCGAACCTGGAGGCGAGTACGGCGCATCGTCAAGCTCTAATGTCACCGCGTTATCTTCCCGCAGGAGAGGGCGGGCCCTTTTGTGGCTCGGCGGCGTCGACCCCGACGTGGTCCGGCATCTCCCGATGCTTCGGCTGCGCTACCAGGCGATCGGTACGGCGGTGCTCGTCTCCGGGCTTATTTCCGGAGCCTCGCTGTGGTACAGCCTCACCTATCTGCTAAACCTGCGACCGGTGATCGGTGTCACTGTGGGGATCATACTCGCCCTGTTCGATGTCGCCCTGACTCGGCTGCTACTTGTCGCGGAAGCGAACCAGCGCTCGTTTGGAATGCGTCTGCTACATGCACTTCCCCGGGTACTTATCGCGTTCGCAATCGCTTTTGGAGTCTCAACTCCGCTGCTTATGCAGGTATTCGCCGCCGAGGTGGACTCTGCTCTGAATCAGTCACGAGCCGCCCGGATCGCGGCATTCTCCGCGACCCAACAACGCGATCCAAAACTGATCCAACTGGAAACCAGCATCCTTGAAACCCAGAAAGCCATCTCAAGTAATATCGATTGCGCATTCCGGCAGTTTGGCAACTCATCGCCCAATTCCGTCGATCCGAAATGTGACACCAAGCCAGGAGCGTCGACGGGAGAAGCTGGGTTCGCGACTACCCAGAAGGCGTTGCTCGACTTTACGCAACAGATTTCCGACATGCGAATCCAGCATCAGGCCGAGCTCGCACGTTACACCGCACAGGTGAATCGGCCCCCTGGCCTGCTGGAGCGGATCGATGCATTGACATCGTTCCGCACCAACAGTTCGACAGCCCGGAACATCTTCTTCGCCCTTCTCTGCGTCATCGCCCTACTAGAAAGTCTCCCTGTGATCATCGGGTTACTCTCCCCTAGGACGGCGTACGACCTCCTGCTCTATGCCGAGGAACGGGTGGCCACCCTACGAGGCGAAGCCGAGATCGCCGCTCGGACGAAAATCTCGGAACGATTGCTGCGCCCTGATTCGGACAGCATTGATATCCAGTCCATCGACACTGTTGTCCGGAGCGCCGTTGATTCCTCGGTCCAGGCAGTGCGGAGCGAGATTCGGAGCGAGATTGTCGACTTCGCGGCAGAGAGAGAACGACGCAGAGCCGCCTGAACGGCAGGGAAGCCTGACGGCCGCTGGAAAGTGGTGAACAGATTTCCCTGGGGTGGGCTTTAAATAACGCGCCGAGTCAATCAGCCGCATCGCTCCGGCATTTCATGCATGTACCAGGACGCATGGCTGTCTGGTCGGGGCCGGGTGGCGGTCCGCTCCCATGTCCGCTTGCCATCTAGTGGCTAGAGCGATCGGCTCGGACCGCGCGGGTTATGCGCAGGATGATCTCCCGCTACTTTCTGTCAGTTCGAGACGTAACCGCAGGTCAGCGCGTGCAAGTCACCCAGATTCGCAGTGTTCTTGAAAGCCGCCATGTCTAGCGTTGTCCCAGGAATTGCGGTCTCATCTCGTCTCTGCCCTGGCGGCTCTGCTCGCTTGGCGTCCTTGGTCGCCATTCGTCCACACCATCGTTCCTCGGGTCCGTGGCCGGTGGCTTGTCCATGTTCGGAAGTTTCGGATGGCGACGCTTTCGGACACCCACCATTCGTCGAAGGGGCCGGAAGCTTCGCGGATCAGGCTCAGTCCGTCGATTCGGCTGGCCAAGTCGATGCCGAACCGGCTCGGTGCCCATGGTTCCAAGCTGGATGACCATGGATCCCACTGGGACACCGCGTCCATCACTGCGTGTGACTCGATGAGGTGCGTGACCGATGATGCGACTTCAAGGAACGGCCCACCGTCGCTGACCCCCATTCGCCCGTCGGTGTGGATGAGGAACCGAACCGGAGACGACACGTGCTCACCGATCCAGTCGAAGTACCAGCCACAGCGATCCGACCACGCGTTAGCCGCAAGATCGAAATCCCACCGCCTCATCATGTCGTGGCGCGTTTTGTCTAAGATCACGCTTCGCCGTACGTCATAGCGGAGCCCACCGAACTTTTCCGCGAACCCTTCGCGACGGATCACGAGTTCGAACGGGGCGAGAATCGGCCGGCCAGACGAGTCGCGGACTTGCATGAAGTCCGTCGGGAGCCCGATCCGAGCGGAGGTTTCGCGTCGGGCTGTCCGGCGAAGGAAGGCCTGTGCTCGCGCGGAGAAGCCTCCGAGATCGTCGAGCAAATGTACCACATGACTTCCTCATGGAAGTGGTGAGCGACTTGCGAACCTGATGGCAATGGCCACCCTATAACGACACGAAGAGGCGTGGCTGGTGCGATCACTGCCGCGGCCCACCTCCGTCGGGCCTTGCCGCCGGGGTAACCATGGTCGAGGTGACAGCAGCGTCCCCACACGCGAGCAGATGTCGGCTACTGTCCACGCCCCTCTGATCACAGGTTCCCGTCCAAGCAGGTTGGCCTGCCTGAAATGCGGACGGTCAGAGTGGCAAGGCCGATCCTGCCTTCGGTGCTGGACGCGTTGACGGCGACCTCGACTTGTGGCGCTTGTGTTTCGCCTTTCGGCGCTGGGTTGTCACAGATCGGCATGCTGCGCTGTCTCACACGGTACGGACTCACCAGAAGCGACGGGAGCGAGACCTTGCCACCAGCCAGCACGACGTGGCGGATCCGAGTACGGATGAGCGCTCGTCCCATCGACGAGCCGCACCGCGTCTCGAGTCAGCTGGAGCTCCTGTTCGACCTGACCTTCGTGGTCGCGGTGGCGGCCGCGACTGCCCAGCTCGCGCACAACATCGCCGGCGGCCATGGACTGGCCGGGGTTGTCCCGTTCCTCGAGGTTTTTTTCGCGATCTGGTGGGCTTGGATGAACTTCACGTGGTTCGCCTCGTCCTACGACACCGACGATGTCGCCTACCGGCTGCTGACCATGGTGCAGATGGCCGGGGTGCTGGTGCTCGCGGCCGGTGTGCCGGCTGGGGCCGGTCGCGGCGATTTCGGTGTCGTCACGCTGGGCTACGTCATCATGAGGATGGCGCTCGTCGCCCAATGGCTGCGGGCCGGTCTCGAAGACCCGGCGAGCCGTCGCACCGCACTGCGCTACGCCCTCGGCATCAGCATCCTGCAGGTGGGGTGGATACTCCGCTTCCTCGTCGCGGAGGCGGGCGCCCTGCCCTCATGGTGTGAGCTGCCGTCCTTCGTCTTCCTGGCCGTCGTGGAACTCATGGTGCCACTGTGGGCGGAACGGGCCAGGGCCACCAATTGGCACCCGCACCACATCGCCGAGCGCTACGGCCTTTTCACGATCATTCTGCTCGGTGAGAGTGTCCTCGCCGCGAGCAGGGGAGTCGAAGGCGCGCTGGGCGCAGGTGAGGTCACCAGTCCCTTCGTCGTCATCGCCGTCTCCGGCCTCGTTTTGCTGTTCGCTCTTTGGTGGCTGTACTTCCTCGTACAGGCCGGTGAGGGTCTCAGTGACCGTCGGCATCGGTCCTACCTGTGGGGATACGGCCACTACGGCATCTTCGCGGCCCTGGCAGCCCTCGGCGCCGGACTTGAAGTGGCGGTGGAGCAGACCGGGCACGAGCTGGGAGCATCGCCTCTGACATTGGGCTACGCCGTCGCCATCCCGGTCGCTTTGTGCCTGACCCTGTTTTGGGCGGTACACGCGCGTATCGTCGCAGAACCCGTCATGTTTCCCGCTGTGGTCCTCGGCTGCGTCACCACCATCCTGTTGCTGCCGCTCGCGACGCCCTGGATCGGCGTGGCCGCCGTGGTCGGGGCGATCGCGGGCATCTGCGTCCTTCTGGTCGCTGTCACGATCGCAGCTAATGCGGATCGGGGCCGACGCTGGAATGCGCCCGCACCTCCCCAGCTCCGGGGAGCCGTAAATTAGCCGGACGGCGCAAGCCGCTTGCCGGGCCATGACCTTCCATGGCCTGCGGCGGTCAAGCTACGGCCGGCACTGCGGTGATCTTGGCGGGGTTCATCATCCACAGCACCTGGTCGATGCCCTCCTCCGAGGCGTCGACGGTGAGGACTGTGAACACCTGTCCGTCGCGGCTCAGCAGCGCGGAGGTCTGACCGTTCGTGCTCGCCCACGACACGTCGACTCCGGTCCAGAAATGGCCCGCGAACGCCCTGACGTACTTCGCCACCCGCGACGCGCCCGCTACGGGGATGCGCGAGGCGCGTGCGGCGCCGCCGCCGTCGGAGTAGCTGGTCACGTCCGCGGCGAAGAGCTCTTCCAGCGCGCTCAGGTCGCCGGAGCGGGCGGCGGTGACGAAGGCAGTGAGCAGTCTGCGTTGTTCGGCTTTCGTCACGGATGTCCGCCGCTCGACGAGCACGCGCTTACGGGCCCTGCTGACCAGTTGGCGTACCGCCGCTTCGCTGAGCTGGATGATGTCGGCGATCTGCCGGTAGGGGTAGTCGAATGCCTCCCGCAGCACATACGCCGCACGTTCGGTGGGGGAGAGCCGCTCCAGGATCAGCAGGACGGCGAACTCCAGAGCTTCGCCGCGCTCGGCGCCGAGGTGCGGATCCGCGCTGGTGTCGACGGGTTCGGGCAGCCACGGGCCGATGTATGTCTCGCGGCGGACGCGTGCGGACTGGGCGGCGTTGATGGCAAGCCGCGTTGTCACCGTCGCCAGGAAGGCGGCCGGGTTGTCCACCGTGGCGCGGTCATAGCTCTGCCAGCGCAGCCACACGTCCTGCAGCAGATCCTCGGCTTCGGTGACGCTGGCCAGCATCCGATACGCGATCCCGAACAGGCGCGGCCGCAGACTGGTGAAAACCGCGAGGGCCTCTTCGATCTCTTCCGGACCGCCCGATTCGGTGTCCGCCACTGCCATGGCCTCCCCCTGGTCCGTCCCTCGCCTCGTGGGTGGCCACGTCTCGGCCCCCTTCATGTGTTCTCAACGCATATCACTCGCAGCGAAGTCCGCGAACGGAGACCAGGCCGGATCCCCTGTGCGCAGGGGCCGCATCGGCCACACGACGCTGCGTACGGATGATCGTCGTCGATGGGCTTGATCGGCAGTCTGAAAAAGATTTCACGACAGCTGTCACAAGCCTTGGGGGCTGTCCTGTCTTAGCTGGCGACCGGTTGGCAAACAGGTGCGCCGGCGACGCCACGCCGTCAGCCGGGGGCGGCCTGCTGAACATCCACCCACGCCCACGTATGGAGGAACGATGAACGCTCCGAACGGCGAAGACGGATTTCTGTACGAGCTCGAGGTCGAGGTCGAAGAGGAAGTGACCCAGATCGAGTCGAGCCGTCCAGAGGAGGTCATGAACCTGCCGGTCACCGACTGGCAGTTCGATCCGACGGACGTCGAGCGTGAGGAAGTCGGCCTGCGGGGCCTGCTCGGCGCCGTCGAGGCGCTGGAGGGCGACCACCGGCCAGACGATCACCGCGCGTGACGAGTCCGAGCACCCGCCCGGGGCCCATCTGGCTCCGGTGAGATCCGTCCCCGTCAGACAGCCGAGGCAGACACCGTATGAAACACACAGAGCAAGCCGCTTCTGGCTCGGCGGCTCGGATCGACACGCTCGACAGCCTCCGCGAGCATCTGCAGTGGGCGATCGAGCTGGAACACGCGACCTTGCCGCCGTACCTGTGCGCGCTCTACTCGCTCGACCCGGAGCGGAACCCGGACGCCGTCGAGGTGGTGGGCAGCGTCTTCATCGAGGAGATGTTGCACCTGGCGCTGGCGGCGAACCTGCTCAACGCGGTCGGCGGCAGCCCGCGGCTGGACATGCCGGAGATGTTGCCGCCGCATCCCCGGCCGATGCCGCACGGCGACCGGTCCCTGGAACTGTCACTGCTTCCGTTCGGTGCGGAAGCGCTGGAGATGTTCCTGCGGATCGAGCAGCCGGCGCCGCCTGGCGCTGCGCCGGAGAGCGACGGCTACGAGACGATCGGGCAGTTCTACGCCGCCATCGAACAAGGACTGCGCCACCTGTGTGACCGGCTCGGTGAGCAGGCAGTCTTCAGCGGCGATCCGGCTCGGCAGGTGAACTCCGGCCATTTCCGGCATACCGCCGGGCAGCTGATCGCGGTCACGGATCTGGCCTCCGCGCTGGCAGCGCTGGAGGAGATCGTCGAGCAGGGCGAAGGCACTTCCCGAGGCGAGGTCTGGGACGGCGACCAGGACGTCTTCCATCCCGATCGGGACGAGGTGGCGCACTACTACCGGTTCCAGGAACTCAAGGCCGGGCGGCGCTACCGGCGCGGCGACACCCCGCAGTCCGGGCCCACCGGCGAGGAGATCTCCGTGGATCTCGCCGGCATCCGTCCGATGCGGCACAACCCACGGCCGGCTGACCATGCCCCGGGCAGCGAGATCCGTACGGCCCAGGACGAGTTCAACCACACCTACTGCGCCATCCTGCATCTGCTCGAGCAGGCCTTCAACGGCAGCCCGAGGCTGCTCGCGGTCGCCACCGGCACCATGTACGCGCTGAAGGCCCAAGCCCAGGCCCTGATGCAGATGCCCGACGAAGGAGGCACGACAGCCGGCCCCACCTTCGAATACGTCGCGCCCGACCTGCGCCGGTGGAGCGTCGGAGACAGGCAGCGGATCGTCGTCCTCCGTGACGGCCCCTACGTCGTGTACGGAGGCGTCCGGCTCCGGCGCAAGCGCAAGATCGTCTCTGCGGAGAACAACGCGCTGACCTGGAAGACCGGCGAACCCCTGGAGACCGAGGACACCTACGCGCTGTGCCGCTGCGGCCACTCGGGCTCCAAACCGTTCTGCGACGGGACCCACGCAGTGATCGGGTTCGACGGTACGGAGACCGCGGGTGTCCGACCGTACAAGGAACTGCAGCACGTGCACGACGGGGTGGGGATCTCGGCTCAACGGGTGGGGGAGCTGTGCATCCACGCCGCCTTCTGCATCGGACGCACCAGGCCGATCGCCGAGATGCTCGCCGACACCGGTGACAGCGACGTGCGATCCAACGTCATGGGCCGTATCGATCACTGCCCCTCCGGCTCCTACAGCTACGCCCTGCAACGCGGCGGCGACCTGATCGAGCCCGACCTTCCCCAGGCCGTCTCGATCCTGGAGGAAGAGGACGGGCTGGCCAGCGCGCTGTGGGTCACCGGTGGGGTGCCGGTCCTGCGGGCGGACGGCCGGCCACTGGAGACCCGCAACAGGATGACGTTGTGCCGCTGCGGCCATTCGGCCAACAAACCACTGTGCGACGGAACCCACCGGAAGATCGACTTCCGCGAGGAGACACCGGAGCCCGCAGGCGATCAGCGGTAGGGCCCGCCACATCTCGCCGTTCACGAGGCGGTCGGCGCATCCGCCGTCCGCCCATTCACCACGCATGAAGGAGAGACATCATGAGCAGCCACGTTCTGGAGCCGGCGGCGCAGGAGTTCGCCGACGCGGCGTCCCGGCCGCCCTTCCTCTACGAGCTGGAGCCCGACGGCGCCCGTAAGGTGCTGGACGACATCCAGGCTGCCCCGATCGACAAACCCGACGTCGACGAGAAGTGGATCACCGTGCCTGCCGAGGTCGGTGACGTGCGCGTCCGGATCGTCAAGCCCGTCGGAGCGGCCGGAACGCTGCCGGTCGTCCTTTACGTCCACGGGGGCGGATGGGTGCTGGGCAACACCGGCACCCACGACCGCCTCGTCCGCGAACTGGCCGTCGGTGCCCGTGCTGCGGTTGTCTTCGTCGAGTACGACCGCTCCCCGGAGGCGCTCTACCCGGTCGCGATCGAGCAGGCGTACGCCACCGCCCGGTGGATCACCCGGAACGGGGCGGAAGAGGGCCTGGACGCCTCCCGGCTGGCCGTCGCCGGCGACTCGGTCGGCGGCAACATGACCGCCGCGCTCACCATCCTCGCCAAGCGGCGCGGCGACGTGACCTTCGTGCACCAGTCGCTGTACTACCCGGTCACCGACGCCGCGCAGGACACCGGCAGCTACCGCGAGTTCGCCGACGGCCCGTACCTGACCGCGAAAGCCATGGCGTGGTTCTGGGACGCCTACACGACCGACCCCGCCGAGCGTGCCGAGATCACCGCCTCACCGCTGCGCGCCACCCTCGACGACCTGGCCGGACTGCCGCCCGCGTTCGTCATCGTCGACGAGAACGACGTGCTGCGCGACGAGGGCGAGGCCTACGCCCGCAAGCTGACCGAGGCCGGGGTGCCCACCACCAGCGTCCGTTACAACGGCACCCTGCACGACTTCATGATGCTCAACCCCGTCCGCGGCACCCGTGCGACCGCCGCGGCCATCGCCCAGGCCATCGAGGTCATCAAAAGCGCTTTGAACACCGGAAAGGCACG
>NZ_BOOR01000103.1 GCF_016863335.1 Planotetraspora thailandica
AGAGTCCGCGCTCGAGGCCGACCAGCCGGCCGCTGATCCACTCGCGGCCTCCTCGTCGCGAGCACCGCAGAGAGGAGGAGGTGAGAGGGTCTCACCCCCTGCTCGCTGCGGCGCAGCCGTATCTCAGGTCGACTGGTCCGGGCCTATGGCCATGACCGGTCGATCACCAGAACAGTTCCCAGTCCCCGGTGGTCGTCGAGCGCGCCCGCAGCATGCCGTAATCGGCGCCGGTGTACTGCAGCTCGGCAGACACGAGTCTGTCGTTGGCGAGAGACCTTATGGAGCAGTAGACGGACCCGCACTGGAGACGGAACCTCTCCCATGCGTTGATGAGGGTCGCGTGTGCCCGGAGCATGCCGTTTTTTTCGCCCGGGGTTGCCACCTCGGCGCTCACATAACGCTGGGCACCCACCGAATAGATGGTGTCGGAGGTTCCGTCATAGCAGATTCTGAACCTCTCCCATGGGCCATCGGTGGACGACCGGGCGCGGAGCATACCCAAAGTGGGTTCCTGGTAGGCGAGTTCGGCGCTGACCATGAGGTCGTTGCCCTTGGACCTCATGATGCCCTCTGCACATGAGGGCCTCAGGGTGCTTCCGCTGGCGCGGGCGGCCTCGCGAGCGGCGTCGCGCTGCTTCGCATAGTCGGCGAGAGTTTTGAACCTGCTGACCGCAGGAACGGGGGTGGGCGCCGTGGCGGCGGACGCCGCGGGCGTCGCAGTCAGCACGACCGCCCCCGCCGCCAAACTCATACCGAACTTGCGCGAGACGTTCCTAAGATTCATGTTTCTGCTTCCTGTGAACTTTCTGCGAATACCTGCCGCGGCCTGCCGGATACCGGTGGCCCCTGATGGCAGAGACGTGGAAGACGTTGCGGACAACGTCAGCCGATCCCCCACACGTTCTCAAGAGCTAGCGGGCGATGACCATGTGCTGGATCTGGTTGGTGCCCTCGTAGATCTGTTCTCCGCCGCACCACCGAGCTATCTGCGACAGCCAGTGGATCTTGCCGTTGATCAGCGCAACGCTTGCCATGACCTTCCATTGGTTGTCGCTGATTCGATGCTCCGACGGAACCGACCCTGACCAGAGGGGGCTCATGGCCCTCCCAGGAAGGGCTCTACTTAGTTAGAGAACTTCTCCCATGCTCCGACGGACGTCGAGCGCGCCCGCAGCATGCCGTAACCGGAGCCGGTGTAGGCCAACTCGGCGGACACGTATTTGTTGTTGGCGAGAGACCGGATGGTGCAGTACGACGGGCATGTGACATCGAACTTCTCCCATGCTCCGACGGACGCCGAGCGCGCCCGCAGCATGCCGGCGTCGGCGCCCGAGTAGTCGATTTCCGCACTCACGTAACGCCTGCCATCGACAGAAAGGGTGTCGTACCCCTTGTCGGTGTCATAGCAGAGTTCGAACGTCTCCCAATCACCGATGGAGGTCGCCCGGGCGCGAAGCATGCCTGAATAGTTTCCCGTGTAGTCGAGTTCGGCGCTGACATGACGGTTGTTGGCTTGGGACGTGAGGGAGACATCGTCACAAATGAGGATCGTGCCGCGAGCGCCATCACGGGCGGCTTTGCGAGCGGCGTCGCGGTCCCTCACGTATTCGGCGAGAGTCTTAACCTTGCGCACCGCCGGAGCGGGAGTGGGGGTCGTGTCGGCGATCGCCGCGGGCGCCGCCGTCAGCACGACCGCCCCCACTGCCACGGTCATGCCGACCTTGCCGAAGACGTTCCTGAGGTTCATGTTCCTGCTTTCTGCGATCTTTCTGCGATCTTTGTGCGACGACCCGCCGCGGCCTGCCGGGCTACCGGCGGCCGTGGTGACACAGACGTGCCGCGAGCGCCGCAGCCGAGCAGGAGGCGAGACGCCTCACCCCCCAACTCGGCTTCTGTGCGGCCGTATCTCAGGTCGCCTGGCCCTGGTCCACGGTCATGACCGGCCGGTCAGGAGATCTGGAACTTCTCCCAGTCCCCGACGGAGGTCGAGCGTGCCCGGAGCATGCCGTAGCCGGTGCCCGTGTAGGCCAGCTCGGCACTCACGTACTTGCCGTTGGCGAGCGACTTGAGAGTGAAGTAGTCACTGGTGCGCTGGACTTCGAACTTCTCCCACGCTCCAACGCTCCCCGCACGTGCCCGCAGCATGCCGGCGTCGGCGCCCGTGTAGTTCTGCTCGGCGGTCACCCAACCCTTGGCACTGTAGGAATAGAGGGTGTAGAACCCGTTGCCCGGGCAGATGGAGAACTTCTCCCAATCTCCGGCGGAGGTCGCCCGAGCGCGGAGCATGCCGGAAACGTACCCGGTGTAGTCGACCTCGGCGGAGACGAACCGATTGCCGGCCTTGGACTTGATCGTGACGTCGTCACAGTGGTCGTCGCCGAGATCCCAGTCGGGGAGGGTCAGGGCCTTGACTGCCGGCTGAGCGGGGGTGGGGGTGGGGGCCGTGCCGGCGATCGCCGACGGCGTCGCGGTCAGCACGACCGCCCCCGCCGCCACGGTCATGCCGACCTTGGCGAAGACGTTCCTGAGGTTCATGTTCCTGCTTTCTCTGATCTTTCTGCGATCTATGTGCGACGACCTGCCACGGCCTGCCGGCTACCGGTGGCCGCTGATGGCACAGACGTGCAAGACGTTGCCGAGCGTGGCGATGTCGCTCACCTCGGCAGGCGAAGGGATGGTCGCGAACTCGGCGACCGCGGTGGCCATCGCGTGGAGCGATGCCAGGTCCGGTTCGGCCGCGATGCCGACCGCGCAGGTGAGCGAGCCGGTCGGGCACTGCGTCACCAGTGCCGCTGCGTCGTCCTGTTCCGCGTATCAGGCTTTCGGGGTCACCCGGCCCAGCCGGTCCCGCGCGTCCGGAGAAGCCCGGCTGCGAAGTGATGCTTCGCCGCGGCCGTGTGGGCATGGTCGTGCGTGGTGGGGGCCGTGATCACCCGGGCTGCCTCGAAGGCGGCGGCCGCGGGGGTGGCGATCACCGTGCCGGCGTTCACCATCGGGACCGCTGTCGCCGCCGCGCCGACAATCGCACGCTGCCGCGGCATTCGGTCCTTGCCTATCTGAGTCGACCCCTTCATATTACCCTCCTTTCTTGGTGATTCCGTGTGGCGCTTTCTGTCACCGCAGGCAACAGGATCACGATAGCGGGCATTTCTGGGTACTAATTTACACGAGACATGTGAACAATGTCACATGAGCCTGCAAATGCCATTCCACCTGGGCGTCTGCACGACTTTCCTGCAACGTCGGCGACGAATCCATAAAGCGTCCACTAGTCATCAACAAATGACTCGCCAGTTCCGGAGCGCACTCGATTTTGTCCACTAATTATTGTGAAGAAGAATTCCGGGCGGCACGGGTTCCACTTTTCTTCCAGCGCCCCGTCAAGTACGCGCAGAGAACGGCGGCTGCGTGAATCCGCCCGGTGTCTACGGCCGAGAACCGGTCTCCTCATCGGGCCCGGAATCGGGCGCGGACTCCCCCTCAGCGCCGGGCACCGTCTCCGCGCTCAGCGTCCAATTGACGCGCGTGTACAGCGGGACGAAGCCCGCCCTCGCCATGTTGTGCAGGGACGTGTTGTGCGCACCCGGCGCCTCGGCTCCGGTCTCCGCGAAGATCACGCGACAGCCGGCCGCCGTCGCGTCGGCGATTCGCGCGCGCAACATCGCGGTCTGGGCGCCCCGCCCTCGATGCGGTGCCAGCGTGGCGGCGCCTAGGAGCTGTGCGGTCTCGCCGCCGATGTACATCCCGGCCGCCGCGACCACCTCCCCGCCGCTTCGGGTGACGTAGGCGCGGAAGCAGGGGTGCGCGGCGAAGGCGGCCGTCATCTCCACCAGCAACCCCTCTGGCATGCCGAAACCGCGCATCAGCACCGAGGCCCACTCCTGCGCGTCCTGGGGGCCGACCCGTTCGACAGGCGGCCCAGCAGGCCCGTTCGCCACGTCCGTCGACAGGTCGCGAGCGAGCTTCACCCACGATGACCCCCGCGACAGGGCGTACTCGGCCCGGATCTTCTCCCAGTCGGGCGGCAGCACCGAGGGCGCGAACTGCAGCACGGCCGACGGGCCTTTCCTCGACCGGTAGAAGTCGCAGATCTCGCCGATCAGGTCCGCCGTGACCGGCCCGGCGAAGCCGAAGCCCAGCGCCTTGCTCCAGTAGTTCACCGGGTCTTCCCGCATCGATAGGACGACCCCGCCCGCGAGCCTGACGCACTCGATTCCCAGCGCGTCGCGCACCGCGGTGGGCGCGCTCGACTCGAACTGGTACATGGCCTCGGCCTCAGACAGCTCGGCCAGAGAGGACTGCGGGTGCAAGAACGTAAGCATGACACTCCATGGGACGACCCGGCCCATGACCGTAAGACGTCATGGGCCTGCGGTTTGAGAATCTGAATCAGTCGTGATGCGCAAGGACCTGGAGACCGGCACCGAACAGAAGGAGCATCGAAGGGCGTTATCCGAGACACCTGCCCACCGCCCGGCATCCCGGGGAGACCTCGGTGCCGCGCGCATTCTCATGACGCCTCGTCTTCTCTCACTCCGCATTTTCCTGCGCCGCCGTCAGGCAAGGTACTCACGGTGAGTGGAAGACTTATTGACTATGACTGAACCGTTTCGACGGCGACCCGATCCGCAGGCCATCCAGCAGAAAAATCGCCAGGGTCATGTCGTGCCCGCGCGAGTGGCGGGGTTCGACCGTCAGCAGGCCGTGCCCTCGGAGACCTGCTGACTATTTGGGTGCAGCCGATTTCCTCTGAGGGTCTTGGTCGTAAACTTGATCTCGCGCGGGGGCGGATACGGGTGATCGTGGCCCGCGTAGCCGATAGTGCGAATCAGTTCAGGGGGACCACAGGCGTGGTTGTGCCAGTCCGTCCAGTAGGCGCCGAAGGCGGGGGCGGGTCGGCATCCGGCGGCTCGCTGCGTCTGCAGATTCTCGGTCCGTTGCGGCTGTGGCGCGACGGTGTCGAGTTGGACGCGGGTCCTCGGCAGCGGGCGTACCTACTCGCCGTGCTTCTGGCGGGGGCGGATCGGCTGATCACCATGGGCGAGCTGGTCGATTTGATGTGGGATGACGAGGCTCCGGCCAGCGCTGTCAACGTCATCCACAAGTATGTCGGCGTGTTGCGGCGGTTGCTGGAGCCCGCGCTTCCGGTCCGCGGGAGCGGCTCCTATCTGCAGCGCCGGGGCAACGGTTATCTGTTCGTCGCCGGGACCGGCATGCTGGATCTGGCCGACTTCCGGGAGCGGGTCCAGGCCGCCGAGGCGGCCCTCGCGGCGCAGCGGCGGGAAGCGGCGCTGGACTGTTACGTGGAGGCATTGGGGCTCTGGCAGGGCTCCGCAGGTGAGGGGCTGGCCCACGGCCCGGCCGCGATGTCGGTCTTCGCAGGGGTGGACGCCGAGTTCTTCGCCGCGTGCACGGAGGCGGCCGCGCTCGCGGTGTCGCTGGGCCGGCCGGAGCGAGTCCTGCCGCCGTTGCAGCTGGCCGCCTCGATGGCGCCGCTGCACGAGCCCGTGCAGGCCGGCCTGATCGCCACGCTGGGCGCTGCCGGGCAGCAGGCACAGGCGCTGTCGGTGTTCCGGACGGTCCGCACCCGCCTGGCCGACGAACTCGGCATCGATCCCGGCCCGGCATTGCGGGCCGCGCACCAGCGGGTGCTGAGTGAGAGCCTGACGCCGGCGCCCGCCGAGCGACCATCGGCACCGCGACAGGCGACCCCGGCACCCGGGATGCAGACTCCCGGTGGCCTGGTCGGCCGGGCCGAGGAACTCGCGATGCTGCGGCAGTCAGCGGAGTCGGCGCTCGCGGGCGGCAAGGGGCTCGTCATCGTTGATGGCGAGCCGGGGGTGGGCAAGACCCGCCTGCTGGAAGAGATCGCCGCAGAGGCGGGCGGGCACGGCGCGCTCGTCGTGTGGGGCCGCTGCCTGGAGGGTGACGGGTCGCCGTCGATGTGGCCGTGGGTGCAGGCGGTCGTCACGGTCCTGGACGCTCTGCCCGTCGTGGCGCGGGAGAAATGGCTCGCCGACGAGCTCGGCCGCCTCGTCGACCCCCGCGAGCACGGCGTCGCCGCACCGGCGCTGTCAGAGGGCGGCGCCCAGTTCCGCCTGTTCGAACAGGTCGTGGCCGCCGTCGGCGAGGTCTCGGCGCTGCGGCCTGTGCTGCTCGTCATCGACGACCTCCAGTGGGCCGACGTCACCTCGCTGAATCTTTTCAGCCATCTGGCGGCCCGGCTGCCGAACGGCACCGTGATCATCGGGGCGCTCCGCGACCGCGCGCCCAAGCCCGGCACAGAGCTGTCGCGGATGCTCGCCGCGGCCAGCCGGGTGTTCGGCCAGCGCCGCATCCACCTCGGCCCGCTCAACCTGGCCGAGGTGGCCGAGCTCGTCCGCGGCGAGACCGGCCAGATCCCCGCACCCGACGCCGCCCGTGGCATCCACGCCCGTACCGCGGGCAATCCGTTCTTCGTCCGGGAACTGTCCCGGCTGCTCGCCGACGCGGGCATGGTCACCCAGGACGCCGTGAGCCGGGCAGGGGTGCCGTCCACCGTGCGCGACGTCGTACGCGACCGGATGGCCGGCCTCGACGACGGAGCCCGCGACCTGCTCCAGGTCGCCGCGGTCATCGGTCGCAACGTCAACCTCGATCTGCTCGCCGGCGCCGCCGGCCTCGATGTCTCGGCCTGCCTGGACCGGCTGGACCCGTTGGAGGCGCTCGGCCTGCTCGGGCTGGCCCCCGGCGACCCGTACTCGCTGCGGTTCGCGCACGACCTGGTCCGCGAGTCGGTCACTGGGACCACGCCGCAACCGCGCACGCCCCGGTTGCACCTGCGCGTTGCCAATGCACTGGAGCGCATCGATCCGGCGGGCGAGTCCGGCGTCGAGCGGCTGGCCTACCACCTGTGGGCGGCCGGCCCCCTGGCCGACCCGGCCCGCACCGCGCAGGCTTTGGTGCGCGCGGCCGGTCGTGCGGTGGCCAAGTCCGCGTTCGAGGCCGCCGAGCGGCAACTGCGGATGGCCGTGCAGGTGGCGCGGGCGGCGGGGTTGGCCGAGCTGGAGCTGTCGGCGCTGGTGCAGCTGATCGCGGTGGTCGGGATGCGTTCGATGTACGGGGCCACTGCATTCGACCTGCTGGAACGCGCTGAGCAGTTGGCCCGTGACCTGGGCCGGGAGCTGGAGGCCACCGCCTTCCTTTACGCCCGCTGGGTCGCGCATGGCCAAGGTGTCCAGTTCGACCGCAGCGAGCCGCTGGCGCGCCGGTTGCTTGAGCAGGGCAAGGTCTCCACCGACCCGATCGTGTACGCCTACGGCTTGCATGCCTGGGGCATCCACCAGTGGAACATGGGCGACATCGACGAGGCCTCTCGTTTCATGACCGAGGCCGACCAGATCATGTTCAACGATCTCGCCGGGCGCGATGACAACCCGGTCCGGCACGACCTGCAACTCCTCACGGCCGGATTCCTCGCCGAGATCACCGCGCTGCACGGTGACGTCCAGACCGCGCGGGCGCTGTTCGGCAAGCTGGAGGCCGATGCGGGTGATGAGCCGTACGCGGTCACGATCTCCTCGGCGATGGCCGTGCGGACCGCGGTGTTCATCGGCGACCCGGTTTGGGCGTTGCGTGAGGCGGAGCGGGGGATCGCCGCCGATCCCGAGTTCTCCTTCGTCGTCCTGGGCACCTATCAGCGGCTGGCCCGGTGCTGGGCGCGGGCCGTGACCGGCCAGGACCCGGCCGGCGCCGCGGCGGAGGCCGAGCGGATCATCACCGCGCACCTCGTCGACCCGCCGCAATCGTGCGTGGCCACCTGGCACGGGCTGCTCGGCGAGATGCGGCTGGCGGCCGGGACAACGGCCGCGGCCGCCACCGCCCTGGACCTGGCCGAGCACTACCTTGACGCCTATGGCCAGCGCTACTCCGAAGGACTGATCCTGCTGCAGCGAGCGCGGCTGCTGCAGGCTCTCGGCGAGCCCGTCCCGGTCGTCCGGGACGCCGCCGAAAAGGCGCGGGCGCTGTCCACCGAACGCGGAGCCCACCTGTTCGCCCACCGCGCCGAGAAGTTTCTGGCGGAACTCGGCCAGGAGCCGGCCGGCCACTGATCGTCCCGCCGCCTGGAATCGGCCGTCACCGACGAATCCAGTAAGCGTCCACTCGTGGTCAACCATTTCCCTGATGGGCACCCGAGCACCGCGACGAGCCAGGTCAAGGCCATCACCGCGGTCCATCGAAGACGGCCGCCGGACGACGCGGGTTCCACTCGCTGTCCAGTACCTGTCAACTACACCCCGCTTACGTTTCGGACATAAGCGACGACGTGCCGCACCCGCACCTGACGCCGGACCGCACGGTGCGCACCGAAGTCCACGAACAAGACGGGGAGCGTGACTTTGAGGGTTTTGATCGTACTGACCTCGCATGACGAGCTGGGTGACACCGGGCGGAAGACCGGGTTCTGGCTCGAGGAGCTTGCCGCTCCGTACTACCGCTTCAAGGACGCCGGCTGGCAGATCACGCTGGCCTCGCCGAAGGGCGGCCGGGCGCCTCTCGACCCCAAGAGCAACGAAGAACAGTTCAAGACCGACCAGACGCGCCGGTTCGAGGCCGACGCCGAGGCCGAGGCTCAGCTGGACGGGACAGTACGGCTGGACTCGGTGTCCGCCGACGACTTCGACACGGTCTTCTACCCGGGCGGGCACGGCCCGCTGTGGGACCTCGCCGAGGACGAGACGTCGATCAAACTGATCGAACAGATCGCCGCGTCGGGCAAGCCCCTCGCGCTGGTGTGCCACGCACCCGGCGTGATGCGTCACGCGAAGAACCCGGACGGCACCCCACTGGTCGCGGGCCGGAGAGTCACCGGCTTCACGAACAGCGAGGAAGAGTTCATGGGCCTGACGAAGGTCGTGCCCTTCCTGGTCGAGGACGAGCTCATCGCCAAGGGCGCCGACTTCTCCAAGGCCGGCGACTTCGAGCCGTACATCGTCACCGACGGGCTGCTCATCACCGGGCAGAACCCGGCCTCTTCCGGCCTGGCCGCGACCGAGCTGATCGCTCTCGTCGGCAAGACCACCGCGTAGTCCCTTCACGAAGAACGAAATTCACGGCGAAGACCCATCCCCCGGTCCGCCGTCGTCAACCCATGGATGAGGAGCCACAGATGAGCGACGCCATCGCACCTTCCTTCACCGGCCTGCACCATTTCGCCTTCACTGTCAGGGACCTCGCGGCCAGCGTGGCGTGGTACCAGAAGGTCTTCCAGGCCAAGCTCGTGGACGGAACGCTTCCGCACTACGGCCGCGAATGGACCGGATACGCGGAACTCGTCATCGAACCCAACACCGGCCTCGCCATCGGCCTGCACCACAATTCCGCCAACAAGGGCGAGGAGTTCGACGAGGCCCGTACCGGCCTCGACCACATCTCCCTGAACGTCGAGGGCCGTGAAGGCCTCCTTGCCTGGTCGAACTGGCTCGACAGCCTCGGCGTCGCGCACTCCGGCATCCAGAGCGTGAAGGAGCCCTTCGTCTACTCGGTGGTCGTCTTCCGGGACATCGACAACATTCAACTCGAGGTCATGGCAGTAGGCGTCTGACGCTTCGCGAGCCGATTCCGCGTGCCCGGGGCCCCGGGCACGCGGTCTGGCCGGCGCATCGCTAGTCCTCACCCAGGGCCGGCCGGCCACTGCCTTCCCGGAAAAATGCGCGGCGGAGCCCGCTCAGTCGCATGACCATTCCAACCCCGGGGCCGGCCTCGACACAACACCGCGCGGAAAGGCCACACGCGCCTGAAAGGAGCGGTTCCCTTTGCTCAGCAGCGCCTATCGAGCGCAGTGCGAAGCCGAAGAAACGCGCCACACGCCAGAATGCGCCACCAAGAACACGAAGCTCACCCTGTTGGCTCTCGCACTCGGCACCTTCGCCATCGGGACGGGTGAATTCGGCAGCAACGGCATCATCCAGCTCTTCGCCGCGGACATGGGCGTTTCGATCCCGCAGGCGACGTACGCCGTGACCGCCTACGCGGTGGGCGTCATGATCGGGTCCCCGGTCATCACGATCGCGGCCGCCCGGCTGAACCGCAAGCGGCTGCTCCTCGCACTAATCCTCCTCTTCCTCGTCGGCAACCTGCTGTCAGCGCTGTCCGTGAACGTCGGCATGCTGATCGCGGCCCGGTTCGTCACCGGCACGGTTCAAGGCGCCTACTTCGGAGCCGGCGCCGTCGTCGCCGCCTACGTCTACGGTCCGGGCAAGGGCGGAAAGGCGTTCGCGACCGTCATGGCCGGCCTGACCATCGCGACGATCGTCGGCTCCCCCGTTGGCACCTTCGTCGGACAGCAGGCGGGCTGGCAGGCGCTGTACGTCGTGGTCACGGCGATCGGTCTCCTTGCCGGGGCCGCCATCCTCCTCTGGGTGCCCACAACTCCCGACCTGGACGGCGGGCCCGTAGCGCAGGAGCTGGGCGCCCTGCGCCGCCCGATGGTCTGGGTGATCATGGCCGTCGCCGCGCTCGGCATTTCGAGCATCTTCGCCGTCTACACCTTCATCGGTCCGTACGTCACGGACGCGGCGGCGGCCGATGAATCGCTGATCCCCGTGGCGCTCGCCGTGTTCGGTGTCGGTATGGCGGCGGGCAACCAGCTCGGTGGCCGCCTCGCCGACCGCTACGCGTACCGGGGCCTTGTCCTCGGCTACGGGAGTGTCCTGCTGTTCCTCATCCTGATCGCCACGGCAGGCGGGACGATCTGGCTCCTCATGCCCGCGCTTTTCGGCGTCGGCGCGACCATGATGCTCGCCATCCCCACGATTCAGGTGCTGCTCACCACGTACGCCCCCGAGGCACCCACGCTGATGGGATCCCTCAACCTCGCATCGCTCAATCTGGCCAACGCGCTGGGCGCCGTCGGCGGCTCCGTCACCCTCGGGGCGGGCCTTGGCACTCTCTCGACGGCCTGGGCGGGCCTGGTGCTGACAGCCGCCGGTCTCCTCCTTTTCGTCATCACCGCTCCTCATGGGGCGCGACTCCGGCGCGTCCAGACCGCGGCCGTCGCCTGAAGCCATGTCCCTCGAACGTGATCTTGTGCAGCACAGAAACCGATCGGAGCGCCTGGATGCCAACCGGAGATGACGCGCGAGCCACACGCGCCGCGACTCGCCAGTACGCCGGCGGATTCGAGGAACTGTTGCTGAGCGAGGAGCAGTTCCACCGCCTCGCCGACTACGGTGAGCGGGAACAGGTCGAGGTGGGAGACGTGCTCTACACCCCCGGCGAAAAGCACTACGACCTCTTCCTGGTCGAGTCCGCCGCCCTTGACGTGGTCCGTGATGCCACCGCCACCGAACCCGAGCACGTCGTCTACACGCGCGATGCCGGTGAGTTCACGGGCGAACTGAGCCTGCTGACCGGTCAAGCGGTCTTCCTGACAGCGCGAGTGAGGCAGGCGGGCATCGTCGTGCGCATCCGCGCGTCGAAGTTCCGCGAGGTGCTGAGCGAACAGGTGGACATCGCGGACGTGCTCGTGGAGGCCTTCGGCGTCCGCCGGAGTATCATTCTGGAGTCGGCGGGCAGCGTTCTCGAGATCATCGGCACGCCGAACTCAGCCGAGAGCCGTGCGCTGCGGACGTTCGCGGCCCGGCTGCAGCTGCCGCACCTGCCGCTGGACGCCGCGTCCATTCCCGGCCAGACGCTGATGGCGGTGCATGGCCTGACATCTGAGGACCTTCCGGCCGCGGTCGCCTCCGAACGCGTGCTCCGCCGGGCCACGCCACGCGACGTCGCCGAGGCGATCGGTCTCACGTACGAGGCAGCCGGGCACGACGTCGACCTGGTGGTGATCGGCGCGGGGCCGGCCGGTTTGGCGGCCGCGGTCTACGGGGCGTCGGAGGGACTCGTCACGGTCCTTTTCGACGCTGCCGGGGCCGGAGGGCAGGCGGCCACAAGCTCTCGCATCGAGAACTACCTGGGTTTCCCACGCGGCATCAGCGGCGAGGATCTGACCCGGCTCGCTCTCGTTCAGGCGCTGAAGTTCGGCGCGCAGCTCTACACGCCGTGCGACGTGGCGGCGCTCGATGTCACCGACCCGGACGGGCCTTCCGTGACCCTCTCGGACGGCACCCGGCTGCGGGCGCGGGCCGCGATCGTCGCCACGGGCGCGCGGTATCGCCGGCTGAACGTGCCGCGGCTGGACGAATTCGAGCGACTCGGCCACATCCGCTACGCGGCGACCGAGCTCGACGCCCGCGACTGCGAGTCGAACCCCGTCACCGTTGTGGGAGGTGCCAACTCCGCAGGTCAGGCGGCGCTCTTCCTGGCCTCCCGCGGCTCGCGCGTCGACCTGGTCGTCAGAGGCGAGGGCATCAGGAACAGCATGTCCATGTACCTGGCCAGGCGGCTCGAAGCCCATCCGATGGTACGGCTGTGGCCCCGGACACAGATCATCGGCCTGACCGGGAACGGCGCGCTCACCGGGGCCGTCGTGCGGCGGCCGGACGCGGCCGACCAGGAACTCGAAAGCCGCGCGGTCTTCTGCTTCATCGGCGCCGATCCCGACACCGAGTTCCTCGCCTGCCTGTCTCGGGACGCGGACGGGTTCATCCTCACGGACACGCGACTGGCCCTGGACGGCCGGCAGGGCAATGGGCAGCGGCCGATTCTGCCGTACCAGACCAGTGCCCGCCGGGTCTTCGCCGCCGGCGATGTGCGCGCCGGCTCGATGAAGCGGGTAGCCTCGGCTGTCGGCGAGGGCGCCGGCGCCGTCGCGTCCGTACATCTGCTCCTCGCCGAAGACCGTGTCGCTCACCTGTGAGCCTTCTCCGACCGTCGGCGGCGCACCTCAGAGAGCTCTACCCTCAAACGCCGAACGAATCCGGACACCCCCGGACGGCCCAGCGTCGCCGACTGGAATGGGCACCTATCGAGCAGGCTCGCGGTGCCCGCCGGCTTTCGCGGGTCCGATTCACTGACGAGCCCGGGTGATCCGCAAGATGTCTCGACGAACAAGGTGGTGGAACAGGCGTGGCTGAGCCAATCCTTCCCATCGGTGGCGATGCCGGGGACCGATCGGCTGCCGACAGCTCCCTGATCTTCCAGATTCTCGGTCCGTTGCGGCTGTGGCGGGACGGGGTCGAACTGCACTCCGGCCCGCGGCAGCAGGCCTTTCTGCTGGCTCTGCTGCTTGCCCGGGAAGGACGGCCGATCAGCACCGATCAGTTGATCGATCTCATCTGGGTGGATGATCCGCCGACCAGTGCCCTCAACGTCATCCACAAGTACGTCGGCTCGTTGCGTCGGCTGCTGGAGCCTGAGCTCTCGGCCCGGGATTCCGGCTCGTACCTGCATCGACGTGGCAACGGGTACCTGTTCACGGCAGGTATCGCGACGCTGGATCTTGTCGTGTTCCGCGACCTTGTCGAGGCCGCCGGGACCGCGATGGCGCGGGAGCGCCACGAGGCGGCTCTCGACCGTTACGTGGAGGCCCTGGGACTCTGGCAGGGCCCGGCGGGCGAGGGGCTGAGCCCGGAACCGGCCGCGGCCGCGATCTTCTCGAGTCTGGACGGCCAGTTCTTCGACGCGTGCACGGCGGCGGCCGAGCTCGCCATGTCGCTAGGCCGGCCCGAGAGGGTGCTGCCGTCCTTGCACCTGGCTGCCAAGATGGCGCCGCTGAACGAGCCGGTGCAGGCGAGCCTCATCTCCACCCTGGGCGCCGCCGGTCAGCAGGCGGAGGCGGTGTCTGTGTTCCGCGCGGTCCGCACCCGCCTCGCCGCCACCCTCGGAATAGACCCTGGACAAGCCCTGACTACCGCGCACCAGCAGGTCCTGAACCAAAATCTGACGGCAACCAGGGCAGCGGCCGACCAACGATCGGACGAAGACTCGCCTGTGCCGTCGCGAGCCGTCGTGGAACCCGGAACACCGTCTGTGGTCGGCCTCATCGGCCGTACCGACGAACTGACGAAGCTGCGGCTGGCGATGGAACCGGCCTTCACCGGAGGCACTGGGCTCGTCGTCCTGGAGGGGGAGCCGGGGGTAGGCAAGACCCACGTGCTGAAGGAGCTCGCCGCCGAGGCGGATCAGCGCGACGCCACCGTGATCTGGGGCCACTGCCTGGAAGGCGAAGGAGCGCCGTCCATGTGGCCGTGGGTACAAGTGGTCGGCGGGGTACTGGACAAGCTGCCTACCGTGGCGAGGGAGAAATGGCTCGCCGGCGAACTCGGCCACTTCCTCGGGCCGGACGGCGACGTCCTCGGAGGATCGGCGAGCCCCGACGGAAATGCACAGTTCCGTCTGTTCGAGGCGGTCGTCGCCGCCGTCGGCGAGGTCGCGGCGCAGCGCCCACTGGTGCTCGCGATCGACGACCTCCAGTGGGCGGACATCGCGTCGCTGCACCTGTTCAGTC
>NZ_BOOR01000104.1 GCF_016863335.1 Planotetraspora thailandica
AGACCAGCACGACGCCGGTCACGCCGTTGGCGTTCAGCGCCAAGGAGTCGGGGATGCCCGGGTTCTGCACCTTGGAGTAGATCGCCAGCGGCTGCATGGTCACGGTCGCGATCAGGAAGATGATCGTGAGCGCGGCCAGCAGGATGTTGAGCGCGATCTCGTTGGGCGTCTTCTGCCGGTTGGCGCCCTCAACGAGCGCGATCATCCGGTCGATGAAGCTCTCACCCGGCTTCTGGGTGATCTTGACGATGATCTGGTCGGACAGCACCTTCGTGCCTCCGGTGACCGCCGACCTGTCACCGCCGGACTCCCGGATGACCGGGGCAGACTCGCCGGTGATGGCCGACTCGTCCACGGAGGCGATGCCCTCGACGACGTCACCGTCGCCGGGCACGATCTCCCCGGCCTCGACGACCACGTGGTCGCCCTGCTGCAGCTCGGGAGCGCCGATCACGTCCCACTGGGACACGGGCACACCGGGCTTCCAGCCCTTCAGGCGCCGCGCGGTGGTGTCGCGCTTGGCCGCGCGCAGCGTGGCGGCCTGGGCCTTGCCCCGGCCCTCCGCGACCGCCTCGGCGAGGTTGGCGAACAGCACGGTCAGCCACAGCCAGACCACGATCGCCCATGCGAAGAACGACGGGTCCGTGATCGCGAGAACGGTCGTGAAGACCGCGCCGATCTCCACGATGAACATGACCGGGTTGCGCCACAGCGTGACCGGGTTGAGCTTCTTGAACGCGTCGGGCAGGGAGGCGACCAGCTGCTTGGGGTCGAGCAGGCCGCCGCCGACTTTGTCGTTCTTCTTGTGTTGGGGCGCCGGAGCGTTGCCCGGGCCCTCGAGCACAACGGTTGACATCTGGGTTGACATGTCTAGGAAAGTCCTTCTGCGAGCGGACCCAGCGCCAGAGCGGGGAGGAAGGTGAGGGCGACCACGATGATCGTCACGCCGACCACCATCCCGACGAACTGCGGGCGGTGCGTGGGCAGCGTTCCCGCGGACACGGGAACGGGGGCCTGCCTGGCGAGGGAGCCGGCCAAGCCGAGCACGAAGATGATCGGCAGGAATCGGCCGAAGACCATGCACAGGCCGAGCGCCACGTCGTACCACGGGGTGTTCACGGTGACGCCGCCGAACGCCGATCCGTTGTTGTTGGACGCGCTGGTGAAGGCGTAGAGGATCTCGGAGAAGCCGTGGGGACCGCTGTTCAGCATCGCGGCGAGCCCCGCCGAGTTGCCCATGGCGGCGGCGGTGCCGATCAGCACCAGCGTCGGCGTGGTGAGGAAGTACAGCGACGCGAGCTTGACCTCACGCGAGCCGATCTTCTTGCCGAGGTATTCGGGGGTGCGGCCGACCATGAGCCCGGCCACGAAGACGGTGATCACGGCCAGCACGAGGATGCCGTACAGGCCGGCTCCTGCGCCTCCAGGCGCCACCTCGCCCAGCATCATGTTGAACATCGTCATCATGCCGCCGAACGGGGTGAAGGAGTCGTGGAAGGAGTTCACGGCTCCCGTCGAGGTCAGCGTGGTGGCCGCGGCGAACGTCGCCGAGTCGGGTACGCCGAAGCGCACGTCCTTGCCCTCCATGGCCGTGCCGATGGCCTGGGTCACGGTGGCGTGGCCGCCGATCTCGAACACGTTGGTCAGCACGACGCTCGCCAGCGCGAGCGTGCCCATGACTGCGAGGATCGCGTAGCCCTGCCGGTTCTGGCCGACGAGCCTGCCGAAGGTACGCGGCAGCGCGAACGGGATCAGGAAGATGATGAAGATCTCGAACCAGTTGGTCCAGGTGGCCGGGTTCTCGAACGGGTGGGCCGAGTTGGTGTTGTAGAAGCCGCCGCCGTTGTTGCCGAGTTCCTTGATGACCTCCTGGCTGGCCACGGGGCCGCCAGTGATCGACTGCGTGCCGCCGGCCAGCGTCGCCACGTCGTGGGGCGACGCGAAGTTCTGGATCACGCCTCCCGCCACGAGGATCAGTGCGCCGACGAAGGCGATGGGCAGCAGGATGCGCAGCGAGCCGCGCACGAGGTCGACCCAGAAGTTGCCGATGTGCTCGGTTCGGTTGCGGGCGAACCCGCGAACCAGGGCGATCGCCACGGCCATGCCGACCGCCGCCGAGACGAAGTTCTGCACGGCGAGGGCGGCCATCTGCACGAGATGCCCCATCGTGGACTCGCCCGAGTACGCCTGCCAGTTCGTGTTGGTCACGAAGCTGATCGCGGTGTTCCACGCGACGTGGTCGGTGACGGCGGGGAAGCCGAGGCTCAGGAACAGCTTGTCCTGCAGCCGCTGCATGCCGTACACGAAGAGGATCGAGATCACCGAGAAGGCCAGCACGCTGCGCGCGTAGGCGCCCCAGCGCTGGTCCTGATCCGGGCGCACACCCATGAGGCGGTAGATGCCGCGCTCGACGGCGTTGTGCTTGACACCGCTGTAGACGCGGTACATGTAGTCGCCCAGTGGCTTGTAGGTCAGCCCCAGGGCGATGATGAGCGAGATGACGAAGACGACTCCGGCCGCGGTGGTGCTCATCAGAACCGCTCCGGGAACAGCAGGGCCGCGATCACGAAGATCACTAGGCCGGCCGACACCGCCAGGCCGATGGCGTTGACAGCGCTCACAGGCGCTCCACCGCCTTGACGACAAGCCCGAAGATCACGAAAATCGCGATCGTCAGGGCGACGAAGATGACGTCCGCCATCCCCACTCCTCAGGTCCTCACGGATTGCTCCGAGCCACCCGGGGCGGGTGGCCGAATCACAGCAAATCGCCGATTTCTCGGCCTTCCGTGCTCCTTGACGGGTTCCATACGATCGCGAAGCCCGTATTGACAGGATCTCTACGGCCGGTCCCCGAGCTGAGAGAAGGACATGAGAGCCTCATACCCGGACAACCCGCTACGGGACCGCGACGATCTTCAGCGGCTCGTGCGCGATCTCGCCGAGCCTCTGACCTACCGTTTCAGCGAAGGCCGGGCACGGCTGCGCCTGGGCGTGAACACCGCGCACCACGACGACGCGGCCGCGGAGATGGAGTCGTTCGCCCGGCCGTTGTGGGGGCTGGCGCCGCTCGCCGCGGGCGGGGGCGAGTTCGCCCACTGGGACCTGTGGCGGCACGGGCTCGCCACCGGCACCGACCCGGACCACCCCGAGTTCTGGGGGTGGCCCGGCGACACCGACCAGCGCCTGGTGGAGAGCGCCGCCCTCGGCCTGGCCCTGGCCGTCGCCCCCGAGCAGGTGTGGGATCCGCTGACCCGCGCCGAGCGCGACCGCCTGGCCACCTGGCTGCTGAGCAGCCTCGACGTGCGGCCCGTCGACAACAACTGGCAGTTCTTCTCCGTCCTGGTGGGGCTGGGCCTCGACCGCGCCGGTGTCGCCTTCGACCGGGAGCGCATCGCGGCGCGGCTCGACCGCCTGGAGTCCTTCGACCTCGGCGGCGGCTGGTACTCCGACGGCCCCACCGCGCAGCGCGACTACTACATCCCGTTCGCGATGCACTTCTACGGCCTGATCTACGCCGCGCTCGCCGGCGACCGCGACCCCGCAAGGGCCGCGCGGCTCAAGGAGCGGGCCGCCGCGTTCGCGCTGGACTTCCGGCACTGGTTCGCCGCGGACGGCTCGGCCGTGCCGTACGGCAGGAGCCTGACCTACCGCTTCGCGCAGGGCGCGTTCTGGGGGGCCCTCGCCTTCGCCAAAGTCGAGGCGCTGCCGTGGCCCGAGGTCAAGGGCCATTTGATGCGGAATCTGCGCTGGTGGCTGGCCCGCCCGATCATCGACGCGGACGGGCTGCTGACCGTCGGCTACGCCTACCCCCAGCCGATGCTCGCCGAGCAGTACAACGCGCCGGGCTCGCCGTACTGGGCCATGAAGGCGTTCCTGCCGCTGGCGCTGCCCGGCGACCACCCCTTCTGGGCCGCAGAGGAGGGTGCGGCGCCCGACCTGCCGGAGGTAAGCGTGCAGCCGGAGGCGGGTGCCGCGCTGATGCGCACAGAAGGCCACGTCGTGCTGCTCAGTGCGAGCCAGCATCACCAGTGGGTACGGCACGGCGCGGCCAAATACGCGAAGTTCGCCTATTCGACGCTCTTCGGCTTCAGCGTGCCGGCCGGATCATGGGGGCTTGACCAAGGGGCGTTCGACAGCACGCTCGCGCTCAGCGACGACGACGGCGACCATTGGCGGCCGCGGGAGGTGCCGTCGGACTTCACAGCGGACTTCACAGCGGACTTCACTGGCGACCCGGCCTCCGGAACGTTGCGCAGCCGCTGGACGCCCTGGCCCGACGTGGAGGTCGAGACCTGGCTGGTGCCGCTCGCGCCGTGGCACGTGCGCGTGCACCGGGTGCGCACGGGCCGGGCCCTGAGCGCCGCCGAGGGAGGATTCGCCGTGGACCGCGACCCCGCGCCATACGCGGCGCGGACCGGTCCCGGCTTCGCCGTGTTCGACTCCCCCGCGGGTCTGTGCGCCGTCGAGGATCTGATCGGCGAGCGGGAGGGCACTCTGGTGCGGGCGCTGCCGGGCACCAACGTGCTCGCGGCGCGCACCGTCATCCCGACGCTGGCCGGCGCGCTCGCCCCCGGGGAGCACCTGCTGGCGTGCGCGGTGCTCGGCGCGGCCGGCGGTTCCGCCGCACGGGAGCTCCCGAAGGCTCCAGCGTGGGAGGCCGTCCGGGCGCTCACGGTGGGTCTCCCCTGACGCGGTCATGACGGTGCGGCGGGCCCGCGGAGTCGGGCCCGCCGCACCGGTGCGGTCACCGGCGGGTGTTCGTCACGGGTAGTTCACCAGGTAGCTGGGAACCGTCGCCGTGCCCTGCGCCGGGCCTCCTGTGTTGTTGATCACGTGGGCGATCACACCGTTGCCGCCCAGGGAGACGGTCAGCAGGTTGTGGAACTTCACGCCCGCCGTATTGGGCGCCTCGAAGCCGCGCGCGGCCACGATGGTGGGATCGACGTTGAAGTAGCAGTAGCTGCCGAGCCCCCACCCTTCGTGGGTGGTGACCGAGTCGGCCACCTTGTAGGCGGCGTAGCCGACGGTGGACCCGTTCATCCAGGAGCCCGCGTTCGGCGGGTCGTACGGCAGCTCGTTCTGGAAGAAGACGGTCCGTCCGCCGTTGCCGTTCCAGATCACCTCGTACTTCTGGTAGTGCTCGACGAACAGGCCGTAGGCCATGACGTTGTCACCGTTGACGATCAGGCCGGTGTCGGCCGGGTTGGTGGTCCAGCCGACGCCCGCGCCGTGGTCGGCCCGCCACGCCCAGATGTGGTCGATGATCGCGTTGTCGCTGTTCACGACCAGGCTGGTCGTCGCCTTGCCGGGGCCGGCGCCGCCGATCCGGAAGAAGACGTCCTGGATGGAGCTCGGGTTGGCGGCGTGGGAGGCCGACGCCCCGTCCTGGCCGAGGCGCAGCAGCACCGGCGAGTTGACCGGGCCGGCGTCGAAGAGCAGACCGGCGATCTTCACGCCGTCGACGTCGGAGACGCTCATCGGGACGACGCCGTTGTCGGGAATGATCGTGGCGTAGCCGAGCCCGAGGACCACGGTGTCGGCTCTGGTCACGTTGATCGTCTGGTTGACGTGGTAGATGCCGGGGGTGAACAGCAGGTTCAGTCCCTGGGCGAGCGCCGCGTTGATGGTCGCCGCGCTGTCGGACGGCTTCGCGACGAAGAACTGGGTGAGCGGGATGGACGTGCCGGGAGTGGCCCCGTTGGCCCAGCTGGCACCGCTCGAGTTCTGCCGCAGCGACGGGACGAACACCCGGTAGGCGCCGCCCGCGTCGATGTAGAGGTACGGCTTCTCGCGGACCACCGGGCTCTGGGCCAGCGTCGTGTACGGCGGGTTCGGGAAACTCTGCGCGGGAGCGCCGACCACACCCGAGAACACCATGTTCCAGACCGCGTTGGTCCAACCGCCGATGTTGCTGTTGCGGGTGAACCACTGCTGCTGGGAGTACGGTCCGACCGTGCCGTCGATCTTGCTGTCGGCGATGTAGCCGCCGCTGGCCCAGCCGTAGCCCGCCGGTGCCAGGTTCAGCCCGCCGCGGACGTGGACACGCCGGAACGGCGCGGCCTGCGACACGGCCCACCGATCGGTGCCGTTCGACGGGACGATGGCCAGATTCTCGATGGAGCGCCAAAAGTTCTGCGTGGCGTTGCCGCCGAACCAGCCCGCGTCGACGGTGACATCACCGTTGATCGTGACGTCGTCGGGCGACTGGCCGAGGCCTGCGATCGAGGTGTAGAAGCCGATCTGCGCGTTGAGGTTGTTGTAGGTGCCCGGCTTGAACATCAGCGCATACCGCTGGGAGCCGAACTGGTTGGACTCCTGCGTGGCGAAGACGCTGTTGAGCTGGTTCTGGATGCTGGTGGACGACTGGGACGGGTCGAAGACCAGCACGTTGGGGCCGAGCGAGCCGCCGCCCTGGATGGGGCCGCCGGGATCGCCGCCGCCTCCGGTCAGAGTGCCGTAGACCTGGAACTCCCACAGGGAGTAGCCGTAGCCGGTGGCCCGGGTGGTGCCGTACATGCGGACGTAGCGGCCGGTGCCGGACACGGTGAGGGTCTGCACGCCGCCGGTGCCGGTCGTGGTCGAGTAGACGTCGGTCCAGATGTTCGAGTTCGGGTCGGCCGAGACCTGGATCTTGAAGGCCTTGGCGTAGGCGGCCTCCCAGCGGAGCACGACGCTGCCGATCGTGGCGGTGGCGCCCAGGTCGACCTGGATCCACTGCGGGTCGCTGAAGGCGCTCGACCAGCGGGTGCCGTTGTTGCCGTCCACGGCGGCCGTGGCCGGGGTGCCGCCGTTCTCGGTCGAGGACGCGGTAACCGCCTTGCCCTGGGACAGGAGCGTGTCCGCCGCCGCGGCTGGACCGATCATGAGGGACGTCGCAACCAGCGAGAGGGCCGCGGCGAGTGTGGCGAGCAGGCCTAATCGGCCTGGCCTTCGGGATACGTGCACTGCTTCTCCTCGGGGCGGGGGGCCCGTCGTCACGCGACGGGGCGGGGAGAGCGCTCTCTGGCATGAGAGTGCAATGTGCGCACCCTGCTGTCAATACTTAATTTAACCCTTCTGCAATAGGGTCGACTTATTCGCGAAATGCGCCGCTCGCCGGTGTGGCCAGGCGAGATCTCCAGCGGGGCGGCGGATGACACGAGAGCGCGACGGGCGTCGCGAGGTGTAACAGGACGGGCCGCGGACGGCCCGGTCAGGTCTGCGGTCAGACGGACGCGGGGGTGCGTGCGGCGCTGTCGCGCAGGAAGTCCTCGACGACGAGCGCGGCCGCACCCAGGGCGACCGCGTCAGGACCGAGGCTGCCCAGCACGATCGAATCGGGCGGGATCGGATGCACCAGGCAGTTGTCCGCGACCGCGGTCCGGATGTCTTCGATCCTGTCGCGGCCGAGGATGAGGCCGGCCCATCCCCCGATGACGACCCGCTCGGGGTTGAACAGGTGAATGAGGTTGGCCAGACCGACGCCCAGGTAGGCGATGGTCTCGTCGATCACGGGCGAGCCCTGCTCGACCAGATCGGCCAGCGCCTTCTCCTCGTCGGCGGCGTCGACGTGGATGCCCGCGCGGTCGAGTATGCCCTCCGCGCCCGCGTAGGCCTCCAGGCATCCGCGCCCGCCGCACCGGCAGGCGCGCCCGCCGATGGTGACCTTTACGTGGCCGAGCTCGCCCGCCGCGCTGCTCGCGCCCCGGTAGGTGGTGCCGTCGGTGACGATGGTGGCGCCGATCCCCGATCCCATGAAGGCGATGACGGCGTTGACCGCGCCCCGGCCGGAGCCGAACCATAGCTCCGCCTGGCCCATGGTCTTGGCGCCGTTGTCGACGAACAGGGGCAGCGACGTGCCGGCGCGCAGCAGCGCCTTCATCGGGACGCCCTCCCAGCCGAAGGTCTTGGCCTGGACGAGGCCGTCGGGGCCGCTCTCCACGATGCCCGGCACGCCGACGCCGACGCCGAGCACCTGCTGGGTGGACACGCCGCCCTCGGCGAGCACGACGTCGATGCCCGCGAGGATGTGGCGCGCGACGAGCTCGACCTCGTGCCTGGCCGTACGCAGGGCGTATTCGACCTTGGCCCGTTCCTTCATGTCGAGGTCGAACAGTTCGACCCTGACGTGGGTCTCCCCCACGTCGACGCCGACGGCGTATCCGTACTCGGGGTTGACGCGCAGCAGCACACGGGGGCGGCCGCCGTCCGACTCGACCTGGCCGGCCTCGACGACGACGTGCTCGGACAGCAGGTCACCGGTCATGTTGCTGACGGTGGCGGCGCTCAGCCCGGTGGTGGCGCTCAGCTCGTTGCGACTGGCCGGGCCTCCGAAATACAGCGCCCTGAGCAGCACCGCCCGGTTGCCTCTGCGAAGATCGCGGACCGTCCTGCGCACGGGCCTCGTCATTGGTGCTCCCCGCCTCCCCTATCTGCCCGGACATGTTAGTTCAGGGCGCGAAGCGAGTCACCGGCGGTTCGGCACCGGCACGACTCGCTTGGGCGATTTAATGCGGTTTTTTCACTACAAAGGCCATTACTCCCTTATCTCCACCGCGTTACCGAAGCGTTTCCAAGAGAGGTCATGACTTTTTTTTAACCTTACATTATCTTCTGATCACCCCCCGATGAGGAGAAGTGAGATGAGCCGAAAAGTCGCAGGAGCCGCTGCTGTCATAGCTCTACTCGCCGGACTCACCGCATGCGGCGGTGGTTCGGACGCCGGTGACGCCCAGACGCTGACATTCTGGATGTACCAGCCGCGCACACCGCAGGCCGGCCAGATTTACGAGGACCTGCGCAAGGGCTTCGAGAAGGCGAACAACGTCAAGGTCAAATACGTCCAGATCGCCAAGGACGACTACAACACCAAGCTGAGCAGCGCCATCGCGAGCGGCACCGCTCCTGACGCGGGCGTGCTCGACCAGCCGCTGGTGTCCCGGTTCGCGCTGGACAAGACGATCGTGGCGGTCCCGGACGGGACCATCACCGAGAGCGCCTTCTACAAGGGCGCGCTCGACACCAACCTCTCCGAGGGCAAGCTGTTCGGCCTCCCGCTCGACCAGACCACGGTCGGCCTCTTCTACAACAAGAAGCTCGTCCCCACGCCGCCCAAGACATGGGACGAGCTGAAGCAGATCTCCACCCAGGTCCACCAGGCCGACTCCAAGATCGCCGGCATCGTGGTGCCGAAGGGCGACGGCTACGGCGCCTGGATGTGGCCCGGCTTCGTGGCCGGCGCCGGCGGCGAGATGACCGACGACGCCAACAAAAAGGTCCTGTTCGACCAGCAGCCCGCGGTCGACACGCTGCAGATGTGGGTGGACCTGCTGCCCTCGTCGCCGCGGCAGATCACCGACGCCGACAACGCCTTCGCGAACGGCCTGGCCGCGATGATGGTCTCCGGGCCGTGGGACGTCGCCAACATCAAGGACCAGTTCCCCGACCTCGACTTCAACGTCGCGCCCCTGCCGTACAAGACCGAGCCCGCCGGCAACATCGGCGGTGAGAACGGCGTGGTCTTCAGCACCAGCAAGAACACGGCACTGGCGTGGAAGTTCCTGCAGTACATCACCAACGACGCGAACAACGCGAAGTTCGCCGACGCCTTCGGCGGCTACCCGACCAACATCAAGGCCGCGGAGCAGACCGCCGCGACGATCGAGCCCCAGCAGGCGGCGTTCCTCGAGCAGCTCAAGGTCGCGCACGCCCGGCCCGCCGTCCCGCAGTGGATCCAGGTCAACGACGAGATCATCGCCCCCGCCCTGGAGAAGGCGCTCAGCGGCAAGGCCACCGCGCAGCAGGCGCTGACCGAGGCGGCCGACAAGACCCGCAGCCTGCTCGGCTGGAACAGCTAGCCGAAAGCGGGAGGACTCTCCGTGGCATCTCCGGTGCTGGCCGACAGGCCCGCCGCGACGCCTGACGGGCCTGGGCGGCGTCGCCGCCCGGGCTTCGGGCGCCGCGACCACCTCGTGGGGTGGCTGCTGATCACCCCCGCGTTGATCTACTTCGTCGCCTTCCTGCTCTATCCGGCCATCGCGGCCCTCTACTACAGCTTCACCGACTGGAACCTGCGCAGCGCGCCCAACTGGGTGGGCCTGGCCAACTACACGGACCTGCTGTTCGACGACGTGAAGTACCCGCACTTCTGGAAGTCGGTACAGGTCTCGCTGATCTACACCGTGATCGCCGTGCCGCTGACGCTGGTGGCCGCGCTCGGCCAGGCGCTGCTCATCAACGCCATCCGGCGGGGTTCCAACCTCTTCCGGCTGCTGCTGTTCCTGCCGGTGGTCACCGCGGAGGCGGCGGTCGGCGCCATCTGGCGCTGGCTGTACGACCCGCAGTACGGGCTCATCAACGCCGTGCTCGGCTGGTTCGGCATCCCCCCGCAGAACTGGCTGAACAACCCCGACCTGGTGATCCCCGCCCTGGCCTTCATCGCCGCGTGGCAGTGCGGCATCTCAATGATCATCTATCTGGCCGGCTTGAAGGGCATCCCGCTGTCGCTGCGCGAGGCCGCCATCATCGACGGCGCCGGTCCCGTGCAGCGCTTCCGCAAGGTCGTCCTGCCGATGCTCAGGCCCACCACGTTCTACCTGCTGGTGACCGGCGTGATCGCGGCGCTCCAGGTCTTCGGCCTGGTTTACGTGATCTTCTCGGCGGCCAACAAGAGCGTGACGGGCGGGCCGGAGCAGGCCGGCCTGACCTACGTCCTGCACCTGTACCTGTTCGCGTTCCGCTACGACGCCATGGGTGCGGCCTGCGCGATGTCGTTCATCCTGCTCGTCTTCATCATGATCATCACGGCGCTGCAGTTCAAGTTCGTCAAGCAGGAGGCGGCGTGAAGAAGGTCAGGCTCGCGCCCATCTACATCGCGCTGATCGTCCTCGCGGCGATCTCGGTAGTGCCGTTCATCTGGATGCTCGCGACCTCGTTCAAGCACGGCCCGGACGTGTACACGAAGGTGCCGAGCCTCCTGCCGCTCGACCGCAAGACCGGCGAGTGGTCTCCCACGCTGGAGAACTACGAATACGTCTTCGACCTCAGCGGGCTGGGCACGGCGTTCGTCAACAGCGTGTGGGTCTGCCTGATCCTGATCCCGGCCAAACTGCTGATCGACGCGCTCGCCGCCTACGCCTTCGCCCGCATCCCGTTTCCCGGGCGCGACAAGCTGTTCATCCTGATGCTCGGCGGCATGATGGTGCCGACGATCACCCTGCTGGTGCCACGCGTGTTCGTGACCCAGGAGCTCGGGCTGTTCGACTCGCAGTGGGGCCTGATCGTGCCCAACATCGCCTCGGTGCTGGACATCTTCCTGCTCCGGCAGTTCTTCATGTCGCTGCCGGGCGAGCTGGAGGAGGCCGCACGCATCGACGGGGCCGGGCGGATGCAGATCTTCTGGCGGATCATCGTGCCGCTGTCCAAGCCGGTGTTGTCCGTCGTCACGATCACGAGCTTCATCTTCCACTGGAACGACCTCGTCTGGCCGCTGGTCGTGCTCAACGACCCGGAGAAATACACCCTGCCCCTGGCGTTGCAGCAGCTCGCCACCGCCGAGGCGGGACGCGCGTACTACATCATGGCCGGCGCAGCCGTGGCGGTCATCCCGGTGATCGCCGTCCTGCTGGTGTTCCAGCGCCGCATCCTGCAGGGGATCGCGTTCAGCGGGCTGAAGGGCTGAAGGGCTGTAGGGCTGAGCAACCCGACCACGAATGGGAGTGTGAGCGTGACCATCGAGGTCCGCGACGGAGTCACCGTCATCGACGGACGGCCCCATGTGCTCGTCACCGCCGACTATCCCTACTACCGGGACGACCCCTCCGTGTGGGCCGACCGCCTCCGGGCGATGCGCGACGAGCTGGGCATCGAGGTGATCACCAGTTACATCCCGTGGCGGCACCACCAGCCCGACGCGGACACCGCCCCCGACTTCACGGGGCGCACGCATCCGAGCCGTGACGTGCTGGGCTTCATCGAGCTGTGTCACAGGCTCGGCCTGAAGCTCGTCGCCAAGCCGGGACCGTTCATCCACGCCGAGGTCACCTACGGCGGGCTGCCCGACTGGGTCTGCCCGTCCACCGACCCGGGGATCGAGCCCCTGCTCGACGCCGAGGGGCGGCCGTCGACGTGGTCGGACGGCAACGGCCGGCCGAACCGTCCCCTCCCCGCCCCGCTCGGGCCCGCGTTCACCGCCAAGGTGACCGAATGGTTGTCCGCGGTGGGCAAGGTGGTGCTGGACGCCACCACCCACCCGGACGGCCCGGTCATCCTCATGCAGATCGCCAACGAGGGGATCTACACCAACGGCGCACGGTCCCTGTCCGCCTACGACTACAGTGCGTCCGGCCTGGCGTTCTTCCGCGAGCGCCTCCGCAATTGGTACGGCACGCTGGAGGAGTACGACAGGGTTCACGCGACCACATCGGCGACCTGGGACGACATCGAGCCGCCGCGCGCGTGGGAGGAGGCCTCCATCCCAGAGCAGATGCTGACATATGCGGATTGGGGCAGATTCCATACCGAGTACACGGCGGAGATCTACCGCCGGTGGGCCGACGCGGTCGGCTGCTCGGTTCCCGTGGTCGTCAACCTCAACCCGCCGACCATCGAGGAGCTGGACGACTGGCTCGTCCGCGTGCGCCCAGAGACCTGGCAGCACATCAACTACGGGTTCACCAACTGGATGGGGGTCGTCTCGACCGACCCGGACGCCCAGGCGCGGTACGTCATCGCCGCCAAGCGCGCCCCCGGCCCCAACCTCGAGGAGAACTGGGGCTTCTCTGTGCTCTACGACGAGTCCTACGCGGACGCGACGACGAGCTACCACCAGACGCTGCTCGCGCTGGCGGCCGGCGCCACCGGCTTCAACGTCTACACCGGCGCGGGAACCTCGGGCTGGCTGCCCGATCTCGACACCGCGCACGCCTCGCCGTACCCGGACTGCGCCCCCATCGCGGCCGACGGCTCGCCCACGGAGAAGGCGCCGGTCGTGCGGGTGCTCGCCGACTTCTTCGCCCTCCACGGCGAGGAGTTCCTCGAGTGCGCCCCGGTCACCGGCGGCGCATTCGGCGTCTACTCGCCGTACGCCGGGATCGCCGCCTGGGCGGGGCCGGAACGCGAAGGGATCCCCCAGTGCGGCGAGGCGTTGCGCGCCTTCCACACGCGCATGCGTGCGGAAGGTGTGGACTACGCGCTGGTCGACCTGGAGACGGCGACGCCCGAGCAGCTGGCCGTGCACCCGTCGGTGACGGTCCCCGGCGGGCCGTTCCTGCACCGTCACGTCCAGGACCTGCTGGCCGGCCACCTCGCCACCGGCGGCGACGTCGTGCTCGACGGCCCCGTGCCCGCCCTGGACGAGAAGCTGCGCCCGTGCACCGTGCTCGCCGACGCACTGCGCTCACGGTCATCCGACGAGGCGGCGGAGCCGGACGGCGGTCCGGTGCGGGTGGTGTCCGGGCACGCGGACGCGTTCCTGCGGAAACACCCCAAGCGTGACGTGCAATATCTCACCGTGCTCGTGCAGAACGACAACGATGCGCCCGTCCGGGTCGAGACCCCGCACGTGAGCGTCGAGCTGGTCTCCGCCCGGGGCGGAGCAGCCGTCGTACGGCTGGCGGGCGGCAAGCTGGACGACTTCGTCGTCAAAGGACTCAACGGCTTCCTGAGCTCGGCCGTACCCGCGAGCATCACCGTGGGCGACGCGGGCCTCACCGCCGACCGGCCGGCCGACCTGGCCCGCGTGCACGGGGTCGTCCGGCAGCTCGGCTAGCTCGGTTCACCGGGGGTGAAGCGCGGTTCATGCCGTCCGCGGCCGGCTTGACGACGGACGGCATGAACCGGCGTCTACCTTACAAACGCGTCCGACACCTGGTCACCAACGGATAGATATTCTGTTCGATATTCGTAGTCGAGCAGTCACTGTGCGTGAGAGTATTCAGACACAGTTTCGATCCGGGGCTCTTGGGGGGAGGCGGCGTGGCCGATCGGCGCAGGCGTCCGTCTCCTGGTTCTGGCGAGTTCGTTGGTTCTGAGTGGTGGGCGGAGGTGT
>NZ_BOOR01000105.1 GCF_016863335.1 Planotetraspora thailandica
TGATGCTGTCGTCGGGCACCGTTGATCATTTCTGGGATGCGCAGCCGTACGCCGCCGTGAGCAGGCCTCGGCCGCTGTTCGCGGAATATATGCGGGATGGATCACGAAGACCCTTGACCTGCGGTTTCAGGTTGAAACGAGCTCAATGATTAGTGGCCCACCCGCCAACGCGGCGCCTTCGAACTCATCGGCGAACCCATCCCACTCACCCTCACGTAGACACCACACCCACCCCGCAAACGGTGAACCCCCTGCGCAGGGGGCTCACCGTCAAAGATCAAACAACTTCGGCTTAGTGTCTGGGCTGCGCCGTAACCCTGATCAAGGCGACGGCGATGCCGATCCACACTGCCCCATCGATGAGTGGGCCCGCCTCACCGACGACCATGGTCAGCGGTAAGTTCACACCGATAGCGACGGCGATCGTTTTGGGCAGCAGGCCCGCGCGGAAGACCGCGATCGCGAGCAGGACGCCACCGACCAGCCACAGCGGCAGAGCGAGCAGGAAGAGGATGTCGAGCGAGTTCCGGCCGCGTACGGCGGTGGCGAGGGCCGCGGTACCGAGCAGGGCATACTGGGCCGCGAACGTGATGGTGGCGGCGAGGCCGATCTTGCCCCAGCGCGCTTGAACTCGGTGCACCGCATGTAGCCCGATGATGGCCAGCACGCCGATCCACAGGCCAAGAGCGTAGCTGTACTCGATGAGGTAGTCGGTTGTGGCGTGGAACGGATCGGCCTGCTCCGGAGACGCCAGCTGGAGCACGCCTAGGGCGAGGGACGCCAGACCGGTCAGCGCCGACATGGTCACGGCCGTCCCGGCGCGAACCGGTGCGGCGGTTTCCCGGGCGATGGGGGTGGACATTGCTGTGGCTTCCTTTCTGCACTTGGTGGCGGCGCCACCGAAAAAATGGGTCGATGGCGCCGACGCTAGGCCGCCCACGGCCTGTGATCGTCCATCGCCGGGTGGGTGGATGCGGCGGCTGGTTGGAGCAACGGTGGTGCGGCATCCACCCGAGGGTGGACGCCCGGCGACTGTCGCCGGCCGTATCATGCGCCCATGCTCGACGGTGCCGCCCCCGCCGAGCCCGGTCGGCGCCGGGCCTGGCTTTTCGACGTCTCCATCGCCGCGGCGTTCGTCGCGGTTGGCCAGATCGATGTATGGGCACCGTGGATCGCAGTGTGGTGGGCCGACGATCCTGTGGCGGGACCCGCGGCGCTGAACTCCGTCCTCTTCTTCGTGATCGCAGCGTCGTTGGCGTGGCGCCGGCGGGCGCCGCTCGTGGTCAGTTGCGTGGTCGCCGGGGCGGCCGCCGCGCAGGCCGTCATCACCGCGACCGCGCCCATCGGCTTGCTTCTGGACGGTCCGGTGCTGGTGAGCCTCTACTCCGTCGCGGCCTACAGCCGGCGCGGCCAGGCGCTGACCGGGCTGGCGGTGACCGCCGTGGCGCTCGCCGTGCATGACCTGCAGGACCCGGCGATCCGGTCCGGCGAGGGCTTCGACGATGCATTGTTCTGGTGGCTTGTGCATCTGGTGGGCTGGGTCGTCGGCCGGTACGTCGGCAGCCGCCGAGCCGCGGCGGCGATGGCCCAGCGGGCGAAGACGCTCGAGGGCGCTGTCCGGACCCAGCGGGACCGGATCGCCCGGGAACTGCACGATGTCGTCGCGCACGGGGTCAGCGTCGTCACGGTGCAGGCGGGCGCCGCCCTGTCGGTCTTGGACGAGCGGCCGGACCGGGCGCGCGAGGCATTGATGGCGATCGAATCGACCGCTCGTGGTGCGTTGGACGAGATGCGCCGCCTGCTCGGTGTGCTGCGGGCAGAGGATATCGGGCCCTCCTTCACGCCGCAGCCGTCCCTCACCGATCTGGCCGAGCTCTGCGAGCAGGTCGGGGCCGCGGGTCTGCCCGTGGCGCTCTCCGTCGAGGGTGCTGTGCGGAGGCTGCCCGCAGGCGTGGAGCTCGCGGGGTACCGCATCGTGCAGGAGGCGCTGACCAACGCCCTGCGCCACTCGGGCGCGAGCGGCGCCGAGGTCAGGGTCAGCTACGGCACCGACGACGTCGTGCTCTGCGTGGTCGACGACGGGACCGGTGCAGGCGAGCAGCGGGGAGGTGGCTTCGGTCTCATCGGGATGCGCGAGCGGGCAGCCATCTACGGCGGCGAGTTGACGACTGGCCCACGAGACTCTGTCGGCTATGCCGTCCGTGCGCGGCTGCCCTACCCGCAGGTGCAGCCGTGATCGACATCGTCGTGGCCGACGACCAGCAGCTTGTCCGGACCGGCTTCCGTCTCATCCTCGAGGCTCAGCCTGATCTGCGGGTCGTCGGGGAGGCGGGCACCGGCGTCGAGGCGGTGGCGGTCTCCCGCCGGCTGCGACCCGACGTCGTCCTCATGGACATCCGGATGCCCGAGCTGGACGGCATCCAGGCGACACGGCAGCTGCTCGCCGGCGCCGACCCGGACCTCCCGCACGTACTCATGCTGACAACCTTCGATCTCGACCGGTACGTCTACGGGTCCCTCAAGGCGGGCGCTAGCGGCTTCCTGCTCAAGGACGCCCCGCGCGACCAACTCATCGATGCCGTACGCGCCGCCGCGGCCGGACAGCGCCTCATCGCGCCCGCGCTGACACGCCGCCTGATCGAGCGCTTTCTCGTGCTCCCACCCCCCGACGGCGGCCACGCGCCGAGCCTGCGGACGCTGACCGACCGTGAGCTCGAGGTGCTGCGACTCATCGCGCGAGGGCTGTCCAACACCGAGATCGCGGCATCGATATTCGTCGCGGAGGCGACGGTCAAAACGCACGTCAACCGGATCCTGGCCAAGCTCGGTCTGCGCACGCGCGTCCACGCTGTCGTCCTGGCCTACGAGACCGGCCTGGTGCGCCCGGGGGATCCCGACGCGCCCGCACCGCCGCGCCGCGAGCTCGCCTGAGGACGCGATCTTCGCGTAACCCGCGGATTCCGTCCAATGCGTCCGAGAAACCGTTTGCATTCTGCCAGCGGCCGTCGAAGCCCGAAGCCAAGGTCACATGCACGGATTTGCCGCGAGTCGCACGCCCGGCACGACGCCGAATTGATCATGTAAATCATCAACCGAAGCAGGACATGATTTCGCACATGATCGAAAGCAACTTTTCTTCTCGTAATTAAAGCGGCCCGCCTACGGCGGCCCGCACGCGCAGTCGGCCAGCCGGCCGGGCTGCGGCTCTTCGGCCGGTCCCGGCCGGCGCCGCCCGCACTATCAGTCCCGACGTGACGGGTATGTCGAGGCCGAGGTGCAGTCCAGCGCGCGGCGATGACGGCAGTGGAGCGGGCGACGCGCTCGGCTGCGGCGAGGAGCTGCCGGCAGCCGGGCCGCCGGCAGCGGCCGTTGGGGAGCACTTCGGTGGCGTCGGCCGGATCGCCGAGTAGTGCAATGCGGGTGGGGTCGCATGCGGCGGCCAGCGCCACCATCCCGGTGCCGACGTCGTACCGATGGGAGGCGACCAGGATGTGCCGGGCCTTGATGCTGTAGGTGTCGGGGCGGCTGAGGAAGCTAGCGTCGCGCCAGTCGGCCTGGTACTGGCCGTCGGCGAGCATCGGGTGCCGTGTGCAGGTTTCGCCGCGGTGTCGTCGTCGAACCGTTCAACTTCCGCGCTGTAGGGCCGGGCCATGGCGATCAGCCTTCCGGGTTGGTCGGTGGGATGGTCTGTTCAACGCGGAGCATGCTGAGGGCGCCGGAGGAGCGGCTCTCGTCGGAGCGTTTGCCAGCGCGGCGGCGGCCGGTCTTGCGGTACTTCTCGACCATGTCGGTGCTGGACCAGTGGCCGCCGGTCATGTCTTTGATCTCGGCCGCGGAGTAGCCCTGTGCGCCGAGGTCGGTGGGGACGCCGGCGCGCAGGCCGTGGGCGGTGACGGTGTTGGCGACGTCGATCCCGGCCCGCCAGGCGATTGCCTGCACGGTGTTGTTGATGGCCACGGGCGTGATGCCCCACCCTGACGGTCTCCAGGAGGTCGCGGGCGAGCAGGGCGTCGGCCTGTGAGTGCAGGAAGTCTGCCCATGTACTGGAGGCCCGCTCAGGGGCGGGTGGGATGCCGGCGTCCTGCAGGATCTCGCAGACGGTGGATGCCGCCACCTTGACCCCCGAGTACGAGCAGTTCGCCGTGCAGGCGCCGGTAGCCCCAGGTGGGGTTCTCGTGGGCCAGGCGCAGGACCAGGGCTCGGATGGAGCGGATGGTCCGCGGTCGGCCTGCGCGATGGGGCCTGGATCGGGCGGCGTGCCGTCGGGCTACCAGGTCACGGTGCCAGCGTAGGACCGTGTCAGGCCGCACCAGCAACCGCATACGCCGAAGTACCTCCTTCGGGAGGCCGTGCAGGAGCGCTGCCAGGAACGCTCGATCGCCCATGGTGAAGGCGACTCGTTGTCGGTTCAGCTGCCGCTCCAGTACCGCGATCTGATGGCGTAGCGCCAGAATCTCTGTGTCCTTGTCCCGGTTGCTTATCGGCAGCAGGCGCAGCATCGCGAAGGCGTTCGTTACACCCAGGTAAGCAAGTTTCCACAGCACAAACGATCATCGTGCCGGGGTCATCGCCACCCCGCCAGAGCCCCGAGCGGATGAGGTAATCGGCAAGGACAACGTCGAATCCATCCGGGTCGCAGCCGAGCAGCCCGCGCGCTGGGAATCGACCCTAAGCCCCAGTACGAGCCGCCCGCCATCGCGGCGGCCCGGCCGGCCCCGGTCGACACCACCGCAAAGCAAGCCGTCATCGAGCGCGGTTGGACGGACCCTGCCCGGAGGTCAGGTTGCTGCGGAGGACGCGCTCTGGCTGTCGGGAATTGTCAACGTTTCCGACTGCTGCCGCGCCTGGATCTGCGCGCGGTAGGTGCGCGGGGAACATCCGTAAGTGCGTTTGAAGGCGTTGCTGAAAGCACTTTCGGAGGCGTAACCGAGGCTCGAAGCGAGGGAGGAGATCAGTGTCTCATCGTGGAAAAGACCGCGTTCGGCGATGCGCATGCGCCAGTGGTGGAGGTAGGTGAGTGGGGGTACGCCCGCCGCCGCGCGGAAGCGCGTGCTGAAGTTGGTGCGCGACATCGCGGCAGCCTGGGCGAGTTCTTCGAGGTGCCAGCGGCGGCCGGGTTCGGCGTGCATGCGGCGGAGGGCCGGCGCGAGGCGTGGGTCGGCCAGTGCGCGCAGCCAGCCGGTGGGGAAGGACTCGGGCGAGGCCGCCAGCGTGGAGCGAAGGACTTCGACGAGCAGAAGTTGGGCGTACTGGTGGGCCGCGTGGTGGGTGCCTGGCCGTTCGGCGGCCAGTTCGTGCAGGAGGCGATCGAGAATCCATTGCACGACGGGGGCCTCGGCGGATTCCGCGCTGATTCGCGTGAGCGGCGGGAGTGCGGACAGCAGGAGTTCCTCGCCGGTGGCGTTGAGGACGACATGGCCTCCGATGATCACGGTGCTCGGGCCGCCTGGGATCTTCGTCTCCTCCGTAGGTGCTGGGCCGTGTTCCTGGTGATGGCTGGTGATCCGCACGATCGTTTCGCGGCCCGGGCCGAACATTGGTGCGGCCTCGACCGGTGCGAGTCCTGGATCGGAGGTGAGTTGCACGCTCTTCACGTCGTTGAGGACGGCCACATCGCCGGCACCCAGCAGCAGGGGAGGTTGAGGGCCGTCTGTTGTCAGCCAGCAGGAGCCTGAGACGACAGCGGCCAGCTTCAGCCGGGCCTGTGGCCAGAACTGTAGGGCCCAGGGCGCCGTCGCCCGGAAACCGCCGGTGATGACTGAGCGCGCCTCGCTGAGGGTGAGCGCTTCGCTGAGCGGGTCGCCGAAATCGGGAATTGGCAGATGGGCAGAGCTGGACATTCCTGTACTGTCGCGCAACTTTTCGGAACTTTCAAGTATTCCGAGTCCCGGTCGGGTGGTCCCAGACTGGAACCGTACAGCACGCCGTCTGTCTTCAGGACGGGCACGCGAGACCGGAGAGACCGTATGACCACCACCCTTGCTCAGCGCGTCGCCATCGTCACCGGAGGGTCGCGCGGCATCGGCCGGCGCGTCGCCGAGCGCCTTGCCGCAAGTGGGCTGACCGTCGTCGTCAACTACGCACACGCGGCCGAGGCCGCGGACGCCGTGGTCAAAGAAATCACCGCTGCCGACGGCACAGCCATGGCCGTACGCGCGGACCTCGCAAAAGAGGACGAGGTGGCGACGCTCTTCGACACGGCGGAGGAGGCTTTCGGCGGCGTGGACATAGTCGTGCACGCAGGTGGCGTCATGTCCAATGGCACAGTAGCCGACTACGACATTGACCAGCTCGACCAGATCATTCGCATCAACCTTCGTGGAACCTTCCTCGTGGACCAGCAGGCGGCCCGCAGACTGCGACCGGGCGGCGCGCTCATCAACTTTTCCAGCTCTGTCACCCGGTTCTCGACCCCGGGGAATGCCGCCTACACCATGGCCAAGGGCGGAGTGGAGGCGCTGACTCTGCTGCTGGCGCGGGAGTTGCGGGGGCGCGATGTCACGGTCAATGCCGTCGCACCCGGCTCCGTCGAGTCGGATATGTTGGACGGATACCTTAAAGGCCGTGAGCATCTCCGCGCGGAAATCGCCAAGCGCTCCCCGCTGGAGCGAGTAGGCACCCCCGACGACATCGCCGAGGTCGTCCTGTTCCTCGCCGGTCCGGGGCGATGGATCAATGGCCAAATCCTCTACGCCAACGGCGGAGCCATCTGATCGGTGACATCGTCGCGGAACCGAGTCCCCTACGCGCACCCAAGCACACGCGAGCCCGGCAGCACTTGCACATCTCTGGGGGCGAAGACCGGTCGGTCGCGCGGTGTAGGCCGATGCATTGCCAAGCGTCTCGCGCCAAGTGGGCTGGCCGTCGTCGTGAACTACATACAGGTCTCCGGGCGGCGAATGCCACAGGCGGTCGTTCACGGAGGACGCTCCATCACGGCAGCGCCCCTTGGCCAGCTGGATTTTACGATCCGAAACCTTTCGACGGCATATACAAAACTGCGTCACCTCCATCCACTGATGAAATCCATGTCCGATTGGGTCTCCCACGCCGGGCGGGATGCGTCTAGTTGAGATGAGGCCATATAGCACCTGGAGGCACCTAATGAAGCACAGGATCCTCGGAGGCACCGGTTTCTCCGTGAGTTCGTACGCGCTTGGCACCATGATGTTCGGCGCGATGGGCAACACCGACCAGGACGAGTCGGTTCGCATGATCCAAACTGCGCTGGACGCAGGCATCAACCTTGTTGACACGGCCGACGTGTACTCAGCGGGAGAGTCGGAAGTGATCGTTGGCAAGGCACTCAAGGGCCGTCGCGATGATGTAGTGCTGGCTACGAAGTTTGGATGGCCATGGGGTGACGACCCCAACCGGCGCGGAGGTTCCACCCGATGGATCCACCGGGCGGTGGAGGACAGTCTCCGCCGTCTCGACACCGACCGCATCGACCTCTATCAGATGCACCGCCCCGATCCGTACACCGACATCGACGAGACCTTGGGTGCGCTGTCGGATCTGGTACGAACCGGGAAAGTCCGTGCGATTGGAGGGTCGTTCTTTGCCCCGGAGGAGATTGCCGAGGCGCAGTGGACGGCAGAGCGACGCGGGCACCATCGTTTCCGGACCGAGCAGCCGCCGTACTCGATCCTGACTCGCGGCGTGGAGAACCGTGTGCTGCCCACCGCCCAGCGCTACGGCATGGGTGTGCTGACCTTCGGGCCGCTCAACTCGGGCTGGCTCTCCGGCAGCGACCCGACTACGGGATACCGCAGCAGCTATTCCGCTGCCGCAGCGAAGATGTTCGACCTGTCGCAGCCGGGTGTAAGGGCGAAGGCCGACGCCGTGCAGAAGCTCACCGCGCTGGCGGCGGACGCCGGTCTGCCGCTGCCTCAGCTCGCCACCGCATTCGTCCGCGCCCACCCCGCGGTCACCGCGGTGCTGATCGGGCCGCGCCGCCCCGAGCACCTGGCCGACCTTCTCGCAGGCGCCGATGTCGAACTCAGCGATGACCTGCTGGACCGTATCGACGACATCGTTCCGCCCGGCACCGATGTGAATCCCGGCGACTTCTTCATCGACCCCACTCCGCCGATCACCGACAAGCGCCTACGCCGCCGCTGAAACAAGCCACCCCTCGGCAACCGACTGCAGCGACGCATCGCTTGACGGCCGCAACGCCGGCCTGGGCAAACATCCAGGGACGCGCTCTCGGTTGCGCATCGAGTCTGACCGCTGGGGTGGGCCCTCGGCCGCCCAAGTCATCAGTTCTGCATAGCGGATAGCTATCCGATGTGGGACCGCACCTGATAGTTATCCGTTGGGAAAGGTATTACTTCAGTGGTACACGACGTCCGGTCCCGCCCCACTAATCGCAGCGATCGAGACGCTCCTGCTCCAGTACGTCACTGGTGGGTACTCGCAGCCCTGGGAACTGCTCAACTGATGGTGGGACTCGACACCACCATCATCAACGTCGCGCTTCCGAGCGCACAGCAGGCGCTGGGATTTTCAGACTCTTCACGACAATGGGCCGTGACGCTGTACGCCCTCGCATTCGGGTCTCTGCTGCTGCTCGGAGGCCGTCTCGGCGATCTCGTCGGTCGTCGCCGCATGTTCCTCATTGGCGTGCTCGGGTTTGCAGTCGTTTCCGCCATCGGTGGTGCGGCTCCCAACTATGCCATCCTCCTGGTGGGTCGCGGGCTACAGGGCCTCTTCGCTGCATTCCTGGCGCCCGCAACGCTGTCACTGCTTGCGGTCACCTTCCATGAACATCCAGCGCGGGCGAAAGCGTTCGGAATCTTCAGTGGGATCCTTGGTGTCGGCGGCGTGAGTGGCCTTGTCTTGGGTGGAGTGCTCAGCGAGTACCTGTCGTGGCGCTATTGCATGTTTGTCAACCTTGTGCTGGCTATCCCGGCATTGCTTGGTGGCATGAGCCTGCTGCGTGGTGTGCATTCGCATCCCACTGCAACTGCGGGCGAGCGGGCCGATCTTGCTGGCGCAGTCCTTTCCTTTGGGGGACTGTTCGGCATAGTCTTCGGGTTCTCGTATGCCGAATCTTCCGGATGGGGAAACGTCTGGACGATCACTTCACTTGTGTTGGGTGCAGTTCTGATGGTGGCGTTCGCAATCGTCGAAGCCAACGTACGCAATCCGTTGCTACCGCTACGCATCTTGCTTGATCGCTTTCGCGGCACAGCCTTCCTCGCCCTTGCTTTGCTCGGCGCCGGATTCGTCTCCGTCTTCCTGTTCCTGACCTACTTCATGCAGACCGTGCTTGGCTACAGTCCACTGCAGACGGGTTTGGCTTTCGTCCCCATGGTTGCGGGATTCATCGTCGCCGTGAATCTTGCGAGTTCATTCCTGCTGCCGCGCTTCGGGGCGCGTGCTGTGGTTGTCACAGGCATCTTGATCGGACTCATCGGCCTAATCCTCATCGCTCGCCTCGGCGTTGATGCAACTTATTCAGCTCATATTCTTCCCGCGATCCTGATCTACGACTTCGGACAGGGAATGGCGAGCGCACCCCTCTTTGCCACAGCCACGCGGGGAGTCGAAAAACGCGATACGGGCATCGCTGGAGCCCTCGTCAATGCTTTCCAGCAGACCGGGTATTCCATCGGCGGCGCAGTGCTATCGACCATAGCCGCGTCAGCCACGGCGAGGTATGCTGCGGCCAACCCTGGTGCTCCTCGCGTTGCACCCCTTGCTGCCGTTCATGGGTATTCGACGGCCTTTTGGTGCGTTGTCGGCCTGTATGGCTTTTCGGCGTTGCTCTGTCTGATCCTTTTCCCAGGGCATCCGCGAACTCAAAGCGCGCGCAACACGGGGTGACTGGGAGAGCAGCCGATGGCTCCAAGGGTTCACCAGTCACCCCAAGGCGCAGACGTTCTACGGACGAGTTGCGACTGCACCAGCCCAGGTGCTGCAGGACAAGCTTCTCTTTGACCGTGGCCACCTGGAGGCTCGGAAAGGGCATTGGATGAGGGCGGCGACGCAGGCCGGGTTGGCGGTACGGGAAACGGTCTCGGGCCTGCCACGGCAGTTCTGGTGGTTGTGGACCAGTACCCTCGTCAACCGGCTCGGCGGGTTCGTCGTCACCTTCCTGGCCCTCTACCTGACCGTGCAGCGCGGCTACTCGCCGTCCTACGCCGGCCTGGTCGCGGCGCTCTTCGGCCTCGGCGGCGCCGGCGGCGCGGTGCTCGGCGGGGTACTGGCCGACCGGGTGGGCCGCCGCCGGACGCTGCTGGCCGCGCAAGTACTCACCGCGCTCACCACCGCCGTGCTCGGCCTCGTGACGCATCCGGTGACGATCGCGGCCGTGGCCACGCTACTCGGCTTGGTCAGCAACGGATCCCGGCCCCCGGTGCAGGCGATGGTAGCCGACCTCGTCCCCGCCAAGGACCGGGTCCGCGCGCTCTCGCTCAACTACTGGGCGGTCAACATCGGACTCGGCACCTCCGCCGCGCTGGCCGGCTTCATCGCCGCCGAGGGCTACCTGTGGCTCTTCCTCGGCGACGCCTTCACCACCCTGCTGTGCGCGATCGTGGTCTTCGCCAAGGCCAAGGAGACACTGGCCGCACCCGATCCCGTCCTCCCCGGCGCGGGGAAACCGGCCCCCGCCGGCGTCACGCTCGTCGACGTGCTGCGCGACCGCCGCTTCATGACCCTGGTCCTGCTCACCCTGCTGCTCGGCAGCGTCGCGCAGCAGGGCAACTCGACACTGGCGATCGACATGGGCGCGCACGGGCTGTCCGCCCGCCAGTTCGGCCTGGTCGCGGCGATCAACGGCCTGGTGATCGTGGTGCTGCAGATTCCGCTGACCCGCGCGCTGCGCACCCGCGGCACCGGCGCCCTTCTCGGCGCCGGCTCGTGCCTGCTGGCGTGGGGGTTCGGCCTGACCGCGTTCGCCGGCTCGGTCGGCTTCTACGCGCTGACCGTCGTGGTGTGGACCCTCGGCGAGATCATCCACGCGCCCGCCTCGATGTCCGCGGCCGCCGACCTCGCACCCGCCACCGCCCGCGGCCGCTACCAGGGCATGTACACCCTCTCTTATTCTGCTGCCACCTTCGCGGGCCCGCTCGTGGGCGGGCTCACCTACGACCGGCTGGGCAGTGACGCGGTCTGGATCGGCTGTGCCGCGGTCGGCACTGCGGTGGGCGCCGGCTACTACCTCCTGCTGAGGCGCAGCCGGACATCCGTCGCTGGCGCGGAGTCCCTGCGTACTGCCGACGACGCGGTCACCACGACATCTTGACGTGGCGGACGGGGCGGCGCCGCCGCTTCGGCGGAACTGGGTCCGGGCTGTCGAAGGGAGCCCAGTCGAGCATCGGACCGTTCGCGTCGGCACATTGTGAGAGGTGGGTGACTGCGGGGCGCCGGCTCGGGTGGAGGGCCGAGCCGGTGCCGGTCGCCGCCTACCGGCGGTGCGGTTATCGCCTTGTGGGCTTGGTCAGCCAACGTGGCCGAGCGGGTAGTTGGGGACGGTGTTGGTCCAGCCGTAGGAGACGACGGCCTCGTAACTGGTCCTGCCGGCCTTGGCGGTGGGGTTCGTCTTCCCGGGCTTGACCAGGGTTTCCGTGCGGGCCAGTACCCGTCCGGTGGTCGGGTCGATCACCAGTTGGTGGTCGACGACAGTACCGCCCTCGGCCGTGACCCGGTGGACGATTCCCGTGCCCGGGCGGCCCAGCGGATCGGTGACGGGGCCGATGACCTGCAGTCCCGGTTCGGTGGCCAGCACGCGGTAGGCGGCTCCCAGCACCTTGGACGAGACTGGAGCCGAGCCGATTCGCTGGATGTGGCTGAGCATCCACTCTGTCCGGTCGATATTGGCACCAGGAACGGAGTTCACCCGGCGCAGTTCCTTCAACAGGAACTGCCGCAACTGCTCGGGGTCGTCCGGCAGCGTCCGCGTATCGACCGGCTTCAATCCCTCCCAGGCCGCCAGTCTGAAGGCCTCCCCGCCCGATACTTTGACCTTCTCCCACCGGGTCGGCATTTTCACCGGCGGCTTGGTCGCGTCCGGGTCCGCCCCTTCGGCCCCGTTCGGCAATGCGGTGGGACCGTCCGCCGGGGCCGGGCCGACGATGCGGCTCTCCAGATCCCGGCTGGCGATCCATGCGTCCTTGCCAGGGCCGGCGTCCCAGATCCCGATCTGCTGGACGTGATACTTGGTGTCCTTGCCGACGATGACCTCTCCGCCGTTTTGCGTCACCACCGACCAGTACTTCCCCTTGGTGAGGGGAGTTCGTTCCACCTTGGTCGCCGCGGAGAGCAACACCATCTGGGCCGTCTGCGGGGCCGCCCGTGGGGCCGCCCGTGGGGCTGGATCGTCGGCGCCGGCACCTCCCAGCCCGGCTATCGCAAGTACCGCGGCGGCCGCCGCGGCTGCCAGCCCGAGCCCGGCGGCTCCCCATCGCGGCAGGGACAGCCGTCGCCGGCTGGTCATGTCCTCTTTGAGGCGGCCGAACGCCCGCGCGACGGCCTGGGGAGTGGCGAGCGGCGGCTCTTTCGTCAGCTCCCGTACCAGTTCGATCTCGTTCATTTGGGTGACTCCTCTGTGACGTGTGTGGGGTCGACCCCGCCCAGCGCGGCGCGAAGCTGCTTTCGAGCCCGGTTCAGCCGGGACGCCACCGTGCCGTACTTCAAATCGAGCGCCATCGCGACTTCCTCGTAGGTGAAGTCGGCCAGCGCCACCAGCAGCAGCACGTTGCGATCGCCGGGCGAGAGCGCGGCCATCGACTCGGCCAGTTCCCTGCGTACGCTTCCTGCGCTGACCTGTGCCGTGACCCGGTCTTCGGGGCCGACGGTGGACGTCTCGGCCGGCGTCTTGGCGATCATCCGGTAGAAGCGCTGCTCAGCGCGTAAGTGCTGGCCCACGAAGTTGGTCGCGATGCCGTACAGCCACGGCCGTACGGCACCGCGTGCCGGATCGAAGCGTTTGCGCCTGCGGAAGGCGGCCAGGAACGTATCGGCCGCGACGTCATCGGCGACATCAGTACCGAGCCGACGGGCGATGTAGCGGCGTATCTCTTGGAAGTAGCGGTGGAAGATCTCGCCAAAACATTCGGGTTCACGCCACGACGCCTCGATCACCGCGGCGTCGCTCAGCGGCGCGGCCGCGGCGTCGGGTGCGTGACTCAATCTCATCTGATGTCCTTCGCTGCGGCGGTCGGTCAGTTACTTCTTCGCCGCTCGCCCCCTATCCCTTCACGCCCGCGACGCGGGTTCCAATCCGCGCAGCGCTGCGCTGCGGTATGACGCTCGCGGGCCGGGGCTGGGGTGATCAAGGACAGTCTGGTCGCTGGCATTACCGGCGGACGTGTGGCAGGCGTGCAAACGATCTGGATCGGCCGTGAGACACGGCCTGATCATGCGCACGGTGACGCCCAGGTGATCGACGCGGCCCGCGCGGGATATGTGCGGGATGATCTTCGGTCGCTGTCCGGCGGTTCAAGGCGTAACCACAGGTCAGTGGCTACACGACGGTGTGATTCGCAGTGTTCTTGAAAACCGCTG
>NZ_BOOR01000106.1 GCF_016863335.1 Planotetraspora thailandica
CACTGGTGGCGAGCGGCTACCTGCCCGAGGCACCTGAGGTCCGCTCGGCATGACATTGCCCATTTCGGAACCAATGCCTGCATTAAGAACGGCGACTGAAATCTCGGCGTCCCGGAACGAGTGGTAGGTCCGAGTACGCGGGCCTCATCGACCCCAGGCATCCGGGAGTGACCAAAAGCCACCGATGACCTTCGCGAAACCGCCCGGCTGACAGCCCTCGTGTCGTCGCGCGGATGCCGTACCCGCGGTAGATCGTGGGGCCACTACGGCATCCGTTACTCGGCGACCGGTGTGTCGGCCGCGGTCGTCAGCGCTCGTAGCAGCGATTGCGCGTCGTACGGGCCGACGTGCCGGCGGCCGTTGATGAAGAGCGTAGGAACGGCGGTGATGTTCATGGCCTCAGCGTCGAGCATGTCGTCGCGCACCCGGCCGGTGACCTCGGCCGAGATGAGGTCCTTCTCGAACTGCTCGACGTCCAGCCCCAGGTCGTGGGCGATGCGGATGATGTCGGACGGCCGCTGGTTGTCCTGGTCGTCGAAGATCGCGCGCGCGAAGTCGAAGAATCTCCCTGCGTTGCCGCGCCCTCGGATGCCTCCGCGCCTGCGAGGGCGTTGGGGTGGATCTGCACGAGCGGGGCGTGGCGCCACACGTAGCGGAGCCGGTCTCCGAGTACGTCGCGCACCTCCAGGATCGAGCCGGACGCCTTGAGGCAGAAAGCCGCACTGGAAGTCGCCGTACTCGACGATCGTGTAGGGAGCGTCCGGGTCTCCGAGCACGTGCTCGCGTGCCGGGTCGACCGGGCGTGCGAGCGTCTGACCGGAATCGTCGTCGGGGCGCACGGCATCCGAGATCCGGAAGATGATCGTCGCGAGCGCGAAGGCGATAACAGATGCCGCGAGCACACCCACCCACGCCTCGTTCTGCGCGAACTCGTCATCGATCGCGAGGTCCACGATGAACAGCAAGATGGTGAATCCGATCCCGCACAGTGCGGCGCCGCCGAGGGCGCGATCGAGGGTGAGTCCCGCTCCGAGCTCGCCGAGCTTCAGGCGCCGGAGGAGCGCGCTCGATCCGAAGACGCTGAGGAGCTTGCCGACGACGAGGCCCACGACGACGCCCCACGCGAGGGTGGAGCCGGCAGCGCCAGCGAGGACCTCGGGGCTCAGTACGACGCCAGGGACCCGTTGGCCCAAACGATCGCTGCAAGCGTCGCGACGAGGAGGAGCAGGGCTCCGAGCCGGTTCTGGCCGATTGCGCCGATCCGCGCGGCGATCGACGGGCGTCGACGAGCGCCAGCGGCGTCCTGCTCAGGGTCGAGTGAGGTCTGGATGATGGTGAGGTTCGTCATGATTACTCACGTGCTAGCTGTTCCCGCTCGTATCGGGGTGCGGGTTGCGTGCAGCGATGACAGTGAACACGGTGGCGACGAGGGCAAGTACGCCGTATCCGAGGGCGATCTGCGGCAGTGAGAAGGTGCTGGACAGTTGGCCGGAGACCAGGGCGGGGACAGCAGCGCCGCTGTAGCAGAGCAGGTAGACCGCACTGAAGATCGGTGCCCGGTCGGCCGGGGTGCTGCCGTGCAGCAGTCCGCGGGTGGCGGCGCTGATGGCGATGCCTTGACTGGCGCCCGCGACGATGGTCGCGGCGATGAACAGCGCCAGTGTGCCGGTGGCGATCGCTGTAATGATGCCGATCCATCCGGCCAGGAAGATGATCATGCCGAGGCGTTGGGCGGCCGCGGATGTGAACCGGCCGCCGAGGGGAGCACCGAGAGCACTGGGACCCATGTAGGCGGCGAACACCAACCCGAGGACGAGCGGGCTGCGCGTGTGGAGTTGATCTTCGACCAGCGCCGGCACGAAGGCCTGGTAGAAGGCCCCGGTCGCCCAGGTGGCCAGGAAGACCGCTGCCGCGACGGGGAGCAGATGCCTGACCCGGGCCGGTACACGGACCCGGGGACGCAGGGACAACCAGGCGCCCGGCGACGGAGTCGCCGTCTCCGGGCTGACAGCGACGAGTACGGCAGACAGGAGGAGGAAGCCGACGGCGACCAGGTAGATGAGCTCGCGTGGCCAGGGGCCGAACTGGACCAGGGCTCCGGACGCGATGGCGCCGACGGCGAGGCCGAGCATGACTGTCTGACTGGAGGCGACGGAGGCCAACCAGACCGGCTTGGCCGGTGCGGCGTCGACGATGTAGGAGGTGAGGCTGCTGCTGGCCAGCCCGGCACCAAGGCCCATCAGGAGCCGACCGGCGATCAGGATGCCGATGTCGTGCACGTTCAGCAGCAGCAGACAGCCCAGCACAAGAAGGCCGAGGCTCGCGATCGAGGTGGGCCGGCGGCCCAGATGATTTGACAGCCGTCCCATCATCAACAGTGTGGTGAGAGTGGCAGCGGAGTAGGCGACGACGGTCATCGAAATACCGGCGTTGGTGAACCCCTCCTCGGCCCGGTAGATGTTGAAAAGCGGGATCGTCGAGCCCACCGCGGCGAACGCGGCCACCAGGGATACCACCGCAGATATGAATGCCAGCCGGACCGTTCTGCCCCGACGAACCTGGTTGAGCGCTGGTGCCACGCCTTGCATCGAGTGCCTTTCTGTTGTTCTGAACCACCCCGGAGTTTCTGGAGGCTTCGGATCGCGCACGTCGACGTGGCTGCGCACCGCGGAGATGTCGGTGAGCCAGGTTCGCACTGGGACGATGTCGGTCATGGACACTCCGGCCTGCCCGAGCGCGTCCTGGGCGTTACGCCATGCCCGCCGAGCTTCCTCAGCGAAGTCCTCGAGGGGTGTTCCGTCGGCCTGAGGCCGGGCGTACCAGACCGGACCACGAGGTCGCGGTCTGCTGGAATGCCGACAGCGCCGTGTAGCCGCCACTGTGGGCGGCTACACCGGTGTCGATTCCGCTGATCTTGTTCGTGGCCTTTCTCAGCTGGATGAGTACTGAAGCGAGGCCGCCGGCCGGTCTCGGCCTGTCGCCGTGTCGTGACTTGCCCTTGGGTACGGTCCCGGGGTCGCCTCGCGACCAGCAGCCTCGCGCGCGTGGTCGGGTCAGGCGCCCGGAGCGATCGCGCAGGCGGAGACGCAGACCCAGGCGCCCTCACGCTTCTGGTACACGTCCGTGTACAGAGCTTCCTGTTCCACTCCATCGGCGATCATGGTGTATGTCGCCCTGCCGTGGATCAGCGCAACATCGCCGAGGATACGGATCTTGACTTCGCGCAAAGCGAGATCCTTGAAGGGGCGCGGCTTGGCGATGTATTCGAGGTACTCCTCACGGTTGCGGGTGACACCCGGTGTCTGCACAATGAAATCTTCAGCGAGGAATTCACTGAAGCGCTTGGCATCGCTGGCCTGGTCCGAATGGTTGTAGTCAAGGTTAAGTTGCTCGAGGATCGCCAGATCCTCGGTGTACTGCTCGGTGTTTTTCATTTTCTTGTTCCTTCTCTGTGTGTTTCGGCGTTCACTGCAGATGGGTTGTCGTTTCGGCGCCGTGTACGCGGTGCCGGCGTGCAAGGTCGTCCCGTCTGATTGGTGTCAGATCCGTCGCGCCGTCTTTCCGGCAACGTCGCAATCTCGCTCGCGCCTCGACGCCCTCCCGCCGCCGGTCACCGTGGTACGACGTCGAGAGGCGGTGCGGTTACGGATGCTGAGCCGACGAGGCAACACGCCCTCGATCAGAAGAAACGACCCGTCGGCGCCGGCCTCCTGGCCGGGCCGTGGTGAACATGTCGCACGCTCCGGATGCCGTGACAGGCGACCACGTCTGAACGCCGGACGGTTACGCCAGGTCGCGCTGGAACGCGGCGAGCTCCTCGTCGTGGCCCACTTCCGCGGGTTCGTGCTTGGGGTGGGCGCCGGCGCCGGGACGGACCTTGTCGATGAGGTCGGCATACTCGGGGTTGCGGTCGATGAACTCACCCACGAACGGGCAGATGATGGTGATCTTCTTCCCGCTCTCGCGGATCTCGTCCAGCGCGCGGGCTACGAGGTCGGTGGCCACCCGCTTTCCGCGGTACGCGGGGGCGACCCAGGTCTTCAGCAGCACAACACGGCCGCCCACGAACCGGTACGTGAGCTCGGCGATCGCGTCGGCGCCGAGGGTAGCGACCCATCGGCCGTGCTCGGCGTCGTTGACGACATCGAGCTCCCCTCTGGATTCCACCTCGCTGAGACCTGTCTGGTCCAGAGCAGCGATGAGCGCAGCGTTGTTCTCTTCGCGGGTGGCCGCCTCGGCCTCGAGATTGATCATCATCGTCACTCTTTCTGTCGGGGAGCCAAGAGGTGGGCTTTGGGCAACGGGTGTGGCCTCCGCGTCCTTATGGACGAACACGGATGATGGTCTTTCCCTTGATCCGCTCGGTCGGGTTGAAGGCGGCGACGGCGTCGTCGAGGGACGCCACGTTGCCGATGATCGTCCGCAGCCGGCCATCCCGCACCCGCCGGACGAGCTCGTTCAGCTGCGCGCGATCGGCCTCGACGACGAAGTCGACCGCCAGTCCCTCAGCCGGCTGCGCTTCGGGCGGGCCGGCGATGGTCACCAGCATCCCGCCGGCTCGAACCAGACCCGCGGACCGCTTCTGGATGTCGCCGCCGATCACGTCGAAGACCAGATCGACTCCCCCGACGTCGTCCAGCGAGTCGTTGTCGAGGTCAACGAACTCCTGCGCGCCGAAGTCGAGTGCGGTCTGCCGATCGGCGGCACGTCCAGTGCCGATGACATGGGCACCGGCCTCTTTGGCGAGCTGGGTCACCAAAGAGCCGACTCCACCGGCCGCGCCGTGCACGAGGACGCTCTGTCCCACCTGGAAGCGGCCGTGCACGAACAGTCCCTGCCACGCGGTCAGGCCGGAAATCGGCAGGCTCGCGCCCACCGTGAAGTCGACATCGCCCGGCAGCGGCGCAACGTTGCGCGCCTCGATGGCTACGTACTCGGCCAGGGTGCCGTCGCGAGTCCAGTCCGCGAGGCCGAAAACCCGCTGTCCCACCGACAGCCCCCTCGTGCCATAGCCGAGCGCGCTGACCACACCGGCCACCTCGTGGCCGGGGATCGACGGCGTGCGGTCGCGGCCGAGGCGATCGGTCCAGGTTCCGGGCCACGTCAGCTCGCCGGGGGTGAATCCCGACGCGTGTACCTCGACGAGGACGTCGTTCCCCGCCGCCTCCGGCTCGGGCCGCTCGACAAGCGTCATCCCGGCCGTCCCCGCGGCCTGATCCGTCACCACGATCGCCTTCATCCGGCACCTCCCTGTAGCCGATCCTCACCTGCATGACATTTCGGTTCACCACTGTTCGTGGCACCCAGATCTCGGCTTCTTACACTGATCGACAGGGCTTGTGGCGCGGGAGCGTCGTTGCCTGGAGCGCCTCCGTAGGCGCTCGTGTGTGAAGAGCCCGTTCCATTGCCTCCAGGCACCTGCCGTCATTGAGCATGGAAGAGGTCATGAGCTCAGGCAGTGTGTCGATGAACTCGATCTGTTGGCCGGCGTAAGCGGCCGGCAGACGGATCCCACGGGCGCGCCCTACCCGAACGGCTTCCGCCATCGCGTCGCGCAGGAACCGCAACCTCTCCGCGATGCCGTCCTACCCGACCTCATCAACGAGCAGCTCCGCCGCAGGGTCAGCCTCAAGTCGCTCGTCGGGGATCGGCCGACCGCTGCGCAACGAAACTCCGTAGGTACCGGCCCGCAGGCGCTCGCTGGCCCTATCGAGCGCAGCCAACCGTGCGCTGAGTTGCTCGGCTACAGCATCGTCAAGAAGCTCTTGAGCGAGTGGGGTCGCCGAGTCGGAGACCGAGATCCTCGCATCAGCGGCCGCCTCCAGGTCAGCCGCCCGCTCAGCGGCTGAGTACGTGAGAAGTTCCTTGATGCGTTCACGTTCACCCTCGATCAACTCATGTGCGTGGGTTGGGTCCATCTGCGACTCCCTGGTGGTGACGATTGGTGATCAGCGTCGGCGGCGAGACCTCAGGTGGCCGATCTTGCGGGGCGTTCGACACCGTGTGTGTGGTGCCGCCGCTCATCGCCTCGACCTCACGTCCGACGTAGTGCTCGACCGCTCTGGGCCTTGCTGCCGGCCGGCCCAGGTCATGTGTGCCCCTGGCTCTCTTTCGATTAGTGCCTGGGATGCCACATCTCTTTCGTCTGCTGTCGCTGGCTCGTTGTGACGTCACTCGGTGCGGGCCTAGATGGACGACTTCGTCCAATACGGCGTAGCGTTATCAACCGCTAAGCGCGCCGTCGGGCGTGCCCCGTCCCCGCATCGAGGAGCAGCGTTGACTCACGAGGTCACTATCGTCGGTTCGACCATCAGCACACCGCGGTTGCGGCTGCGTCCGTGGCATCAAGATGATGCAGCCGGGGCGCTCGACATCTACGGCAGCTCGGAGGTCTCCCGGTGGCTGGCCCCGGCAATGGATCACGTCAACGACCTCGACCAGATGCGTGCGGTGATCACCGGATGGATCGCCGCACCTCTGGGATCCGAAGGGCGCCCGAGTGGCCGGTGGGTGATCGAAGAGACCGAGAGCGGGCGCGTCGCAGGCTCGGGTCAGATTCTTCCGCTGCCGCCGGAGGGCGACGACCTGGAGTTGGGCTACCAGCTCGCCCCGTGGGCGTGGGGGCGGGGGTTGGCGGCCGAGGCGGGTCATGCCCTGGCCCACTATGCCTTCAGCAACGGCGAGGAGGAGGTCTTCGCCGTCGTACGGCCCAAGAACGAGCGCGGCACACGCGCCGCCCGCCGCATCGGGATGGAGTGGGTCGGAGAAACGGACAAGTACTACGACCTGCGTCTTCAGGTCTTTCGGCTGCGGAAGGGTGACTTGGACACCTCCGCGCTCGAGCCGGGGGCCGTCGAACGCTGATCCCGGTTCATGCCTGGTCGTTCTCGAGCGGGACGGCCACACCCTGCCCTGAGCCCGCGCACACGCCGAGAACGCCGTAGCGAGCTTTTCGCTCCCGCATCGAGATGGCGAGGGTGAGCAGGTGGCGGGTTCCCGAGGCCCCGAACGGATGGCCCACGGCGACGGCGCCCCCGTTGAGGTTGAGCCGGTCGTCAGGAACCTCGAAGCCCTTGAGCTGCGTCGATACTTCGCGCATAACCCCCAGTGCCTGCGCCGCGAACGCTTCGTGGACCTCCCACACGCCGATCTCGTCGGGAGCGATACCTGCAGCCTTGATGACCTTGGTCATCGCCCACGCCTGCGCGATGCCCGTCAGGCCAGGCTCCAACGCATGCACCACCGAACCGACGATCCTGGCCAAGGGCGCAACCCCTAGCCCTGCAACCACGTCATCGCAGGCGATGACTACGGCGCTCGATCCATCCGACAATGGTGTCGAGTTGCCCGCGGTCATCTGCGTCGTGCCCCAGCTGGGCGGAGAGCTTGGCCGACGATCCAAGCGTGGTGTCATCTCGGATCGTCTCGTCATGCTCGAAGAGCCCGCTCCGCACTACGTCGGGCGACGGGCACGATCTCCTTCGCCAGACGTCCGGTGTCACGAGCCTGGGGCGGCATGCGCTATGCGCGAACGGTAACGACTAATGGACTTTGTAGTCCATGGCCGTTTTAACCACCTGCGACCCTACTGCCTGGGGCTTTAAAGCGTCTGTACGCATCAATTGGACTAAATAGTCCAAATATATGGCAGGATACCTGAGTGGTGTCGACTGGCCGGGAGGGATTGCTGAGGACGCACTTCGCGGAAGTCTTGGCCCGCGAGAGCGCTTGTCTGGCTGGAGTCACTGACGGGGCGAAGCTGGCCGACTGGCGTCGCCGGGTGGTCGAGGAGCTCATGACCCCACCGTCGCCGTACGTGTTGGCGCTGCGACAAACAGGTGATGTGCCCGACCGAGCCGACTTCCTCGATCGGTGGCGCGAGCTCATCGCCGAGACGGTGGACCGGTTGCTGCAGTCCGGCACCACGGGCGACACACACTTCTCCTCTGGCCAGACTCGGAGGGCCGATGTCGACGCCCAGAAGACTGCGGTGCTAATTCTCGCGGCGCTTCATGGAGGCAGCACCCTGAGTCAGATTGCAAAAGACCCTTGGCCACTCAACGCCGCGCTCGACCTCGCGCTCGCGCCTTTTGCGGCAACCGAGGACGACAGCCCCGCAAGGACGGGAACGAGTAGCCCGATCAGTAACATGAACTCGTGATGACGACCGCTGACTCGCACAACGGCAGACGCCTGACGGCGCGCGGTGCAAAGACGCGGGCAAGGATCGTCGCCGCGGCAACCGACCTGATGTACATCCGAGGAGTCGGGGCTACCACGCTTGATGACGTGCTAGCGGCGAGCGGAGTGAGCAAGTCGCAGTTGTACCACCACTTCGACGGCAAGGACGCACTCATACGGGCCGTCATCGACCACGTAGGAGAACGCATCATCGAGCGCGAGCGCGACGCCCTCAGCCATGTCTCGACGATCCGGGGCTTGCGACGCTGGCGGGACGCGTTGGTCCAGAACAACGGCCTTCGACATGGCGCCTACGGCTGTGCGCTCGGCTCGCTGGCCTCCGAGGTCTCCGATCACGACGCTCTCGCACGCCAAGCCCTGTCTCAACTGTTCACCGAATGGCAGGGACTGCTGGCAGGCGTGTTGCGCAGGCTTCAAGACGGTGGTGCGCTTCCGCCCGAGGCGTCGGTCGACCAGCTCGCGACCGGGCTTATGGCCGCCCTCCAGGGCGGGTACCTACTGGCCCAGACTGCGCGCGATGTCACACCGATGGCAACATCAATCGACATGGCACTTGCGCACATCGAGAGCCTGTCTGAACGTTGAGCTCATCGCCAAACGGCCCAGGATCCGAGCCGAAGTCGCGGGCTGAGAGCACGGCCCTACTCAGAACCTGAGCAAGCCAGCGGCTGAGCTGCCCCCACGTTGGTTCATCTCGTCGTCGACCGCAGCAGGTAGCGCGCGCCCAGCAAGATCTGCAACAGCCTCGAGTGTGAGTTCGATCCCCGCCGAGACACGAGCTGGGGTACGGAACTTGTCGCTGGACCTCACCACCTGCCACGCGCGAGCCCTCGCGACCTCGCTTCCCCGTGGTCAGACGAGGGCGCAGGGAAGGTCGCGGCGGGCGAGCTCACCAGTCGTCCAGACCCTCTGGGTCATAGAAGTAGTCCAACGAGATTCCAGGTCGGATCTTGTGGAGGTCGGCCCGGCGTCCATCGCGTCACCGCCCGCTGTTCGTGTCTCGCGCGGTGCGAGTGGCGATGAAAGCCGAGCGGTTGATGTCGACGGCATCCTTCCATTCGGGGTGGGCTTCGACGTAGTCGGCAACAAACCCGCAGTAGATACCAGCCCTGGTCTGACTCTGGCTCAGGTCTTCAAGCGCGTAGCGCGCCAATGCTGAAGCGACGCCTCGATGCCGCTGGTCTTGGTCCACGAAGGAGTGCGTGAGCGAGACCCGCCCGCCCGTAGTCTCGTAAGCCAGGTTACCGACGACCCGGCCATCGATCAGCGCCTCGTAGAGGCGGGTGGTCTCATCCTTGCGCACCTCAACGGCGGCCGGTGATGGTTTCATGCTCTCTTCTCGCTCGTATCCAGTTGGTAGGTCTAGCCAGCACCCGCGAGGGCGCGTACGGACTATTCAGTCCAACTTACGGCACTCTGACATTGCTTCGCGAGCGCCCCCGCGCCATATTTGGACTTCAGCGTCCGAAACGGGGGCTGCCCGAACGCACGCCGCAGATACACGTTGAAGGAGTGGGCCGATGAGCAGTGAAGAACAGGCACCAACTGCTGAGGACCTGATTGACAACACCGGCCAAGGCCGCTTCGAGCTCTACCGGGACGGCGAACTGGTCGGCTGGCTCTACTACACCCATCTGAAGCCCAACCGGTACGCCCTCCAGCACACCGAAGTCGAGCCCAGTCATCAACACCAAGGTGTCGCCGGTGCGATGGTGCGGCGAGTGCTCGACGAGATCCGCGCCCGCGAGGGCACGATCACCGCAATCTGCCCCTTTGTGGTCGACTACCTCTCGCGAACGACCACCTATGCCGATCTGATCGACGCTCGACACCCCGGCTACTCCGATCGTGCGTCCGCCGAGTCGGCGCGCGCAAAGGCCCGTGGCTGAGACCACGCAGCCATCAGGAGATCCCTCGGAAGAGCCCTACCGCGGCCTCATGGTCGCGCGGCTGGAGTTCCTCCGCAGCTTCCTGGGAGGTCACCGCAGCGACCTCACGGACGAACGCGGATGACCGTCTTTCCCTTGATCCGCTCGGTCGGGTTGAAGGCGGCGACGGCATCGTCGAGGGGCGCGACTTGGCCGATGTTCGTCCGCAGTCGTCCGTCACGCACCCGCTGGGCGATCTCACCCAATTGGGCACGATCGGACACGACAACGAAGTCGATCGCCAGGCCGTCGGCAGGCCGCGCCTCGGGCGGCCCGGCGACGGTCACCAGCGTTCCTCCGGCCCGAACCAGACCCGCGGACCGCCTCCCGATGTCGCCGCCGAAGACATCGAAAACCAGATCGACTCCGCCGACGCCTTCGAGGGCGCCGTTCTCAAGGTCGACGAACTCCTGCGCCCCGAAGTCGAACACCGTCTGACGGTGAGCGGCGCGTCCGGTACCGATGACGTAGGCACCGGCCTCACGTGCGAGCTGCGTCGCCATCGACCCGACTGCGCCGGCCGCACCGTGCACGAGGACGCTCTGCCCGGCCCGGAGGCGGCCGTGCTCGAACAGTCCCTGCCACGCGGTCAGGCCCGTCATCGCGACACCCGCGCCCACCGTGAAGTCAACGTCGCCCGGCAGCGGCGCAAGGTTGCGTGCCTCGACGACGACATACTCCGCGAGCGTGCCATCGCGAGTCCAGTCCGTGAGGCCGAACACCCGCTGTCCCACCGACAGCCCCGCCGTTCCATAGCTGAGGGCGGTGACCACTCCGGCCAGCTCGTGCCCGGGGATCGAAGGCGTCCGGTCACGGCCAAGACGATCGATCCAGGTTGATGGCCACTCCAGCTCATTCCCGGTAAATCCCGACGCATGAACTTCCACGACGACATCGCCGTAGTTCGCGCCCTCAAGGCTGGCGAGCCTCGGTGCATCCGGATCGGGCCGCTCGACCAGCCTCATCCCGGCCGTCCCCGCGGCCTGATCCGTCACCACAATCGCCTTCATCCGGCACCTCCCTTGTATCTAGTCCCTCGCCCACATGACATTTTTCGGTTCACCGGTGTTCGTGGCACCTGGATCTCGGCTTCTTACCACGCAGGTCGATGCGAGTCTTGGGTACGAGGGCGTCCGTGGTCGAGCGACGCGTCGATGGGGCTCAGCACGCCCTGGGCGTTGTTGGCGTCCAACAGTTGCATCTGCTCCGCCATCGCGAGACGTCGGCGATCATCTGGCCGTGCTGCGCAGCCTGTACCGACCTGGCTATGGAGACGCCGTGTGTTCACTCCAGGTATCGGCCCAGCCCGATGACGTCTTCTGGTGCGAGTCGCCCGATGGCGCTGATGGAGGCCGTCGGCAGCATGGTGTCATGGTGTTGCGTCCGAAAGCGGGCGACCTCAGGCCGACCGAACTGCAGGTGCCTCGGGCAGGTAGCCGCTCGCCACCAGTTCGGTGCGGAGCTTCTTCCGGGCGTCGAAGAGCACCTTGTACAGCGCGTTGTGGGTCGAGCCCAGCTCGTCGGCCAGAACATCCATCGGCATGCCGTTGAGGACCGTCGCGACGAACACCAGCCGCTGACGCTCCGACAGATTCTCTTCCACCGCGGTCGAGACGGCGGCCGCGAACTCCCGGACTTGTGCCTCGTCCTCGGGGCCGACGTCGAAGCGCGAAGCGATCTTGGACCAATCCTCTTGTTCGTAGGGGACCTCGTGGCGACGCCAGAAGTGGCGGTTCATCTTGGTGGCCACATTGAAGATCACGAACTTGCTCACCCAGGTGGTGAACCGTGCCTCACCCCGGAACCTATCCAGACGCTCGCCGATGGCCATCAACGCGTCGGCGGCGGCCTGGTGGGCAATGTCCTCGAGCTCCGGGCCGTCCAGCTCTAGGACCGGCGCACGCCGACGTGCCTCAGACTTCGCGATGCGAAGCAGCAACGGATACAGCTCCCTGCACGCCGCCTCTCTGACCGGGCCGGCAGCAGCGAGATCACGCACCCATCGGCGGTTCTCCCGATCAGTCTCTGCGTCCACTGCCCCCTCTTTCGCCAGAGCATCACAAGCCGCGCACGCGCTGGTCAGGTCACTCCCCACGCGGCACCTGAGCAACCGTATACTGGACGATAAAGTCCATACAAATCGCCCATTCGTGGGCAACTAGAAGGAGTTTTGGACTGTGTCGACCAATATGTGGCTCGAAGCGCTCCGCCTGCGCGTCTTGGCCACAGCGCCAACAGAGACTCGAGTTACCGGCTTGCCGGCGCGGCGTCCGGGTCTGGAACCCGCCTCTCGTGGGTCCTCGCCAGCGTGCTACGGCGGGCCGGGCTGAGAAGAGGCTGGGCCTGTGAGCGCCGATAGCAGGCCCTCCAAGTCTTGGGCGCATGGACCGCAGGCCAGAAAGTGCGCATGAACGCCCGGGAACCGCTCGCTCGGGTCGTTGCCCGCAGCAAGCAGCTCCGCGTAGACGTCCAGCATCTCCATGGCTTCGTCGCAGCCGGCGTCGCGCGGATCGGTCTGGAGAAAGGCGTCTAGTCGAGCCCAGTGATCACTCCGTTGATAGCCGGATGCGTTCTGCGCTTTGTTGTCCACGCGTCCACCTTGGTTGATTCATGCCTTGGATGCCTAGCCAGAGTGTCCAGCCAACGAGAAGCACCCCCCCTCTTCTTGGAGTCGCGGGGTCTGCTCCTGGCCTGGCTGTGGGCAATTCGTTGATCAGCTGGCGTGTTCTTGGTGGGGCAGCTGCCACTGAGGTCGGACGCAGTGGCACGTGTAGCCGTTGGGATGCTTGATCAGTAGTCCTGGTGCTCAGGCTCTGCCTCCCAGAACGTCCCGGTAGGGGCTACCTCCCACCCGAGTCGACACACCGCGTCCTTCTTGCGCAGCAGGTCCTGCATACCCCAGAAGCAACCGCCGGCGAGGACCGGGGGCTCGGGCTGGTAGTTAACCCCGCACGTGGTCATGCGACACCTCTCCCGGATGCCGCCGGGCCGGGAGCCGCGTCGAAAAGGTGCGCGTACTGGCCATAGCCTTCGGTCTCGAGGTCCTTGGCGGCGATGAATCGCAGCGAGGCAGAGTTGATGCAGTAGCGCATGCCACCCGCATCGGCTGGGCCGTACGGAAAAAGATGGCCGAGGTGGCTGTGGCCGTGTGCCGAGCGAACCTCTGTCCGGACCATCCCATGGCTGGTGTCGCTGCGCTCTACGACGTTGCCCGGCTCGAGCGGGATGGTGAAACTGGCCCAGCCCGTGTGACTGTCGATCGACGCCGCGCGGGAGGCGCTCGGGTTCATCCCGCGGCATTCCTGGCGTC
>NZ_BOOR01000107.1 GCF_016863335.1 Planotetraspora thailandica
AGAGGCCTGGCCTCTGGCGACCGGCGCATGACGATGGCGGTGGCACAGGTCGGCGAGTGGCTCGGGCTCGGTGGCTCGATCCTGGCCAACCTGTTCAACCCGCGAGTGATCGTCATCGGAGGCTATTTCGCCTCGCTGGCCTAGTGGCTGCTGCCACACGCACAAGATCAGCTGCAACGGCTCGTGGTGGCAGCTCCAGCCGCCCAGTGCCGATTCGTCGCCTCCACGCTCGGCTTCGGCGCCGCCTCCCGTGGCGCGGCGAGCATGGTGATCAACCACATCATCGACGGCTCGACCACGATCATGGATTCACCCAGGCCGGCACCTTAGTGACGGCCCCACAGACCTGGAGACGGCACCCTCCAGCAACCGCAATATCCGCTACCACCAAGTGGCAATAAGCGCGGCGGCGCGCGCCTTGCCTGACATCCCCCCAGTCAGGAAGGGTTTTTCATGTCACCACGTCATCGAACGTGGGCCAGGCTGCTCGACGCAGCCCCGCCAAAAAACGGACGACGCCCGAGACGTCGCACCGCGACCACGATGGCCTTAGCCCTCATCGCCCCTTTCATCACGCTCCTCGCGACGCCGGTGAGCGCCGAGGCCGCCACGGCGGCTGAGCCCGCTTTCAAGGTCGCTGCAGCGGCGCTGCCGCAGCCGTCCCCGCCTGCCGCCAAGCCCGCACCACCAGACGCCCGCTTCAAGGTGCTCGTGGTGCGCAGCACCCAGGACGCGGTGTCGTCGGCCGGCCTGGCCGCGATCCGGGATGCGGCCAGAACCGGTCATTTCACGGTCGTGGCGCCCGGGCCCGCTGACGTGGGCGACCATTTCACGGAGAAGAAGCTGGCGCAGTACCGCGCGGTCGTGTTCTTGGACACGGGTCACGCGAGCCCGCTCACGGACGCGCAACGCGCGAACTTCGAGAGCTACTTCCGCGACGGCGGCGGCTTCGTCGGCGTCGGCTCGGCGGTCGAGACCGACGAGTCCTGGTCGTTCCTGACTGACATCCTGGGGACGCGTGCGTCCGGCAGGACCGACGTGCAATCGGGTGACGTGAAGGTCGCCGACCGCGTCCACGACGCGAGCAAGGATCTGCCGCAGTTCTGGTCGCGGACCGACAACTGGTACAACTTCGCGAAGAACGTCCGCGGTGTGTCACACGTCCTCGCCACCGTCGTCGAGGACCCGTTCGGGCCGCAGCCGCAGGGCGCCAACCTCGACGGGATCGCCGGGGGCACGATGGGCGCCGATCACCCGGTCTCGTGGTGTAAGGACTTCCAGGGCGGCCGCTCGTTCTACACCGGTCTGGGCAACACGGCCGCGAGCTTCGACGCCGGCCTCACCAAGCACCTCAAGGGCGCGATCGGCTGGGCCGCGGGCCAGGCCGACCCGGTCTACAGCGATTGCGGCGCGACCGTGCTGGCCAACTACCAGCAGACGAAGATCGGTTCGCCGCCGAACCTGCAGGAGCCGATCGGCTTCGACCAGCTGCCGGACGGCCGCGTTCTGCAGACGGACCGCCTCGGCTCGCTGCGCATGCACGACTCGACCACGGGCGTCACCACGGTCGTCGCCAACTTCGCCGATCCGAGCCTGCCGATGACGCAGCAGATCTACTCCGCGGGCGAGGACGGGCTCTATGGCCCGGCGGTCGACGCCAACTTCGCGACCAACAAGTGGGTCTACCTCTACTACTCGGCGAAGGAGGTCACCGACGTCAAGCTGAGCGACGGATCGGTCGTCACCCAGATCACGCCGAACACCACCCCGCCGGACGTGGCGGCGTCCAAGACCGCGTGGGATCCGTACGTGGGCTATTTCCAGCTCAGCCGCTTCAAGTTCGTCGACGCCACCGACAGCACGCCGGCGCACCTCGACATGGGCTCCGAGCAGCAGATCATGCGCGTGCCAGTCAACCGCCAGGAGTGCTGCCACGTCGCAGGCGACATCGACTTCGACAAGCACGGCAACCTCTGGATGGTCACCGGCGATGACACGCCCGCGGGCGGCATCAACGGCGGCGGCTACGGGCCGTACAACTCGCAGAAGACCGACGAGCAGCAGACCGTGCGCGTCACCAACGCGACGGGCGGCACGTTCACGCTGACCTTCGAGGGCCAGACGACGGAGCCGATCGCGTGGAACGCGGATCGCAATGCGATCGACGCGGCGCTCGAGGCGCTCTCGAACATCGAGGCGGATGAGATCCAGACCAGCGGCGGCCCGGTCAACACGTCGAACGTCAACGTGTTCTTCCGCCGCGGCAAGCAGCAGTCCGATCAGCCGCAGATCACCGCCGACGGCGCCGGCCTGACCGGCACCGCCACGCCGGCGATCGCCACCAACACGGCGCAGGCGGGCGGCTGGTATCAGCGGCTCACCGGTGACTCGCGCCGCAGCGCGCTGAACACCAACGACCTGCGCGGCAAGGTGCTGCGGATCAAGGTCAAGGACGGCAACATCTCCGCCGCCGACGCCAACAAGGTCGACTTCGGCTCCGGCACGGGCGCCTACTCGATCCCGTCGGGCAACCTGTTCCCGCTGGTCGCGGGCGCGCCGCAGGACAAGACGCGGCCGGAGGTCTACGCGATGGGTTTCCGCAACCCGTTCCGGATCCAGGTCGACGAGAACGACGTGGCCTACATCGGCGACTACTCGCCCGACGCCCAGACACCGCAGCGCTCGCACGGCCCGTCGGGCACCGGCCGCTACGAGATCGTGCGCAAGCCGTCCAACTACGGCTGGCCGACGTGCTACAAGCGCGACCTCGCGCACTACGAGTGGAACTTCCACGAGTTCGCGCCCGGCACCACCACCCCGGGCACGCCGCTGAACAACCCGCCTCGGAAGTTCGACTGCGACGGGCCGACCCAGCGCAACGACTCGCTGTGGAACATTGAGGGCGGTCCGTCGGTCGAGCCGGGCCTGAGGGACGTCCCGCCGGTCAGCGACCCGGACATCTGGTACTCCTACCGCGACAACAACACGAGCGCGCCGCTCGGCACGCCGTGCGAGGCCTACTACGCGCCGACCCCGGGCCCGATCGCGCCCGGTTCGACGACCGAATGCCCGCGGCTGTTCCCCGAGCTCTACACCGGCGGCGTCGGTCCGCACGGGGTCGCGAAGTACCACTACGACGCGAAGAACCCGAACCCTAACAAGTTCCCGCCGTACTACGACGACTCGGTGATCATCAGCGAGTGGACGCAGGACACGCTGCGCGAGGTCAAGCTCGACAAGCAGAACAACCACATCCAGAAGATCAACAACTTCCTGGATTGCGGCAGCCGTGCGAACGCCGGGGCAGGCAGGTTCCGGTTCGAGTGCGACAACCCGATGGACGTGCAGTTCGGTTCTGACGGCGCGTTCTACATGCTGACCTACGGCAACGGGTTCAACGTCATCAGCCCCGACGCGGGCATGTACAAGTGGGAGTACGTCAAGGGCAAGCGCGCGCCGAAGGCCGTGCTCACCACGGACCGCACCGACGGCTCAACGCCGCTGACCGTGAACTTCTCCAGCGCCGGCTCGCTGGATGAGGATCCCGGCGACTCGATCCGCTACGAGTGGAACTTCGGCGACGGCTCGGCGATCGAGACCGACCCGAACCCGACACACACCTACACGCAGTCCGGCCGCTACACGGCCGTGCTGACCGTGCTCGACTCGTCCGACAAGCAAACCTCGACCAGCACCGTGATCACCGTGGGCAACACGAGCCCGACGGTGGTCGTCAATACGCCGGTGGAGGGCGGGACGTTCGCGTTCGGCGACGACATCCCGTTCTCGGTCACGGTCACCGACCCCGAGGACGGGACGGTGAATTGCTCCGAGGTGCAGGTGACGTTCGTGCTCGGCCACGACACGCACGGCCACGCCGAGGAGTCCGTCAACGGCTGCTCGGGCGTGCTCCACACGATCGCCGACGACGTCTCACACGGCGGCAACGTCTCCGGCGTGATCCAGGCGCGCTACACCGACCACGGCGGTCCGGGCGGCGTCCCACAGCTGACCACGACCAGCCAGCACCAGATCCGCCAGAAGCACCAGGAGGTGGAGTTCGTCGTCAACCAGTCCGGCACCAACACGGCGACCAACACCGACGGCGGCGACGGCGGCGTCGGCGTGCACCGCGGCAGCCTGGGCTCGGGCGACTGGCTCCAGCTCAACGGCCCATTCAACCTGACCAACATCGATTCGATCACGTTCCGCGTGGCGGACGCGACGACCGGCCGCACGCCCGGGTCGCCGCTGGCGGCGATCGAGGTCCGTCAGGACTCGATCACCGGGCCGATCCTGACGACGGCCAACCTCGTGTCCACCGGTGGGACGGGAACCTGGACAAGCCAGACGTCCCCGGTCTCGATGTCCGGGACGCATGAGCTGTTCCTGGTGTTCCGCTCGGTCACGGGTGGCGCCACGGGCGGCAACCTGTTCAACCTCAACTGGGCCGAGTTCGTCGGCACGGGCATCGGCAGCTAGCGAGCCCGCCCGTATAGCGGCAAGAGAGAGAGAAGACACTAATGCGAAGAAGATTTCGCACATCGGTAGTGGCCGCCTGCGTGACGGCGGCCGCACTCATCCCCGCGGCACCGTCGTGGGCACAGGAAACGACCCCGCCGACGATCAACGTGGCGACGCTGTCGCCCTCTGCGCCGACCGGCCAGAACAACTGGTACCGCGACTCGGTGACGCTGAACATGTCGGCGACCGACGACGTCGGCATCGACAAGTTCCAGTACTCGCTCAACGGCGGCGCCGCCTACATCGACGTGCCCGTCGCGGGGGCGCCGGCGTCGGCCACGGCGTCGGCGGTGATCACGCAGGAGGGCAACACCAGCGTCCGGTACCGCGCGGTCGACACGTCCGGAAACGTCGCGGCGTTCCGCTCGATCTCGGTCCGGATCGACACGCGCGCGCCGGCTGCGTCGTACCCGGCGATCACCGACGGTCACGTCGGTCACGTCGCCACACTTATCCCGACGCGCACGGACCCCACCCCCGGCTCGGGCGGAGTGGCTGTGCTGAACATGTACCTCGACGGCAAGCTGGTCCCGCCGTTGCCGGTGCAGACCTCCGACCTGTCGCTCGGCGTGCACACGCTCGCGGTGCATCTCTCTGACGCTGCTTCCAACAGCGCGAAGTACACGCAGACGTTCATCGTGACGACATCGTTCGCGGACGTCGGCACGCTGATCGCCGGGTTCGTGACCGCCGGCAGCGTCCCGGCGGAGGCTGGCGCGGCGCTCCAAGCCAAGCTCGACCAGGCGAAGGCGCTCGCCGACGCCGATTCGGCCAAGCCCGCGCGCCAGGTCCTGAACGAGTTCGTCTCGATCGCCAACGCCCGGATCGCGCACGGCTCGGTCCGCAGCACACTCGTGGGCGATGCGCGTTACCTGATCGACCAGCTCAACGGCCGGCTCGCGCCGGAGCCCGCGACGGGCCTCAAGTCTGAGCCCGCGGAGGGCCCGAAGTTCATCCCGGACCCGGTGCTCGCCCCGCTCCCGCACAACCCGCACGCCGACTACAACGTCCTGATCTTCTCCAAGACGACGGGATTCCGGCACGACCACATCCCGCACACCGTGGCCGCGATCCAGAAGCTCGGCATCGCGCACAACTTCAACGTCGACGTCTACGACCCGCAACTCCCGACCGTCACGCTGCCCACGAGCCCGTTCCTGAGCCTCGACACGCTCAAGCAGTACGACACGATCGTCTTCGAGTCCAACGTCGGGCACCCGGGCCCGCTCAATTCGATCACCGAGCAGCCGAACTTCGAGGCCTACATGAACCAGGGCGGCGGCTATGTCGGCATCCACGGCGCCGCCGACTCGTTCGAGATCGGCACCTGGCCGTGGTACGGCAACCTCGTCGGTGGGTTCTTCACCAACCATCCGAACGGCCAGAACGGGTTCGGCCAGTGCGGCAGCTGCATCCACACCGAGGTGGTGACCGAGGACAAAACGCACCCGGCGACCGCGCATCTCCCTGCCCGGTGGATGACGGTCGACGAGCTCTACAACTTCGACCGCAACATGCGGGCCGACGTGCACACGCTGCTGAGCCTCAACGAGGACAGCTACCAGCGCAGCCTCAACAGCGGCAACGCGGCCACCAACCCGTTGCAACTGATGAACGGCGACCACCCGATCGCGTGGTGCCAGAACTGGGACGGTGGCAAGGCGTTCTCGACCATCCTCGGCCACTTCCGGACGCAGTACTACGACGACTCGTTCATGCGGATCATCCTCGGCGGGATCGAGACGACCGCCGACCGCAAGGGCGCTAACTGCTCGTCCTACCGCGAGACCAGCCTGCTGATCGAGGCCGACCGAGCGGCCGGGCTGCTGACCGCGGCCGCCGCGGACGCCGCCGGTGCCGCCCTGGACATCGCGCGGGACAGCTACCTGGCAACCAACTACACCACCGCCATCCCGGCGCTGAACTCGATCGTCGCCCTGGCGAACGACAAGGCCTCCGGCGACGCTGCGGCGCGTTCCGAGCTCGCGCGGCAGGCGCGCGAGCTGCGGGAGTGGATGCAGAACCTCAACCGCAACCGCTGACCCGTTCACGCGGCGGGGGCGGTGGATCGCCGCTCCCGCCGCGCTGACGCTGGAGCGCACCACTATCGCGGATTTATGCACGACCTTCTCATGATCATCGACGAAACATCGGTAGGTGCCGCACGTGACCCATCCTCCGAAGGGAGCGGTGATGCGGTCGGGTCGACGCCCTGCAGGCGGCATTCGAACACTAGGTCCAGGCCGACTCGGTTGCGCCGGCAGGGGCGATCACCGAGGCCGATCGCGAGGTCGTGATGAGCCGGCCGAATGAAATGAAAGAACGCGTTCCGCGACGCGGATAACGGATGCGTCCGCGATCGGAGGGGAGGAAGATGACGGTGACCCTTGGTCGAATTGCCGGGCTGTCGCGGGCGCCGCCCCGCAGACCGGCCTCACGAGTACGCCGCGCCGTACTGGGTCTTCAGTCAGTCGAGAAGTCCTTCGGTCCTTGTGTGGCCCGGTGGCGAACCGAGCAGGACGTCGAGCATGCTCAGGGGAGCTTTAAGTGGTCGAAGTAGGGCGCTGGCGGGCGGTTCCGCGATGGTGCAGGATGGCTAGCATCCGTCACCTTTCCTATACGATCCCAGTGGTCGTCAGCATGCAGCAGCGTTGCGACCGATGTCAACAGGTTCGCGAAGACGCTAGAAGGGACCTCACGTCACGATGGACGACGAAGCGACGATCGCGCGGGGCCGTGGGGCCATGACGGGCGGAACGCCGCCGGGAAGATCTCGCGGCCGGCTTGCCGACGAGGTGTACGACACGCTGCTCGGACAGCTGGAGGACTTCCCGAAACTCGGCTATTACGTATGTTGATGTGACGGTCGGTGACTTGGAGGTTGTTGGGGCCGGTCGGGTGTGTCGGGGCCGGAAGCGGCGGCCGGATGATTGATCATTCGGATTGTGT
>NZ_BOOR01000108.1 GCF_016863335.1 Planotetraspora thailandica
GGCTTTTGCCCCTGCGCTGTCTCACCGCCGGCCGCTGGGCGACGGGCTGACCGCGAAGGTCCGCGTGACCACGCGAGCGTTGCCGTACACGATCGCGGAGTTCACTGGCCGGCGTACGTCCTGGTTTCTCGTGGGATCAGCCTCCTGGCCCTTCATGGGCTTCGGCCGGCATCACCCTGTCCACCTGGGCCGATTTACACGGTGGCCGTGCGATTCTTGGGCCTTCATCTAGCAAATTCCGCCGATAACCCACCAGAAACCCCCAAACATCCATTTTTCCATCAAACGACGAAGAGCCTCAGCGGAAGGACTTCTCATATCCAGGGGATGGAACAGCCTTTGCGTCATCTGATGTACTCGCACGCGGCATTCCTGACGGTGTGACCGAATCACTGCAGGGGTATCTGTCACCGCAGGCGTAGCAGGTTGTACGGCTGACAGCGCAGGCCGTCGTTGAGCACGGCCCCGGGTTTCTCTGAGAACCCGGATCCAGTCGTTCGGGGACGACAGGGGGATGTCATGACGTTGCCGATGAGACGCGGCAGAGCTCACCACATGCACGGAGTCGAGCCGTCCGCGATGTTGCGGCGAGATCCGTTCGCCGACGTCCAAGAACTGCTCAGCCGGATCGGATGGCTGATCCCGTCGTCGACCGAGACCGAGATGGAACGCCCATGGGTGCCCGTCGCCGAGATCGACGAGTCCGACGAGGCCTACATGATCAAGCTTGAACTGCCGGGCGTGGCGCCCTCGGACATCGAGATCGGAATCACCGACCGCGAGCTGTGCATCACCGGCGAGGTTCACGAGGAGGAGGGCGGCGGAGGCGCGCTCCGCGTGCGCATGGGCCGCTTGCACTACCACACGTCGCTGCCCTCAGACGTGAACGAGTCGAACGTGGAAGCCTCCTTGGAAGACGGGGTCCTCACCGTCCGGATCCCCAAAGCCGCCCAGGGCCGCACCCGTCGCGTCGAGGTCACAGAGGCGCGGGGAAAAGGCCAGCGGCGTTCCAAGGGATCGATTCCGCCGAATTCGTCCTGACGACCTGAGCCCGCTCGCACACGGCGAGCGGGCAGAACGGCGAGCCGCTCTCTGATCACCTCGGCGATCGAAGAGCGGCTCGCGCATGCTCGGGTCAGACCGGGGCGCCGGCCGTACCTCTGGGTGTGCTTCTCGCGGGACGATCGATACATGGTGATGTTCGAGACCTCCCGTCTCATCCTCCGGCAGCCGACCGAAGACGACCTGGACCCGCTCGCCGCCGTCAACGCCGATCCGAGGGTCATGCGGTTCATCGGGAACGGCACGGTCCGCAGCCGGCAGCAGACCGCGGACGGCCTGGCCCGCGCGCGCCAGGAGTGGGACGAGCGCGGTCACGGCATGTTCTCGGTGGTCATCCGAGAAAGCGGGCGGTTCGCCGGGTGGGTGGCGCTGACCGAACCGGCCTTCCTGCCGGAGATCCTGCCCGCAGTCGAGATCGGTTGGCGGCTGGGTCACGAGTTCTGGGGCAGGGGCTACGCCACGGAGGCGGCCCGGGTCGCCCTGCGGTTCGGCTTCACCTCATGCGGGCTCGAGCGGATCGTCAGCATCCGGCACGTCGACAACGACGCGTCGAAACGGGTGATGGACAAGCTCGGCATGACGTTCGATCGCGAGACCGTGGTCCCGGCGTACGGCCGGCCGGTGGCCGTCCACGCCATCGATCGCGGCGACTTCGACGCGATGGCCGCGTCGTTCTGAGCGACGGAATCATTCAGGCCGGATTACCGCCCTTCCGCTCGGATATATGTGGCCTCCGGTCGGTTGTCGCCCCCGCGTGCGCGAAGTTGAAGACGGCGTGATCTCCAGGGCGCGGCGCAGGACTACATTCTTGGGGCGATCTGGCGCATAGGCAGCCTCGGTGGTTGCCGGCGCCCGCTCGAACAGGGGCACGACCTCCTGACACTGTGCCGCGATTTCAGAAATGCGCATGCTGTCGGCAATTCGGTTGTCGGAATTCAAATGAGTTCGCCCATTCTGTGAATCGCGAACATACCGTGAAGACATGTGGAAGGCCATCAAGATATTCGGATTCATCGTGGGCGCATACGCCGTCGCCCGCGCGCTCGTCGAGCCTCTCGTCATCGACATGTCCGATCCGGCGACGTACCAGGGCGACTGGGGCGGTCCCAGTCTCGGAGGAGTCCTTCTTGCACACTGTGGGCCGGGTGTCGTGGCGGCAGTGGTGATGATCTGGGCGCTCCTTCACCGCCGGTCTCGGCTCCGCGGTGGAACCAATTGAAGTCAACAAGGCACCCGGGGCGCGGCCTGAGCCCTCGGACCCACCAATGACTGCGACGGCCTGTGTCCGCCGGAAATCCTTCCGAGCGCTGTCCAGCACAGGCCGTCGCCCATGAACACTACGGGGACCCATGGGGACCATTCATCGGTGGCGCATCGAGCAACGACGGTCAACCAAGGTGCGCCTCGTCGGCACCGATTGACGCCTGGCGCGGGTGCAGGTCTGGGGTTGCATTCCGTACCCCGGTACAGCCTTACCGTCGAGCTGTGGGGGTCGCTCGCATAGGAGACGAGTGGCACCGGCAGACGGAGGACTCATGGAGTGGGCACCGACTGAATGCACGCTTCCGTCGCAAGAGCGGCCGTTACGAGTGGCGGAGTTCGACGGGCTGTTCTCTTCCGCCTTGCGGAAGCTGGAGCGAGTAGGACCGACTCATCTGCGACTCTTGCTCGACGGCGCTCCGCGGGTGGAGGAGACCGCGCGGGACCTGATAGCCCGGGAGGCGGACTGCTGCTCGTTCTTCTCCTTCCGCCTGACCACCCAGGGGCGGAGTCTGACCATCGACATCGAGGTGCCCGCCGTTCACGCCCGGGTGCTGGATGGGCTGGCGGCTCGCGCGATCGGCCAGGTCGCGTCATGACCGGTGGCTGGCTGCGTACGAGGGAGGTCGCCGAAGCGGCGGGTGTCAACGTCCAGACCCTGCGCTACTACCACCGGCGTGGCCTGCTGGACGAGCCTCAACGGAGCAACGGGGGACATCGGCGATATCCGCCGGAGGCTGTGGCCCTCCTTCGACTGATCAAGGCCGCGCAGAGACTCGGATTCACACTCGATGAGATTGCGGAGCTCATCGATGCGGCTTCTCATCGACACGGCGGCTTGCAGGGACGAGCCATGAGCAAGCTCGCCGAAGTGGAACGGAAGATCGCCGATCTCCAGCAGATCCGTCACGCGCTGCTCCAGGCGCTGAAAGCAGGGTGCGATGACCTGGTGACGTGCGCGGCCAGTCCACGTTGCCCATTGCCCCTCTCAGAGCAGGCGGAAGCGCAGCAGCACGCACGACCACGAGACGGGCATAGGGAGCACCGATTGCCATAAGCGATAGATCGCGCTTTCAGCTACAAAGCTGAGTCTTCGGCCAATTCACAGCAAATCTTAAGTTCATTCACTGGTTGCTCACTGGTGGCTCTCTCGCCGTAGACGCCTGGCTGAATGACTTCGCTCGCCCTGATCTGCGGCGGTGCTACTCCACAGGACCCGATCTCCGCCGGGTTCCGGCAGGCCGTGATGGCCGCCGGGATCGGCGGTCTTGTCGCGTTGCGGGTACGGCGGAAAAGGAAGTCGGCATGACGGGTCTGAGCAGCATCGACAGCCGGTTCATCGCGTTCTTCGACAACGGCGGGGTCTTCTGGATAGCCCTGGCCATCGCTCTCGGTGTCGGCGCGATGCACGCGGTCGCACCGGGGCACGGCAAGAGCGTCACCGCCGCGTATCTCTTCGGCACCCACGGCCGATACCGCGACGCCGTACGGCTCGGCGTCATCGTTGCGATCATGCACACGTTCTCCGTACTGGTGCTGGCACTGGTCTGGGTGGGCGTCTCCGGCCTCGCCGGGATGGGGACCGAGTCCGTCACGGCGTGGATGCAGGTGGTGGCCGCCGTCATCGTCATCGGAGTCGGCGTGCATCTCGCGTTCCGGCACATACGCGCCCACCTGCGCCGGCGCGACCACAGCCACGGGCATGGGCATGGGCACGGGCACGGACACGGTCACGGACATGATGAGGCACCCACCGACCCGTGGACGCGGAAGGGTTTGATCGCGCTCGCCCTGTCCGGCGGCCTGCTGCCGTCGCCGTCGGCGTTCATCGTGCTGGTGAGCGGCCTGCTCACCGGGCGGGCGATCGACGCGGTCGTGCTCGTTCTGGCGTTCGGGGTCGGGATGGCTTTAACGCTGACCGCGGTGGGCGTCGTCACGATCCAGGGCCACGGGCTGCTCACCCGCCGTACGAAGGGCTTGTCGGCGGCCTCCGCCGTGTCGGCCTGGACACCGGTCGTCGCGGGCATCGCCGTCTCGATCACCGGTTGTCTCTATCTGGCCGGCGCCGTCACCGTCCTCACCG
>NZ_BOOR01000109.1 GCF_016863335.1 Planotetraspora thailandica
CGGGAATCGGTACCCGGCGTCCGGGACAGGTCGCGTTGATCTCGTCGAGCTCCCGTCGGATGGCACCGACCGGCCGGAGCGACGCGATGGCGATCCGGTTGGCGAGGTACGTGACGGCCACGACCAAGATGATCGCGGACCCGCCGAGAAGGGCGGCGAACTGGCGATCGATCCACCAGGGCACAACAGGTGAGGAGGCATAGACGGTCCAGTTCGCCTGCTGCCAGCGGGCCGACTGCGCGACCACGATGTCACACTTGTCGGCCCCGAACACCCCATCGCACACGACTGCCTGCTTGCTGCCCTGGCTGCCCGGGCCGAATTCGGCCATGGGCGGCTTGCCGCGTAGCGCTGGTGTGGAGACGACGACATGCCCCTGCGGATCGACGATCTGGATGTTGCGGAACTGACTACCCGGTAGCTCGACGTAGCCCTGGACGTACTGCTCGACCTTCTGGGCCACCTGACCGCTGATCGCGCGGACCTCCCGGATGAGCGAGCCAGTGGCCAAACTATGGATGGCGATCGTCATAACGACGGCCAGCAGCGTGGACAGTATGGCGGCCACCACGCCGGTGAACAGCGTGATGCGTGCGACGATCGAACATTTGATTTTCGCGTTCATGCTCCGACACTCTGATCCGGTTGACCCCACGAGCCCTCGAGCTGGGATGTGTGGAGTGAGATGGTGGTTGGACCCAGGGATGGGAGATGCCACGCACTACCGGGGCAAACCAGCTATGGTTCGCGCACTCGTGCAATCCCAGATCTAGGCGATGATCCTCGCCGATGTCAGGCTCTGGAGGATCTGTTGCGAGTCCTGCGACACGTCACGCGCGACCTGGCGCGCTCGTCGGTCGAGGGCCTGAGTGAACACCTAGTTAAGACGTTGTCTTTAAAAAACACTCGCGTGCCCGGGCGATGTACTCAGCCGCCCCTCCGCTGTAGAGCGTGCCAGCCTCCCCAAAACAGACATAATTGATCATTTGCGGACACTTCTCCCAAGTCGGAACACCTGCACCGCACGTCGATCACTGGGAAACGCATGCCACCCGGGCGTCCACATCACCTCAACGCCCTGTTCCGCCCGGTTTGAGCAGCACCCCTTGAGGCCTACCGGAAGGGTGTGGAGCCTGATGGTCTCGCTGCGCGTGTGCATCACCTCGATACGAGGGGTAAGCCAGGCTGGCTGCCCAACTCCACGAACAGCCGCCGCACTGACGAGATTGGACGATTGCGTCCACTATGCTACAGTCTAGCTGGTTCCGTTACAACAACTAGCTGTAACGATCACCCGGGGAGGCGCTCATCAGCGTTCGTCCGTGAGCGACACGCGCCCATCGATGCACGCGGCCGGCCGGCGCTGTCAAGATCGACCGGCTGTGCATGGCCCCTGGCATTAGATGTCGAAAGGCTCTCCATCCTTTCCACCAAAGAGACAAATGGCCGAGGAGACAATTCCCATGAAAGCGATCGTGGTGACGGACCAGGCTGCGGGAACGGCCGGGATGACGCTGGTGGAGCGGCCCGAGCCGCAGGCAGCGATAAACGACGTCGTCGTTCAGGTTCATGCGTCGGGATTCGTCCCGACTGAGATGGCGTGGCCCTCGACCTGGACCGATCGCCTCGACCGTGACCGGACGCCTTCGATCCCTGGGCACGAGCTGGCCGGAGTGGTCACCGCTCTCGGCTATGGCACAACGGGTCTGTCGGTGGGACAGCGGGTGTTCGGCCTCACGGACTGGACTCGCGACGGCACCCTCGCGGAGTATGTGGCCGTCGAGGCACGCAACCTCGCGCCGCTGCCCGGCGACGTCGACTTCACGGTGGGCGCGAGCCTGCCGATCTCGGGCCTGACCGCGTGGCAGGGACTGTTCGAGCACGGCCGCCTTCAGGCGGGGCAGAGCGTCCTCGTGCACGGCGCGGCCGGCGCAGTCGGGTCGATGACGACGCAACTCGCACGAGAGGCCGGCGCCTACATCATCGGCACCGGACGCGCCGCCGACCGTCAGACGGTGTTCGACTTCGGCGGGCAGGAGTTCGTCGACCTTGAGAACGACGCCCTGGAAGACGTCGGCGAAGTCGATCTGGTTTTCGATGTCATCGGCGGCGACATCGGGAGGCGGTCCGCGGGTCTGGTTCGGGCCGGAGGAACACTGGTGTCCATCGTCGGCCCGCCCGAGGCGCGGCCTGCCGACGGCCTAGCGATCGACTTCGTCGTCGAGTCCGATCGTGCCCAACTGAGTGAGATCGCCCAGCGGGTGCGTGACGGACGACTGCGGACGAACATCGGCCAAGTCGCGACCCTCGACGATGCCATCGCCGCCCTCAACCCGACCGAGCGACGCAAGGGGAAGACGATTATCCGCGTTCGTCCATGATGACTCAAGGACAGCGAGCGGTCCCACCTTCCTTGTGGATCATGATCAGCTACGCGGCCAGGTTGGGCGACTCGTACGGGAAACACGTGCTCGGGCTGGTCCGCTATCTGGTGTGCACCCCGCGCAACCACGGCCGGCTGTCGCCCGACGGGATCGATGGACTAAATCGTCCAGTATACGGTTGCTCAGGTGCCGCGTGGGGAGTGACCTGACCAGCGCGTGCGCGGCTTGTGC
>NZ_BOOR01000110.1 GCF_016863335.1 Planotetraspora thailandica
GCGCGGTCGCGAACGGCATGGCCGACACCCCGCCCGATTTTTCGGTTTATATGATGGCGTTTTTCTGTGGAATTAATTCCGGTGCGGGGTGCTGGCGGGGGCGGTTTTGTCGGTGGCGGCAGGTAAATTCACGGTGTGATTGTTGAGCGGCAGCATATTCCTCCCGGCCTTGCGGGCATGGCTCCCGGCCCGGAGTCCGCTGCCGTGTTGCATGACCTGGATCTCGGCCGGTTGAGCGGTTTCGACGCCGTCGTGGTCTTGCAGTCCTACGCGCGGTTGGAGGCCTACGTCCAGGCGCGTAAGGCCGAGATCATGGCCGAAGTCGGCCTGTATGAGCCCTCGCCGTGTGACATGAAGAAAATGGGCCGTCCGGATAAGTATTCGGCCGATGAAATCCGCGCGGCATTGACGTTGACGCGGCGGGCCGCCGAATACGAATACGCGTTTTCGTGGGCGTTGGCGTCGCGTTTTCCGCAGGTGCGTGATGCGTTGTCGGCCGGGTGTATCGACAAAGCGCGGGCCCGGGTGTTTTGCGACTGGCTGGAAGACGTGCCCGCGCATGTGGCCGACGGCGTGGTGGAGACGTTGCTTCCGAAGGCGGGCGGGTGGACGACCGGCCAGTTGAAGGACAAGATCAAGCGGCTGTTGCTGGCCGCCGACCCGGGATGGGCGCGCCGCAGGTATGAGCGGGCGGTGCGTAACCGGCGGGTCGAGGGCATGCGCCACGAGGACGGGACGGTGACCATCACCGGCCACCAGTTGCCGGTCGACCTGGCCGCCGCCGCGATCTGCCGCGTGAACGCGATCGCCCAGACCGCCAAGCGCAGGGGACTGCGCAGCCCTATCGATCACATCCGGGCCGATGTGTTCCTCGGCCTGCTCGACGGTGAACTGTCCGGCCTGGACGACGACGCCATCATCGCCGTCCTCCTCCGCAACGCCGCCCACCGCGACGAGGACGACTACGACGACCAACTGACCGACGATCCATCCCCCGACCCGTCCCCCCAAGCCCAGGACGACATCACACCCGACCACGACGTCACACCCGGCTACACGGGTGCCCCTGACCCGACCGGCGAAGGTGAGCCCGTCCTGACCAGCGAGGACGATCCTGACCCGAGCCACGGGAGCGGACCGGACGCGAACGGCGTGGGCGAACCCGCAGACCCTTCAGGTCCTGCCCGGGGAGACGCACCAGACGACCAGGCCGGATCCGGTCGCGGAGACAGGCCAGGGCCAGCCGGTCCGCCGCCCAGCCCTCCCGGCGCAGCCGCCCCCGACAACATGCCCGAGCATGCTTGGAACGGCGCCCTCGGCGACGCAGGGGAACCAGCTCCCCACCCGGCCGGAAGCGATGCTTTCCACGAGCCACGAAGCGGCACTCCCGGCGCCCCCCGGGGCGGCGCTGCCCGCGAACTGCGGGGTGGCATGGGAGCGGTTCGGGGTGCAACAGGCGAAGTACGGGTGCAGGTCACGACGCTGGTCCACCTGGACGACTTCCCCGGTGAGTTGGCCGGATGGGGTCCCATCCCTGCCCACCTGGCACGGCGTCTGGCCAAACGGCAGATCGGCGGGGAATGGCGCTACGCCGTCTGCGACGACAACGGCCACCTCCTACAGGCGGGAATCACCACATACCGACCACGAGGCTGGCCCCGCCAGCCCAGCGCACCCACCACCGGCGCGCCGGCCACCCGCGGCGCGCGGCGCGGACCATCAAGCCGAAACGGGATCGTGGAACTACAGATCCCGCTCACCGTGCTGCGCCGATGGCAGACCGACCTGCCCGCGCTCGGCGGCTGGGCACCCGTCATCGCCGACATCGGCCGCCAGGTGGATTCCGGTCATACCTCGACGGCCTGGCATCCCGATCCCACCGACGCCGCCGACAACAACAACGACAAGAACAACAACAACGACAAGAACGACAGCAGCGACAACGACAGCAACGACGGCGGCGACGATGATCGGCGACGGCGGCGTTTCGCCCGCGCCCGGCTACGGCGATGGGTCCAGATCCGCGACCGCGCCTGCACCGCCCCTGGCTGTCGCGCGCCCGCGACCACGTCCGAACTCGATCACATCGACCCCTACGGCCGAGGCGGCCTCACCGTGGAAGACAACCTCGAGGCCGCCTGCTCCCATGACCACGACCTACGCGATCACGGCTGGCAGGTCGCCCGCTCGCCAGCCGGGCAGACGACCTGGATCAGCCGCACCGGACACCACTACCCGGTGACCACCCCACCGGTCATCGAACCCTGCCCCGAACCCCTCACCCCGCACACCACGTACGGGCAGGGCCACACGACCACCCAGGCCGACATCAGCGCGGAAACCGACATCACAGCCGACCTGGGATTCCTCCCCAGCCCAGATACCCCCATCTGGTGGGAAACCCCCGAAAGA
>NZ_BOOR01000111.1 GCF_016863335.1 Planotetraspora thailandica
CTCTTGGGTGTTTTGGTTGGTTTTGTTCGGGCGGTTTTGTCGGTGGGGGTTGTTAGTTTCCTGGTGTGGTTGTGCAGCGGCAGGTGATTCCGGAGGGTCTGGCGGAGATGGCGCCGGGCCCGGAGCTTGCCGCGGTTTTGGGCGGGTTGGATCTTCGCCGGTTGAGTGGGTATGACGCGGTTTTGGTCTTGCAGGCCTACGCGCGGTTGGAAGCGCACGTGCAGGCGCGTAAGGCGCTGGTGATGGCCGAGGTCGGGCTGTATGTGCCGTCTCCGGATGACATGCGCAAGGCGGCGGTGCCGGATGAGTACGCCGCCGATGAGGTGCGGGCGGCGTTGGTGCTGACCCGGCGCGCGGCCGAGCGGGAATACGCCTTCGCGCATGATCTGTGCACGCGGTTGCCGCGGGTGTGGCAGGCGTTGCTGGACGGGCGGATCGACAAGCCCCGCGCGTTGGTGGTCTCGGAGTGGCTGGAGGACGTGCCGGCCGGTCTGGCGCGTGCGGTGGCCGATCAGGTGCTGCCTGCGGCGGGGCGTTCGACGACCAGCCGGCTCGCCGAGATGATCAAGCGGTTGCTGGTGGCGGCCGATCCTTCGTGGGCGCGTCGCCGCTATGAGCGGGCGGTGCAGCGGCGCCGGGTGGAGGGCAGGATGGTGCGGGACGGCACGGCCTGCATCACCGGGCATCAGTTGCCGCTCGATCAGGCCGCCGCGGCGATCGGCCGGGTGAACGCGGTCGCCCAGCAGGCCAAGGCGGCCGGGCTGGCGGCGCCGATCGATCACGTCCGCACCGACATCTTCCTCGGCCTGCTCGATGGCAGCCTGACCGGCCTGGACGACGACGGCATCATCACCGCCCTGCTGGCGCAGGCCGCCCACCGCGCCCCGGCAGAAGACGACGACGACCCCGACATCGACGACCACCCCAACGATGACGGCCGCCACCCCACCGCCGACGATCCCGACCATCCTGACGGTCTCCACGGTCCCGACGTTCCTGACAGAAACGGCGGCAGCGACGGCAACCGCGTCGACGCAGCTAACGGCGGCCCCGACCCCAGCACCGCGGGCAAGGACGATCAACCCGGCCATGGCGGGAACACCGGCCCTGGTCCCGGCGGTGACGGTGAG
>NZ_BOOR01000112.1 GCF_016863335.1 Planotetraspora thailandica
CAGATCCCGCTCGCGCTTTTGCGTCAGTGGCAGAGCGACCTGCCCGCCCTGGGCGGATGGGCCCGCCTCATCACCGACATCCTCCGCCAACTCGACCACCCAGACATTCACCCGGGCACAGGCCAGGGCGGCGTTTCGGGCGGGGAGGCGGCTACCGGGCCCGTCATCAGCCCGGCCGACCGGCAGCGGCGCTTCGCCCAGACCAGGCTCCGCCGATGGATCCAGATGCGCGACCGCGTCTGCCTCCACCCCGGCTGCCGCGCCCCCGCCACCCGCGCCGAACTCGACCACACCCACCCCCACCAACACGGCGGACCCACCACCGCCGCCAACCTCGCCGCCCTGTGCAGCCACCACCACGACCTACGCGACCACGGCTGGCAACTCATCCCCACCACCCCCGGCCACCTGACCTGGATCAGCAGAACCGGCCACCACTACCCCGCCCACCCACCCCGCGTCATCGAACCCCTGCCAGAACCCCAACCCACCACCACCGACCACCCCGGCTGGGAAAACGACCTCCCCCC
>NZ_BOOR01000113.1 GCF_016863335.1 Planotetraspora thailandica
GTCACTCGCTGGTGAACTCGGCGTCGATGACGTCCTCGTCCGCCGGGCCGGCCTGTCCGGGCTGCTCCGGCCGCGGAGGTGGTGTCCCCGTGGTGGCGCCGAGTGCGTGGTAGACCTGCTGCAGTTCGGCGGTCAGGGCGCGCAGCCGCTCCAGCGGGACCTGCTCTTTGAGGGCCTGGCGGGCCTCGACCACGAGCTGCTCGGCCCGGGCCTTCTCATGCACCGGCACCGCCTCACCCAGCTCGCCCAACCGCCGCTCGGCCTGGTACGCCGACCCGTCCAACGCGTTCCGGGCGTCGGTCAGCTCCCGCAACCGGGCATCCTCCGCGCGGTGCCGCTCGGCATCGGCGATCATCCGGTCGATCTCGCCCGGCTCAAGGGTGGAGCTTTCACTGATCGTGATGCGCTGCTCGGCCCCGGTACCGGTGTCCCTGGCCGACACATTCAAAATGCCGTTGGCGTCGATGTCGAAGGTCACCCCGATCTGCGGCACCCCCCGCGGGGCCGGCCGGATGTTCTCCAACCGGAACCGCCCCAAAACCCGGTTGTCGGCCGCCCGCTCCCGCTCGCCCTGCAACACCACCACATCCACCGCCCGCTGATCATCCTCAGCGGTGGAGAACGTCTCGGCCCGGCGGGCCGGGATCGTCGTGTTCCGCTCGATCACCTTCGTCATCACCCCGCCCAGCGTCTCCACCCCCAGCGACAACGGCGTGACATCCAGCAACACCACATCCTTGACCTCGCCCTTGATGATGGCCGCCTGCACCCCCGCCCCCAACGCCACGACCTCATCAGGGTTGACCGTCATGTTCGGCTCCCTGCCGGTCATCCGCGCCACCACCTGCACCACCGCCGGCATCCGCGTGGCACCCCCGACCAAAATCACCTCATCCAGATCGGCAGGGGTGAGCTTGGCATCGGCCATCGCCTGCTCCACCGGCCCCTTGACCCGCTCCAGCAGATCCGCAGTGATCTGCTCAAACGTCGAACGCATCAACGTGGTGGTCAAATGCTTGGGCCCGGCCGCGTCCGCGGTCACGAACGGCAGGCTGATCTGCGTCTGCGTCACCGACGACAACTCCACCTTGGCCTTTTCCGCCGCCTCGAACAGCCGCTGCAACGCCTGGGGGTCACGCCGCAGATCGATGCCCTGCCCCCGCTGAAACTCCTCCGCCAGATGGTCCACGATCCGCCGGTCGAAGTCGTCACCACCCAGATGGGTGTCCCCCGCGGTCGCCCGCACCTCGACCACGCCCTCACCGATGTCCAAGACGCTGACGTCGAAGGTGCCACCGCCCAGATCGAACACCAGCACCGTCTCGCTGCCCTTCTTGTCCAGCCCGTAGGCCAGCGACGCGGCGGTCGGCTCGTTGATGATCCGCAGCACCTCCAAGCCCGCGATCTTCCCCGCGTCCTTGGTCGCCTGCCGCTGCGCGTCGTTGAAATACGCCGGCACGGTGACGACCGCCTCAGTGATCTTCTCCCCCAAGAACTTCGCCGCATCGGCCACCAGCTTGCGCAACACGAACGCCGAGATCTCCTCCGGCGCATACAGGCGGTCTTTCACCTTGAACCGCACCGCACCCTCCGGGCCCGGCACCACATCGAACGACACCGCCTTGATCTCCTCGGGCACCTCCTCGAACCGGCGGCCGATGAACCGCTTGGCCGAATAGATCGTGCCCTTCGGATTCAAGATCGCCTGACGGCGTGCCATGTGCCCGACCAGCACCTCACCCTGATCGGTGAACGCCACCACCGACGGCGTCGTCCGCGACCCCTCGGCGTTGGGAATGACCGTCGGATGACCGTCCTCCGTCGTCGCGATCACGGAATTCGTCGTGCCCAGATCGATCCCCACTGCCTTCGCCATCTCGCCATCCCCCCACAGGCGCATCCA
>NZ_BOOR01000114.1 GCF_016863335.1 Planotetraspora thailandica
TAGTAGGTAAGCGATGGGGTGACGCAGGAAGGTAGCCCATCCCGGGCGGTGGTTGTCCCGGGGTAAGCATGTAGGGCGGTTCGTAGGCAAATCCGCGGACCATTAAGCCTGAGGTGTGATGCCGAGCCGATTGTGGCGAAGTGGGTGATCCTATGCTGCCGAGAAAAGCCTCTAGCGAGTGTTGCGGCGGCCCGTACCCTAAACCGACTCAGGTGGTCAGGTAGAGAATACTAAGGCGTTCGGGTGAACTGTGGTTAAGGAACTCGGCAAATTGCCCCCGTAACTTCGGGAGAAGGGGGGCCTTCGCTGGTGTAGGACCTTTGCGTTCGTAGCTGGTGGGGGCCGCAGTGGCCAGGGGGAAGCGACTGTTTACTAAAAACACAGGTCCGTGCTAAGTCGTAAGACGATGTATACGGACTGACGCCTGCCCGGTGCCGGAACGTTAAGGGGACCGCTTAGCAGCAGCAATGTTGCGAAGGTGAGAACTTAAGCGCCGGTAAACGGCGGTGGTAACTATAACCATCCTAAGGTAGCGAAATTCCTTGTCGGGTAAGTTCCGACCTGCACGAATGGCGTAACGACTTCCCCGCTGTCTCAACCGCAGACCCGGTGAAATTGCAGTACGAGTAAAGATGCTCGTTTCGCGCAGCAGGACGGAAAGACCCCGGGACCTTCACTATAGCTTGACATTGGTGTTTGGGATGGCTTGTGTAGGATAGGTGGGAGACTGGGAAGCCATGACGCTAGTTGTGGTGGAGTCATTGGTGAAATACCACTCTGGTCGTTTTGGATGTCTAACCCGCGCCCGTGTATCCGGGTGGGGGACAGTGTCTGGTGGGTAGTTTAACTGGGGCGGTTGCCTCCTAAAGGGTAACGGAGGCGCCCAAAGGTTCCCTCAGCCTGGTTGGCAATCAGGTGTTGAGTGTAAGTGCACAAGGGAGCTTGACTGTGAGACTGACGGGTCGAGCAGGAGCGAAAGCTGGGACTAGTGATCCGGCATCGGCGTGTGGAAGCGGTGTCGCTCAACGGCTAAAAGGTACCCCGGGGATAACAGGCTGATCTTCCCCAAGAGTCCATATCGACGGGATGGTTTGGCACCTCGATGTCGGCTCGTCGCATCCTGGGGCTGGAGTAGGTCCCAAGGGTTGGGCTGTTCGCCCATTAAAGCGGTACGCGAGCTGGGTTTAGAACGTCGCGAGACAGTTCGGTCCCTATCCGCTGCGCGCGCAGGAGACTTGAAAGGGGCTGTCCCTAGTACGAGAGGACCGGGACGGACGAACCTCTGGTGTGCCAGTTGTTCCGCCAGGAGCACGGCTGGTTGGCTACGTTCGGTAGGGATAACCGCTGAAAGCATCTAAGCGGGAAGCTCGCCTTGAGATGAGGTCTCCCACCCTTTGTGGGGTAAGGCTCCCTGGAGATGACAGGGTTGATAGGCCGGAGGTGGAAGCGCGGTAACGTGTGGAGCTGACCGGTACTAATAGGCCGAGGACTTGACCACAAAGCAAGCTTTTTTGAGCGTTTTGCTCGCGTCCACTATGTGATTCAGGGGCAACAACCGGGTTGGTTGTTAGTTCCGTGGGGTTACGGCGGTTATGGCGGAAGGGAAACACCCGGTTACATTCCGAACCCGGAAGTTAAGCCTTCCAGCGCCGATGGTACTGCACTGGGGACGGTGTGGGAGAGTAGGACGCCGCCGGACAATCTTTTGTGTATGAAGAAAGCCGCTCCTT
>NZ_BOOR01000116.1 GCF_016863335.1 Planotetraspora thailandica
GGGTCTGTCCATTGAACGGTGTAACTCGATCTTGATTGGTTCTATCGGGGGTTCGGGGACAGGCGGCCTTCGAAGGTGATGGCGAAGGCGTTCAGAGCAGCTTTCCACCGGGTGACCCATCGTTTGCGGCCCTTGCCGGTCGGGTCCAGGCTCATGATCGCCATGTAGACGCACTTGAGCGCAGCCTGCTCGTTCGGGAAGTGCCCGCGGGCCTTGACCGCCCGGCGGATGCGAGCGTTGACCGACTCAATCGCGTTGGTCGAGCAGATCACCCGTCGGATCTCGGCGTCGAAGTTGAGGAACGGCACGAACTCGGCCCAGGCGTCCTCCCACAACTTCACGATCGCCGGATACTTGCCGCCCCACACCTCGGCGAATTCCGTGAACCGCTCAAGCGCTGCGGCTTCGGTCGAGGCGGTGTAGACCGGCCGTAGCGCTTTGGCGATCGCGTCCCAGTGCTGGCGGGCGGCGTAACGAAACGAGGCGCGCAGCAGGTGCACAACGCAGGTTTGCACGACCGATCGGGGCCAGGCCTGCTCGATCGCCTGCGGCAGCCCTTTCAGCCCGTCACAGACGACCATCAGCACATCACCGACACCCCGGTTCTTGATCTCGGTGAGAACGTGCAGCCAGAACTTGGCGCCCTCACCGCCATCACCGGCCCACAACCCGAGGATGTCGCGCTCGCCGTCGACGGTGACCGCCAACGCCACGTAGATGGGCCGGTTCGCGACCTGACCGTCGCGAATCTTCACGTGGATCGCATCGATGAACACGACCGGGTAGACCGGGTCGAGCGGCCGGTTCTGCCACTCGACCATGCCCTCCACGACCTTGTCGGTGATCGTGGAAATGGTCTGCTTGGACACCTCGGCGCCGTAGACCTCGGCCAGGTGCGCCGAGATCTCCCCCGTGGTCAGCCCTTTGGCGGCCAGCGAGATGACCATCTCATCGACCCCGGACAGGCGCCGCTGCCGTTTGCGCACGATCTTCGGCTCGAAGCTGGCGTCCCGGTCCCGCGGCACGGCGATCTCCACCGGTCCCACGTCGGTGATGACCGTCTTGGTGCGGGTGCCGTTACGGGAATTGCCTGCACCTCGACCGGCCGGATCGTGCTTGTCGTAGCCGAGATGGTCGGTGATCTCGCCTTCCAGCGCCGACTCCAACACAAGTTTGGTCAGCCGGCCCAGCAGCCCGTTCTCACCGACCAACTCCAGCCCTTCGGCGCGGGCCTGGTCGACCAGCTTGGCCACCAGCTCCCGGTCCGACGCTTCATGCTCTTTCCGCGTCACCGCGGCGTCCTCCAGGTCCATCGCTTCGGATGCCTGGCTCAACGTACTCGTCACAGGTGTCTCCTTGATCAGGAGTTACACCGTTCGTCTTACAGTCCC
>NZ_BOOR01000117.1 GCF_016863335.1 Planotetraspora thailandica
CCGTTGATGCTTCTATGTCAAGCGGTGAGCTGGTAGCGGGTGATGTGGTGCTGCCAGGACGCTTGGTCGGTGGTCATGGCGCGATGGATGACATCGATGAGGTGCCGTTGGAGGATACGGCGTGCACCGCGTTTGCCTTTGGTGGGTTCGTGTCGGGCTAGTAGTTCTTGTGCGGCGGGGTGGAAGCGTTTCTGCACGACGGCTGCGGTGTAGAGGACGCTGTTGAGGCGACGGTTGCCGCCTCGGTGGAGGCGGTGACGTTCCTTGTCGGAGGAGTAGACCGGGATCGGAGCGCAGCCGGTGTATCGGGCGAGCTTGGCCGAGCTGGCGAAGCGGGTGATGTCACCGATCTCTGCGATCAGAACTGCCGCGGAGATATAGCTGATCCCGGTGATCTCCAACAGTCCGGGTGCCAGCGGGGTAACGAGTTCTTTGATCGTGGTGTCGAGGTCGCGAATGCGTCGGTTGAGATCGGCTATCTCGGTGGTCATGTCGGTGAGCGTCCGGTGGACGTGCGTGCCCAGCCGTGCCGCGTCCAGCAGCGCGGTCAGCGAGGTCAGGCCCTTGGGGCGAGCGAGATCACCCGGGGTGTGGTCGAGCCAGACGTGCAGCTGAGCCTTGAGCTGGTTGATCACCATGGTGCGGCGCTTGATGAGGTCTGTGCGGTAGTCGACCAGGACACGCAACTCACGCACGTGTTCGTCGATGCGGTGCCGGTCCAGATCCGGGGTGGCGATGGCGGCGTGCGCGGCTGCGGCGGCGTCGACGAGGTCAGATTTGGCGCCGGTGGCGGCGTGCAGTCTGCGGTGGGCGGCGGTTAGCCGGGTGGGCACCCAGACCACTTCGTGGCCGGCGAGCAGCAGGCCGTCGGCCAGACGGCGAGCGAACCCTCGACCGTCCTCGATGGCCCAGGTGACGGGCATGCCATCGGCGACCGACCGGATCCACTTCAACAGAGCGGTGATCAGGAACGCGTCGTTCTTGACGGTCAGTGGCTTGCCGATCCGTCTGCCGTCGGCGTCGACGGCCACTGCGACATGGACATGCTTATGCGGGTCGATCCCCACTGTCACCATCGAGTCGTCCTCTCTGCTGTCATGGATGACGAGACAGCGGCGAGGGCCCTGGCCGGGGGACAGACCTATTGCGAGTTAACGGCTCAGCAGGCTTCTATCAAGTCACTCCCGCCCAGGGCTCTCGCCCTGCGGGCCGTTGTGGACATATCAACGGAAAGCCTTTCGGCACGTGTTCTCCGAGTCACCCAACGGCCCAACCGGAGCATCTCCCGTCGAAGAAGCCCCGCGCGGTCCACCCTGCACCAATAGGTGTTCTCGTTGGTGCC
>NZ_BOOR01000118.1 GCF_016863335.1 Planotetraspora thailandica
CTCCGGCGTATGCCTTCAGAGCTCGGGCGTCGGCGAAGCGGTCGCGGTCATCGCCGATCTCGGCCAGCACCCGAGCCCCGGTCAGATCGGCCAGACCGGGGAAGCTGGTGATGATGGCGGCATCGGGATGCTGGTGGAAGGCCTCGCCAGTGGCTTCTGTGAGATCGTCGGCGGCCTGGCAGGCAGCGTCCAGCTGCAGCAGCAGCGCCTTGGTCTGCGTCCCGAACGCGGCCTCGACCAGCGGGAGTTGATGCAGGGTCTGTTCCTGGAACAGGGCGTGGAGCCGGTCGGCCCAGGCGTCGAGGTTGCGCTGGCGGCCACTGCGGCGCAACGCCGCCCGCAACTGGGCCTTGGTGAGCTTGGCCGCCTGTGAGGGGGTGGGCGCTGTTTGGAGGACGGCACGGGCCTCGCGGCTGGTCAGTCCGATGCCCTTGACCTGGAATGCTTTCAGCGCGGAGGGGAAGTACTCGCGCAGCAGCGAGCGGAACTGGTTGGCCAGTTGCTGGCGGTTCCAGACCGCGTCCTGCTGGGCGCGGGCCAGTACCGCGATCGCCTGGACTAGCTCGGAGTCGGTTGGCAGAGGCCGGTGATGGGCGGCGTCGACACGCAAGATGTTCGCCAATGTCATTGCATCGGCGTGGTCGGATTTGGCGCGGGCGACAGTATGGCGCTCCCGGTACCGGGCGACTGAGAGGGGGTTGATCGCATATACCGTGCGGCCGGTGGCGCGCAGGCACGCGACCAGTAGGCCGCGGCTGGTCTCGATCGCGACGGGGATCTGCTCATCCAGGGTGTCGCCGTGCTCGGCGAACAATTCCAGCAGGACCTTCCATCCGGCGACATCGTCGGTGATGCGTCTTCGCGCCAGTAAGTTGCCGTCGGCATCGATCAGGGCGACATCGTGATGCTTCTCGCTCCAGTCGATCCCGCATGTCACTTTCAACGCGTTCACTCCTTCGAGAGATGTTGATGCAGTTGGGAGCCGTGCAGGGGCACGCTGCGCCCTAATGAAGGAGCTCGATGGCTCGACATCCGATCGGGCAGTTCGTCGCCCCAGCTGGCCGCAGGCCCTGCACTCTGTGTCAGGGCTCGGGGCCCCGGTGATGCGAGTGGTGTTCCTGCGGCTGGCTCAGCCCACGATTCTGCTGTATTACCCCCTCTTGGCTCCGTCCGTCTGCGCAAGCAGTAGCCCCGTTCTGATCCATTCCAAAGACGTCAGCCAAGACAGGGCTGGTGGGCGACGGCCGGAAGGCGCCGACCGCACGGCCTGAAAGAGGGACTTCAAGTCCAGGGGATTGCAAGGCATCCCGGTGCCCGACCGCCGCCCACCC
>NZ_BOOR01000119.1 GCF_016863335.1 Planotetraspora thailandica
CCCGTCACGCAACCTTGGCCGGGTAACTGGTCCAGCTTCGAATGGGTGAGCTGGCGGCGAAGTTGGTCTTGGGAGCGGCTCTGGCGTTGCGCCAGCGCACGTAGGCACCGATCGCCGCGTTCTGCTCGTCGTGGGTGCGGTGGTCGGTGCCGTTGAGGGCGTAATAGCGCAGCGCGGCGAACTCGGATTCGATCCAGTTCAGCCAGGAGCCGTAGGTCGGCAGGAAGACCAACTCAACGCCGTTAGCGGCGGCCCAGGAGCGGACCTGAGGGTGCTTGTGCGGCGAGTAGTTGTCGGCGATCACGTACAACTTTCCGCTGGGCCAGCGGATGCGCAGGGTCTTGAGGAAGGACAGGTACTCGCGCCACCGCTTGCGCTTGCGGATCCGGTAGTACAGCTTGCCGGTGGCCAGATCCAAAGCGGCGATCATCTGCATCACGCCGTGGTAGCGGTTGTAGGTAGCGCGAAGCCGAGCCGGCGAACCCACCGGCCGCCATCGCTTGCCCTTGCGCGGCATCAGATTCAGCGGCCCGAACTCATCGACGCAGATCACCCGCCCACCGTCGGGCGGGTGATCGTATAACTCCAGCACGCGCTGCATCTTGGCGATGAAGTCGGGGTCGGTGGAGGCCTTCCACGTCGTGGTGGTCTGCCAGCTCACCCCGCCCTTGCGGAGGATCCGCCGCAGGTGCTCACGGCTGATCGCCGTCACGACGCCGCGGGCGATCAGGTGTTCGGCCAGCGTTTTCAGGCTCCAGGTGGACATCCCGGTGATGCCCCACTCGGCGGGGACCGTTCTGGCGATCAGGCAGATGCGCTCACGCACCTGGTCACTGATCGCCCTCGGACGGCCCCCGCTCCATTTTGGGTCCAGCGCGTCGAACCCCCGCTCGTTGAAGGCATGGATGACATCACGAACGTAGTCATCGCTGACCTGCATCAACGAGGTGATGTCGGGGACGCTTTGGCCCTGGCCGGACATCATCACCACGATCGCCCGCCGCAACTTGATCGGATCCTTCGCAGTCCGCGTGATCCGCTGCAGTTTGCGACCTTCCTCCATCGTCAACGGCCGGACGAACACTTCCGGTCGGCGAGCCACGACCACCTCCCACCATCGAAGAGACAGCCAGCCTGACGGGTTCACCGCCCGAGATCAATTACCCGTCCGAGGTTCAGTGACAGGCCACTAG
>NZ_BOOR01000120.1 GCF_016863335.1 Planotetraspora thailandica
ACGTGGCAGTTCGCCACGCTGTCGGACGTGCAGTTCACGGCCGACAACCCGGCGCTGACCCAGGTCGCGACGACCGCCATCAAGCGGATCCGTCAGACCAAGCCCGACCTGCTCGTCCTCAACGGCGACATCACCGACCGCGGCCTGCCCCAAGACCTCACGCTCGCCCGCCAAGTGCTCACCGACGCCGGATGCGACCTCATCCCGGTCGGCCAGGAGCCGGCCGCAAACAGCACCCCGAACCCGAAGGCCGGCTCGATCCCGTGCTACTACGTGCCGGGCAACCACGAGTCCTACGGCCTCAACAACGTCCAGTCCGACCTGACGAACTTCACCAACGAGTTCGGCCGGCCGTACCGGACGTTCGACCACAAGGGCACCCGGTTCATCCTGCTCGCCAGCTCCCTCGGGTCGCTGCGCGGGTCGGCCTGGGACCAGCTCCCGATGATGCAGCAGGCGCTCGCCGACGCCAAGAACGACAAGTCGGTGCACAACGTCCTGGTGTTCGCCCACCACCCGGTGGACGACCCCGCCGAGACGAAGTCCAGCCAGCTCGGCGACCGCGACGAGGTCGCGCTCATCGAGAACATGCTCACGAACTTCCGTGACTCCACGGGCAAGGGCGCCGCGATGGTCGGATCCCACGCCCAGATCGCCAACGTCCACCGCCTCGAAGGCGTCCCGTACATGGTGCTGCCGTCCTCCGGCAAGGACCCGTACGGCACGCCGGACCGCGGCGGCTTCACCGGATGGGTCGACTGGTCCGTCGACGCGCGGCAGGACGCCGGCCGGCAGTGGCTCGAGGCCGACGTGCGCGCCTTCGCGCAGTCCATCACGCTCAACACCCCGGACTCGCTCGAGGCGGGCGAGACGGCGCAGCTCTCGGGCAGCATCGTGCAGCCCCAGGGCGTGTCGACGGGCACGCGTGTCGTGCCGCTGCGCTACCCGATGTCGGTCGACTGGAGCGGCTCGTCCAACCTGGCGATCGGCAGCGGCAAGGACGCCGTCGACAAGGCCCGCAAGTCACACAAGATCGTCGCGATCCTCGACCCGCAGACCCGGACCCTCACCGCGCTGCGTACGGGCTCGGTCACCGTATCGGTCACCAACGACTCGATGCGCGCCTACACCGACGACAGCTCGCTCGCACCGATCACGACCTCGAAGACCATCCAGGTCGTGTCGTC
>NZ_BOOR01000121.1 GCF_016863335.1 Planotetraspora thailandica
CAGTGATAAATCGGTGTGGTAGTCGAAGCCTTTGGGATGGGGCGCCGTAGACCGTGAGAGCCGGGTAGGCGAAATCATGTCGACTGTTTGGGGTGTTCCCGAGTAGCACGAGGCTCGTGGAATCTTGTGTGAATCTGCCAGGACCACCTGGTAAGCCTAAATACTCCCTGATGACCGATAGTGAACGAGTACCGTGAGGGAAAGGTGAAAAGCGCCCCGGTGAGGGGTTGTGAAATAGTACCTGAAACCGTGTGCCTACAAGCCGTAGGAGCGTAGTCGTTTTCGGACGACTGTGATGTGACTGCGTGCCTTTTGAAGAATGAGCCTGCGAGTTATGGTGTGTGGCGAGGTTAACCTGTGTGGGGGAGCCGTAGCGAAAGCGAGTCTGAATAGGGCGTTGAGTCGCATGCTGTAGACCCGAAGCGGGGTGATCTACGCATGGGCAGGTTGAAGCGTGGGTAAGACTGCGTGGAGGACCGAACCCACCAGGGTTGAAAACCTGGGGGATGATCTGTGTGTAGGGGTGAAAGGCCAATCAAACTCCGTGATAGCTGGTTCTCCCCGAAATGCATTTAGGTGCAGCGTTGCGTGTTTCTTGCCGGAGGTAGAGCTCTGGATGGCTGATGGGCCCGACAAGGTTACTGACGTCAGCCAAACTTTGAATGCCGGTAAGTGAGAGCGTGGCAGTGAGACTGCGGGGGATAAGCTCCGTGGTCGAGAGGGAAACAGCCCAGATCACCGACTAAGGCCCCTAAGCGTGTGCTAAGTGGGAAAGGATGTGGAGTCGCAGTGACAACCAGGAGGTTGGCTTAGAAGCAGCCACCCTTGAAAGAGTGCGTAATAGCTCACTGGTCAAGTGATTCTGCGCCGATAATGTAGCGGGGCTCAAGTACACCGCCGAAGTCGTGGCACTCACCTTTTGGTGGGTGGGTAGGGGAGCGTCGTGCGTTCGGTGAAGCAGTCGAGTGATCGGTTGTGGAGGGCGTGCGAGTGAGAATGCAGGCATGAGTAGCGAGTCAGAAGTGAGAAACTTCTGCGCCGGATGACCAAGGGTTCCTGGGCTAGGCTAATCCGCCCAGGGTAAGTCGGGGCCTAAGGCGAGGCCGACAGGCGTAGTCGATGGATAACGGGTTGATATTCCCGTACCCGCTGTGATGCGCCAATACTGAA
>NZ_BOOR01000122.1 GCF_016863335.1 Planotetraspora thailandica
TGGTGTGCTGGTTCAGGACATAGGAAACGCATGTCTCCAGACATAGGAAACCTCGGCGGTCGAGAGTCTGGCCGTGTCGAAGGCCAGGCTGGTGATCACTGCGGTTGTTGTCGAGGGTCGCTCTCAGGCGGACGTCGCTCGCGCGTACGGAGTCTCCAAGGGCTGGGTGTCCAAGCTCGTGGCCCGCTACCGGGACGAGGGCGAGGCAGCGTTCGAACCCAGGTCCAGACGACCGAAGACCTCACCGACCGCGATCGCTCCTGCGGCGGTCGAGTTGATCGTCCGGCTCCGCAAGCAGCTATCTGAACAGGGCCTGGACGCCGGCCCTGACACGATCGCCTGGCACCTGCGCACCCATCACCAGCTGACCGTCTCCCGGGCGACCACCAGCCGCTACCTGACCCGCCACGGCCTGGTCACCCCCGAGCCGAAGAAACGGCCGAGATCCTCCTACATCCGCTTCCAAGCGGCCCTGCCGAACGAGACCTGGCAGGCCGACTTCACCCACTACCGGCTCACCGACGGCACCGACACCGAGATCCTCACCTGGCTGGACGACCACTCCCGCTACGCCCTGCACGTGACCGCCTGGCCCCGCATCACCGGCCCCATCGTCCGCGACACCTTCCGCCAAACCGTCCACACCCACGGCGTGCCCGCCTCCACCCTCACCGACAACGGCATGGTCTTCACCACCCGCCTGTCCGGCGGACGCGGCGGCCGCAACGCCCTGGAACACGAACTACGCCGCCTACACGTGATCCAGAAGAACTCCACCCCGAACCACCCCACCACCTGCGGCAAGGTCGAACGATTCCAGCAAACGATGAAGAAATGGCTCCGCGCCCAACCCCGCCAGCCGGCCACCATCGCCGACCTGCAAACCCTTATCGACCGCTTCCTCGACGCCTACAACCGGCACCGCCCGCACCGGTCCCTGCCCCACCGCGCCACCCCCGCAGCCGCCTACCACGCCCTGCCCAAAGCGCTCCCGGCCACCAGCCGCGACCCCGACACCCACACCAGAATCCGCCACGACCGCATCGACACCTCCGGAGTCGTCACCCTGCGACTCGACGGCCGACTCCACCACATCGGCATCGGACGAACCCACGCCCGAACCCACGTCATCCTGCTCATCGCCGACCTCGACGTCCGAATCA
>NZ_BOOR01000123.1 GCF_016863335.1 Planotetraspora thailandica
GGGTTGCGTCCACGGGAGTGGTGTAAGAGTTTCCGCTGGTAGAGGCGTGGCGTCGTGAAATGAGGACGGCCATCGCGTGATCCTTCGTGATTGCGAATCAAGAGCGAAGGAGAAGAAAGCGATGGCCGTGAACGACAGTGTGGACCCTGCCGGCTGGCTGGCGGAGCGAATCGGGGCGCAGGATCCGGATCTGTTGCGATCCATGGTGAAGACCATGGCCGAGGCGTTGATGTCGGCCGAAGCAGACAGCGTCTGCGGGGCCGACTACGGGAAGCGCAGCAGCGAGCGGACCAACTCCCGCAACGGCTACCGAACGCGGGAGTGGGACACCCGGGCAGGGACGGTGGAGCTCGCGATTCCGAAGCTGCGGCAGGGTTCCTACTTCCCAGAGTGGCTGCTGGAACGCCGGCGGCGGGCCGAACAAGCCCTGGTCAGCGTCGTGGCCACCAGCTACCTGCTCGGTGTCTCAACGCGGCGGGTGGACAAGCTGGTCGAGCAGCTCGGCATCACCGGCATCTCCAAAAGCCAGGTCTCAGCTATGGCCAAAACCCTGGATGCGCAGGTGGAGGCGTTCCGCACCCGAGCCTTGGATGGAGGGCCGTACGCGTTCGTGTGGCTGGACGCCTTGACCCAGAAGGTGCGCGAGGGCGGGCGCATCGTCAACGTCCATGCCCTGATCGCGACCGCGGTCAACGCCAACGGCCAGCGGGAGATCCTCGGCCTGGACATCAGCTCTCGGGAGGACGGCGCCGGGTGGCTGGCGTTCCTGCGTGGCCTGGTCGCCCGTGGCCTGTCCGGCGTCCAGTTGGTCATCTCCGATGCCCATGCCGGGCTGGTGGAAGCTGTCGGCGCCACGTTGCCTGGGGCGTCGTGGCAGCGGTGTCGAACGCACTACCTGCGGAATTTGCTCACGGCTGTCCCGAAGTCGGCACAGCCATGGGTGGCCACGCTGGTGCGGACCATCTTCGATCAACCCACCACCGAACAGGTGCGCGCCCAGCACGCCTGGGTCATCGACGCCCTCCAGGCGAAGTACCCGGCCGCCGCCGACCACCTCGACCAAGCCCGCGAGGACCTGCTCGCGTTCGCCCAGTTCCCCCGAGAGATCTGGAAACAGATCTGGTCGAACAACCCCCAAGAA
>NZ_BOOR01000124.1 GCF_016863335.1 Planotetraspora thailandica
CCTAGGGCCTGTCTGACAATTCGGCGTGGCGGAGCCAGAGCATGAGGCTGGCGATGGTGGCGCCGGCGAGATAGCGGCTGGCGAGTTTGTCGAAGCGGGTGGCGATGGCGCGCCATTGCTTGAGCTTGCCGAAGCAGCGTTCGACCAGGTTGCGCTGCTTGTAGGCCTCGGCGTCGAAAGCGTAAGGGCGGCCTCCCTGGTTGCCCTTACGCACACGGTTGGCAAGCTGGTCCCGGCGTTCGGGGATGACCGCTTTGATGCCGCGTCGACGCAGGTAGGTGCGGATCTGACGCGAGGAGTAGCCCTTGTCCCCGAGCAGAACATCCGGACGGGTGCGGGGCCGGCCACCCGTGGGGCGGCCGATCCGCAAGGTCGCCATGACCGCTTCGAAGGCGGTGCAGTCGACCACGTTCCCACCGGTCACATGCAGGGCCATCGGGAGTCCGCGGGCCTCGGTGATCAGGTGGAGCTTGGTGGTGAGTCCTCCGCGGGACCTTCCAAGGGCCTGCCGGATTTGCGAGTCCTTCGTATCGATCGTCCCGCCGCCATCCCCTTTTTACGGGCACCGGCGGCATGCTGATGGGCCCGGGCGATGGTGGAGTCGATGCTGACGGTCCACTCGACGTTGCCGACCGAATCGTCCTTGACCTGCATCTGTTCCAGTAGTCGCGCCCAGGTGCCGTCCTCGTCCCAGCGTTTGAACCGCTCGTAACAGGTCTGCCAGGGCCCGTACCGCTCGGGAATGTCGCGCCACGGCGACCCGGTCCGCAACCGCCACAAGATCCCATCGATGACCTGGCGGTGGTCACGCCACGGACGACCCCGCGCGTCCGTGGCGGGTAACAGCGGCTCGATCCGCTGCCAGGCCTTATCGGTCAGCTCACCACGTCTCACCACGAACGATCATCTAACCGCACCAGCAGAGATCATTTATCAGACAGG
>NZ_BOOR01000125.1 GCF_016863335.1 Planotetraspora thailandica
ATTGGTGTACGGCCGAACCCCGCCTGGTCAGGAGCCACCAGGTGCCAGGACGTGCCCAGCGCCTGTGCCGTCGTTGCCCAGGCGCCGGATCCGGTCGTACCGGGTCCGGAGCCGTGCAGCATCAGCACCGCGGGCCCGGTGCCGCTCTCCAGGATGTGGACGGGGGAGCCGTCGACTGTGACGGTCTGAAGTGCCGTCACCGGGACAGGCCAGGTGTGCTCATGCCGATGCGGAGTTGATGGACTTCGAAAAGAGCTCCATCATCGCCTTGCCGAATTGCGGCATGTCGGGCCACCCGCGGCAGGAGACGAGGTTGCCGTCCACGACGTCGGGAGCGTCGATGACCGTCGCGCCCGCGTTTTCCATGTCACCGGTGATGGGGGGGAAGCACGCCGTCTTTCGACCCTTCAGCAGCCCGTACACAGCCGGCACCTGCGCGCCGTGGCACACCAGCGCGATCGGGAGGTCGCGTGCGAAGAAGTGCTCGGTGATGCGCCTGACGTCGGCGTCGACCCGGATCCACTCGGGGGCACGTCCCCCAGGGATGATGAGGGCGTCATAGCGCTCGACGTCGACCTCGGCCCAGGGCACGTCGACCGGCAGCTTTCGGCCGTTCTTCTCCACGTAGGCGTCGGAGTTGGGGTCGAACTCGTGGATGACCAGCTGAACGTCACGCATCGTCCGTGACGAGACGTCAACGTCCCAGCCCCCCTCCTGCACGCGATAGTAGGGATACATGGTGTCGAGCTCCTCGGCGGCGTCGCCGGTCAGAAGCAGCGCTCTGGGCACCTACTTCTCCTTGCATCTGGGGCGGGTGAGGCGGATCAGATCCAATCCGATCCGGTTGGGTTAGCATTCCTCCGCCCAGCCCGCCCGTCAAGCCTGTACCGTCATTCCGTCCGCGTCC
>NZ_BOOR01000126.1 GCF_016863335.1 Planotetraspora thailandica
AGCTTCGCCGACGTCTACGGGGCCGGTAACGCCAACGACGGTAACCAGAACACCTACTGGGAGAGCGCCAACAACGCCTTCCCGCAGTGGATTCAGGTGGACCTCGGGTCCGCCGTCAGCGTGAACCAGATCGTTCTGAAGGTCCCCGCCCCCTCGGCCTGGCAGACCAGGACCGAGACCCTGTCGGTCCTGACCGGCACCTCCAATCCCCCCACCACCACGACCGTCGCCTCCGCCGGCTACACCTTCAACCCGGCGACCGGCAACACGGTGACGATCAACTTCACCGCGACCACCACCCGGTACGTCCGGCTGAACATCACCGGCAACACCGGATGGCCCGCCGGCCAGATCTCCGAGTTCGAGGTGTACGGGCCGGTCACGGGTGACACCCAGGCCCCCTCCGCGCCGGGCAACCTGTCCTTCACCGAGCCCGGCTCCGGTCAGATCAAGCTGACCTGGGGCGCCTCCACCGACGACGTCGGCGTGACCGGCTACGACGTCTACGCCAACGGCGCGTTGCGTGCCAGCGTGGCGGGCAACGTCCTGACCTACACCGACACCCAGCCGGCCACGGCCACCGTGTCCTACTACGTCAGGGCCAAGGACGCCTCCGGCAAGCAGTCGGCCAACAGCAACACCGTCACACGCAACGGCAGCGGCGGTGGCGGCGGCTCCAACCTCGCCGTCGGCAAGGCGGTCACCGCGTCGGGTTCGGTCTTCACGTTCGTGCCGCCCAACGCCGTCGACGACAACGTGGCGACCTACTGGGAGGGCGCGAGCGGCTCCTACCCGAGCACGCTGGCCGTGCAACTCGGCGCGAACGCCGACATCAACCGGGTCGTGCTGAAGCTCAACCCCGACAGCGCGTGGGGCAC
>NZ_BOOR01000127.1 GCF_016863335.1 Planotetraspora thailandica
ACCTGGCGGCCCGGCTGCCGGGTGGCACCGTGATCATCGGAGGGCTCCGCAACCGCGCGCCCGTACCCGGCTCGGCGCTGGCGCGGACGCTCGCCGCGGCGAGCCGCGTGGCCGGTCACTACCGCATCCGGATCGGTCCTCTCAGACTGTCCGAGGTGGCCGAGCTCGTCCGCCGTGAGACCGGTCAGGATCCAAGCCCCGGCACCGTACACAGCATCTACACGCGTACCGCCGGCAACGCGTTCTTCGTCCGGGAGCTGGCCCGGCTACTCGCCGACAGCGGCGTGCTCACCGAGGACGCCGTGGCGCGCGCGGGAGTGCCCTCCACCGTGCGAGACGTCGTCCGTGACCGGATGACCGGACTCGACGACTGCGCCAGGGACCTGCTCCAGATCGCCGCGCTGATCGGACGAGACGTGGACCTCAGCCTGCTCGCCGATGTCGCCGACCGCGACGTACAGACCTGCCTTGATCGCCTGGAGCCTGTGGAGGCGCTCGGCCTGCTCGAACCCACACCCGGGGATCCGTTCTCGATGCGCTTCTCGCACGATCTGGTTCGCGAGTCGGTCACCGAGACCACGCCCCCGGGACGGGCGAGCCGGCTTCACCTGCGCGTCGCCGACGCACTCGAGCGCACCGACTCCTCCTGCGACTTTGTCGCCGAGCGCATCGCTCACCACCTGTGGGCGGCCGGCCCTCTCGCCGATCCGCGCAGGACCGCGATGGCGCTGGTGCGCGCGGGCCGGCTCGCGGCGGC
>NZ_BOOR01000128.1 GCF_016863335.1 Planotetraspora thailandica
CCAGGCCGGGCGCAAGGACGTTCCGGCCCAGTCAGGTCTCGAAGAGATCTTCGAGGAGATCAGTCCGATCGAGGACTTCTCCGGGACCATGTCCCTGTCGTTCCGGGACCACAGGTTCGAGCCGCCCAAGTACTCAGTCGATGAGTGCAAAGACAAGGACATGACCTTCTCCGCCCCGATGTTCGTGACGGCGGAGTTCATCAATAACACCACCGGTGAAATCAAGAGCCAGACGGTGTTCATGGGCGACTTCCCGCTCATGACCTCGAAGGGCACCTTCATCATCAACGGCACCGAGCGTGTCGTGGTGTCCCAGCTCGTGCGGTCCCCGGGTGTCTACTTCGACCGTTCGGTCGACAAGACCTCCGACAAGGACCTGTTCGGCGCGAAGGTGATCCCGTCTCGTGGCGCCTGGCTCGAGTTCGAGATCGACAAGCGAGACAGCGTCGGCGTCCGCATCGACCGTAAGCGCAAGCAGCCGGTGACCGTGCTGCTCAAGGCGCTCGGCTGGACGACCGACCAGATTCTCGAGCGCTTCGGGCAGTACGAGTCGATGCGCGCGACCCTGGAGAAGGACCACACCTCCGGCCAGGACGACGCGCTGCTCGACATCTACCGCAAGCTGCGTCCGGGTGAGCCTCCGACCAAGGAGTCCGCGCAGGCGCTGCTGGAGAACCTGTACTTCAACCCGAAGCGTTACGACCTCGCCAAGGTCGGCCGGTACAAGATCAACAAGAAGCT
>NZ_BOOR01000129.1 GCF_016863335.1 Planotetraspora thailandica
CGTCTTCGGTGAGCCGGACGCGGGCGCGTCGCCGCTGGTGCGCCTGCATTCCGAATGCCTCACCGGTGACGTTTTCGGCTCGGCCCGCTGCGACTGCGGCCCGCAGCTGCGCGAGGCCGTCGAGCGGCTCTCCGTGGCGGAAGGGGTGCTGCTCTACCTGCGTCAGGAGGGCCGGGGGATCGGCCTGTACAACAAGCTGGACGCCTACGCCCTGCAGGATGACGGCCTGGACACCTACGCCGCCAACGCCGCGCTCGGGCTGCCGGAGGACGGGCGGGACTACACCGTCGCCGCTCAGATGCTCGGCGCGCTCGGGATCGGCAGCGTCGACCTGCTGTCCAACAATCCCGACAAGGAGCGTCAGCTGTCCGCCCTCGGCGTGACGGTGCGCCGCCGGGTGCGCACGGGCGTCTTCGCCACCGACCACAACATGCGTTACCTGCGCGCCAAGGTCGACCGTACGGGCCACACCATCGCCCTGACCGAACTCGCGAGCTAGCTGGGGAGTCCCGATGGCCACCACGCGGCCGTACGTGCTGCTGTCCGCCGCGGTGAGCGTCGACGGCTACCTCGACGACGCCGGTCCCGAGCGGCTCCTGTTGTCCAGCGGCGAGGACTTCGACCGGGTCGACGCGGTGCGCGCCGACGTCGACGCCATCCTCCTCGGGGCCACGGCCGTGCGCCGCGACAACCCCCGGCTGCTGGTCGACTCGGCGAAGC
>NZ_BOOR01000130.1 GCF_016863335.1 Planotetraspora thailandica
GAGTCTTCGATCGTGAGGGTCCCGTTGTGGGCGTGGGCGATGTCGCGCGAGATGGCCAGGCCGAGCCCGCTGCCTCCCGGCTCCCTGCGCCGGCCCTCGTCCAGTCGGACGAAGCGCTCGAAGACGCGCTCTCGGTCCTGCGGCGCGATTCCAGCACCGTCGTCGCACACGGTGATGACGGCCGAGCTCTCCACTCGTCCCATCGTGACCTCGACCCTTGTGTCCGCGTGCCGCCGGGCGTTGACCAGCAGGTTGTCGATGACCCGGATCAGCTGGATCCGGTTGCCCAGAACGTTCACATCCCGGCCCGCGTCGACGTGGACCGGCACGCCACCCGCCATGGCCGCCACCTCCTTCGCCACCAGCGCGCCGACGTCGATCGGCTCGTACGCGGCCGGCTCTCCGGCACGGAGTCGAGCCAACACCAACAGGTCATCGACGATCGTCTCCAGCCGATCGGTGACCACCAGCGCCTCCCTGATGGTCTCGTGCGGGTCGACGTCGTCGGGGTAGAGCACCGCCTCCTCGAGCCGGGCGCGCAGACCGGCAAGCGGCGTTCTGAGCTCGTGCGAGGTGGAGGAGGCGAACCGACGTTGCTCCTTGAACATGTCCGCGTTGTCCACGGCGAGCCCGGCCCGGCTGGCGATGTCGTCGATAAGGGATAGATCGGCCGAGTCGTACACCGGGGAGGTCTCGTACCGGGCCAGG
>NZ_BOOR01000131.1 GCF_016863335.1 Planotetraspora thailandica
ACGGCGCCGGGCTGGGATGCCGCGATGGCATGTGAGGCGCCCGCGATCTCGTGGGTTCCGCGTGAGCCGGCTCGTTCGGCCATGAACCGCAGTGCGGCGGCCGGGATGTTGAGGTCGCGCTCGCCGTGGACGAACCAGGACGGTGTGGTGCGCCAGCCGGGCTCGCTGACGGTGAGTGCGTCGGTCAGCGCTCGTTCGGTCACGGGCCGCTGGGTCGCCGCCATCAGGGCGGCTTCGCCCGCGTCGAGGTCGGCGCAGAACTGGTGGTGGAACTTGTCCTCGGCGATGCGGAACTCGTTGCCGCCGGAGGCGACGGGGTAGGCGGTCAGGGCCGCGGCGAGGGTGCTGCCCTCGAATTTGCCGGACAGCAGCAGTGCGCTTTCGTCGGGTTCGGGGGCGAAGGCGGCGACGTAGACGAGGGCGCGTACGGCTGGGTTGTCGGCGGCCGCCTGGCTGATCACCATGCCGCCGTAGGAGTGGCCGACCAGGACGACCGGGCGGCCGATGCCGGCGATCACGTCGCGCAGGTAGGTGGCGTCGCCTTCGACGCTGCGCAGCGGGTTGGCCACGGCGACGGCGGAGAGTCGGTTGCTGTGCAGGCGTTGGATGACGCGGTTCCAGCTGGCCGATTCGGCGAAGGCGCCGTGGACCAGGACGATGACGGGCTGCTCGCTCATGAG
>NZ_BOOR01000132.1 GCF_016863335.1 Planotetraspora thailandica
GACTGCGGCGAGTGCAGCCGCATGATGTTGAGCGTGTCCAGGCCGGGGTAGACCGCGGCGAACATCGCCGGGATGATCGCGAAGTATTTCGCGATGTCGTTGGCGATGGAGAACGTGGTCAGAGCGCCCCGGGTGATCAGCAGCTGTTTGCCGATCTCGACGATCTCGATGAGCTTGGTCGGGTTGGAGTCGAGGTCGACCATGTTGCCGGCCTCTTTGGCGGCCGAGGTGCCGGTGTTCATGGCCACGCCGACGTCGGCCTGGGCGAGTGCGGGCGCGTCGTTGGTGCCGTCACCGGTCATGGCGACGAGCCGGCCGCCCTCCTGCTCCTTCTTGATCAGGGCGAGCTTGTCCTCGGGAGTCGCCTCCGCCAGGAAGTCGTCCACGCCGGCCTCGTCCGCGATCGCCTTGGCGGTCAGCGGGTTGTCACCGGTGATCATGACGGTGCGGATGCCCATGCGGCGCATCTCGTCGAAGCGTTCGCGCATGCCCTGCTTGACGACGTCTTTGAGGTGGATGACGCCGAGCACGCGGGCCCGTCCGCCGGAGACCTCGCCCACCACGAGCGGGGTGCCGCCGGAGGCGGAGATGCCGTCGACCAGAGGGCCGACCTCCTCGGTGGGGTGCCCGCCGTTGTCGCGCACCCACTTCAT
>NZ_BOOR01000133.1 GCF_016863335.1 Planotetraspora thailandica
CTGGCAAGTGCGAGATCCACTATCTGGCCAAAAGCGTCAACCACACGCTGACCCGCCTGCAAGGAGCGATGGAGCGGCAGCGCCAATTCGCCGCGGACGCCTCGCACGACCTGCGCACTCCCATCGCCGCGATGCGCGCGGAGGTCGAGGATGCGATGTTGGCGTCCCCAGAGGACACCATGAACAGGACGGGGCGCGCCGTTCTCTCAAGCTTGGACCGGCTTGAGGCGATCGTGTCCGACCTGCTGACCATCGCCAAAATGGACGCCGGCACGCCCGCCAAGAACGACCCGGTCAACCTGGCCGAACTGGCGAGCAAGGAGTGCCGGATGCACCACCACACAACCAAGAGGCTCCGTTGCCGTCTCGAACCGGATGTGGTCGTGCTGGGCGACCGGCAGCGCCTGGGCCGCCTGCTCACCAACCTCATCGACAACGCCGACCGGCACGCCGAAAGCACGATCACGGTCACCGTGCAGCACGCCGAGCCCCACGACCCGGGTTTCCCGTACGGCGTCGCGGTACTGGAGGTGATCGACGACGGGCCGGGCATCGAGCCGGACAAGCGCGAGCTGGTATTCCAGCGGTTCGCCCGCCTGGACGCCGCCCGCAACAAAGACGCCGGGGGCA
>NZ_BOOR01000134.1 GCF_016863335.1 Planotetraspora thailandica
TTATGGGCGGATGGTTCCGTTCATCGCGACGCTGGCGATGCTGGTGGCGGCGCGGGGTCTGGCGCAGCGGATGTCGGACAAGAAGACGCAGTTGGTGCAGCCGGATAACGCGGCGATCGTGGATCTGTCGACGACGCGGGTGTTGGGGTTGCCGTTGCTGGTGTACGTGCTGGCGCTGGTGGTGGTGGTCGGTTGGGTGGTGTTGAACCGGACCACGTTCGGGCGGCGGACGTATGCGGTGGGGGGTAATCCGGAGGCGGCGCGGCTGGCGGGTATCGATGTGCGGCGGCACACGATGTGGTTGTACGCGTTGTCGGGGTTTTGCTGTGGTGTTGCGGCGATCATCATCATGGCGCGGACGACGACGGGGTCGTCGACGCATGGGGATTTGTATGAGCTCGATGCGATCGCGGCTGTGATCATCGGTGGGACGTTGCTGACGGGCGGGCGGGGCACGATCGTCGGGTCGATCCTGGGTCTGCTGATCTTCACGGTGATCACGAATCTGTTCATCCTGAACGGGCTGGACACCAGTGACCAACTCATCGCCAAGGGCCTGATCATCGTGGCCGCCGTGCTGCTGCAACGGCGCTCACTCAGAACAG
>NZ_BOOR01000135.1 GCF_016863335.1 Planotetraspora thailandica
GCTCCCCGGCGACGACCTGCCCCCATGGCTCGAACCACCACAAGCAGCACAACCCGAACCCCACCCACCACCTCGCCCAGACCCAGCCCACGACACCCCGCCCTTCTGACTCACCTTCGTCCTGAATCCGGGCGAGGGTGGCGGTCCCTGCCATGCGCGAGAGCGGCGTCCGGGGGTTTTTCTCGCTTAGCTTGATCACGGTTTTGGGCAGCGGTAGGCCGGCCAGCATGCCACGCAGCCGGTCTTCCTCGACGTCTCCGCAGTTCAAGGCGTCGTAGGGGGCGCCATGGCCGCGCCGATGCTCGGGTGTCAGCGTCAGATCGACCAGCGATCTGACCGCCCCGTCGGCGCACAGCAACGCGTCGGTGAGTTCGAACAGCGCGTCCGCTCGTGCGGTCAGGCAGTCATACAAGTCGGTCCGGAACCGGGACAACACCGTCAACGACTCGACTCGGGCAGGATCGTCCAGCAGACTCATCCTCACGGCCTTGGTTAGTGATCATGGGTGCTTCAGCAACGCACATGATCACGCCAGGGCCGCTCTGCTGTCCGGTGAACGCCAAAACCCTCGGCTAGTGG
>NZ_BOOR01000136.1 GCF_016863335.1 Planotetraspora thailandica
GCCCAGTCGGCCAGCCGGGGCACCACCAGACGAGACAGCCGCCGCAGCGCCTCATCCACCTTCAGGGTGGAGGCCAGCACGGTGCTGGTCTCGGCCATCAGCGACAGCCGGTCGGTCAGCTTCTCCAGTGCCGCCAGGGCGGCCGCCTGCTTGTGTTCCACGGCCTTGTGCCGGCTCAGGTCGTAGAACAGGACCACATTGCCCATCTCCTCCCCGCCCAACGGGAGCGGGGCCGCCATCACGCCCACCGGGACCATGCCTCCGGATCCGCGAGTGAACCACGCCTCCTCGCTGCGGACGTCCACCCCCTCGGAGAACGCGGCCAGAATCCGGCACTCCTCCCGGGGCATCGGGCTTCCGTCGGCGTTGCGGTGCAGCAGGTCGTGGGGGTCGGCCCCGATCAACTGCCGTGCGGGACGATCGAGCAGCCTCTCGGCATACGGATTGACCAGGAGGATCTTCCCCGTATGGCTGACCACGTACAGACCCACGCGCAGACCGTGGAACAGGGCTCTGACGAGTTCCTTGCTGAACCC
>NZ_BOOR01000137.1 GCF_016863335.1 Planotetraspora thailandica
CCTGCTCCGCCAGTACTTCCCCAAAGGAACCGACCTCAGCCGGCACAGCCGAAACGAGCTCGATGCGGTCGCCGCCGCGCTCAACAACCGCCCCCGCAAGACCCTGGGATGGAAGACTCCCGCCGAGGCCCTCAACGAACATCTACGCTCACTGACAAGCAGTGTTGCAACGACCCCTTGAACCCGGGCAATACACCGCCGCCCGCTTCCAGGCCGCCTGCCGGCACTGGGGCGTCGTGCAATCCATGGGCCGGGTCGGCTGCGCGCTGGACAACGCCGCGGCCGAGTCGTTCAACTCCACCCTCAAAGTCGAGTTCGTGCGCCGGCACCACTTCGCCACCCGCGACCAGGCACAGGTGAAGATCGCCAACTGGATCGCCGACTTCTACAACGCGCGCCGGCGCCATAGCGCCGCCGACGGGCTATCCCCGATCGAGTTCGAGTAACGGATCATGGCCGCCCGAGCGGCCGCCAGGGCGAGGGCTCACGAGGCCATCGCCGCATAGAAACGTCTCCACGGTTT
>NZ_BOOR01000138.1 GCF_016863335.1 Planotetraspora thailandica
TACGCGTTCATGGGGCGTGTGCACTCCCAGGCCTGGCGAAGTGTCGGCGCTTTCTTCGACCTGCCCCTGGCCCCGTCCATGACGGTGCTGGCGGGCAGGTCGCAGCAGGCGGCCACCACCGCAGCAGCCCAACTCGGCTGGGCCGCGGTGGAAACCGACTGGAAGAACCTCATCCACCGCGACGACGTCGACATTGTTGACATCTGCACCCCCGGCGACTCCCACGCCGAGATCGCCGTCGCCGCCCTGGCCGCCGGCAAACACGTCATCGTGGAAAAGCCCCTGGCCAACACCGTCGCGGAAGCCGAAGCGATGGCCGCCGCGGCGGCCGAGGCATCGGCACGCGGGGTGCGATCGATGGTCGCGTTCAACTACCGGCGCGTCCCCGCCGTCGCCCTGGCCCGCCAACTCGTGGAACAAGGCCGGCTGGGCACCATCCGGCACGTGCGCGCCCAATACCTCCAAGACTGGATCACCGACCCCGCCTTCCCCCTGGTCTGGCGGCTGCAAAAGGACAAGGCCGG